>JBMONS010000024.1:0-237704 GCA_049323635.1 Thermodesulfobacteriota bacterium
TCCCGCCGCTCCGGCTGCTCCCGCTGCCGAGGCTCCGGCTGCCCCTGCCGCTCCGGCTGCTCCCGCAGCCGAGGCTCCGGCCGCCCCTGCTGCTCCGGCTGCTCCCGCCGCTGGCAAGTAAGCCCGTTTGACCGTGCAATAAAAAACCCCTTGGTCGCCTGCGGGCGGCCAAGGGGTTTTTTTATTCGGACCCCCTCCCTGCGAACACTTGCCTCTAGCTGGGCAAAACCTCCGCAAGGGCCCGGGCCGCCGCGGCAAGCTCGGTGGCCCCGTGATGCCGGGTGATGGAAAACCGCAGCCGGGCCGTCCCTTCCGGCACGGTGGGCGGCCGCACCGCCGTGGCGAAGATGCCGCGATGCCGAAGCGCCTCGGCCGCGGCCAGGGCGGCAGCGTTGTCGCCGATGTGGAGCGGTACGATCTGACTGGGCCCCAGGTCGCCAGCACACCCTGCCTGACGCAGCAACTTCTTGAAAAGGGCCACCTTTCCCCAGAGTTCCCGCCGCAACTCCTCTGAATCCCGGACCAGTCGCACCGCTGCCAGCGAGGCAGCCACCACCGGCGGCGGCAAGGCGGTGGAGAAGATGAAGCTGCGCGCCCGGTTGACCAGATAGTCGATCAACTCCCGCCTGGCGGCCACGTAGGCGCCATAGCTGCCCAAGGCCTTGCCGAAGGTCCCCATGGCCAGATCCACGCCCTCGCCGAGGCCGGCCTCCTCGACAATCCCGCCCCCTCGCGCGCCAAAGACCCCGGTGGCATGGGCCTCGTCCACCATGAGCAGGCAGCGGTACCGCTCCTTGAGCCGGACGATCTCGTCAAGCGGACAGATATCCCCGTCCATGGAGTAGAGCGACTCCACCACGATCAGCGCCGTACCCCTGCCCGCATGCTGGCCAAGCAAGGATTCCAGGTGCTCGGGGTCGTTGTGGCGGAAACGCAGCAGCCGCGCCCCGGACAGCAGGCAGCCGTCCACGATGCTGGCGTGGTTGAGCCGGTCACTGAAAATCAGGTCGTTGCGGCCCACCAGGGCAGGGATGATGCCGCTGTTGGCCTGATAGCCGCTGCCAAAGGCAAGGGCCGCCTCCTTGCCCTTCAGGCCGGCGACTTCTTCTTCCAGGGCATGGTGCAGGGCAAGGTCGCCGCTCATCAATCTGGAAGCGCCGGCGCCGGCGCCGTAGCGGGCAAGGGCATCCTGGGCCGCCGCGATCACGGCCGGATGGACGGAGAGGGCCAGGTAGTCGTTGGAGGAAAAATCGAGCAGCTCCTGGTCCGGCTGACTTGAAAGCCGGATGCGGCCTCCAGGCAACCGCTCCAGGCCGGGCAGCCTCCGCAGCAACCCCTTGGCCTGCTGGTGATCGAGCCAGTCGCTCAGCTCGTCCATAAGGCCCGCACCGCCTCGGCAAAACGCTGGTCCGCCTCGGGAGCGCGGCCCCGCTGGGTGAGGTAGCCGCCGATCATCATGCCGTCGGCGCCGGCCAGGAAGGCGGAACTGAGGAACTCGGCCAGGGCGGATTCGCGTCCAGCCGCGAGCCGGATGGCGGCCTGGGGCAGGATCAGGCGATAGAGAGCGATGGAGCGGAGGATCTCCCCCACCGGCAGGGGAGACAGCCCGGCGAACGGGGTGCCGGGCAGGGGGATGAGGATGTTGATCGGCACCGAGTCCACCTTGCAATCGACCAGGGACATGGCCATGGAGAGGCGATCCTCCTCCGATTCCCCCAGACCGAAGATGCCGCCGCTGCAGACCGACAGGCCGGCGGCCTGGGCGGCGCGGATGGTGGCGACCCGCTCCTCGAAACTATGGCTCCCGCACACCTGTGGGAAGTACTCGCGCGAGCTTTCCAGGTTGTGATGGTAGCGGGAAACCCCGGCCTCGGCCAGAAGCCGCATCGCCGCCTCGTCCAGGATACCCAGGGAGGCGCAGACCGCGATGCCCGCTTCCTGCCGGATGGCGGCGACCAGTTCCGCCACCTGCTCCACCTCGTCCATGGGCAACCCTCTGCCGCTGGTGACCAGGGAAAAGCGGCTGGCGCCGTTTTCCTTGGCCTCGCGGGCGGCGACCACCACCTCCTGACGGGACTTGAGCGGATAGACCGGGGCGTCGGTCGCGTAGCGGGCCGACTGGGCGCAGAAACGGCAGTCCTCGCTGCAGCGGCCGGACTTGGCGTTCAAAATCGAACAGAAGGAGAAGGAGGTGCCGCGGTTGGCGAGCTTGGCCGCCAGGGCGCGGCCCATCAGTTCAGGAAGCGGCAGGGCCCGCAGGGCGGTGAGTTCGGAGGGGGAAGGTGTGCGCATGTCGGTGGCTGGATTGCGGGCTGGAAATCACTTCAAGCCGAAGATCCCGCCCTTGCCCGAGCTGAAGGCCGGCGCCCGGCTGCCCCGCCGGGGGGCGCGCTTGCGGCCGCGAGACCGCCGTTCCTCGCCCTCGTCGTCCTCGGCCTCGGCCACGGTCAAGGGCCCTGACGGCGCCTGGGCCAGCTCGGCGGCGGCCCCCCCCTCCGCCTCCTGGCAGATCTGATGAAAAAGCCGCCCGGCGCTGAAGTAGCTCTTGCGCTTGAACCAGGCAGGGTAATTGCCGGTGGCGCCATGCTGCCGGAAGACGGGCAGGTTGACCAGCAGGGTGACGATCGCCTCCCGGCTGGCCCGCTTGATGTTGAGGTGGTGGAGCAGTGCATCCAGCTGGTCGCGCAACTCGCGGGAAAGCAGGAACGCCTCGTGCCCCTTGGGGGGGTGCGCCAGCGCCGGGCAGGCCGCTTGCGCCCACGGCAACAGGAGGGTGGCCAGCACCAGCGGCTCCGGGAGGGGGTTGCCCTCCGCCTGCAGCCGGTCCAGCACCCCGAGCAGGGCGAGCAGCAGCCGGCCCGCCTCGTTTTCCGGCTCGCCCGGCCCTGGGATGATCCCTTCGTAGAAGGGCAACAGCAGGAAGAAGAGACCGCAGGCCCTGGCCAGCTCGGCCCAGGGGCGGCTGGCGGTTCCGAAAAGATCCTTGAACAGCTCGTCGCGCACCCGGGAATCGGGGCAGAGACGCAGACTCTCCAGGTTGCGGATGATCGCCTGCCAGGAGTTCTCCTCGATGGAAAAACCGCTTCGGGCCGCGTGGCGCACCGCCCGCATCATCCGCACCGGATCGCGGACAATGCGGCGGTCGGGGTCGCCGACGATGCGGACGATCCGGTCGTTGAGATCCGCCACCCCGCCGGTGTAGTCGATGATGGTGAAGTTCTCGATCTCGTAGAAGAGGGCGTTGATGGTGAGATCCCGGCGGAAGGCGTCCTCTTCCTCGGTGCCGAAGGTGTTGTTGTGGGCCAGCACCTCGTCCTCTTCGCGGTCGTCGAACTCGCTCTGGCTGCGGAGGGTGGAGACCTCGACGATCTTGCCGCCGCCGAAGAAGACCTGCACCAGCCGGAAGCGCTTGCCGATGATGCGGCTGTTGCGGAAGATCTTGCGGACCTGATTGGGGTGCGCGCTGGTGCTGATGTCGAAATCCTTGGGCTTCTTGCCGAGATAGAGATCACGCACCGCACCGCCCACCAGATAGGCGGAAAACCCCTCGTCCCGCAGGCGATAGAGCACCTTGAGGGCCTCGCGGTCGATATCCTTCCGGGAGATGGAGTGTTCCGAGCGCGGAACGATGAGGGGAGCGGATTCCATGGCCACGAGCGGTAGGGAAACGGTCAACCGGCTTTTCAATAGACGGCGGACGGTTCCTTGTAGAGGGCCTCGGCCTCGGAGACGAACTGGTCAAAGACCTCGCGCACCGAGAGGATATCCTTGATCTTGAAGACGTTCTCGCCGGAGAAGACCAGCCCCTCCTCGATGTTGCCCTCGCAGGCCTTGATGAGCCGCTCGCTGATGCAGTAGACGTGATCGCACTTCTTGAGGCACTTGTAGATGCACTCCTTGGCCTTGAGGGTTCCCTCGCCCTGCAGCAGCTGCTGCACGAAGGGGGTCTTGATGGCGCGACCCGGCAGCCCCACCGGCGACTTGACCAGGGAAATATCCTCCTGGTTGGCGTGGAGCATGGCCTGCTTGAAGCTCTCCGCCACCGAGCACTCCTTGGTGAGCACGAAGCGGGTGGCGATCTGCACCCCGTCGGCGCCGTACTTGTCCATCATCTCCGCCATCTCGCGGCCGTTGGTGATGCCGCCGGCGGCGATGAGGGGAACCTTTTTGACCACCTTGCGGATCTCCGGAAAGAGGTCGCGCAGCGCCACGTCGGTGCCCAGGTGGCCGCCCGCCTCCTTGGCCTCCACCACGATGGCGGCGGCGCCCAGCTTCTCGGCGAGCATGGCGAAGGAGGGAGAGGAGACGATGGAGACGATGGGGGTGTTGGTCTCCTGGCCGATCTTGAAGATGTCCCGGGAAAAGCCAGCGCCGGTGACGATCATGTCCACCCCGGCCTCGATGGAGCCCATCACCAGGTTGTAGAAATTCTTCATGGCGAACATGATGTTCACCGCGACGATCCCCTTGGTGGCGGCCTTGGCCTTGCGGATGTCCGCCTGCAGCTCCTCCACCGGGATGGCCGAGCCACCGATGGTGCCGATGCCGCCGCACTCGGCCACCGGAATGGCCAGGGCGGAGGTGGAAACGCGGATGGACATGCCGCCCTGCACCAGGGGCACGGGGGCGGTAAAGCGACCGATGGTCAAGGGGGGGAGTTTCATGCGGTATGGCGCTCCGTCAGATGAATGGAGGGGGCAAAAATGCAACTATGCTTTTTTTCGGGTTTCTTGTCAAGCAAAGATGGTTTGGCAAATTCCCTCGGCGGCCACCGCAAAGAAACCCTTGACGGACCGATGGTTCGTCAACACATTAGAGGATGGCGCCAGCCCGCACGAATCCCGCGTGGCATGGGGGGGCAGGTGTACCCCATTTCCCCGCTGCTCCGCAACTATTTATTACACCTCCCAAGGAGAGAGCATGCGCATCCATCCCAGCCGGATCGGCTTCGACATCGACGGGGTGGTGGCGGACACCATGGAGGCCTTCATCCGTCTGGCCAAGACCGATTACGGCGCCACGGTGCTGCCGGAGGAGATCACCGACTACGGGGTGGAGGAGTGCCTTGACCTCGATCCATCGGTGGTGGGCGAGATCTTCGGCCGGCTGGTAACCTCCCCCATCGCCTGCGGTCTCAGACCCATGGCCATGGCCACCGCCGTGCTCGCCGAATTCGCGGAGCACGGTCCGCTGACCTTCATCACCGCCCGGCCGGAGAAAAAACCCATCGCCCGCTGGCTCAAGCGGCAGCTCGGGCCTGAAGCATACGGCCGCTCCCGTCTGGTGGCCACCGGCGAACACGACAACAAGGCCGCCTTCATCCACGAACTCGGCCTCACCCATTTCGTGGATGACCGGGCCCAAACCTGCCTTGCCCTGGCCGAGCAGAGAGGCATCCAGCCCATCGTCTACCGCCAGCCGTGGAATGAGGGGCGGCACAGCCTGCCGACCGTGGACGGCTGGCACGCCATCCGCTCCCTCTGTATCGGCCCCTGACAGGAGCTTTCCTCCCATGCAATGCCCCAACTGCGGCCATCCTCTCAAAATATATAGAAATCCCGCGCCGACTGTGGATATAATCATCCAAACAGCGGAAGGGATCGTGCTGATCGAACGCAAGAACCCGCCCCTGGGTTGGGCGCTGCCGGGCGGCTTTGTCGATTACGGCGAGAGCCTGGAGCAGGCGGCGGTACGGGAGGCGCTGGAGGAGACCGGCCTGGCCGTCCAGTTGCTGGGCCAGTTCCACACCTACTCCGACCCGAGCCGCGATACGCGCCGCCACACGATCAGCACCGTCTTTCTCGCCACCGCCCAAGGAGAGCCGCGGGCCGGCGACGATGCCGGCCGGGTGGCGATCTTTTCCGAAAACGCCCTGCCGCCGCTGGTCTTTGACCACAGGAAGATTCTGGATGACTACTTTGCCGACCGCCGAACCCCCACCGGAGCTGGAAACCCGCCTTCTCCTGGTGGATGACGACCCCTATGTCCTGTCGCTGCTGGAAGCGGCGGTGACCGGATTCGGTTATGCCTGCGAGACGGCGCCGGACGGTGAAACCGCCGTGGAGAAGCTCAAGACCGCGCCCTACACCATCGTCATCACCGACATGACCATGCCGGGCATCGACGGCATGGAGCTGTTGCGCCACATCAAGTCCGAATACCCGCGCATCGAAGTCATCGTCATCACCGGGTACACCGAGCGCTACACCTACACCGACGTCATCCGCACCGGCGCCAGCGATTTCCTCGCCAAGCCCTTCAACGCCGACGAGCTCGAGGCCAAGATCAGCCGGGTGATCCGCGAACAGCGGCTGATCCAGAAGTTGGAGCACCTCTCCATGTGCGACGTGCTCACCGATCTCTTCAACCGCCGCTGCTTCGACATGAAGCTGCACGAGGAGATCCCCCGCGCCCATCGCCAGGGATACCCGGTCTTTCTGGCCCTCTTCGACGTGGACGGCTTCAAGGAGTACAACGACCTCCACGGCCACCAGGCCGGGGACCGGGTTTTGCAGGACATCGGCCGGATCATGACCCATTCCACCCGCGAGAACGTGGACTGGTGCTTCCGCTTCGGCGGCGACGAGTTCGCGGCCATCATCCCCTACGCCACCATCGAACAGGTGGGGCAGATCGTGGAGCGCATCCTCAGCCGCTACCGCGAACGGCCAGAGTATGCCGACACCAGCCTCAGCGCCGGCCTGGCCCAGTTTGTCCGCCACCCGGGCCGCTCCTGGCCGGAGGATCTCGCCGACCTGGTGGCCCGCGCCGACAAGGCGCTCTACCAGAGCAAGGAAAAGGGCGGCAACCAGATGGTTGCCGATCCGTCGGTGCCTATCCTCACGGCGGAATGACCCCCGAACAACGGGCGTGATCGGGAACCGAGCCCCTGCGGCCTGGCCAACCCCTCCCCCCACCGGCACCATGCCCACCCGCCAGACCGCCGCCTGCGGCCCCTGGCCCCGGACCATGCGAGACCCGCGCCCCCACGGCGCGTGGCATCTTGAATTTCTATGGACACGAGCAAAGGAGGAAGGAAGATGAACAGAGGGGCGCGATGCGTGGCTATTCTAGTCAGTTCAACCCTGCTGGCAGGGGGGGTGGCGCAGGCCCAGGGCGGCAAGAGCAAGCCGCCGGTAGCCCAGGCCTGGATCGACGTGGCGACCTATTCCGGGTTGGGGATGGGGGAGATGGGCGCAGGCATGAGCCCCATGGGCATGCTGGCCGGGGCCCTCGGCGGCAACCAGCGCAACGTCTTTGGCCAGACCATGACCGGCGCCACCGGCTCCTGGCTCGACGTCACCCTCTCCACCCGCAACAACCCGAGCCTGGAAGAGGGCGTGCAGCTGGTGCCCGCGGGCAGCAAGCTGACGCCGGAGCTCAAGCTGGTTTCCCCCAAGCAGGAAAAAGCGCCGCCGGTGGCGGACGACGAACAGGTGGTCCGGGAAGACTTCGAGCCGCCCAAGGGCAAGATCTATCTCTATTGGGGCTGCGGCAACACGGTGCGCCAGGGCCAGCCCAAGGTGCTGGACATGGCCACCGCCAGCCCGGCGGACCTGCAGAAATTCTTCGTCGGCCGCCGCGCCACCCAGCGGGGCGCCCATCTGGCCACCGGCCGCCCCTCCTGGCCCAACGAACAGGACAGCCGCCTGGTCCCCCAGGGCGCCAGCCTGGTGGGCGAACATACCTTCAAGGGACAGGGGGTGCCCGAGGGGTTCACCTTCAACCTCGGCCAGGCCCAGGACATCATGCCGCCCCTGGCCCTGCAACAGCGCGACGAGGGCGGCGCCACCGTGCTGGCCTGGCAGGGCATCCCGGCGGCGCGCGCCTATTTCATGGCCGCCATGGGGGCCAAGAGCGAAAACGAGATGGTTTTCTGGACCTCCAGCGAGGTGCCGGAAAATGGCTCCGGCCTGATCGATTACCAGACCAACCCCGCCGTGGACCGCTGGCTCAAGGAAAAGGTGCTGCTGTCGCCGGAGGCCAGGACCTGCACGGTGCCGCAGGGGATCTTCGGCCAGGGCGCCATGGTGCGGGCCATCGCCTACGGTTCCGAAATAAACCTGGCCTACCCGCCCAAGCCGGCCAACCCGAACATGAGCTGGGACCCGCAGTGGGCGGTCAAGGTGCGGGTGAAGTCGGTGGCCAACGCCATGCTGGGTATGGAGTCCATGGGAGAGATGCCTGGCGCCGGCCGCGGCTCTTCCCGGCCACAAAGCCAGGAAGGCTCGGAACAAGCGGAGGGCAATGCCATGCCGCTCGGCGTCGGCCAGGGCCTCAAGGAGCTGAAAGGCGTGTTTGGTTTCTAAAACGTCGCTGTGACAAGAGGGCTTTCCCGGCGTTTCTGGCCGGGAAGGCCCTTCCCCATCCTTCCTACCAGCCCACCCCCAGCAGCATCAGCAACCGATAGGAAATCGCCGCCACCAGGCCGGCCGCCGGCAGGGTGAGCACCCAGGCCATCACCATGTTCTGGGCCACCCCCCAGCGCACCGCCGAAAGCCGCTTGCTGGCCCCGACCCCGAAGATGGAGCCGGATATGACATGGGTGGTGCTCACCGGCATGCCGAAATGGCTGGTCACAAAAAGGACCACCGCCGAGGAGGTCTCGGCGGCAAAGCCGTGGACCGGCTCCAGGCGGATGATCTTGTGGCCCATAGTCTTGATGATCCGCCAACCGCCCACCGAGGTGCCCAGGGCCATGGTGGCGGCGCAGGAGAAGACCACCCAGGTCGGCACCACCGGCTCATGGATCACCCTGGCGCTGACCAGGGCCATGGTAATGATGCCCATGCTCTTCTGGGCATCGTTGAGGCCGTGGGTAAAGGCCATGGCCGCGGCCGAGAAGATCTGCAGGTGACGGAAAGCACCGCTCACCTGGCCCGGATGGGCATGGGCCAGGGTTTTGAAGATGATGCCCATCAGGATGAAGCCCAGCACAAAGCCCATGGCCGGGGAGCCCACCAGCGGGATCAGCACCTTGCGAATGATCCCCTGCCACAGCACCGTGTTCATGCCGCCGTGGATGATGGCCGCCCCGCAGAGACCGCCGATCAGGGCATGGGAGGAGCTGCTCGGAATGCCGTATTTCCAGGTGATCAGGTTCCAGACGATCGCCCCGAGGATGGCGGCCAGGATCACCACCTGAAAGGCCTGCTGGTTGGAATCCAACTCCTCGGGATATGCCTTTTCCAGGAGGGCACGGTTGGTGTTGGCCAGCTCCTCCGGTTTGAGCATGGCGGCGTTCGCCGCCTTGGCCACGGTCCGCGCCTTGAGGTTGACCCCCTTGAAGCGCTCGGCGGCGTAAAGATCCGGTTGGGTGATGATCAGGTTCAGATCCTCCACCAGCGCGGCCAGCAACTCCTGGGAAGGCACCGCCCCGGCGGCATGCTGCCCGAGCATGGTGGCCGTGCCCGGGGAAAGCCGCGCCGCCAGGTGACGGGATACCGGATCCATGGGCTCCTTGAGTTTTGTGGCAAAATCCGCTGGCTGGTGGATGTCGACGACCTGGAAGCGGGCCGTGTCCACCAGCCCGCTGGCCACGGTGATCGCCACCTGGGTGGAGAAGAGGGCGCCCACGAAGTTGAGGCCCGCCGCCATGAGGATCGCCTTGCGCGGCGAGAGCACCCTGGTGGAAACCACGGTGGCGATGGCGTTGGCCGTGTCATGGAAGCCGTTGATATAATCGAAGGCCAGGGCGCAGAGCACCACCAGCGCGAGCAGCAGCGAGATGCTAAGCATACTTCACGACCACGCTTTCAATGATGTGGGCGACATCCTCGCACTGGTCCACCGCCGCCTCGATCCGGTCGTACACCTCCTTCCACTTGATCACGTTGATCGGGTCGGCGTCCGGGGCGTTGAGCAGGCTGGCCAGCGCCTTGCGGAAGGCGGCGTCATGCTCGTTCTCGATCTGGTGGATGCGGATGAAGAGATCCTGGACATTCTCACGGCTCGGCTTGGCGTGCAGAGACTTGACCGCCTCCAGGGTGGCCTCGGTGATCCGCACCAGCAGCAGGACCAGCACCTCCATGTCCGGCCGCATGTGCGAAAGCTGGTAGAGGGCCATCCTGCCGGTGCAGGCCTCGATGCGGTCGGTGACGTCATCGAGCTGGCTGGACAGGGCGTGCAGGTCTTCCTTGTCCAGCGGAGTGACGAAGGTGGCGTCGATGCGGTTGGCCAGCTCATGGGTGATATGATCGGCCTCGCTCTCTATCTCCTTGATCCTGGCGGCATAGCGGGACATGTTGGCGAAATCGCCGACCAGCCCCTGAAACTGCCGCGCCGCCTCGACCGCCGCCAGCGCCTGCTTTTCGAGCAAATCGTAGAATACATGCTTACTGCTTATCTTTGGCAAACGCACGATCTTGCCTCCTTGTCGAAAAAGGCTTGTCCCGAAGGGAAAGATGATGACCGCGGACCGCGACCTTTCGGCATACCATCTAGTCCGCTCCTCGCGGTTTGTCAATGATCGCTCCAAGAATGCCGACGGACCACCACCGGTGGTGGCGGCCGCGCCGGGGCTCCACCACCACGGAAACTCTCCCGCCGCTCCCGGCGATCTTCTCGACAAAAGGTTTGTATCCGCGCATTTTTTCTGGTATACAGGCGCGATTAATCACCTTCAAGGAGGATCGTCCCATGGGAAACAGCACAACAGCAACCAACACGCAGTCCAATGTCTTTGATGGCGAGATGAGCTTTGCCCAGCTTTTCGAGGAAAGCCTCAAGGTCGCCGAGGTCGGCGAGGTGGTCTCCGGCACCGTCGTCGCCCTTTCCAATGATTTTGTCGTGGTGGACATTGGCGACAAGTCGGAGAGCGAGATTCACTGCTCCGAGTTCAAGAACGAGAATGGCGAGATCGAGGTCAAGGTGGGCGACACCTTCGACGTCTTCGTTGAGAAGCGGGAGGCCGAGGGTGGCCTGAAACTGTCCCGCGAGAAGGCCATCGGCATCAAGGTGTGGGAGGAGATCGCCCGCATCCAGGAGGCCGACGGCACCATCTCCGGCCGCATCGACAGCCGGGTCAAGGGCGGTCTTTCCGTCGATATCGGCGTGCCGGCCTTCCTGCCCTATTCGCAGATCGACCTTCGTCCGGTCAAGGATCTGGACGGCCTCATCGGCCAGACCTTCGACTTCAAGGTTCTGAAATACAACCGCAAGCGCAACAACGTGGTGATCTCCCGCCGCGCCATCCTGGAGGAGGCCCGCAAGAAGCTGCGCGAGGCCATGCAGTCCAACCTGGTGGAAGGCCAGGTGGTCACCGGCACCATCACCAACATCACCGACTACGGCATCTTCATCGACCTGGGCGGCATGGACGGCCTTTGCCACATCACCGACCTCTCCTGGGGCCGCGTCTCCCATCCCTCCAAGCTCTTCAAGGTGGGCGAGGAGATCCAGGTCAAGGTGCTCAAGTACGACCGTGACAACGACAAGGTCTCCCTGGGCGTCAAGCAGCTCAAGGACGACCCCTGGGCCACCGTGCAGGAGCGCTACCCGGTGAGCTCCAAGGCCAAGGGCCGGGTGGTTTCCATCACCGACTACGGCGTCTTCGCCGAGCTGGAGGAGGGCGTCGAGGGCCTGATCCATGTCTCCGAGATGTCCTGGTCCAAGAAGACCCGTCATCCTTCCAAGATCGTCAGCGTTGGCGAGGCGGTGGACGTGGTCATCCTCAACATCGACGTGGACGCCAAGCGCATCTCGCTGGGCATGAAGCAGCTGCAGCCCAACCCCTGGGACCTGGTCAGCGAGAACTACCCGGTGGGCTCCATCATCGAGGGCAAGATCAAGAACATCACCGACTTCGGCGTCTTCATCGGCATCGAGGAGGGCATCGACGGTCTGATCCATGTCTCCGACCTCTCCTGGACCGAGCGTATCAAGCATCCGTCCGAGAAGTACGCCAAGGGCGAGACCATCCAGGCGGTGGTGCTCAAGATCGACCGCGAGAACGAGCGGTTCTCCCTGGGCGTCAAGCAGCTTGAGCCGGATCCGTGGCAGGCCGCCGTGGCCAAGTACCCGGTGGGCGCCTCGGTACAGGGCAAGATCACCAACGTCACCGACTTCGGTATCTTTGTCGAGGTTGAAGAGGGCATCGAGGGCCTGATCCACGTCTCCGAGATCAGCAAGGAGAAAGTGAACACCCCGGTTGGCCTCTACAACGTGGGCGACACCATCGAGGCCAAGGTGATCAACGTCTCGGCCAAGGACCGTAAGATCGGTCTGTCCATCAAGGCGCTCACCGACGACTCCGGCGAGGGCTCCTACGAGGAGTACAAGCAGAAGCAGGCCAAGAGCGGTCCTTCCACCCTGGGCGATCTGCTCAAGGAGGAGATGGACAACAAGGCCCAGGAGTAAGGGGCTGTCCGCCTTCGCAGGTTCTTTGTCATGACAGGGTTATTCCGCCACAGACATCCGGTGCTCACGGGGCTTCTGGTCCTGGGGGCGCTGGTGCTCTTCTTCTGGGGCGGGATAACCCTTTTCGTTTCCAGGATCTTCCAGCACCCTTCCCAGGCGGAGCTTTTCAGCCACGAGGGGATCGGGGTGGTGGAGATCAAGGGGGTGATCCTTGAATCCGAGGAGCTCCTCCGCACCCTGGCCGAATTCCGCGAGGATGGCAAGGTCAGGGCCATTGTTCTGCGCATCGACAGCCCCGGCGGCGCAGTGGGAGCCTCGCAGGAGATACACGACGAGGTGAAGCGCACCAAGGCGGTCAAGCCGGTGGTGGCCTCCATGGGCTCGGTGGCAGCCTCGGGCGGCTTGTACGCCTCGCTGGCCGCCACCAAGGTGGTGGCCAATCCCGGCACCATGACCGGCAGCATGGGGGTGATCCTCAAGTTTGCCAACCTGGAGGGGCTTTTCCAGAAGGTCGGCTACCGGAGCGAGGTGGTGAAAAGCGGCAAGCTCAAGGACCTCGGCGCGCCGGACCGGCCGATGACCGAGGAGGAGCGCCGGATGTTGCAGGGGCTGATCGACAGCGTCCATGACCAGTTCGTGCAGGCGGCGGTTGAAAGCCGCTCCCTGCCCGAGGAGAAGGTGCGCGCCTTTGCCGACGGCCGGGTCTTTTCCGGCAAACAGGCCAAGGAGCTGGGCCTGGTCGACCAGTTGGGCAGCTTCACCGACGCGGTGCTGCTGGCCGCCTCCCTGGCGGGCATGGCCACCGACACGATGCCGGAACTGCTCTACCCACGGCAGGAGAGATTTTCCATCCTGCAGTTGCTCGCCGGCGAACAGGGCGAGTCGCTGCTCAGAAAGACCATTTTTGCCGGCCCTGTGCCCGCCTATGAGTGGACCGGGCCTTTGCGATAGAGGAGTAAGGGGAGATCATGCTGAAGCGGGATTTGGTGAACGCGGTGGCCGAGGAGATGGGCGGCTACCTGAAGAAGGATGTTGGACAGGCCATTGATCTGATGCTCGAAACCATCGTCGAGGCGCTGGTGGAGGAGCGGCGGGTGGAGATCCGCGGCTTCGGCAGCTTCGCGGTGCGGAGCCGCAAGGCGCGGAGCACCAAGAATCCGCGCACCGGCAAGGTGATGGAGATCCCTTCCCGGAAGAACCTCCACTTCACCATGAGCAAGTCGCTCAAGGACGCGCTGATCCAGAACGGCAAGTAAAAGGGAAAATGCCGGGCAATCGGCACCTCGCCGCTCCGTGGCGTAGCGGCAAAAACACCGTTCAGCCGAATCGGCTGGTGTCTCCCTTGCCCTGGCGTAACACCTCCGGCTCGTCGCCCACCAGGGAGACCACCGAGGAGGGCTCCGGATAGACCGGCCCGCCGTCGATGACGATGTCCAGCTGCTTGCCGATCCGCTCCTCGAGCCGGAAGGCCTCGGAGAGCGGCTCATCCGGGTCGAGAATGGCGCTGGTATTGAGGATGGGGTTGCCCAGCGCCTCCACCAGGGCGAGGCAGATGTTGTTGGCCGGCACCCGGATGCCCACGGTTTTCTGCTTGGTGATCAGGATCTTGGGCACCAGCTTCGCGGCCTGCAGGATGAAGGTGTAGGGACCGGGCAACTCCTTGCGCATGATCCGGTAGCCAAGATTGGAGACGTGGCAGTAAGTGCTGACGTTCTTGAGGTCCGAGCACATGAAGCTGAACGGCTGGTGCGCGGGCCTCTTTTTTATTTGGAAAATCCGCTTCACCGCCTTCTGGTTGAAGATGTCGCAGCCGATGCCGTAAACGGTGTCGGTGGGGTAGCAGATCACCGCGCCACGGCGCAGGGCGTCCGCCACCTGCTGGATCAGGCGCGGCTGGGGATTGTCGGGGTTGATGGAGAGGAGCATCGGGTTCCTGGTTTTGTTTTGACTGTTCCCGGCCACGGATCATGCCGGTCAAGTTGGTTAAGAAGCACCGTTCTTCTGTTCATTAAGTATTGTACTGAAAGCGCCCCGGCGAGGCAACGCCAAAGGGACAAGGAGAAGGCCATGACCATTGCCGCGGCCGTCGATCTCGGCACCAACAGCTTCCGCTTGCTGGTGGCCAGGGTGGAGGACGGCCGGATTGCGCCGCTGGCCAAGGAACTTGCCTCGGTACGGCTGGGGCAGGGGCTGGCCGGCAGCGGAGAACTCGCCGCCGAGGCCATGGCGCGGGGCCTGGCCGCCTTGCGCGGCTTCGCGGCGATCATGACCCGGTACCAGCCCGAGCGGCTGCGGGCCTGCGGCACCCACGCCCTCAGGGTTGCTGGGAACCGGGATGCCTTTCTGCAAGAGGCCGCGAACATCCTCGGCGCGCCGGTGGAGGTGGTGGAGCCGGCCGAGGAGGCAGGCCTCTCCCTGGGCGGCGCCCAGCACTTTCTCGGCCAGAAGGTTTCGGTTCTGCTGGCCGACGTGGGCGGCGGCAGCTCCGAGCTGGTTTGGCGGGATGACCGCGGCACGGTCCAGTCGGTCAGCATTCCCGTCGGCGCGGTGAGCCTCACCGAGCGCTACCTGCCCGACCCTGGTCCTGCCAGCCCCGAAGCCCTGGCCGCTCTGCGCCAGGGGATTGCCGGGCCTTTGGCCGGTCTTGCCCTGCCGCCCCTGCCGCTGGTCGGCAGCGGCGGCACCGCCACCGCCTGTGCCGCCCTGGACCTGGAACTGGCCGCGTACGACGCGGCACTGGTGCAGGGCTACCGCCTGCCGCACCCCCGCCTGGCCGCGCTGATCCGCCGCCTGGCCGGCCTGGACCGGAGCGCGCGCTGCCGGCTGCCCGGCCTGGACCAGGGCCGCGGCGAGATCGTGCTGGCCGGCGCCCTGATCTACGAGCAGCTCTTGCTCCGCACCGGCCAGGAGCTGCTGACGGTGAGCGACGCCGGCCTGCTGGAGGGAATCCTGCTCAGCTGCCGTGCGCCCGCCGCAACTGGCCATTGACCACTCGGCTGGATTTTTTTTATAGTGGAGGATCGGGTCCACCCCGCCTCAACCCCTTCCTTATGGAGTCCACGATGTCCCTCGACACCATTGAACACGCCTATACCTTCGACGATCTGCTGCTGGTGCCCGGCCCCTCCGAGGTGCTGCCCCACGAGGTGAGCCTGGCCACCCAGCTGACCAAATCCATTTCCCTCAACATCCCCCTGGTCAGCGCGGCCATGGACACGGTCACCGAGCACCGTGCCGCCATCACCATGGCCCGGGAGGGCGGCATCGGCATCATCCACAAGAACATGAGCGTGGAGGAGCAGGTGCGCGAGGTGCGCAAGGTCAAGAAATCCGAGTCAGGCATGGTCATCGACCCCACCACCGTCCTCGAGAACCAGACCGTGCGGGAGGTGAACGACCTGATGCGCTCCTACCGCATCTCCGGCGTGCCGGTCCTCAATGCGGGCGGCAAGCTGGCCGGCATCGTCACCAACCGCGACCTGCGCTTCGTCACCGACGAGAACCTGCTGGTGCGCGACGTGATGACCAGCAAGAACCTGGTCACCGCCAAGGCGGGCATCACCCTGGAGCAATCCAAGGCGCTGCTGCATGAGCACCGCATCGAAAAGCTGCTGGTGGTGGACGACGAGGGCAATCTGCAGGGGCTGATCACCATCAAGGACATCGAGAAGGTGCGCAAGTACCCCAACGCCGCCAAGGACGAGCTGGGCCGGCTGCGGGTGGGCGCGGCCATCGGCATCAACTCAAGTCTCGAACACGTGGAGCAGCTGATCCAGGTGGGGGTGGACGTGGTGGTGCTCGACTCGGCCCACGGCCACTCCAAAAACATCCTCAATGCGCTGACCCGCATCAAGGCAGCCTTCCCGGAACTCCAGATCATCGCCGGCAACGTGGCCACCGCCGAGGGCACCGAGGCGCTGATCAAGGCGGGCGCCGATTGCGTCAAGGTGGGGGTGGGGCCTGGCTCCATCTGCACCACCCGCATCGTCGCCGGCGTCGGGGTGCCGCAGATGACCGCCATCCACAACTGCTCCCGCGCCGCGGACCGGCACGGCATCCCGATCATCGCCGACGGTGGCATCAAGTACTCCGGTGAGATCACCAAGGCGATCGGCATCGGCGCAAGAGTGGTGATGATCGGCGGCCTCTTCGCCGGCACCGATGAATCCCCCGGCGAGACCTTCCTCTACCAGGGCCGCACCTACAAGGGCTACCGCGGCATGGGCTCGCTGGGCGCCATGAACCAGGGCTCCAGCGACCGTTACTTCCAGGACAAAACCGGCTCCCAGGGCAAGTTCGTTCCCGAGGGCATCGAAGGCAAGGTCCCCTACCGGGGGCCGCTCTCCGACATGATCTACCAACTCATGGGCGGCCTGCGCTCCGGCATGGGCTATCTTGGCGCGGCCACCATCGAGGAGCTGCGCGAAAAGGCGAAATTCGTGCGCATCACTTCGGCCGGCCTCAAGGAGAGCCATGTCCACGACGTGATCATCACCAAGGAGGCGCCGAACTATCGGCTTGGGTAACACATGATGAACATCCACAGCGAACGCATCCTCATCCTCGACTTCGGTTCCCAGTACACCCAGCTCATTGCCCGCCGGGTACGGGAGGCCGGGGTCTACTGCGAGATCCACCCCTGGGAGATCAAGGGCCCGGCCATCCGCGATTTCGCCCCCAACGGGGTCATCCTCTCCGGCGGCCCCCAGTCGGTGCATGAGGCCGAGACCCCCCGCGCCGACGACTCGGTCTTCACTCTGGGCGTCCCGGTGCTCGGCATCTGCTACGGCCAACAAACCATGGCCGCCCAGCTGGGCGGCGAGGTGGAGCCCTCCAGCCACCGGGAGTACGGCTACGCCCAAGTGCGGGCCCGCAACCACTCGAAGCTCCTTTCCGACATCGAGGACCATGCCAGCCCGGAGGGCTATGGCCTGCTCGACGTCTGGATGAGCCACGGCGACCGGGTCACCACGCTGCCCCCTGGCTTCGTCACCATCTGCGAGACCGACAACGCGCCGCTGGCCGGCATGGCCGATGAGTCCCGCCGCTTCTACGGCGTGCAGTTCCATCCCGAGGTGACCCACACCCGCCAGGGCCGGAGGATCATCGAACGCTTTGTCCACGAGATCTGCGGCTGCGGCCGCCTCTGGACACCGGACAATATCATCACCGACTCCATAGAACAAGTTCGCGCCAAGGTCGGCACCGACGAGGTGCTCCTGGGCCTTTCCGGCGGCGTCGACTCCTCGGTGGTGGCGGCTCTGCTGCACAAGGCGATCGGCAACCAACTCACCTGCGTCTTTGTGGACAACGGCCTGTTGCGCTTGAACGAGGGCGAGCAGGTGATGGCCACCTTTGCCCGCCACATGGGGGTCAAGGTGATCCGGGTCAACGCGGAGGAGCGCTTCCTCACCAAACTCAAGGGCGTTGAAGACCCGGAACAGAAAAGAAAAATCATCGGCAACACCTTCATCGAGGTCTTCGAGGAGGAGGCGGCCAAGCTCACCAACGTCAAATGGCTGGCCCAGGGCACCATCTACCCCGATGTCATCGAATCGGCCGGCGCCAAGACCGGCAAGGCCAAGGTGATCAAGAGCCACCACAACGTGGGCGGCCTGCCCGAGCACATGAAGCTCGGCCTGGTGGAGCCGCTGCGCGAGCTCTTCAAGGACGAGGTGCGCAAGATTGGCGTCGAGCTGGGGCTGCCTTCCGAGATGGTCTATCGCCATCCCTTCCCCGGCCCCGGCCTCGGAGTGCGCATCCTGGGCGAGGTGCGCAAGGACTTTGCCGACACCCTGCGGCTGGCCGACGACATCTTCATCGAGGAGCTGCGCAAGCACGACCTTTACGACAAGGTCTCCCAGGCCTTCACCGTTTTCCTGCCGGTCCGCTCGGTGGGGGTGGTGGGCGACAACCGCCAGTACGCCCACGTGGTCTCATTGCGGGCCGTGGAAACCGTCGACTTCATGACCGCCCGCTGGGCCCATCTGCCCTACGACTTCCTCGACCACGTCACCCGCCGCATCTGCAACGAGGTGCGCGGCATCTCCCGGGTGGTCTACGACATCACCGGCAAGCCGCCGGGAACCATCGAGTGGGAGTGATTGTCCGGCCATGCTGAAGACCGGCATCTACGTGGACGCCGAGAACGTCCGGCTCTGCGGCGGCTACGGCATGCGCTACGACGTGCTCGCCAGCCTGGGGGGCTGGGGGGCTCGCTGCTCCTGCGCGCCAACTCCTACGTGGTGGAGGATGAGCAGCGCCTTCAGGAAGACCGGGAGTACCGGCAGAAGGTGCAGAACTACTTCGGGATCCTGCGCGGCTGCGGCTTCAAGCTGATCAAGAAACGGATCCGCCGCTTCCAGGACAGCGAGGGCGGCATCACCACCAAGGCCAACGCCGACATGGACCTGGCCATCGACGCGCTCTTGCAGTCGCGCAACCTGGACCGGGTCCTCCTGGTGAGCGGCGACGGCGACTTTGTCCGGCTGGTCATCGCCCTGCAGAACCAGGGCTGCCGGGTGGAGGTGATGGGCTTCAACAACGTGAGCAACGAACTGCGGGAGGCGGCGGACCTCTATATCTCCGGCTTCCTGGTACCGGGGCTGCTGCCGATCCTCGCCGCTCCCTCCAGCGAGGAGTGGTTTCGGGGCACGCCCCTCAACTACAATCCGGAACGCGGCTTCGGCTTCTTCCGCTACCTCCGCCTCGCCCCGGAAGGACTCATGCCGGAGACCGTCTTCTTCCATGCCTCCCAGGCCAGCGGCGTCGATGCGCGCCTCTTTGCCAACCCAAACACCATCTTCGAGTTCCGGATCGTCGTCAACCCCAACAACCAGGACCGTCCCGAGGCGCGGGATATCCGGCTGTGCAGCCGTGAAGAGACCCGGCCGCGCGAGGCGGCGGTACCGCAGCTCTAGCCCCTGGACGCACCCGGCCTCGGAAAAGATTTTCCCGTCGCCTCCCCTATCGGCTTTGCCTCCTCCCTTCTTTTTGGTACTATAAAAAGAAGTGTTTCTGTTTTTTCGTGAGGAAACAGCCTGTTGCACACCTAGTCGCGGAAGAGGCCTCCCTGTGAACACGCAACGAAAGAATCTCATGGATCTCGATCTCGCCAACCGGCTGCTCAACACCTTCGCCCGCATCGGCGCAGTGATCAACTCGCCGCAACTGAACCACCAGGCCCGCATGGGGCAAATCCTCTCCGAGATTCTTGACTACCTCGGCGTGGAGTGCGGCTCCATCATGGTGCTGGAGCGCAAGAAGTATCTGGTGGTGCGGGCGGCCAGCCGCCCCGAGATCCTCGGCAAGGAGCAGCGACTGGAGGACGAACACTCGGTGGCGGCCTGGGTGGCCAGAAATCACGAACCGCTCTTTATTCCGGACATCGGCAGCGATCCGCGCTTCAGCGGCCAGGGCCGGGGCGGCTACCGGAAAAACGCCCTGATGTCGGCGCCCATCCTCCACAAGGGCAAGACGCTGGGGGTGATCAACATCACCGACAAGGCAGGGGAACGTGACCTGCTGCAGGAGGACATCACCCGCCTGCTCGACTTCAGCAGCGTCATTCTCTCACTGCTGGTCCAGGAACAGCTGCAAGGCGAGCTGCGCCGTCAGCAGCGCATCCTGCGCCAACGCAACGATGAACTCCGCCGCCAGGAGGCCATGCGGGCGGAACTCTCCCGGCTGCTGGTCCATGACCTCAAGGGGCCGCTCTCCGAGGTGGTGGCCAACCTGGATATCCTCTCCTATTCGGTGCAGGAGGATAACCGGGAGTTTCTGGAGTCCGCCCAGATGGGCTGCGACCGCGCGGTGCGGATGGTGTCCAATCTGGTGACCATTGGCAAGATCGAGGACGGCAAGCTCGCGCCCATCAAGGAGCGGGTCAACCCGGCCGCCATGCTGGCCGAGGCCATGAGCAGCTTCAAGGGACTGGCGCGGATGCGCCATGTGGATCTGGTGCTGGAAAACCAGACCGAGTTGCCTCAGATCGAGCTGGACCGCACCCTGATCCTCCGGGTACTCCAGAACCTCCTCACCAACGCCCTGGGCTATTCGCCGGCGGGCACCACCATCCGCTTCGGCTGCAGGCCCGTGGCGGGCAAGAAACAGCTTGAGTTTTACGTCCAGGACGAGGGGGCCGGCATACCGCCGGAAAAACAGCAAACCATCTTCGAGAAGTACGCCCGTATCTCCGACCGGCAGGACGCTCTGGTCGGCACCGGTCTTGGCCTTTACTTCTGCCGCCTGGCCGTGGAGATCCATCGGGGCTCCATTGCGGTGGCAAGCGAGCCGGGCAAGGGGAGCCGCTTCGCCTTCACCCTGCCCCTCTGAGACGGTGAAGGATCAGAAACCAGACCCTGCATGATAGACAGAACGAGCGAACACGAGCAACCAGGACAACGCCCATGACCCTCAAGGCCCCCAAGGACATGATCTTTCTCATCGTGGACGACATCGACAACATGCGCCGTTCCATTCGGGCCATGCTGAAGCTGATCCACTACGGCAAGGATTATCACGAGGCCGCCAATGGGCGCGACGCCTGGAAGCTGCTCCAGGACGAGAACCTGGTGATCGATTTCATCATCTGCGACTACAACATGCCCTACATGTCCGGCACCGAACTGCTTGGCCTGATTCGCTCCAGCAAGCGGTGGCGGGAGATCCCCTTCCTGATGATCACCGCCGACGCCAACATGGACATCGTCGCCGAAGCGGCCGAGCAGGACGTGGACGCTTACATGACCAAGCCCTTCGTCACCGCGACCCTGGAACAGAAGATCAATGAGTTGCTGGAGCAGATCAACAATCCCTCCCTCTTCACCCGCCACCTGCTGGCATCACGCATGCAGGAGGAGAAGGGTGACCTGGACGGCGCCATCGCCTCGGCCAGGGAGGCCTCCAAGCTCAATGAGCGCTCCTCCCGGCCCTACCGGGAACTGGGCCGGCTCTTTATCAAAAAGAACGACTTCACCAAGGCGCAGCTCTGCTTCGAGAAGGCCATCGACCTCAACCGGCTCGATGTCAGCTCCTACCATGCCCTGGGACAGATCCACTACCGCCTGGGCAACATGGACAAGGCGCTGGAGCACTTCAACCGCGCCATGGAAATAAGCCCCCGCCATTCCGACCGGGCCCTCAACTTCGCCCGCCTCCTCCTCAAGAAGGGACAGCTGCCCGAGGCGGAGAAGGTGCTCAAGCTGGTGCTGAAGATCAAGAACAACGATCTGGACTTCAAGGAAGACATCGGCGACACCTGCTGCGACTACGGCCTCTACGAACTGGCCGCCAAGATCTACCGGGAAGTCCTGCGGGCGGATGGGGAACGCCACCATTTGCACAAAAAACTGGGTATGAGCCTTCTGCAGGCGGAAGAAATGAACGACGCGGTCAAGTCCCTGGAGAAAGCGGCCGAAAAGCATGACGATGATCCCGAGATCCTGCTGGCCCTGGCCAAGGCCTATATGGGCATGAAGATGCTGATCCGCGCCGACCAGTGGGCATCGAAACTGCTCCGCCTGGACCCTGGCAATCAGGAAGCCAGGGAGATCGTCAACCGCTGTCTGTAGCCTCCGCCAGGAAGAGGAGTCGCCCAGGGAATGTCCGCCCCACCCATCCAACTGATCATCCATGCCCTGCCCTACCAGGGGCGCAACGCCCTGGCGGATCGCTGGCCAGGCTTCATTGCAGACCTGCGCCGCATCCTGGCAACCAAGGCACAGGGAGAAACGCCGGAAACCGGCGATGAGCTGCTGCTCTTCCGCTTCAACACCCCCAGCGAGGCATGGAGCGCCCTGCTTGCGACCCTTTCCCACCTGAAGCGCGCATACGGCTGGACCGAGGAACAAGGGCCGCTGCCGCTGCATCTTGTCTTGCACCAAGAGCGCCAGGACGAACTGCCCGGCGCCATGCATGACCCATCCTCTGACTTCTGGGACATGCTCCACCTGGAAGAACCATACGCCACCCGGGCGCTGAAGCTCCAGTGGGAGCAACGGGGCAGCGGCGGCCAGCCCCCCCCTGATTTTGTCGAGGCGGAAAAGGGCCTTTTCCTCCTCGGAGCCCCGCCGGAGGCCATCCATCCCCTGCGGGTGGAAATCTTCCCCCAGCGCGATCTTACCCTTTCCGGCTCGCTGCAAACCTGCTTCTACTGCGGCATGAACACCCACAAACCAGCAAACTGCCCATCAAAGCTTCTCGGCATGGAGACGCAGGGCATCGGGCTGGCGGGCTACCTGCCCATCTCCCGGCTTGCCGAGCTCTTCCAGGAGGCCATGACCTCCCAGGAGCAGATGAACAATACGCTGGCCGCCGGGCTCACCGCTTCCCAGATCCGAAAAAGTCCGCTCCTGCAAACCTATCTGTCCTATTTCGACATCAACCTCATCTACCAGCCCCGCTTTCTGAGAAACATCGCCTTCGCATCCAGCACCGCCTCCTGGGAGGCATTGCGGGCGCCAGAAGCGATTACCGCCGACAATCATGCCATGAACATGGGGCTCGACTGCCTGCGGGTGGGGCAGCATCCCCAAGCCGAGGCCATGTTCATCGAAGAGAATCGGCGTCCCAAGGGAAGGCATTTCCATGCCGCCATCGGCCGCGCCTTCGTGGCTCTGGAACTGGAACGGGAAAGCGACTCCAGCCACTTTCTCGAAAATGCCATCATCGCAGCCAGCTCCGACCTGGAGAAGGTGTACGCCTCCCTGCTGCTCGCCCGCTTTTGCGCCTTGAACAACGATCCATGGAAGGCGGGACATGCCCTCGACTCCGTGCTTTCCCTGCGACGGGACATGGATGAGGTGCTCTACAGCCAGCTCCAATCCCTGGCCAGAAATGACGCCGGCGACAAGGCCTTGCGGCAACTCCGCTCTCTCCTTGAGGAGCGGCGGGAGCTGTTCGTGACCGCCATGCTGGATCCGCAACTGCTGCCCATTTCCAGCCAGGTGGAGGATCTGCTGCTGGCCCGCCTCCAGCAGCAGCGCCAGGAAGCCGAGGAGGCGCTGATCAAGGCACGGGGAGCGTGTCGCGACCTGCAAAGCTGGTTCGCGGAAGGGGCCGAGGAGATGACCGTGCTGCTGGCCGACTTGGGACGCCTGGAGGCGCAGTTTGAAAAGTGCAGCTACTATGACACCCTGGATGTGATCCACCGGGCAGGGGTGCTGCTCGCCTCATGTTTCCGGGCCCAGGAGAAGACCCTGGACGCCATGAAGGTGGAAATCGCCCGCCTGGCGCTCTCTCTGGCCACCTTCCAAACCTTCTGGAAGGCGTACCCCTATCCCGCCTGGTTCATGGAGTTCCACGCCATCATGCAAAAAGCGCGGGCCAGGCTGGAGGATGCCGAGGCCATGGCCCGGCGGGGCATGCATGGCCAGTTGTTCAAGACCATCCAAGAACGGATGGCCCAGGTACGGGAAAGCCTGGAGCTGCTCAAGCCCCTCTCGGTGAAGATGGGGTGGATGCGGATCACCCTGGACGGGGTCAAGCTCTTTGGCCGCAAGCTACTGATTACCGAGCTGCTGGTGCTCGGGGTTGCCGCCCTGCTGCTGCCGACCCTCTCCCTGTGGGATGGAATGGCGGCCTCCAGCGGGCTGGTGGAACTGCTCAAAACCCCCTTGGTGCAAAAAAAGCTGCTGGTCGCCATCACCCTGCTGGTGGCGCCGCTGATCGCCCTGGCGCAAACCCTCTGGCAGATCAAGGACGCATAGCCGCCCGGCAGCCGACTCAGGGGGCAACCACCTCACCCACCCCGTCGCAGGGTCGACAGAGCAAACGGCCATCCCGCCGACTGGCCATCGGTGCCATCACCTTCTCGCCACAGACGTCGCATCGCAGGCTGGCATGGACTTGGGCTGGCGGCGGCAGTGTCATGGCTGGCCTGCTGATCCGGAACAGCTCGGATGGCTCGGCCGCCAGGATAGCCTTGACCTTCTCCGCCTTTCTCAGCCGGACCCGCCGCACCACTTGCGGATCACGGGATCCCGCGGCGAAGGCCTCCCATGCCAAGCGCGCCTCCTCGCTTTCCGACGGCGGCTCCCAGATCACCGCCAAGCGTACCGCCTCGCCGCTTTCGCGCCGGATCAGGGTGTACACCTGTTTGCCGACTTCCCGGAAGAACAGATTGCCCTTGCCGGCGGTGCACCCGGTCACCACCTGGATGGCGTCCACCGCGCAGGAGTGGTTCTCGCAGATCGCCACCAGTTCCTCGTCATGCGCCCGCACAAGCCCCAGTTCCTCCAAGGCACAGGTCGCCACCCGGTATCCGAAGGCAAGCCCGGGGCAAACATGGCCATGAAACCGCGCCACAGCATCAAATTCCACCATGCTTCCTCCTTGGCCAGTCAGCGCCCAGCTGTTTGGCCCAAAACCAGGCTGGCGATCGCACCCTTGACACCCAACAGCATGAAGGTGTATCCCAATAGCAGGGGAATCGCTCCACCATCCGGGTTCCCCGCGGGGAGGTACACCATGCGTAAGACGGTGCTCTTTGTCGATGACAATCCCGTCATCCTCAAGTCCATCGAAAAGGCGTTCGCCGACGAGGGCTACGAGCTGCTGCTGGCCTCCTCTCCCGAGGCGGCTCTCGCCTTGGTGGGCGAGGATACGCCGCAGGTGATCGTCAGCGACCTGCGCATGCCCCGCATGAACGGCCTGGAGTTCCTGCACGCCGCCCGCCAGCGCAACCACCACTTTGTCGGCATGATCTTCACCGCCCACCTGGACATCGATGCCATCATGGAGGCGGTGCGGGAGGAGGCGGTCTGGCGCTACATCCACAAGCCATGGCAGGATCCGCGTGAGCTCCTGCTCACCGTGCGCAACGCCTTCCAGTACCACGAGGCGATGAGCGCAGTGCATGCCGAGGAGGAACAGCGACAGCGCGCCGGCCGCCTCGCCGCCCTGGGTCAGCTGGTGGCCGGTATCTCCCACCAGTTCAACAACATCAACGTCGGCATCCTGGGATATGTGCAGATGGCCCTGCACCACCCCGAGCTCCCACCGGAGGTGCGGAAACAGTTGGAACAGGTCTGCCTTTTCACCAAGCGGGGCACCGAGATCATCCGCGAGCTGGCCGCCTTCAGTGATCAGAGCCGACATTGGGGCTTTTCGGTGGGCAACCTCACCGATACGGTCCGGGAGGCGGTGTCGTTCTGCCAGAAGGAGCTGGCCGGCGAGGGCATCGAACTCGTCACCCGCTACCACGATCACTCGTGCCTGGCCCTCATCAACGTCGGCCTGGTACGACAGCTGGTCACCCATCTGCTCCAGAACGCCCGCCATGCCACCCTGGGATGCACCCCTCGCCGGATCAGCATTGAGACCGGCTGCATGGAGGAACGGGTCTATGTAAGCATCGAAGACAACGGTTGCGGCATCCCCAAGGATCAGCTGGCCAGGATCTTCGACCCCTTCTTCACCACCAAAGGCCCCCAGGCGCCGACCAACTCCCCCCAATCCTCGGTATCAGGAGTCGGGCTTGGCCTCAGCCTGAGCCAGACCGTGGCCCAGGCCCACAACGGCGAGATCACCGTGCGCTCCCAGCAAGGCTTGGGCTCCTGCTTCACCTTCAGCCTGCCTGTCGCCTCCGTCCAGGGGCTCGCCCAGCTGTAGCCCGCTCCTGAGTCTACAGCTTTTCTCCCATGGCCAGATCGGCCAGGCCGTCACGGTCGCGCAGGGTGATCTTGCTTCCCTCCATGCTGATCAGCTCCTGCTTGGCCAGCTTGGCCAGGATCCGCGACAAGGTTTCCGGGATGGTCCCCAGCATGCTGGCCAGCTGCGCCTTGCCGATGGTGATGCTCACCGTGTCGCCGCCACCCTGCTGCTCGCTCAGCAGGAGCAGATGGGCGGCCAGCCGGCCGGGCACCTCCTTGAGGGAAAGATCCTCGATGAGATGGGCGAAGCGCTTGAGCCGCATGGACAGAGCGGCCAGCATGTTCATGGCCAGGGAAGGGTTACGCTCGATCAGTGAAATGAAGGCGACGCGGGGGATGAAGAGCACCCTGCTTTTTTCCAGCGCCATGGCGTGGGCGGGAAAGGCTGAGCCGATGAAGACGGCTGCCTCGGCGAACGGCTCGCCTGGGCCGAAGATGTGGAGGATCTGCTCCTTGCCCTCCAGCGAGAGCTTGTAGATCTTCACCACCCCCTCCATGACCACGTAAAAGCCGACGCCCGGGTCGCCCTCGGCGAAGATGCTCCGGCCCTTGGCATACTCCTGCACGGTGAGGATGGAGGTCAACTCCTCGTACTGTTCCTCGCTCAAGCCGCCAAAGAGCGGCACGCTCTTCAAAAAGGTCAGTATCTCCATGGCATCACTCCATTGATGGGGCCAGGCACACAGCCCAGGCCAGCCCGTGGCCCATGAAGGCCAGCATGGTCAATTCCCGGCGACCGCCCTCCACCGGGCAGGAGAGGGTGAGGCGAAGCGGCGATGGTGGGGTGGCCTTGCCCCGGGCCTCCTGCAGGCGGGTGGCCAGCAGGCCGGGTGGTCGGCTGGTGAGGCCGAGTTTGCGCGCCGCCTCCTTGGCCGCCCAGAGCAGGGCCAGCCGCGAGAGCTCCGGCATTGCGGGGAGCAGCGCCGTAAGCAGGGTCTCCTCCTCGGGCGCCGCAAAACGGGAGCGCACCCCGAGCAAGGCCGTCCGAGGCTCCTGCAGGTCGAGGCCGCAGGGAACCTCGGCGGCCAGGGCCGCGGCGAGCGGCCCGCTGTGGGAGATGGAGAGGCTGGAGCAGCCAGCCACCACCGGCCTTCCATTCCCATCCGCCCCGATCTCGATGGCCGGCCACGCCTCGGGCTGGCCGCGCAGCCAGGACGCCGCCCCCTTGGCGGCAAGCCGGCCGCCAAGCCATTCCCGCCGCCGCTTGGGCAGGGTAAGCGCCGCCAGCCGCCGCCGCTCCCGGTCGGTCAACCAGGCCTCCGTGCTGGCGGAATCGAATGCCCCCCCAGCATCCAGTTCGGCAAGCCGGACGCCGGCGAGCTGGCCATGCCCCGGCCAGCCGGCCAATTCCCGCCACGATGCCCAATGCTCCTGGAAGACCGGGAAAGCCCTCATGGTCCTGACCTGTTTGGGACACGCACAGCAAACCGCCGGATCCTGGCCGATTTCCTTTGCGCCCCGGCGTGCTTGCGTTTAATAAACAGGGATGATCATCATCCCCGACCCTCTCTCCATGGAGCGGACCATCCCATGACCCTGTTCGACGCCACCGTCATCGCCATCATCCTCGCCTTTCTGGCCAGGGGGGTCTGGATCGGCTTCATCCGCCAGTGCGCCTCGGTGGCCGCCCTTGTCCTCGCCGTGCTCATCGCCGGCCGCTCCCACGGTCAGTTCGCGCCAATCTTCTCGCGCTTTATCCCCTGGCCGCAGCTCTCCTTTCTGGTCACCTACGGACTGGTCTTCCTGGCGGTGTTCGGCCTGGTCATCGCCCTGGGCTTCGTGCTCAAGAAGGTGATGACCCTCTCGCTGATGGGCTGGTTCGACCGGCTGCTGGGCGGACTCTTCGGGCTGCTCAAGGCAGGGATCGTCGTCTCCATCGGCTTTCTGGCGCTTTCCGGCCTGCTGGGCCTGAGCAACCGGCTGTTCGCCGGCTCGATGCTGACGCCGCACCTGAACCGCAGCGCCTCATTCTTTGTCGGCTTTGTCAAGGATCAGCGCCTCGCCGACGACCTGCTCCCCCGCCTGCCGGCCATCACCCTTCCCGAGCCCGCTCCGGTACCAGCCGGCAAGGCGGCCCGGCCCAATACCCAGAAAAAATCCCAGTAACACCAGCTGGTTGACCATAAAGGTCCGCATCACCCCAAGGCGCAGCCACCTGCGGGCCGAGGTCGTGACGGCGGCGGGCAGAAGAACCACCCGACCCAGCCCGCGCAACCTGAAAACCAGATCCACATCCTCCAGCAGCGGGATTTCCCGGAAGCCGCCGCAGGCCCGGAAGGTTTCGGCGGCAAGAAACAGCGCCTGATCGCCATAGGGGAGCAGCCGGGCCCGCAGGTTGGCCGTAAGCTCCACCAGACGCAAGGCCAGCCCCGGCGCGGCGATGCCCAGGCGGAAGGCGCCGGCCACCACCCCGGGCTGGGCCAGCGCCTGGGCCGCCATGCCGGCAAAGCCCTCGGGCAGGCGGGTGTCGGCATGGAGAAAGAGCACGATGCGGCCCCGCGCCACCCGCGCCCCGGCGTTCTGCTGGATGCCCCGCCCGGCGGCGGAATCGATCACCCGGGCGCCGGCCGTTTGGGCAAGCGCCCGGGTGGCGTCGGAACTGCCGCCATCCACCACCACCACCTCGACGCCGGGGAGACCCGCCAGGCCGGCCACGGTGACGCCGATCCTCGCCGCCTCGTTGAGGGCGGGGATGATCACCGAGATGGCGCAGTCTGCCTTGGTTTCCGACACGGAATCCCCCTTGGCGAATCCACTCATTCCGTGGTCACTCTCCTGGCTGGCTGCTGAATGCCGCGGGCAGATCCTCGGGCCGGTCCACATCGGCAAGCGGCTCAAGGCCATGCCAGCGCAACCCAAGCGCGGCCGCCCGCGCCAGGGTCACGGCAAGCACTTCGCCCCCGCCCCAGGGAATGTCCCGAAACAGCGCCGGCGCCGGCTTGGCCAGGCCGAGCAGGTAGTAGCCGCCGTCCTTGGCCGGCCCCACCACCAGCTCATGCCGACGCAAGGCCAGGAAGGCCTCGGCCAGATGCTCGCCGGCGAGCGCCGGGCAATCGGCACCCACGGCCACCACCGCGCTTGCCCCTGAAGCGAAGGCCTCAGCGAAGGCCCGCCCGAGGCGGGTTCCCAGATCGCCCGCCCCTTGGGCCCGCAGCCGCGGCTGATTTCCAAGCCAGGCCCGCATGGCGGCGAGGCCGCCGCCGGCATAACGCACCTCCGCCTCGACGGGAAAACGCGCCTCAAAAGTGCGGACCAGGCGGACGGCCTGTTCGGTCATCCGTCGCTGAAGCAGGGCCGCCCCTTCCGGCCCCAGGGCCGGGATCAGCCGGGTCTTGCTGTGGCCCGGCACCGGGTACCGGGTCATGAGGATAAGGCGGCCCTTGCCGCCGGGCCGCGGCTCCGCTATGATGCCCCCATCAGCCATGTTGGCAACCATACCAGCCCAGCCATGACCGTCAAACGAAAAAAGACCCCTGCCCAGCCCAGAAAGGAAAACCCCGGGCCGTGACGACAAAACCTCGAAACCCCAAGCGTAAGGCGGAGCGGCCGCCCGCCCCGGCCTCCTATCGGCAGCGCACCTACCGCCAGCGGGTGGAGGCGGCCGGGCTCAACAACTTCACCGTGCAGGTGCGGGAGACCGACCTGCACATCCTCGCCGATCAGGACCTGCGCCAGCTGGCCCTGGACACGGTTTTCCTGCTCCGCAGCCAGATCGAGGCGTATATCGCTCAGCACCCCGCCTTCCTGCCCTCCCTGACCCCGCTCCCCGACGATCCCACCGCCCCGCCGGTGGTCAAGGCCATGCTGCGAGCCGGGCTGGCCAGCCAGGTGGGGCCCATGGCGGCGGTGGCCGGCGCGGTCGCCGGCATGGTGGGCGAGGCGCTGCTAGCCGCCGGCGGGCGCGAGGTGGTGGTGGAAAATGGTGGCGACATCTTCCTCCTCCGCGCCCAGCCATGCACGGTGGCCATCTTCGCCGGCGTCTCGCCGCTGAGCAACCGGGTGGGGCTGGTGCTTTCTCCGGACCAGATGCCTCTGGGCGTCTGCACCTCCTCCGCCACCGTCGGCCACTCCCTGAGCCTGGGCAACGCCGACGCCATCACCGTGCTGGCCCGCGACCCGGCCCTGGCCGACGCCGCCGCCACCCGCATCGGCAACGCGGTCCAGCCGGGGCAGAGCTTGGAACCCGCTCTGGCCATCGCCCGAAAGCTCCCGGATCTCATGGGCGCGGTGATCATCCGTGGCGAGGAGCTGGGTGCCTGGGGCCAGGTGGAGCTGGTCCCCCTGGCCGGCTGATCGACGGGTTACCTGTTCTTCAACTTTTCCCCCTTCCTGCCGAAACGTACCGCATGGGGAGCATACCGCCTTCCCGACAGCAAGGGGGTGCATCATGAAGATCCAGGAGGCAACGGTCGGTCTGTCCAGCAGCCATGCGATACACCAGGAAGTGCGGCGCAAGGAGTCGATGCGCTTCTGGGTGGGCGATCAACGCCCGGTCTTTGCCGGCGAGGAGGAGGCCGCGCCGGTGCGCATCTCCGAGGCGGCCAGACAGTTGGGACGACAAGCCGTCTTGCCGCCGCAACCAGCCGCCGAGGCGCCCACCACTCCCGAAAACACGGATCCCAGGCTGGAGATGATCCGCCGGATCCTGGAGGCGCTGACCGGCAAAAAGATCACCCTCGCGCATCTTGAACCCGCGCCGGCCGCAACTCCGACAACCCCGGTGCCGGGCTCCGATGCCGCCCCACCCCGCCAGGGATGGGGCCTGGAGTACGACCTGGAACAAACCCGCATCGAAGAGGAGGCCTTGGCCCTCGCCGCTGCCGGCCAGGTGGTGACCAGCGACGGCCAGTCCTTCTCCTTCAGCCTCTCCCTGGCCATGGCCCGAAGCGAGCAGACCTCGTCCGCCTTCCACCTGCGTGCCGGCGACGCCCTGCTGGTCGATCCGCTGGTGATCAACCTGACCGGCAACCCCGCCTCCCTGGGCGATCTGCGCTTTGCCTTTGATCTCGACGCGGACGGCGATCAGGAGGCCATGCCCTTTGTCGGCCAGGGCAGCGGCCTGCTCGCCTGGGACCGCAACCGGGACGGCGTGGTCAACAATGGCCTGGAGCTGTTCGGCCCGGCCAGCGGCAACGGTTTTTCCGAACTGACCACGCTCGACCACGACGGCAACGGCTGGCTGGACGAAAACGATCCCCGCTTCGCCGAATTGAGCCTCTGGATGAAGGACGCCGCCGGCAACGACTCGTTGGAAAGCCTGCGCGACCACCGGATCGGCGCCATCCTGCTCACCGCCGTGGAAACCCCCTTTGTCATCAAGGCGGGCGAGGCGCTGGCCGGCCAGTTGCGGGAAACCTCGGTTTTCCTCAGGGAAGATGGCGCGGCCGGCACGGTGCAGGAACTCGACCTGGCGGTTTGACCGCTCCACCCTCCGGAAAATCCTGCATGGCCGCCGGGAATGGGGTATAAGGAGGCTATGCGCCCCGAATTCCCCATGCCGACCGACCGCGCCAGCCTGCGCGCCGCGATGCTTGCCCGCCGCGACCAGCTCTCCCCCGAGGCCCGGCGGGAGAAGAGCGCCGCCATCACCCACCGCCTCCTGACCCTGCCGGAATTGCGGGCAGCGGCCATGGTGATGGCCTATGTCAGCTTCCGGAGCGAGGTGGAAACCATGCCCTTCATCGCGGCCTGCCTCGACCTCGCCATGCAGGTGGCCGTTCCCCGCACCCTCGTGGCGAAGAAACGGCTGGAGCCCAGGCTGATCACCGATCCTGGCCGCGACCTCGCCCCCGGCTACTGCCGGATCCCCGAGCCGCTCCCCACCCTGCCCCTGGCTGATCCTCGGGCCATCGAACTGGTCATCGTGCCGGGCAGCGCCTTTGACGCCGACGGCGGCCGCATGGGATACGGCGGCGGCTATTACGACCGTTTTCTGCAACAGGCCGCGCCCCAGGCCCTGCGGGTGGGGGTGGCCTTTGATCTGCAAATGCTGGAGCGCCTGCCCCTGGAGCCGCATGACCAGCGTTTGCACGTCCTCATCACCGAAAGCAGCACCTTCCGCCCCGGGAGACCAGCCCCATGAGTGCCACGACCGCTGTCCTGATGGACCGTCTTTTTCTCGAACACGACCCTGGCTACGACCATGTGGAGCGGCCGGAGCGACTCTCCACCATATACCAGGCCCTGGAGGCGCCGGAAAACCGGGAGGGGCTCTTCTTCCCGGAGTTTGCCCCGGCCCGCTACGAGGATCTCTGCCTCAACCACACACCCGCCTACGTGGAGCGGGTGGCGGAAACCGCCGGCAAGCAGTTCGACGTGCTCGATCCGGACACCCACACCTCGCCCCAGTCCTACGATGCCGCCTGCCTGGCCGCCGGGGCGGTGATCGAAGGCCTGAAGCTGGTAGCCTCCGGCCAGGCGAAGAACGCCGCCGCCCTGGTGCGCCCGCCGGGCCACCATGCCGAGGCGGGCCACAGCAGCGGCTTCTGCCTCTTCAACAACATCGCCATCGGCGCCCGTTACGGACTCAAGCATCTGGGCATGGAGCGCATCCTGATCGTCGACTGGGACCTGCACCACGGCAACGGCACCCAGCACTCCTTCGAGGAGAGCGACCAGGTCCTCTACTTCTCCACCCACCAGTCGCCCTGCTTTCCCGGCACCGGCGGAGTGGGCGAGGTGGGCCGCGGCACGGGGGAGGGCTACACCGTCAACGTGCCCCTGCCCGGCGGCCAGCACGACGACGCCTTCGCCCGCATCTTCAATGAGCTGCTCACCCCGGTGGCGCGGCAGTATAAACCGGACTGCATCATGATCTCGGCGGGCTACGACATCTACTTTGGAGACCCACTGGGAGGCATGACCGTCACCAAGGAGGGGTTTGCCTATCTCGCCAGGGTTCTTGCGGAACTGGCCGAAGAACTCTGCGGTGGCCGCCTGGTGCTGGCTTTAGAAGGCGGCTACAACCTGGCCGGCATCCGGGAAGGGATGCTGGCCACCCTGGCCGAGATGGCCGGCCGCTCCCTCCTGCCCGCCGCCAGCGAGGCCCGGCTGCGGCAGGCGGCGCCGCCGCTGATCGCCCTGGAACGGGCAGTGGCCGCGGCAAAAAAATACTGGACATTTTAGGGCAAAGACATTGATATGGAGGTAACAGGCAGTTTCCAGAAGAGCAGGGCGGAACCCTGAGCAAAGGCTCGCGAGGCCGGAGAGTCTATGCCGGCCGCGACGCTGATGGGTTTTGAGCCACTCCGTATTCAGACCGGGAAAGCGACCGCACATCATGGCAAGCCGAATCCTCATCGCCGACGACGACACCCTGGTTCGGGAGGCCGTCCACAAGATCCTCAACATGTTCGGCCACGAGGTGGTCTCCTGCGCCAGCGGCGAAGAGGCCCTTTCCGCCCTGGACCCCGGCTTCGACCTGATCATCCTCGACATCAACATGCCGGGTCTGGACGGTTTCGAGACCCTCAAGATCATCAACGACCGCAATCTCGGCATCCCGGTGATCTTCCTCACCGGCGCCGGCTCCATGGAGTACGCGGTCAAGGCGATCAACCTGGGCGCCTACGACTTCATACCCAAGCCCATCGAAGACCTGGACATCTTCAACATCAAGGTCAAGCGGGCCGTGGAAAAACGGATGTACGTCCTCCAGGAGAAGGCGTACAAGGAAAACCTGGAGACCGAGGTCCGCAACAAGACCAAGGAACTGGCGGACAAGAACAAGCTGCTGGAGGAGTACAGCCACAACCTGGAGGTCTCCGCCCTCAACATCATGCTGAGCCTCCAGACCGCCCTGGAAGAAAAGGACATGTACACCGCCGGTCACACCACCCGGGTCACCCAGTACGCCGTGGCCATCGGGCGGGCCATGCGGCTTACCCGCGACGACCTGGTCGTGCTGGAGCGCGCCTGCCAGGTGCATGACATCGGCAAGCTGGTGGTGGATGTGAGCTACATCCGGAAGCCCGGCCCCCTCACCGACGAGGAGTGGGTGCTGATGAAGAAGCACCCGGAGATCGGCGCCAACATCATCAAGCCCCTGGCCTTCATGCGCCAGGAGCTGTTCATCGTTCGCCACCACCACGAGCGCATCGACGGCAGGGGCTACCCGGACGGCCTGTGCGGCGACGAACTGGACCTGCTCACCAAGATCATCACCGTGGCGGACAGCTACGACGCCATGACCTCCAAGCGCAGCTACAAGCAGAACATGAGCCAGCAGGACGCCATCGCCGAGATGCACCGCTGCTCCGGGGCCCAGTTTGATCCGGAGGTGGTACGGGTCTTTGTCGAGGTGCTCCAACACCCCTGAAGTCCCGTTTTCATCCACGGTTTCCACCTTCCCGCCGCCATGGCCGTTCCGGCCATTAACATTGACTTGCCGGGCTGAATACGGTAAGAGTCAACCCATGCACAACCATGGCAATCTGCGCAAATGCCTCGCCAGTGCGGCCAGTGAATCACCGAGCCGCCGGCGGATCCCGGCTTTGTGTCAATGCCAGTAAGTCTTGAGATCTCAGGATGAAATCCTAAAAACCATCCGGTGTCCCCTCTGATGGCGCAAGACACAGGATGGTTTTTGCAGCGAGAACAACACCCCATGAAGATCACCCCGGAAGAAGTGGCATACGTGGCCAGGCTGGCCAGGCTTGAACTCAGCCCGGACGAGGTCGAGAAAACCACGGCCCAACTGGATCGGATCCTGGGCTACGTCGAAAAGCTGGGAGAGCTGGACACCAGCGGCGTCGAACCCACCAGCCACGCCCTGGCGGCCCGCAACGCCTTCCGGCCCGACGAGGTGAAGGCCTCGCTCGGCCAGGCTGGCGCCCTGGCCAACGGGCCACTCACCAACAGCGAGGCATTTATCGTGCCCAGGGTCATCTGACCACACGCCCAACCACGCACCACGAGGCGCGGCCGCCTCCCGGCGCCGCCGACACGAGATATGGAACTCCACGGCCAGACCATCCATCAGCTGCAAACGCTCCTCGCCAGGGGTGAGACCTCCTCCCAGGAGATCACCGCGTCGGTGCTTTCCCGCATCAAGGCGGTGGAGCCCAAGGTGACCTCTTTCATCACCCTGGACGAGGAAGGGGCGCTCAGCCAGGCCGCCGAAGCGGACAAGCGGCGGGCCAGCGGCGAGGCACAGGGCCCGCTTGCCGGCATCCCCCTCGCCATCAAGGACGTCCTCTGCACCAAGGGGCTGCGCACCACCGCCGGCTCGAAGATCCTCGAACCCTTCATCCCGCCCTACGACGCCACGGTCATCGCCCGGCTCAAGGCGGCCGGCGCGGTGATCCTCGGCAAGGTCACCATGGACGAGTTCGCCATGGGCTCGGCCAACGAGAACTGCCCCTACTGCGTGCCCAAGAACCCTTGGAACCTCAGCCACATCTGCGGCGGCTCCAGCGGCGGCTCGGCGGCGGCGGTGGCGGCGGACCAGTGCATTGCCTCTCTGGGCTCGGACACCGGCGGCTCCATCCGCCAGCCCGCCTCTCACTGCGGGGTGGTGGGGATCAAGCCCACCTACGGCCGGGTCTCCCGTTTCGGGCTCCTGGCCTATGCCTCATCGCTGGATCAGGTGGGTCCGATCACCAAGGACGTGCGCGATGCCGCTCTCATGCTGAACGGTATCTGCGGCCACGACCCCAACGATTCCACATCCATCGATCAGCCGCTCCCCGACTACACCCAGGCACTGACGGCCGGGGTCAAGGGGATGCGGGTCGGCATCCCCAAGGAGTACTTCGGCCAGGGGCTCGACCCGGAGGTGGAGCAGGCGGTGCGGAAAGCCATCGGGCTGCTCGCCGAGGCCGGCGCCGAGATTACAGAGGTGTCGCTGCCCCACACCGAGTACGGGGTGGCGGCTTACTACATCATCGCCCCGGCCGAGGCCAGCTCCAACCTGGCCCGCTTCGACGGGGTGAAGTACGGCTACCGCGACCGCGACCAGCAGACCCTGCTCGAGATGTACCGCCACACCCGCTCCAAGGGCTTTGGCGAGGAGGTCAAGCGGCGAATCATCATCGGCACCTACGCCCTCTCCTCGGGCTACTACGACGCCTACTACAAAAAGGCCTCCCAGGTGCGCACCCTCATCATCCGCGACTTCCAGGCCGCCTTTGCCCAATGCGACATCCTGGTCTCGCCGGTGGCCCCCACCCCGGCCTGGCGGCTCGGGGAGAAGAGCGGCGACCCGTTGGCCGTCTACCTCTCAGACGCGCTGACCATCCCCACCAACCTGGCGGGGTTGCCGGCCATGTCGGTGCCGGCGTCCATGAGTTCTTCCGGGCTTCCCATCGGTGTGCAGCTCCAGGCGAGCCATTTCGGCGAGGAGAAGCTGCTGGCCGCTGGCCAGGCCCTGGAGGAACTACTGGGGTTGGTGGGCAAAAAGCCGGCACTCTAGCTTTTTGCCACGGAAACCACGAAAGGACCCGAAAGAGGGAGCAGGATTTCTGCCGCGCCGTGAGTTTCGGGCCTGATGTTCACGCTGAAAAGACTGCTCACAATAGCACCATACCCTTTCCTGTTCTTTCGTGGATTTCATGGCGAAATCCTTTTGTAAGCGAGGACTCCCCATCCCTATGAAACTCCCTGTCCGCGACAACATCGCCAGCCTCGTCCCCTACCCGCCCGGCAAGCCCCTGGAGGAACTGGAGCGCGAGTACGGCATCACCGGCTCCATCAAGCTCGCCTCCAACGAGAACGCCCTCGGCCCTTCCCCCAAGGCGGTGGCCGCAGTGGCGGCAAACCTGCACAACCTGCACCGCTACCCGGACGGCAGCTGCCACTACCTGGCCCACGCCCTGGCGGAAAAGATCGGGGTGGCGGCTGAACAGCTGGTATTCGGCAATGGCTCCAACGAAATCATCCAACTGCTCATCGCCGCCTTTCTGGCGCCGGGCGAAGAGGTGGTCACCAGCCATCCCACCTTCCTGGTCTACCAGAAGGTGGTGCAGGCCCAGGGTGGCGTCAACCGGGTGGTGCCGCTCTGCGGCATGGATCACGACCTGGCCGGCATCGCCTCGGCCATCACCGCGCAGACCCGGCTGATCTTTCTGGACAACCCCAACAACCCCACCGGCACGGTCTTCACCAGGCAGGCTTTTGCCGCCTTACTGGAACGGGTGCCCGACGGCGTCATCGTCGCCCTGGACGAGGCGTACGTGGATTTCGTCGAGGCGGAGTTGCGCATCGACGCCCGCGCGTTCCTCAACCACCGGGTGCCGGTGGTGGCGCTGCGCACCTTCTCCAAGGCCTATGGCCTGGCCGGCCTTCGGGTGGGCTACGGCCTGATGCGGCCCGAGATCGCCGACTACCTGCACCGGGTGCGCCAGCCCTTCAACGTCAACAACCTGGCCCAGATCGGGGCGCTGGCGGCGCTTGCAGACGACGAGCACTACGAAAAGACCCTGCGCATGACCAAGGAGGGAATCGCCTGGCTTTCGGCCGAGGTGGCAAAGCTTGGCTGCAAGGCCTTCCCCTCCCAGACCAACTTCTTCTTGATCGACGTCAAGACCAACGGCAAACAGCTCTACGAGGCCATGCTCAAAAAGGGCGTCATCGTCCGGCCCATGCATGCCTACGGCTATCCCGATTATATCCGCATCACGGTCGGTACCCCGGAGGAGAATCAGCGCTTCGTCACCGCCCTGGCCGAGTCTCTGCGGGAGCTTCCCCATGGCTGACCCCCAGGCCATCGTCACCATCGACGGGCCCTCCGGCTCCGGCAAGAGCACCATCAGCCGCCGCCTTGCCGCCCGCCTCCACTTCACCTATCTCGATACCGGCGCCATGTACCGGGCCGTGGGGCTGGCCATCGAGCGGCAGGGCATCGACCTGGCCGACGAGGCGGCCCTGGCCGAGTGTCTCGCCTCCATCGAGATCAGCCTTGTCCCGAACGGCGACGACGACGTGCGGGTGTTCCTGAACGGCGAGGATGTCTCGCAGGCCATCCGTACCCCGGCCATGGGGCTCACCGCCTCGCGGGTTTCGGCCAATCCCCTGGTGCGGGCCAAGCTGACCACCCTCCAACGCCAGCTCGGCGACCAGGGCGGCATCGTGGCCGAGGGCCGCGACATGGGAACGGTGGTCTTCCCCAAGGCGCCGCACAAGTTCTTTCTGGACGCCTCGCCGGAGGAGCGGGCCCGCCGCCGCCATGGCCAATTGGCCGCCAAGGGTCAGCAGGTGGAGTACCAGGAAATTCTGGACCAGATCATCAAACGGGACTATGATGACAGCAGACGCACCCTGGCGCCACTAGTCGCCGCCGAAGACGCCATTGTCATCGACTCTTCCCGACTGACCGCGGAAGAGGTGGTGGAAAGGATGCTTGGGTGCATTACCGGATCGGCCCGTTAAACGCCATCACAGGAGGCAGCCCATGGCGGACGAGACACGCACCCTCAAGCGCAGGCACCTGGTCTACTACCTGGAGGTTTACGACGACGAAACCAACGAGCTGCTCGGCCACCTGGTCGACATCACCACCACCGGCCTCAAGCTGGTGAGCAAGCAGCGCATCCCCACCAACCGCGACTACAAGCTGCGGATGATGCTGCCGGAAGGCTACTTCGAGGAGAAGGATCTCTACTTCGAAGCCAAGAGCCTCTGGAGTTCCAACGACATCAATCCTGACTTCTACGACACCGGCTTCTCCGCTCCCAGGCTCGATGCAAGCACCAAGCACATCATCGCCGATCTCGTGGCGCAGTTGAGCTTCAACGACTAGAGCCCCGCCGGCATGAGTCAGCAGCTTGATTGCCGTGGCATGGCTTGCCCGCAGCCGGTGCTTGCCGCCAAGGAGGCCCTGGACGCCCTGCCGGAGGGGGAGATCGAGGTGGTGGTGGACAACGATGCCGCCAGGAGCAACGTGGCCCGCTTTGCCCACAGCCAAGGCTGCGGGGTGGCCATCCGCTCCGAGGACGGGCTCCACCACCTGCGCATCACCAAGCGCGGAGACGTCCACCAGCCCACCGCCACCGCGCCGGCCCCGGAGGAGTACACCTGCGAGCCGCCCGCCTCCCTGGGCATCATCCATGTGATCTCCTCCGACACCCTGGGCCGCGGCGACGATGCTTTGGGCGGCGTTCTGATGCGGGCCTTCATCAAGACCATCAAGAGCGCCGCCCCGCTGCCGAGCAGGATCTACTTTTATAATACCGGCGTCCGCCTCACCGCCACCGACTCGGATCTCATCGCGCCTTTGCGCGAGCTGGCCTCCATGGAGGTGGGGATCTTCTCCTGCGGCACCTGCCTCGATTTCCTCCACCTCAAGGAGAGCCTGCTGGTGGGCGAGGTCACCAACATGTTCGACATCCTGGACGCCATGAACAAGGCGACCAAGGTGATCAACCCCTGCTAGGCGACCCCAATCCCATGAACGCCCCTGCCCTCATCTACCTGGACAACGCCGCCACCTCCTTCCCCAAGCCGCCGGAGGTGGGCGAGGTCATGCACAGGCTGCTCGGCGAGATCTCCCTGAGCCCTGGCCGCTCGGCGCATCGCTTCTCGCTGGAGGCAAGCCGGGTGATCTTCGAGGCCAGGGAGGCGGTGGCCCGCCTGTTCGGCTGCTCCGACTCCAGCCGGGTCGCCTTCACCAGCAACGTCACCGAGTCGCTCAACGTCGGGATCCTGGGGCTGCTCAAGCCAGGCGACCATGTCCTCACCACGGGGATCGAGCACAACTCGGTGATGCGGCCTCTCCGCTTTCTCCAGCAGAAACGGGGGGTGGTGCTCGACTTTCTCCCCACCAGTTCCGCCGGCGAGATCAATCCCGATGACATCCCCAGGCTGCTCACCCCCAACACCCGCCTGCTGGTCATCAACCACCTCTCCAACGTCACCGGCAGCCTGGCCGACCTGGCCGCCATCGGCAGCCGCAAGGGCAACGCGCTGCTGATGGTGGACGCCGCCCAGTCGGCCGGAGTCTTTCCCATCGACGTGGAAGCCATGCGCATCGACTTCCTCGCCTTTACCGGCCACAAGTCGCTCTTCGGCCCCACCGGTACCGGCGGCTTCATCCTCCGGGAAGGGCTGCTGCTGCCGCCGCTCAAGATGGGAGGGACCGGCAGCAACTCGGAGTATGAGGAACAGCCCCAGCTCGCCCCGGACTGCTTCGAGGCAGGCACCCCCAACACCCTGGGAATCGCCGGGCTGGCCGCCGGGCTGCGCTTCATCGAGGCCACCGGCCGCGAGACCATCCGGCGCCATGAGGAACGGTTGACCACCCAGCTGCTCGACGGTCTGGCCCAGATCAAGGGCGTCACCGTTTTCGGCCCCTCCGCCGGCTCAGGCCGGGGCTCCATCGTCTCGCTACGCCTGGCCAAGAAGAGCGTGGCCGAGCTTGCCCACCAGCTGGACCGCCAGCACGCCATCATGGCCAGGGCGGGACTACTCTGCGCCCCGGCTGCCCATCGCACCATCCATACCTTCCCGGACGGCACTCTCCGCCTTTCTCCGGGCTACTTCACCACCGAGGCGGAGATCGTTGCCTGCCTGAACGCCCTGGACCAGATCAGCGCCAGCAACTGATGCCGCCCGTACTGCCTGAGAGTTCCCCATGAAACCCTCTTTCGCCCTGTGTCTCGCGCTTGTCGCGCCCCTGCTCCTTCTGCCCGGGTGCGGCGATCCCCCTCCCAGCCAAACCTCCCAAGCCGGCTCCGCCACCGGCCAGCAGGAGACGGTCTTCCGCTCCCTCTCCCCCCAGGAGGCCAAGGCGCTTATGGGGACCAATAAAGAGCTGCTGCTCATCGATGTTCGGGGACCGGACGAGCTCTGGCTCGGCTCCATCCCCGGCTCGCAACTGATCCCTTTTACGGAGATCGCCAAGGGCAAGGCCTCCCTGCCCCCCGGACGGCCGCTGCTGCTGATCTGCGCGGTGGGCGGCCGCAGCTACGCGGTGGGCCGCTATTTCGCCAGCCGGGGCGGCTACCCGGAGATCTACAATCTCGACGGCGGCATTGCCGCCTGGAAGGCCGCCGGCCTGCCATTGGCCCGGCCATGACCCGCCAGACCGCCCACGAGGCCACCAATCAAAAGACTTGACAACCCGGGGAGATTCCAATATATGGAGGACTGCTTTTCGCCGGGATAGCTCAGTTGGTAGAGCATCGGACTGAAAATCCGAGTGTCCCTGGTTCAAGTCCTGGTCCCGGCACCACTCGCTCCAAGGGTTTACGGCTTTCTGGCCGTAAACCCTTTTTTTATTTGCACCTCTCTCCCCGCGCTGACATACAATATAAGAAGTTCAGCCCCACGGCTCCTGAGCAGTGGCCACTCTTCCGGAGAAAGCCGCCAGCCGGCTCCCCCTCGAACTGCAACGCGGAGTACCCATGCAAGGCCGTCTGCCCAAGATCAAAGTGCTTATCATGGTTGCCTGGCTTTCCCTGCTGGGAGGCTTCTCATACTGGTTCGAGATGAATACCAGGCGAGATGAGCACCAGAAGGCCCTGCTCACCGCCAAGGCCATATTCCAGCAAATTCTGGTCAGCCGCAAATGGAACGCCTTGCACGGCGGGGTGTATGTGCCGATTACCAATGCGACCCCGCCCAATGAGTATCTGACTGGCCCCAACCGCGATCTGACCGCGGACAACGGCATCGCGCTGACCAAGGTCAATCCCGCTTACATGACCCGCCAGATGGCGGAACTCTCCCAAGAAAACATCAACGGCATCCAGTTCCACCTCACCAGCCTCAAGCCGATTCGCCCGGAAAACCGGGCGATGGCCTGGGAGGAACCGTGGCTCCGATCCTTCGAACAGGGAGTCTCCGAGCAGGGTGAATTCTTTCATGACGGCGAGAGGAGCTGGTTTCGTTACATGGCTCCCTTGCGAGTGGATCGCGAGTGCCTGCAGTGCCATGCCCAGCACGACTTTAAGCTAGGCGAAATTCGAGGCGGCCTGAGCGTCTCGGTGCCCTATGCCTCCCATGGACATCTGCAACTCATTGTCGGCTATGGCTCGGTGGCGTTCATCGGCCTGCTCTTCATCCTCATCGGCATGGCCCTCTACGAACGGAAACAGCGCTTGTTCGACGCCACCTTCAACAGCCCCGTTCCCACCAGCGTCACCAACACCAGCCACCATATCCTGATGGCCAATGAGGCGTACTGGGCGAAATTCGGCCCCCTCCCCCCGGGCCACAAAAGCATCAAGTGCCACGAACACCGGCCCGGTGCATCATGCCACACGCCGCAATGTCCACTCACCAGAATCGTGAACGGCGCAGAAACATACACCTATGAATCAATCAAGGAACGTGAAGGCGCATCCCGCCACTTTATCATCACCGCCAAACCTCTACTCGACGCCAGCGGCACGGTGATCGGCTGCGTGGAAAGCTTTCAGGAGATAACCGAACGCAAACAGGCGGAGGAGGCGCTGCAGGAATCCAACCGCAAACTGGAAGCCCTGAGCAATACAGACGGATTGACGGGAATAGCCAATCGCAGGCTTTTCGACGAAACGCTGGCAAGAGAGTATGCAAGGCATGCCCGATCGGGAGCCCCCCTCTCCCTGATTCTCTTGGACATCGACTACTTCAAGTCATTCAACGACTGTTACGGCCACGTCAAAGGGGATGAATGCCTGCAACAGGTCGCCCAGGCGATGAACGGCTGCGTTACCCGCCCCCCCGATCTGGTGGCCCGGTATGGCGGGGAGGAATTCGCCTGCATCCTGCCCGAAACCGACGGCAGGGGAGCGACGGTCATTGCCGAGAAGATCCGGCGCGACATCCTCGCCCTCGCCATCCCCCACCAAGGTTCGAACATAGCGGAATGGGTCACCGCCAGCCTCGGGGTGGTGACCGAGCGCTGTACCCCTGACGGATCGGCTTTGGATCTGGTGACCACGGTGGACGCGCAACTCTACCGAGCCAAAAGCGCTGGCCGCAATCAGGTAGCGGCGGTTGCCCCCGCCGTGGCCAAGGAAGCGGTCCACGCCCGCCTTGTACAGCTCACCTGGCACGGGAGCTTCTGCTGCGGCCACCCCGTGCTCGACTCCCAGCACCAGTCCCTTTTCCTCCTGGCCAATGAACTCCTCAAAGCAGTTCTTTCCGATCGTCCCATCACCGAGATCGAACCGATCATTACTCGCCTGCTGGATGAAGTCAGCCAGCATTTCCGCGACGAGGAGTCAATCATTGAAGAGGCAGGCTTTGCCGGAATAGGGCGACACCTGGAAGAGCATGCCAAATTGCTGGCCAGGGGTCTGGAACTTTCCCTGGCCTTCAAGGCCTCCACGGTAACAATCGGGGATATCTTCCAGTTTCTGGCCTACGATATGGTGCAACGCCACATGTTGGAATCCGACCGAGAATTTTTCCCGCTGCTCCAAGGGAAAAGTTGGGATGCGCCGCCCATGCCGCCGCAAGAAGCGCTGTGATTCACCTTCCTTGCCGGGCATTGCACAAAACCACGCAATAAAAAAGCCCCCGCAGAATATCTGCGAGGGCTGTATCGGATAAGCCACCTGGGCTCTATTTTTTTGGCTCCCGGGGAGGGATTCGAACCCCCGACAGGGTGATTAACAGTCACCTGCTCTACCGACTGAGCTACCCGGGATCGGTTTGGAGCCAAACGGGCTGCACTATAGCAGGGGCGCCGGTTGGCGTCAACATTTTTGCTGACAAAAGCCGCGGGCCTTGAAAACAATTTCCCTTGACCGCCACCTCCCGGGAATGCTAAACAATCCGCTTGATCATCGTCGGGGCGTAGCGCAGTCTGGTTAGCGCGCCTGCCTTGGGAGCAGGAGGCCGGAGGTTCGAATCCTCTCGCCCCGACCATTTCCCCCTTCGCCGGAACCACGCCAGTGCCCCCCGGCCACCCGCGGCAAGCCCCGCCCAGAGGACATCGGGATGGATCTTCGACTGGAAAAAACCACGGCAAACAAACCGAAGCCGGACGAGAGCGCCCTCGGCTTTGGCAGATACTTCACCGACCACATGCTGGTCATCCGCTACACCGAGGGCAGAGGGTGGCATGACGCCGCCATCCAGCCCTACCAGGACTTCCGCCTGGACCCGGCCGCCATGTCCCTCCACTATGGCCAGGCCATCTTCGAAGGCATGAAGGCCTACCGCGGCGAAGGTGGCGGCATCTACCTCTTCAGGCCCACCGCCAACCTGGAGCGGATGAACCGCTCGGCCGAGCGGCTCTGCATGCCGCAGCTGCCGGTAGCCGAGGCGTTCGAGGCGCTCAAGCAGTTGCTCCAGCTTGATCAGGAGTGGATTCCCTCCGCGCATGGCGCCACTCTCTACATCCGTCCCACCATGATCGCCACCGAGGCCGCCCTGGGCGTTCGTCCCGCCAAGGAGTACCTCTTCTTCGTCATCCTGAGCCCGGTTGGCGCCTACTACCCGGAGGGGTTCAACCCGGTGAGCATCTATGTCACCGACACCTATGTCCGGGCGGTGCCCGGCGGGGTGGGCGCGGCCAAGGCCGCCGGCAACTATGCCGCCAGCATCAAGGCGGCGGAAGAGGCCAAGAAGAAAGGATTCACCCAGGTGCTGTGGCTCGATGCCTGCGAACGGCGTTATGTCGAGGAGGTCGGCACCATGAACATCTTCTTCGTCATCGGCGACGAGGTGGTCACCCCGCCGCTGGCCGGCAGCATCCTGCCCGGCATCACCCGCGATTCGGTGTTGCAGCTGATCAGGGACTGGGGCTATCCTGTCACGGAGCGGCCGATCACCATCGACGAGCTCCTGGCGGCCGGCAACCGGGGCGATCTCAAGGAGGCTTTCGGCACCGGCACCGCGGCGGTGATCTCGCCGGTGGGCTCCCTGCACTACCAGGGCAAGGATTGCCTGATCAACGGCGGCAAGACCGGTCCACTTTCCCAGCGGCTCTTTGATGAGATCCAGGACATTCAGTATGGCCGCAAGCCCGATCCCCATGGCTGGGTGGTGCGGCTGTAATCAGCCTTCCAAGAACGGGGCATTCTCGTAATTTGTTGTTATTTCAACACAAAAAAAATTACCTCCCCTGCTTGATTTTTCAAAACCCAAGACATACTGTCTGACCCACGAGGCAGGAAGGCGCCGCCGCAAGCGGTCTTTCCTGCCCCTTTGATTTGGCGGCGCCTCTTGCCGCCTTCCGGAATCGAAACAACCGAGGTCTTTCTGGAATGGGGCCGGCCGCTTTGGCGCCGGGCACAGACCCTGCACGGCTGGCCGATTCCACAAGACCGCCACAAATTCAACCAAACCTTAAATGGAGGCACTGCAACATGAACATTCGTCCGTTGAATGATCGTATCCTGGTCAAGCGACTGGAGGAGGAGGAGAAAACCCGCGGTGGCATCATCATCCCCGACAGCGCCAAGGAGAAGCCGGCCGAGGGCAAGGTGGTCGCGGTGGGCAACGGCCGTCTCAACGACAAGGGCGAGCGGGTCAAGATGGAGCTCAAGGCCGGCGACCGGGTCCTCTTCTCCAAGTACGGCGGCACCGACGTGAAGATCGATGGCACCGACTACCTGATCATGCGCGAGGACGACGTCCTGGGCGTGGTGGAAGGCTGATAAACATAATTCTGATTCGTTAGACGGAAAGGAGAACTGTCATCATGTCTGCAAAAGATATCAAGTACGGCGTCAAGGCCCGTGAATCCATTTTGAACGGCGTCAACACCCTGGCCAACGCGGTCAAGGTCACCCTCGGCCCCAAGGGCCGCAACGTGCTGATCGAGAAATCCTTCGGCGCGCCGGTCATCACCAAGGACGGCGTCTCCGTGGCCAAGGAGATCGAGATCAAGGACAAGTTCGAGAACATGGGCGCCCAGATGGTCAAGGAGGTTGCCTCCAAGACCTCTGATGTGGCCGGCGACGGCACCACCACCGCCACCATCCTGGCCCAGGCCATCTACGCCGAGGGCTCCAAGCTGGTGGCCGCGGGCAACAACCCCATGGACATCAAGCGCGGCATCGACGCCGCCGTTGGCGCCGTGGTGGCCGAGCTGAAGAACATCGCCAAGCCCACCAAGGAGCAGAAGGAGATCGCCCAGGTCGGCACCATCTCCGCCAACAACGACGCCACCATCGGCAACATCATCGCCGAGGCCATGGACAAGGTTGGCAAGGAAGGGGTGATCACCGTGGAAGAGGCCAAGTCCATGGAAACCTCCCTGGACGTGGTGGAAGGCATGCAGTTCGACCGTGGCTACCTCTCCCCCTACTTCGTCACCGACGCGGAGAAGATGGAGGTCAACCTGGACGAGCCCTACATCCTGCTCAACGAGAAGAAGATCAGCAACATGAAGGATCTGCTCCCCATCCTCGAGCAGATCGCCAAGATGGGCCGGCCCCTGGTCATCATCGCCGAGGATGTGGACGGCGAGGCGCTGGCCACCCTGGTGGTCAACAAGCTGCGCGGCATCCTGAACGTGGCCGCCGTCAAGGCCCCGGGCTTCGGCGACCGCCGCAAGGCGATGCTCGAGGATATCGCCATCCTCACCGGCGGACAGGTGATCACCGAGGATCTCGGCATCAAGCTTGAGAACGTTACTTTGAACGATCTCGGCACCTGCAAGCGCATCGTCATGGACAAGGACAACACCACCATCGTGGACGGCTCCGGCGACAAGTCCACGCTGGAAGGCCGGGTCAAGCAGATCCGCGCCCAGATCGAGGCCTCCACCTCCGACTATGACCGCGAGAAGCTCCAGGAGCGCTTGGCCAAGCTGATCGGCGGCGTGGCGGTCATCAAGGTTGGCGCGGCCACCGAGGTGGAGATGAAGGAGAAGAAGGCCCGCGTCGAGGACGCCTTGAACGCCACCCGCGCCGCGGTGGAGGAAGGCATCGTGCCTGGCGGCGGCGTCGCCTACCTGCGCTGCCTGCCCGCGCTCAAGAACCTCAAGCTCTCCCCGGACCTTGAGCTTGGCAAGCAGATCGTCGCCCGCGCCCTTGAGGAGCCGGTTCGCCAGATCGCCAACAACGCCGGCCTGGAGGGTTCGGTGATTGTCGAGCACGTCAAGAACATGAAGGGCGCCAAGGGCTTCAACGCCGATTCCGAGAAGTTCGAGGATCTGCTGGAGGCCGGCGTCATCGACCCGGCCAAGGTGACCCGCTTCGCGCTGCAGAACGCGGCCAGCGTTTCCGGTCTGCTCCTCACCACCGAGTGCATGATCGCCGAACACCCGGAGGAGAAGGCGGCCGGCGGTGGCATGCCGCCGGGCGGCATGGGCGGCATGGGCGGCATGGGCGGCATGATGTAGTCCTTCGCTCTCTGTTGCGCTGTTTCAAAACCCCGGGCTTCCGCATGGAGGTTCGGGGTTTTGTATTTCCCAGCCCCGCACCTTCCCTGCGGGGCTGGGAAATACAATAGCGGAATGGCGGTAAAAAAATTTCACATTCGTTCAAGTTTTTTTACTTTTTATTTTGACAAGAGCGGCAGAGTGCGGTAACAACGTATAATTCCTTGTTATTAAAGGGTAGAAATGGCTCCAGTCCGCATAAAGCCTGAACAAAAGCGGGAGCCACAACAGAGAGTGTTATACAGACTTGCGACACCATAGATATGGTGTCGCTCAAGGTGTGAGGCATGGAGACGTCGCATGCCTCCCGTGGAAAGGCCACGCGAGTGGCCTCGGTTACCAATTTTCATCTTTAAGGAGAAAGTGGGATGGTAAAGAAAATTTCTGTGTTGGCACTGGCTGGTCTGCTTGCCCTGCCTGCCATGGCTTCCGCTGGCGCGGCTGCCAGCAAGCATGACATGCAGTCCCAGGTTGACGATCTGACCAAGCAGCTCCAGAAGCTGAAGGCGCAGCTGGCGGATATGGACAAGGATCAGAAGGCGAAGCACTCCAGCCTCGACGAGCGGGCCGGTGAGTGGGATCTGGCCTCCCGCATCAAGCTGAACGGCGACTTCCGCGCCCGCGGCGATTTCTACTCTGCGGACACTAAAGCCTTCTATCCGATGTTCGTTCCGAATGCGGCAGGTGCGATGATTCAGAATCCAGGCTTCACTGCCGGCCCGGCTGCAGCAGCATATATGCCTGCCGGCACCTATGACAACGACACTCTTTTCACCAACCGTTTCCGCATGGAGATGCGCGCCAAGGCTCTGGAAAACGTGGAGTTCAAGGGCCGGGTCGCCATGTATAAAGCCTGGGGCCATCAGGACAATCCAGCTGACGGTCTCGGCGGAATGACAACCATGCTCATGGATGGCAACGCCTCTCGTCAACCCAACGACAGCATCCTTCGGGTTGACCGTGCCTTTGTCAACTGGAACAACATCGGCGAGACCCCGGTATGGTTCTCCGTTGGCCGGCGTCCCACCACCGACGGTCCGCCCAACCACCTGCGCATGAACAACGACGACCGGATGGCCACCCCGACCGCTTACATGGATTGGCCATTTGACGGCGTTTCCGTGGGATACGCCTACAACAACCTGTTCGGCGTGGACAACATGCCGGGTCGGGTCCGGGTCTGCTGGGGCCGTGGCTTTGAGGATGGTTTGGTCGAGGATAACGCCAACAACATCGATGATACCGATTTTGCTGGCGTGAGCTGGGATATCTACAAGAAAGGCAACCGCTTTGCTTACATCCAGTCCTTCATGGCCTTTAATGTCTTCAACTATCCCACCAGCGACACCTACGACGCGATGGGACAGTTCTATAGCTCCATGATGGGTCCTCGTAATAATATCGGCAACCTTCTCCACACCAGCGGCGTGTACATGGACAAGTATCAGGATCTGAACTACTTCGCTTCGCTCGGGTGGAGTCAGACCCAGCCGGACGACGATGGTATGTTCAATACGCTCACCGCGACAAATACCAGTAACGAAAACGGATATGCCATCCATGTTGGTGTACGCTACGACATCCCCAACCAGCCCTTCAAGATCGGCGCCGAGTACAACCATGGCTCCGAGTACTGGATCGGCATGACCCCAGGTCATGACGATCTATATGCTTCCAAGCTGGCCACCCGTGGTAATGTCTACGAAGTATACGGCATCTACGACATACCCGGTGGCGAGGCCATCTCCAAGTTCGGCAAGGCCTTCATCCGCCTTGGCTATCAGCACTACGACTACAACTACACCGGCAGCGGAGACTGGAACATGGCGCCGGTTGACATTGACGAAGTTGGCAATTCCATGATGAACGCCCAGATGGCCCCTCCGGTTGAGAGTGCCGATCAGGTATACGCCACCTTCGAGGCTTACTTCTAAGCCGACAGTGTCGTAGTCTTTTCGTAGCAGTTGTGTCATGCACAAGGGGAAGGGCGCGAGCCCTTCCCCTTTCTTTTTCAGTCCGCATCGAAAATGAGATCATCCCCCGTGTTGCTGCCGCTCCTCTCTCAGACCGAGCACTGCCATGCCGCTTCCTTCTCCCGCCATGGCGGAGTAAGCCTGGCGCCCTATCATTCCCTCAATGTCGGGCTGCATGTGGGTGATGACGCTTCGGCGGTTTCCGCCAACCGCTGGCGGATCAAGGAGCACCTCGGCGTCAAGCGCCTTGTCTCGGCGCGGCAGGTGCATGGCGACAGGGTTCTGCTGATCGAGGATATGCCGGCCTCCGACCTGGAGCATGAAGGCTATGACGCCCTTGTCACCGCTTTGCCGGGACTGGGGTTGATGATCCAGCAGGCCGACTGCCAGGCGGTCGTGCTCCATGACCCAAGACAGCACGCCATCGGCAATCTGCACGCCGGGTGGCGGGGAAGCGTGGCCAACATCATCGGCACGACCGTGACGGCCATGAGCGAGGCCTTTGGCAGCCGCCCCGCCGATCTGCTCGCCGCCATCAGCCCTTCCCTAGGACCTTGCTGCGCCGAGTTCGTGAACTTCCGCGAGGAACTGCCACCCCACTTCCACCGCTATCAGATACGCGCCAACCATTTCGATTTCTGGTCAATCAGCCGGGACCAGCTCACCGCCGCCGGCCTGCTTCCCGAAAACATCCAGATCGCCTCCGTCTGCACCAAGTGCAGCCCGGACTACTTCTCACATCGCCGCGAAAAGATCACCGGCCGCTTCGCCACCGTGGTGGCCCTCCGATGAAGAGCCCCCGCGCCCTTGCCATGGAAGTGCTCCTGGCCCGGGAAAAAAGTCATGCCCCCCTCGACCGGGTCCTGGAAGAGGCCTGCTGCGCCAGCCAGCTTGCGGACCCCCGCGACCGCCAGCTGGCCATGGCCTTGGCCTATGGGGTGATGCGCTGGCAGGGGTGGCTGGATCAGGTGCTCGGCGAGTTGGCCAGCCACCCGCTGGCCAAGATGAAGCCGCTCACCCGCGCCGCCCTGCGTGTCGGGCTCTTCCAGCTCTTTTGTCTGGAACGGGTGCCGCCGGCCGCAGCCATCAACGAAACCGTGCAGGCGCTTCGGCAGGCGGGCCAACCCAAATGGCTCGTCGGCTTTGTCAATGGCGTGCTGCGCGCGGCAGCCCGAGCCAGTTCCCGCTTCGCTCCGCCGGATGCCGCCGCCGCGCTGGCAAGCCATCCAGCCTGGCTGGTGGCGCGCTGGCATGAGCTGTTCGGCCCGGCGCGCACCAACGCGATCTGCTGGGCAAACAACCAAGAACCGCCGCTGGTGGTAAGGATCGAGCCCGACAAATCGCCGGTGGCCGCCTTTATCTCCCAGTTGACGGAGGCTGGCCTCGCAACCGCCGAGCCAGGGCGTTACGCGCCGGCAGCGGTTCGGATTGAAGGCTGGCGTGGACCGGTGGCCTCGTTGCCTGGCTACCACGAAGGCCTCTTCCAGGTGCAGGACGAAGCAGCCCAGCTGGTGGTGCCCCTGCTCGGTGCATTGCCCGAGGAAGGGCGGGGCCTGGATGCCTGTGCCGGCCTTGGCGGCAAGACCGTGCAGTGGGCCGCGCTGCTTGCTCCCTCCGCACGCCTGACCGCGGTAGAGCCCAACCTCCGCCGCCTGGGGTTGCTTGCCGAAAATCTGCACCGGGCGGGACTACCGCCGATGGAAACCTTCCAGGGTGAGCTGGCGGCGTTTGTCCAAACCAATCCACCACTCTACGACGCGGTGCTGGTGGATGCCCCCTGTTCCGGCCTGGGGGTTATCCGGCGTCAGCCGGATATCCGCTGGGAGCGGAGCCTGGACGAGCTTGGCCGCTACCAAGCCCGCCAACGAGAGTTGATCGCCGCCGCCGCCGGACTGGTGAGGCCGGGGGGGGTGCTGGTCTACGCCACCTGCAGCATCGATCCACTGGAGAACGATGCGGTGATCGAGGCCTTTCTGGCCGACCACCAGAATTTCCTTCTTTCCCCCGCCCAGGAACACCTCCCCGCCTCGGCCCGCTCCCTGGTCGACCCAAAGGGCTTCCTGCGCACCTCGCCGGAGCAGGGGCTGGATGGATTCTTCGCCGCCAGGCTGGAAAAAACGAAATGAGCCGTGCAATTTCTCCCGGTCGTACTTAAACTTTGGCAATGGAACCGAAACAGATCTCCATCCGGGGCGCCCGGATGCACAACCTCAAGAACCTGAGCGTCGACCTGCCCAGAAACAGCCTGGTGGTCTTCACCGGCCTTTCTGGTTCGGGCAAGTCGTCGCTGGCCTTCGACACCCTCTATGCCGAGGGGCAACGCCGCTACGTGGAGTCGCTTTCCACCTATGCCCGCCAGTTCCTGGGCCAGATGGAGAAGCCAGAGGTGGACTCCCTGGAGGGGCTCAGTCCGGCGGTCTCCATCGAGCAGCGCACCACCAGCCGCAATCCCCGCTCCACCGTGGGCACCATCACCGAGATCCACGACCACCTTCGCCTCCTCTTTGCCCGGGTGGGCCGGCCCCATTGCCCGGAGTGCGGCGAGGCGATCCGGCCAAGCTCGGTGCAGGAGATGGTGGCCGGCCTCATTGCCCTGCCCGAGGGCAGCAAGGTGGTGCTCCTTGCCCCCCTTGTCGACGCCAAGAAAGGCGAACACCTGGCGGTGCTGCAAAAACTCCGCAAGGACGGATTCGTGCGGGCCCGGATCGACGGGACGGTGCGCGGCCTGGAGGAAGAGATCGTTCTTGAGAAGACCAAGCGCCATACCATCGAGGCGATGGTGGACCGGCTGGTGATCAAGGAGGGGGTGGCCCGCCGCCTCTCCGACTCGGTGGCCACCGCGGTACGCCTCTCCGAGGGGCTTCTACTGGCGCAGCTGCCGGAGAGCGGCCAGGAGATCCTGTTCAGCGAGCGGGCCGCCTGCGTTCGTTGCGGCAGGAGTCTTGCCGAGCCAAGCACCCAGCTGTTCTCCTTCAACAACCCCAAGGGCGCCTGCCCGGAGTGCGGGGGGCTGGGGGTGAAGCAGTTCTTCGACCCCGACCTTGTGGTGCCGGACCAGCGGCTCAGCCTGAGCCAGGGAGCGGTGGCGCCGTGGAACACCGATTCGCCTTCCACCTACCTCAAGGAACTCCTGCAGGGCTTGGCGGACAGGTACCATTTCGATCTGGACACCCCCTTCGCCAAGCTGCCCAAACGGGCGCGGGAGGTGATCCTCCAGGGCAGCGGCGATGAGGTGATCGCCTTCGATTACGTCCGCTTCCACCGCCACCACACCCACCGCAAGCCCTTCGAGGGGGTGCTGCCCCAACTGGCCCGCCGCTATCTGGAAACCACCTCCGGCGCGGTGCGGGAAGAGCTGGAGCAGTACATGAACGAGCAGCTCTGCCCGGCCTGCCACGGCGCCCGGCTCAAGCCAGAGGCCCTGGCGGTGCGGATCGGCGAGTGGAACATCCACAGCCTTTCGAGCCAGAGCATCGGCCGGCTGCTTTCGCTGTTGCCCAGCCTCGCCTTCAGCGACCAGGAGCTCTTCATCGCCGAGCGGATCATCAAGGAGATCATCGACCGGCTCACCTTCCTCAACGACGTGGGCCTGGGCTATATCTCCCTGGACCGCCGGGCCGGAAGCCTCTCCGGCGGCGAGGCGCAGCGGATCAGGCTCGCCTCCCAGATCGGCTCGCGGCTGGCCGGGGTGCTCTACATCCTGGACGAGCCGAGCATCGGCCTGCACCAGCGGGACAACCAGCGGCTGATCAACACCCTCACCCGACTGCGGGATCTGGGCAACACCGTGATCGTGGTGGAGCACGACGAGGACACCATCCGGGCCGCGGACCACGTGCTGGACATGGGACCAGGGGCGGGCATCCACGGCGGCGAGGTGGTCTACAACGGCGACGTGGCCGGCTTGCTGCACCATGAGGATTCGATAACCGGCGGCTACCTCTCCGGCAGGCTCGCCATCCCGGTGCCCAGAAAGCGGCGCAAGCCAGCGGGCAAGGATGGCTGGCTCACCATCCGGGGCGCCACGGCCAACAACCTGCGCGGCCTCACCGTCCGGATTCCCCTGGGGGTGATGACCTGCGTCACCGGCGTCTCCGGCTCGGGCAAGAGTTCGCTGGTGATGGAGACCCTGCTCAGCGGCGCCAGCGCCCTGCTTCAGGGCCATCGGCCTCTCGGCGGCCTTGCCATCGACGGTCTGGACCGGATCGACAAGGTGATCGACATCGATCAGAGCCCCATCGGCCGCACACCCCGCTCCAATCCGGCCACCTACACCGGGGTGCTCACCCCGGTGCGCGAGCTCTTTGCGAGGCTGCCCGAGGCGCGGGCCCGCGGCTACCAGCCGGGCCGCTTCAGCTTCAACCTCAAGGGCGGCCGCTGCGAGGCATGCGAGGGCGAGGGGGTGATCAAGATCGCCATGCACTTCCTGCCCGACATGTACATCACCTGTGAGACCTGCAACGGCAAGCGCTACAACCACGACACCCTGGAGATCGCCTACCGGGGCAAGAACATCGCCGAGGTGCTCGCCATGCAGGTGGAGGAGGCGCTGGCCTTCTTCGATAAGGTGCCGCAGGTGAAGTCGAAGCTCGCCACACTCAGCGAGGTGGGCCTGGGCTACATCAGCCTGGGCCAGTCCTCGGTGACCCTGTCTGGCGGCGAGGCGCAGCGGATCAAGCTCTCCCGCGAGCTCTCCCGCCGGGGCACCGGCCGCACCCTCTACATCCTGGACGAGCCCACCACCGGCCTGCACCCGGCAGACATCCGCCACCTGCTCCACGTGCTCGACCGGCTGGTGGAGAACGGCAACACCGTGGTGATCATCGAGCACAACCTCGATGTGATCAAGACCGCTGATTATCTGGTGGACATGGGGCCTGAAGGCGGCGACGCCGGCGGCGAGGTGGTGGCCGCCGGCACGCCGGAGGAAGTGGCCAGGGAGTCGCGCTCGCACACCGGCAGGTTCCTGGCGGAGATTCTTGGCCGCGTCAAGGCAAAGAAATCTTGATATATCAGGCTAGTACGGTATAAAGAATGGATGCAGCGATGGCCGGAGGCGGCCGTCTCGAACTCAGCAACTCAACAGAGGAACACCACGCATGTCTGACCAGAATACGGAAACCGCCCAGAACGCCCCGATCTTTCGGCTGCAGAAGATGTATGTGAAGGATCTGAGCTTTGAAAATCCCAACTCGCCGGACATCTACCTGGAGAAGGGCGAGCCGCAGGTGGAGTTGAACCTGGCCCTCAAGCACCGCCGGATCGATACCCCGGATCACTACGAGGTGACCCTGGCCATCACCGCCAAGGTCAAGAACAGCCAGAACGACAAGACCCTCTTCATCGTGGAGATCGAGCACGCCGGCGTCTTCCTGCTCAAGAACATCCCGGAGGAGCACATCGCCCCGGTGCTCTCGGTGGAGTGCGCGACCCTCCTCTTCCCCTTCACCCGGCAGATCGTCAGCCAGGCCTCGGTGGACGGCGGCTTCATCCCCTTCCTCCTGGAGCCTATCAATTTCCTGGCCATGTACGAGAACGCCAAGCGCCAGCAGGCGCAGAACCAGAACGCCCAGCAGTAAGCGCGCCCCATTTCCCGCCTCCTTCTTCCGCCGCGCGGAGGAGGGAGGCGGAGGTCATCGCTCCGCCAGCCCCACATCCCCGGAGAGCACGGCGTGGACCATGCCGCGGCTGTCCCGGATATGGAGGAGCCCCTCTTCATCCGGGCCCAGGGAGATTCCCCGCACCACCTGCCCCTTGCTGTTGACCCAGGCCACCTCCAGGCCGGCATGGATATCCCGTTGCCGCCATGCCGCCAGAACAGCTCCCCACTCCCCCTGCTCCATTTGCCGGACCCTGGCGGTCACCTCGGCGACTATCGCGGCCAGCAGCCGTCCACGCGGCTCCTGCCTGCCAGTGGCCATGCGCAGGGAGATCGCCCTGTCGCGCACCGCCTCGGGAAAAGCCGCCGCCTCGGTGTTGACGTTGAGCCCCACCCCCACCACCACCGCCGGCCGCTCCTCGCCGGCCAGCGGCCCGGTTTCGGTGAGAATGCCCCCGCATTTCCGGCCGTTCAGATAGAGGTCGTTGGGCCACTTGAGCCCGGGCTGGCAGCCGGCAATCGCCTCCACCGCCCGGCAGAGTCCTAACCCGGCCGCCAGGGTGATCCTGGGGAAATCCGCCCATGCCAGGGCTGGCCGCAGAATCAGCGAAAAGTAGAGGCCGCTGCCAGGAGGCGACGCCCAGGCCCGACCCAGCCGTCCCCTGCCGTGGCTCTGACGCTCGGCCACCACCAGGGTGCCCGCCGAGACGCCGCTGGCGGCCAGGCCCAGGGCCACGCTGTTGGTGGAGTCGGTCTCGGCCAGAAAACGAACCGGCTGGCCGGCCAGCATGCCCGAGGCCAGCATCTGCTCCCACTCTGGATCGCTCATCGCCTTTTTCCCCTGGTTCACGGCATACCCGCCAAAAAAAGGGGCGGACCGCATGGTCCGCCCCGAATGCTTCATCCCTTATCCCGCTAAATCAGAAATCTTCAAACTCATCATCGTCAAAGGGTATGACATCGGCCGGCTTGCTTGCCGCCTTGGGTTTGGCCGCTGGGGCCGCCTTGGGTTTGGCCGGCGCCGCCAGTTGCTTCTGCCCGGCCTTGGCCGCCGGCGACGCACTTTTCCTGGAGGCCGTCAAAGCCGGTTGCTTCGCCTTGCCTCCCGCCGCGGCGGGACGCACCGGAGCCGGCCCCTTGCCAGCCTGCTTGAACCCGACAATGTCAGCCAGCACATGCACCAATTGATTCATCTCCTTCGCCTGGCCGGAAAGCTCCTCGCTGGCCGAGGCCGCCTCCTCGGAGATAGCGGCGTTGGCCTGGGTCACCTGATCCACATCCGAAACCGCTGAGTTGATCTGCTGCACGCCCTGGGCCTGCTCGTTGCTGGCCACGGTGATCTCCCTGGCCAGCTGGCTCACCTTGTTGACCCCGTCCACGATCTGGGAGAGGATCTCCTTGACCTCGTTGGCGGCATCCACGCCGTTGCCGGCATTCTTCTGCGACTCCTCGATCAACTGCGCGGTCTGCTTGGCGGCCTCGGCGCTGCGCAGGGCCAGCGAGCGAACCTCTTCCGCCACCACGGCAAAGCCGGCGCCGGCTTCGCCTGCCCGCGCCGCCTCTACCGCCGCGTTCAGGGCGAGCAGGTTGGTCTGGAAGGCAATCTCGTCGATGGTCTTCATGATCACTGCGGTCTGATCGGCGGACCTCTTGATGCTGGTGATCGCCTCTCCCATCTTCTGCATGCTGGCCTGAGCCACCTCGGCCGACTTCCTGGCGTCTTCCGCCATGGTGCTGGTCTGATTGACGTTGTCCGCATTCTGGCGGCTCATGGAAGAAACCTCTTCCAGGGCCGAGGAGGTCTCCTCCAGACTGGCGGCCTGGCGGGTGGCGCCGTCCGCCAGCTCATGGCTGGAGGAGGAGACCTGGTTGGCCGCGTCGAGCAGGTTGTCCGCTCCCCGGGAGAGATCCTCGATCACCCGGCTGATCGGCTTGATCACCGCATTGGAAACCAGGCGGATGATCAGGGTGGCGAAAAGCACCGCCATCACCACGAGCCCAGCCACCACCAGGGTGGTGGCCTTGCCCAGCGAGGCGGCAAGCTGCTTGTCCGCCGCGTCCAGGGACTGAATCACCTCGAAGGCGCCATGGATCTCGCCCACCTTCCAGTTCTCCATGCGGCCGCCGGTGGGATCGTTGCCATTGCTGTTGCCCCACAGTTCCTGCGAGGTGGCGGGATCGCCATGACAGAGCATGCAGGTGGCGCTCAATCGCACCGCCCGGAAATAGCGGACTGCGTTCATGGACGGGTCGATCTCATAGTACTCGTCCAGATTCTTCTCTTCCATCAGCTTGAGGGCCTTGGCCTCCAGCTGGTCGGGCTCGTTCTTGGGATTCCTGGGCTGAAACTTGGGGACCTTGAAGGTGTAGCCGCCTTCCTGCGCCTTGCGCATGGCCGCGTTCCAGGCCGAGACCACCGGCACCGCCGCGAGCACCTTGTCGCGCTGCCCCTGCTCGGCAAACTCCCGGAGCTGGCTTGCGGAGAAAAGCCCCAGCTGCCACTTGGCCTCCATCTCCTGGCGGGTGGACTCGGCGGTGAGGCAGATGCCACGTGCCTTGTCCGCGAAGGCGGTCAGGGTTTTCTCCTTTGACTCAGCGGCATAGAGACGCATCAACACCACGATGAGCACCGTGGGCAACAATACGCCTATCAGGACTATTTTTCCACGTAAAGACCACTGTTTGAAGTCCATTCCGTCCTCTCCCTTCTGCCCCTGGAATGTATGCGAAATCCCGCCCCGAAACGCGGAGGGCGTGTCCTTCTTGCATGATGCAGGAAAAAGCGCGATTTAGGCAAGAATAAAGTGAGGGCGCATCGCCACGTCGATGCGCCCTCACGAGGAAATCAAAGGACGTCCGGTTTCACACTGAAAGACCGTTAAATGGTGCAGCGCTGCACCTCGGCGCTCACCCCCACCTTGCCGTAGTTGCTGGCACCGCACTCGTTCTTGCCAAGATCCATGGTGTCCGCCTCTTCCGGCGAGACCTTGAGCCAGCCACCGTTCACCCGGCGGATCTCGGCGTATACCCCAGGCTGGGGACGCATGTTGTCCTGGATGAACTCGGCGAACTTCTTCTCGTTGGGCAGCCGGAAGGCAATCACCGTCTCCCGCAGCCGCCCAAGCCGCTCGGCAAAGAGCTGACCACAGTTGGCCTCGGTCCAGGAGGTGTAATGGCCGGGCAGGACCATGATGTCATCGGCAAGCTCGCGCAGCTTGAGCATCAAGGTGAGGTAGAGTTCCCTGGCCCACGCCTCCCACTTCCCCCCCAGGTCGGGACGGCCGGCGGTGTTGATGAAGACGGTGTCGCCGCTCAGGAGGTACTTGCCATCCACCAAATAGCACGTACTTCCCATGGTATGGCCGGGGGTATGGATGGCGCGCACCTCCGGACCGCCTTGGCCGCAGGCAAAGGTCAGCCCGTCACTCACCGGTTCACAGAGGAAGGCGGCCCCTTCAAAATCCGCCGGCGGCACCATGAGGGCGCAGCCGGTTTCCTCGGCCAGGGCAGGGCCCCCGGAGATGTAGTCCGCCTGGCGGTGGGTCTCGAAGGAACGGGTGATCGTGGCGCCATGTTGCTTGGCCAGGCTTTGGTAGGCGGCGGTGTTGCGAGCCGGATCAAAGACAAAAGCCTCCTTGCCCGCGATCAGCATGTAGCTGCACGACGCCTTGCCTGGCCTGATGCATTGATACAGGGTGTATGGCGCCCCCTCGGGGGAGACTTTTCTGGGGACCAGCGCGTTGCCCCAGCCGACGATGCCCTGCTGGAGATAGCCGACATCGTCAAAGCCGTTCTGGCAGAGCAGCTCAGCCACGTACTTGGCCGAGCCCTCCTTGGCGCAAACGATGCGCACCTTCTGCCCGGCGGGGATCCGTTCGACGCTACCCTGCACATCTTCCATGAAATTAAAGTAGGGGATGTTGATGTAGGGGAAGAAACGGGGCCCCTCCACGTTCCAGTTGACAAAGTCCTTTTCGTTGCGAACGTCGAGCAGAACGAAATCGGGGCCCTCGGCAATCCAGTCGAACAACTGATTGGCAGTGTACATGAATGGTGTTGTGCCCATAACGCCTCCAGGAAATTGTTGTGTTTTTTTTCGAACCCCTTTATCATAATACAAATCAATACCATTTTAATCCTATTTCGATTACACAACAATTGTATCACTCTTTTAAAGGGTGCGTCCATCACCCTTTTAAGAAAAATTACTCTTTCCTGCCAGGAGCCCTTTTCATGGAGCCCGCTGCCCTGTTCACCACATTGTTGCGCCTTCTCGCGTTCCCGCTGGCGCTCATTGACGGATCGGGCAGAGTCAAGGACGCCAATGCCCTGTGGCGCCGGGAGGTAAAACCGCTCATGGAACCCATGGCGGAAGAATCCGGGAGCATTCTTGTGGCGGATTTGATCCGCTCCGCCCTCCCCTCTCCGGATCAGGCCGCTGCGGTGCTGGATCGGCTTACACGCTTCCTGAAGGGTGAGGAGCAGCACTTCTCCTGCTGCCTGTCCTCCCCTCCGGGACAGGCTTCTCCTCGCCTCCTGCGACTGGCCGCTGTTTCCGAGGCAGTACCCGACCCCCTTTTCGTCGCGGAACTCCATCCCGTCGAAGCGGAGGACTCCCTCCGAGAAAGCGCCACCCGGCTGCGCACCTTGTTGGACGCCATGCCGGACATCGTCTGCTTCAAGGATGGAGAAGGCAGGTGGCTTGAGGCCAACCAGGCGGATCTGGATCTCTTCCAGCTCATCGGAGTGGACTACCGCGGCAAGACCGACGCTGAGCTGGCTGCTTTCAGTCCTTTTTTTCGTGAAGCCTTTCTCTCCTGTCAGCAGAGCGATGAAACCGCTTGGCAGAAAGGCACCTTGGCACGGAGCGAGGAATCCATCCCGCAACCTGAAGGCGGTTTCACCACTCTTGACCTTTACAAGATTCCCCTCTTCCATGAAAACGGGCAAAGAAAGGGCCTGGTGGTGCTGGGTCGCGACATCACCTCCCACAAGCTCTCCCAGGAAGGGTTGGAACAGGTCCGCCAACAACAGACGATCATCGAACAGCTGCTGCGATTGAGCTTCTCCGAGGCTGACCTCAACGCACAGCTTGCCTGCGGCCTTGAGATCATCGTCACCCTCCCCTGGCTGCCGTTGCTGGCCAAGGGAGGCATCTTTCTGCTGGACCCCCTGGAGCCGGACACCCTGCGCCTGGTGGCCCAGAAGGACATGGATCATACCCAGCGGGGCCAATGCGCCACGGTACGCTTCGGTCAGTGTCTGTGCGGCCGGGCGGCCCAGGAACGCTCCTTCATCTTCGCCGCCCACCATCCCGACTGTCCCGCTCCCAATGCCCCGGATCATGCCCACTACATTATTCCTCTCCTGCAGGGGCAGAGGCTGCTGGGCATCCTGATGCTTTACGCCGAGGCGGGCCATCCCGCCAGCCCGGCGGTGCAACGTTTTCTCGAAACAGTCGCCAACACCCTGGCCTTGCTCATCGAACGCCACCAGGCGGTGGAACGGCTGCGCACCAGCGAGGCCAACCTCAGCAAGGCGCAGCAGATCGCGCAGCTCGGGTACTGGGACTGGCATATCCAGGAGAACACCCTGTTCTGGTCCGACGAGGTGTACCGGATCTTCGGGTTGGCCCGAAGCAGCCATCCCCCCACCTATGAGCAATTCCTCAGCCATGTCCATCCCGATGACCGCGCCCGCCTCAGCGAATCGGTGGACCAGTGCCTGGCCACCCGCACGCCCTATGGCATCGATCACCGGATCATCCGCAAGGACGGGATCCTCCGGGTGGTTCACGAACAGGGCGCGGTGGAGTTCGACCCTGAAGGAAAGCCGCTTCGGATGTTCGGCACCGTACAGGACATCACCCTGCTCAAGCAGAGCGAACAACAGCTTGCCCTAGCCGCCCGGGTTTTCGACTGCAGCATCGAGGGAATCACCATCACCGACGCCAAGGGGGTCATCCAGTCGGTCAACCAGGCCTTCACCCACATCACCGGCTACAGCCCGGAGGAAGCAGTGGGCCAGCGCCCGAGCATCCTCAAGTCGGACCGCCACGATGCGGCCTTCTATAAAACCATGTGGGAAACCCTGCTTGCCAAGGGCCGCTGGGAGGGAGAGATCTGGAACCGCAAGAAGAACGGAGAAGTCTACCCTGAGTGGCTGACCATCACCGCCATCACCGATGACTTTGGCCAGCTCACTCATCATGTGGCCGTATTCCACGACATGAGCGAGATCCGCGGCATCGAGGAGCAGCTCCACTTCCAGAGCAACCATGACGCGCTGACCAGCTTGCCCAACCGGACTCTGCTGCTCGACCGCCTCGGCGTGGCCATCGGCCATGCCCATCCCCAGACCAAACTGGTGGCGGTGCTGGCCATTGATCTGGACAACTTCAAGCATATCAACGACAGCCTGGGGCATACCGTGGGCGATGTCCTGCTCCAGCAGGTGGCCACCCGCCTCAAGAGCTGCGTAAGCGCGGACTCCACCGTGGCACGGCTGGGCGGCGACGATTTCGCCATTCTCCTCGATCCCACCACCGAATCCGAGGCCGTGCGGGTGGCGCAGAACATCATTGCCGCCTTCTCCAGCCCCTTCAACCTGGCGATCTACGAAACCGTTGTGACGGTGAGCATCGGCATCTCCTGCTTTCCCAACGATGGCGCTGACGCCGACAGCCTGCTCAAGAACGCCGAGCTGGCCATGTACCGGGCCAAGGCCCAAGGCAAGAATACCTATCAGATGTTCACCAAGGCCTTGAACGCCCAGGTGGTGCATCGCCTCTCCCTGGAAAACAGCCTGCGCAAAGCCCTGGATCGCCGAGAATTCCTGGTCTACCACCAGCCCAAGGTAAAGATCGCCTCCGGCCGGGTTGCCGGCATGGAGGCGCTGGTGCGCTGGCGCGCCTCGGATGGCCGGCTGGTCTCGCCGCTTGACTTCATCCCCCTGGCCGAGGAAACCGGCCTCATCGTCGCCATCGGCGAACAGGTGCTCCGCCAGGCCTGCGTGGATGCCAAGACCTGGCTGCAGGCTCATGATCCCAATCTTCGCCTGTCGGTGAACCTCTCTCCCCGCCAGTTCATGCAGGAAGACCTGCTCGCCACCGTCACCGCCATCCTCAAGGAGACTGGCTATCCCCCCGAGCGGCTGGAGCTGGAGATCACCGAGAGCGCGGTCATGGCCAACGAGGAGGCAGCCATCGCCATCCTGCTCAAGCTCAAGTCCTTGGGCGTGCGCCTGGCCCTGGACGATTTCGGCACCGGCTACTCCTCGCTCCACTATCTGCGCAAGCTGCCCTTCGACACCATCAAGATGGACCGCTCCTTTGTCAAGGATCTGCCAGACGATCCAAGTTGCGCCGCCATCGCCAATACCATCCTCACCCTGGCCCACAACCTGGGGATGGAGGTGGTGGCGGAAGGGGTGGAAACCCGCGAACAGCTCGAGTTCCTGCGCGCCCGCAATTGCGGCGAGATCCAGGGATATCTGTTCAGCCCGCCAATCCCGGCGGAAGCCTTTGGCGTCATGCTGCACGATGGCCGTTCCCTCTAACGCGATCGCCCAGCCAAAACAAGGATCCCCATGAAGCTCACCGACCTGAACCTCGCGGAACAGCTCAAGATGACCGACAGGGAGATCCGCAGGCGCCTTGCCCTGCTCGACATCACCCCCCGGGACCTGGCCGATCTCGTCACGATGAAGCAGGCGATCGCCCCCAAAGTGGAAGCCTTGGTGGACTCCTTTTACGCCAAGCAGGTGGAGGTGGAGGAGATCGCCCAGCTGATCGGCGACGCCGAGACCCTCGCCCGCCTCAGAACCCACATGACCCGCTATATCCTCACCCTGTTCGACGGCGAATACGACATGGAGTACGTGCTCTCCCGGCTGCGCATCGGCCTGGTGCACAAGCGCATCGGCGTGCCCCCCAAGCTCTATGTTCCCTCCTTCCGCAACCTCTTCACCCTGCTGCGCGGCACCATTCTCGCAAACGGCGACTGCGCCGCCTGCCAGCACCGCATGGAGGCCCTGGAGAAGATCATGCTCTTCGACCTGGAGCTGGTCTTCGACACCTACATCCACAGTCTGCTGGACGAGGTGGCCCGCGGCAAGAAGGAGCTGGAGGAGTATGCGCAAAGCCTGGAGGAAACGGTGGCCCAGCGCACCGAACAGCTGGCGCGGCAGGCCAGCCGGGACGGCCTCACCGGTCTTTTAAACCAGCGCAGCTTCTATGAGGAGTTACGGCGCGAGGTGGCCCGCACCCTGCGCACCGAATCGACCTTGGCCCTGATCTACCTGGACCTGGACGGCTTCAAGGCGGTCAACGACAACGAGGGGCACCGCCGGGGCGACGAGATCTTGACCTCGGTCGCCAAGCTCCTCCACCGGGTGGTGCGGGCCGAGGACATCGCCGCCCGCTATGGCGGCGACGAGTTCTGCATCATCCTCCCCCACAGCACCTCCGCCGAGGCCCAGGAGGTGGCGCGCCGACTCATCGCCGCCTTTAAGGAAGAACCCAGCCTCCACGGCTCCACGGTGTCGCTCAGTATCGGCATTGCCGCCGGCAGCGAGGAGTTGCTCGATGCCGACCGGCTGGTCAAGCAGGCGGATGCGGCCATGTACCGCGCCAAGAAGATGTCCGGCCACGCCATTGTCGTAACCGGGGATCCGGACGCTTCCTCAGGCCAGGGCTGATCTCCACTCGCCTTGCAACGTCCGCAAGGCGGTGTGGTTGGTGAGATCGAGGTGCAGCGGGGTGATGGAGACGCAGCCGGCAAGGATTGCCTGGGCGTCGGTGTCCTCCCCCTCGTCCCAGCAGGGGGTGCCGCCGCCTATCCAGTAATGGCGCCGGCCCCAAGGGTCGAAGGTCTCCTGGATGGCGCCATCGTAAATCCTCCTCCCCTGGCGGGTAAAGCGGATGCCGGCAATCGCGGCAACGGGGAGGTTGGGCACGTTGAGGTTGAGCAGGGTGTCCCGGGGCAGGCCATGCGCGAGGATCATCCCCGCCAGCCTGATTGCGTGGAAGGCGGCGGACTCGAAACAATGCGGCTCCTCGCCGGCCAGGGAGACCGCCAGGGAAGGCACTCCCAGCATGGTGCCCTCCACCGCCGCCGAGACGGTACCGGAGTAGCTGACATCGTCGCCGAGGTTGGGGCCCGGATTGATGCCGGAGACCACCAGGGCAGGCCGCTCCGGCAGGAGCTTGCCGATGGCCAGGGTGACGCAGTCGGTGGGGGTGCCGTCCACCGCCAGCCGTTCCGGGGTCAGCTCCCGCACCCGGAGCGGCCGCCGCATGGTGAGGGCATGGCTTACCGCGCTGTTGTCATGCTCCGGCGCCACCACCATCACCCGGCCGAGCTTCGCCATGGCCTCGGCCAGCACGGCCAGGCCAGGAGCATGGATGCCGTCGTCGTTGGTCACCAGGATAAGAGGGTGCATGGGTTTCTCCTCCCCTGTGGGTTTATGCAATTCTGTCAATAACTCCGCGACCTTCCTGTTTCCTTTCTCCCCCATTCTACTGTATAGTGGGTATGCGCGCCAGTGCGGGCCTCGCCCCCCTCCCTGGCCGCCATCTCCCTTTAACCAGCAGCGTATCGAGGTTTCATCATGCCCTACGTCAACATTCGCCTGGCCGGCACCCTCAGCCGCGAGCAGAAGGAAGCAATGTGCGCCGGGGTGACCAAGGCCATCGCCCAGGTCACCGGCAAGCCCGAGGACGCCATCCTCATCTTCGTGGACGAGGATCAGTACGACAACATCGCCAAGGGCGGCAAGCTGCTCAAGAAACCAGGGTCCTGATTCTCCCCCATGACCGACCAGGAGTCCGCCAGCCGCAGACTCAGAGCGCTGCGGGAAGAACTGCATCTCCATGCCTGGCGCTACCATGCGCTGGACGCGCCGCTGATCCCGGACGCCGAGTACGACCGGCTCTTTCAGGAACTGCTCGGGCTGGAGGAACGGTTCCCGGCGCTGGTGACCCCGGACTCGCCCAGCCAGCGGGTGGGTGGGCCGCCGTTGGCCGAGTTCGCCACGGCGCCCCACCGCGTGCCGATGCTCAGCCTGGAGAACGCCTTCGGCCCGGCGGACCTGACCCTCTTCGAGGAGCGGCTGCGGCGCTTTCTCAAGGATGAGGCCCTGCCGCTCAGCTACGTCACCGAGCCCAAGCTGGACGGCCTGGCCGTGGAGCTGATCTACGAGAATGGCCTGCTCGTGCTCGGCTCCACCCGCGGCGACGGGCTGAACGGCGAGGAGATCACCGCCAACCTCAAGACCGTCGCCGCCATCCCCCTGCGGCTCAGGAGTGGGTTTCCTCCACGGCTCGAGGTGCGCGGCGAGGTTTTCATCGGGTTGGCCGCCTTCCGCGCCCTCAACGACCAGCGGGCCGAGGCGGGTGAAGCGCTCTTTGCCAATCCGCGCAACGCCGCGGCGGGCTCCCTGCGCCAGCTCGACCCGAAAATCACCGCCAGCCGCCCTTTGGATTTCTATGCCTACGGGGTGAGCGACCCCGCAGGCCTGCCCTGCCGCGACCAGTTCGCGCTACTTGCCTGGCTGGGCGGGTTGGGTTTCAAGATCAACCCCCATGTACGACTCTGGAACTCCATGGCCGAGGTGGCGACCGAGTTCGAGCGCTTGCTCGCCCTGCGCCACACCCTGGCCTACGACATCGACGGCATGGTGGTCAAGGTCAACGATTTCGAGCTGCAACGCCGCCTGGGCGCCAAGGCCAGGAGCCCGCGCTGGGCGGTGGCCGCCAAATTCCCCGCAATTCAAGACGCCACACGGCTGCTCGGCGTGGAGTTTCAGGTGGGCCGCACCGGCGCGGTCACGCCGGTGGCGATTCTGGAACCGGTCCGGATCGGCGGGGTGACGGTACGGCGGGCCACCCTGCACAACGAGGACGAGATCCGGCGCAAGGACCTGCTGATCGGCGACACCGTGCTGGTGGAGCGGGCTGGCGACGTGATCCCGGCGGTGGTCATGGCGGTGCGGGAGAAGCGCACTGGCGGGGAACAGCCCATCCTCATGCCGGAGCGCTGCCCCGAATGCGACTTTCCGCTGGAACGCGGCGAGGGCGAGGCGGTGCGGCGCTGTGCGAATCCGCTCTGCCCTGCCCAGCGGCTGCGGGCCCTCATCCATTTTGCCGGCTCGGCCGGCCTGGATATTGAAGGGCTGGGCAAAAAGGCGGTGGAACAACTGGTGGCGGCAGGGCTGGTGGCGGACATTCCGGATATCTTCCGGCTCCGACCCGAGCAGCTGGCCCCCCTCCCGGGCTGGGGGGAGAAGTCGGCGGCCAACGTGGTGGAGGCTATCGCCAATAGCCGCCGCCCGCCACTCTCGCGGCTGCTGGCCGCCCTGGGCATCCGGCACGTGGGCGAGGTAACCGCCCAGCTGCTGGCCCAACGCTTCGGCGACCTTGACCGGTTGCTGGCCGCCAGCGAAGAGGACCTTCTGGCCATCGAGGGCATTGGTCAACAGATGGCCGCCAGCCTGGCCGATGCCCTTTGCGACCCGGCCACCCATGCCATGCTGGCCGAGCTGGACGGGCTGGGGGTGCGGCCGGCGCCGGAGACCGCCCCCCAGGCGGGGGCCGGACCGCTGGCGGGGACCCTGTTTCTCTTCACCGGCTCGCTTAGCCGCCTTTCCCGCAACGAGGCCAAGGCGCGGGTGAAGATGCTGGGCGGCCAGGTCGCTTCAGCGATCAGCCGCAAGGTGACCCATGTGGTGCTGGGCGACAGCCCCGGCTCCAAACTGGCCAAGGCCCGCGATCTCGGTCTTGCCCTGATGAACGAAGATGAGTTTCTGCGGCTGGTCGGCCAGTCCGGGTAACAACAAGGAGCACGACATGGCAAAAAAACGGGTGGTGGCAGAGGTCCGCGGCGTGGTGCAGGGTGTCTACTTCCGGGATTACACCCAGCAGGAAGGAAGGCACCTGGGGTTGAGCGGCTGGGTGCGCAACCGGCCGGACGGCTCGGTGGAAGCTGTGCTGGAAGGAGAGGCGGAAAAAGTCGACGCCATGGTCTCCTGGCTGCACACCGGCTCCCCCATGGCCAAGGTGGAATCCGTCCAGGTCAGCGAGGAGCAGCCCCAGGGCGATACCTCCACCTTTGCCATCCGGTACGGATGAGCGGCAAAAGAGGATTGACAACAGGCCATATCCAGGATAAATTGGCAGGTTCTATGCAAAACTTTTGCATCGTCGCAAACGTCTGGATGTTGCGGACAGACTGATGCAACGGACTCCGCCCGCCTTCCGCTCCGGATTGCAACCATGGAAACTGCCATCAACCCGCGTTCCCGCAAACACCCCCAAAAAAGCCGCCGGATCCGCTGCCCGCATTGTGGCAATGACACCGACTTCTTCGAAGTTGCCGACGGGGTGGTGCTGACCACCCGCTATGTGCAGAACGGCGATGGCAGTTTCACCCAAGATGGTGACGAGTCTCAGGTGCTGGGGGAGATCCGCTTCTACTGCGCCGAGTGCAACCACGACATGGCGCCCTATCACCAGCGCTTTCTCGAGATGCTTTTTTAGCTCCTTCTCCTTGCCGGGATCGGCTCCTGCCGACTTCTCCCGCCCCCCGGTCCGCCATCCATACTCGCCACGTGCTCTTTTCCCTCCCTTACGGGCAGGCGGTCACTGCCACCGTACCGGCAGTATATCGGGTATCCCACTGGCTGCTGACGGGGCTGTAGTCGTGACCGATCTCGTAAAAGGTTCCGGTCATGGTGGAAAGGTTCAGGCGGGTCTGATTAATCCCGGTGTCCCGCCAGCCATCGGTGTGGGATTGGGTGGTGGTGACGTTGAGGAAAAACTCATTGCCAATGACCATCCCATGCCCGGTCGTCACGAAGGGTTCATCGGCGAAGTTGATGTATCCTGCAAGCGCGTATGAGTTCCCCCCCAGGTGCGTCAGGTCGTACTCGGCGGTAACCTCCTGCGGCGTCACCGGGCCGGTTTCCCTGGTAGTGATGGTGCTGGTCAGACAAACCTTGCCAAGGTAGGTTTCAGCCTTTGCCCCTGGCACGGGAAGCGCCATCACCAGGGCGAAAAGACCTATAGCGGCGATGCGTCCCGGCTTTCTCTGGGCGTGGATGGCGATGTGCATACTGTGCTCCTTTGCTCTCGGCTTGGCGGGTGGTCGGATGGTGGAACCCGCCGGTCAACCATCCGCGAGAAAAAAAAAGGGGGAAGGCACACGCCTTCCCCCTTTTTGCATCCTGACTAAAATCGATAACGCGCTGAAATCACACGCAACCGGTCGGCTTCGGCAGGCCAGCCATCTTGCAGGCGCCCTTGCCAGGACCGGAGGGGAACAGCTCGTAGATCCGCTTCAGCGGGAAGCCGGTGGTCTTGGAGAGGATACGAACCATCGGAGCGATACCGTTCTTCTTGTAGTACTCCTGCAGAGCGTCAACAACCTTGCGGTGCTCGTCGGTCATCTCGGTGATGCCTTCAACGCCCTTTACGTACTCTACCCAGTTCTCGTTCCACTCTTCCATACCGCGGGTCAGGAAGCCGTCCTCGTCAACCGTGAAGCTGGAACCGTTATACTCTAGCGTGGGCATTTTCTCCTCCTTGCGTTAAAAAGTTAACTGATATGTGGAATGTACCTTATACACGGATTTAAGATGCCACTACTTACTATATGGCTTTTGCTTTGTCAAGCGGTCGGTTTGTTTTTTTTCAACATCGGCACCAGCCCGCGCTACAGGGCCGCAACCAGCTCCTGGAGCCGGGAAAAGTCCACGGCGGCCATGGCCGGCACCTCTTCAAACCGTGGATCCAGGGTGGTCTTCGGGCTGAAATTCTGGAGCTTGATACGGGAGCGGTCCTGGTCAAAAAGACCGACCCAGTCCGAAATCTCCGCCGGGCCATGCACGCCGGGCACCACGGTCATGCGGAACTCATGGGGAATGCCGCTTGCGGTGATCAGGGCGATGCTTTTTTCGATGGCGGCAAGATCAACCCCGCAGCCTGCCGCTGCGTCGTACTTCGCCTGAACCAGCGGGGCCTTGACATCCATGGCCACCATGTCCAGGAGTCCCTCGTCAAGCAGGCGGGCCAGCATCTTCGGACGGCTGCCGTTGGTGTCAAGTTTGACCGCCCACCCCTCTGCCTTGAGGTGGGCGATCATGGCGGGGAGACCTGGGAAGAGGGTCGGTTCGCCCCCGGAGACGCAGACGCCTTCCAGCCAATACCTGCGCCGGTTCAGGCGGGCCAGCACCTCCGCAAAAGGAATGGTGTCCAGTTCTTCCGGGGCGAGGACCAGGGGATGATTATGGCAGAAGGGGCAGCGGAAGTTGCAGCCCCCGACGAAAAGGATGGCGCACAGCGTCCCCGGCCAGTCCACGAAGGAGGTTTCGAGAAACCCCTTGATGGGCGGCTGGCCGGGCTGTGCCGTGGTCATGGGCATCACTGCGAGGCCTACTGGAGCGCGCAGGCGCCGCCGGCGCAATTGGCCTGGCTGGTGCCCAGCTGGCGCTGGTCGAGGCCAAACCGGGCGGCCCGGTCCAGAAGATGGGTCTCGATGTGCGGGAACTCATGGACGCTAGAGGAGTCGTCCAGCACCAGGATGGGCAGCGACTTGCGCGCCCGCTCCACCAGGCCGTGCCAGGCCAGGTGGGCCAGAGCCTCGGCGTCGTGGCTGTTGAGCACCTCCACCCGCACCTCCATGGCCGCCAGGTCGAACTGCCGCTTCAATTGATTACAGAGGATGCAATCCTCCTTGGTGAACAGGGTCATGGTCGTTTCCTCCGTATTCAGTTGTTGAAGCGGTCGCGATTGCGGTAGCGGTCGGCCAGTTCGCCCAGCTTGCCCTTGTTCCAGCTGGAGATCTTGGTGAAGTAGCCGGTGATCCGGGTGATGCCATCCACGTTCTGCGACTGGCAGTAGGGGCAGGCCTCGGAGAGCCCCCGGCTGGTCTTGCCGCAGTCGATGCAGGCGGTGAACTCCGGCGAGAAGGCGATCTGGTCGTTCTGGGTGTGGCGGAAGACGTTGATCACGAACTTGGCCAGCGCCTCCTTGTCCGGCTGCGATTCGCCCAGCCAGACATGGGTGATGGAGCCCGCCTCGATGAGCGGATGGAAGAGCCCCTCCCGCTCCACCCTGGCGATGGGGCTCATGTCCGCGCCCACGTTGAAGAGGGTGGAGTTGGTGTAGTAGACCTCGCCCCGATCGCGATTGCCCTGGACCACCTTCTCGGCCGCCCCCCCGCAGTGGGCCAGATCCAGCTTGGCGAAGCGGAAGGCGGTGGATTCGGCCGGGGTCTGCTCGAGGACGAACTTCATGCCCATGGCGTCGGCCAGCTTGTTGCACACCAGGTTCATGTGGGCGATCACCTTGAGGCCGAACTTGATGGCCTGCTCGGTGTCATGCAGTTCCTCGCCCAGGTGGACCTTGACCAGCTCGTTGAGCCCCACCATGCCAATGAGGTAGGAACAGCGGTGCAGCTTGAGGTAGGGCTCGCCGTCGAGATCCATGGCCAGGAGCGACAGCGGCCCCCCCTTGCCGAGGCGCATCAAGCGCTCGATGAAGGTCCGCTTCTGCTGGTGCGCCTTGGCGGCCAGCCGCATCTTCTCGGTGAGCAGGCTGAAGAGCTTGGTGTCGTCGCCCTTGGCCTCGTAGGCCAGGCGGGGCAGGTTGACGGTGACGTTCTGCAGGGCCGAGTAACGCATCCGCCACGGCTGCTTGGCGTCCTCGATGTCCTGGGCCTCCAGCTTGAAGGAGAGGCGGCAGCACTCGGAGATTTTGGCGGTCTCGCCGCGGTCGAAGACAAAGTAGGTGTTGCCCTTCACCGAGGCCACCTCGCAGATGTGGTGGAGGAAGTCCATGTGGCCTTCGGTCTTGAAGAACTTCTCGGTGATGTGCACCAGCGGCTTGGGGAAGAAGAAGGGCCGCCCGGCGGCGTCGCCCTCCTTGTAGACCTCGAAGAGCGCCCAGGCAAAGCGCTGCGCCTGCTTCTCATACTCGCGGTAGGTCTTGCCGGTGTACTCGCCGCCGGGTCCGATGGCGGGCACGTCCTCGAAGTGCTTGGGCACCTCCCAGTAGATGTTGATATCGGAGAAGATCGCCTGGCCGCCCCGGGCCACCGCCTGCTGGGAGAACTCGTAGATCAGCATCTGGGCGAGCTGCTTGACCTCGTAGTCGGAAAGCTCCTCCAGGTAGGGGGCGTAGAAGAGGTTGACCGCGTCCCAGCCGATGGCGCCGGCAAAGTGGCTCTGCAGGGCGGCGGCGAACTTGACCATGTGGGCGAGCAGCACCTCGGCATGCTTGGCCGGCTTGGCCATGGAGAGGGCATGGGGCAGGTTCAGGCCGAAGCGCTTGATGTACTCCAGCGACTGGCCGGAGCAGTAGGGACGATCGATGAAGCCCAGGTCGTGGAGGTGCAGGTCGCCGGAGAGGTGGGCGTCGGCCACGTCCGGGGTGAAGACGTGGAGCAGGGCATACTCCTTCTTGATTCCCTCGGCCAGGGTGAGGTTGGTGGCCTCGGGGCCGTGGGGCACGTTGGCGTTCTCCTTGTTGTGCTGGACCAGCAGCTGATCGACATCGTAGAGGGGCACGCCCAGGCGGGTGTGCATGCGCCGCGCCTCCTCCAGGCCCAGTTCCAGGAGCTTGGCGTTGACCAGCTCGCGAATCAAGGGGCCGGTGACGGTCTTGACCTTGCCGCTCTGGATGGTGGCCTCGATGTCCAGACTGATCCGCTCGGCGGTGTCCCGGTCGATGTAGGTCTCGCGCAGCAGGGCGTCCACGATGCGCTGGCGGTTCCAGCCGGTCATGTCGTCCTGGGAGGTGCGGACAAAGAGGGCCAGGTCGGTGCTGTCCTCCTTGAGCATCTGTTCCGCCTTACTTCTTTCGACCTCTGCCTTGAGTGGCATCACAACTCCCATCTCCGTTCTCCTCTCTCCCTTGGCCTTGCACAGCCGTTTTCTTGCCGGAGGCTCTCCTTGCCTCCCGTGGCGCTCCTCGCAAAGGCACAGAGCACACACGATATATTGTGTCACGGCACATATTATCGCACCACTGGTTGTGGTGTTGCAAGCAAAAAAAGAGGGGGGGATAAAATCGCCGAGTGCGGAAAAAGAACGCAATCTCATGGAGCTAAAGAGAAAAAGCGATTAACGAACGACTTATTTGCCGCCACAAGGGGTGGTAGAGGAGGAGCAAAGAGGCCGCAATGGAGAGGGGAGGGGAAGGGAATGACTCAGGAGTCGCCCTGCAATCTTTGCAGCGCGTGGTCCATGGCCGCGATGAGCGCGTTGACGTCGTGCTGGGCGTTTACCTCCTGGGCGCTCAGCACGGTGCGCACCTGGTCGCCCTCCTTGAGCAGAACCAGGGGCAGCTCCACCTCCAGGGAGGGGTAGGCGGATTGGAAGTCGTCCTTATGGAAGAACCGGACCTCATGAGGCAGGCTGTTCAGGTAGTCGCGCCAGGCCGGCTTCATGGCGATGGCGCCGTAGGTGATGGCGCAGAGGTTGCACTCATAGGTGGAAGGGGACAGCGTCTTGTGCACCGTGTCGATGAGGCCCTGGAGGGTGCCGGCCTTGGCGTTGTAGACAAAGAGGAGTTCACTCATGGTTTGCTCCGGATTTGTTCTCTCTGCCCTATGGCGAGACGAGGTCACCGATCAATGGGCGTGGCTCGCCTGTTCCAGGATCCCGGCAACCCACTGGTTGATGCTTTTTCCGCTGGCTGCGGCGGCGGTGGCCACAGCCGCATGGATATCCGGCGGCACCCGCAGCATAAGGTTGCCGGAGTAGGGCTTGTTCGGGGTCTGCCCCAAGGATTCGCAGGCGGCAAGATAGTCATCCACCGCTTCCCGGAAGGCGTTCTCCAACTCGCTGACCGATTCGCCATGGAAGGTGACAATATCGCGAATGCCGATGACACGGCCCACGAAGATATGGTCTGCGGCGTCGAACTCAACCTGGGCGGCATAGCCCTTGTGTGTCATAGCCTTCATGGTTTTACCCCCAGCCTGGAAAGAAATTCGCGGGCAGCAAGCACCCGGTAGCGCAGCGCTGCCTTGTCCGGGTGCGGCCGATGGAAGGTGGCGCGGAGGCCCTCCTTTTCAAAGGTCACCGAGGAGCCCTTGCCCTCGACAATCCGACACCCAACCGCCACCAGCAAAGCTTCAATGGCGCGCCACTCCAAGTTTCCGTTCGCTGGATCGGTGAAGATGACGGCCAAGGCCTTGCGGTGCTTGCTGTTCATGATGGGATTATCATAACCATGACAAGCCGCAAGTGCAATCATTGATTGATAGCGATTGCGATGCCATTGAAAGCGCCGATGGCCTTATTCCGAGTGAAAAAATAGATCCGTACCCTTTTTCCTTAAATTAGGCGTAGCCACAGGATGCTTTAGCGACGTATCCCACCACACAACGTTCTCACAAGGACATCAACAGATGCGGGTTTTTCAGGAACAACGTTCTTTCCCGCAAACTCACTTCCGAGAGTTTGCGAGATATTCTCTTCTTGTGATTTCGGGAAACCAACAATCAGAATATCACTTCCTTCCTCTGGGTAGATGACTGACCAATACTTGAAACCGCGCTTGATTGCTAAATCGGTATAGGCGCACATAAGCCAGCGTGACCCCGTAGCAGACCTTTTGTGAAACCCTGGCACGCTCAAGAATGATTTGTTTGGCTCTCGGCTTGTTTCCGTTACTGTTAAATCAAAGTCGGTAATCCCTTGGTCCTTTGTGCGGACAACGTATAGCGACTCGGCGGGTGGCGGGGGTGCCTGCTGCTCAGCCGACGATACGAGGTACTGCCTGACTGCCCCAAGGGTTACAGGAACACCTGCTCGACCTGCTACGGGAAAAGGGCGCCCTCGCCCGACGACCAAGTAACCACTTACATCTGTGTCATCTGCAGGGGCCTCTTCCCGAGGTGAAAACTGAATGGTGCCAGCGTAACGCACTGATGACTTATTAAGGGCGGGGGGATCAAGCGATACGTCAAACTGGTATGTCACCTCACTCGGTGCTGATGGAGCAAGTTCGCCCACAGCATTCGTAAGTTGCCGATCCTGCAAACGCATCGCGCGGGAGAGCGGAGCAGAAATAACACGTTTGTCTACGACCGTACAGGGCCCATCCGGCACAGTCTGAGACAGTATGGCAATTGGCACGGCAAGCGCCATTGGCATCCGGGACAACATGTTTTCTCCAAATTGCTCGACTTGCGCCGCAGAGTAGCCTTTCACGAGAAAAGCGCTATTCAAATAATAGAAACTAGCAACCTCACCTCCCTGCTGCACCAAAAAGCGCCGTTCACCGTTCCTGTACTCCGTGAGAGTGAAACTGATGGATGAATCCATGCTCATAGCGTGAGATGTAGGGCGGGCCCAGGCATCTCGACAATCAGACGCCATTGCGTCCATTGAAACGAGCGAGATGACAGCAAGAAGGAGGACTTGCACTGATCGATTTAGTCGCATGTTGGAACCTAACAAGTTATTCTATGGATTCTCGCTGTCATGCAAAAAATCATGAGAGCACACAATAGCTCCATACCCCACTCACAACATCACTCCTCCCCCCGCCAGAGGATGGTGTCGTGCTTGCAGTTCATGTCGTCCGGCTCCGGGAAGTCGATCAGGCAGTGGAGCCCCCGCGACTCCGGCCGCATGCGGGCACAGCGGACGATGAGCTTGGCGACCTGGACGATGTTGCGCAGCTCGATGAGGTCCGGGGTGAGGATGTACTCCCGGTAGAACTGGTCCACCTCCGTCTGGATGCCCTTGAGCCGCTCCTGCACCAGGGCGAGCCTTTTTACGCTCCTGACGATGCCGACATAGTCCCACATCAGCCGCCGGATCTGGTCCCAGTTGTGGCTGACCAGGACGTTCTCCTCAATGCGCTCGGCCTCCCCGGCCGACCACTCCGCCACCTCGGGGAGCGCCGCCTCCCGCAGGCGCGGCCACTCCTGCTCGCAGGAGATATAGGCCTGGTGGGCAAAGACCACCGCCTCCAGGAGCGAGTTGCTGGCCAAGCGGTTGCCGCCGTGCAGGCCGGTGCAGGCGGTTTCGCCAAAGGCGTAGAGGCGGTCGAGGTTGGTGCGGCCCCACTGGTCGGTGAGCACGCCGCCGCACATGTAGTGGGCCGCAGGCACCACCGGGATCGGCTGGGTGGTCATGTCGATGCCCAGAGAGAGGCATTTCTGGTGGATGGTGGGGAAGCGGTTGCGCAAAAAGTCGGCGGGCTGATGGGTGATGTCGAGGTAGACACAGTCGTCGCCGCTCTTCTTCATCTCGCTGTCGATGGCGCGGGCCACGGCGTCGCGGGTGGCCAGGTCGCCGCGCGGGTCGTACTTGTGCATGAAGGCATTGCCGCGCTGGTCGATGAGCCGGCCTCCCTCGCCGCGCACCGCCTCGGAGATCAGGAAGTTCTTCACCTGGCCATGGTAGAGGCAGGTGGGGTGGAACTGGACAAACTCCAGGTTGGCCACCTTGGCCCCGGCCCGGTAGGCCATGGCGATGCCGTCGCCGGTGGCGATGTCCGGGTTGGTGGTGTAGAGGTAGACCTTGCCGGCGCCGCCGGTGCAGAGGATGGTGGCGCGGGCCAGCCAGGCGTCGATCCGGCCGCTCTCCCGATCAAAGACATAGGCGCCCAGGCACTGGTCGGTGCAGCCGTTGCCGGATGGGGCGGGCAGGCCGCTCTTCGAGCCGACCAGCAGGTCCACGGCCAGATGGTTCTCCAGCACGGTGATGTTGGGGTTGGCCGCCACCTGGGCGAGCAGCCCCTCCTCGATCCTCTTGCCGGTGAGGTCCATGGCGTGGGCGATCCGCCGGGCCGAGTGGCCCCCCTCCCTGCCCAAGTCGAGCTGGCCGGGGTGGCTGGCGTCATGCTCAAAGGCGATCCCCAACCGGATCAGCTCCTCGATGCGGGCAGGCCCGGTCTCCACCACCAGCCGGACGATCTCCTCGTGGCAGAGCCCGGCCCCGGAGCGGAGGGTGTCCTCGATGTGGGCGGCAAAGGTGTCCTCGGGCGAGAGCACCGCGGCGATCCCGCCCTGCGCCAGGTTGGTGGCGGTATCCACCTTGGCCTTCTTGGTGATCAGGGTCACCGTGCCCAGGGAGGCCGCCTTGATGGCGAAGGAGAGGCCGGAGATGCCGCTGCCGATGACGAGGAAGTCGGTCTGGTGTCGCATGGAGGATACCCCTGCGTGAGGATGGCCGCCTGGCCGCGTCTTTGCGCGGGCTTGACAGCATCGGGATGAGTCCGGTAAAGAGAGGCCTGCTGCAAACAGGCATTAAAAAAGGTATCCCCGCCAGGCCGCCGCCCGATCCGGGAAAAGCTACACTTAGCGCGGCGAGGCCGGGAAGGCAAGGATTCTGTGATGGCGACCCTGAAACTGGTGGTCTTTGACTGCGACGGCGTGATGTTCGACTCCAAGGAGGCGAACCGCGCCTACTACAACCACCTGCGTGAACAGTTCGGCCACCCGCCGATGGACGAGGAGGAGCTGGAGTTTGTCCACGTCAACCACGTGATGGCCTCCATGCGCCACCTTTTCCGCCACTGGCCTGGGGAGCTGGAGCGGGTGGAGGAGTACCGGCGCGGGGTGGACTACACCCCCTTTGTCCGCCACATGATCATGGAACCGGACCTGCCGGAGTTCCTGCACTTCCTGCGGCCCCGCCGCAAGACCGCCATCAGCACCAACCGCACCACCACCATGCCGGCGGTGCTCGAAACCTTCGCGCTGGGCCACCTCTTCGACAAGGTGGTCACCGCCATCGACGTGGCCCGGCCCAAGCCGGACCCGGAAGCGCTGCACCAGATCCTCGCCCACTTCGAATGCTCAGTGGAGGAGGCGATCTTTATCGGCGACTCCATGGTGGACCGGGAGCACACCGCCGCGGTGGGCATGCGGCTCATCGCCTTCAAGAATCCGGGGCTGCCGGCGGAGTACCACGCCACCAGCTTCATGGAGATCAGCAGGCTGCCGATCTTTTAGGAGCCGTTCCGTGAAATGCTTGTACGAATCCGCTTTGCGTCCCCACGGCTCCTTATGCCGTCGCCGTGATCGCGGTTGTTTCCGTTGTTTTTGCTCGACGGCCTAAGGCAAGGGAGAAGAGGATGCGGCTTTCCGTAACCCACCGGATGCTGGCCATGGCCCCGGACATGGAACGGGCCAGCGCCCACGTGCTGCGCTTTCTCGACCGCACCCAGCTGGTGCGCTACGACGCTGTGCGAGTAGTGGCGGCTGACTCCTGCGGCGCCACCGACCCGCGCTTCTGGCCCTGGCTGGAGGAGGGGATCAGCGGCAACCGCCAGGTGCTCGACAAACTGCTCTCCGAGCTGCGCAGTGCCGGCACCCGCGACTTTGCCGACCTGCCCGGCCTGCCGCAGGGCTTCCAGAGCAAGATCCTCCACACCATGGCCCACCTGCTCGACGGCTTCTTCGGCATCGACTCCCAGTTCTACTGCCTGCCCGAGGACTCCCACTGGGTGGGGCCGGGGCTGCGCAAGCAGATCGAGACCTCCCCGGAAGACTTCTGGCTGATCACCGTGGAGGCCACCCTGGGCGAGCTTGGGCCGGGAACGGTGGCGGCGCTTCGCCTCTTCGAGAAGTAAGCCGCCCTTGCACGCGCGGGTCATCACCCCTCAGTCATGGTGGTGATGATGGTGGCCGTGGTGGTGGTGATGGTGCTCCTCCGCCGGACCGCCAATCGCGGCCAGGGCCTTCTCCAGAATGGCGTCGGTGGCGGCCATGGAAGCCACCGCCTGATCGAGCAGGGTCGCCAATTCGGCGTGCCCTTCCTCCTTGGCCAGGGAGGCCCACTTGCGAAAATCCTCGCCGTGATGGTGGTTATGCTCCACCCAATGGGGCAGGAGCACCCGCAGTTTGTCGATGGTGGTCTTCTGGTCCATGTCAATTCCCCTCCTTGCTGGAGATTACCGTCACCCTGCCATGCAGGAAATCGATGGAGCGCACCGCGGCGCCGGCAATGAAGCGTGGCTCCTCGAAGAGGGCGCTCACCCGGATGCCGCCGTCGGTCACCTCCAGCAGGGAGGCGTTCTCCATCACCACCTCCTGGCTGCCGTCTTCCTTCTCGTACACCACGCTCATCTGGCACATCGTCGCCTGCTCCTTTTCCAAAGTCGCGATTGCCCCGGCCTGGGGCCGGCATCATCATTTTCCCTGGCCTCGCGGCCCGGAAAACAACTATAATAGCTTCAACGGACTTTTTCATGCGGATTTCCCGTCTCATCCCTTTTGCCAGCCAGAACACAACCATGCTGCTCGACCTTGCCCCCATCCGAACCCTGCTCGCCGAAAGCCGCGCCATCGCGTTGGTCGGCCTCTCCCCCAAGGAGTCCAGGCCCAGCAATATGGTGGCCCGCTATCTTCTCGCCGCCGGCTACCGGGTCATTCCGGTCAACCCGGGCCAGAACCAAATCCTGGGGCTGCCCTGTTATCCCGACCTCGCCGCCATTCCCGAACCGGTGGACATCGTGGACATCTTCCGCAAGCCGGAGGACGTTTTGCCCATCGTCGAGGAGGCGATCCGCATCGGCGCGAAAGCGGTCTGGATGCAGGAGGGGATCGTCCACGAGGAGGCGGCGGACCGGGCTCGCGCCGCCGGGCTGCAAGTGGTGATGGACCGCTGCATCAAGACCGTGCATCAGGCCATGGCGGGCTGAGCCGGCACGCGCCCGAGGGGGGGCTTTCGCATGGACAAGGAACCGCAACGCATTCTGGTGGTGGACGATGTCGCCAACAACATCTTCCTGCTCAAGGAGGTGCTGGAGGAAGAAGGCTACCAGGTGAGCGAGGCCCAGGACGGCCAGACCGCCCTGGCCATGGCCGCGGCAGCCCCCCAGCCGGATTTGATCCTGCTCGACGTCATGATGCCCGGCATGGACGGTTTCGAGGTCTGCCGCCGTCTCAAGGCCGAGCCGGCCACCAGCCAGATCCCGGTGCTGTTCGTCACCGCCAAGGAGGCGGAAACCGACGAGGCGCAGGGCTTTGCCGTTGGCGGAGTCGACTACATCACCAAGCCCATCAGCATCCCCATCGTACGGGCCAGGGTGCGCGCCCACATGACCATCAAGAAACAGTACGACCTCATCTCCCGCCTGCTCAAGGAGTGTGCCACCGAGCTGACCCAGAGCGAGCAGGAGTACATCAAGCTCTACCAAAGCCGGGGCTAGGCTGCCTCCGTGCTCCTCCCTCCCCGATTTTCGGGATGGCCGCGGAGGCTGGCCACCCTGCTGACCCTGCCGTTCCTCTTCTACCTGGGCCTCTGCGGCGTGCTTTTCTTCCGGCAGGACGCCCTTGTCTACCAACCGCTCGGCCAGATCGAGGCGACCCCGGCCGCCATCGGCCTGCCCTTCACGCCGCTGCGCCTTGCCACCGACGACGGGATCACCATCGCCGCCTGGTTCATTCCCGCCGCCGGCAGCCCGCGCGGGGCCATCCTCTTCTGCCACGGCAACGGCGGCAACATCTCCCACCGCCTCGATTCGCTGCGCATCTTCCATGCGCTTGGCTTTGCCACCCTGATCTTCGATTACCGGGGCTACGGCGAGAGCGAAGGCCAGCCCAGTGAGGAAGGGACCGCCCAGGATGCGCGGGCCGCATACGCCTATCTGCATGGACAGGCGGGATTTGCCCCCCATCAGATCGTGCTGTTCGGCCGCTCCCTGGGCGCGGCGGTGGCGGCGCGGCTGGCCAGCGAGGTGCAGTCGGCCGGGCTCATCCTGGAATCGGCCTTCACCTCGGCCCCGGACATGGCGGCGGAGATGTTTCCGCTGCTGCCGGCTCGCTGGCTCTGCCGCTCTGATTACAACACCGTCGCCGCCTTGGCCGGGGTGCGCTGCCCGGTACTGGTGGTGCACAGCCCGGACGACGAGATGATCCCCTTCCGCCACGGCCAGCGGCTCTTTGCCGCGGCACGGCCACCCAAGCAGTTCCTGGCCATCCAAGGCGACCACAACAGTGGTTTTCTCCTCTCCGGCCGCGCTTACACCGATGGCCTGGCCAGCTTCCTGGCCGCGCTGCCCCTGCCCCATCCCGCTCGATAAGCAGGAAAGATCAGGGAGTTGCCGCCCTCTTCCTTGACTTTTCCCGCCCGGTGGGATAACAATGCATGTTTTTCCGCATCGTATAGTGATTACGGAAACCTATGACTGCCGGGCAACAAGCCTGTTCGCGCAGACAAGAGGAACCTCATGACCATTTGCGCCCTGAAAGGCTTCAAGGATATCCTGCCCGACGAGGTTGGGCTCTGGCAGCGGGTGGAGGCCACGGCCAGGGAGATCTTCCACCGTTTCGGCCTTGCCGAGATCAAGGTGCCGATCCTGGAGAAGACCGAGCTCTTCGCCCGCTCCATCGGCGAGGCCACCGACATCGTCGAAAAGGAGATGTACACCTTTGCCGACCGCAACGGCGACCTGGTCACCATGCGGCCGGAGGGCACCGCCTCGGTGTTGCGCGCCTTCATCGAACACGGCCTGCACACCAAACTGCCGGTGCAGCGCCTCTACACCATCGGCCCGATGTTCCGCCACGAACGGCCCCAGAAGGGGCGGCTGCGGCAGTTTCATCAGATGAGCGTCGAGGTGCTGGGTCTGGACCACCCCCGCCTGGACGCGGAGCTGATCGCCATGGCCTGGCTGGTCATGGAGGAGCTGGGCCTTTCGGTGAGCCTGCAGATCAACTCCCTGGGCTGCCCCGCCTGCCGGCCCGCCTACAAGCAGGCCCTGGTCGGCTTCCTGGCCGCGCGGCGGGAGCAGATCTGCGACGACTGCAGGCGGCGGAGCGAGACCAACCCCCTACGGGTGCTCGACTGCAAGAGCAGCCACTGCCAGGAGCAGTATAAAGGCGCGCCGCTGATCCTCGACCATCTCTGCCCGGACTGCGAGGCCCACTTCGGCCGGGTGCGCGCCGGCCTGGACGCCCTTTCCGTCCCCTACGGGGTCAACGCCTTCATGGTGCGCGGCCTTGACTACTACTGCCGCACCACCTTCGAGCTGCTCACCGACGCCCTGGGGGCGCAGAGCGCCGTGGGCGCGGGCGGCCGCTACGACGGCCTGGTCGAGCAGCTGGGCGGCCCCAGGAACATGCCGGGCATCGGCTTTGCCATGGGCATGGAGCGGCTGGTGCTGCTGCTGGCCCAGCAGGAAGCGGCGGGCCGCGAGAACAGTGCCGACCTCTTCATCGCCGCCCTGGGCGAGCAGGCGGTGGAGCGGGCCTTCCCCATGGTCCACCAGCTCCGCAAAAAAGGGGTGCGGGTGGCTACCGACCTGGAGGGCAGAAGCCTCAAAAGCCAGATGAAGCAGGCCGATCGGAGCGGCGCCCGCTTCGCCCTGATCCTGGGCGAGGAGGAGCTGGCCCGAGGCGAAGGCGTGCTCAGGGACATGACCAGCAAGGAGCAGCAGCCGCTGCCGCTCTCCGGGGACGCCGAGGCGGTTTGCTCGGCCATAATCAATACGATTCGCTAACTTCTCCATAAATTCAAAAAAGGAGCATCCCGATGGAATCCATGGGAGGACTCAAGCGCACCCACCACTGTAACGATCTGACCGGCGCCGACGCCGGCAAGGAGGTCGTGCTGATGGGCTGGGTGCTCAGGCGCCGCGATCACGGCGGCGTCATCTTCATCGACCTGCGCGACCGCTGGGGGCTCACCCAGGTGGTCTTCAACCCGGAGATCAATCCGGAGGTGCATGCCAAGGCCCACGCCATCCGGAGCGAATGGGTGCTGGCGGTGCGCGGCCGGGTGCATCCCAGGCCGGACGGCATGGTGAACCCCAAGCTCGCCACAGGCGAGATCGAGATCCTCGTTGACGAGCTGCGCATTTTGAACGCCAGCAAGACCCCGCCCTTCCCCCTGGACGAGGAGCTGGAGGTGGGCGACACCCTGAGGCTCAAGTACCGCTACATCGACCTGCGCCGGCCCCAGATGGCCGAGTCGCTGGTGATGCGCCACAAAGCGGCCCAGGCCATCCGCAATCACCTCAACGACCTCAATTTCCTGGAGATCGAGACGCCGGTGCTCACCCGCTCCACCCCGGAGGGCGCCCGCGACTACCTGGTGCCCAGCCGGGTCAACCAGGGCAAGTTCTTTGCCCTGCCCCAGTCGCCGCAGCTCTTCAAGCAGCTGTTGATGGTGGCGGGCATGGACCGCTACTACCAGATCGTCAAGTGCTTCCGCGACGAGGACCTGCGCGCCGACCGCCAGCCGGAGTTCACCCAGGTGGACCTGGAGCTCTCCTTCATCGAGGAGGAGGACATCTACACGGTGGCCGAGGGCATGATGCAGCGGCTCTTCCGCGAGTCCATCGGCCATGAGGTTTCGCTGCCCTTCCCCCGCATGACCTATGCCGAGGCCATGGAGCGCTTCGGCAACGACAAGCCGGACACCCGTTTTGGCATGGAACTGGTCACCCTCACCGAGGCGGTGAAGAACTGCGGGCTGACCGTCTTCCGCTCGGTGATTGAGCAGGGCGGCATGGTGAAGGGCATCAACGCCAAGGGCTGCGCCCACTTCTCCCGGAAGGATCTGGACGATCTGACCAGCTACGTGGCCAACTTCGGCGCCAAGGGCCTGGCCTGGGTGAAGATGAAGGCGGACGGCGAGTGGCAGTCGCCCATCGCCAAGTTCTTTTCCGACGAGGAGCGGGCCGAGATGGCCCGGATCTTCGACGCCCAGACCGACGACCTGCTCTTCTTCGTGGCCGACCAGCCGAGCGTGGTGCATCAGGCTCTCTCCGAGCTGCGGTTGGAGCTGGGCCGGCGGCTTGGCCTCATCGACAAGAAGCAGTTCAACTTCCTCTGGGTCTGCGACTTCCCGCTCTTCGAGTACGACCACGATCAGAAGCGGCACGTGGCGGTGCATCACCCCTTCACCGCGCCCAACCTCGATGACATCCCGCTGATGGACACCGATCCGGGCAAGGTGCGCAGCCGCGCCTACGATCTGGTCTTAAACGGCACCGAGATCGGCGGCGGCTCCATCCGCATCCACCAGAAGGAGATGCAGGAACGGGTCTTTGCCTCCCTGGGGATCTCCGAGGAGGAGGTGGCCGACAAATTCGACTTCCTGGTCAAGGCCCTGGAGCTGGGCGCGCCGCCCCACGGCGGCATGGCCTTTGGTCTGGATCGCCTGATGATGATCATCCTGGGCCGCGACTCCATCCGCGACGTCATCGCCTTCCCCAAGACCCAGAAGGCCACCTGCCCGCTCACCGAGGCGCCGGCCGGAGTGGCGCGCAAGCAGCTCACCGAGCTGGCGCTCAGGCCGGACTGGAAGGAGTAAGGGAAAGAAAAGGCGCAAGGACAACCCCCTCCCGTCCTTGCGCCTTTCTTTGGTCTCCTCTCTCTCCTCGCCCCCGTCCCTGCCTTCTCGCCACTCCCCCTCCCGCTCTCCTCTCCATTCTTCCCCAGCCGCTCCCTCTTTCTCTCTTTCAGCACATACCACAAACCCTATCCTCTTAAGTTGTCAATTAATAGCCAAAGCTCCGTTTTTTCATAAAAAAATTGACACGCCCATGGAAAGCATAATAACTGTTATTAATGCGACATTTTGTCCACCCCACAACAACGGGCACCTTTGCGCTGCGTCCGCGTCGTGCAGAGGGAGGCTCACAGCGGAGGAGAATGGAACATGCAACACACCAAAACCCATTTGCGACGGATGAGGACGTACGCACGGAGGGTTGCCTTGGGGCTCGGGGCAATGGGACTCTTTGCGGTTCTGTCCACAGGGACAGCCCTGGCTGCCGGCGAGGCGCAGTGCTCATCCTGCCACGAGGCATCGGTGGCCTCCTTCAAGAATTCCCACCATGGCAAGGCCTGGCAGGGCGCTAACGGCTGCAAGTCCTGCCATGGCGAGGTGGACAAACATCTCGCCGATCCAGCCTCCGCGAAAAACATCTTCTCCTTCAGCAAGGAAGGCGGCCGTTCGGCCGAGGACATGGCCGCGAAATGCCTCTCCTGCCACAGCGGCAGCAAACATGTCGCCCTCTGGGAATCGAGCAAACACAAATCCGCCGGGCTTTCCTGCGGCAGCTGCCATACAGGCCATTCCAACCTGCCCAAGAATCTCAGAAAACCAAAAACCGAGCTCTGCTTCTCCTGTCACAAGGATATCCGGGCCGAGTCCTACCGGCAGTCTCACCATCCCATCAAGGAAGGGCTGATCTCCTGCACCGATTGCCACGATCCGCATGGCACCTTTGGCGACAAAAACCTCAAGGCCGATTCGGTCAACGAACTCTGCTACAAATGCCACGCCGAGAAACGCGGCCCATACATGTATGAGCACCCGCCGGTTGAGGAAAACTGCCTCACCTGCCATAACGCCCATGGCAGCAACCACAACAAGCTGTTGACCCAAAAGGTTCCGAACATCTGCCAGGAGTGTCACGACTGGACACGGCATCCTGGCACCGCCTACACCCAGGCCAACTCCTTCCAGGCCAACGTTCCCACCAACTATCCTGCGGGCAGAGGCGGGGTGGCGCGCTCGTGCCAGAACTGCCACACCAACATCCACGGCAGCAATGGCCCGAGCACCCTTGGCCTGAGATTCGTTAAATAAGGGAGGGAACCTACATGAAGAAGATACTTGCTACAGGAATCGCCCTCCTGCCCATGCTGTGCGGCGCAGGAGTTCATGCCGCGGACGAGGTGGTGACCGGCTCGGTCAGCCTCGGCGGGATCAGTGCCGACGTGAGCGGCAGCGAAGCCAAGTATGGGGAATACGGCGACCCGGACTCCACGGTCACCGGTGGAATCGAAATGCGGTACAGCGGAAGCACGGGCTTTGTCGATTTCACCGCTGACGACATTGCCCGGGATATCCAGCGATACCTCTTCAACGCCGGCCAGTACGGGAAGTTCAAGCTGGACGCCTTTTACACCGAGACGCCGCATAACCTGACTTTTGACGCGAGGAGCTACTTCACCGGGGTCGGCACCGACACCCTGGCCACCACCGCTACCTCGGCCTCGCTCCCCACCAACGCAGCGGTGTGGCCCAGCACCTTCGACTATGCGGTCACCCGCGACCAATACGGGGCCGGGGTGAGGCTGGACTGGATGAAACCGTTTTTCGCCGACTTCTCCATATCCAGAACCGATCAGAGCGGCATCCGCCCTGCGGGCACCTACATCGGGGTGAGCACCGAGCTGCCGGAGCCGGTGGACTACCGGACCAACACCTTCAAGGCAGAGATCGGCTACGGCGAGGATCCCTTCTATGCCTCGCTCTCCTATCTGGCCAGCACCTTTGACAACGATAACCCCTATCTTTACTTCCCGAGCCTGTCCGCGTCAAACACCAGTGAATTCCTGAGCCTGCCGCCGGACAACACCTACTCCAAGCTCGCCTTCAACGGCCGGATCAAGCTGCCGCTCAAAAGCACCCTGGCGGTCAATCTCGGCAAGTCGCAGGCGGAGAGCGACATGAATCTGCTTTCCGCCTACAATACCACCGGGGCGACGCGAACCAACATCCTGTCGGACACCATCTTCGACGGCAAGGTGGACACCACCAACTACAACGTGGTGCTGACCTCCAACCCGCTGAGCTTCCTGGACGGCAAGATCTTCTACTCCGGCTACGACAAGGAGAACAAATCCGACGAGATCACCTCCTCTGTCACCAGCACCACCAGCACCGGCACCACGACCACCACCTTCGACAACCACCTGTTCGACTATGAAAAGCAGAGCTACGGAATCGAGGCTGGCTTCAAGCTGCCAGCCCATGTCAAGGTGACCCCCTACTACAAGAACGTCGACGTTGAACGCCACCGCGGCGACTTTCCCGAGACCGACGACGATATCTATGGCCTGAAGGTCAAGTGGAGTCCGCTGGACACCGTGGCGCTCAAGGCGGGCTACGAACGGATGAGCCGCGAATCGCCATGGCACCAGTTGACCCTGGTCACCGGCACCCAGGCCACCGCCGATGCCATCGAACAGTACATCCGCCGCTTTGACGCGGCCGATCAGGATCGGGACACCTTCAAGCTCGGAGCGGACTTCTCCCCCAACGACCGCCTGAATATCGGCCTGGGATATACGCACAAGCAATCGGACTACGACGAGACCATCTTCGGCCTGCTGGAAAAAGAGAGCAACGGTTTCAACATCAACGCCGACCTGGCGGTTACCGACAGCGTCTCGTTTGCCGCGTATCTTGACTACGAGGTGGCCAGTATCGACCAGCGGCAACGGGCCTTCACCACCGCTACGGCCGCCAGCCCCAACGACACCACCGTCGGCGACGGAAACTACAACTGGACTGCCAACCAGGATGACAAGACTCTGGACTATGGCGTGTCGGTCGATGTCGCCGTGGTTCCCAAGACCCTGAGCATCCGCGCCCAGTTCGACCATATCCGGTCCAACGGCTTCGCCGACTTCACCTATTACGAGTCGGTGCCCAGCGGCTACACCAACGATACGGTGGACTCGGACAACCGGGATGACTACACTAGGAACTCCTTCATGATCAAGGCGATCTACGAGGCGACCAAGAATGTCACCCTGATCGGCGGCTACGCCTACGAGGACTACGAGTTCGACGATCAGTTCATCGACGGCTACAGCTATGTGTGGAACTCAAGCGCCACCGCCACCAACTACCTCACCGGCGCGGGCATGGATCCGGACTACACCGCCAATGTCTTCTTCCTGACCGCCAAGTACAAGTTCTAAGGCGGATCGGCATCTCTCACGGCCACTCGGCCCACGGGGGAGGGGGGATATTCCCCTCTCCCCCGCCCCTTTTCCCCTCTCTCCCGCTACCCTTGCTCCGCCACAAGATCCGCTACCATCTCGCGGATCTGCGGTTCCGGGTCCTCGGCCAGCGGCCGGATCAGGGCCATCGCCTCCTCGCTGCCGATAATGCCGAGGATATTCACCGCCTCGCCCCGCACCCAGGGGGTCTCTTCCGCCAGCAGCGGCACCAACGCGGGAATTGCCAAAGAGATTTCTTCGGGCCTTATGGCCTTCAGTTCCTCGAAGAGCACGGCCACTCCCATCCGCACCATGAAGCGCTCATCGCGCAACAGCTCGCCCACCAGGTGGTAATGGTCCGGGTCCTGCTTGAACATGGCCATGATGTTCTCCACATGGCCCATCTCCAGAAAATCGCCGATCACCTGGATCAGCTGTTGCCGCTCGCTTTCCGCCGCCGCCATCATCCTCTGCCCTCCGCGGAGAAATATCCCTCAAACCCTGCCCGCCTATGCCAACAGGAGGCTGGCTGAGGTAATACCGGCTCCCCTCCCTGCTGTCAATTGGCCTTTTGCCTCCGCCTCTGGTATGGTTGTCCCATGACCGCGCATGCCTTCGACCCCTTCCAGGACCGGCTCTGCCGAGACATTCGCAACGCCCTCTCCGAGGCGTTCGCCTCCGCCCTGGCCGATGACGACCTTGTCCCGGCCCTGGCCGTGGCTGAGCGCTATCGGGGCACGCCTCTCCCCTCCTATTGCCTCGCCTACATCGACTCCCGCCTGGAGCGCTATGAAAAGGCGCTGGCCCTCATCCGCCGGCATCGGGTGGATTCAGCCTGGGCGCGAGGCCTGATTCTCTGGGATCTGGGCTTGTTCTTCGAGGTGCATGAGGTGCTGGAGCAGGCCTGGCACACGGCGCGGGGCGAGGAGCGGGAGGTGTTGCAGGCGATGATCCGGGCGGCGGGCTTCCATATCAAGACCGAGGCCGGATACCACGAGGCGGCCGCTAAGCTGGCGGACAAGGCCATTGCCGCGCTGGCTCGCCATCGCGCCTTGCTGCCGGAAGATTTTCCCGTGGATATGCTGCTGGAGGGTCTGGCCGCCAGAAGGCCGGAAGCGCCGCGCCTGGGGATGGCAGGAAGAACCGCTACTGGATGACCTGGATGATCTTGCGCTCCAGCACCTCCAGGGTGAAGGGCTTCAAGATCAGCTCATCCACCTTGAGTTGCAGGGCCATGTTGATCCGGGACACCGAGGCCTCGGCAGTGACCATGATGAATGGGATGTCCTTCAACCGCTCGTCGCCGCGCACCTCGCGGAGCAGCTCGACGCCGTTCATCCCGGGCATGTTCCAGTCGGAGATGATCAGGTCGATCTTGCGCGAATGGAGGAGCTTCAGGGCGGCGCTGCCGTCATGGGCCTCGAAGATGTTGCTGAAGCCCATGTGCCTGAGCTGCATGCGCATGATGGTCCGCACCGTGATGGTGTCGTCGACGATCAGGATGTCCATTTCCGACTTGGTCATGTCCGTTCCCCTGCACGGTCCCTGGGTTGACAGTGTTCTCTCTGCCCTACGTTTCGGCATCCGGCGCGAAAACCTGAATACCATTTTTCCTGGTCGCCGTTACGCTCCGGGTGCCCCCTCCATGTTTCCCGCTTTTTTCTTTGACTTGTGCCCCGCTCGTTTCTATCATGCTGCGTCCTTGTGCGCTGCCTGGCCAAGCAAGGCCTTCGCCATGGCGCTCGCTTGTGGCCCGATTCCGCCCATTCAATGACCCGTTCCCAGGGATTGCAAAAGTCAAAGGAGGAAGGATGATGCAAGGAAACAGGAAGAGACTCAGCCTGCTGTGCGGGCTGGCCGGGATGTTGACCGCCACCGTCGCCCAGGCGGGCGGCGGCCAGAGCTACCCCAACGGCGCCGAAGCGTTCATGGCCGGGGCGGCGCCGCCGCCGGGCTTCTACTTTCTCGATTACGCCTACCATTACAGCGCCGATACCATGAAGGACAACGCCGGCAACTCCGTGGCCGCCTTCGACGAGGTTTCGGTGTGGGCCAACGTCTTCCGCTTCCTGTGGATGAGCGACAAGACCATCCTCGGCGCCACCTACGGCCAGCACCTCTTCGTGCCGGTGCTCAGCACCGATCTTTCCTTCAAGGCCGCCGTTGGTCCCAGGGCGACCCGCGATTATGACGACAGCGGCGTGCCCTATCTCATCTACAGCCCGATGGTGCTCTCCTGGCACCTGATTGAGGGCAAGCTCCACATCGCCGCCACCCCGGCGGACATCTACATCCCCACCGGCCAGGATGACGGCAACATGGCCACGGTGGGCCACAACTTCTGGACCTTCGAGCCGGTGGTGGCCGTCACCTGGATGACCGGCGGCTGGGAGTTCTCCGGCAAATTCATGTACGACTTCAACACCTCCCAGGACAAGTACGCCACGGTTTATGGCTTCAACGTGGACCGTGACCCGGGCCAGGAGTTCCATTTCGATTACTCGGCCTCCTACGCGGTCATGCCGAACCTGCGTCTTGGGGTGAGCGGCTACTACTACACCCAGACCACCGACGACTCCTACGACCTCAACACCTCCATCCCGGCGCCGGTGCAGGACCTGCTCAGGGCAGACGAAGGCTCCCACAGCCGGGTCTTCGCCATGGGTCCCGGCCTCTGGTACAACCACAAGAACATGTTCTTCGAGCTGCGCAATCAGTACGAGATGGCCGCCGAGAACAAGACCGAGGGATACAACCTCTGGTTGAAGTTCACCTACGCCTTCTAAGCTGCTGGTTGGCGTCGGCCTGGCCCCACGGGGGCGGATGCTCGTTCAGACGAGCTCCGCCCCCGTTCTGTTTACGAAGACCGAGCTTTGGGGTATGCTGCATGCATTGTTCGCGCAACCCAAGCACCCATGAGGTACCCATGAGCACCCAGAACGACCTGCCGCCGGCCATCCGCCTTCTTGCCACTCCGGCGGCCTACCCCCATCCGGCTTCGGAGATCCGGCATCTCCAGACCCACATCTCCCACGTCTTCCTGGCTGGCGACTTTGTCTACAAGGTGAAGAAGCCGGTGAACTTCGGTTTTCTTGATTTCACCTCCCTGGATAAACGGCGGTACTTCTGCGAGCAGGAGGTGCTGCTCAATCGGCGGCTCTGCCCCGACCTCTATCTCGGGGTGGTGGCGATCACCGACCAGCATGGCGTTCTCTCTCTGGATGGATCAGGTGAGCCGGTGGAGTACGCGGTGAAGATGGCCAGGATGGACGAGGAGCGGATGATGGCCAAGGTCATCGCCCGGGGCGAGCTCAAGCGCCAGACCATCGACCACATCGTCGAGATCCTGGTGCCCTTCTACGAGAAGGCCGAGGGCGGCGAGGCGATCCGCGCCTTCGGCACCGCCCAGGCGGTGAGCGTCAACGTGCTGGAGAACTTCGAGCAGACCCTGCCCTTTGTCGGCTGCGAGGCGATCAGCCAGGCGCAGTTCGACGCCATCAGCGCCTATGCCCGCGACTTCCTCGGCAAGGAGGAGATGTTCGCGCAGCGCCTTGCCGCCGGCCGCATCCGCGACTGCCACGGCGACCTCTACTCGGCCAACATCTGCCTCGACGAGCCGATCCACATCTACGACTGCATCGAGTTCAACCAGCGCTTCCGCTACTGCGACGTGGCCAGCGACGTGGCCTTCCTGGCCATGGATCTGGACCACCACGGCCTGCCCGAGCTCTCCGACCACTTCATCGAGCGGTTCTGCGCCGCCTCCCGGGACCATAGCCTGCCGGACATGCTCAACTTCTACAAGAGCTACCGTGCGGTGGTCCGCGGCAAGATCGGCCTGTTCACCGCCCACGACCCGGCGGTGGACCCGGCCACCAAGGCCAGTTGCCTGGCGCAGGCCAAGGCCTACTTCCAGCTGGCGGAACGCTATGCGACCACCTGAACTCTTTGTCTTCCTCGGGCTGATCGCCTCGGGCAAGAGCACCCTGGCCCAGGCCTGGGCGGAACACCGGGGCATCCGCTACCACAACTCCGACGTGGTGCGCAAGGAGTTGGCCGGGATCGCTCCCAATGCCCCCCGCCGCGAATCCGTGGACCAGGGGATCTACACCGCCGAGTTCACCGCCAGGACCTATGGTGCCCTGCTGAGTCGAGCCGAGGCCGCCCTGACCCAAGCCCCGGGGGTGGTGCTGGACGCCTCCTACCAACGCCGGGAGGACCGCGACGCGGTACGCGGCCTTGCGTCCAGGCTGGGGGCTCGGGTATACTTTATACTCTGTCTGTGTCCGGAGGACGAAATGCGGCGCCGCATGGAGGCGCGCGGCCGCGATCCGTTGGCGGTTTCCGACGGCCGGTGGGAGATTTACCTGAAACAGAAGGAGCGGTTCGAGCCACCCGACGAGCTGCCCCCTGGCGAACTGCTCACCGTGTCCACCGACCGACCGGTGGACGAGCTCGTCCAAGCCCTCGCCACATCCATCGAGGAGACGCCATGAACACCCGCATCTACGTGCTGAAGTTCCCCAAGGAAGTCATCGACCAGCCGATCATCTGCAACCTGGTCAAGAAGTACGACCTGGAGTTCAACATCCTCAAGGCCACCATCCTCCTGCAGCAGGAGGGGGTGATGGTCGTCGAGTTCATGGGCCACAAGGCCAACGTCAAGAAGGGGATCGCCTACCTGAACGAGATGGGGGTTTCGGTGCGCAGCATGGCCGGCACCATCCGGCGGGACGACGAGAAGTGCTACCAGTGCGGCGCCTGCACCGGCATCTGCCCCACCGGCGCCCTCTCCGTGCACCGGCCGGACATGTCCATCCCCTTCGACGAGGACAAGTGCACCGCCTGCGGCCTCTGCGTGCCGGTCTGCCCGGCCCGGGCGATGACGGTTTCCCTGGGCGGCGACATGGATCTGGCCGCCTAGTCTCCCGGCGCCGCCAGCTTGCGCCCGAACTGCATCAGCCTCTTTTCCACCGCCGGAAAGAGGCTGATGTCCGTATGGGGCAGGAACATCGAGGCGATGTACTGATCCTGGAAGTAGCTCACCTCGGATAGCTCGAAGCTGGTCATCTTGCGCACCACCTCCACCACGTCCTGCCGGATGTGGTTGCTCATCTCGCTCATCCAGGCACCCATCAGCGAGCCGTTGCCCACGTACATCACGCGCTCCGCCTCCACCTGGGGCAGCAGCCCCACCGTCATCGCCGAATCCAGGTCGATATAGCTGCCAAAGGCGCCGGCCAAGATGATCTGCTGGATGTCGGCCATGGTCAGCCCCACCTGCTCCACCAGGGTTTTGATCCCGGCGTAGATGGCCGCCTTGGCCCGGATGAAGTTCTCGATGTCCACCTCGTTGAGGACGATGTCATGGTCGGTGCCGGACTCCTGCTGCCAGACCAGCACGAACTCGTGGCCGCTCCTGCCCTCCCGGATGCGGGGGGTGGTGAGATCGCGCCGGAACTTGCCGCTCCGGTCGATGACCCCTTGTTCCACCATGGTGGCGATGATCGCCAGCAGCCCTGAGCCGCAGATCCCCACCGGCGGCTTATGGCCAATGGTGATGTTCATCGGCTCCAGGGTCAGCGGATCGAGGCTGAAGTCCTCGATGGCGCCCAGGGCCGCCCGCATGCCGTGGGTGATGCCGCCGCCCTCGAAGGCGGGCCCGGCTGAGCAGGCGGCGCAGGCCAGCCACTCGCGGTTGCCGATGACGATCTCGGCGTTGGTGCCGATATCCACGTAGAGGGTCACCTGCTCGGCCCGGTACATGCCGGAGCCCATCACCCCGGCGACAATGTCGCCGCCCACGTAGCTGGAGATGCTGGGGTAGAGCAGGGCCACCGCGTAGGAGGGCAGATCGATGCCGAGGTCGTTGGCGCGGATGGGCGGCAGGAAGCTGGTCACCGGCACATAGGGTGAGCGGCGGATGTTGTGCGGCTCTAGCCCCAGCAGGAGATGGGTCATTGTGGTGTTGCCGGCCAGGGTGATCGAGGTGATCTCGTCCCGGTGGAGCGACCCCTTTTCGGCGTCTTCCGCTGGCCTCGCGGTGGCCAGCAACCGGTCGATGATCTGGTTAATGGTCTTCACCACCGCCGCCTGCAGGGCGAGCAGCCCATCCTGCTTCTCGGCGTGGATGATCCGGGAGATGACGTCCTCGCCGTAGCCGAGCTGGCCGTTGTATTCGCCGCAGCGCGCCAGCACCTTGCCGTTGTTCAGGTCGACCAGCAGGCCGTACACCGTGGTGGTGCCAATGTCGAAGGCCAGCCCGTAACTGCGGTGGGTCCAGTTGCCGCTCTGGATGTTGATGACAAAGGTCTTGCCGCTCTGCTTTACCGGGTGGGCCACCGTGGCAGTTATCCGGAAATCCTCCTCCCGCAGCACCCGCCGCAGCTTCTTGAGCACCGGCAGGCTGATGATCATGCGGTGCTCGTGGTACTTATTGCTGATGGCGGAGATAAGGCGGCCGGCGTCGGCCATGTTGTCCTTGGCGGTGGGCGGGGGCAGTTCCAGGTAGAGTTTCTCCACCGGCGGCACGAAGATCCCCTGCTCGCGCAGATCCTCGATGTCGTAGACATGCATCCTGGCGCGGTGACGCATCGGCACCGAGATGGCCAGCCCGCCCTTGGCCAGGCTTGAGTCCTCCGGCACCCGGATCACCGCATCGCCCAGGATGGCGGCGGTACAGGCCTGACGAAAACCGGCCTCCCGGTCGGCCTGGCTGAACTTTTCGCTGAGCCCTCCCTCGACACGGCCCGATTCCACCTTGACCCGGCACTTGCCGCAGACGCCGCTGCCGCCGCAGGAGGCGTTGATATGAATGCCCGCTTCCCGGGCCGCCTTGATCACCGAAGCGCCTGCCTCGACACGGACACTGCGGTCGGCAGGGAAAAAATGGACGGTACAGAAGGGAGATACCTGCTCAGGCTCCGTCATGCTGTGACCTCTTGCGCAACTGCCTCCAAGCGGGAAGCATATCCCCGAAAAAAAGGGGGCTTCCGGTCGGATCCCCGGAAAGCCCCCTTCTCCTCATCTTGCTTGTTCTCTTCTCACTTCTTCTTGGCCTTGCAGCCGCAACCGCAACCGCCGCTGGCCTTGGCCTCCTCCTGCTTGCTCATGCACTCGCTGCCCCCGCAGGCCGCGCACTTCTTCGGCTTGCAGCGGCCTTCCTTGGTGGCGCCGCACTTGTCGCACTTGAAAATCGCCATGGCTGTATCTCCTTTATCTTGGGGAAGGTTACTCGCGCCGCCATCGTTCCCCATACCACAAGAGTCCCGATGACATCGGGAGGAATGTCGGGTAAACTTTCGGCGGCAACGGTTATTTGTTGAGAATTATTCTTAGTGATCGCTATCCCGTTGTCAAGCACAACCTGCACCTTTTTTCTCCTCCTTCCTCTCTTCTTGGTGAGGGACTTTCTCATGATGCGAATCGACAGCGAACGCCTGGCTCAGCTCTTTGTCACCATGTGCGAGATCGACAGCCCGTCCGGGCAGGAAGCCCGCATGGCCCACTTCCTCAAGGCGCTGTTTGGCCGGGAGTTTCCCGAGGCGACCATCGAGGAGGACGACTCCGCCCCCAAAACCGGCGCCGATTGCGGCAACCTGATCATCCGTTTTGCGGGGCAGCTGCCCGGCACACCGATCTTCTTCAACTGCCACACCGACACCGTGGTCCCCTCGCTCGGAGTCAAGGTTCGGCGGGAGGGGCGCCGCTTCTTCAGCAGCGGCGACACGGTGCTGGGGGGCGACGACAAGGCAGGCATCGCCATCCTCATCGAGGCGGTTCGGGCCATCCGCGAGGCGGGGCTGCCGCATCTGCCCTTCGAGTTGCTCTTCACCACCTCCGAGGAGATCGGGCTGCGCGGGGCCAAGGCCCTGGACGTTTCCCTGCTCCGCGCCCGGCAGGGGTATGCCCTGGACAGTACCGGCGTCGATCTCGCCATCCTTGGCGCCCCGGCGGCCAACCACTTCACCATCGCCGTCCACGGGGTGGCAGCGCACGCCGGCCTCCACCCGGAGCGGGGCATCAACGCCATCCAGCTCCTGTCCCGCTGCATCGCCGATCTGCCCACCGGCCGCCTGGACGAGGAGAGCACCTCCAACCTGGGGGTGATCCGCGGCGGCAAGGCCACCAACATCGTGCCGGAGTTCGCCGAGGTGGACGGCGAGGTGCGGAGCCACTCCATGGAGAAACTCGCCGTCCACACCCGCCGCATCGAGGAGAGGGTCAAGTCGGTGATCTCTGCCTGGCAACCTCCCGCCGGCGCCGATCTCCCCGAGGGAACGAGGCCGCGCCTGGAGTTCCGCTGCAACCAGGAGTACCCAGCCATGCGGCTTACCCAGGAGGATGAGGTGGTGCGACGGGTGCTCCGCGCCGGCGAACGGCTGGGCCGAACCATCCGTTGCATCAGCGCCGGCGGCGGTAGTGACGCCAACATCCTCAATGGCCACGGAATCGCCACCGTCATTCTTGGCATTGGCATGGACAAGGTTCACTCCACCGAGGAAACCATTGATCTGGCCGACATGATTCGCACCACCGAGCTGGTGGCATCCATGCTAACCACTTAAAACCACAAACGATTATCAAATTGTTCCACGTGAAACACACCCTCCTCCCTGCTCTTTTCGCTGGCGCGACCAAAGAAAAAACGGGCTCCACGACTCCGCCCGTGGTATTATGAGAATCGAAAAGACTCACCGCAGCGAAAACATCGCATCTCATTGTTTTTTCGAATTTAAACACACCATTACGTGGAGAAAAATCGATGAGCACCCCCCGGGCCAAGATCGTCGCGCTGGCCAACCAGAAGGGCGGGGTGGGAAAGACCACCACCGCCATCAACCTCGCCGCCGCCGTCTCCATGCTGGGGAAAAAGGTGCTGGTGGTGGACTCCGATCCCCAGGGCAACGCCTCCAGCGGCCTTGGGGTGCCGGTCAGCGCTACTCCTGACGCTCCCCACCTCTACCACTGCTACATGGGCGAGGCGGGGCTGGATGAGGCGGTCCGTCAGGTCAAGGAACTGAAAAAGCTGGCGGTGCTGCCCACCCACATCGATCTGATCGGGGTGGAGTTGGAGTTGATCTCCGCCACCCGCCGGGAACGCTACCTGGCCAACCTGCTGGAACCGGCCCGCTCCCAGTACGACTATATCTTCATCGACTGCCCGCCGTCGCTTGGGTTGCTCACCATCAACGCCCTCACCGCCGCCGACTCGGTGATCATCCCGCTGCAGTGCGAATACTTCGCCCTGGAAGGGCTGAGCCAGCTGGTCCGCACCATCCGCCTGGTGAAGAATTCCTACAACCGGGCGCTGGTGATCGAAGGACTCTTGCTCACCATGTACGACGGCCGCAACAAGTTGACCCACCAGGTGGTATCCGAGGTGACCAACCACTTCCAGGGTCGGGTCTATAAAACCGTCATCCCCCGCAACGTCCGACTCAGTGAATGCCCGAGCCACGGCCTGCCAGTGATCCTCTACGACAAGAAGTCCACCGGCGCCCTCGGTTACATGCAGCTGGGCAAAGAGTTTCTCCGGCGCCAGCAATCGGCGTCCGCCTAAAGGCGACCGAAGACAAGGAGCGTCTCCATGAAAAAATTCGCATCAGGCCTGGGCAAGGGGCTCGACGCCCTGCTGCCCGCCGCTGGCAACGAGGGCAGTGAGTACTTCCTCTGCCCCATCGACAGCATCGAGCCGAACCCGCACCAGCCCCGCAAGGAGATCAACGACGAGGCGCTGGCGCAGCTCGCAGACTCCATCCGCGAGAAGGGGGTGCTGCTGCCGCTGGTGGTCTGCCAGATGGACAACGGCCACTACCAGATCATCGCCGGCGAACGGCGTTGGCGGGCCGCGCAAATGGCCGGCCTCGCCGAGGTGCCAGTGCTGGTTAAGGACGTCTCCCCGCTGGATCGGCTGGAGCTGGCGCTGATCGAAAACATCCAGCGCCAGGATCTCAATCCCCTGGAGGAGGCGGAGGCCTACCTGCGGCTGGTGCAGGAGTTTCACCTCACCCAGGAGGAGGTGGCCAAGCGGGTGGGCAAGGACCGCTCCACCGTGGCCAACGCTCTCCGAATCAACCAGCTCCCCGACTTTGCCAAGGAGGATCTGGTGCGGGGCAGCCTGACCATGGGGCACGCCCGGGTGCTGCTCTCGGTGGCCAACGAGGCGGAGATGCGGGAGATGCGCAACGAGATCGTCGAGCAGGGCCTGACGGTACGCCAGGCCGAGGCACTGGCCAAACAGCGCAAGAAGCGGCTGGAAACCAGCCACCCCAGCCGTCGACCCAGGAAAAATCCGCAGCAGCTCCCGGACTCCTACTGCCGGTCGCTGACCAACGACCTGATCAACTACCTGGGCACCAAGGCGAAGATCATCCAGAACGGGCCACGCGGCAAGGTGGAGATCGAGTACTACTCCGCCGACGATCTGGAACGTTTGCTCGGCCTGATCCTTCCGGACGCAAAAACAAGGGGATAAGGAATGACTCAGCATCAAGCCAGGACCGAGCTGCTCCGCAACGAGCCGGTGGCCCCGGATATTTTCCGCCTGACCCTCACCGCCCCGGAGATCGCCGGGGCGGCACGGCCGGGCCAGTTCGTGATGGTGCGGGTGAGCGATGGGCTAGATCCGTTGCTACGGCGGCCGTTTTCCATCCATCAGGCCAACAGCGACGGCACCATCCAGCTGCTCTACAAACGGCTGGGCAAGGGAACCACCCTGCTTGCCGGCTTGCGGCCAGGGGCGTCCATCGACGTGGTCGGCCCCTTGGGCAGGGGCTTTGCCGTGGCTGAGGATGAGGCGGTCTGCCTGTTGGGCGGCGGCATGGGCATCGCTCCCCTCTATTTCCTGGCCCGCGAACTGCTGCGGACCAGCACGCCGCCCCGGCTGGTGGCCCTGCTCGGCGCCCGCAACCGGGCCGAATTGGCGCCGCTGCTCAGCGACTTCGAGGCCCTGGGGGTGGAGACCTACTCCGCCACCGACGACGGCTCCTTGGGCCATCACGGCTATGTGGCCGAATTGATGGAAAAAAAACTCGCCGTAGGCGCTGCATGGGCGATCCGCGCCTGCGGACCGCACCCCATGCTGAAGGGGGTGGCCGCCATCTGCCGGGAAAAAAACTGGCCCTGCCAGGTATCCCTGGAAACCATGATGGCCTGTGGGATCTCCGCCTGTCTTGGCTGCGCGATCCCGCGTGCCGGTCTTTCCGGTCCCTACCTGCATGTGTGCAAGGACGGCCCGGTCTTCGACGCTCAGGAGGTGGCCTGGCCATGAACAGCCCCAACCTCGCCATCCGCATCGGCGACGTCACCTTCAAGAACCCGGTGATGACCGCCTCCGGCACCTTTGGATACGCCCGCGAGTTCGAACCCTATCTCAACCTGCACCGCCTGGGCGGCGTGGTGGTCAAGGGCATCTCCCTGACCCCGAGACCAGGCAACCCGCCGCCCCGCATCGTCGAAACCGCCGCCGGCATGCTTAACGCCATCGGCCTGGAGAACGTGGGACTCGATCGGTTCGTTGCCGAAAAGATGCCGTACCTCAGGGAGATCGGCACCCAGGTACTGGTCAACATCCTGGGCGACAGCCTGGAGGAGTATGCCACCCTGGCGCGGGAACTGGACGGTGTTTCCGGCATCGCCGCCATCGAAGTGAACATCTCCTGCCCCAACGTCAAGAAGGGCGGCGTGGCCTTCGGCACCGATCCGGCCATGGCCAGGGCGGTCACCGAGACGGTGCGCGCCAATACCAGCCGGCCGGTGATCATCAAGCTCTCCCCCAACGTCACCGACATCACCGCCATCGCCAAGGCGGTGGAGGATGGAGGGGCGCATGCAGTCTCCCTGATCAACACCCTGCTCGGCATGGCCATCGACATCCGCAGCCGCAGGCCCAGGCTGGCCAACGTCGTGGGCGGCCTCTCCGGCCCGGCCATCAAACCGGTTGCTCTGCGCATGGTCTGGCAGGTGGCCAGGGCGGTCTCCATTCCGGTGATCGGCATCGGCGGCATCAGCAATACAACCGACGCCATCGAGTTTCTGCTGGCCGGGGCCAGCGCGGTGCAGGTGGGCACGGCCAACTTCGTCAACCCGCGGGCCGCTGAGGAGATCGTGGAGGGTATGGCCCAATACCTCCAGGAGCAACAGCTCGAATCGATTCAAGATGTTATAGGCGGATTGGTGCTGCCTTGACGCCAGGAGCAAAGGGCGAGCTGACCAACCAACTCCTGGAAAGCCTGGAGGCCATCCACCACCGCTGGCTGATGCGCCAGGGCCAAGCCTGGGCATGCCGGGAAGGCTGCGCCAGCTGCTGCACCAGGAGCGTCACCGCCACCGCCCTGGAGGCCCGACGGATCCTCGCCTTCCTTGCCGCGCAAGAGCGGCCGTGGCAAGGGGCACCAGCCTTTTCTGGCCCAGGCAACCAAACCGAACAACCGCTCACCACCAACCAGCTGGCCCGCCTCTGCCTGGATGGCACGGAACCACCCGAGCCATCGCAAGCGCCCTGGAATCTTGCCCCCTGCCCCTTTCTGACCGACAAACACTGCGCGATCTATCCGGTGCGGCCCCTGATGTGCCGCGCCTTTGTCTCCCTGACCAACTGCGCCGAAAGCGGCGAGGCCATGGTGCCGCCGATGGTGATGAGCGGCAACACCGTCTTTCTGCAGCTCGTCGAACATCTGGGCCAGGGCCAGCCGTGGGGCAACCTCCTCCAGTTGCTTGACCGGTTGAGCGGCTTGGAGCAGAGCAGATCGGGCCGCCTGCTCCGGGGCGAGCCGCTGCCGGGCTTTCTGGTGGCCCCGGAAGAACAGGCCATGCTGGACGCCATCCTCACCGACCTGTCCCACACCATGCTGGCCGGGATGAGCGTCTGGCAGTGGCTGCAACAAGGGGTCGGCCATGGAGCCTGAACAGAGGAGAGCGACGGTCGACTGGCGCATCATCGACACGGTGCTGCTGGACATGGACGGCACCCTGCTCGACCGCCACTTCGACGACTACTTCTGGGAACACTACGTGCCGGAGGTCTACGCCGGCAAGCACGCCATCCCCATCGACCAGGCCCGGCGGGAGCTGCTGAGCCGCTACCAGGGCAGGGAAGGCACCCTGGACTGGACCGACCTCGACTACTGGTCCAACCAACTCGGCCTGGACATCCCGGCCCTCAAGATGAAGATCAACCATCTCATTGGCGTGCATCCCTATGTGGTCGATTTCTTGAAATTCTGCCGAGAAAACGGCAAGCAGGTCCACCTGGTCACCAACGCCCACTCCAAGACCCTGGCCATCAAGATGCAAAAGACCGCCCTGGCCCCCTACTTCGACCAGATCGTCTGCGCCGAGCAGATCGGGGTTGCCAAGGAAGACCCGGCCTTCTGGCCCTGGCTGGAGCAACACCTCGGTTTTTCCCGCCAGCAGGCGATGTTCGCCGACGACAACGAGGGGGTGCTCGACTCCGCCGCCACCTTCGGCTTCGGCGCCCTCATCTTCGTGGCCAGGCCCAGCAGCACCCGGCCGGTGCGCTACTCGGCCCGCTACCCCTCCATCGTCACCTTCCGGGAACTGATCCCGCCGGTCAGCCTTCCACGCTGAAGGGATCGAGCACCCTCCCCTCCTCGTCCAGCCGGCAGGCCAGAATCCTCGGGTCGTGGTAGAAGAGCAGCCAGGCGTTCGCCTCCCTGGCCTCGCTGAGCAGCCGCTCCTTGGCGGCCACCGAATCAAGCGGGAAGTTGTCGTAGGCGGTGATCCAGAGCGGGTTGGCATAGGCGGGCATGGGCAGGAGATCGCCCAGGTGCAGGCCGATCTCGCCGCCGGATTCCAGCCAGACCGCCTGATGGCCCCGGGTGTGGCCGCCGGTGCGGATGAGCCGTACCCCCGGGATAATCTCCTCCTCTTCGTCCACCAGCCGCAGAGTGACGCCCTCCTTCAGACCGGCAAAATTCTCAGGCCAGTAGGCGCTGGCAGAGCGTCGGTTGGGGGCGAGAATATCCTCCCACTCGGCACGCTGGAGAAAGTGCAGGGCCTTGGGGAAGGTCAGCCCGGGTTCCCCCCGCGCGTCCAGCATGGTGGTGCCTGCGGCGTGGTCGAAATCGCCGTGGGTGAGGACCACATGGGTGATCTCCTCGCGGCTCACCCCCAGACGCGCCAGGGAGGCAGGAACGTCCCAGTTCGGACCAACCCGGAAGATCGCCTGCTGCTTGGGGGAAAGCTTGTTGCCAAGCCCGGTGTCGATGAGCAGGTTGAAACCCGCCCCCCTTACCAGGATGGGAGAATCAGCCAGCCGAACGTACCCGTCCGCGCCGCAGGGGCATTTCTTCTCCCAGAGCAGCCGGGGCACCACACCGAACATCGAGCCGCCGTCGATCTCGAACTCGCCGCCCTGCAGCCAGTGAATGGTGAAGCTGCCGAGCCGGAATCCGTCAGGCACGGGGGCGGGTGTGCATTGGTGAGAGCCGGACATGTTTTCTCCTCCTCTGTTTTCATGCTACAATAAACCCCATGGAGACCTTGATCTCAATCGGAATCAGCGCCTGCCTCGCCGGCGAGCAGGTCCGTTACGACGGCGGCCACAAGCGGGATCCTTTCCTCATGGAGACCCTGGGCCCCTTTGTCCGCTTCGTGCCCGTCTGCCCGGAGTTCGAGTGCGGCCTGGGCGTGCCCCGCGAGCCGATGCGGCTGGTGGGCGACCCGGCGCGGCCGCGGCTGGTCACCATCCACACCAAGGTGGACCTCACCGAGCGGATGGAGGCCTGGGCGGAGCGCAAGGTGGTGGAACTCGAACAGGAAAACCTGCACGGCTTCATCTTCAAGAGCCGTTCTCCATCCAGCGGCATGGAGCGGGTCAAGGTCTACAGCGCCTCCGGCGAGGGCAGCCCCCAGCACAAGGGGGTCGGCCTCTTTGCCCGCGCCTTCATGGACCACTTCCCCCTGCTGCCGGTAGAGGACGAAGGCCGTCTCCACGACCCGGCCCTGCGGGAGAACTTCATCACCCGCATCTTCGTGCTTGCCCGCTGGCGGCCAATCGCTGCCACGAAACAACCGGGGGAGCTGGTGGCCTTCCACACCCGCCACAAGCTCCTGCTGCTGGCCCACAGCGAGAAGCATTACCGGCAGCTCGGCAGGCTGGTGGCCCAGACGGCAGGCAGGCAGGCCAGCGAGCTGTTTGCCGAGTACGAGCAGGAGATGCTGGCGGCGCTCGCCTGCAGGAGCACCATTGCCAAGAACTGCAACGTGCTCCAGCACATGATGGGCTACTTCAAAACCGTGCTCACCGCCGATGAAAAGCAGGAGCTGCTGGAGGGTATCGACCACTACCGGCAGGGGTATGTGCCGTTGCTTGCGCCGCTCACCCTGATCAACCACTATGTCCGCAAATACCGCCAGGAGTACCTGGCCAGCCAATACTACCTCCACCCCCATCCGATGGAGCTGAAGCTCCGCAACCACGCCTGAGGGGGCCATCATGCGCACGATCCTGATCACTGGCGCCACCGGCTACATCGGCAGACGCCTCAAGACGGGGTTGCTTGAGGATGGCCGCCACGCCATCCGGCTGCTGGTGCGCAACCGCAGCAAGGTAAGTGCCGCGGTCCGCCACAGGCTGGAGATCGTCGAGGGCGACACCCTCAAGCCAGCCACCCTCACCGAGGCGCTTCGCGGCATCGACACCGCCTACTACCTCATCCACTCCATGGGGGCCGCCGCCGACTTCTCCCGGCTCGACCGGCAAAGCGCCGAGAATTTCCGCGAGGCCTGCATCGCCGCCGGGGTGCGGCGCATCGTCTATCTGGGCGGCCTGGGGGTAAAGGGAAGCGCCAGCCGCCATCTCTTGAGCCGCATCGAGACCGGGGAGATCCTGGCCAGCCGGCCAGAGGCGATCCAGACCCTGTGGTTCCGGGCCGGGGTGATCATCGGCTCCGGATCGGCCAGCTTCGAGATCATCCGCAACCTGGTGCAGAAGCTGCCCATCATGGTGACTCCGCGCTGGGTGGAGACCCGGACCCAGCCCATCGGGGTGGCCGATGTCATCGACTACCTGGCCGCCGCTCTGGAGCTTGAAGAGGCCGGCGACCAGATCATCGATATCGGCGCCGAGGCCATGAGCTTCCGGGAGATGCTCGGCCAGGCCGCCACTGGCATGGGACTCACGCGGAGGATCTGGCCGGTGCCCTTTCTCTCCCCCCGTCTCTCCTCCTACTGGCTGACTCTGTTCACGCCGGTGCCCTTCCGCATGGCCGCCGCCCTGATCGAGGGGCTCAAATCGGAGACCGTGGCTCAAAACGACAACGCCCGCCGCCTTTTCCCGGCGATCCGGCCCCGGCCATACCAGCAGGCGGTGCGGGAAGCCCTGCGGGAGATCGAGGAGAACCAGGTGCTCAGCCGCTGGTGCGACTCAAGCGCCGGGGCGGTGTGCGACATCACCGAGGAGGACGCCATCGCCACCGCCATCCTCCGCGACATACGAACCTTTGATTATAGCGGCATATCAGCAGAAAAGGTCTTCGCCTCCGCCTGCGCCATCGGCGGGGAGGCTGGCTGGTTCACCTACCATTTTCTCTGGGGTGCGCGCGGGGTCATCGACAAGCTCACGGGCGGATACGGCCTCAGCCGCGGCCGCCGCCACCCCAGCGAGCTGCGGGTGGGGGATGCCCTGGATTTCTGGAAGGTGGCGGACATCAAGGAGGGCAAACGGCTGCTGCTCCTGGCCCAGATGAAGGTGCCGGGCAAGGCGTGGCTGGAGTTCGATCTTGCCGGCCACACCCTCACCCAGACCGCCCACTTCTACCCGAACGGCCTCTGGGGCCGGCTCTACTGGTATGCGATGCTCCCCTTCCACCATCTGGTATTCAGGGATCTTGGCACCAAAATCGTGCGCCGGGCCGCCGCCATGCCCTAGCGGGCGGGGCTGCTTGGCAATTTTTTGTTCACCCCGCCCTGATCCAGTGCTATCCTCAAGCAAGGAGGAGATGCCGTGCAGCCCGCCAGCGTTGCAGAGAAGAAAATCCCCGATCGCACAACGGATGGCGCATGCCATGCACTGACCGCTGTTGTGGTGTAATAGGGAGGAGTGATCATGATCATCGGTGTCCCTAAAGAGATCAAGGAGAAGGAGTTCCGGGTGGCCATGACCCCGGCTGGGGCGCGGGCCCTCACCGATGCCGGCCACACGGTGCTGGTGGAGGCTGGAGCAGGCCTGGGCAGCGGCATACCCGACGAGGAGTATACAGCGGTCGGCGCCACCCTGCTCGACACCCCCGCCGAGGTCTGGGGGCGAGCGGAAATGGTGGTCAAGGTCAAGGAGCCCCTGCCCGCCGAATACCCACTGCTGCGGCCGGGCCTGATCCTCTACACCTACCTGCATCTCGCCCCGCTGCCGGAGCTGACCTCGGTCATGCTCGAAACCAAGGTCACCGGGGTGGCCTACGAGACAGTGCAGCTCGACGACGGCACCCTGCCGCTGCTTGCGCCGATGAGCCAGGTGGCCGGCCGCATGGCCGTGCAGGTGGGCGCGCATTTTCTCGAAAAGGAGGCGGGCGGGCGCGGCGTGCTCTTGGCTGGGGTCCCTGGCGTGGCGCCAGGCACGGTGGTCATCCTGGGGAGTGGCACCGTTTCCACCAACGCCGCCCAGATGGCGGTAGGGCTGGGCGCGCACGTCATCATGCTGGGCAGGAACCTCGCCAGGCTGGCGGAGTTGGACGTTCTCTTTCAGGGAAGAATCACCACCCTGGCCAGCAACCGGCACAACCTCGAAGCGGCGCTCGGGAAGGCCGATCTGGTGGTGGCCGGGGTACTGGTCCCTGGTGGCCGCGCTCCCAGACTGATCACCCGCCAGATGCTTGCCCTGATGCAGCCGGGCTCGGTGATCGTCGATGTGGCCATCGACCAGGGCGGCTGCGCCGAGACCTCCCGCCCCACCTACCACTCCGACCCGGTCTACACGGTGGACACCATCATCCACTACTGCGTGGCCAACATGCCCGGCGCGGTGCCGCGCACCTCCACCTTCGCGCTCACCAACGCCACCCTGCCCTACTGCCTGGCCATGGCCAACCTCGGCCTTGAAGAGGCAGCGCGGCGGGATGCCGCCCTGCGCAGAGGAATCAACACCCATCAGGGCCGCCTGACCAATCGAGCGGTGGCGCTTTCCCAGAATCTCCCCTGGCATGAGTACGATGCAATTTAGAACCAGGATCTCCCTGTCCCTCATCGTCTCCGGCCTGGTCTCCGTTGCCCTGCTGGTAGCGGTATCCCTCGTTTTCACGGCCAATGAAATCAAGAGCCTCAACCTGCGTGTGGCCCAGGAGATGACGGCTTCCGGCGCCGGACTCCTCTCCAGCTACTTCCAGGCAAGAAAGGCCGAGATTTCCGCTTACGCCCACATGCCCCTGCTGCGCACCATGCACTGGGGCGAGATCGCCCCCTTTCTCAAGGCCGAGGAGGCCCGGCACCGGGGCACCTACGAGAAGATGCTCCTCGCCTTGCCCGACCCAAGCGGCCACTACTACATCACCACCGAGGGCAACCCCCATTTCGGGGGGCTCCTCAGTTTTGACAACAGCTCGCCCACGGCCAAACTCAAATCCATCGCGCAACGGGACTACTGGCGCCATACCGTGGCCGAAAACCGGCCTCCCCAGGAACGGCTCTTTGTCTCCACCCCGATGATCTCCTATTTCACCGGGGTCCGTCAAATCATGGTGGCCTCCTCCATCCTCTCCGAGGACGGTTCACGCCTCCTGGGCATGGTGGCCGGCTCCATCGAATGGACGGAACTGGAACGGGTCATCGACACCGTCGCCGAAAAGGTGCTCTCCCGTTTTGGCAAGGAGGCCCGCCTCTTTCTGATCTCCCACGACGGCACCTACGTCTATCACTTCGACCCGGCCAAGGCCATCCGCCTGAAGGTGGACGAGCAGGGCAGGCCAATCCTCACCGAGATAGGCGAAAAAAGCACGGAAAGTCACACCATCGGCGAGGAGACCGATCCGGTTCTGGCGGGGGCCGGCAAGGAAATGCTCGCCGGCAAGAGCGGCGATGCCCATCTTGATGACATGGGCAACGGCGAACCGGGCCATCTCTTCTACGCACCTGTGGAGTCGGCCGGATACAGCCTGGGGGTGCTCGTGCCCATGCGGGTGGTCATGACATCCCTGCGCCAGTTTTACCTCCTGCTCGCCGGCATGGCGGCCACCGGCATGGCCATCATCGGGATCATCTCGCTGATCGTCTCCCGGCAGGCGACCAAGCCGCTTGCCACCATCAGCGCCAAGGCGGCGGAGTTGGCGGCCGGCGATTGGAACACCCGCATGGCTTACCAGGGAAGCGATGAGCTGGCCATTGTGGCCAACTCATTCAACCGCATGGTCGATCAGCTCCACCAGCAGGCCATAACCGTCGCCGAAGCCCATGACCGGCTGCTCACCATCATGGACAGCCTGGACGCCATCGTCTACGTGGCCGACATGCAAAGCTACGAACTGCTTTTTGTCAACACATACGCCAAAAGGCTGTTCGGAGACATCACTGGCAAGATCTGCTGGCAATCCCTGCAGCAGGGCCAGAATGGCCCCTGCCCGTTCTGCACCAACCCTCTGCTGGTGGACGAAAAGGGAGAGCCGCGGCCGCCCCATGTCTGGGAATTCCAGAATACCGTGACCGGGCAGTGGTTCTATATCCAGGACAAGGCCATCCCCTGGGTGGATGGCAGGCTGGTTCGCTTCGAGATCGCCACCGACATCACCGCCCGCAAGCAGGCCGAGGCGGGCATGGCACGGCTGGCCGCCATCATCGAACAGAGCGACGCGCTGATCGCCATTGCCGGGGAAGACGGCCTCCTGCGCTATCTCAACCACGCCGGCCGCACCCTGCTCGATCTCAGCGCCGATGCATCCATTACCGGCATCGCCACCCGCCAGCTGTTGCCGGATGCCAGCCAGGAGCCGAACTCCCGACAGATCTTGGCGGCTTTTGCGGGAGGGACTCCCTGGCATGGCGAGGCGGAACTGTGCCCCCTCCCCGGTCAGGAGGATGCCCCGCACGCCATCCCGGTGGAAATGAGCGTCTTTCCCCTGGGAGACCAAGATGGGCGCGGCGCCTTTTCCGTGGCCATCATCGCCAACGACATCAGGCAGCGCAAACGTTCCGAGGAACAGCTCCGACACTCCCAGAAGATGGAAGCCATCGGCACCCTGGCCGGCGGAATCGCCCACGACTTCAACAACCTGCTCTACGCCATCCAGGGCAACGCCGAACTGGGGCGTATCGCTCACAGCCAGGGGAAGAGCAACCAAAGCCATCTGGAGGAAATCCTCAAGGCCTCCCGGCGCGCCGCGGACCTGGTCAAACAGATCCTGGCCTTCAGCCGCAAGATGACCCCGGAAAAATCACCTCTCGCCTTGCAAAGTCTGGCCAAGGAGACAATTCGCTTCCTGCGGGGCACCATTCCCACCACCATCGAGATCAATGCGGATATCCACCCGGATTGCCGCCCAATTCTGGCCGATGCCACCCAGATCCATCAGGTGATCATGAACCTCTGCACCAACGCCTGGCACGCCATGCAGGACCAGGAGAGCGGCAGGCTGCGGGTGGAAGTGGAGGAGATTTCCCTGAACGAACGGGAGGCAGGGGCGCTGGAGTTGTCCAAGGGAAGCTACGTCCGCCTCGCGGTGAGCGACACGGGGCACGGCATCGACCCGGCCATTCAGAAACGGATTTTCGAACCCTACTTCACCACCAAGGAGATGGGACGGGGCACCGGGCTCGGCCTGGCCACGGTGCAGGGAATCGTCAAGGACCACCAGGGGGCCATCCGGGTGCGCAGCATCGTTGGACAGGGGACAACCATGGAGGTCTTTTTGCCTGTGCAGCTTGAGGCTGAACAACCCGCTCGTCCCGATCTTGAGGCGCAGCCTCGGTTCATTGGGGAGGCAATGCAGGGCGGCCACGCCCTGGTGGTGGATGACGAGGAGATGCTGGCCTCCCTGGAAAAAACCACCCTGGAAAGCGCGGGCTGGCGGGTAAGCGCCTTCACCAGCAGCGGCGAGGCCCTGGCCGCCTTCGAGCAAAGGCCGGAGGATTTCGACCTGGTGATCACCGATCAGACCATGCCGGAGTTAACCGGGGCCAAACTGGCCGCCGCCATTCTGGCAAGGCGCCCCCAACTGCCCATCATCCTTGCCACCGGCTACAGCGAGGTGATCGACGAGCAAGGGGCCTTGCGCCTCGGCATCAAGGGGTTTCTGATGAAGCCCTTTACCAGCGAGGAGCTGCTCCTGACCATCCAGAAGCTGCTGGGCTAAGCCCCTCTTACCAGTGGGGCTGGTTGCCTATCCGGGAGTCCATCACCTCCTGGGTGTCGCTCACCACCACGAAGGCGTTGCGGTCGATGTGGCGGATCAATCGCTTGAGCTGCCCCAATTCCTGAAAACTGATCACCGTGTAGAGGATGTGCTCCTGCTCCCTGGAGTAGCCTCCCTCGCCCCGTATCAGGGTGACGCCGTGGCGGATGTCCTTGAGCAGCTCGGCGGCGATCTCCTCCCACTTGGACGAGATGATGAAGACCGCCTTGCGCTGGCTCAGGCCCGTCACCACCAGATCCATCATCCGGGAGGTGACGTAGATGACGATCAGCGAATAGAGCAACGCCTCCAGCGAGTAGAGAAAGCCCACCAGCACCAGGACCACCGCGTTCACCGCCATGGTGGTGGGTCCAAGGCCGATGGCGAAGCGCCTGAGCACCATCACCGACAGGATCTCCATGCCGCCAAAGGAGCCCAGGGAGCGCAGGGTGATGCCGATGCCGGTGCCGTTGAGCAGGCCGGCCAGCAGGGCGCTCAACACCTTGTCGCGGATGGGAATCTCCATGCGGACCAGCACCAGGGCGGCGGTCAGGAAGAAGACGCCGATGAGGCTGTAGAAAAAGAAACGGCGGCCGACATTCATCCAGGCCAGCAGGAAGAGAGGGACATTGAGCAGCAGGAGGACCACGCCGATGTTGATCTCCGGCAGGCCGCGATGGATGATCAGGGCCAGACCCTTGATGCCGCTGGTGACGAAGTGCTGGGGGATGAGAATGCCGTTGACCGCCAGGGCGGAAAGGGCGCTGCCGGTGGCCAGCAGCAGCAGGTTCCACAGGAAGTTTCCCGGAGAGAGGATGAGGGGTTGTTTCTGGTTGCCGCTCATGGCCGCGCCTCCTCCTCCGCCTCCCGCATGAGATCGTCGAAATCGCGGCGGATCTTCTCCAGGTGGGCGCGGTAGCCCTCGGCGTCGCCGTACTCCAGGAACCTCCCATAGCGGCTGTGCATGGCCTCCACCTTGCGGGCGTGCTTGATCGGGCACCAGTACTGCTCGGTGCGGCCGGCGATCTCGCGGATATAGGCCATCAGACCGTTGAAGTAGCCGCAGTAGACGCAGTTGAGCTTCTCGATGACGTTGAGGTAGGCCAAGGCATGGCGGTCGATGATGATGTACTTCTCCCGCTTCACCTTGGGAATCCGGTAGACCGGAAAGCAGATGGCCTGATAGAGGCTCACCGACAGATCCAGGAAGAGGGTGGGGATGAGGATGCACCAGATCACCGGCGCGGTGAGGATGTTGAGCAGCGCCGCCTCTGAAAAATAGCGGGAAAGCCGCTGCATCAGGGCGCGGTGCTGCTGCCTGACCTCTTTTTCGAAGCGGACCTTGCGGCCGACGATATGGTAGTAGAACTGGCGCTCGCGCTTCTCTATCTCGTGGGCCAGCTCTTTCTCCAGATGGCGGATCTTTCTGATCAGCGCCTCGATGCGGTCATCCATCAACCATCTCCCCGCCGCAGCCATTTGAGCAGCATGGCCCGCAGTGTTTCCTTCTGGACCGGCTTGGCCAGATGGTCATCCATGCCGGCGTCCAGGCACTTCTGGCGGTCGCCCTCCATGGCATTGGCGGTCATGGCGATGACCGGGATCCGTCCTCCAAGCTCCCGAAACCGCCTGGTGGCGGCGTAACCGTCCAGCACCGGCATCTGGCAGTCCATGAGCACCAGATCGTAGCCGCCAGCCGCCAGGGCATCCAGGGCCAGCTGGCCATTCTCCGCCACCTCGACGCCCAGCCCGAGGCTGGAAAGCATCTTCTTGGCCACCAGCTGGTTGACCTTGTTGTCTTCCACCAGCAGAACGCGTCCCGAGAGAGCATCTTCAGAAGCGATCTCCACCGTTTTCCGGGGCAAGACCACAGCCTCTCCTCGTGCCAGTGGAAACGGGATCTCGCACCAGAAGGTGGAGCCACGCCCAGCCTCGCTCTCCACCCCGACCACCCCGCCCATCATCCACACCAGCTGACGAACAATGGCCAACCCCAGGCCGGTACCGCCGTACTTTCTGGTGGTAGAGCCGTCCGCCTGGCTGAATACCTGGAAAAGATGGAGCCGCGCATTCTCGTCGATGCCGATGCCGGTGTCCCGCACCTCCAGCCGCACCTGCGCCTCCCGGTCGTTTAAGGCAAGACAGCGCGCCACCACCCGCACTTCACCCTGTTCGGTGAACTTGATGGCGTTGTTGATCAGATTGACCAGCACCTGACGCAAGCGGGTCGGGTCTCCCAGCAGCAGGGCTGGCAGTTTGCCGTCGATCTCCGCGACCAGGGTAATCCCCTTCTCCTGGGCAAGATGCGCGAGGAGCTGGCGCAACTCCTCAACCAACGATCCCAGGCTCATGGGAATCCGCTCCAGAGTGAGTTTCCGCGCCTCGATCTTGGAAAAATCGAGCACATCGTTGAGGATCGCCAGCAGAGCCTCGGCCGAGGAGAAGGCCAGGCGGGCATACTCGGCCTGCTCGCCATTCAGGCCGGTATCCCGCAGCAGTTGCAGGGTGCCGAGAATGCCGTTCATGGGGGTGCGGATCTCATGGCTCATGTTGGCCAAAAATTCGCTTTTGGCGCGACTGCCCGCCTCGGCGGAATCGCGGGCCTGACGCAACGCCTCTTCAGTCTCCCGGCGCAGCTGGTTTTCCGCCATCAGCTCCCGGTTGAGCGTCTCGCTTTCGTCCATGGCCCGCCGCAAGCGTGCCACCAATTCATCATTGGCGAAACCTGCCTCCAGGGCTGCAACCAGCGCCTCATGCATGCGGGCCGAAGAGCCGGCCAGCACCACGAGATAAAAGAGCACCACCCCCCCCATCAGGGAATTGATGGCCTCACCCAGGGAAAAGAGCTGCCAGGACAAGGAGACAAGCGGGATAGCGATGTAGATGTCGCAGAGACGCTTGATAGGCGACAGCATGGATATGGCGCCGGCGGTCAAACCGGCGACCATGAAGATCAGAAAGGTCTGCTCACCGGAGGACTCCGCCGGAAAAAACAAGAAGACGGCCAGCCCCCACATCAGGCTGGTGACCAGCACCAGCGCGAAATAGGCGGAAACGCAACGCGAGTCATTCAGGCCGTCGCGGTCCGCCTCCCTTCGGAAACAACGAATGATCACCAGACGCACCACAAAAATGGCGGTCATCACCGCCAGCCAGCCCCACAACAAATCCAGACGGACCACCTTCCGCATCATGAAGGCAAACAGAAAACAGAGCGCATAAGCGGATGCGCTGCTGTTGATCCCGGAGGTGAGAGTCAACCGGATCAGGGCGTCGGTGATCCGCCCCTTGTGTGGGCTTTGCTTGCGAGCATGTTCCAGCAGAAGAGAAAGCAAGGGCTTTACTCCCTTCAGACGATCTGAATGGCGCCCGGCGGCCCGGCCACCACCTCGCCGATGATGCCGTAATCGAGCGGATACCTGCGTTTGGCCAGCCGCTCGCAGATGGAGATGAGCCCAGCCTCGGGAGCGGCGATCAGCAGGCCGCCGGAGGTCTGCGGGTCGTGGAGCACCATCTCCAGGGGGTCCATCTCCGCAAGCTGGCTGGTGAGATGCGGAGTGTAGAAGGCTTTATTCTTATGGGCGCCCTCCGGGATGATGCCCATCCCGGCGTAGTGAAGCGCCTCGGGCAGCACCGGCACCCGGTTGGCGTCAAGGCGGATGGCCACCTTGGAGGCCAGGGCCATCTCGTGAAGGTGGCCGATCAGGCCGAAGCCGGTGATGTCCGTGCAGGCGTGCGGGCCAATGGTCTGCATCAGCTGCGCCGGCTCGCGGTTGAGGGTGGCCATCACCAGGGTGATCATCGCCTCGGTAGACTTGCCCGCCAGCCCACCCTTGATGGCGGTGGAGAGGATGCCGGTGCCGATGGGCTTGGTGAGCAGCAATTTGTCGCCCGGTTGCGCCCCGGAGTTGAGCACCACCCGGTTGGGATGGACCACGCCGGTGACGGAGAGGCCGTACTTGAGCTCCTCGTCCTCGATGGAGTGGCCGCCCACCAGCAAAGCGCCCGCCTCGGTGATCTTGTCCAGGCCGCCCCGCACGATCTCCTTGAGGATTCCCTTGTCCAGCTTGCTGATCGGGAAGGCCACCAGGTTCATGGCCAGGAGCGGCTTGCCGCCCATGGCGTAGACATCGGAAAGGGCGTTGGCCGCCGCCACCTGGCCGAAGCTGAAGGGGTCGTCCACGATTGGGGTGAAGAAGTCCACGGTCTGGATCAGGGCGGTCTCGTCGTTGAGACGGTATACCCCGGCGTCCTCGCCCGTGGTCGCGCCGGCGATCAGGTTCGGATCAAATGGCAGCTCAAGGCCGCACAGGAGCTGGTCCAGGTCCCCTGGACTCAACTTGGCTGCTCAACCAGCAGCTTTGACGGTGCTGGTCAGCTTGGGTGTGGTCATGGTTGCTCTTTCCAGTTCAGTTCCGTAAATTCACCGGCCCCCTCCTGCCGGTAGAGGCGGGCAATGGCGATGTCGGCTGCTTGCAGCACCGCTTGTACCCGGTCAAGCTCGGCCTCGCCAAACTCGATGGCCATGCCGCAGTCGGCGCTTATGGCGCGCGGCACCGGCACAACATCGTGGGGGATGCCCTTTGCCTTGAGCAGCTGCTCCGCCTTGAGCACGTAGTGGATGGAGGAGAGGATGATCACATGGGGCATGGCCGGGCGTCCCTGTTGTCAGTATAACACGACGCCGGCTCAGATGGGAAAGCCGATCTCTTCCTTCTGGCCGCGGCCCATCAAGGCGGCAACCGCCTCGGCGCACGGCTTGTCCTGGTAGAGCACCTGCCAGACCTCTTCCAGGATGGGCATCTCCACCCCCATCTGCGCGGCGAGCGCATGAGCGGAGGCAGTGGTCTTCACACCCTCGGCCACCATGTTCATCTCGGCCAGGATCTGATTTAAGGTCATGCCTTGGCCGAGTTTGAGTCCCACCTGCCGGTTGCGGCTCAAGCTGCCGGTACAGGTGAGCACCAGGTCGCCCAGGCCGGCCAGGCCGGCAAAGGTGTGGGGATTGGCGCCCATGGCCACCCCCAGCCGGGTGATCTCGGCCAGGCCCCTAGTGATCAGGGCGGCGCGGGAGTTGGTGCCCAACCCCATGCCGTCGCAGATGCCGGCGCCGATGGCCTCGATGTTCTTGAGCGCGCCGCCAAGCTCCATGCCGATGACGTCGGTGCCGGCATAGACCCGGAAGCGGTCGGTGAAGAAGACCTCCTGGAAGAAGCGGGCCGCCTCCATGGTGGACCCACCCACGGTGACCGCGGTGGGGGTGGATTCGGCCACCTCGCGGGCAAAACTCGGCCCGGCCAGCACCCCAAGCGAACCACGAAAATCGGGGCGGAGCTCGGCCAGCACCTCGGCCATCACCTGATTCATGGTGCGCAGGCTCTCCTGCTCGATGCCCTTGGTGGCGGAGATGATGGCCGCGTCGGCGGCCAAATGGGGGGCAAGCTGGCTGAACACCTGGCGGTAGCCATGGGAGGGCACCACCATCACCACCACCTTTTTTCCGGCCACGCTGGCGGCCAGATCAGCGGTGGGGCGGATCAAATCCGGGAGCGGATAGCCGGACAGGTAGGCGCGGTTCTCGCGGTCGCGGCCCAGGGCCTCGGCCTGCTCCTGCCGATGGGCCCAAAGGTCCACCACCATGCCCTTGCCAGCCAGCAGGCCAGCCAGGGCGGTGCCCCAGCTGCCGGCGCCGATCACCGCTATCTTTTCAGGAAGGGTCATGGGGTGTCCTGAGAGCATGGAAAATTTATGAACCAACATCGAGAGAGCATCAAGGTTTAACCCATGACCAATAGCTCTGTAGCCAGCGAGCGATGTATCGCCTGTCCAGCGATCACGCTGTGCCTTTCCAGGCACCGATGCGTTCCAAACCCTGCATAGAGTTCTCGGATACTATCATGGTCAGCATTGGTCATCGCAAAAGACGCACCGCGTTCTGTTGCCCGCTTGAGCGCATTACGTAGCCTTATTTGGTCTTGCCAGGCAAAAATATTCTGATTGTACTTCACAAATCCATTTATGTTGTGTCGAACAGTGTATGGCGGATCTACGAAAATAAAGTCGCCATCATCAGCTTCTTCTATGGCTTCCTCGAAATCTAGACATTCAAGTCGAATTCCTTGAAGAGCCTTTGACCATGCTACAAAGTTATCTGATTCAAATATCACGTTCTGTTTTGTTCCGATCGGAACATTAAACTGGCCTTTGAGGTTCTCACGATAAAGTCCATTCCAGCATGTCCGGTTGAGGTATAGAAACTGCGCTGCCCGTGTGGTTGACTTCCTTAGACGCTTGCCACGTAGCTCATAGTAATATTCCCTAGAATGATTTCGCGCATGATTCCGTAGCAGATCTTCGAATTCCTCTAATTCGTCTCGAATAACGGCATACAGCTCAATTAGTCGGCGATTCGAGTCACTCAACACAGCGTTTGCGGGCTGCATCTCAAAAAAAACTGCCCCCCCACCAAGGAACGGCTCAAAATAACGGCCTTCGAAATGTGGAAGGGAAAACTGTTCACTTTCAAATAGCCACCTTTTACCCCCCGCCCACTTCAGGAAAGGCTTTAGCTCTTGTATCATCATTCCGGAACCTTTGGACTAACTTCTGTACGCAGCCACTCTACAAATTCCAGATCTTCATCTGTGTAGGTTTTGAGCTGATTTTTGTGGGCTGCAATGTTTCGTAACTCGTTGAAAATATGAATCCACTCGAGATAATACTTCTTGCCTGTTCGTTCGCCAGAGTAAGGATTATTAAAGACGTACTCAAAATGATTCCAATTATTTTGCTGTTTTACAATCTCCGCCAAATCAACAATGTTTAGATAAGCTTCCTTGGGCTTACGTCGCGTTTTATCCTTTTGCTGTGCTTGAAAAGCATTCGTTCGAATGCGCTCACTTTCCACACCTATTTCCCAAAACGCCTGTTCATCGCTTGGAAGACGATACGTCCCATGCACCTTCTTGAGTGTATCGATCACATAGTTTGTCAGACGTTCCGCAAGCTTCATCAAGAACTGATTCACTGCATCAATCTTCTCGGAAGCGCTCTGCTCAACCCATCTCTGGAATTCTTCCGTTCCGAAGTCGCTATGTTTTTCTGTAAGAATTTGCATAAGGTGGTAACCATATTCCTTCACTCCGCCTTCGCCAAATTTTCGCGCGAACTTTGCACGAACATCTTCGTCCGGCGCGTCCTTCACAAATTCGAAGATCGGGTCGCAGAAGGCAACAATGTACTCTGAAAACTTATCAGACTTCATTAGCGGAAAATCGAGTGACTTCTTGTGCGAAAGATAGGTTACGACCTCCGCAATTACCGATAGATGAGCTCTGATGCCAGGATTCACGCAAATAAAGGCATCACGCCCAGCTTCCCAACGTTTAGGGTTGGCTGCCCTCACAGACTCAAAGTAATTGCTTAAAACATCAGCCGCTCGTTTAATAGTCTCTTCATCGGTAGCACCAGACAACGGTCCGGGCGAGAGCGTCTTTCCTGCGAGCTTTCCCAAAAGACCAGATCTCCGTAGACCATTTACAGCTTCAGAGATCGTCAAATTTTGCGATGACTCAGGTGGAACGCCATGAATGGCAAAACGCCGCGCAAGTGGGCTAGTTTTATCTGTATTGAGGGCGCGTACTACTGAAGAAGCAAGAGCTGAGAGTGCGGTAGAGGGGTCGCTATCACCCATACGTATATCGGCCAAAAGGCTAACGAGGAGGCTCTTCGGAACACTTTTTTGCTTGTGGTTGATCGTGATAAACAAATCCGCCTCTTTTTGAACTGCCATCTTCTCAAAAGCAAGAACAAAGAGACTTTGATCGAGGTACGCATCATCCAGATGAGAAAAACCATATAGTCGATGCTGGCCATCTATGATCCATGCAGAGCGGTATTTCGACGGCAGAGTGAGCCAGCCGAATTTGATATTCGGATCGGTGTTGTCCTTGTTGGAGATTATGTCAAAGCGAGGTGCATCTGAAAAGTTCACTAAAATATTCGTAGGAAAAAATCCTCCCTTTTCGATGAAGATCCCAATATCTTTAATTCGTGATGAATTAATCATCCGCTGATAGGCAGGCCGGCCATCTGGATGATTGAGTGCCTGATGGTTGATGAAAGCGATTTTAAGGAGATGTCTAGGTGTTGTCACAAAACTATAGAACGTCTCTCCGCCAATTTTCCCTTTAATTGCAGGCAGCCTGGTGTCAGAAAGACCTGGAATCTTCTGGTTCTTCAGGAACTCTCCAAGAATCTGGTATCTTGCAGCCGGACCCATGTGACGAACGAACGTCTCAAAGTACTGAAGTTCGTTTTCTGTGATAATTTTGATATCACCATCATCTGCCCGCTCGATATCAGGTGTTGTCCATAGTATGTTGTTGGTCACATAAATCCAAAGTATCTTTGGCAATGGCTTGTCTTTAAAACGCTTATAGATCGTCGTTCGAAAATATTCCTGAAGCGAAATAGTCTCCTGTATATCTTTCTGTAGCGTGCGGCGACCGCGCTCTTCCCGCGACTTACATTCAACGACGAGAGCCGTCTCCTCATCTTCGGCGTAGACGTCGATTTGTTTCTTTCCGACCGAACCATCCGTGCGCGTGAAACAAATTTTGAAATTCTCGCCATTCATTAATCGGTAGCCCATGGCGTAGAGCAAGCACCAAACGCGATCCTCAAGCAATTTATCATGTCTCTTCAGACGCTTAAGGCGCGTCGTCCTTTTTCCGAAACGCTGCTCAATCCATCCCTTCGCCTTTTCATCTGGCACGTCTGCCGAATGGACGCTCTTTTGGTCGTGAGTATTTTTGCGCTTGCGATACTCCTGAGTTAACCGCTTCATATCATCGATAAGCGGAAACAAAGAATTTGTCTCACAGTCTTTAACAGATATAATATCCTGTGCTTCAAGAGGATTGTCCAAGCTCATAGAGCATATCCTATTGTCTAAGCCAATACAGCACATTGGTCGCCTAACCGAAAACCGACAACGACAGGAACAAATTGTTATGTGGTTTCTTGGTATACCCCCACTGCTGTCCCATAGATTTCACCAGAGAAGAAGCTGATTCGTTTCAATGCGTTGCGCCTCAGGCGGCTTGAATAGGGAGATAAAATCCCGGGGTCATAGGGTCAGTCAATACCCCTCACAACCCCGCCAGCATGCCGGCAAGACCGGCCAGGCTGATCGCCTCCACCCCCTCCTTGAGCGGGTAGCGCTCCTCGCCGGAGTAGACCACAAAGCAGCGATCCGGTCGCACATCCTCCCTGGCCAGATGGAAGCCCTTTTCAAGCCGGGGAGACAAGCCGCGCTTGACCTCCACCGCCCAGAGGCCATGGCCAGGAATGTCGAGGAGCAGGTCGATCTCGGCGCCGGCCGAGGTGCGGTAGAAGAAGGCTGCCACGCCGTCCGGGGCCGCGCCAACCAGGGTCTCGATCACGAACCCCTCCCAGCTCATGCCGGCCACCGGATGGCCGAGCAGGGCCTCCATATCGCCAATTCCCAGCAGTGTATGCACCAGGCCGCTGTCCCGCACAAAGACACGGGGCGCCCTGACCAGCCGTTTGCCGGTGTTGGCATGCCAGGGCGCCAGCCGCCGCACCAGGAGCAGATCGACCAGGAGGTCGAGATAGCGGGCCACGGTCGAGCCGCTCACCGCAAGCCCCCTGGCAAGCTGGGCCGCGTTAAGCAGGCCGCCCTGGGCATGGGCGAGCATGGTCCAGAAGCGGCGCAGGGTCTCGGCCGGAATCCTGGGGCCGAGCAGGGGAATGTCGCGCTCAAGATAGGTGCGGATGAAGTTCTCCCGCCAGGTCACGCTCCGGCGGTCGCTTCCAGCCAGATAACTCTCGGGAAAACCTCCCCGCAGCCACAGTCGGTCTTGCTCACCCACCTCCAGGACATTCAGGCCCGGAAGCTCCACATAGGCGATACGGCCGGCCAGGCTTTCGCCGGACTGACGGAGCAGTTCCATGGAGGCCGACCCCAGGAGGAGGAAGTGGCCGGACTTTCGGCCCTCTCGCCGTCCCTGATCGATGACGCCGCGCAACACCTCAAAGAGCGCAGGCAACCGCTGCACCTCGTCCAGGATCACCAGCTTGTCCCTGTGGCCGGCCAGATACATCTCCGGATCGGCAAGCCGGGCGCGATCCGCCGGGGACTCCAGATCAAGATAGAGGGAAGGCATGCCCGCAGCGACCATCTCCGCCAGGGTCGTTTTGCCGACCTGGCGCGGGCCAAGCAGGGCAACCGCTGGAAACTGCTCCAGCCGTTCCGTCACAAGGTGTTGTATTTTTCGCTCAATCATCCTTGAAATTATCGCACGTCGTGCAAGATTTGCAAGGATAAATCACGATATATCACCAAGCACCTTTGCCTTTCAAAAAGCCATAGACACCTGCCACGGCCATTTTATGAAGGCCTTAACCCTCACTCCTCGCCTTCCCCTTCACCCTCCTCGCCATCATCCCCCATGGACTCGGCCAAGCGGTCCACGGCCACCACCTTCTCGCCCTCGTCGAGCTTGAAGAGGCGCACGCCCTGGGTATTGCGGCCGATGACCCGGAGATCAGCCATGGGCATGCGGATGATCTTGCCGCCGGTGGTGATCATCATCAGCTCGTCCTCGTCGGTGACCTGCAGGGCGCCAACCACCTTGCCGTTGCGCTCGCTGGACTTGATGGCCATGACCCCCTTGCCGCCGCGCTTGATCAGCCGGTAGTCGCCCACCTCGCTCCGCTTGCCGTAGCCGTTCTCGGTGACCACCAGCACGGAGTAGTCCTCGTGGACCACATCCACCGAAACCACCTCGTCGCCCTCGGCCAGGTTGATGCCGCGCACGCCGGTGGCGGTGCGGCCCATGGCGCGCACGTCCTGCTCGTTGAAGCGAACCGACATGCCCTCGCGGGTCACCACCAGGATGTCGCTCTTGCCGTTGGTGAGCACCGTGCCCAGGATCTCGTCGTCCTCGCGGATGGTGAGCGCGATCTTGCCGCGCCGGATCGGCCGCCGGAACTCGTCCAGCACCGTCTTTTTCACCACGCCCTTCTTGGTGACCATCATGATGTGGCACTCTTCGCCCTCGGCCACGTCGAAGCTCTTCACCGGCAGGATGGCGGCCACCTTCTCGCCCTCGGTCAGCTCCAGCAGGTTGACGATGGCCTTGCCGCGCGCCACCCGGCCCGCCTGCGGGATCTCGTAGACCTTGCGCCAGAAGACCTTGCCGTGGTTGGTGAAGAAGAGGAAGGTGTCGTGGGTGGAGGCGGTGTACATCTGGCTGACAAAGTCCTCCTCGTGGGTGTTCGCCCCCTTGATGCCCTTGCCGCCCCGCCGCTGCGAGCGGTAGAGGTCCACGGGATTGCGCTTGATATAGCCCTCGTGGGTGACGGTGACCACCATCTCCTCGGGCTGGATCATGTCCTCGGGCAGGATCTCGTCCGGCGCCTCGATGATCTCGGTGCGGCGCTCGTCGCCATACTGGTCGCGGATGGTGATGAACTCGTCGCGGATGATCCCCATCACCAGGGATTCGTCGGCCAGCACCTTCTTGAACCAGGCGATCTGCTCCATCAACTCTTCATACTCGCGGATGATCTTCTCCCGCTCCAGGCCGGTGAGCCGGTGTAGCCGCATCTCCAGAATGGCCTGGGCCTGGATCTCGGAAAGGCCGAAGCGGCTCATCAGCCCTTCCCGCGCCTCGGTGGGGTTGGCGGAGGCCTTGATCAGCTCCACCACCTCGTCCAGGTTGGTGATGGCGATCTTGAGACCCTCCAGGATATGGGCCCGCTCCTCCGCCTTGCGGAGGTCGTAGGCGGTGCGGCGGTAGACCACGGTCTTGCGGTGGAGGAGGAAGTACTCCAGCATCTGGCGGAGGTTGAGCACCTCGGGCTTGCCGTTGACGATGGAGAGGAAGATGATGCCGAAGCTCTTCTCCAGCGGGGTGAGCTTGAAGAGTTGGTTGATCACCACCTCGGCTATCACGTCCTTCTTGAGGTCCAACACGATGCGCATGCCGTGGCGGTCGGACTCGTCGCGCACCTCGGAGATCGACTCGATGCGCTTTTCCTTGATCAAGAGGGCGATCTTCTCGATCAGGGACGCCTTGTTCTGCTGGTAGGGGATCTCGGTGATGATGATGGACTCCCGGCCGGCCGCGCCTTTTTCCGTCTTCTCCACGTCGGTCTTCGAGCGGATGACGATGGAGCCGCGCCCGGTTTCGTACGCCTCCCGGATGCCGGCCCTGCCGCAGATAAAGCCGCCGGTGGGGAAGTCCGGGCCGGTGACATGGTCCATCAGCTGGTTGACCGTGATGTTGGGGTCGTCGATCAGGGCGATCAGGCCGTTCATCACCTCGGTGAGGTTGTGGGGCGGGATGTTGGTGGCCATGCCCACCGCGATGCCTGAGGAGCCGTTGATCAGCAGGTTGGGAATGCGGGTGGGGAAGACCACCGGCTCCTGGAGGGAGTTGTCGTAGTTGGGCGAGAAATCGACGGTCTCCTTGTCCAGATCGGCGATGAGCTCCTGGTCGATCCGGGTCATCCGCGCCTCGGTATACCGCATGGCCGCCGGCGAGTCGCCGTCCACCGAACCGAAGTTGCCCTGGCCGTCAACGAGCGGGTAGCGCATGGAGAAGTCCTGCGCCATGCGGACGATGGTGTCGTAGGCCGCGGTGTCGCCGTGCGGATGGTACTTACCGATCACGTCACCGACGATACGGGCAGACTTGAGGTAGGGCCGGTTGTGGTAGTTGTTGAGCTCACGCATGGCGAAAAGGGCGCGCCTGTGCACGGGCTTGAGGCCGTCGCGCACATCGGGCAGGGCCCGGCCGACGATGACGCTCATGGCGTAGTCCAGGTAGGACTTCTGCAGCTCCTTCTCGATGGAGACCTTGGGTATCTCTTCCATACCGGTCTGGTTTGGCTCGGTCATATGGGAAATCCTTCCTCTGTGGGAATGGGTTGTCGCTTATATATCCAGCTCGGACACTTCCAGGGCGTGGGTCTGGATGAAGTCGCGGCGCGGCTCCACCTTGTCGCCCATCAGGGTGGTGAAGATGTCGTCGGCCTGCTCGGCGTCCTCGATGCGCACCTGCAACAAGGTCCGCTTCTCCGGGTTCATGGTGGTCTCCCAGAGCTGTTCGGGGTTCATCTCGCCCAGACCTTTGTAGCGCTGCAGGGTACTGCCCTTGAAGGACTCGGCCCGCACGGTGGCCAGCATCTCCCGCCAATTGGCCGCCTCGATCCCCTTGCCCTGCGCCTCCACGACGAAGGGGGTGTGCAGGTAGGGCTGCACCTTGGGGTAGAGGGACAGAGCGGTGCGGTACTCGCCGATCAGCGGGATCTGCGGGCCCACCGTGGTCATCAGATGCGCCTTGTCGCGCACCGCCGCGTCGAACTCCCAACAGCTGGGCCGCCAGCGGCAGGTCCGGATATTGCCCAGGATGAGGCTATTGCCGGAAAGCTGCCCGTGCAGGTGCTCCACCAGCCCCTGGTCCTCGAACTGGTCGGCGGTGCTGATGTCCTGGGCCAGGAGGAAGAGGATCATCTCCTCCCAGAGGTTGACCCGGCCCAGGTAGTCCATCAGCCGCTGGAAACCGGAGAGGTTCCGGAGCAGCGTCACCAGCTCTTCCCCCTCAATGCGACTGGAGCCCATGGTCAGGGCGATGGAGGCGCTGGCGGTCTGGAAGAGGTGCTGGTTGAGGGCGTCTTCATTCTTGAAAAACTGCTCCTTCTTGCCGCGCCCCAGACGGTAGAGGGGCGGCTGGCCGATGTAGACATGGCCGTTTTCGATCAGCTCCGGCATCTGGCGGTAGAAGAAGGTGAGCAACAGGGTGCGGATATGAGCGCCGTCCACGTCGGCGTCGGTCATGATGATGATCTTGTGGTAGCGGAGCTTATCGAGCTCGAAATCATCGCGGCCGATGCCGGTGCCCAGGGCGGCGATGATCTGCTTGATCTCCTCGCTGGCCAGAATCCGGTCGTAGCGCGCCTTTTCCACGTTCATGATCTTGCCGCGCAGGGGCAGGATCGCCTGAATGGAGCGGTCGCGGCCCTGCTTGGCCGAGCCGCCCGCCGAATCGCCCTCCACCAGGAAGATCTCGCGCTCCTCCGGCTTTTTGGACTGGCATTCGGCCAGCTTGCCGGCCATCATCACGTCCAGGCCCGAGCCCTTCTTGCGGGAGAGCTCCTTGGCGCGGCGGGCCGCCTCGCGGGCGCGGGCCGCCTCCACCACCTTGCCCAGGATCTTCCGGGCCACCATGGGATTCTGCTCAAGGTAGATGGAGAGCTTCTCGTTGCAGACAGTCTCGACGATGGACTTCACCTCGCTGTTGCCGAGCTTGGTCTTGGTCTGGCCCTCGAACTGCGGATCAGGCACCCGCACGGAGACAACGCAGGTGATGCCCTCGCGCACGTCGTCGCCGCCCATCTTCTCCTTCATGTTCTTGGGCACGATGTCGTCGCTGGCGTAGCGATTGATGCACTTGGTGAGTGCCGCCCGGAAGCCGGCCACGTGGGAGCCGCCCTCGCGGGTGTTGATGTTGTTGACGTAGGAGAAGAGGCGCTCGGAATAGCCGTCGAAGTACTGGAAACAGACCTCCACCTGCACGTCGTCCTTATCGCCGGCCAGGAAGACCGGGTCTTGATGGATGTGGGTGCGGTTGCGGTTGAGATACTCCACGTAGGAGACCACCCCGCCGGCGTAATGGAATTCGTCTTCGGCGCCGCTGCGCTCGTCGTGGAGGATGATCCTGACGTCCTTGTTCAAGAAGGCCAGCTCCCGCATGCGGGTCTGGATGATCTCGTACTTGAACTCGGTGGTTTCCTTGAATATATCCGGGTCGGGCAGGAAGGTGATCTTGGTGCCGGTCTTGTCCGTCTCTCCGACAATATCCAGACCTCCCTGAGGTGCGCCGTAGCGGTAGCTCTGGCGGTGCACCTTGCCCTGGCGTTTGATCTCGGCGGTGGTCCAGACACTGAGCGCGTTGACCACCGAGACGCCCACGCCGTGCAGGCCGCCGGACACCTTGTAGGCGGAGTGCTCGAACTTGCCGCCGGCGTGCAGGGTGCACATGACCAATTCCAGGGCGGAGATGCCCTCGGTGGGGTGGATGTCCACCGGGATGCCGCGGCCGTTATCCTCGACGCTGCAGCTGCCGTCGCGGTGGATGATCACCTTGATGGAGTTGCAGTGGCCCGCCAGGGCCTCGTCGATGGAGTTGTCCACCACCTCGTAGATAAGGTGATGGAGTCCTTCCTCGGCGGTATTGCCGATGTACATGGCCGGCCGGGTACGCACCGCCTCCAGGCCGGCAAGAACCTTTATCTGTCCGGCATCGTAGCTGTCGTTGGTCTCGGTCAAGGGAATATCCTCGTTTGGTCGATAGGTGGATAGTCTGTATATTTTGCTGACTGTCTCAAAAAACTACAGTCTCTTTCCCTAAATTTTCATCGGCATGATGACGCTCAGGAAACCCTGATCATCATTCCCTCCGATGAGACAGGGGCTCTCCTCGGATTTGATGTGCACCCGGATTGTTTCGCTGCTCATCACCTGCATGGTCTCCACAAAGTACTTGCCGTTGAAACCGATGCGCATGGCAGGCCCTGAGTAGGTGATCTCCATCTCGTCTTTGGCGCTGCCGATGTCCATACTCTGGGAGGAGAGGGTGATCCGGTTGCCGTCCAGTTCGAAGCGCACCGCGTTGTAGCGGTCCTCGGTGAAGAGGTTCATCTTCTTCATGGCGTTCATGAAGCGGAGCCGGTTCACCTCCATGAAATTGTCCCTGGATATGGCCTGCAAGATGTTGCGGTAGCTGGGAAAATCGCCGTTCATCAACCGCACCACGATGATGGAGTGATCGGTACGCGCCACAGCCTGCTTTTCCTCGAAACAGAGGGAAATGGCTTCCGTGCCTTCGCAAAATTTGCGGATCTCCTGCATGCCCTTCCTGGGGATGATGATGGTCCGCTCCATGGACAACGCGCCCAGGTCGGTGGCAGCATCCACCTCGTTCATGGAGAGGCGGTGTCCGTCCGAGGAGACCATGCGCAGCAGGTTTTTCCCATCCCTCACTTCCTTCTCCACCAGGATGCCGGTGAGGTTGAACTGGGAATCGCCCTCCTGGGCCACCGAGAAGATGGTCTTGTCGATGAGGTCGGCCATGATGTCGCTGCCTATCCGTACCAGGCTGGCCTCGTCGTACTCAGGGAAGGCCGGGTACTCGTCGGCAGGCATGCCGGCAAGCTTATACCCTGCTGAATCTGCGGTTATTTTCGCCCAATGGTTATCCTCTATCTCCACCTTGATCTGATCCGCCTGGGATTCGCGCACGATCTCCAGAAGTTTTTTGGCAGGCAGGGTGATGGAGCCGGTGGAGAGTATCTCCGCGGGTATCTGGTTGCGGATGCCTATCTCCAGATCGGTGGCAGTGAGGAGCAGGGAATCAACGCCCGACTCGATAAGGACGTTGGAAAGGATGGCAATGGTTCCCTTCTTGCCGGCGACATTCTGCAGGGAGGCAAGCCCGGCAAGAAACTCATCCCGGGACACGGTAAAGACAAGGGCCATGGTCGTACCTCAAAGGTAAGAGTTTTTCTTTCTTAAAGAATTAAAGAAATTATGATTATAAGAGGTGTTGAAACGTTGAATAGATTTTTAACATATTGAAATTCTTCAAAAGAATATTATAAAAATCTGACAGAGAATAAAAAAAAGAAAAGGGGAAAAAAGTTTTCAACATCTTATCAAAAGCAGTTAAACAGCAGGGTGTGGATAGGGTGTTGAATAAGTGGATCCTTAATTTTTTACGAAACAGAATGAAAAATAAATATAATATTTTGATTTTATTAAAAAAATAAATAAATTTGAAGTACAGATTCTCTGCTGCCGGACACCTTCCAAAAAAATAGCCTAAAAAACGAAAAAACACAATGATAATCAGGAAAAAGAGGGTGTTTTCCCTCTGGTTGAAGAAGGAGTTGGAGCGGCTATGGATGGGGCCAATCCAGAACAGAGGTCGGTTGCGTGAACCGTTATGAAAAATAATATGATAAATATATTAAAAACAAACATTTATAATCTATTTCAGGAGGCAATCGAACAAAGAGTCTTTCCTGGCGCCACGATGGGGATCGCGGTTGGCTGGGGAGCAAACCGGCAGCGTCTGGTTTTGGCGCATGGACACACGGATTACAGCCGAAAAAGAGAGGTGAGGAGTGATACGGTCTACGATCTTGCCTCCCTCACCAAACCGCTTGTCACCGTCCTTTCCCTCCTCTGTCTGATCAAGCAAGGGAAACTCACCCTCTCCCAGCGACTGGGGGATATATTCTCCCAGGTTCCCACGGACAAGCATGGCATCACCATTGCCAACCTGCTCGGCCACTGTTCCGGCCTGCCTGCCCATCGTCCCTATTTTCAGACCCTTGTAGAGATTAAGGAAGCAGAACGACAAAAGAGTCTTTTTTCCATGATCATGGACGATACCTTGGAATATGAAACTGGCGAGAGAACCGTTTACAGCGATCTCGGTTTCATGCTGCTGGGCCTGGTGGTGGAAACGGTGAGCGGCCAGGATCTCGCCTCCTTTTTTAGGAAGCAGGTTGCAAGCCCCCTGCATCTGGAAGAAAGCCTCTTCTTTCAACCCCCATTCAGCCGGGCATCCGATCTTGACCGGTACGCGGTCATGGAGGAGTGCGCCATGAGGGGCACGGTGGTGCATGGATCGGTGAGTGACGAGAATGCCTGGGCCTTGGGGGGAGTGGCGGGACATGCCGGTTTGTTTGGCACCATCGACGGGGTGCTGGACCTGTGCGTTCACCTGCTCGACCAGTGGCAGGGCAGGGAGGAGCATGCCAGGTACCGCGCCAGTGATCTTGCACAATTGCTGCAGAGACAAAATATTCCAGGCAGCACCTGGGCCTTGGGCTTCGATACCCCGTCGGAATCAGGATCAAGCGGCGGCCGGTATTTGTCGCCCAGCAGTGTGGGCCATCTCGGCTTCACCGGCACCTCGTTCTGGATCGATCCCAGCCGCGATCTGGTCATGGTGCTGCTCAGCAACCGCGTGCATCCCAGCCGGGAGAACGACAAGATAAAACAGTTTCGACCCCGCTTCCACGATCTGGTGCTGGAGGGGATGGGTCTTCTCTAGGAGCAGACATGTACTTCCCCGTAGCCAATATTGAGGTCAACCCGATCATCCCGCCGCTGGTCGCCTTCTGCATCTCCTTTTTCACCTCCATGGGAGGGGTGTCCGGCGCCTTTCTGCTGCTGCCCTTCCAGGTGAGTGTGCTTGGTTTTACCAGCCCGGCGGTGAGTTCCACCAACCAGCTATACAATATCGTCGCCATTCCCAGCGGCGTCTACCGCTACATCAGGGAGGACCGCATGGTCTGGCCGCTCACCTGGGTGGTGATCATCGGCACCCTGCCCGGCGTGCTGGTCGGGGCGATCCTCCGGATCAAGTACCTGCCGGATCCGCGCAATTTCAAGGTGTTTGCCGCCATGGTGCTCCTGTACATCGGCATACGGCTGATCAGCGATCTGGTGGCCAGAAAGAAGGGTGGCCCAGGCCAGGAGACGGCAGACCAGCGGTTTCAGCGGCTGGTCAGGGAGTACCAGGCGGAACACGGCTCAAACCGGTTGCCCGGGGTGACCGTGAAGGAGTGCAACCTGGCGCGGGTACGCTATGAATTTCTTGGGGAGGAGTGCCAGGCCAGCAGCATGGGCATTCTCACCCTGAGCCTGGTGGTGGGGGTAATTGGCGGGGTCTACGGCATCGGCGGCGGCGCCATCATCGCCCCCTTTTTCGTGAGCATCTTCGGACTGCCGGTGCACACGGTGGCCGGCGCGGCGCTCATGGGCACCTTTGTCACCTCCGTGGCCGGGGTGGCCTTCTACCAGCTGATCGCGCCGTGGTTTCCCAACATGGCTGTGGCGCCGGACTGGTTGCTTGGGGTGCTCTTCGGGGTGGGCGGCTTTGCAGGCATGTACTGCGGCGCCCGCCTGCAGCGCTTCGTGCCGGCCCGGGCCATCAAGTGGATGCTGGCCGGATTTGTCCTCTTCACGGCGCTGAAGTATTTGTTTGAGTTTTTTGTGTAGAAGAGGGAATTCTCAATTTCGCCCCCTACCTGCACTCCTTGGGCTTGCCGCTTCTGTCCATCACCTGGATGATCGCCACCGCGGTGGTGGTGGACTGGCCGCCGCCGTATCCCTCCATGCTCAGAAACTCCATACCGCCGACGCAGAGGAGGCGATAGGTTTTGCGGTGGGGGAAGTTGGCGTCCTCGGTGGTCCAGCGGCCGCGCTCGATCTCCATGGCCGGCGCCTTGGCCTCGGCGGCCATGGATGGCACGGCAGAGAGGACAATTGTCAGCAGGGCGGGGAAAAGGGTGCGCTTCATGGTTTTGTTCTCCTGATAACCGACCGGGATTCTGGTGTTATCGATGTTCCGGGTAGAGGTTGAGAATCGCCGTCTCACTGGCGGCCATGACCCCGCGTTCGGTGATCAGTCCGGTGATCAGCCTGGCCGGGGTGACATCGAATCCGTAATTGGCGGTGGCGACCCCTGATGGCGCTATTCCCACGGTTTCGGCGAGTCCAGCCGCGGTGACGCCATGGATGTGGGTGATCTCGTCGCCTGCCCGCTGCTCGATGGGGATTTCCGCCACCCCGTCGCGGATGGTCCAGTCAAAGGTGGAGGAGGGCAGCGCCACATAGAAGGGCACTCCGTTGTCCTTGGCAGCCAGCGCCTTCAAATAGGTGCCGATCTTGTTGGCCACGTCGCCGGTGCGGCTGGTGCGGTCGGTGCCGACGATGACCATGTCCACCAGGCCATGCTGCATGAGATGGCCGCCGGTATTGTCGGCGATGAGGGTGTGCGGCACCCCTTGCTCTTGAAGCTCCCAGGCGGTGAGGCGGGCGCCCTGCAGCCAGGGCCGGGTCTCGTCCACCCAGACATGCACCGGGATGCCGGCGGCATGGGCGGCATAGATGGGGGCGGTGGCCGAGCCGTAGTCCACGAAGGCCAGCCAGCCGGCGTTGCAGTGGGTGAGGATGTTCACTACCCCGCCCTGCTTGGCGCGGCTGATCGCCTCGATGATGGGGCGGCCATGCTCGCCGATGCGGCGGCAGAACTCGGCATCCTCGTCCGCTATCTCCTGGGCTGTGACCAGGGCTGTCCGCTGCTTGGCGGCAAGCGTATCCTGGCCGCGGATGGCATCGAGCTGGCGTTGCACCGCCCAAGCCAGGTTGCTGGCGGTGGGGCGGGTGGCGGTGAGCCGTGCCCCCGCCTCGGCGAGAAAGGTGTCCGGATCCTGGGCCGGGGCTGCCAGGCTGGCCAGGTACATGCCAAAACCGGCGGTGGCGCCGATAAGCCCGGCGCCGCGCACGTGCATCTCCCGGATGGCTGCGCAGGTCTCTTCCAGGCTGCGCAGTTCCTCCACCACGAAACGGTGCGGCAGCTGGCGCTGGTCGATGATCCGCACCAGCGAGGGGTTCTCCTCGGCCAGCCAGATGGTGCGGCAGGGTTTTCCGTCAACGCGCATGGTTCAGCCCCGATTCAGAAGAGCAGACTGACAAGATAGTAGGATATGAGACCCATACCCAGCGAAGCGTAGGTCACCAGTCAGGAGGGACAGCCGCTCTCCTGGCTTTTCTTGAGCATCCTGGCGAAGGTGATGCCGCCGGCAACCACGCCGGCGAGGATGGGAATAAGGTTTTTGTCCATGGTTTCTCTCCGTGGAATTCCTTCAAGCATAATATGTCTTGACCAGTTGGCCAAGCCTTGACGCGGCTTGCCAGGCAAAAAACCGGTTATCCCCCGCCCGTCGCCCGGGCCAGGGTGAGGGCCAGTACCTCCCTGGCCCCGGCCTTTTTCAGGCAGCGAGCGCACTCGTTGATGGTGGTGCCGGTGGTGTAGACGTCGTCGACGAGCAGGATCGATCTGCCCCGCACCAGCTCTGGCCTGGGCGCGCTGAAGGCGTTTTTGAGGTTCTTGCGGCGCGCCTCACCGTCGAAACTGGTCTGCGGCTCGGTCCACACCGGTCGGCTGAGCAGGCGTGGGTCGATGCGTTTGTCCCTGGGAAAGAGGGCGCGGGCCAGCAGCATGGCCTGGTTGAAGCCCCGCTCCTGAAGCCTCCGGACGTGCAGTGGCACCGGGACGATGCAGTCCGCCCGCGGCCAGTCGCCGGCGGTGTGCGGGTTCATCTCCTTGAGCAGCCGGAAGGAGGCAAGCCCCGCGCCCTCGCCTTTATACTTGCAGGCATGGATCGCCTGCCGCAGCGGCTCTTGGTACAGGGCCACGCTGCGGACCCGGCTCACAAAGCGTTTTTTAGTGAGACAGTCGCCGCAGCAGTGGTCGCCTGGGGCTGACTTGGGAAAGGGGGTGCCGCAGCAGCTGCAGAGCGGGCTGTGCACCAGGCGGATGGTTGCCGCGCATTCCGGGCAGAAGAGCGGCGGCCGGGAAGAGGGCAGTGGCTGTTGGCAGGCGAGGCAGGCGGGCGGCAAGAGCAGGTCGAGAAACGGCCGCAGCCAGGCGAGCCAGCGCGGCTCGGGAGCTTGCCGGAAGTTGATGTTCATGCCGCCTGCAGGAAGCGCTTGAGCACCATGATCCCGTCCGGGGTGAAGGCCTCCTTGTCGCTCATGGCCAACACCTCCGCGACTGGCAGAAAAAAGCCGTCCTCCACCTCGCTGGCCTGCAGGGTAAAGGGGCCCTCGGCAGTGCAGGTGAAGAGCCTCCCCCACACCCGGTTGCCTGCGTCCTGGTGGTAGAAGTCGAAATGGCTGCTGAGCTTTGCCCCTCTCACCCCCAACTCCTCGGCCAGCTCCCGCGCCGCGGAGACCTCATAGGATTCGCCGGCCAGCACCACCCCGCCGGTGGCCACGTCGTAATAGCCCGGATAGATGTCCTTGGTCACGGTGCGCTTCTGGACAAAGATATCGTCGGCCCGGTTGAAGACCAGGATGTAGGTGGCGCGGTGGATCAGGCCGTCCCTGCGCATCACCCGTCTGGACACGCGGCCGATCTCTCTGTTATCCTGATCCACAATGGTGACGATCTCGTCTCCTGTTTGCATGACAGGGGGTTTCTCCCAATGGCGGTCTTGACAGGAAGGAAAATCCTGCTGATCGTTGTTGCAAACAGCCTGGCGCTTCAGGCTGATCAGATGCCCTTATACCACGAACGGAGCGTCCGGCGCAGCTGATTCCGACGGCGGCAGCGGACGAAACCCAGACCAGACAGGTGGAAACGAATGGAAAAAAAACACCAGTTTTCAGTCGGCTACGTGCTGATCGCCCTGGCGGTCTTCATCCTGCTCCAGAACTGGCTCGCCCCTCGGATCAACAATGTCTCCTACAGCCAGTTCAAGGCGCTGGTCGCCGACAAGAAGATCAACGCGGTGGTGATCTCCTCCACCCTGCTCAAGGGCTACGAAAAGGTGGAGACCATCGACAAGAAGGAGCCGATGTTTCCCGAGGCCCTCTATGTCACCCCGCGGGTCGATGATCGCAACATCGTGGAGTTCCTTGAGAAATACGGGGTGGATATCATCGCGGAAAACGAGAATACCTTCCTGCGCACCCTGCTCTCCTGGATCCTGCCCACCTTATTCTTCGTCGGCATCTGGATGTTCATGATGAAGCGGATGAGCCAGGGCGCCGGCGGCATGATGACCCTGGGCAAGTCCAAGGCCAAGATCATCGCCCAGACCGACCTTGGGGTGGATTTCGCCTCGGTGGCCGGCCAGGAGGAGGCCAAACAGGAGCTGGCCGAGGTGATCGAGTTTTTGAAGACCCCGGAGAAGTTCACCCGTCTGGGCGCCAAGATCCCCAAGGGCATCCTGCTCGTTGGCCCGCCGGGCACCGGCAAGACCCTGCTCGCCAAGGCGGTGGCCGGCGAGTCCGGGGTGCCGTTCTTTTCGATCAGCGGCTCCGACTTCATCGAGATGTTCGTGGGGCTGGGAGCGGCCAGGGTGCGCGACCTCTTCGAGCAGGCCAACGCCAAGGCGCCCTGCATCGTCTTCATCGACGAGCTCGACTCCCTGGGCAAGGCGCGGGGCAGCGGCATGATGGGTGGCCACGACGAGCGGGAGCAGACCCTCAACCAGTTGCTCGCCGAGATGGACGGCTTCGAGGTGAACAAGGGGGTGGTGATCCTCGCCGCCACCAACCGGCCGGAGATCCTTGACCCGGCCCTGCTCAGGCCGGGCCGTTTCGACCGGCACATCCTGGTGGACCGCCCCGACCTCCGGGAACGGCAGGCGATCCTGGCAGTGCATGTGAAGGGAATCCGGCTCGGCGAGGCGGTGGATCTGGAAACCATTGCCCGCCGCACCCCGGGATTTACCGGCGCCGATCTGGCCAATCTGGTCAACGAGGCCACCCTGCTTGCGGTGCGCAAGGGCAAGGAGCAGGTGGAGGAGGAGGAGTTCGAGGAGGCCATCGACCGGATCATCGCTGGACTTGAGAAGAAGAACCGGGTGCTGAACGAGACGGAGAAGCGGATCGTGGCCTACCATGAGACCGGCCACGCCCTGGTGGCCGCCTTCCGGCCGACCGCCGAGAAGGTGCACAAGATCAGCATCGTCCCCAGGGGAATCGGCGCTCTGGGCTACACCATGCAGCTGCCCACCGAGGACCGCTTCCTGATGAGCCGCACCGAGCTTATGGAGAAGATCGACGTGCTCCTGGGAGGCCGGGCCGCCGAGAAGCTGATCTTCGGCGACATCACCACCGGCGCCCAGAACGACCTGCAGCGGGCCACCGACATCGCCCGCAGCATGGTGGCCATGTACGGCATGACCGACAAGCTCGGCCAGGTGAGCTACCAGCAGCCGTCCAGTCAGTTCCTCCAGCAGGGGGTGATGCAGCCCAAGGAGTACAGCGACCAGACCGCGCTGCGCATCGACGAGGAGGTGCGTGGCATCATCGAGGAACGCATGGCCGGGGTGGAGGCGACCCTCTCTGCAAGGCGCGAACTGCTGGAGCGGATCGCCAGGACCCTGCTTGAGAAGGAAGCGCTGGATGCCGAGGAGTTCCAAGCCCTGCTGGCGGCCTGATCAGCCCTTCGCCAGGCAGCACTTCTTGTACTTCTTGCCGCTCCCGCAGGGGCAGGGGGCGTTGCGGCCGGTCTTGTCGCTCGCGGCCGGGACCTCGATGCCATGCACGTAGAACCACTTCCCCTCTTCCCGCACAAAGCGGCTGCGTTCGTGCAGCCGCTGGCTGTGGCCGTGGATGGAGAAGGTGGCCACGAACTCCACCATTCCTTCCTGGTCATCCACGCCCCCCTTGTCGGTTGCCAGCACGGAGAGCCCCTGCCAGTCGAGGCTCTCCTCAAGGGAAAGATCTCCCGGCCGGGTGGAGGAATGCCAGCTTGCCAGGATATAGGGGATGTTTTTTCGGGTGAAGGCGGTGTAGCGGGAGCGCATCAGCGCCTCGGCGGTGGGGGCGTTTTCGTTCCCCTCCACAAAGCGGCCACAGCACTCGCCATAGGCAAGCCCGTTGCCGCAGGGGCACGGCGTGTTCGCGTCGCTCATCCGGCCAGGCTCCCCAGGACCTTCTTCACCAGGTTGCCGTCCGCCGCCTTGCCGAAGTGCTTCATGATCATCCCCATGGCCTGCATGGGCGCCTTGAACTGGCTCAGATCCACGTTGGCCTTGACCCAGGCGTCGATCTCCTCCTCGGTGGCCATCTTGGGCAAGTATGCCTCCAGCACCTCCAGGTAGTCCGAGCTGGCCTCCTTCTTCAGTTCCAGGGTCTGCTTCTCGGATTTGACCAGCCCTTGGATGATTCCGATCACGTCGTCGTTGCTGATCTCCTCGTCCTTTTTCGGGCGGCTGGACTTCTTGCCGGTCTCCAGGGTGATGGCCACGGTGAGCTTGGTGGGAAACTCGCTCATGATCACGCGGATGGCGTTGCGCACCGTCTCGTTCTTGGCGAGCATCGCCGCCTTGAGATCCGCCTTCAGCTTGACCAGAAGCGGCATGCCCATGGATTCGTCCCAGCCGTGGCTCTGCTCGGCGCTCATGGTGTTGTTCTCCTCTCTTTGGGGTGTTGATTGGCTTGCTATGTGAAAAGTCCTGTATCCGGAACTACTTGCAGGCAAAGGCCTCGCCAGGTTTGGCTCCGGCCAGGCAGTCGACCAGGATCTGCTCCTCGGCCGCCGATACCAGAGCCCCTTTTTTGATCATGTTTTTGACGGTGCGTTGCCAGTCCGCCTTCTTTTTGGCGCCGATCGCCTCGCAGACGCGGTTTTTCGAGTGGCAGACCTGGCAGCGGTTGTCGAGGGTGGCGCCGCATTGATCCTGGCTGGCCTGGGCGACCTGAGGAATGGAGAGGGACAGCAGCAGAAGCAGCGCAAGGCGTGGTTTCATGGCGGTTCTCCTTTGGGTGGTGGGTGAGACGCTCAACCAAACCGCAGCATCAGCAGGATGCCGAGCAGCAGCAGGAACGGGCCATTGGCCAGGTAGACCACGTACACCAGGGGATAGCGGGGGCCGAGGATATCGCGCAACCGCTGGCGGTCCACCAGTCGGGGGACCCAGAAGAGTACCGAGACCAGCGCCCCCAGGATGGAGAGCGCCACACCGGTCACGTGGAGCATGGTGATCCCTCCTCCCCTCAGGCCAGCAGTTCCTGGAGGCGCGCCTCCAGGATGGCGATGCAGGCGGCGGCCCTGGCGATGGCCTGGTCGTTACCCTTCTGTTCGTAGTACATCTGGCTCAGCTCCAGGGACTCCATGGCAAGCTTGAGGTTGGCCTGTTGCGCCCGGAGGGGAGCATTGCGCCACTGGTCGACGGCCGCGCGGGCCTCTTCTTCGCTGTTGATGTTCATGTCCGGCGTTGACTACGGCTTTTGGAATAAAGGATGATATGGGCGGCTTCCACCCCTTTCGGCACAATCAGAGGGATTATGGGCGCGGGCAAGGAGGAATCGCATGGTCCCAATGATAGGACACTTGCGCGAAAAAGACAATGGTGCGGATGGGGAGGGGCCCCGGAAACAGGCCAGGCTGTTTCCGGGGAGCGGTGAATGGCTCGGCGGAAGTGGGTTTGTCCTTCACACCTTGTAGAAGTGTTCCTTCTCGGCGCCGCACTTGGGACAAACCCAGTCTTCCGGCAGGTCGGCGAAGGCGGTGCCAGGGGCCACGCCGTGCTCATAATCGCCTTCCTCAGGGTCGTAGACATAGCCGCAGGGGCATTCGTACTTGTCCATGGCAGTCTCTCCTTGCTCTGCAATGATGGTTGGTTCTCTTTAATACATTGATCTCGGTTCAGTCCATGGTTTCCATGTCCCGGCCGCAGCACTTTGGGATCTCCTTGCCGGCGCCGACCCGCATGTACTTGTTGCAGATCGCGCAGTAGTAGGTGGCGTCCGTCGGGGCCTTGTCGGTGGACCATTCGGTCTTGCCGCCTGGAACCCCCTCGATGACGAAGCGGGCCAGGTTTTCCTTGCTGGGGATGTACTCGCCAATGGGAACGAGTTTTTTGTTCTCCTTGAGGCAGTCGACGATCACCCGCCACAGCAGCTCCATGGCGGCGGTTTCCTGGGGGGTGCCAGGCTTGAATTCTACAACGTTACGGTCAATGCGGATTTCCATGAGAGTACCTCCTTGTTTGTGGTAATAATTACTAATATAAAACAAGAGGAAAATCACGAGAAAAAAATCTGGAGAAAAAATTTTCCGCAAGCCAGCAAATCAGTGACGATACCCTTCCCGATGGCGCTGTTTTTTCTCTTCCTTGTCCCGGTACATGGCCTGGTCCGCCTGGCTGAGCAACTCACTGATCGAGCAGGGCGCATCGTGGCACAGCCGGGCCAGGCCGAAACTCATGGAAAGAGGGTACTGGCGGGAAGGTAACGCGTTGACGTTGTCGATCCTCTCCTTCAAGCGGGCAAGGATGGCCTCCTGGTTGCCCAGGGTTGTGTTGTCGGTGCAGAGCACCACGAACTCGTCGCCGCCGATGCGGGCGATCACGTCGGCCACCCGGAAGGTATCGCGCAACAGGCCGGCGGTTTCGATGATGGCCTCGTCGCCGATGGCATGTCCGAGGGTGTCGTTGATCCACTTCATGTTGTCGAAGTCGATGTAGATGAGTACCAGGTCGGTCCGCTCCCGACCGCTGATCTTGACCAGCTTTTCGGCCAGGGTCATGAAACCGCGGCGGTTGTAGAGCCCGGTGAGTTCGTCGGTGACCACCGATTCGCGCAGCTTCTCCTCCCACTTCTTCCGTTCGGTGATGTCGGCGAAGGTGACCACCGCCCCCCTGGTCTCGTAGTTCTCCACGATGGGGGTTGAGGTGTACCGGACCGGAAAACTCGTTCCGTCTTTGCACCAGAAGGTTTCGGTGCCTTTGCGCACGAGGCCGTCCAGCCCGGCGGCCCAGATGGGGCAGAGCTCACCTGGCTCCCGGTTTTCCGACTCAGGGGTCTCGCAGGAGTGCACCACCTCGTGGAGCTGCTGGCCCACCAGTTCCGATTGTTCGTAGCCAAGCATGGCCAGGGCGGCTGGATTGACAAAGGTAATGCGTTGTTCTTGGTCCACGCCGAAGATGCCCTCGCCCACGGCGTTGAGGATGCGTGCCTGCTGCTGGCGCAACCGTTCCAGCTCTCGGCTGGTGCGCAGCTTTTCGGTCAGGTCGCGCATGATGGCGACGATGAACTCATGCTCCTCGTCCTTGATCGGCAGGAAATTGATGGCCACCTCCCGGCCGTTGAGCTGCACCGGGTGGGCCTCGTCGATGACCGCCGGCGATTCCTCGATGGTCATCAGCAGCCGGCGCACCCGGTCGCGGTGCTGGGCGGTGAACAGGTCGAGGAATTGGGTGCCGAGCAGGTTTTCCTCCCGGAGCTGGCAGAGGGCCACCGCCGCGGCATTGGTGTGGAAGATGCGGCCATCGAAGGTGAACTCCACCACCCCCTCGGGCATGGAGTCGAAAAGCACCTCGTAGTGGCGCTTGGAAAAGAGCAGCTCGGTGGTGATGTGGCGCTTGTAGAGATCCTCGCCGCCCAGGATCTTGCCGGCCAGCTCGGAAAGGGTGCCGTTGTCGATGTGTTTGATGACCTTGGCGATGTGATCCTCGGTGTTCTTGAACGGCCCTTTGGCGATGCAGACGTTGGCGCCCATCTTGTGGATGTTGGCTTCGTCCTCAAGGACCGTGGCCGAGTAGATGACGATGGGAATCTCCTTGAGTTCCTCCCGGCCGCGGATCACCTGGCAGAGCTTCTCGCCGTCGATGTTGGGCATGATCAGGTCGGTGAAGACGATGTCCGGCCTGGTGTGGCGCAGGAGCTCCAGGGCGCCAAGTCCGTCCTCCGCGCTGAGCACATGATGGCCCAGTCGCCTGAGGAACTCGACCATCAGCTTGAGCACCACGGGATGGTTGTCGACCACCAGAATGGTTTTCATGGGTGCGCTCCTAAGGAGAAGCCCGGACAGCCCAGGCAAACAGCATCATTGCATGTCAGATCAAACAGAGAGGGTACCTTGATATCACCGAAAAGACAATCTTCCAGCGAGTGGGATCAGCGCCCGGCCATGGCCAGGGCGAGATCGGCCAGCACCGCCAGCACGGAGAGGACGAAGATGAAGAGATAGTTGATGTTTTCCTTGGATTTGATGATCGAGGAGAGCACGTAGTCGATGAGTTCCCGGTCTTCGCCGGAAAGTTCGGCGCCGCCGCGTATCTTTTCCAGCAGCCGGTTGTCCCGGATCGCCTTCTTGCGTTTTTCCGAGATATGATAGCGGTAGGCAAAGAAGAGGATATAGCCGAAAACCCCGAAGTACCACACCGGCCGCATCAGCTCTGGCCGGAAGGTGTTGATGATGGTGAGCAGCCGGAAGGCCACCGCCGAGACAAGGCCGATCACCAGAAAGAGGTAGATCACGAAGGGCGGCACGGTATGGGGCTTCTGGGTCATGGTGGTCCCTGGGGCAAGTGGGTTGGGAGCGGCTCAGTCGCTACAGCCGCAGGATTGCCGTTCCGCCAGGCACATCGGGCAGAGATGCCCCTCTCTTTCCCAGGTCAGCTGCGTCATGGGGAAGAGGCGGTCGCAGACGGCGCAGGCGGCCTGCTGATCCTTCAGCTGGCGGGAAACGCCCTTCTCATGGCTGGATGGGGCGCCGGAGTCTGGCATGGTTTTCAGGCGGCTGGCTGGCCGGCGAGCCCAAGTTTTTCCAGCGCCTCCTGGAGTTTGGACTTGGTAACCGGCTTGATGAGGAAGTCGTTGCAGGCGTACTGGGCCGCCGCCACCACCAGTTTTTTTTCGCAGTGGGCGGTAACCATGATGATCCTGGCCGCCTGTTCCTTTTTGACCTGCAGTTCGGTCTCGAGCTGCCGCATCTCCTTGAGGGCGGTGAGCCCGTCCTTTCCTGGCATCACGATGTCCAGGCAGACCAGGTCATAGGGCTGATGGTCATCCAGGGCCATCTTGAAGGCCTGGACCGCTTCGTTGCCGTTGGCGGCAATATCTACCTCGCCGTGGGCGGAGAGGTGGAGGAGCATGATCTTGCGCGCCACGAAATCGTCTTCGGTGAGCAGTATTTTCATTTCAGGGCCAAGGGTCAATCGATCCGTACCGCCGTGCCGCTGGCCGAGACCATCAGCATGCCATTCTTGTCTCCCAGCACCTCGTAGTCGAGATCCACCCCCACCACGGCGTTGGCGCCGGCCTGGAGGGCTGCCGCCTCCAGTTCGGCCAGGGCGATCTCCCTGGCCTGGCGGAGCTCCTTCTCGTAGGCGCCGGAACGACCGCCGACGATATCCCGGATGCTGGCGAAGAGATCACGAAAGATATTGGCGCCGACGATGGCCTCGCCGGCCACCACCCCGAGATAGGCAACGATCCGTTTTCCCTCAATCGAGGGAGTGGTGGTGATGAGCATGTGCTGGTCTCCTCAAGGCAGGCAGCCGCCGCAAAAGGCATGGCAAGGCAAAGGGTGGAAGTACAACCGCAACACCAAAATAGCCCTGCCGGCGGATTGCGGCAAGGCTATTTTGTGGCAACCCCGGGGAGGAACGACGGCGAAGGAGAGAGCAGCCTCAGCCAGGGAGGGCGGGACGCTCGGAGGTGCTGCCGGCGTGGAATTCGTTGACCACCTCGAGCAGGGCCTGGGCGCTCTCCACGGTTTCCTGGGTGACTGTATTGATGTTGCCGATGGCGGCGTGGATCTGGTCGATGCCGTGCGCCTGTTCCCGGGAGGCCACGGTGATCTCGCCCATGATGGCACTGACCTTTTCAATGTTGGTGGTCACCTTGCCAAAGGCCGCGCCGGTCTTGGTCGCCAGGGCGTTGCCCGACTCGATCCTGCCCACGGTCGCCTCGATCATGGCGGCGGTTTCCTGGGCCGCCACCGCGGCCCGTTGGGCCAGGTTGCGCACCTCCTCCGCCACCACCGCGAAGCCGGCTCCCGCTTCCCCGGCCCGGGCCGCCTCCACGGCGGCGTTCAGGGCAAGCAGGTTGGTTTGGAAGGCGATCTCGTCGATGGTTTTGACGATCTTCTGGGTATCGCGGCTGGCAGCGGAGATTTCCCGCATGGAGGCGGTCAGCGCCTCCATGTCCTGGTCGGCGACAGTCACGGTCGCCTTGGTCTCATGGATCAACAGGTTGCCGGAATCGGCGTTGTCGGCGTTCCTCTTGGTCATGGCCGCCATCTCTTCCAGGGAGGCGGCGGTCTCCTCCAGGGCGGAGGCCTGTTGCGAGGCTCCTTCGGAGAGGTGGGAGGCGGTCTTGCTGATGGATTGCATGGTGGTGGCGATGCGGTCGCCCATCCCATGGAGGGATGAGGCCAATTGTCCCACCTCGTCGTGGGTATCGACGTGCAGCTGGGCGCCGAGGTTGCCCTCGCCCAAGGCGTCGGCGAATTCGGCGCACTGTTCAATGGGGCAGCAGAATTTTTTCGCCATCAGGAAAAGGCCGGCCATGGAGAGGGCGAGAATCACCACCGAGGAGGCGACAATCCTGGTCAGCAGGGTGCGGATCTCCGCGTTCACTGCCTCGGTCTTGCGCGCCACAGCCGCGTCGATATTGTCGATGTAGGCGCCGGTGCCGACGATCCAATTGAGCGGCTTGTACTCGCGCACATAGGAAAGCTTGGGCTGTTCCTGGGTGAGACCGTCCTTGGTGGGCTTGGGCCAGAGGTAATCGACAAAGCCCTCTCCCCCGTTGCTGGCGCACACCTCCACAAAGGCTTTGAAGAGGTTTTCCTTCCGGCCCAGGGCGCAGTTGAACTTTGGATCGTCCATCACCTTGCCGTTCAGGGCCGGCACGGTGGGATGCATGACCATGGTGGGGAGGGGGTTGCCGGTGTCATTGATCCAGAAGTAGCCGGTTCCGTTGTCGTACCGCATCTTGGCCAGATCCTGCTTGGTCTTCTCGATGGCGTCCGGAATGGCGTCATCCACATAGATGCCGGTCCCGATGATCCAGTCCCACTCCGGAATCAGCCGCACGTAGGAGAGCTTGGGCTGTTCCTGGGTGAGGCCGTCCTTGGTGGGCTTGGGCCAGAGATAATCAACAAAGCCTTCGCCGCCGTTGGCCGCGCACACCTCCACAAAGGCCTTGAAGAGGTTTTCCTTCCTGCCCAGGGCGCAGTTGAACTTGGGATCATCCATCACCTTGCCGTCCAGGCTGGGCACGGTGGGGTGCATAATCATCCGGGGGAGGGGTTTGCCGGTATCGTTGATCCACAGATAGCCCTTGCCCTGGTCGTACCGCAGTTTCTTGATGTTCTCCGCCGCCATGGCTTTGGCGCGTTCCATGGGGATCTCGCCGCGGCTGGCCGCAGCGTTGGCGTCCTCCACGATCTTGACCCCGATATCGACGATGTGCTTCAGCTGCTGGCCATACCGTTTTTCAAGGTAGCTCTTGTCCAGGGCGTTTTTGTAGTTGGAGTCAACCGTGGCGTAGGCCACGTCCACGTATCCCTTGAGGGTTGCCTTGGTCTGTTCCAGTTCCGCCAGACGGAAGGCTTCGATTTCCTGATGGGCGTTGTATTTGATGGTTGCCACGGTGGCGATGGTGATGAGGGCGGTCACCGTCAGAATGACGGTGAAGGTGCAGAGGAGGATTTTCCATCGGAGCTTGAGATGATTGAACATACGAGAGACCCCCCCCTCAATCCAGAGATGCGGTTGCGCCAATGGTGCGAAGTTGCACTGATGGCCTGTGCCCGCTGGCGCGCCGCCGCGCCTTTGCGGACGGAAGCGCCAGGAAGACCGGGCATCCTGCTTGCCATGATGTGATTATCGTATGCAAATGAACGGTGCTTGTACAGCGGAATATGCGAAAGAGAAGCGGGGAGAATGTTGCAGAATCAACGATATGGGTAGTTGTACCTATGCTGGAGAGGGTCGGTTCACCCGTGCCACGTGGTCATGCGGGCAGACAGATGCGAAACACCGTTCCCTCGCTCGCCGAGCTGCTGAAGCTCACCTGGCCGTTCAAGAAGGTTTCGCCGAAGAGCTTCATGGCATAGGTGCCGGTCCCGCGCCCCACTCCCTCTTTGGTGGTGATATAGCGCTGAAAGATGCGCAGCCGCACCGATTCGTCGATCTCCTGGCGGTTCCAGACCGCGAAGCAGAGGTGTCCCGCCGGTTCCTCCACCCAAAGGCGCACGGTGTCGCCTGGCGCGGAGGCCTCGCAGGCGTTGGTCAGCATGTTGGATAGGACGCGGATCAGCAGGGAGGGTTCGGTGAGAACCGTCTTGTCCGAATCAAGACCTTCGAGACGCAGGATCCGGTCCTTGGCCGCCGAGTGATTGGCAAAGAGTCCCTTCAGTTCGGCCAGCACTTCTCCCGCCACAACCGGTTGCGGCGCTGGGCGCTGCTCTCCCAGTTCGGCGTGGAGCAGGGAGCGCTGTACAGTCACCTCATTGAGCAGCCTGTTGATCTGTTGCTTCATCAGCGCCAGCATGCGTTGGTTTTCCATCGGCTGTTTGAGCAGCAGCAGTTCGCAGGCCCCCTGCAGGCCGGAGAGCAGGTTGTTGATGTCGTGGAAGAAGGCGCGCTCCAGGGCGGCCCGTTTTTCCTGGGTGGTGATGTCCTGCAGGAAGAGCAGCAGGTAGCGTTGCCCCTCGATGGTCATGGGGGCGCAGCGCACCCGGAAGCAGATATCGGTTTCCGTGCCGCCCTGCATCGTCCGGATGATACATTTCTTTTCCATGGGCTTGTTGCTGGAAAGGCTGGAGACGATGGCGATGGCCGCGCCGCAGGTGGCGCAGTGCCGGGTGGTGCCGCAGCCGTTGGGGGCTTCGGTGGAGTGGGAACAGTGGAGCAGTTCTCCGGGGCGCAGACCGAGGGTCGCCTGGGGGTTGGCGATGCCCAGGCTGGCGAGCAGCGTGTCGTTGACCGCCAGGATCTGCCGGCTGCTGTTGAGCACGGCGAGCAGCCCTCCCACCGTGGCCATCAGGCCGTCGACCACCGGGTGGTTGCTGATGCGGGTGAGGTCCTGGGCCAGTTCTTCCGGAGAGACCCGGGCGGCGGGGGCAAAAAAGGTGTCCATTGGGTGGCTCGCTTTGGCGGAATCAGGGAACGGTGTCAGTTGCGAGGGTGGCTGCTGAGCTTGCGGTCCTCCTCGATGATATGCTCGATCACCCAGACCGACATCAGTCTTTTGAGCTTGTGGACCAGGGCGTCGATATTGCTGCTGTGCTGCATGATGGTGTTCATCTCATGGATGATCGCCTGGTGCAGCCCCTGGTGTTCGGCAAGCTTTGGGTAACCGCTTTGCCGCATGAACTCTTCCTCGTGGAGGAAGTGGATCTTTGCGTAGTCGTAGAGGCTGACCACCGCCGCCTTGATGCGCTCGATTTTTTCACCGCTGCGCGCGAAGGTGACCACGGTGTTGGCCAGCGCGATAAGCTGGCGATGCTCCGCGTCGATGGTCTCGTTGCCGATGCTGTACTCGTCCTTCCATGCAAATTCGGGCATTGGCGCTGCTGCTCCTGCTGGATACGAAGGGGATGCCGGGATTATTTTCGATGATACGGCGCCAAAATGCAACCGGGGAATGGGGGAGCACATGCTGTTTGCAATCGCCGCCGCTCTATGCTAATGCTGTACGGTTCAAGATTCAGCTTCGCGAAACGCATCCATACCTGAGGAACCACAATGACCGACCAGAAAATCATCTACACCGAGGTTGACGAGGCCCCGGCCCTGGCCACCTACTCACTGCTTCCCATCCTGAACTCCTTTACCAAGGGGTCGGGTATTTGCTTCGAAAAGATGGACATCTCGCTCGCCGGCCGCATCATCGCCAACTTCCCGGATTGCCTGAGCGAGGAGCAACGCCTCTCCGACCACCTGGCCGAACTGGGCAGGCTGGTCAAGGACCCGGGCGCCAACGTGATCAAGCTGCCCAACATCAGCGCCTCCATCCCCCAGCTCAAGGCGGCGATCAAGGAGCTGCAGGCTCAGGGCTATGCACTTCCCGACTACCCCGAGTCGCCGGCCAGCGAGGAGGAGAAGGCTATCCAGGCCCGCTACGCCAGGGTGCTCGGCAGCGCGGTCAACCCGGTGCTCCGGGAGGGCAACTCCGACCGCCGCGCCTCGGCCTCGGTGAAGCGCTTCGGCCGCAAGAACCCGCACCGGCTGATGAAGCCGTGGCCGACCGGCTCCAAGTGCCGGGTCGCCCACATGACCGCTGGCGATTTCTACGGCAGCGAAAAATCGATGACCATGGACAAGGCCTGCACGGCGCGGATCGAGTTTGTCGGGGCGGCTGATGGCGCCGTCACGGTGCTCAAGGAGAAGATGGCCCTGCTTGCCGGGGAGGTGATCGATGCCTCGGTGATGAATGTCGCCAGCCTGCGGCGCTTCTACGCCGAGCAGATTAAAGCGGCCCAAAAAGAGGGGGTGCTGTTGTCGCTCCATCTCAAGGCCACCATGATGAAGGTCTCCGATCCGATCATGTTCGGCCACTGCGTGTCGGTCTTCTACGCCGAGGTGTTCGAAAAGCACGCCGAGGCGCTTCAATCCCTTTCCGTCAACGTCAACAACGGCATCGGCGACCTGTACGCCAAGATCCAGGGTCTGCCCGAGGCCAAGCGCGCCGAGATCGAAGCGGACCTCATGGCGGTGTACGAAAAGAAGTGCAAGCTGGCCATGGTGGACTCGTCCAAGGGGATCACCAACCTGCACGTGCCCAACAGCGTGATCATCGACGCCTCCATGCCGGTGGTGATCCGCGACGGCGGCAAGATGTGGGGGCCGGACGACCAGCTGCACGACACCATCGCCATGGTGCCGGATCGCTGCTACGCCACCATCTATCAGCAGGTGGTGGACGACTGCAATGCCCACGGCGCCTTCGACCCGGCCACCATGGGAACGGTGGGCAACGTGGGGCTGATGGCCCAGAAGGCCGAGGAGTACGGCTCCCACGACAAGACCTTTGTCGCGCCGGCCAAAGGCGTGATCCGCATCGTCGACGGTGACACCGGCGCGGCGCTCCTTGAGCAGGCGGTGGAGCCAGGCGACATCTTCCGTGGCTGCCAGACCAAGGACGCGCCCATCCAGGACTGGGTGAAGCTGGCGGTGAGCCGCGCACACGCCACCGGCACCCCGGCGCTCTTCTGGCTCGATCCGGCGCGGGGCCATGACGCCCAGCTCATCGCCAAGGTCCGGCAGTACCTGCCCAATCACGACACCAGCGGTCTCGACATCCGGATCATGACCCCCGATGCGGCGATACGCGAGACCCTGGCCCGCATCCGCAAGGGGGAGGACACCATCGCGGTCACCGGCAACGTGCTGCGCGACTACCTCACCGACCTCTTTCCCATCCTGGAGCTCGGCACCAGCGCCCGGATGCTCTCCATCGTGCCCTTGATGAACGGCGGCGGCCTCTACGAGACCGGGGCCGGCGGCTCGGCGCCCAAGCACGTGGAGCAGTTTTTGAAGGAAGGCCACCTGCGCTGGGATTCGTTGGGCGAGTTCTGCGCGCTGGTGCCCTCCTTCGAGCAGGTGCACCGGGCGAGCGGCAACCCCAAAGCGGCCCTCTTCGCCGAAACCCTGGACCAGGCCATCGAGAAGTTCCTGGAAAACGGCCGTTCGCCCTCCCGCCGGAAGGGCGAGCTGGACACCCGCGGCAGCCACTTCTACCTGGCCCTCTACTGGGCCGAGGCCCTGGCCAGCCAGGAGAAGGATCAGGAGCTGCGGCAGCGTTTCGCGCCGGTGGCCAAGGCGCTGGCGGAGAACGAGGCGACCATCGTTGCGGAGTTGAACCGCGCCCAGGGAAGCCCGGTGGATATCGGCGGCTACTACCGGCCGGACGCGGCCAGGACCAGTCAGGCCATGCGGCCGAGCCCCACCTTCAACCGGATCGTGGACGCGCTCTGAAAAGGGGTTTTCCCGGCGGTTTTGTATCCTAAACGCCCCCCGATTCCCTGCGGGCGGGCGTTTAGGACTGAAAGTGGTTTTTCAAAGGGGATTTCGGAAATCCCCTTCATTTTCCCAGGCTGTTCCCGAAGATTCTGCTGCTTGATGCCTCGCGGATGGCCGCCACGGCCGGATGCTTGATGATCCGTTCCACGGAAATGGCATAGAATCGTTCCCGGATCTCCTCGCTCCGACCGATCACCGACACCCCAAACTGTTTTCGCACTTCCGCCTCAATCACCGACGGCATGGCGAAAATCCCGTCTCCAGCCCGGCCAAACTCTTTAAGCAGCGCGAGATCGTCGAATTCCCCCACGATGAGCGGGGTGATGTGGTGCGCGTTGAACCATTGGTCCAGCGAGCCGCGCAGGGCGGACATGGGGGTGGGCAGCAGCATGGGAATCCCGTGCATGGAGGCGGGAAAGTCATGCCGCAATCCGGCGGCCAGCTTCTCCACCCCGAAAAAGCTGACTCCGCATTCGCCAAGGAGATGGCTGTATGCCTTGATCGGCAAACCCGATCGCAGCGGGGTGTTGGTCAGCACGATGTCCAGCCGGTGTATGGCGAGCTCGGCCAGCAGATGGTCGTCCTTGCCCTCATGACAGGTGAGGCGCAGTTTTTCAGGAAGCCGCAGGGCGGGTTCCAACAGCTTGCGGGCGACCAGTTTGGGCATGGCGTCCACCACTCCGACCACGAGGCGCAACGGACCGCTTACCGGTCTGCCATGCACGGTATCCATCAGCTCCCGCCCCAACGAGAAGATGTTTTCCGCATAGCGAAAGACCGTATAACCCAGGTCGGTGGGCTGGAGATTCCGTCCTTTTTTTTGAAAAAGCTTGCCCCCCAAGGCCTCTTCCAGTTGGGAGAGCTGGGCGCTCACCGTGGACTGGGCCAGGCGCAGCCGGATGCTGGCCGCGGTGACGCTGCCTTCGCGCATGACCGTCCAGAAGTAATAGAGATGATGGTAGTTGAGCCATTCCATTCCTTAATATTTCGATTTTATCGATTGATCGCAACATATTTATCTGTTTGATCTCTTTCTTCGGGATGCCTATCCTATTGGCAGCATGGAGTTGGGTTTCGAGCGTCTCTCCAAACAGATCAAGACCACAAGGAGAAGATCATGAAATGTCCGGTATGTGATAAGGGGGATTTGCTGCTTTCCGTGCAACAGGGGGTGGAGATCGACTACTGCCCGCAATGCCGCGGCGTCTGGCTCGACCGGGGCGAACTGGAAAAAATCATGGAAAGGGCAATCGGCCCGGCGAAGAGCATCCCCCGCGGGTTTTCGGCAAAAACCGAGGAAGCGGCCGTGGTGGCGCGATGAGTTTGCGCATGGAGCTGGCCGCGAAAAGGAGGAGGCTGAGATGGAGATCGATATCCGCACACCCGAAGGCTGTGCGCTGGATGCCGGACTGGCCAGAAAGATAACCGCGCGGGTGAGGGAGCTAGGCCGATTCGGGCTGCCAATCCGGCAGGTGGTGGTTTCCCTGGATGATATGGCGAAGCCGGCCGGCACCCCCTGCAAGCGGTGCTACCTGCTGGTGCGTCTGCGGCCGGATGGCGCGCAAAGCCATGGGCAGCTGACCGATGCCTCCACCCACATGAACCTGAGCGTGGAGGAGGATTACCATACGGCATTCTGCCTGGCCATGGACCGCCTGGAGCGAATGCTCGAACGGGAGTTTGTGCATCGGCGTTTTTAGAAAAGCAGGAGGGTGAGGCGATTCTTCCCGCCCTTCGCATGAATAAGGATCATTTCCCATGAAAGATGCCCTGATTGACAAACACTGGCACCATCTGCCCCAAAGCGAGGTGCTGGATCTGCTCGAGGCCGACCCGGACAAGGGGCTGGATCGGTTTGCCGTGGAACACCGGCAGAGGGAGTATGGTCCAAACCGCATCAGCACCAGGAGGGAAACGCCGGCCTGGCTCCGCTTCCTGCGCCAGTTTCACCAGCCATTGGTCTACATTCTCATCGGCGCCGGCCTTGTCACCGGCGTGCTGGGAGAATGGGTGGACTCAGGGATCATCCTCGCCGTGGTGGTGGTCAACGCGGTGATCGGCTATATCCAGGAAGCCAAGGCGGTCAATGCCTTGGCGGCGTTGAGCCGCGCCATGACGGCGGAGGCAACGGTGCTGCGCGGAGGCGAAAAACGCCGCATCTCCGCCGAGGAGTTGGTGCCGGGCGATCTGGTGTTTCTCCAGAGCGGCGACAAGGTGCCGGCGGATATGCGTCTTTTATGGGTGCGCGATTTGCAGGTGGCCGAGGCGGCCCTCACCGGCGAGTCGGTGCCGGTGGCCAAGGACGGGGGGATGCATGCCCGGGAGACCCCGCTGGCGGATCGGCATAACATGGCCTATGCCGCCACTCTGGTCACCTACGGCCAGGGCCGGGGGATTGTTACCGCCACCGGCGACCAGACCGAGGTGGGCCGCATCTCCCAGCTCATCGCCGAAGCCGGGGACTTGGCCACGCCGTTGACCAGGAAGATCAGTACGTTCAGCAACGTACTGCTCTATCTCATCCTTGGTCTGGCGGGGCTCACCATTGCCATCGGCCTGCTGCGCGGCCAGGCCTTTGTCGATATATTCATGGCGGCGGTGGCGCTGGCCGTGGGTGCCATTCCGGAAGGGCTGCCCGCCGCGGTCACCATCACCCTGGCCATCGGCGTTTCCCGTATGGCCAGGAAGCGGGCCATCATCCGCAAGCTGCCGGCCGTGGAAACCCTGGGCTCCACCACGGTGATCTGCACCGACAAGACCGGCACCCTTACGGAAAATCAGATGACCGTCCAGGAGATCATGGCTGGCGGGCTTCGCTATTCGGTGAGCGGTTCTGGCTACAATCCCCGGCATGGCCGCATTGATGGCCCGGACGCGCCGGGGGATCACACCTCGCCGGCGCTGTTGGAATGTTTGCGAGCCGGCCTGCTCTGCAACGACAGCCAGCTGGTCGAGGAGAACCGCGCCTGGACGGTGCATGGCGACCCGACCGAGGGAGCGCTGTTGACCTCGGCCGGCAAGGGCGGGCTGGGCCTGGATCTCGCTGTCGCCTTGCCTCGGCTGGACACGGTGCCGTTCGAATCGGAACATCAGTACATGGCCACCCTGCATGACGCCGGTCCTGGCGCGCCCCGGCTGGTTTACCTGAAAGGCGCGGTGGAGGCGGTGCTGTCGCGCTGTGGCGGGCAGCTGGATGCGCTGGGCAACCGGATCCCCCTCCAGGCCACCGAAATCCATGGGGCGGTGGAGGTCATGGCCGCCAGGGGCTTGCGGGTTCTGGCCATGGCGGTCAAGGAGATGGCGCCGGAGACAGCGGCCATCGGCCACGGCGATCTTGCCTCGGATATGGTTTTCCTCGGCCTGCAGGGGATGATTGATCCGCCGCGGCCGGAAGCGATTGCCGCGGTGGCTGCCTGCCAGACCGCTGGCATCCGGGTCAAGATGATCACCGGCGATCACCCCATGACCGCCGCCGCCATCGCCAGGCAGATCGGACTCTATACTCTGGGAGCGGCCACGGGGACGCCGGTGCTGACCGGCCCGGAGCTGGAAAGGCTTTCCGACTCCCAGCTCATCGCCGCCGCCGACGAGACAGCGGTCTTTGCCAGGGTGAGTCCGGAGCAAAAGCTTCGCCTGGTGGAGTCGCTGCAGGCGCGGGGGCAGGTGGTGGCCATGACCGGCGACGGGGTCAACGACGCCCCGGCCCTGAAACGGGCCGATATCGGGGTGGCCATGGGCATCACCGGCACCGAGGTCTCCAAGGAGGCGGCGGACATGGTGCTCACCGACGACAATTTCAGCACCATCGAGGCCGCCGTGGAGGAGGGGCGGGGGGTATTCGCCAACCTGGTCAAGTTCATCGCCTGGGCGTTGCCCACCAACCTTGGCGAGGGGCTGGTGATCGTCGCGGCCATCTTTCTGGGGGTCACCCTGCCCATCCTGCCGGTGCAGATCCTCTGGATCAACATGACCACCGCCGGCATCCTCGGGTTGGCCCTGGCATTTGAACCCAAGGAGCCGGGGATCATGACGCGGCCACCCCGCCAGCCGAATGCGCCGATTCTGACCCGGAGCGTCATATTCAGGATCACCCTGGTCAGTTTTCTGATGCTCGGCGCTGCCTTTGGGCTCTTTTCGTGGGAACTGGCCAACGGCGCCGGCCTGGATGAGGCGCGCACCGCCACGGTCAATGCGTTTGTGGTCATCCAGCTCTTTTATCTGCTCAACAGCCGTTCGCTGGAGAAATCGGTTTTCGAGCTTGGCCTGTTCTCGAACCTTTGGGCTGTCGGGGGCGTTCTGGTCATGCTGCTGCTGCAGATCGCCTACACCTATCTGCCGGTGATGAACCGTCTTTTCCAGAGCGCTCCGGTGGAGCCAGCGGTTTGGGGCAAGGCATTGGCCGCCGGTCTCCTGGTGTTTCTCATCGTTGAAATCGAAAAGCGCGTGTGGCGGAGCAGACCGTTGGCGAGGTGACGGGTCGCCTTCATCCTTGCCGGGGCGTTTCACCGGATGCGCCATGGGGAAAGTGATTTTCGGAGCGGCAGGCATGTTTCAAAACTGGAAAGTGGAAGTATTGAAGAGGCGGCAGGCATGATGTGCCTCCGCGCCCACGAGGAAACCATAACAGGAGGTTGGTGATGCGAAAACGAGTCAAACCCGCGATGTTGGTTCTGCTGTTGCTGGCTCTTGCCGGGCCGTTGAGTGGCTGCGATCAGGTAAAGGATCTTGCCACCCAAGCAGGGGAAGAGGCGAAAAAAGAGATTGTCAAGGAGGTCGGCAAGGCAATCTCGGGAGAAACCCCAGAAAAGCAGGAAGGCGAAAAAGAGAAGGAAGAAAAGGAAAAATAAAGCCAGCCCCATGCCGCCTCCCGGCGGGCGGCATGGGGCTGCACGCCAGGAGGAGGCATGGGTTTCAAGACGATGAGGTTTGTTTCCGCATTGTTTGTCACGGCCTTGCGGCACGCCGGAGGGAACCCCCGCCGCTGGCTGCGGCGGGGGCTGGCGGCGGCGCTGGTCGTCGGGGTGGGAGGTGTCGTGGCCCTGGCGATGGTGGCGGTGATGAGCTTCAATGCCGTGGAGAAGGCGATGGCGTCGCGGCCCGACCTGGATTTGCTGGCGCTTGAAAAGGTGATCGACGCAGGCACGGTGGTGCTGAGTTCCGAGCAGCGCCAGCGGGTGCGTCTTCTCCTGATGAAGCTGGAAGCGCCCGGCATGAGCCAGGCGGAACGGGAGGCAATCAAACAGGAGCTTTGGGATATCCTGAATCCAGCCCAGCTTGGCCAGGTTGAGGCATGGAAGGAGGCAGCCGCAAAAAAGGCCGCCCGGATCGATCGCCTGCCCATAGTCTGGCTGGAGCACCTGGGCCTGCCGGGCGATCAGGCGCGGGAAGCGCTGGAAGCGGTGCTGACCTGGATCGAATTGCGTCTCCCCGGCAACAGTGCCGGAGACTTGTTGCAGCGCCTGGAGTAAAGGGCGGGTTTTTTTCGAAACGATTCAATCAGGGCTGCTTCCATCCAGCACCCGCCGGACCAGCGAGACCAAGTCCAGCTCCTCGAAGGGCTTAAGGAAGAAAGCGCTGAGACCGTGCTGTTTGGCACTCGCCTCGTTGATCACCTCGCTGTAGCCGGTGCAGAGAATGATGGGCAGGGCGGGCCGTTTCTCCAGCAGCCTCCGGCTGAGATCAAGACCGGTCAGCCGGGGCATGGCCATGTCGGTGATGACCAGATCCACCCCATCCGGGTTGGCGTGAAACCACTCCCAGGCCGCGATGCTGTCGTGGAGGGCCGTGACCTGGTACCCGTGCTTTTCAAGAAAGAGCGCCAGGAGTTCGGCTATCTCCGGTTCGTCGTCCACCACCAACACCCGTTCATGGCCGCCTTGCACTTCGTGTTCTTGTGTCGGCTGGGATTCTGGTAGGAGTTGTTTGTGCAAGGGCAGGAAGACCGAGAAGGTGCTGCCCTTGCCCACGGTGCTGGTCACGGAGATCTGGCCGCCGTGGCCGCGGACGATGCCATGGGTCACCGCCAGCCCTAGGCCGGTGCCCTTGCCGGACTCCTTGGTGGTGAAGTAGGGCTCGAAGATCCGCTCCAGGGTGGCGGCATCCATGCCGCAGCCTGTGTCCTCGACCGTGAGCCGCAGATAGTCGCCGCTGGGCAGTCCGCCTGGCAGAGATGACGGGGGTGCCTCGGCCAGGGAGATGCGCAGGGTGCCGCCCTGCTGCTGCATGGCATGCCAGGCATTGGTACAGAGGTTCATGATCACCTGGTGGATCTGGGTGGGGTCGGCCAGCACCGCCCCGCATTGGGGCGCAATGTCCTGGGATATCTCGATGTTGGCCGGCAGGGAGGCGCGCAGGAGTTTCAGTGCCTCCTTGATAATCGGCTGGATCTCCAGCGACCGCATCTCCTGTTCGCCTTTTCGGCTGAAGGTGAGGATCTGCGCCACCAGATCCTTGGCCCGCAGTCCGGCGGTGAACACCTCCTTGAGGTAGTCGTTGCAGGTTGGGGCGGCCTGTGACTCCGCCAAAGCCAGTTGGGTGTAGCCGAGGATGGCGGAGAGGATGTTGTTGAAATCGTGGGCGATTCCGCCGGCCAGGGTACCAATGGCGCGCAGCTTTTGCGCCTGGCGCAGTTCGGCCTCGACGCGCTTGCGTTCCTGCATTTCCCGGGTCAGGGTATCGTTGGCGGCTGCCAGTTCGCGGGTCCGCTCCTCCACCCGCTGTTCGAGGAGGTCATGGGCCTGGCGCAGCGCTGTTTCGGCTTTTTTGCGTTCGCTGATGTCGGTGATGATCCAGACCATGCCCAGCGGTTGTCCAAGCGGATCGGAGAGGGGAGCGGCGGAAACCAGAACCGCCAACGGATCGCCATCCGGCCGCAGCAGGCGGTGCTCCGCCTTGGCCCTGAGGGCGGTCAGACCGGAAAAATCGCCCAGTTCCGCCGCCAGGGAATCTCCTTCCGCAAGGAGATGGTAAATCGTCGCCCCGATCAGATCTGCTTCCTGCTTTTCCGTCAGTTGGCAGATGGCGTGGTTCGCCTTGTTGATGATGCCGTCACGGGAGGTCACCAGCAGGCCGTCGCTCATGGTGGCGAGGATGTTTTCCACATAGGTCTTGGCGGTGGTGAGGTCCTGGTTGCTTGCGGCGAGAGAATTATTGAGCAGGAAGATCCTCTGTAGCAGCTGGCCGAAGCTGAAGTACAGGATCAGGAAGGCCAATGCCAGCAGCAGCAGGGACACGGCCACTATCTTGATGATGAGGGCGCGGGCGGCGGCCTGCTCCTTGGTGATGTCCAGGCCGATGGGGACCCGGGCGATCTGCTGGTGCTGGTAATCCTTCAGCTCGATATCGGTGAAGATGACGTACTCCTTGCCATTGTCACTGAACCGTACCTCTCCTGGCGCGGTGGGCTGGTGGGGCAGGCGGGCAAACACGGAGCTGCCGTGCGGCAGGATGGTGTATTCGCCGTGGGAAATTTTGAGGCTGTCCACCAGGGTCGCCTTGCGCCACTCGCTGGTTTTGATGGAAATGGCCACCTCGGGACAGACCCGCTCCCGCAGCAGGTCCAGCAGCTTTTCGTAGCGCAGCCCGAATTCCAGGGCGCCGACGTATTGGCCTCCATGGAAGACCGGCTGAACAATCCGGTAAAATAGCCCCAGCTTGCCCACCTCGTAGCCAGCGAGCTGCTTGTGGGAGACGTTCACCTCGCGGATAATGGGGCGGATCTCCGCCAGTTCGTCGCTGTGCAGCCCTGGCAGATGCATGCGCAGGAAGGAGGTGTTGTCCGGCAGGTGGAAGTGCATGATCTCGAAGTAGGGGTTTTTGTTCTTGATCGTCTTGTAGAAAGGCAGGGTTGCCTTATAGAGCGCCTCCCGGTCCCGCTTGGCAAAGGCGGCGATCACCTCCTGCTTGGTGGTGGCCAGGCTGACGATTCTTCCCTTATAGGGTGCATAGGCCTGCTCCTGCAGGTTGGCGGCCAGCTGCTTGGCGTTCTCCCGCTTGCCGGCGATCACCGAGTGCAGGTGGGCGTGTTGCTGCTGGATGCTCAGAAAGGCGAAAACCACAGCCAGGGTGGCGATGATGAGCATGACCGAGAGGATGGCCTTGGTGCGGATATTCATTTGAAATCACAGGTGGTTGTGGTCTGCGGATGGGATGCCGTAAATGAGAACGTTTCTTTATAAAAGGATAGCAGTGGACTTTTTATTTGGTCAAGCGGCAAATAGTGCAGGAGGGGGGACAGGCTTCCATGGCTGGGAAGGGGCAGCCGCATCCCGTATTTCCATCTTTGAACAAAGAGGGGTTTTCGGGTAGAGTCCTTTGATTGAACTTCAATCAAAGGACACCCCATGCAGATTGATCCAGAGCAATTCGCGGCCCGCATGGCCGAGCTTTACGACCAGATGGAGAAGGCCTACGATATCGTGGCCAGGCAGCTTGAGTTTACCTGCGACGGCTGCCCCGACAACTGCTGCGATTCGTACTTTCTCCACCACACCTATGCGGAGTGGGCCTATCTCTGGGTGGGGCTCGGGGAGCTCGAACCGGAACGGCACAAGGCGATTGAGGCCCGGGCGGCGGAGTATGCGGCTCAGTGTCATGCCGCCTTGGAGCGCGAGGAGCGACCCCGGGCGATGTGCCCTCTGAACGAGGCGGGTCGCTGCAGCCTCTACAAGCATCGGTTGATGATCTGCCGGATGCACGGGGTGCCTTCCAGCCTCACCTTTCCCAATGGCCAGACCAAGAAGTTTCCCGGCTGCTTCCGTTGTCAGGAGATCGTGGCCGGCAGGGAGGTTGTACCCATGGTGGAGCGGGCCCCGCTGTTGCGTGGGCTGGTGGCCATCGAGCAGGAGTTGCTTGGTGATCAGCAGGGCCAGTTGCCCAAGGTCAAAAAGACCATCGCCGACATGATCCTCTTGGGGCCGCCCAGGCTGTAGACAAAACGAAGGAGGGCAGGATGAGGGAGGGGAGGGTCTTCGCCATCGGCGATATCCATGGCTGCGCTGAGAAGCTGGCCACCCTGCTCGGCCGGCTGCCCTTCGATCCTGCGCGCGATACCCTGGTTTTTCTCGGCGACTACCTGGACCGCGGCCCGGATGTGCGGGGGGTGCTGGATATCCTCTGCCGACTGCGGGAGGATGGGGTGCGGATCAAGCCCCTGGTGGGCAACCACGAATACCTGCTGCTTTCGTACCACCGTAGCCCTGACCAGACCCTGCTTCCCTATATGCGGCGGCTCGGCCTGGAACAGACCCTGGAAAGCTACGGCGACGCCAGTCTGGCGGGGCTAGCCGCCCTTGCCTTCCTGCCCCAAGCGCACCGGGAATTTCTCTTCTCGCTGCTTCCCTACTGGGAGACCGACGAATACCTCTTTGTCCATGCCGGCCTGCGTCACGATCTGGCCGTAAGCGACCAGGAGATCAGTGATCTCTGCGAAGTGCGGGAGCCGTTTCTGCTGGAGGAGCGGGATTTCGGCAAGCGGGTCATCTTCGGCCACACCCCCTTTGCCACCCCCCTGGTCACCATGAACAAGATCGGCATCGACACCGGTGCGGTCTACGGCGGCCTGCTCACCGCCGTGGAACTGCCCAGCCTGCACTTTTATCACGCCTGATTTTTTGCTTCCGCAAGGCAGGCAAGCGCGTAATCCCCGACCATGAAGGCATCCACCACCCTGGCTATCACCGCGTCATTGGCCATGGCCGCGTCAAGCAGGCGGGTAAAGCCGAGGATGCGGCCCACCATCAGCAGTTTTTCCTCGATGGCCTCGGCGGGAGCCCCCTGCAAGGCGGCGTTGACCAGATCCTCGCGCACGTCGACGGCAAAGCCATACTGCTCGAAGATCTCGCCGATGCAGCGGGCCCGGCGGCAGCGGCGTTCCAGGTTGGTGCCGCCGCCCTTGAAGCGGAACTTGATGTGGTTATTGCGTGGAGCCAGGCCGCAAACCGCGTCGATCATGATGAAGTGGAAGTCCATGCGGGCGTTCATGTTGCAGTAGTCGCGGCTGACCATGCAGTAGTTTGGCATGCCGATGGGGCGTTCCGACTTCTGGTCGGCGAGGAAATTGGACATCACCGAGCCCATGGGCGCGCCGCCGGGCGGCGGTCCCCAGTGCAGGCCCGGGGTGGTGATTCCCTGCCAGAGCGCCTGGAAGGGGCGGGAGATCACCCGCTCCGGCTGGATTTTCCTTTTGACCGGCCCGGTGGCCGGGGCAAGGCCGCCGCCCATGTCGATGACGCTCAGGAAGAAGGGGACCGGAGAGTCGATGGCGTGCACCACCCCGAGGTTGCCCTCCAGCAGCTCGTCGCCGGCATCGAACATGGCCAGCACCCCCTTTTCGTGGACAAAACGGACGATGTCGTGGAGGGAGCGGCACTCCAGGATGGAAAAGGTGGGGCCATAGGCGTCGGTGAGGTGCAGGACTGTGACCAGCTCCCGCAGCGCCTGCTGGAGCGGGGGCAGCGGCTGGACGGCACGGGGAGCTTGGGCCGGCCGTGCCTGCCAGGCGGCAATGGCCGCGGCGATCTCCTCCTCGCTGGCGGCGTATACCGTGCCGGCGCTGGCATCCACGGTGAGCCACTGTCCCGGAGGCAAGGTGCGGCCGGCGTTCACCAGCCCGCACACCATCGGGGTTTCCTGTTCGCGGGCCACGCAGGCCAGGTGGTCGGCCGGGCTGCCCAGATCGACCAGGACCGCGGCCACCATGCCCATGAGGTTGGCGGCATCGACAAAGCTCTGGTGCATCACCAGCACCACCGGCTCCTGGGGCGGGTTCTCCAGGTCGCGCCGTCCCTTGACCAGCATGGCCCTGCCGGTGGCCCGGCCGCCCGAGGCCATGATGCCTTGAATGAGCGGCGGACTGGCCGCCTGCCAGGCCGGATCTGTCTGGCTGCCCAGGGTGGTGAGCGGCCGGAGTTGCAGGATGACCGGTTGGCCAGCGGTGTCCACCGCCCACTCCAGATCAAGCGGCACCCCCTCCAGCCGCTCCAGGCTCCTGCCCCACTTGGCCAGGGTACGCAGCTCGTCCTCGGAGAGCACTGGCTTTTCCCGTTCTACAGGGGGCAGTTCTTGCCAAGTCAGTCCGCCGTCCGGGTCGCAGACCAGGAAACGTTCCTTGGCGGCAATGGCGGAGCGCTGCCAGTCCACCCCGCCGTCCGGGCGGACATGGTAGAGGTCCGCCTCGGCGCTCCCGGAAACCGCTGCTTCGCCCAGGCCCGGCACCGCGCTGATCAGAAGCAGATCACTGTCCGGATCCTGGGGGGAACGGGTGAGCAGGATGCCGGCGGCGCGGGGCTCCACCATCTCCAGACAGAGGACAGCCATGTCGAAGCGGAGCGGGTCGAGGCCAGCGTTCAGCCGGTAGGCAAGGCTCCTGGCGTTGAAGTTGCTGGCCACCACCTTCTTGAAGGCGGTGAGGAAAGCCGCCTCGTTCCGCACATTGAGCACGGTGCTGAACTGGCCGGCAAAGGAGTGGTGGCGGCCATCCTCGCTGATGCTGCTGCTCCGGACCGCCAGGGCCTTGTTGCTGGCAAGAAAGGCGCGGGCAGCCGTGGTGATCGCCTCGGCCAGGTCGGGGGGAATCTCGGCCCTGTGGATCAGCTCCTGCGCCTGGCGCGCGGTCTCCGGCGGGATGGCGGTCTTTCGATCTCCAGCCTGCCGGGCCAGCAGATGAACCAGCTCCAGGGAAAGACCGGCGTGGTCGAGAAAGCGGCGGCAGCCGTTGATGGTGACCACGAAGCCGTCCGGCACCCGTATCGACTGCCGGCGCAACGCGGCCAGAGCAGCGGCTTTATTGCCGGTGATCCCGGCAAGTCCGGCATGGATCTGGCCGAGCGGCAACAGCAAGGGGGCATGCTCGTCGGGCCGGTGCAGTTCGGTGAGCGTTGCCCGGATGCGTTTGGCCAGGGAGGCGTGGATGGTCCACAGGCCATTGTAACGGCCACGGGAGAGCTCGCCCAGGCGGGCGATCATCTGGCCGGTTTCTTCGATGAGGCCTTCCACCAGGCGGCTCAGCCCTGTCTGCTCGCCGTGCAAACGCAGCATGATCGAGATCTCGGTGAGGCTGTCCACCGCCCGGTTGTTGCTGGCCAGCAGGGCGCGAAACAGGTGGTAGCGCGCCACCAGCAGCTGCTCGGCATCCGCCTTGCGCTGGCGGCGGCCTTCCCGCAGCCGTTCCAGTTGGGTACGAATCCACCGCTTCATGGCCAATCAGGGCCTGCCGGTCTGTTCTTCCCGGATGGCGTCGAGAAAACGGTGGAAGAATTTTTCGATGGCCGCTTCGTCGCGCATCCGTACATCGAGCTGGCGGGTGAACGAGATCAGCTCGCCCAGCCGGATCAGCACCCGTTCCATCTGACCAAGATCGAGGTTGCGCGCCTTGCCGATCACCAGATCGCCCGTGCGTTCCACCTTGAAATAGAGGCCGGCGAGGATGGCGCTGATCAGGCGGGCCCGCCACTCGCGCTTGGCCTTTTCCGCCATGCCGCCGGCAAAGCGGAAGTAGATGGAGTTGTTGTCCGGGTCCGTCGACATGTGGGCGTCCACCACGTTGACGTGATAGCCCAACCGCAGGCAGAGGTTGCAGTAGTGCTCGGCGATGATTCCCAGGTTGTCGCCCGGATAGGAGGCGCCGCCAAGCAGAGCCATGGGCTTGGTCATGCCGGAGAGCAGATCGCGGAAGCCGAAGCTGGCCGGCTCCCGTTCCGCCTCGGTCTCCTTGAGGAAGCCAGAGAGGATGGCGGAAAGCGGCCGGCAGTTGAGCATCTCCATGGGGATTTCCCCCCGGGCCGGCGCTTCCGGCCGGATGCCGGCGCCGATGTCGATGAGCCTGAGCTTGAGGGGGATCGGCAGCCGCAGCGGTCGGCTTTCCTTCTTCTCCAGGCCCTGCTTCTCCTCGTGGAAATGGATCAGTGCGTCGATGGATTTCTCGTGGGCAAAACGGAGGATGTCGTGGAGGGTGCGGCAGTTTTCCGCACGAAACTCCGGGGCGGCCGGGTCGGCCAGGGTGATGGGCGCCACCCAGCGCAGGATGCGGCGCAGGATGCGCAGCTCCGTCGAGGCCCGGTAGGCGTCCTGCTCGGCGGCCTGCATCCGCACCAATCCGTCGATGATGCCCTGGTAAACCAGCTTGTTCTCCACATCCACCGTGACCTCGGCCCCGTCGGCCAGCAGGCGGGTGGCGTCGCCGGTTCCAAACAGGGCCGGGGTGCGGTACTCGCGGGCGATGGTGGCCAGATGACCGGTGGGGCCGCCGCTGTCGGTGATGATCCCGGCGGCCCGCCAGACAATGGGACTTAGCTGCGGGCTGGGGAAGCGGGCCACCGCGATGGCCCCCACCGGAAAGTGCTCCGGATCGGTGTTGGCGTCGACATGCACCACCCGGCCGGCGGCGATGCCGAGCTGGGCGACCTGGCCTTGTCCCTGCATCAGCGGCAGGGCGCGGGAAAGCTCCTTGCGCAACTCGGCCGGGAGCGGCACCGGCTTGGGGGGCAGGGCAAAGGGCCGGCTCTGGAGGATGATCGGCTGGTCGGACAGAGCCCACTCGATGTCCTGGGGTTCGCCAAAGGCCTTTTCCAGCAGCAGGGCCATCTCGGCCAGCCGGGCAAGCTCTTTGGGAGTAAGGGGTGCCGAGCCCCGGCGCAGGCCACCAGGCAGGATGTCCAGGGCCGCCTTGCGCTCGAAGGGGGAGTCGGCCATGACGATCTCACTCGTCAGCGGGGTAAAGGGCCAGGCGCGGCTGACCACGAAGCGGTCCGCCATGCGGCTGCCCTCCACCAGCTCGCGGGCCGAGCCGCGCAGGGCGGTGATCAGCAGTTGGCCAGCCTCCGGCGCGTCCGGGTTCCGGCTGTAGGTGACCCCGGCCACCCGCGCCGTAATCATCGGCTGGACGCCGGCGGCCATGGGCACCTCCCGGCTGGAGGCCTCCGGGCCCAGATACTCCAGGGCGGCCACCGCGAAGCGGGAGGCGATCATCTGGCGGTAGGCATCGAGCACCGAGGTCAGTTCCGGCCGCACCGAAAGCACCGAATGAAACTGTCCGGCAAAGCTGCGGCTCTCCGCGTCCTCGCCCACCCCACTGGAGCGGACCGCCAGTTGCGGCTGCCCGCCGGTCCGGGCCAGCAGATCGGCCAGCGCCGCCCGTACCGCCGAAACCACCGCTTCCGGAAAGCGGGCCTGGCGGAGGACGCCGGCGATGCGTTCGCTGTGCTTGCGGGTGTTGCCTGGTTGGGCACGGATGGCGTCGATGGCGGCAAAGAGGCCGTTTTCCTCCATGAAGAGGCGGTAGGCGGCCACGGTGATGGCAAAACCGTCCGGGGCCGGCAGATGCAGCCGGTTGCGGATCTCGCTCACCGTGGCGTTCTTGGCGCCCACCAGCTCCTCGAAATCGCTGTTGATCAGGGCGTAGTCCAGGGTGAGGCTCTGATCGTACGGGCCGGCGTAATCGGCGGCCAGTCTGGCCAACTTGTCGGCCAGCTCCTCGTAGCGGGGGTAGAGGGCCAGATAGCGGCCGCCAGCCAGGCTGTTGAGGCAGGCGATCACCTCGCGCACCGGCTCGGCGAGGGCAGCCACCGACTCGACCAGAAAGGTGCGGTCAAAGACGTACTCGCCGGCCAGCGCCCCCTCCATGCGGGCGATCCGCTCCAGCACCGCGTTATTGAGGGCCAGGATGCGGCGGAACTGCTGGAAGGAGGAGGAAAAGGCAGCGGCGGCCGGGTCCATGGATCAGCCCTCCTGGCCCGGCGCGAGCGGCAGGGTGATGCGGAAGGTGGTGCCGCGGCCCTCCTCGCTTTCCACCGCGATATTGCCTTGATGGTCCTTGATGATCGAATAGCTCAGGGAGAGCCCCAGGCCGGTGCCGTCGTTCTTGGTGGTGAAGAAGGGATCGAAGATATGGGGCAGCATCTCCTGGGGAATGCCGGCGCCGGTGTCGCCGATGGTAAGGAGCGCCTGGCCCTCCGCCTCTGTGACCCGCAGCCGCAGCATGCCGCCCGGCTGCATGGCCTGCACGGCATTGAGCATCATGTTGACCAACACCTGCTGGAGCTGGTTGGGATTGGCGATGAGGCGCACCGGCGCGTCGGGATGCTGGTAATCGCAGGTGATCCCGCCCAGGCGAAACTGGTTGCGCACCAGGGTGATGGAGTCCGTCACCAGCTTGACCAGATCGACGCTCATCGTGGCGTTGGTCTTGCGGTTGCGGGAGAAGGCGAGCAGGTGGTGGACCACTTCCCTGGCCCGGTCGGACTGGACCAGGATCTCGCGGATCATGCCAAGGCGTTCATCTGGCTCCTGGTCGGCGAACTCCTCCAGCAGCACCTCGGCGGTGAGCGAGATGTTGTTCAAGGGGTTGTTGATCTCGTGGGCGATGCCGGCGGTCACCTTGCCGATGGCCGCCAGCTTCTCCGACTGCACCAGCTGGTCCTGCTTGGTGTTCAAGGTTTGCAGCATCAGGTTCAGGGAGTTGACCAGCTCGATGCCCTCCACCGAACAGTTTACCGCCTCGTCCATGGGGATGGAGCGCAGTTTGCCGTCCATGATCTGGGCCGCCGCCTCGCGGATGGCCATGAGCGGCCGCATGATCCAGCGGAGCAGCGAGATGGAGAGGGCCAGCCCCAGCAGGATGGCCAGGGCCAGGATCCCCAGGCTGGTTTTCTTGAAGTTGGCCACCTCCCGTTCCACCTGCACCCGCGCCCTGGCGTCCATGGCGAAGATGCGGCTGGTGATGTCCTGGCCGTACTTGCGCAACGATCCTTCCAGCACCTTTTGGGCGCGCTGGTCGATCCCCTCCTCCATCAGCCGGTGGGCCACGGTTTCGTATCCGCCCAACTCCTCGTCGTGGAAGGTTTGCAGAGTTCCCTGATCTCTGGGAAGAACTTCCTTGACTCCGGCGACGGCGGCGCGCACCTGGTCGATGTAGTCCAGGGCGCTCATCAGGTCCTTGGGGTTGCTGTACAGCAGGTAGTTCTTCTCGTAGCGGCGCACCTCCAGCACCTTTTGGTTGAGTTCGTAGAAGGATTCGATGATGCGCACTTTATCCTCGATACGCCACATGGCGTAGAGGCAGGTCAGGGTGGCGGTGATGCCCAGGCCGGCGATCACCAGCAGCGAGAGGATCAGCTTGCCCCGGATGGATTTGGGCAGCACGCAGGAACAGCCGGCGGGGCTGGGGAGCGAAGATCCCTGGGATGGGGGATTGCCTGAGGCGGGTTCGGCGGTCATGGTGGTCCTCAATCGGATGGCGGCAGGGATTTGAGGGCGCGAAAGATCACCTGCTTGAGTTCGTCGAGCCGAAACGGCTTGGCCAAAAACTCGAAAACCCCGTGCTGACGGGCGAGTTCGGCGGTGTCGGGCGAGGCGTAGCCGGTGATGATGATCACCCTGGTTTCCGGGTTCATGGCCTTGACCCGCCTGAGCACCTCCATGCCGTCCATCCCTTCCATTTTGAGGTCGGTGACCACCACGTCAAAGGGCCGGTTCGCCGCGGCCGCGAGGGCGGCTGCCGGGTCGGTGCAGGTTTCGATCTCAAAGCCCATCTTGCTGAAGACCTGATTGAGCCTCTTGCCGACAATCGCTTCGTCATCCACCACCAGCAGTCGGGTGATTGTCTCGTTCATGGGTGTTGCTCCTTGTTTTCGGAAGTCAAAATGCAGGGGTCGGGAGTCAAATGGATACGTCCTGTTTCGGTTTTGCTGCATTCTGGCCCCTGCATGCTGTACTCTTCCCTTCATCCCCTGCTCGCGATCCCGTAATCCCCCATGAGGAAGGCCTCGGCATAGCGGGCCACCGCCTGGTCGTCGGTCATCTGCACGTCGAGCTGACGGGTAAAGCCGATCAGCCGGCCGAGGATGTCCAGGGTGCGCTCCATCTCGCTCTGCATCAGATTGCTGGTGCGGGCGATGACCAGATCGCCCCGGGTGCGCACGTTGAAGTCAAAGGCCTCCAGGATGGTGGCGATGAGGGTTGCCCGCCGCGAGCGCTTGGCGATGTCGGTGGCCCCTCCCAGGAAGCGGAAGTAGACGTGGTTGTCCCGCTCCACCTCGTGGCAGAAGGCGTCCACGATGTTGAAATGATAGCCGAAGCGGAAGCAGAGGTTCACGTAAGTGTCGCTGATGATGGCGATGTTGTGGCCGGTATACTGGCCGGACAGCGCGTCCTGCGGCGTGGTGAGCATGCTGTGCATCATGTCCCGGAAGCCCACCGGCATGGCGGCCTGGTGCCATGCCTCCGGGAAGAGCATCCCCTGAATGATGGCCCGAAAGGGGATGGAGCGGATATCGGAGAAACGGACCCGGTCCTCTGGCGCATCCGGCGCGATGCCGCCGCCGATGTCGATGACCAGGATGCCCGCCTGGATAGGCAGGTCGAGGCGGCGGGCCAGCCGGGCGCCGCGCATCACGCAGCTCTCGTCGCGGCCGATCTCCACCAGGGTGAGCACCGCGGTTTCATGGATGAAGCGGAGCATGTCGTGGAAGGTCCTGCATCCTTCCGGCTTGAACTCCTGCATCAGGGGGTCCACCAGATTGAGGCGGGAGACATCCCGGAGGATGCGGCGCAGCATCCGGAACTCCGGGGCCATGTGCAGGTTGGTGGGATTGGTGGCCTGGTAGGTGAGCAGCTCCTGTACCCTGCCCCGGTAGATGCAGCGATCCTCGGCGTCCACGGTGATCTCCTCGCCAGGTCGCACCGCGCTCATGATGCCGCTTACCCCCACCAGGCAGGGCACCCGGAACTCCCGGCAGAGGGTGGACATGTGGCTCACCGGCGTGCCCACCTCGGTGACGATGGCCGCCGCCTTCCGCATCGCTTGCACGAACTGCGAGGAATCGCGATGGCTGATCAGCACCGCCCCTTCCGGGAAGTCCGCCAGGTCGGCCGGGGTCTCGACGAGGTAGGCGGGTCCGGCGCCGATGCCCTGCTGAGCCACCCGGCTCGTCTCGCAGGCGATGCGCGGGGAGTTGGCCAGCTTCTCGGAGAGCGGTCTTTTCCCCTGGGCCACCTCGGGCAGCAGCAGCGGCCGGGCTTGAAGAATGTAGAGGATGCCGGAGTCGTCCAGGGACCACTCGATGTCCTGGGGACGCTTGAAGAAGGTCTCCAGGTGGCTGCCGATGACGGCAAGTTCCAGCAGGCGCGTCTCGTCCAGGCAGGGTTGGCCGCAGCGCTCCTCGGCCACCGCGACGGTGTCGAGCCCGCCCTTGGGGCTCGCCTTCAGGGCGTGCTTCTTGTGGCTGATGGTGGCCTCGAGGAGCCGGGGAGGGTCTCCCTTGGCGATCCGGAAGAAATCGGTGGGCAACTGGCCCTCCACCACCGCTTGGCCCTGCCCCATGGCGCCGACCACCAGCATGGTCTGGCTGCCCGGCGCCATGGGATCGCCGGTGTACAGGATGCCGCTGGCGGTGGAGTCCACCATGCGCTGGCAGCAGGCGGCGATGGAGAGATGCCCTCCTTCCGGAAAGAGCTGGCGCCGGTAGCGGAGCGGCTTGGCGCCGAAGAGGCTGGCCGCCACCTTGCAATAGGCGGCGAAGAGCGCCCTTGGCTGCGCCGGAACCTGCAACACCGAGTGGAACTGGCCGGCCCAGGAGAAGTCCATGTCCTCTTCCTGGGCGCTGCTGCGCACCGCCAGAAAGAGGGGCCGGCCTTCCTGGTGCTGACGCAGACGGTCGAGCATCCCGTCGAGCTGGTCGAGAAAATGCGGCGGTGGCTCGGCGCTGGCCACCGCCGCCTCCAGGGAAGCGCGCAACGACTCCAGCTTTTCTTCATCCGTCAGGGAATCGCTCAGGAGTTGTTCAAAGCGGGCAAAGGGGTCGCGCAGGCCGTTGGCGTCCAGAAGATCGTGGAAGAGGCGGGTGGTGACGACAAAGCCTTCCGGGACCCGTACCCGTGGGTTGCGGACAAGTTCGGCCAGATGGGCTGCCTTGCCGCCCACCAGCGGCCAGTGGTGGGAACCAATTTCGGAAAGCCAGATGAGCGGCGGACCGTCCCGGTCGTCGCGGCCGGTGGCGATGGCGCGCAGGCGGGCGGCAAGATCGGCGTACACCGCGTGCAACGAAAGCCAGCGCTCCTCGGTGAGCACATTGATGGCTTCGATGGAATGACGCATGGCGTCGATCATCTCCTCCACCGAGCTTTCCAGGTAACGCTGGTCAAAAAGGTAGTCGCCGCTCAGCTTCTCGCCCATGTCGGCGATGATCTCCAGCGCCCGGTTGTTGGCCTTGAGCACCTCGCGGAATTGGGAAAATACCAGGGATGCGGGTCGGCATGCCTTGCGGCGTCCCGCCTGGGGCCACGGAAGAAACGCTCGCAGCAAATCACCGAGCTTGTTGGCCATCCACCTTTACCTCGGGGCAGTAGAGAAGCGACAGCAACCGAACGTGCGGCAGGCGCACCAGGAGATGATGTCACTCCGCCGTGCGCCTGCCGCCTCCGTCAAGGGAGAGAAAACGGGCCCATGAAAAGGTCCGCTCCGTGGAAATTGTGATCAGTGCGCTCCGCCACCCTTCTTGAAGATGGCGCCAACCGCAAAGCCGGCCGCCATGGCGATGATTACCGCCATTATGCCATAGAGGAGCGCCTGGTCAATCGCCATTTTGGAGAGAAAGGCAACCATCCCTTCCCGCTTTACCTCGAAACTGGTGGCAGCCTTGTCCACCACCGTGCCGTTGTTGACCGCCAGCAGTTCCACGTTGTAGGTGCCTGGCGGCGCCTGGTAGGGCCAGGCCACCTCGATCGTGAAGGTGTTGCCCTGTTTGCCGTGCTGGCGGGTGATGGTCCCCTGCTGGATGTTGTAGACAGCCTCCTTTTCCTTGAACTGGATGAACTGGTCAAACCATTTGGCATGGTCAACCGGTTCGCCCTTGGGATCGTCGATGGCGACCGCGGCGCCCAGGGCCTCATAGCCAAGCAGGTGCTCGGCGCGAGCCGCCGGAGCCAGGATGCGGTTCAGATCGGCGGTGGTGTTGAGCAGATAGACCCCAGGCACGCCCTTGAACTCCAGGGTACCCACCTTCATCCACACCAGGCCGCCAGCCTTGCCGTAACGCTTCATCGCGGTGTCGTGCGGGTCGGTGGAGATCTTCAACACCAGATCGTCGCTGGCCGCGCTCTCCCCGGTGATGGTCAGTTTGGCGCCATGGTAGGCGAGGGTGATCGGCACTTCCGTGGGGTTTACCTCGCAAGTGAGGGCCTGGGCGGAACGCGTCGCCGGCATGGAGAGGGCGAGCAGGACAGCAGCCACGGCCGCCCACTGTTTCATGGTGGTGATCATTTTCATATCAGTGACCTCCCGCGTAGGCAAGAAGGAGAGAGGGTTCAAGGACCAGCTCCAGAACGATCTTCACGGTTACGGCAAGCACGATGATGGCGAGCAGGATCTTCAGCTGGTCGCCGTGCAGTTTTTTGCCCAGCGCCGTGCCGATCTGGGCGCCGAAGACCGATCCGATCAGGAGCAGCAGGGCCAGGAAGAAGTCCACGGTGTGGTTGGAGTAGGCCTGCAGGATGGTGACCTCGATGCAGGTGAAGAGGACCTGGAAGAGACCGGTGCCAACCACGACGTGCATGGGCATGCGCAGCATGTAGATCATCACCGGCACCATGATGAAGCCGCCGCCAACGCCCATGATCGCGGCGAGCACGCCGACGAAGACGCCGAGGGCCAGTGGCACCAAGGCGGATTGGGTGATGCCGGACTTCTCGAAGTGGATCTGCATGGGCAGCGCCGCCAGCCAGCCGCCTTTCTTTTCGATCGGTGCGGCGGCAGGCTTGGCCGAGGGCGCCTGCTTGTTTTTCCTGAGCGCGGCAAGGCTCTCGAAGAACATGAAGCTGCCTACCCCGCCCAGCATGATCACGTAGGTCATCTTGATCAAAAAGTCGGCGCCGCCGGCGGCCCGCAGGATCTTGATCAGCTGGACGCCCACCGCTCCGCCGGCGAAACCGCCGATGGTCAGCAGCATGCCCATCTTGACGTCGACATTGCCCAGCCGCCAGTGGGAAAAGCATCCCGATGCAGAGGCAGCCACGATCTGATTGGCGTCGGTGGCGGCGGCGATGGTCGGCGGGATGCCGATCATCATCAGGAGCGGGGTCATGAGAAACCCTCCTCCCACTCCGAAGAGGCCGGACAAGAGCCCGACCGCGAGTCCCAAGCCCACCACCAGCAAGTAGTTCACGCTGGTGAGGGCTATCGGAAGGTACATGTACATCTTTTCCTCCTTTTCCTCTCGGTATTGAATGAAATGGTCTCAGCCTCATCGAGGCGGGTTTGCAGTTGTTCTGCCAAGCTTTCGATGACCCTGGTTTCCCGGCCACTCTGGCGCAGGCCGGTGATCATGCGCGCTACGGTCGGCGCGTCCCAGGGTTCAGTGATCACCGACCACAGTGAGGCCGCCGTTACCCCATCTTTGCCGGCCAGACGATGGCGGATTCTGTTCAGCCAGTTGGCATGACGTTTTGCGGCCCCCCGGTCGTCCGCCCCCACGATCAGGCAGAAAATACGGTATTCACGGATGAAGTTGATCATTTCTCCATCGTGCAGTGCTTGCAGGTGATGGATATGAATAACGACTTCTTCCGCGTTCCCCAACCAACTGGTCAGGGCGATAAGCTGGCCAGCCTGGCTTCGTCCCGCAGATGTCGCATCCTTAGCTGCAGATGCAAGCCTTGGTGATGGCGGAGCGTGGCTGTCCAGGAAAACCACATGCACGATCCCTGTGGTTCGCCTTGCGAGTTCTATGGCATGGAGGATGGCCGAGAGATCGGCGCTGGAACCTCCCAGGAGCAGAGCAATCCCTGAATCCATTCTCCAGTCTCATGATGAGCCTCCAGGGGCCAAGGCTCTCCTCGGAAGCATAGGAAATCACCACCTGACATCACTATCAACGTCTCGCAAACAGCGACAAAAAGTCAAAAAGCACCCTCGCTCTCGAGTAAGAATCCATGGCAGGGAGAAGCCGGCTGGGCTGCGGCCTTAGCATTGATCATGCCAACATGGCTATTGGGTTGATTATACTTATTTTTGTAGGATTATAGATTGCTGGTGGCCACAGTGTGTGTTGCGAATTGAAACGGGATGATCGCAATGTGCTGTAATTGCGCGTTTTTCGTAATGAAACACGGGTTTCATTTTGAAACACTGCTGGGGCGGCGTAATGCATGAATTTGACAGACGAAATATCCATGCCATCAAGACAGCGGAATTGAGGCAAATTAAAATACATTGGCTCCATCAACGTGAAGCCGCGCTGCTCAACAGAAAACCATGACCGATGCAAATCATGAACAGGCGCTCGTCTTGTTCCGGCAGATCCCCCTTGCCAAGCAGGAGTTGGAGAAGACCATTGATGGTATTGGCATATGGTGTTGAAGGTGGACGGCGACAATCGGATCACCTGTTGCAGCAAATCGCTGACCGACCAGACGGGCAAGGATTTTGCCGTCCTGCTTGGCACGAATTGGAATCAGCTGTTGGGAGAGTTGGAATTCCTCGCGGGTGACGAAGCGGGAGGGATTGATATCGCGCATGCCCCATCGGTGCGTTGTTTTGCCATGCGTCGCTCCCCTCTCGACCATATCGGAAACGGCACGCCCGGGGCGCCGACCCTCACCCTCCATGGCATTATTCGTGACAAGCGGCTGGCTGAGGAGTTGGAGCAGAAAATTTGTTGCGGTGTTCATAAACAAACTGTGCGTATCCTTTCGACAGGGCATGCCTGACGGTGCTATGATGCAAAAAAGTGACTGGACTGTTTTTCCTTTTACTGGCCTTCGCTTGGGCGCATCATGAAGATCCGTCTCCTGTTTCTTTCCTTAGGTATCCTAGCGCTGGCGGCAACCCTCACCGGCACGGGCGTTTATTTCCTGACCATCCGTAAGCTGGTCTACGACCAGGCTCGCACCCTCACCTCAGATACCAGTAAATATTTCGCCGATACCATCACGCATGATCTCAAGGCGCCGTGGAAGTCTGTGGAAATCCTCAGTCGGATGGAGGCGGTGCAAGATGCCGTCCGGCAGCGTGAGCCGGAGAGGCTGGCGGCTGCCACCCGGCTGCTGGTGGAGTTTCGGCGCGTCCTCCGGGCGAGTCGCTGTCTGTTGCTTGATCAGGCAGGGATCGTGGTGGCGGCAAGCACTGCGGAGGGAGAGGCCAGCCCGGTGGGAAAAGATTTTTCCCGCCGGCCTTTTTTACAGAAAGCCCTGGCCTGGGAGGCGGGCATCCTGCTTTCCGAAGGGGTGACTGGCAGGAGAGGGGAGATCAACCTCGCCTTCCCAATCATCTCTGGGGAGACGGTTGGCGGGGCGGTGGTGATCACCCTGCCGGTTGACAGCGTGGCTCCTGCCATATCGCGGGCCTCCGGCATCGTGGCCCTGTTGGACGAACACAATGTCATATTTGCCAGTAACCAGGAGGATTGGCTCTTTAAGGTCCTGGGGGAGGGGCGAGACCAAGATTTGGTCGGCATCCTCCAACTCAAAGGGGAAAAGCCCGCCAGGGTGGCGATGTCGCTGGACGAACAACACGGCACGGCAACGCTGCCGGGACACGATTTGTTGTTTTTTTCGCGTGCCCGGCTGGAGAATCCAGCCGGCTGGCAGGTTGTCTACTTCTACTGCACCGATCAGCTTACCAACCGTCTGCGTTCCAGTCTTTTTGGGACCACCGGCCTCATGATGGCCGGCATGGCCATCTTTGTATTCTGCGCGACCTTGTACCTCTTCAACCGGGCCGAGGTCTTCTGGCGGCAGCGTGAGGCTGCCGAGCGGAAATACAAGGCGGCCAACGCCTTTTTGAACCAGCTCTTTCAGGTGGCGGCGGACGGCATGCTGGTAGTGGACAAAGAGTTCCGCATCCTCCGCGTCAACGACACCTTTGTCCAGATGAGCGGCCTGAAAGCCAAGGAGATCGTTGGCCGCAAATGTCATGAGGTGATCTGGGGGCCCAGCTGTCGTGAGGTTGGCTGTCCCATGTCGCAATTGCTGTCGGGCGCAAAACAGCGGATTGAATTCGAGGAGCTCAAGGAAACTGCCGCTGGCGTACTGATCAACTGCTGGGTTGCTGCGGTGCCGATCTATGACGGCAATGGCCGGATCAGTGGCGTTTTGGAGTGTTACCGCGACATCACCGCCAGGGTGGAAGACGCGATTTCCATGGAAAAGGCCTTTGCCGATGCCCATCGGCTGGCGGAAGAGCTTGGCGCTACCAATGTCCGCATGCAGCACCAGCAGACCCAACTTTTGAAGGCGCACGAGCTGCTCAAACAGAGCCAGGCTCAAATCCTGCAACAGGAGAAGATGGCCTCCATCGGCCAGTTGGCGGCCGGGGTGGCGCATGAGATCAATAACCCCATGGGCTTCATTGCCAGCAATGTCAATTCGTTGGGCAAGTACCTCGACCGGCTTATCGAATTTGTCGGGATTGTCACGGCCCGGCTGTCTGAGGCAGAACAGGGCGGGGAACTTGCAGTCATCCGGAAAAAAATGAAGATCGATTACATCATGACTGACGCCAGGGAACTGCTCAAGGAATCGCTGGAGGGGGTGGAGCGGGTCAAGTCGATTGTGCAGAGTCTCAAAAGTTTTTCCAGGATCGACCAGTCAGAACGCATGGCGGCGGACATCAACGAATGTCTGGAGAGCACGCTCAAGATCGTCTGGAACGAACTGAAGTACAAGTGCGAGGTGGTGAAGGAATACGGCCCGTTGCCGCCTACCGTGTGCAATCCCCAGCAACTGAATCAGGTTTTTATGAACCTGCTGCTCAATGCCGCCCAGGCCATCGCAGAACATGGCACCATCTCCATCCGCACCTGGCTGGATGGGGGCTGGATCCACGCGCGGATCAGCGACAGCGGCTGTGGTATCCCGCCGGAGAATATCAAGCGGCTTTTCGAGCCGTTTTATACCACCAAGGAGGTGGGTAAGGGCACCGGCCTGGGGTTGAGCATTGCCTACGATATCGTGGTCAAGAAGCACCACGGTGATATCCAGGTGGAAAGCGAGGTGGGGAAAGGATCCTCCTTCACGGTGCGGATCCCGGTGGTGCAGGAGGGAAGTGCAGGATGAGCACGGGTGGGGGGGGAGCACGGCAGGATGGCCTCTTCAGGGAGGCAGGAGAAAAGATGGAGGGGGATGGGGAGGGTAGGATGCAGAGAAAGGCTACCATCTTGTTGATAGAGGACGACGTGGCCACGGCACTGGCACTTCAGGAGCTTCTTGAGCATTCCAGCGGTGGCACCATGCAAGTGGCGTATGCTGAGACCATGGCGGCGGCGGTCGACCATCTTGCCAGGCATCCAGTTGATGTGATTCTTTTGGACCTCCATCTGTCCGACAGCATGGGCATTGCAACCTTACGTCGGATTAATGCCAGGGACTCCAAGGCGGCGATTATCGTGCTCACCGGCCTGGATGACGAATCTCTGGCCACGCAAGCCCTGCAGGAGGGGGCACAGGATTATCTGGTCAAGGGCAATCTCTCTCATCATATGCTGCTCAAAACAATCCGCTTCTCGCTGGAGCGCAAGCGGGCGCAGCAGGAGTTGCAAAACGCGCAATCCCAGATGCTGCAGAGCGAGAAGATGGCGTCCATTGGCGTGCTTGCCGCAGGCATTGCCCATGAGATCAACAATCCGGTCGGCTTTATCAACTCGAATCTGGGCACCCTCAATACCTACCTGGGCCGGTTGGCCTCCTATCTGCATACCTTGGAAGAGAGACTGGGCGAGGAGCTGGGCGAACAGCGGAAAAAATTGAAGATCGGCCACATTCTGGAGGATGCGCCCGCTCTGATCAAGGAATCCCTGGAGGGGACCGAGCGCATCCGGCGGATCGTCTCCGACCTGAAGAATTTTTCCAGGATTGGCCAGAACCAATGGGAGGAGGCGGACATCAATCAACAGTTGGAAAGTACCCTCAATGTGGTGTGGAACGAGCTGAAATACAAGACCACCGTCGAAAAGCAGTATGGGGACCTGCCCAGGGTGCGTTGCTATCCACAGCAATTGGGACAGGTCTTCATGAATCTGTTGGTCAACGCGTCCCAGGCCATTGAAAAACAGGGAGTGATCACTATTCGGACCTGGGCGGACGCAATGAACGTCTGGGTGGCGATCTCGGACACCGGTTGCGGTATTGCGGTGGAGCATCAGGGCCGCTTGTTCGAGCCCTTCTTCACCACGAAGGAGGTGGGCAAGGGAACTGGACTCGGCCTGTCCATCGCCTATGACATCGTTACCAAGAAACATGGAGGGGAGATCATGGTGCAGAGCGACTCGGGCAAAGGCGCCACCTTTACGGTGCGGCTGCCGATCCAGGGAGGGGACTATGCAGGCTGAGGCGTGTATCCTGTTTGTGGACGACGAACCCAATGTCCTGCGGGCATTGGAACGGTTGTTCATGGATGAAGAGTATACCCTACTGAAAGCGGCCTCCGGCGAGGAGGGGTTGCGCCTCCTGGCAGAGCAGGAGATCCAGCTGGTGATCTCCGATTATCGCATGCCCGGCATGAACGGCGTTGATTTTTTAAAAAGCGTCTATGAACGTTGGCCGGAGACGGTGCGCATCGTCCTTTCCGGGTATGCCGATACTGCGGCGATCGTGGCGGCCATCAACGAGGGACAGATCTACAAGTTCATCCCCAAGCCATGGAATGACGACGAGCTGAAGGTCACCATCGCCAAGGCCGTGGAGGTGTACTACCTCCGTCAGGAGAACAATCAGCTCACCTCGGAGTTGCAGCAGGCCAACGAAGAACTCATCCGGCTGAACGAGGGGCTGGAGCGACGGGTGCAGGAGCGGACCGGGGAGGTATTGTTTCAGAATAGGGTGCTCGCCAGAAGTCAGCGGATCCTGGATGCCCTGCCTGTGGCGATTTTCGGCTTTGATGACCGTATGGAGCTCATGCAGTACAACCGGATGGCGCATGAATTTTTGGAGAGCGGTACGACGGCGCTCTCTCTGGGGGCAAGCGCCGCCGAGATATTGACGCCAACGATCGTGGCATGGTTGGAAGAGTGTTTGGTAGGCCAGATAAGCGTTATGCCCACGGAGCTGGTTGGGGGGAAGAAGGTGTGCTTGAAGGGGATCCGCTTCGATGCCGGCGATGGCCAGCGGGGGGTCATTTTGGTGATGGATCAGCAGTGCCCGCCGTGAGGGGGCAAACCGGAGGGGATACGGAAGGGCTTACTTATACAATGATTGAGTAGGCCGCTGTTGTTCGAGGTTTTTCAGACGCTCACGATTTTTGTGGAGGCTTGAGCCATCATGACCGGTCCTCTTCTGATAGTCGACGATGAGCCTGCCGTTTTGAAAGTGATGCGGCAGATCCTCTCGCCGGAATATGCTTTGCTATTAGTCGATAACGGGGCCGCAGCGCTGGAGGCGGCCAGCAAACACAATCCCTCCCTGATCCTGCTCGATATCAAGATGCCCGGGATGGATGGATATACGGTCTGCCGGAGGCTCAAAGCCGATCCGCAGACCGAGCACATCCCGGTCATCTTCGTGACCGGCCTGGCGGCGCCAGAAGAGGAGGCGGCCGGTTTTGCCGCCGGGGCGGTGGACTACCTGGCCAAACCTCTCTCGGCGGCCATTGTGAAAGCACGGGTGCGCCTTCATCTGTCGTTGGTGAGTACGAAGCATCTGGCCGAGAGCGAGGCGTATGCGCGCGCCCTGTTTGAGGATTCGCAGAACGCGATGGGCGTTATGGATCCAGCGACCGGGCGCTTCATTGAGATCAACGAGGCGGCCCGCATGCTTTTTGGTCTGCCCAGCCGCGAAACCATCCGCGGTCTGACCCCGTGGGATGTGTCTTCCCCTCTGCAAGCAAATGGCGTAGCGTCGACGACGCTGGCGCATAAGTATATCGAGGCGGCGCTGGCCAGGGGAGCGCAGTGGTTCGAGTGGCGCCATCGGCGTCCGAACGGCGAAGAATGGGATGCGGAAGTGCATCTGATGTCGTTTCAGCGCAAGGGCCGTTCACTGTTACAGTTCAGCATCCAGGATGTCACCAAACGCAAACAGGCGGAACTGGAAAAGAAGAAAATGGAATCTTTTGTCTATCAGCAGGAAAAGCTCGCCTCCATCGGGCAACTTGCCGCTGGCGTTGCCCATGAAATTAACAATCCCATGGGGTTTATCACCAGCAACTTGAGCAGTTTAGGAAAATACGCCCAGAAAATTTCCGAGTATCTGCGCAAGCAATCCGAACTCACCGCATCCCTGCCCGTCGATACGGAACTCAAGGCTTTGCGCAACCGCTTGAAAATCGACCATATTCTTGGCGATCTCGATAGCCTGGTGCAAGAGTCGCTGGAAGGTGCGGCGCGGGTCAGTGAAATCGTCAAGAACCTCAAAAGTTTCTCCAGGGCGGCCGAGTCCAAATGTACGGAGGCAGATCTCAACGAGTGTCTCGAAAACACTATCAAGGTCATTTGGAATGAGTTGAAATATAAAACGACGATCCATAAGGAATATGGGCAACTGGAGTTGGCCAAATGCTACCCGCAACAACTGAACCAGGTTTTCATGAACCTTTTGGTCAATGCGGCACAAGCCATAGAAAATCGCGGCGAGATAACCATTAAAACATGGCAGCAGGGCGACAATCTCTTTGTGGCCATCTCCGATACCGGCATGGGAATACCGGCTGACAATCTCCATCTCGTATTCGATCCCTTTTTTACCACCAAGGAGGCCGGCAAGGGGACAGGCCTTGGGCTGAGCATCGCCCACCAAATTATAGAAAAACACAAAGGCGAGATCGCGGTTGAGAGTGAGGTGGGAAAAGGAACCACCTTTACCATCAGACTGCCAATTCGGCATGACGAGATAGAGGCATAATGATGGTGTCCTCCATGGACGGCAAGGCGTGCGCCTGGGCATTATCCTGAATCAAAACGAATAGGGGATAGGAAAGTCATGGATGCAGACCACCCATCCTTGGAGGCAGGCAAGATTCTCTTCGTCGATGACGAGCCGAATATTCTTCGCGCTCTGGCGCGGCTTTTTCTTGACGAGGAGATGGAGGTGTTCACCGCTTCCGCGGGAAAGGTGGGCTTGCAGGTGCTTGCCGACCACCCGGACATGGCGGTGATCGTTTCCGATCAGCGGATGCCGGAGATGGCCGGAGTTGAATTCCTGGAAAAGTCGCGGGAGATCGCGCCCAGCGCCATCCGGATTCTGCTCACAGGCTATGCCGATGTATCCGCTGCCATCGACGCGATCAATCGTGGTGGCGCCTTCCGCTATCTGGCCAAGCCGTGGAACGATCAGGAACTGGTGCAGACCATCAAGAGCGCCCTCCAGATGTTTTTACTGGTGCGGGAAAACAAGCGGCTCAACAGCTTGGTGCAGCAACAGAATGAGGAGCTGAAGCGCTGGAACCAGGAGTTGGAGAGCATGGTGCAGGCGCAGACTCTTGAGTTGCAAAAGAATTACGATCAGGCCCGGCGATTGAACGCCAAGCTGCGCAGCAACTTCAAGAATACGATCATGGCCTTTTCGGGCTTGGTGGAGCTGCGCGATCCGCGAATGCGCACGCATTCGCGCAACGTGGCTGAGGTTTGCGGCAACGTTGCCAGGGTCATGCAAATGGAGCGGCAGGAGCGCGAAACTCTTATCGTGGCGGCATTGCTCCATGATATCGGTAAGATCGGCATCCCTGATCTCATGATCAAGAAGGATGCTGACCAGATGAACATCGAGGAACGCGAGGAGTATGTCAAACATTCGCTGCGGGGGCAGGCTGCCGTTGATCTTATCGAGGAACTTCGGCCAGCCGGGGGGATCATCCGCAGCCATCATGAGAATTACGATGGCACTGGCTTCCCGGATGGCCTGAAGAAGAAGGCAATTCCCCTTGGCGCCCGGATTTTGGCCATTTGTGATTATCTGGATAAACGGATGCGCAGCACCGCGGGCGGGGTAGGATTTGCCGTTTTGTGCAAGGAAATGGAACAGCTGCGCGGCAGTCGCTTTGACCCGAAACTGGTTCCTTTGGTTCTGGAGGAAGCAGACAAAGCGTATCGCCAAAAAATACCCCAAGGCGGCCAGGTGGAGGTGGAGCTGCTTCCCGTGGATCTGGAGGTCGGAATGTTGGTGAGCCGCGATGTGCTGAGCGGTACGGGCATCTTGCTGCTCGGCAAGGGCAAGATATTGACTCGGACCAATATTGAGCTGCTGCAACGCTACTACAGCCTTGATCCATCAAACCATGGCGTCTTCGTGACGTTGAACACTGACAGGAGTCAGCAAGACTCGTAGGTCCACTGCGAAAGCAGGGTAGTGTATGACGCCTTGGTGACGGTTATGATGCCGGGCAGATCGTTGCTGGTGATGCCTGCTTGGTGCAGGTCCTCCGGGGTAACCTTTGCAGCCAACGGATCGGTGCTTGTGCCAAGCTGCATGGCTTTGGCCATTTTGTTGCCGATGTATACCGCCATGATAAGTTGCGCGGTTTTGGGCGGTATGGAGGCGGTCAGGGTTGGGGCATGGTGCTGCCGGATCACCTTGAGATACTCTTCCGGGAAGTTCCAGGCGTCGGCCAGGGCTTGTCCTGCCCGTTGATGGCTGAAGCCGATGATCTCCTTTTCCGCCTCGTACTGGGGAATTTTCGCCTCATGCATGCGAGTGAGCACTTCGGCCATTTCGTTGGGGAGATTCTGGGTGATGGCGATTTTGCCGACATCATGGATGATGCCGCAAAGAAATGCCTGCTCCGCAAGCGCTTCATCGCGTTGCAACGCATCGTTTTGTGAAAGGATGGCTTTGGCTGCCACCGCCGTTCCCAGGGAGTGATACCAGAGGCCCTTGAGGTTGACCGAGAGGCCTGGGTTGTTTGCACAGCAGAAGGCGCGAAAAACCGAGACAGTCAGAGCGAGATTCTTGATGGTGTCCATACCGAGGATGGTGATCGCCCGGTTGAGTTGGGACACTTCTCGCGGCAGCCCGTAGTATGCCGAGTTTGCCAGCCTGAGGACCTTGGTGGTGAGGGACGGATCGCGGGAAATGATCTCGCCCAGAGCTCCAGCTGTCAGCGATTCATTTTTGACAGCCTGATTGATCTGACTCGCCACCGCGGAAATGGTTGGCAGATCTTTGATCTTGTTCTGGAACTGTTTGATCTCCATTGAAACAAAATAGCACCGATTTGGGGAGAGTGGAATTTAAATATGACAAAGAGGTGCATTACCCTAACGGGTTGAGGGGCTTTTGCGGCAGGAGAAGTGTGCCCAGAGAAAGAATTGCTACCGCTTGTCCGGGATGAGGTTCAACTCCTTGAGACGACGCCAGAGCGTGGTGCGGGAGATTCCAAGTTGCTGGGCGGTTTCGGTCTGGTTGAAGCCGGTGCGGCGATAGACCTCGTAGATGTGTTCCTGTTCCAGCGCCTTGAGCTGTGTCGTGCTCTTCTCTGGAGGCATGGGGCGATTCCCGGCCAGCAGAATGTCCGGGGGCAGGTCCTTGGGGGTGAGGAGCGGTTCCCGAGCCAGGGCCACGGCGCGCTCGATGATGTTCTGCAGTTCCCGAACATTGCCAGGGAAGGGATAGGAGGAGAGCGCCGCCAAGAAGGGATCGGAAACTTCCGGCACCTCCTTGCCGAACTGGCTGGCGATGAGTTCGACAAAATGATGGATCAAGAGGGGGATGTCTTCCGGGCGGTTGCGCAGGGGGGGCAGATCAAGCTGCACCACCTTGAGGCGGAAGAAGAGGTCCTGGCGGAAGGTGCCGGCCGCCACCATATGTTCGAGGTCCCGGTTGGTGGCGGCGATGATGCGGACATCGATGCCAATGGGAGTGACCCCGCCCACCCGCAGCAGGGTGCGCTCCTGCAAAACCCGCAGCAGCTTGACCTGCATGGCCAGAGGCATCTCGCCCACCTCGTCCAGGAAGACCGTGCCACCGTGCGCCGTCTCCAGAAGCCCGAGCTTGGTGGAGACCGCGCCGGTAAAGGCGCCCTTTTCGTGGCCAAAGAGCTCGTTGGCAATCAGCTCCTCGCTGAAGGCGCCGCAGTTGAAGGGGATGAAGGGATGGCTGGCCCGGTCGCTCTCGGCGTGCAGGGCCCTGGCCACCAGTTCCTTGCCGGTGCCGGACTCGCCTTGGATGAGGACGTTGCAGTGAAGCGGCGCCACCTGGCGGATGGTCTTGAAGATCTCCCGCATGACCGGCGAGCGGCCGATGATCTCGCCGAAGCGGTCTGGGCTTTCCCCGCCCACGCCGCCTCGGGCCGGGCTGACCATGGCGCCCGCGCTTCCCAGCGCATCCCGGATGGCCTGGCGCAAGTCCTCCAGGCGGAACGGCTTGGCCAGGTAGTTGAAGGCACCGAGTTTCACCGCCTGCACCGCTTGGTCGATGGAGGCGTAGCCGGTCATCAGGATCACCTTGGTCTGGGGCGCCAAGGCCAGAACCTGCCGGAGCACCTCCACCCCGTTGCCGTCGGCGAGTCGCACATCGCTGAGCAAGAGGCGAGGCGGCTGCTTGGCGATGCGGCTGAGCGCCTCGGCGGCGGAGACAAAGCCCTCCACCGCGTAGCCGTCCTTGGAGAGCGCCTGCACCAGACGACGGACCGTGATGGCCTCATCGTCCAGAATGTAGAGCAGGTTTTTTCGAGGAGGCTCCGGCATGGCGCCTTACCGTTCCCGCATCAGCTCGGCGATTTGGAAGGCAAGCTCCAGGCTCTGTTCGGCGTTGAGGCGTGGGTCGCAGTTGGTCAGGTAGTTCTCGGAGAGGTGGTGATCGAGGATCTGCCTGCCGCCGCCGGTGCATTCGGTGACGTTGTCGCCGGTCATCTCGAAATGTACCCCGCCCGGCACCGTGCCCTCTGCCCAGTGGATCTCGAAGAAGGAACGGATCTCCGCCATGATGTCGTCGAAGTTCCTGGTTTTATGACCGGTTTCGGCGGTGTAGGTGTTGCCGTGCATGGGGTCGCAGCTCCACACCAGCTTGAAGCCCTCCTGCTTCATGGCGCGGGCCAGCGTCGGCAGGCTGTCGCCGATCTTCTTGGCGCCGAAGCGGGTGATCAGGGTCAGTCGCCCGGATTCGTTTTCCGGGTTCAGGGTGGCGACCAGCTTTTTCACGTTGTCGAGGTCGTGGTTGGGACCGATCTTCACCCCGATCGGATTTTTGACCCCCCGCAGGAACTCCACGTGCGCCCCGTCCAGCTGGCGGGTGCGCTCGCCGATCCACAGCATGTGGGCCGAGCAGTCGTACCAGTCGCCGCTCGTTGAGTCCTGGCGGGTGAGCGCCTGCTCGTAGCCCAGGAGCAGCGCCTCGTGGGAGGTGTAGAAGCTTGCCTGATTGAGCTGGGGGATGTCGGTGTCGATGCCCACGGTGCGCATGAAGTTAATCGCCTGGTCGATGTGGCGGGCGAGCTTCTCGTAGCGCTCTCCCTGGGGCGAGCGGCTGACAAAGGCGTTGTTCCAGGAGTGCACCCGGTCGAGAGCGGCGTAGCCGCCCAGGGTAAAGGCGCGCAGGATGTTCATGGTGGCGCAGGCCAGGTAGTAGCCCTTGAGCATGCGCTGCGGGTCGGGCCGCCGCGCCTCGGCGGTGGGCTCGATGCCGTTGACCATGTCGCCCCGGTAACTGGACAGTTCGATGCCGTTGACCATTTCAGTGTCGGCGGAGCGCGGCTTGGCGTACTGGCCGGCCATGCGGCCCACCTTGATCACCGGCTTGCCGCCAGCGTAACTCATGATCACCGACATCTGGAGGATGACCTTCAAGAGCTCCCGGATGGCCGGGGCGGTGCACATGGAGAACTCCTCGGCGCAGTCGCCGCCCTGGAGCAGGAAGGCATTGCCCTCGGCGGCCATGGCCAGCTTCTTCTTGAGATCGCGCGCCTCGCCGGCAAAAACCAGCGGCGGCAGATGGGAGATGGACTTTACCACCTCGTCGTACTCCTGCCGATCCGGCCAGTTGGGTTGCTGGAGGGCGGTGAAGTGTTGCCAGCTGGTTTTGCTCCAGTCATGCTGTGCCATGGGTGTCTCTCCGTATGTCGAGTTTTCAGACGGGCAAACTGTTTTTATGCCACGAAATTCACGAAAAGCACGAAAATTTTTGGGAGCGAACTTCGCCTCCCCTCGTCCAGAAGTCCAGGCCGGGAGAAATTCACAGCGTGATCGTGTGGCAATTTCGTGCCCGGCAAGGGGGGCGTGGCGGAATGCTCATCCCTCTTTCGCTCCTGGCAGGGCGCAGGGGCCGCCGGCGCAGCAGATTTCCACGTCGAAGGCGTTGAGAATTCTCAGCTCCGGCTCCCGTTTTGCCTCCGGCAACGGAGTGCAGTCCAGCTCCGGCAGCATGGCCATGAGCGCCGCGCGGCTGGGGATGGCGGCAAGGCCGGTGGCCAGCACTTTGCCGCTCCGGCTGTCCAGCAGCTCGGCGTCCTCGCCATTGCTGACCACCGCCAGCGGCACCAGCTGATCCTGTTCCAGCACCCGCGCCGCCGCGATGGCGGCGCGTTCGCGGGTCACCAGCGAACCAGGGGCGTAGCGTACCACCATCGCCATCGTGCCGGCAAGGCTCACCACGATGTCGATTTTGGAAGAGACGAACTGGTGGGCGAAGAGGGTTTCGATCCTGCGCCGCATGGTGAGCTCGCTCTTGGCGAAACCCCGTTCCTCCATGAGTAGGCGGGCCAGCTTCTGGCGGTAGCGTTCGTCGTCGGTGTCCACCACCTGCTCGCCGGTGACCGAGCAGGTGGTGGTGCCGTAAATCATGTGGTGGGACGGGATATCCGCCATGGTGCCCCTCCAAACGCAAGAAGGAGGCCACGGCCTCCTTCTTGACTTGGCCGCTCTTTTCAGTGCGGCCGTTATGTCCAAGCGCCGCCGGATTACAGGGTAAGCCAGGACTCGCTAAACACGTTCTGGCCGGACAATACCTTATAGGTCTTGTAGTGCTCCAGGGCGGTGCCGGTGAGGGTGGCCGGATCCGGGTCGTTGCCGTCCATCATGCCGTGGACCATGTCCACCAGATTCTGGCGCTCGCCCTTGCAGATGGCCATCAGCTCGGCGTCGTAGGAGTTGACGATGGCGGTGGTGATTCCATACTTCATCAGCATGATCAGGTAGGTGCGATCCAGGTACTTGCGCAGGTGCTCGGCCACGCCGTTGGAAACGTTGGAAAGACCGACGGTGGAGCCGGCGCCGGGAGCGATCTCCTGCAGCATGCTCATGAACTCCAGGCCGGAGGCGATCTGGTCGGCGCCCAGGGTGATCGGGGTGCCGATCGGGTCGAAGAGCATCTTCTCGTTGGGAATGCCGGCCTCGGCCAGGGCCATCATCAGGTCAACCGCCATGGCGGCGCGCTCGTTGGAGTCGCGCGGCATGCCGTCCGGGCCCCACAAGAGGGCGATGACGTTGCAGCCAGCCTCGGCCGCCACCGGGATCAGCTTCTGCATCCGCTCCGGCTGGGCGGAGATGGAGTTCATGATCGCGGCTTCCTTGTTCTTGACCACCTTGAAACCGGCGGCCATGGCATCGGTGTTGGTGGTGTCCAGGCAGAGGGGCACGTCACTCACCGCTTCCACGGTCTGCACCACCCAGGGCATCAGCTCGATGCCGTCCTTGCGGGCCGGGCCGATGTTGAGATCAAGGTAGGAGGCGCCGGCGGCGGACTCTTCCTTGGCCATCTCCTGAACCGGGCCGGGGTTCCTCTCCTTCATGGCGGTACCGCTGCGCTTGCCCATGATGTTGATGCTTTCGGCGATGGCTAATACCTTCTGGGACATGGTCTTCTCCTTTGCGTGTGGTTCAGGATATATGGTTCCCCTGCCCGGCGGGATGGGGGCATTTTCGATCACGGCACCATAGCGGTAAAAAAAGGGGTTGTCAACCCGCAACCAGATCGGCAAGGAGGAAAAAATGGCGTCATGCCGGGGGAATAGGTGAATCTACGGATGAAGGGGCGCCCCGTTGGTCCCTGATGGAGCGGAAGGGGGCGCCCGCGGCAATCAGGGCCTTTGCGTGCCGGCCACCTCCCTGAGCAGCTCGAAGATCTCCATGGGCGAAGTATTGTTCGCGGCGGCGATCTCTTTGATGGTCATGGCCTCGGTGGCCTTGAGCTGGCGATCGGTAAGGCCGCGCAGGATGATTTTGGAATTGAGCGCGTACTCGTGGCAGATGTCCGCCAGCGGCCTTTTGCCAAAGCCCGGCGGCGGGTCGAGGGGGAGGGGTTTGCCCGCGCCGGCCTGCGCCGCGGGCTGCATGATCCGATGGATCTCCTTGGGCGAGCGGCGGTTGGCCCTGGCCAGATCGGCAACGGTCTGTTCCGGACTCGTCACGGTGATTCCGGCCTCCCGTAGCCGGGTCATGGCCTGGCCGAGATCGATCTCCACCTTTTTGCTGAAGGTGCGCAGCGAGGAGAGTTCGGCGTGGCCGTATGGTGGTTCACCGTACTCCCGGGCGGCCTGTTCCTTGATCGCCTCGCCAAGGGAGACGATGGAGGAGAAGGGCGGCAGCTCGAAGGAGGTCCCCAGCCCGAAGAGCAGGCAGAGGAGAATGGCGGCATTGCAGTCGGCGGAGAAGAAGCGGAAGGACCGCGCCCGATTTTGGAGGTAGGCGATGATCGGCGTCCAGTTCAACCAGATGTGCAGGCTGATGGCGAGGAGGAGCAGCACTCCGAGGTTGACGTGCAGGTTGCCCCACTGGGTCTTGGTCAGTCCCCATAGCCGCCAGTCGGCCCAGTAGGCAACCCGGCCGGCGGGCACGATGTAGAGGATGACGCTGGTGAGCATCTCCAGCAGGAAGGCGAGGAGGGCGGTGAGAGCGGTGGTCTTGCGCAGGGTCATGGTGACAAAGCTCGTGGGGGAGTGTTTTTTGAAAAAGAGCCCCAGGAAGGGCACGCGCTCCATCCGAGCCGTGGCGGCGGTCCGGAGCTGGAATGCGGTTCATGCTCCCTTTTCAGGGGATTTCAGGGTCTGCCGCCTCGGCCCATCATCATGCCGCCGCCCTTGCCTCGGCCTCCTTTCTGGCCGCTGCCGTCGCGCGGCCCGTTGTCCGAAGTGGTTACCGCCTGCCGCCGCTCATCCGGGCTCATCTGTTGGATCCGTTTTTGCCATTCCTCATGAAAGGCCTGGCGCTCCGCGTCGGTGGCATTGCGCATGGTGCCGCGTTTGGCAGCCAGTTCGTCGTTGTTCAAGGCGCTGTAGTCGGTGGCGGGCCAGGCAGAGGACAACGGCAGAGCACAGAGGAGAGCGACAACAATTATGGCATGGCATTGATGGGGGCGCATCGCATTTTCCTGTTGGCCAAGAGGGAGGAGTCATGATCGGCAAAGGTCAGCCGCCAACGGGGAGAGTATCCTGTCGGCGGCTGGCTCGTGTTGCCCTGGATATCCGTTAGCGGTTGGCGCCAGAGCCGTCCTGAAGGCCTTGGCCGTATCCCGGTCTGGAGGTGGCGCCGCTGGCGGTGGTGCCAGTGGTGGCAAAGGTGCCGTCCCGGCGTTGGGAGCCGGCCGGCCGGCTGGTTGCGCCGCTGCCCATCGAGGTGCCTCCGCCTCCTCGTCCCGCGCCACCACCGCCTCTGCCGGCGGCCAATGCCTCGCTGGCGACCAAGGCGAAGAGGAGAGCGAAGATTGCTGTCGTGCTGATGATCCGTGTCTGCATGAGAGATCCTCCTTCGAATGAACTGTGGAGCGGTTTCGTTTTGCGCAAGCGTCTGCCTTTGTTGAGTGGAGAGCATTTCATGAAATGTGCCAAACGGACTCAAGCATTCGGTTTCCTCGGAAAAGAGGGGGGTTGGGTGAGGTGGCCGGGCTGTTTCCCGAGGGGCGGTGACGGGTAATTTGTATCCATGCCGACAAGGGAAACGGATAGTTTTTACGCAAGGAGACAGGTTGTCGCGGGGAGGAGGGGGGCGTCAGGTTTCACGTGAAACAGATCGAGAAATCAACAGCAAGGGAGAGCTGCTGTGAATGACTGTTAATTCAGTATGCTATCCAACTTTTCAACGGGAAGCCAACAGGATATCCACACAGGATCAACAGGGTGAGCGCAGCTTGTCAACAGGCCTTGGGCTCAGAGGGAACGGCTCAAAAGGGAGGAAAGCCACCCCTTGAAGAGGAAGCGGGCGCCGTCGCCTGCCTCGGTCCTCGAGCCTGTGAGGGCGTGGACGGGGGCGGGCTGGGTATGCACGGCCACCGCCTTGGCCAGGTAGTGAAGGTGCCAACCGGCCTGCCTGGCGCGGCGACAGAAATCGGCATCGGCAAAAAGGCAGGCAAAGCCCTCGTCGAAGAGGCCTATCTCCTCCACCACCTCCCGCCGGATCAGCAGCAGGGTGTCCAGCAGCCATTCCACCTCCATGTCAAGCAGGTGGTCGCGATCGGCCAGCAGGTGGATGGGGAGACGGGAGGCGAGTCCCAGCCGCGAGCCCCAAAAAGGGTGGGTGGCAAGCAGGGTGGTGAGTGAAGGGAGGGTGCGGGCAGTGGGCAACACCCTCCCGTCCGGGTCCACGATCCGGGGAGCGGCCAAGCCGACATCTGGATTTTCATCCAGAAAGTCGACGAGCAGGGCCAGAGTGCGGGAACGCAGCAGCAGGTGGGGCGCGCAATGACAGAAGTAGCGGCCCTGCGCCAGCCGCAAGGCATGGTTGATGGCGGTGGCCCGGGGTTCGCCCGGTTTGCTCTCCAGGATGACCAGATCCGGGAAGCCGTGCTCCAGTCGGGCAAGTTCCTCGCTCTCCGGCCGGTCGGCCACCAGGATCACCTCGAAGGAGACCGGGTCGGCGTGGGTATGGAGCGAGTCGAGAAATCCGGCCAGGGCGCCAGCGTGCTCGTCGTGGTGGAGCAGGCAGACGGAGAGGTCGGGCTGGATTGCCTCCATGGGGCGCGCTTCGGCAGGCCTCAGCTCTGCTTGGGCAGCTTTTCCCGCACCGTTGGGAAGAGGCTCATGTCGGTGTGGGGCAGGAAGAGCGAGGCCATGTAGTGGTCCATGAACTGCGGGTTCTCGGAGAGCTCCAGGTTGGTGATCAGCGAGCTGACAATCATCCGTTCCCTAAAGCGGACATGGTCGGTGAGGCTGATCTGGCAGCCCAACATGGAGCCGTTGCCGAGATAATAGAACTTCTCCCGGTCGATGTCCGGAAGCAGGCCGATGCAGATCGCCCGCTCCAGATCGATGTAGGCGCCGAAGTTGCCGGCCATGATCACCCGGTCGAGATCATTGAAGGTCATGCCCACCGATTCCAGCAGGGTTTCGTAGCCCGCGTACATGGCGCCCTTGGCCCGGATCAGGTTGTCGAGATCCACCTCGGTGATGGCGATGTCCTCGCCCATCAGCGAGTCCTTGCCCCAGGCCAGCACGTACTCGTAGCCGTCCTGGCCCTGGCGGATGCGGGGGTGCTCGATGTTGCGGTTGAACTTGCCCTGCTGGTCGATGACCCCGGCCTCCAAGAGTTCGGAAACGATGGAGATGAGCCCCGAGCCGCAGATGCCGCACGGCTTGATGCGGTCGATGGTGATGATCATCGGCTCGAGCGTCTCGGGGTGGATATGGAAGTTCTCGATGGCGCCGGCATTGGCCCGCATACCGTGACGGATGCCGCCGCCCTCGAAGGCGGGACCAGCGGAGCAGGCGGCGCAGACCATCCACTCGTTGTTGCCCACCACGATCTCGCCGTTGGTGCCGATGTCGATAAAGAGGGTCAGCTCGGGACTCTTGTACATCTGGCAGGCATGCACGCCCGAGATGATGTCGCCGCCCACGTAGCTCGCCACCGCCGGATAGAGGAAGAGGCGCACCGATGGGTGGGCGTGGATGCCTAAGCTCGCGGCACGGGTGAGCGGGAAGTGGCTGCAGGTCGGCACGTAGGGCGATTCGCGCAGGTACTTGGGGTTCAGGCCCAGGAGCATGTGGCTCATGATGGTGTTACCGGCGGCCATGATGTAGCTGATGTCGCTCGGGCTGATCATCACCTTCTTGCACACCGTGTCCACGATGGTGTTGATGGTGCGTACCACCTTCTCCTGCAGCGCCTTGAGGCCGCCCGGCCGCTGGGAGTAGATGATCCGGGAGATGACGTCCTCGCCACAGCCGATCTGGTCGTTGTAGGCCGAGGCCTCGGCGATCACCTCGCCGGAGTTGAGGTTGATCAGCACCCCGCAGACGGTGGTGGTGCCGATGTCCACCGCCAGCCCGTAAAGCTGGCCGGTGGTGTTTCCCGCTTCCACGGCGATGATGCGGTCCGGCTCCTCGGTCCGTTTGCCGCGCAGCAGGATGACGGTCACCTCCCAGTTGGCCTCCCGAAGAGTGAAGGGCAGCTCCATGAGCAGCTCGGGGTGGTCGTAAGTGGGCTCGGCGCAGTCGTGGCACTTCTGGCGGATGCCGCGCAGCAGCCGTTGCAGGTCGGGGACGTTGTCCTCCAGGGAGGGCGGATCGAGCTTCAAAAAGCGCTTCTCCACCGGCGGCGCCACCTGCCAGGAGCCGATCAGGTGGTCCAGCGAGCGGGCGGAGATGGCCCGGGTGGTCTTGGGTTTGTGGCTGGCCACCTTGCCGGTGGCCGAGGTGGCCGCCGGGATTTCCACCGTCAGGTCCTCCACCACCGTGGCCTGGCAGGCCAGGCGATACCCTTCGGCCTGCTGCTCGGGCCGCAGCTGCATGGCCTTGTTGGCCCGCACCTCGCCCTGGATGAGCTTGACCTTGCACTTGCCGCAGACGCCGTCGCCGCCGCAGGCTGCATGGATGTAGACCCCGGCCTTGGCTGCGGCGGCGAGGAGGTTTTCTCCCCCATCCACCTCGATGGTGAGCTGATCGGGCAGGAAGGTGACTTTTTTCTTCATGACGGGGTGATCTCCGGGGGATGTGTTGGCTGAAGGAACAATCTCTCAACAATAGCAGGATGGAGGGGGTTGTCAAGCGGACATTCCCGGATGGCCAGGCAAAATTTCCGGAAAAATAGGGGGTTGTACCGATGGCGGCCCAGGGGGGGAGGGTGAGCCCGAAAGCGGAGAAGGGTGTCGAGGAAAAAAGCGTTTCCCCGGAAGCGGTATCACCATCTGCAGCGCCAGACCACTGTGGCGGTAAGGGGTGGGCCACTGATGGGACCGAAGAGATCGGGGAGCTGGTAATCGCGGTCGAGCAGGTTGGCGATCCTGAAGGTGAAGCTGTCCCGGCCATCCAGGAAGCCAGGACGGTGGTAGACCAGGTCCAGCAGCACCGGATGGGTGTAGCTGCCCTCCAGATCGCCCTTGTCGTAGCTGAAATCGGAGGAGCCCCCCACCCGGCCGGCGAGCAGGAGGTTATGGCGATCCGCGATGCGGTAGTTGAGGCCGAGGCTGGCCAGCCAGCCCGGCCCGCGATCCACGGGCTCCTCCCACTGGTCGTAAACGGAAACCCGGCTGCCGTCGGGGCGGAGGATGGTGTAGCGGACCGCCTGGAAGTATTCCTCGTCGCCGCTTCCCGCCGCCGAGAGCGCCGCGGTCAAGGACAGATCACCCAGCACCGGGGTAACACCGGCCAGTTCCACCCCGCTCAGTTCGCGGCTGGAGGGCAGCGAGAGGCCGCCGTAGGGATCCTCGGCGCGGTGTTCGGTAAGGCGGCTGTTGAACAGGGTCAACTCCAGCATGCGGCCGGAGGCCGGGGTCCAGGCGAGTTGCAGGCTGGCGGTTTTGATGGACTCGGGCTCGAACTGCTGGTCGCCAAAGAGCTGGCTTGAGTAAGGGCTGCGGAAGGCGTTGCCGTAGGAGGCCTTGAGGCGCAGGCCCTCGGCAAGGGGGCGGTTGAGGCCCAGGCTGTAACTGGTGGTGGAGCGGTACTGGCTGTGGTCGTCCAGGCGCAGACCCGCCCAGACGCTGGTTTGCCCCCACTGGTATCGGAATTGGCCAAAGGCGGAGGCCAACTGGTTGCTGAAGTCGGCCTGTTCCACCCTGGGAACAAAGAGGGTTTCCGACGGAGCGAGGAAATCGGGCAAAAAGCCGTACCGGCCCATGGCGCCGTCCACCGCGTTCTGGCGCAGGGAGGTGCCCAGGGTGAGCAGGCCGCGGGCAAGGAGGCGGCGGTCCCACAACAGCTCCACATGGCCGACCCGGTTGCGCTGCCGCCGCTCGACGTCGGCGTCGAGCACCTGATAGTCGATCTCCTGCAAAAAGCCGGTCAGCGTGTAGTGGGAGGGGCCGATCACCTTGCTGGCCGAGGCCTTGAGCAGGTTGACCGGCGCCTGCTTTTCGCCGGCCCAGCTGATGTCGCCCAGGCCGTTTTGCATGGTGTAGCGGCGGGAGAAGTCCGACCAGCGGCCGGAGACGTGGAGCCAGTCGCCATAGTTGACCGTTGCCACCGCCTCGGTGGCGGTGGAATGAGCCACGGTGTCGAAGAAGGCTTGGCCGGAGGCCTCGCGGCTCATATATTCGTCGGGCTCAAAGCGGAACCGGCTGCCGGCGAGGGCAAGGAAGGTGTCGGCGTTCTGACCCTGGGTGCCCCAGGCAAGGCTGGCCCCGGCCAGGTTTCTGGTGCCGGCGGCAAGCTCGGTGGCAGGCCCAGGCCGCTGGCTGCCTCGCATGGGTACGATGTTGACCACTCCGGCAAAGGCGTCCGGCCCCCAGAGCACCGAGCCGGGGCCACGGGAGATCTCTACCCGTTCGATGCCGGCCAGGGAGATCTCCTGGTCCAGCGGCGCCAGGCTCTTGGTGACGTCGGTGGTGATGGGCACCCCATCGTAGAGAAAGAGCACCGAGTCGCGCAGGCCGCGCAGGTAGGGGGCGGTGCCGCGGCCGGCTGGCGCCATGAAGAAACCGGGCTGGCCAGCAAGCAGGTCGGCCAGGGTCTGGTAGCCGCGGGACTCGATCTCGTCGCGGCCCACCACGGTGACCATGGCCGGCGCCTCCAGTGGCGACTCGGGCTGCCGGGAGGCAACGGTGGAAACCGCCTGACTCTCGCCAACGAACATCAGCATGGTTTCGTCTTCTTCCGCGGCGATGGCCTCGGAAGAAGAATGCAGAAGACAGAATGCAGGACTCAGCATGAAAAACAGAAGGCACACGAGAGAACGGAGCAGACGACGCACCCCATACCTCGGCATGCCGGTTATGGGACCCCGGCTCCTCCATTCTGAATCCTGCATGCATCCTCTATTCTGTTTTTTCATCATTCCTTTTCCTCCAACAGCCCCAGCAGTGTCCGGAGGCGCTGGCGGCTGACCTTGAGCAAGCGGGCGGAGGCGCTCTGGTTGCCCGCGGTCAGCTCCAGGGCCTGGCGGACGATGCTGCGCTGGAGAGCATCGTAATCGATGCCGGTGGCCGGGATCTTGAACAGCTCGTCAACCGGTGCCGCGGGCACGGCCTGCTGACCGAGCTGAGGGAAATCATCCGAGGAGAATGGGGTGACCCCGCCCTTGAGGATCATGGCCCGCTCCACCACGTTGAACAGCTCCCGCACGTTGCCGGGCCAGGCATACTCCTGCAGCTGGCGCAGGGCAGCCGGGGTGAGCACCTCTCCCTCCACGGCGCGATTGCCGAGCTTCTCCACGCAGTGACGCACCAGGGGAGCGATATCCTGCTTGCGCTCCCTGAGCGGCGGCAGGGCGATGGGGAAGACCGCCAGCCGGTAGAAGAGGTCCTCCCGGAAGCGGCCTTCCGCCACCAGCCGACCCAGGTCGCGGTTGGTGGCACAGACCAGGCGGCACCGCACCGGGATCTCCTGATTGCCGCCCACCCGCTGCACGCTCTTCTCCTGAATGGCCCGCAGCAGCTTGGCCTGCGCCTCCAGGGGCAGTTCGCCCATCTCGTCGAGGAAGAGGGTGCCGTTGCCGGCGAACTCGAATTTGCCAGGCCGGGCCTTGTCGGCGCCGGTGAAGGCGCCCTTTTCGTGACCGAACAACTCCGCCTCGAGCAAGGAGGGGGCCATGGCGGCGCAGTTGACCGCCACGAAGCGCTCATGGCAGCGGGGGCTCGCCTGATGGATGAGCCGGGCCACCACCTCCTTGCCGGTGCCCGACTCGCCGGTGAGCAGCACGGTAGCGTCGCTGGCCGCCACCTTCACCGCCAGGTCATGGACGTTGCGCATGGCCGGCGAGGCGAAGATCATCGGCCCACCGCCAGGGCCCGGGGGAGCTGTCTCCTGCTTGAGGCGAATGTTCTCCTTGAGAATCCTCCGTATCCCCAGGGCGCGCTCCACCGCCAGCAGCACCGCCTTTTCCTCGAACGGCTTGACCAGATAGTCGGAAGCGCCCAGCCTGAGCGCCTCCACCGCCGACTCGAGGGTGGCGAAGGCGGTGACAAAGACCACCGGACAGCCCAGCTCCCGCTCGCGGATGGCGGCGAGCAGCTCCATGCCGCCCATCCCTCCCATGCGCACGTCGGAGATCACCAGATCGAAGGCGTCGCGGTCCAGGGCGGCAAGGGCCGCCTCGCCGCTGCCAGCTTCGTCGATCTGATGGCCTGCCGCGGTGAGCATGATCCGCAACAGCAACCGGATTCTCTCTTCGTCGTCAACGATCAGTATGCGAGCCATGCATTGTTACTCCGTTAACCTTTCATCTCTTCCACTGGCAGGGAGATCGTGAAGCAGGCCCCGCCCCCCTTGGGATTGGTCGCGGAGATGTTGCCGCCGTGGGCGTTGATGATCTCCTTGGCAATGGCCAGTCCCAGGCCGGTTCCCTTGGCTTTGGTGCTGAAAAACGGCTCGAAGAGCCGGGGCAGCGCCTCCTCGGGGATGCCGGGGCCGTTGTCCCGCACGGTAAAGACCAGCCGCCGATCGGAGCCGGCGATGGTCACCGCGACACCGCTGCCGTCCGGCGAGGCCTCCAGACCGTTGCGCACGATGTTCAGAAGCGCCCGTTCCAGGAGATGCGGATCGCACCGCAGCGCCAAGTCCGGTTCGACCTGATCGTCGCCGCTGATGGCAATGACGCTGGAGAGCAAGCGCATGCGCTGCGCCAGGGAGGCCACCACTCCCGCCGCCGTCATGGCCTGCAGGGTTGGCTCCTGCGGCCTGGCAAAGAGGAGAAAATCCTCGATCAGCTTGTTGATCCGCTCGATCTCCTCGTCGAGAAAGACCATCAACTGAGCCTTCATCCCCGCGTCCATCGGTCCTTCCTTGCGGAGCACCTCGAGACTGCCCTTGATGATGGCCAAGGGGTTCTTGATCTCATGCGCCACGATCATCGAAAACTTGCCCACCTCCGCCAGTACCTGTTGGCGGGCCATGGCGGCGTGCGCCTCGCCGAGCTTCCGACGCTGCGACTCGATGGCGTCCAGCATCTCGTTGATGGCGGTGGCCAGCGTGTCGATCTCGGCCAGCGATCCGCCCCGGGCGCGGACATCCAGGCGGCCGCGGGAAACCTGGCCGGCCACGGCCAAGAGCCCCAGGAGCGGCGCGGTGATTGCCCGGGCCAGCAGCCAGTACATCAGCACCGGCGCCAGGGCAAGCCCCAGGGAAACCAGCACGAAGCGGAAGGCCAGCTCCTTTTTCAGCTGATCCAGGCCGGCCAGCGAATAGGAGACCACCACCTGTCCCACCACCTCTTCGGCCTTGTCCGGCGCAAGGAAGGGTGCGTCGCGGCCCTCCAGGCTGGAGGCGACCACCGGCGCGGCGACCGAGCCGAGACCGGCCGGCGGATTGTCGCGACTGGAACGGATGATCACCCTGCCGCTCCGGTCGAGAATCTCCACCCGCTGCACGTCGCTGACCGCCAGCATGTTTTCGGTCAGCTGCTCCAGGATCTTCTCGTTGCCCAGAAGCACCCCCAGCTCGGCGTTGCTGGCCAGGTAGGAGGCGAGCAGCCCGAAGTGGTCGCGGTAACGCTGGTGCTCGAAGTGCACGGTCAGCCGGAAGCCGGCCACCCCCATGGCCACCGCCGTCGCGACGATGAAGAACAGGGCGATGGCGGTGAGTCGGCCCTGGATGGAGTGAATCCGTATGGGAGGTGGCAGCTTTAAATTCATGAAAAATCCAATAAAAACAAAACAGTTTGTCGATAAAAACGGTGCGATCCTGGCCCCAACCTCTTCTCAATCCTTCTTTTTCAAGGTCCTCAACACCTCGTCGTTGACCATCGCCTCGTACTCCGGGGCGCTGCCCCCGGCCTCGCACCGCTCGCTGGCCAGCACCTGCTCCACCTGGCGGGCCACCTGCGCCCCAACCTTGCGATAATCGATGAGCAGGGCGAGGGTGGCGCCGGAATCAAGGAAAAACTGGTTGTATCCCACCACTGGCGTGCCCTTGAGCACCGCCTGCTTGATGACGTGCTGGATCACCGCCTTGGAGATGATCGATGGGTCGGGGATGAACAGAATGGCGTCAAGGTGGGCAAACTCGCCGGCCAGTTCCAGCCGGTCGCCCTGCCGGAGCACCTGGAGGGGGAGCAGCTCGATGCCCTTGCCGGCGGCGCTGGCGGAGGCCGCCTTGAACCAGGCTTGGTTGTTGGCGGGATCAAAGAGGACGCCGATCTTTCTGGCGGCGGGCAGCACGCGGAGGATCGAGGCAAGCTGCGCCTCGGCCGGGATGTTCAGATTGATGCCGCAGGGCTGTCTGCCCTGCTCGCCCACCACGTTGCGGGGATTGAGAACCATGCCGTAGAGGAGCGGCACCGTGCCGGCCCTGGGGTGCAGATAGCGCAACGCCTCGGGACCCACCGCCACCAAGGCGTCATAGGACTGGGGGTTGAGCGAGGGAGTCTGGCCGCTCAGGCTATAAGGCGTGCCGGACTCGTCGAGGAAAAAGCGCTGCACCGGCAACCGAAGCCGTGCCTCAAGCCCTTCCACCATGGCGACATAGGGGGCGATCTCGCGGGAGAGCAGCACGCCGACCCGCTTGTCCGCCGCCCATGCCCGAGGGGGAACGATCAGCAGCATGCCGGCGCAGAGCAAGGCCGCTATGGTTTTCAACAAAACCTTCATGCTCGGTCAATCAACCCCGAAACCCTTCCATGCCGGCGTCAGCCTTCCTGCCGGCGGGACTTGAATGCCCAGGCGTGGGCAACAATCGTCTCCAAATCGGCGTACTCAGGCCGCCAAGCCAGTTCTTCGCGTGCCTTGCGGCTCTCCGCCACCAGCCGGGCAGGGTCGCCTTCCCTCCTGGCGCCCAGGCGCACCGGGATCCGCCGACCCGTCACCCGACCGGCTGTGTCAATCACCTCGCGCACGGAAAAGCCTTGGCCGTTACCCAGATTGTAGGCCGTTGAATCGCCTCCGGCCCACAGCCGTTCCATGGCCAGGCGGTGGGCCTGGCAGAGGTCGGCGACGTGGATATAATCCCGGATGCAGGTACCGTCCGGGGTATCGTAATCCTGGCCAAAGATGGTGATCGCCTCGCGGGTACCGGCCGCCGCCTCCAAGACCAGCGGGATCAGGTGGGACTCGGGCGAATGGCGTTCGCCAAGCGCGCCCTCCGGGTCGGCGCCGGCGGCATTGAAATAACGCAGGGCGGTGAAACGGAGGCCGTAGGCGCGGTCGTAATCCCGCAATGCCTGTTCCACCGCGAACTTGCTGAATCCATATGGATTGATGGGCGCCAGCGGATGGAGCTCATCGATGGGGATCTGGCGCGGCTCACCGTAAACCGCGGCGGTGGAAGAAAAGATGAAATTTCCCACCCCGTGCTCACGCATGGCATCCAGCAATACTAGGGTCTTGCAGATATTGTTGTGAAAATAGCGCGCTGGCTGGGCCATGGACTCGCCCACCTCGATGAAGGCGGCAAAGTGCATCACCGCCTCGAAGTGGTGACTGCCAAACAGCTCGGCCAGCAGGCGGCGATCGCCAAGATCGCCCTGCACCAGACGGCCCTCGGGGACCGCATCGGCGTGTCCCTTGGAGAGGTCGTCCAGCACCAGAGGGGCATAGCCATGGTCCACCAGGTGCTTGACCATGTGCGAACCGATGTAGCCGGCGCCGCCGACGATCAATATCTTCTTCATGCCAACCCTTTACGGCAAGAATTCTTTTTCATCCATCCGAGTGCCCCCCGCGCATGGCAACTCATCCACCCTGGCTGGAGGAATCTCCCGCCGCCGGCAATGGTCCCAACCGGCAGCCCAGGCCATCACCAAGAGCACGGCCCAGAAGGCGCAGACTTCCTGGCTGGGACACCCCCCGGCACAGCAGCCACAGCACCCCGGCAAAGAGGATATCACGCAATACGGCAATTCCCCAGTATTTCGCGTACCAGCGTTTCACCACCAGCCGGTTGCGGATGTTGAAGTAGTGCTTGGCCCCGAACTCGCTGGTGCGCAGACGGGATTGTCGGGTCCGGCCGTGGGCGATGACGCTGGCCGGGACCAGGCAGAGCCGCCAGCCAGCGGCCCGCAGCCGCAGGGAGTATTCGGTGTCATCATAGGCGAGGAAAAAATCCGGGTTGGGCAACCCCACCGCGCGCACCGCCTCCACCGAGACCAGGAAGCCGACAAAGGAGCCGGTGTCGATTTCGCTCCAGGGCCTGGCGTAAGCGGCCGGGCCGAGCGGCCGCTCGCCGCCGAACCAGCGTCCAAAAAGCCGCCGATGGCGGAGGGCCAGGGCGCCGAATTCGCGGACCGCGCAACACAGGGCACCGGTCCGCGCCGGCATGGTCGGCAGGACCGTCAGGAGCGCCGCCAGGGCGTCGGGCTCGGGAACCGCATCGTCGTCCATCAGCCATACCCAATCGACCGGCAATGAAGCGGCATGGGCCAGTCCCTTGGCAAAACCGCCGGCGCCGCCGAGATTGGCGTCGCTACGGATGATGGTGACCGCGGCGGCGTGTTCGTGCAGGATTTCCGCCGCCGGCACCGGCCCGTGGTTGTCCAGGACGATGATCTCGTCCACCGGCCTGGTCTGGCCGCGCAGGGCGGCGATCACCAGGCGCAGATCGTCCGGCCGGTCATAGGTGACCACCAGAGCGGCGACCCGTACGCCGACATGGCCGGGGTCAATCGCGGCAACCATGGCCCGCAACGGCGTGGCCGCTCTCGTGGGCGTTGAGACTCGCCTCGTTTCCCCGGATCACGTTGCCCCTGGTGTCGTGATCCTCCACTGGCGCGAAGCTTGCACCCACGATACGGTTGTTCAGGATGAGGTTGCCGGTGGTGACGTGCATGAGGTGGATGCCGGCATAGTGCGGGCCCAGGATGTCGTTTTCCACGATCCGGTTGTGGCAGCTTGGAAAGTCATACTGCTCCGGATGCTGGCGTTCGGCAATACCGGCGAGCACCCCGAAGAAGTGGAACCGGTCGTTGCCGCCCCGGTTGTTGTTGGCGATCAGGTTGCGCGCCACCGTGCAGCCGTAAACCGCCCGCACGAACTTGACCCCGTCTCCCCAGTTGCCCTCGATGCAGTTGTCCTCCACGCGGATGTAGGCCGCGTTGTCGAGGCTCACCCCGGGCAGCTTGGCCTTGGAGCTGCCATCGGGCAAGGCTCCTTCCCCTTCGACGAAATCGACATGCAACTCCACCTCGTGTTGCAGGCCGCGCCAGCCGTTGTTGTAGATATGGCAGCCCTGGATGTGGCAGCACCAGGAGCCGTTGTCGATGGTAATGCCTTCGCAATCGTTTTCGGCGATCACGCAGTTCATTACCCGCAGGTACCCCACCCCGTCGGTGGTGATCCCCATCTTGCGGTTATGGCGGAAAACGCAGTTTGCGAAGGTGGTGCGGTAGGGAGAGGGATCTTCCGGGGCAAAGGGGCCGAAATTGCCGATGATCTCATTGGTGTGGTGGAGCTGGCCGTCGAAATCCATGGGATCCATGCCGGACGGCAGCCTCAGATCGGTGAGAAAGGCGCCGCCTTGCCCGCAGTATTCGGCAACACAGGCATGCAACACGGTGTCCTGCACATCCCTGACCAGCATGAAGCCCACCAGCGCGGCGCGGGAGACGGTGCAGTGTTCCAGGCGCGCCGCCCGCACCCCATCGGCAAGGAGAAAGCCCACCGCCCTGGGGGCGAGGATCTCGACGTGGGAAAACAGAATGTCGCTGGCGGTGCTGACGAAGACTGCGGCGCAGAACCGGTGGTCCCCTTCATGCCGCAGCCGGAGGTGCTCCAGTCGCACCCAGCGGATCGGGTCGGCGGTGCCTCGAATGATGATGCCATAGGGTACGTCCTTGAACACCAGCTCCGTGCGGCCCGGCACCCCCACAAGCCTGAGGCCGGCGGGGAGAGCGAGTTCCCGGTCAAGCTCGATGCGGCCGGCGGGCAGGTGGATTTCACCGCCGCTTGCGGCAAGGGCCTTGATCTCGGCAAAAAGCCTGGCCGCGGAGAAGTCCTCCGGCGCGATATGCCGGATTGGCGGATCAGGGACATTTGCGCTGCCAAACAGCTGCCGCTTCGTGCTCCGCTCCAGATCCGAGGCCGCGGCGACCCGCATCCGGTCGAAGAGCGGCCAGTGGGCCAACGCCTCGATCCGCGTCCTGCCGTCTGGACGGAAGTGCAGACGGTCGTTGGGCGAACGCAGCAGATAGCCGACCTTTTTCAGCAATCGCTTGGTTTTCTTAAGCGTTCTTTGCAAGGACGGCCCCTGTACGGTTACCAGACATGGATCTGGCTCAGATAGAGCGACGTCAGGAACGTCTGGGCAGAGACCGGGGTTCCGGGCGGGGTGACCCCGCTTGCCAACACGAAATCGCCGTTGGTGGTGAAGGGGGCCTGCGACATGGCGGTCACTGTCAGGAAGTCGCTGTTGAGGCCGGTCAGCTGAAAGCTGGAGAGCACCGGCCGCAGACTGGCGAGGTCGGAAACCTGATGCCAGGCAAAATCGTTGCCCAGATAGTAGAAATACCCCCAGGGATGGATCATCACCACATAGAGATCGCCGATGGCGCTGCCCTGGATGCGGGCATGAAAGGTGACCGGCGCGCCTTGCGCGTAGTACATGGTGTCGGTTGACACCTCGAACAGGTCCGCCGTGGCGGCGGGCAGAGTGAACTCCATGAAGTAGAGCTTGGCGTCGGTGTAGTTGCCCAGAACCAGCAGGTAGAGCTTCTCACCGACGATCTTGATCTTGCAGGCGCCTTCGGCGGAGTAGCCCCGTAGGGCCTGGCGCACGTCCCAGCTGGCTCCCTCGTCGGAGCTGAAGCGGTACATGATGTTGCCTGCCGCGCCATTGGCGTCCATGGGCACGTCCGGCGAGTTGTCCCACACCCCGTGCAGGTTGCCCTCGCTGTCGATGGCCAGTCCCGGACCCATGCCGGCGCGGGACTGGGAGAGGCCGCCATCCGCGGTCACCGTCCGCCAGGCGCCGTTTTCGAGTTTGCCGAACAGGGCGGAGGTGCCCACGTTGTCGGTGTTGTAACGGTACATCGCCGCATAGGGGGTGCCGGACTGATCCACGATCAGATCGGTCCAGAACTCCCACTCCACCAGGGAGCCGCTGCCGTCGATGGTGGAGGCGCTCCAGGAGGAGCCGTTGGCGGAGTAGGCGTACATGAAGTTGTGGGTGGAGGTGCCGTCGCCGTAGGTGACATGGTAGGCGTTGCGGCTCTGGTCAAAGACAAAGTTGCCGATCCGGTAGTGGGAGGCGCTCGGAAGCTGGATCTGGCTTTCCGTCCAGGAGCTTGCCCCGGAGGGGCTGAACAACCGCAGTCCGGAGACCCCTTCCCGGATGAAAATCGCCCTGCCGCTGCTGTTCAGCTGCATGCGGCTGTGCCAACCGCCGCCCTCCACGGTGATCTGGGAGGAAGCGGTTCCGTTGGTGATGGTCTGATAGACCAGATGGGTGTTCGGATCCTGCTGGGCCTTGATGTAGGAGACATGGACCTTGTTGGTCGCGTCCACGGCAAGATGGGTGGAGATGGAACCCGTCTTGCCGTCGGTCTCCAGGGTCTGCTTGGTCCAGGCGCCGCTGGTACCCCTGGCGTAAATGATCTCGCAGCGGGTGCCCGAGTCAACCGGCTTGGAGTAGATGACATGGATCTGGCCGGTGGAGTCCACCGCGAAGTCGTAGGAGTAGATCCGTTCGGAAAAAGGCTCCGCTGAGTCCTCGATCGCTGATTCGTAATCCAGGCTCAGTTCGGCCAAGGCGGGTGTGGTCGAGCCGAAGACGAACAGAGCGGCAAGAAGCACGGACAACAGGCGGTGTCTTTTCATAGTCCCTCCAAGGCTACGCTTTGAGCAGGTTCATTGCCAGCTGCATCGCATCGAGGCAGGCGACATCCATGTTCATGTACCGGTAGGCGCCCAAGCGGCCGGCAAAGGCGACCTTTTTCTCCTTCTTCGCCTCGCCGGCATACCTGGCGTGGAGCTGCTGGTTGTCGGCGGTGGGGATGGGATAGTAGGGATCCCCTTCATTGCACGGATACTCGTAGGAAACCGTGGTCGAGTCCGCCTGCTGGCCAGTCATCTTCTTATACTCGGTTATGCGGGTAAATGCATAGTCGTTGGGGAAGTTGACCACCGCCTCCTCCTGGAAGGAGTCCTGCCGGTGGTTCCTGAAGTCAAAGCGCAGCGAGCGGTAGCCCAGCCTGCCGTGGCAGTAGTCGAAGTACTCGTCGATGGGGCCGGTGTAGACCAGCGCCTTGTGTTTGACCTGCCGGGCCACCTCCCGGTAATCGGCCTGCAGCAGCAGGTGGATGCCCGGATGCGCTGCCAGGCGCTCGAACAGCCGGTGGTAGCCGTGGAGGGGCATGCCCTGGAAGCGGTCGGTGAAGTAGCGGTCGTCGCGGTTCAGCCGGATGGGGATTCGCTCGCAGACCGATGGATGGAGGTCCTCGGCTGCGATCCCCCACTGCTTCAAGGTGTAGTTCTTGAAAAATTTCTCGTAGATATCCGCGCCGAAGCGGGCCAGGACCGCATCCCTGGAGTCGCGCACCACCTCGAGCTTCTCCCGGACCGATTCGAGATAGGCGGCCATGGTCTCGGCGGTGAGCGACAGGTTGTAGAGGCAATTGAGGGTGTCCACATTGACCGGCATGGGCACCAGCATGGAGTCCACATAGGCCTTGACCCGGTGCTGGTAATGGCGCCAGTCGGTGAACCGGGAGAGGAACTCCCACACCGCCTGGTGGTTGGTGTGGAAGATGTGGGGGCCGTACCGGTGGATCAGGATCCCATGCTCGTCGTATTCGTCATGGCAGTTGCCGCCGATATGGGCCCTGCGGTCCAGGACCAGGGTTTTTTTGCCGGCCTCGGCCAGTTGCCGCGCCACGGTCAGGCCGGTGATGCCGGCGCCGACGATGAGAACATCGTATTGCATCGTGTCTTCCCTCAGGTGAGGAGTTTCCAGTAAAGCCTGATCCCCCGGCGCATTGCCCGGAAGGTGGTGCGCCAGACCGTCATCCGGTCCCGCTTGAGCAGCCAGCTCCGCTCGGCGATCTTCACCACCACCTCCTCGGCAAGCAGGGCTGGCAGAAAGCCCATGTTCCGGATGCTCGCATAGGCGCGGCGGTATCTGCGGTGGCCGGTGAGCAGGCCGAGCAGCGCCAGGGCGATTTTCGCCAAGGCGCCGTGGTTTTTCACCGGCGCTCCCCCCTTGCGGTGCCAGTACCAGCCGGCATCGGGAAGATGGGCAGGGAGAACGATCTCCTTGACCGAGTCCAGGGAGTGGTCGTCGCAGGGAAACCGCATCGGGTCGAACCACTCGTCTGGAAACAGCAGCACATCGCTCGCCGGATGGGTTTTGGCGATGACGGCGTCATCCTCCTCCCGGGGCAGGTGGAAGGCCTTTTTCCCCTTTTTCGCCTGGAGAAAATCCTCGATCGCCTCGAAGATCAGCTCCGCGAGCGGGGTAAGGCCGCGCAATTCGCAGTGGATGGCCTGCAACACCTTCCTGCGGCCAAAGCGGCCCACATCCTGGCGGGTGGCGTGGCTCTGGAGCAAGAAGAGCATGTTGCGCACATCGTAGTACATCGCCCAGGTGATGGGCTTTTCCGCGGCGGAGACGTGCCAGATCACCGAGTCGGCCACGCCGACCACCCGGTATCCCATCTCCCTGATGCGCAGGCACCAGTCCACGTCGTCGAAGTGGATGAAGAAGTCCTCCCAGAGGCCGGCCTTCTTCGCCACCTCCGCCCGGATCAGCAGTGAGGCGGCGGCCACGTAATCGACGTCGTGGATGCCGGTGGCATTGTTGGCCTTGCGGCTGAGATGGCGATTGAGCACCAGGCGGCCATGGCGCAGATCGACGTAGGCGCCCACCTCGTTGGTGACGGCGGGGTTGTCCAGCTGGCACATCTGCGAGCCGGCAACCGCGATGTCCCCATGCTGCTCCAGCACCTCGATCAGTCTGGACAAAGCGTCCGGCGCCACCTCGACGTCGTTGTCCAGCAGCCAGAGATAGTCATAGCCCTGCTGGGTAAAGGCATAGGCAAGCCCGGTATTGAAACCGCCGGAGCCGCCGTTGTTCTCCTGGTTCTTGATCAGATGCAGGCCGGGAAACGTCTCTTCGAGCAAGGCGACCGTGCCGTCCGTGCTGGCGTTGTCCACCACCACGATGTCGTGGTTGGTGTGGGTGATGGCCCGCAGTGTCTCCAGCAGGTTGGCGACGTACTCCTTCTTGTTGAAGGTGACGATGATGATGAGGACCTTGGGCTCTCGCACGCGGATATCCTTATAGTGGCCTGCAGAAATCTTCCAGGGTTTCCGGCAGGTTGGGGTTGTAATAACTGTCGTGTCGGGCTTGTGCTTGCCACTCCTTGCCAAACAGCCTCAGGTCCTCCGCGCAATCGGGGCGGCCCGGCTCAAGGCAAAGACACATGGAGGGGATGCACACTATCCTGCCCCCGCCTTTGCCGGTGTCCATGCAGTAGCGCAAGGCGCTGTAATAATAGCCGCCTTGCCCCTCCGTTGTCCACCGCTTCCGCAGACCTTCGACCCGAGTCCCCCAGAAGGCGGGGAAGACCGCGGCGACATTGCGCGGCACCGCGCCGACCGCGCCATAGCCTGGGTCGTCTCCCGCCTTGCCGCCATAAACGGCCATGATCTGGCCGGAGTCGTCGATGGCCAGGCCGGTGTCGCGGACCCGGTTGTCAGGGTCGACACATTTGCCGCCCACCACCTCCACGCCGGGAATGGCGAGAAAACCCAGCATGTCGGCCAGCGCCGGGGCGAGGATGGTGCGCACCGAGCCGTCACAGAAAAAAACCGCGCACGCCGCCGGCAGCGTTTCCAGCAGGGCCAGGATTGCGGCGGCCGAAGGGGGGGCCACCCGGAAATCGGCATGGGGAAAGGAGGCGGCGCAGTCCCGGAGCAGGGCGGTGATCCTGCTGGCCTCATCGTCCTGGTTGCTCAGGGCTACCAGGGTGACCGGCTGGGCGCTCAACCGAGATTCGTCCCAGAGCAGCCGGTAATGGCCGCGCCACAGCGTCGGGTTTTCGATCACCTCCCGAACCGGCAGACGCCTTCGCCGGACCGCATCCCGCACCGCCCGAACCCCGGCCTCGAAGGCATAGCCCTTGGCGTCGAGATCGGTGGCGACGCTGCCCCTGGACTGCCGCCAGCTGTAGAGCACCATGGGATGATGATAGACGCGGCAGGGCTGGTCGGTGGCGCGCAGCAGCAGATCATAGTCCTGGGAGCCTTCGTAGCCGGGGCGGAAGCCGCCGACTGCCTCGACAAGCCCTTTCCGGTAGATCTCCAAATGGCAGCCATAATTGAAGGAAAGCAGGTATTCGGGTGACCAGCCGGGCTTCAGGAAGTGCATGTATCGCCGGCCACCCGGCGAGATCATGTCCCGATCGCTGTAGAAGTAATCGATCTCCTGCTCCTGCAAGGCCTGGACAAAGGCAAAAAGCGCGTCCGGATAGAGTTCGTCATCCTGATCCATCAAGGCGACGTAGTCGCCGTTCGCCTGATCCAGCGCGGCCTGCGAGGTGCCGGCGATGCCGGCGTGCGCCGGGTTCAGGCGGATCTTGACGCGGCGGTCCCGAAGGCGCCCCAGCACCCGGAGATACTCCCGGTTGGTCGACCGGTCGTCGGCGATGCAGAGTTCCCAGTGCGGATAGGCTTGCCACAACAGCGATTCCACCGCCTGCCACAACTCGGCCGGGTCTGGGTTGTACACCGGCATGAGCACGGAGATCAGCGGCTTCCTCGTGAAGCGGCTCGCCTGATTCCAGAGCGCCTCCAACCCTGGCCGGGTAAAACGACGGTGGCGTTCCAGCCACGCCTCGTAGCCAGGCCATTCCGCGCGGGTAAACCGGCGCAGGAATGTCTGGTCCTCTTCGTAACGGAAGGCCGGCATTCCCAGCAGGCGGCCCCGCGCATGCCGTATTCGCTGAAGAATCGACTGGATCATCGGGATGTGCGCGTCTGCCCACAATATTGATGACGTCGCAGGTAAGCGAGCGAGCGAGACTCCGAAAAGATGCGTCGACATCTGTTTCCGCTTTGTATGTCCTTGATTCTGTGTCGCGGACCTGTGTGTTTTTGATGAATTTGCGAGTGCATCAATATTGCCCAACCAGCGGGGTGTCTCGGTTCCTGGTCCGTGACCAGCAATCGAAGTTCATCACAGAGGCAAGCAGCGGATTGTCGCGCCAGCCGTCATCGCAGACAAACTCAAGGAGGGGCGTGGCGAGCTGAAGGGGAGAGGTGGGCAGGTGCAGCGCTTTGCGCATGGCGTCATAGCTGCTGGCAAAGAGGAGCATGCCGGCGGCGATCTCGGAGCTGATCCTGGCCAGCTGGTCTTGTCTGGCCCCGCAGGACCCATCCGCCATGGTCACCTCGCCGTCCTGGCCGATGGCCAATCCGACCACCGATGGGTGGGGGGCGGAAAAAAAGAGTTCCGCCGCGGCTCGGTTTCTGTAGAGCCGATCCAGTATGGCGGCGGAAAAGGAGGCGGACGAAACCAGGGCGGCCATCCGGCGCCGGCGTTGTCGCCGCACGCACTCAGTGGTATTGGCCAGACAGAGATAATAGCCAAAAACCTCAAGGGGCAGCAAATCGGCGATGGCCTGTTCGAAGGCGTCCTGGGTGGTGCCGTTCCAGCCGATGTCCACCAAGCCGACCCGCTCGCCTGGCTGGATTCCCAGGCGGTTCAGGGCCAGGTGCAGGGCGCGGCGGTTGCGGCGGCAGACCTTGAGGATCTCCCATCGGTAGGCGTGCAGGAAGGCGGAGAGCCGGCCAAGCCGGTCCGGCCCGACCCGCACCCCATCGCCCAGGCCAAAGGATTCCATCACCGTGGCGGCCGGCGGCTGGACTCCGATCCGCTCCAGCAGTTCATACGGGGAGAGGCCCTCGGCGCCGGAGAGCAGGAAGGGCATGAAGTCCCCGAAGTTCCCTTCGTGCATGGCCGCCAGGGTGAAGGCAACCCGGGATCCCAGGAAGTAGGCAAAGCGGGGCAAGGGCCTCCCGGGGTGGGCGCGCGCTATGCCGTTCAGGATATAGCCGTCCCGAGCCAGAAAGAGAAGATGGTCGATCCGGTCCCGTTGCGCCTGCTCGCTCAGCCAGTCGAGGAAGCCCACCGCCGCCGGCCCGCCATGGAGAAAGCCAAGTTCCTCGAAGGAGCCCGGCGGGATCTGGTGGCTGTGCTTCCGCAGCAGCGCCCTGGCCAGGGAGGTTTCCGGGGCAACGGTCCGAGGGCTTTCCGGACGGCGGGCCTCCCGGTATCCGCAGGTGGCCAGCCCCTTGGCTGCGGCCATGCGCACGTCCGAGTCCGGATTGTCGCCGATATGGAGAAGCTGGCCATGGGGTACGCCCAGGGAGGCGACGACCAGATCGAACAGCTCTCCGGCATCGCGTTTGGTGGCGTTCCGGTCCGAGGAGGCGAATACCGGCACCTTTGGCAACCCGTGCCGTTCCAAGGCCTCGATGAAGAAGCGGCCGGGCAGGTACATGTCCGAGGTCAGCACCACGGGCTTGCCTGCCGCCACGGTCGCCGCAAAAAGGTCGACCAGCTCGGCGTTGGGATGCGCCACGGCCAGTTCCATCTCGTACTCCGCCGCCATCACCTCTTCCGCCGGCAGAGGCAGGGGACCGAAGCAGGCGTAGATGCCGGCCAGGGTGATTTCCCGGCGGCCCTCCTCCTGCATCCGGCGAAAGGCCTCGGTCTGCGCGGCTCGGCGACGGGCGGGAAAGTCAGGGATGGAAAAGCGCTTGCCGATCATGGCGAAGAGGTCTTCCGGCTCCAGGAGGGCGCGGACAAACAGGGTATCAAAAAAATCGAAGGAGACGGCGCTGGCCACCGCGATCCGTTGCCGTATCAGGACCAGCTGGGGCGCTGCCGGCCCGGCCGCGGGGACAGTTTGCTCCGGGGCATTGGAAGCCAGGCCGGCCGGGGTCATCCGATCACCTCGAAGTTGATTCCATTGGGGTGGAGGTTGGGGCTGTGGAAGGGATCGTGCTGGAAGTAGTGGGGATGCCGCGCAAAGAGACGGCGCTTCTCCTGTGCCAGACGGGCGCGTTTTTCTTCGCTGAGCGCGTCCAGGCCACGACTGAAGGACTCGTGGTGGAGCAGGTGGGCCGCCTGGCAAACCACATTGAAATAGCCCGCCTCATGGAGCCGGAAGCAGAGTTCCACATCGTTGTAGGCAATGGGGAAACTCTCGTCGAAGCCGCCCACCGCCTGGAACTTGACCCGCTCCACCATCAGGCAGGCCCCGGTGACCGCCAGCCAGTTGTATTCCAGCAGATTGCGACCGAAATAGCCCGGTGTCTCCGCCTCCAGCCTGCAGAAGGCATGATAGGGACCGTCGCTCAGGTTGACCACTCCGGCGTGCTGGACCAGCTCGCCGCCTGGGTAGAGCAACTTGGCCCCCACCGCGCCCACATGGGGAAGCTGGGCATAGCCGGCCAGCCGTTCCAGCCAGTCCGGGGAGAGCACCTCGGTGTCGTCGTTGAGGAAGAGGAGCAGCTCCCCGCGCGCGGCCTTGACCCCGAGATTGTTCAGCTCCGAGAAGTTGAACGGCGCGTCGTGGCGGATCACCGTGCGCCGTTCCTGGGCGCGGATGCGGTCAAGGGCGGCGAGGGAGGCGGGGTCGACCGAGCCGTTGTCCAGAACGATCAATTCGAAATTGGAGTGGGTGGAGAGGGTTTCGATCGACTGGACGCAGCGGGAAAGGATCTCGCCGTTGTCCCGGGTCGGAATGATGATGGAGATCAGGGGATTGCCCCGTGGATGGTAGTTGACCCGGAAGTAGCCCGGCAGTTCCGGCACCGCTTCCACCGCGCCGGACAGGCCCCGGCGCTGGAGGGCATCCTCGCGCACCCTTCTTGAGGCGTCGAGCACGTAGGGCTTGGCTCCGATATCCGCCGCGGTGGAGGCGGGAATGATCCGCCAGTGGTAGAGCACCCGGGGCAGGTGGCTGATCCGGGTGGTTTGCTCGGTGAGGCGCAGCACCAGATCCCAGTCCTGGCAGCCGTCGAAGTCCGAGCGGAGTCCGCCGATCTTGGTGAGCAGGCTGCGACGGATGCAGGAGACGTGGCAGACATACATGGTGCTCATCATGGTGTCCGGTGACCAGTCCGGCTTGAAGTGCGGCTCGGTGAACCGCCCCTCCGGGCTGATCTTGTCCTCGTCGCTGTAGATGTAATCGGGATTGTCGCGGTTGATGCGGCGCGCCAGCTCGAACAGACAGTCCTCGGTCAGCTCGTCGTCATGGTCGAGCAGGACGACAAATTCCCCGGTCGCCTTGGCCAGGGCGGCATTGGTTGCCCCGGCGATCCCCTGGTTTTCGGACAGACGCATCACCAGCACCCGCGGGTCGTGGAAGCTGGCCAGCACCTCCTGGGTCTGCACGGACGGACTGGCGTCATCGGCAAGGATAAGCTCCCAGTAGGGATACCACTGCGACACCACCGAACCGACCGCCAGGCGCAGCAGTTCCGGCGGGGTGTTGTAGACGGGAACCACAACGGAGAAGAGCGGCCGCCGGTCCATGGCGGCGATGAGCGGATCCAGATCGACCGGTCGGCGGGGGGGGAGATAGGTGTAGCCGGAGGGCGCTTCCGCCAGCCGGTAGCGATTTTCCTGGTCCAGGGAGAGCTCGGCCGGCCCCCAGGGAATCCCGGCTGGCGCATGGGCGTCGCGGCCCTGGGCCTGCCGGATCCAGGCCCGCACCCCAGTCAGGCCATCCCGCCGCAAGGCTTGCATGCCCTGACGCAGAGCGGGAAGAAAGCCGCCGCCGTGCGCGAGCAGAAGCGGCATCACCCGCCAGAGATGGCGGAGCCGTTTGGCCTGATGGCCGCCAAAGCGCAGCGGGGCGGTGATCCGCCAGCACGTGGAGGAAAGCAGGGCATCCCGCTCCGTGGTCAGATCGGCACGTTGCCTTTCTTGCGCGACGATTTCCCGGGCCATGGCGGTCAGCCGGGCGTCCTGGTCGGCCACTTCGGCGGTCAGCCCATTGATTCGAGCGTCCCGCGCCGCCACCTCGGCGGCCAGGCCGTTGATGCGACTATCCCGCTCGGCCACCTCGGCGGCCAGCTGGGTGATACGACCATCCCGCTCGGCCACCTCCCTGGAAAGGGCAAGAAAGCCGCCCTCATACCGCCGGTACAGATCGCCCATCTCCCGCATCTGTTGCGGGCCGATCAGGCGCAGCCATTTGTCGTAGAGGAGCCGGGCGCCGGTCTCCACCTCCACCACGGAGGGCGCCAGCGGCGAGGCGCCGGACTGGCCGCCCATGTAGTAGGTGGCGGTGGTCCGACCGGAAAAGACAAAGGCGGTAAGCCTGGCGAGCTGCAGCCAGAAGTCCCAGTCTTCGTAGATGGCCAGGCCCTCGTCGAACCGCGCTCCTTTGGCCAGCAGGCTGGCGGGAAAGAGCGGCGCATGAATGGGGATGACGTTGCCGAGGAGCAGCTTGGCAAAACCGACCTCAGCGGTGGCGAACTCGTTGAGCACCGCCCCGGGCTGGTCGCGCCGCATGCCCCGAATCCCGGCATAGACCACGGCCTCGCCGCCGGTCGCCTCCTGGAGGCTGACCAGATGAAGGACATGATCCGGATCCAGGGCGTCATCGTCATCGAGGAAACCGAGATACTTTCCGGTCGCTGCATCCAGCCCGGCATTGGCCGCCGCGGACCGCCCCCGGTTCTCGGGCTGGTCGACGATCCGGAAGCTCCGGCCGGCTAGGGCCTCGGCCACCACCGCCGCCACGTCGCAACCGCCGTCATTGACCACCACCACCTCGATCTGGTCGTAGCTCTGGCTGGCGATGCTCGCCAGGGCCTGGCCCAGCAGGCCGGGTCGGTTTCTGGTCCTGACGATCAGGGAAACCAGGGCGCGGGGAAAGCATTCCGCGTCTTGCCAGTAACGGCGGCAGGCGGCAACCACGCGGCTGGCCGGATCACCGTTCCCCTCATCCGTCAACTCCAGAAAGGCCTCGGCATGGGTGATGCCCGCCGGCAGGGTGTAGGCCCGGCTCTGGTTGATGCCCAGCACCGCCTCCTCGTAGTTCTGCATGGCCAGCTGGCTGGGGAAGCATTGGATCGCCGTCCGCTTGCGCGCCAGCACAGGGCTGATGTCCACCAGCCGGTTGGCCTCGTTATGGCGGCTGATCTCGTAAAGCCAGATTCCCCCCCCATAGCCAGTCTCCTGGAGCAGGGCGGGCAGGCGCAGGCAGGCGGCGCGGTGGTCCGGATGGTACTCCTGCAGGCCGGGCAGAAAGACCGTACGGGGCTGAAGGGTGGCCAGTGCCTGCTGCAGCAGGGGGAGGGGCAGGGGAACGGTGGCGAGCTGCCGGTCCGGCAGGCCCCAGAAATGGAAGCGGCTGATGCCGAGCACCTTGCCGGCCGCCTCGCTCTCCTGTTGCCGGATTGCGGGATTGCCGGCCTGGTCGCCGGCGGTGAGGATTACCACCTCCACCGTCGTGCCCGCCTCGGCGGCCCGGGCAATGGCCCCTCCCATGCCGAACACCTCGTCGTCCGGATGGGGGGCAAAGACGAGCCAGGGGCCGGGTGGCAGGGGGGATTCCTGATATGGGATCAACTGTGGTTCGGAGAGCATGAAACTTCGCTTATCGCCTATCCATAGGGCTCAGCGGGCAAAGGGCTCCAGGGCTGGGACCTGGCGTGCCTTGCCGGCGTGGTTGGAAAATCGCCGAAAAAAACGGGCGGAATCCTGGCACTATACCGCATCGCCCCGCATGACGTCCAGCAAGGAGTGGCATTGCCGCAAGGCCTGGCAAGAAAATTGCTCTCGCACAGGCATCCGAATGGCAAAGCAAAGGGGCGCAGAGAAGATCAGGGAGAAAGCAGCTGAAACCCGATGACGAAGCTGCTTCGCTGGGTGCCTCGGTTTCCGGCGCGGCCATCGAGAACCGCCTACTGAAACTCCGTGTCGCCGGCGGTGAGCCACCACCGGTCCCGCAGTTCTTCCGGCGGCAGGCCGGGACACCAGCAGCAGTTGGTGATGAAGATGTCCGTCTCCCGGCATTCGCCTCCCGTCGCCTGGAACGGCGCCGCGTGGCTGCTGGTTATCCAGGCCCGCAGGCAAGCAAGGCCAAGGCGGGCGGCCAGGCGGCGGGCATGGTGGAGCAGTTCCGGCAGGTTGGCCATTGGCGCCACCACATCGAGCAGCAGCAGCTCCTCCCCATCCCGGCGGGTTACCAGCAGGCCCACCGGCGAACCGCCAAACCGACGGCTGGCCAGGATGACCTGATACTCGAAGGAGGGATGGCGCAGAAAGCGCTGGCGGATGTAGGGCCAGTCGCGCACCCCCACCACGCTCCGGCTGAGGTCGTTGGCCATGGCCGCCCACAAGGCATCGATCTTCCGGGCGATGGAGGGATCGTCGCAGCCAGGATCAATAGCCCGCAGCTTGGTTCGCAGACTGAACCGCGCCGGCATGGCCGGCCAGCGCACCTCGCTGATGCGGTCCACCTTTTCGTACAGCCCCAGCTGCTCGCCGACCCGCATGTGGCGGAAGTTGGGGAAGCCGTACCCAAAGAGGAACCTTTTGCCGACCCCGACAAAGCGCTCAAAGAAGGTGGCGGCGGCATGGAAGAAGGCGCCCTTGCGGCTCACCCCTTCCCGGCCTTTGGCATCGGCCATGACGTCGACGATCTGCACCCCTTCCCACTGGCGGCCGCCCATCCGGATCATCCGGACCAGGCCGCCGAAATGGGCCAGCAAATGGCCCTGCCGCCACGCCCCGATCCCGCAGCCGCGCCCCTCGTCGTACTTCCAGCGCCAGAGTTCCGGGGACAACTGATGGCCAAAGACCTTGGCGAAAAGGGCTCGCATCTCCTCCTGGTGGCTGGGCGCCATGGACCGCAGGCACCAGCCGGCCCCCTCCTCCCGTTGCAGGTGGAGGAAGCAGGGCATGCCGTGGTTGGCGGTGAGGGCCTCGGGGCGGTCGAGCCGTTGGCGCGGGATAAAGCCGAAGCGCTCCGCCAGGGCGATGAAATCCCGAACCCCCTGGTCCTCCTCGCCGCCAGCCCCGGTCGGCGTCCGGAAGGCGCCTAGGAGCAGCAGTTCGCCGACGGCAACCAGCCCCTCTTGGGCCGCGGCCAGAAGGGGCAACGGATCATGGCCGTCCACGGCATCGGGCAGCAGCAACATGGCATCGTACGGTTCCGCCGTCAGTGGCTCCTCGCCGAACACGGCCAGGTGGCGCACCTGGTAGCCATGCCCGGCCAAGCGGGCGTCCAGGGAGGCAGATTCCACGCCAACCACCAGGAGACGGCGCGGCGGGGCGGGCAGCCTGGGGAGCAGGAAGTCCGCAAGCCGTTCAATGTCGTGGGAAGATCCCAGGACCCCACTGCTCAGAGCCTCTTCCTCTTCCTGATGACGGGACAATGCCATGCTCATGCCTTTTCAAAGGAGAGCAGCCGCGGCGAAACGGCAGGGTCAGGGGATTCGGCCACCAGCAGATAGCGGCCCGGTTCCAGCATCTCCCATTCCTGACTCGAAAAAACCAGGGCTTCCTCCCCCAGCGCCCTGAAGAGCACCGCCGCCAGCAGCGGCGGCAGCCCCAGGGCCACCACCTTCAGGTCTCCCATCCGGCTGGCGATCTGCTCCGCGCCGCCGACCCGCCCGAGATCCATGGCCGCCAGCGCCCGCCAGTCCAGGCGCCGTGCGAGGCCGTCGATTCTGGCCAGCCCGCCGGAGCGGCGGTACACGGCCGGAAAATGCTTCTGGTAATAGATCTTTTCGCTTTTTTCCATCATGGCCAGTTTGTAGGCCTTGTGGCGATAGCCATGCACCGCCGTGGCGGCGGGCACGATGCCAAGGCGGTAGCCGTGCCGCCGCAGCCGCAGCGAAAGGTCGGTGTCCTCGTAGAACATGAAGAAGGCGGGATCGAACAGCCCCCCTGCCCTGTCGACCGCGGCTCGCCGCACCAGCAGCACTGCTCCCACCAGGAAGGGGACCGCGAAGGGCTGGCGGCCGGCGGTGCGGCGTCGCAAGCGGTTCAGGCGCCAGAGGGCCATGGCCCGCAGCATCCGGCGCGGCAGGCGGCTGGCCAGGACCATGCCGAGCCGGCTTGCCGGGGTCATGGGAAAGGGGGGCGGCAGCAGAAAGCGGCGCTCCGCATCCCAGTAAGTATTGGGCGAAAGGGCGCCCCATTCGGGGTTTTCCCCCATGCTCCTGGCCAGCAGCTCGACATCCGGCACGGCGATGCGGGCGTCGGGATTGAGGAGCAGTACATGTTCCGCGCTGGAACGCCCATAGGCAAGGTTGCAGCCCTGGCCGAAGCCGAGGTTCCGCTCCGCCACCAGCAGCTGGGCCTCAGGGTGTTTTTTCAGTGCCTGGGCGAGGCGGGCCGCCTCCTCGCCATCCTCGCTGTTGTCCACCACCCAGATGCGGCCATGCCCCCAGGGCGAGACCGAGGCGACGGCGCCAAGGGTTTCCTCGTGGCACCGGAAGTTGACGATGATGATATCGATGGCGCCGTTACCGGCCATGGGTGCTTCTCCTTGCTCAGGAAACGTCAGAAGTCAGAATTCAGGATAAAGACAAGTACCAGTCATGCTGAATTCTGACTCCTGAATTCTCTCTTGGCCCAGCGCCTGGCAACGCAAACCCTCATGCCGCTGGCGGCGCCAGCACCGCCACCACCGAGGTGCCCCAGGGCAGGAGGCATCGGCGGGCCAGATGGCGCTCAAGGCCGAAGATGGCGGTCAGCAGCCGATTGAGCCAGGCCGGTGGCAAATGCAGATCCGAGGCTTGCCGCCCGCCTCGGCCGGCAAGCCTGCCTGCCAGGCGGATCGCGGCGATCAGCGGAAAGAGCAGGGTGTTGCAGTAGCCGAGCCGCCGCACCGTGAGTCCGGCCCGCTGGCAGCAGCGGCGGAGCGAGGTGGCCGTGTAGCGGCGCACATGGTGATGGGCGGTGTCGTGGCCCGACCAGAGCCAGCCATAGGCCGGCACCGTCACCAGCAGCCGGCCGTCTGGCTTGAGCAGCCGCGCGGCCCGTGCCAGGGCGGCGCGATCGTCTTCGATGTGCTCCAGGACATCCAGCAGGCAGACCAGATCAAAGGCGCCATCCGGAAAGGGAACCGGTTCCGGCAGGCCGCCGGTGGCAATCTCCATGCCGGTCAGTTCGCGGGCCATTGCGCAAGCCCGCTGGTCATACTCCATGGCGCGCACCTGGCCGAAGGCGGCGAGCATGGCCAGGTTGCCGCCGGTGCCGCAGCCGATCTCCAGGATCTCCGCCCGGGGCGGCAGGGGCAGCTGGGCGATGATCTCGGAAAGAATCCGGCGGCGGCCGACGAACCACCAGTGCCTGGCCTGCATGGCCGCCATCTCCTCGTACACCTCAGGGTTCACGGTCGTCCTGTTCGCGGACGATGTAGATCGGCCGGCCCTTGGTTTCGCTGTAGATACGGCCCAGGTACTCACCGAGCACGCCGAGGCCGATGAGCTGGATGCCGCCGAGGAAGAGCATCACCGTGATCAACGAGGCATAGCCGGGCAGATCCTTGCCCAGAAACCACACCCTGCCGACGATATAGGCCCCGTAGGCAAAGGAGAGCATGGCGATGGAGAGGCCCAGGTAGGTCCAGATCCGCAAGGGTATGGTGGAAAAGGAGGTGATCCCCTCCAGGGCGAAGTTCCAGAGCCGCCAGCCGGAAAACTTGCTCCTGCCTGCCTGGCGTTCGGCGCGGCGGTAGGGGATGACCGCCTGCCGGAACCCCACCCAGGCGAAGAGCCCTTTCATGAAGCGCCGCCGCTCGGGCAGGGACTTGAGCGCCTCCACCACCTTGCGGTCCATCAGCCGGAAATCGCCGACATTGGGGGGGATGGCGAACTCGGAAATGGCATTGTGCAGCCGGTAGAACCATTCGGCGGTCTTGCGCTTCAGGAGGTGGTCCTGGGACCGGTCGATCCGCTGGGCCAGCACCACGTCGAATCCTTGGCGCCAGAGCGCAACCATCTCGCCGATCAGCTCGGGTGGATCCTGACCGTCCGCGTCGATGGGGATTACCGCCTGGCCGCGGGCATGATCGATGCCGCAGGTCAGCGCCGCCTCCTTGCCGAAGTTGCGGGAGAGATCCAGAACCCGCAGGCGTGGCTCCCGTTGCTGGATGGCGCGCAGGTGCGCCAGGGTGGCGTCGTGGCTGCCGTCGTTGACGCAGACCACCTCGAAGGACTCGCCGAGGGAGGCGAGCACCGCCAGCAGGCGGTCGAGGAAGGCGTCGATTCCCTCTTCCTCGTCCCGCATGGGACAGACGATGGAAAGCGTGCAGGAGGCTTGCGGCATCACTTCTCCAGAAGTGAGAATTCAGGATTCATAATAACGAGAGAGACAAGCACCAGCCATTCTGCCTCCTGAATGTGTTCTCAGGAAACTCGCTCCTTGGGGTGCCATCTCAAAAAACCGCAATCCGTTTCACGGTGCCGATTCGGGAAAAAGATCGCCGGTCCCCCGCCAGGAGAGGTGATAGCCGTTGGCGGCCGTCAGGGCAAGCGGCGGGGTATAGGCGATCGTGCCGTCCGGCGCGTCGTGGCGGATGCGGAATGCCCGTGTCGGCGGCCGCTCCATGCGGAGCATCCCTTGCGGCGGCGCCACCTGCCTTCCTCCGGCCAGGAACAGGTAGCTCCCCTCGGCATGGGGGCCGAGCCGCCAGCTGAGGGCACCATCATCAAAGGCAATATCCACCGAAAGCGGGGCGGGACGCAATCTTTTTCGCCACTGGGCCAGGTGGTCCGGCATGCCGGCGGTCAGGTCCACCATCCTCGCCGCGCCAGCCTCGTAGCGCAGGACCCGCCGGCCGGACAAGTGCAGACCGAGCAGCTCCACCTCGTCCGCCACCAGGCGCGGCGGGGAGGAATTGCCACCCAGTTCCTGGCGCAGTTCGGTAAGGCCGGCTACGTACCAATCCGGGAGGGCCGGGGAGAGAAAGAGGATATCGGTGTCGCCCGCCGAGAGGATCGCCTGTCCTTGCGCCTGTTGCTCGCGGAGCAGCGGGGTCAGGGAGGCGAGGGTTCGCTGGGTTCGTGCCGCGGCGGCGACCAGCAGCGCCAGTGCCAGCAGCAGGGCAGTGCCGCGGTGCCATGCCGTTCGGCCCCGTCCCCAGGGAAAGCCGCCAATGAGCAGCGCCGCCGCCAGGGAGAAGATTGCCCAGGGCGCGATGAAGAAGCGCTCCGATCCTTCTCCCAGGCCGGGAAAGCGGACCAGGGGCAGCAACGGCGCAAGCAGCAGTATCGGCAGCGATGCCGCCAGCGGCAACCAGCGGCCATTGCCACGCCCAGCGTGCAGGAATCCCACCGTCATGAACAGGGTCAAGGCCAGCCAGGGCGCGGCGAACAGCAGGGCCGGCACCCCGGCCAGCTGTTCGAATGCGACCCGCGCAAGGCCCGCCTCCAGGCCGCCGCCGGGGGTGTAGCCGCCGACAACCCTGCCCAGCATGTACCAGCGCCAGGGAACATAGCCGGCCATCACCAGGAGCAGCGGCCAGCCACGCCGCAGCCGCTGGCGCAGGCCGCCCTCGGGCAGCAGGAATACCGCCAGGCCGAGGGGGAGGTACACCTCCTTGGCGCAGGCGGCCACGGCAAAGGCTAGGCCAGCCGGCCAGGCCAGACCGGCCCGGTTTTCCCGCACCCCCCGTACCACCAGCAGAGCGGCGAGGAGAAAAAACAGCAGTCCCTCGACATAGTGGCGGACCATCAATTGCCGGGCCGCCAGGGCGATTGGCGAACCGGCCAGGAAGAGCAGCGCTCCGGCCAGGGCGGGCCAGCCGGCCACCCATTGCCGGGCGAGCACGAAGATCAGCATGGCGCAGCCGGCGATGGCCAGCAGGTTGTGGGCATAGTGGGCGGCCGGGGCAAGGCCGAACAGAGCGGCATCGAGATCGTAAGCCAGGGTCAGCCAGGGGGTGAGGCTGTAAGGGATCAGGGAGCGCCACACCTCGGGGATGGTGAAGTATTCGACAGGGGAGTGCCGAAGCGCCTGCTTGAGGATCTGCGGGTCATCGCAGCACCACCAGCCGCCCAGGGAGTCGCCGTGGAGCAGCCAGGCGGCCAGCAGGATGGCCGCCAGCGCCGCCAGGGAGAAAAGCGGCGCCTCCGCTGGCCCGGCGGCGCGCTTCATACGGCCCGCCGCGCCACCAGATGGTAGGCATAGGCGTCGAGGCTCTCCCAGTCTGGGAGAAAGGGCCCCTCGCCCCCTCGATCCAGCGCCTCCCGGACCTCCGGCGGCGCCGGCATCGGCACGGTCACGACGCGCTCCACGCACAGGCCGCTCAGGCGGAAGAACTGCTCCATGGTGCGGCGGGTGAAGAAGCGCAGATGGGTCCAGCAGGCGATGCCGGCCGGCACATAGTCCCAGCGGCCTTCGAGCAGATCCAGCACCACCGACCAGTGGCCAAGGTTGGGGATCGCCGCCACGATCACCCCCGCCGGGGTCAGCAATTCCGAGGCCCGGCACAGCATGGCGCCGGGATCGGTTGCATGCTCCAGCACATCCAGCATGGTGATGCAGTCGAAGCGGGCCTCGATGGGCAGTTCCAGGAAATCTCCCTGCCAGACGCGGTCCACCACCATGGCTGCCTTGGCGGCGGCATCGGGATTGAGCTCGGCCACATGGGCCTCGCAGGCGAGGCGCTCCCTGGCCAGCGCCGCAAAACCGCCCTCGCCGCCCCCCACATCGAGCAGCCGCGCCGTCCCGTGCGGCACCAACTCCAGCACCTCGGCGCGGTTGTTGCCATAGTAGTCCGCGTAGGGGTGGACAAAGGCATCGCTCACCAGCAGCGCCTCGGCGGGCGGCGCCAGCACGGAGTCCCACTCCTCGTGCCGCTTGGCCGCCTGCCTGAGCCGGGAGGCCGGGACGAGCTGCAGCAAGGGGGAGTGACCGTCGTAGGGCAACAGGCGCCGCCCTGGCCGGGCCAACCGCTCCACAAACCCGTCAAAGCCCCGCAGGGTGGCATAATCCAGAAGCCCCTCGCCCTGCCAGGTGCGGGGATCAACCGGCAGCACCGCCGGGGCTCCGGAATCGGCCAGACCGGCGAGCAGTTTCTCAAGACAGTCCCTGCCCAGGAAGACAAGGGGGGTATGGAGCAGCAGCACCTGGCCGTCGAGGCGGGGGGCAAGGTCGCGACTTTGCCGCCAGAAGGCTTCGAAGCTGGGGCTATTGCCAACGATCCAGCGCACCGAGGGGAGCATCCCGGCCAGCTGCCGCATCCCCAGCCGAAACTCTGCCGAGCTCCCAACCCCGGCGAGATTGACAAAGGCATGCACCATTGCCTGGTTCTCCTCTCCGACCCTCACGGCACCCTCCCCGCCTTATCCTGCCGGGCCTGTTCCTCCGCCCTGGCCAGGAAGGCCTCCACATCGGGGCTCAACAGCAGGGGGAGCAACGGGGCGATCCGTTCGTCCGGCCAATGCCACCACTGCAACGCCTGCAACCGCTCGATCTGCTGGTCGCTGAACCGTTTGCGGATCAACCGGGCCGGGTTGCCGGCCACCACCGCGTAGGGCGGCACCTCCCGGCTGACCACCGCGCCGGCGCCGATCACCGCGCCGTCGCCGATGGTGACCCCGGAGAGGATCAGCGCCTCCCGGCCGATCCAGACATCGTTGCCGATAACCACATCCCCCTTGGTGGCGGGGTGGCCCGGGATCTCCTTGGCGGCATCCCACAGCTCGGAAAAGGGGTAGGTGGTCACCCAGTCCAGCCGGTGTTCGCCGCCGAGCAGGATCCGCACCCCGTCGGCCATGGAGCAGAAGGCGCCCACCGTGAGCTCGGCCCCCTCGTTCCAGGAGAGGATCTCGGGGGAACCGTAGGACCATCTGCCAATGGCATACCGCGGATACTTCTCGGCCAGGGTTTTGGGCCGTTCTGGCGCCTCGGGAAAAAGTCGTTCCCACCAGCCACGCAGTAAGCCGCCGATCATCGGTCACCCCCTTCCCCATGTCCGGGATGCGGGTCCGTTTCGGCCGAGTCCGCCAGGAACGCCTCAATCCGGCCGGTCATCGGCTCCTCCCTGGAAAAAGAGCCGCAGGGCGTTTCGATGGGGAGGCGGTGCGCCCATTTTTCTTCAAACACCGCGGCCGCTCCCTGGAAACGACGCAGGATCGCCGGGGGGATCCCGGCGCGCGGCAGGGTGGAGCGATGCTCGCAGGCTGCCCGCACCACCGCGCCGCAGCCTCCCCGCGCCTCGGCTTGCAGGACAAGATCGGTGGCGTAGAGGTCGAAGCCGAGCCGGGGGTCGAGACGCAGCCTGCTCTGGCGCGGCACGGCAAAGAGCAGTTCGTCGAGGCTTTGGGCCCGGGCTGGCAACGGTTCCTCTCCCTGGAGCAGTTCGCCGCGATCCACCACCTCGCCGAGCGGCCTGGCCGCCTGTCCAGCCAGGGCGGGAGCCAGGCCATACACCCCGACCACCTCGGCGCCCAGCTCTCGGCGGGACGCGACGAAGCCGCTGATGAACGCTTCATCCCATCCCTGGGGCAGGAAGACGTCCTGGTGGACAAAAACCAGGATCTCGCCGCTGGCCAGCAGCATGCCCTGCTCGAAGCCCTCGGCGGCGCTGCGGCAATCGTGGACCTCGATCAGCTGATGAGCGGAGCCGGGGGCAAGGCAGGGCGAGGCAAGCAGATTTGCCGCAAGCACCGCCGCATCCGAAACGCAGACCACGAAACTGAGCCTCATGGCAACTCCTTGCCGCTGCCGGTTCGCCAGTGGTGGGGCAGCATCACCAGCCCCTGTTCCAGGCCGGACTGGCTCACCGTCAGGGTGGCTGCGGCAATGGCCTGGTCGTAGCAGTGGATCCCCTGTTCGCAGCCCAGAAAGACGCTCAGGGTATACTCGCCCTTGAGCAGGGGGAGGGCGGGGAAAACCACCTCCACCGCGCCGGAGCCGTCCGGCTGCCGGGAAAGCACCACTCCCTCGTGGCAGCTGAAGACGCTGCTCACCCCTCGGCCGTCCAGGGTGGAGATGCCGATGGCCACCCCTGGCGGCGCCAGCAGGGGATCGGAGCTGAACCGCACCCGGATGGCCAGGTCGCTTTCCATGGACTGAGCGTGCAAGGCTCGGCCAGCCCTGCCGTCCACCGTCGCCTCCACCGCCACGATCCTGGCCGTGCCCTTGGGGCCGTCTGGCCGGGGGGCCGTCGCCTCGGCGGTCGATTCCGATTCGCGGCCGCCGGCGTCCAATTTGTCGAGATAGCGGGAGGTGACCGCGGCCACCGGCCCGGCCATGGCCACCCGGCCCTTGTCCAGCCAGACGGCGCGGTTGCAGATCGCCTCCACCTGGTACATGGAGTGGGAGCAGAAGAGGATGGTCTTGCCCGCCTTCTTGAGGGCCATGATCCGGTCGAAGGACTTGCGGGCGAACTCGCCATCTCCCACGGAAAGCGCCTCGTCGATCACCAGGATGTCGGGATCGACGCTGATCGCCACCGCGAAGGCCAGCCGCACGTACATGCCGCTGGAGTAGGTCTTGACCGGCTGGTCGATGAAGTCGCGGATCCCCGAGAAATCAACGATCCCTTCGTAGCGTTCGGCGATCTCCCGCTGGCTGAGTCCCATGACCGCAGCGCTCAGGAAGACGTTTTCCCGGCCGGTGAACTCCGGATTGAAGCCGGCGCCCAGTTCCAGCAGCGCCGCCACCCTGCCCCGCACCGCCACCTTGCCGCTGGAGGGATTGAGGGTGCCGCAGACCAGCTGGAGCAGGGTGGACTTGCCCGAGCCGTTGCTGCCGATCACCCCCACCACCTCGCCGGGCATCACCTCCAGGGTGACGTCCCGAAGCGCCCAGAATTCCCGGAAGAAGCGGCGCCGCCCCCGCCAGAGCATCTGCAGCAGGCGGTCCCTGGGGGTTGCATAGATATGATAGCATTTGCTCAGGCTGGCAAGGCGGATGGCCGGCTCAAAGGACATCGGCAAACCCCTTCCTGGTCTTCTGGAACCAGGCGAAGCCGAGCCAGGCCACCAGCGCGGCCAGGCAGGTCATGAGCAGCAGCGCTCCCCAGGCAGGCGCCACCCCGAAGACCAGGAGTCCGCGCGCCTGCTCGACGATGAAGGTGAGCGGGTTCAGCTGTAGCAGGGGCTGGTAGGATGCGGGGATGGCGGAAGCGGGATAGAAGAGCGGGGTCAGGAACATTAGCACCGAGATGACGATCCCCACCACCTGGGCGACATCGCGCAGGAAGACGCCCAGGCTGGCCAGAAACCAGGAAAGCCCCATGACCATGAGGGAAAGCGGCAGCAGGACCACGGGGAGCAGCAGCACGGTGGCATGGGGAGGCCCGAACATCAGCAGATAAAAGAGCAGCCAGACGCAAAAGCTGATGGCCGCGTGGAAGAGGGCCGCGCCGAAACTGACCCAGGGCAGGATCTCCAGCGGGAAGACCACCTTCTTGACGTAGTTGGCGTTGCCGAGGATCAGGGTGGGCGCCCGGCCGATGCATTCGGCAAAAAGGTTGAAGAGCAGCAGGCCGGCGAAGAGGATCAGGGCGAACTCGGTGCGCGATTCGCCGCCGCTGCCCCAGCGGGCCTTGAAGACCACGCTGAAGACAAAGGTATAGACCGCCAGCATGAAGACCGGATTGAAGAACGACCAGAGCATGCCCAGCATCGAGCCCCGGTAGCGTCCCGCCACCTCCCGCTTCGCCAGGGTCAGGATGAGGGCGCGATGCTGCCAGAGGCTGGTGGTCATGGCTCGTGGCGATGTGGAGTAGTTCTGCATCGGCAACCGCCCTTGTTCACCGGAGGAAACGGCACCTGCCGGTCGTCCTTGACGCCCTGGGCGAAACCTCGCGCCAGAAAAACGGTCTTGTGGAGAGAAAACCAAACAGAAACACGCCGCGGGAGGCTGACCTGAGCGCCCCATTCACGGCTTGGGCGGGGACATCATACACTGGACCGCTACAACCGGCAACCTCGATGGCCCCTCCTGGCAAGGGCGAGCTGACAGGTCTGGCTTACAGGGGAAGACCCCCCAGAGGGTTATGGAAGGAATATGGTCTGAGCCGGCAACGCGCATTCGGTACTGTCCAGACCCTCGGCCAGCCGCTTGATCTCCTGGGCGCGAGCCAGCGGCGCCACCAGCACCGCCTCCGGGGTGGTGACCACCACGTGGCCTTCAAGCCCCAGCACGGCCAGGGAGGGGCCTTCCGCCCGCAGGTAGTTGCCCCGGCAGTCCTCTGCCACCACCCGTCCCAGGCGGACGTTGCCCAGGCCGTCCTTGGGGGCGATCTCCCAGAGGGCCGCCCAGGAACCCAGATCCAGCCAGCCGCAGTCCAGGCGCACCAGGGCGAGGTTGGCGGTTTTTTCCATGATCGCGTAATCCAGGGACTGGCTCTGGCAGCGGAGAAACGGCTCGTCGGCCAGGCGGAGAAAATCGGGGTCGCGCTGGGCGCCGGTGCAGGCGGCCTCCACCCGGGTGGCCATCTCCGGCGCCAGGCCGCGGAGAGCGGCCAGCAAGGTCGAGGCGCGAAAGAGAAAGATGCCGCTGTTCCACAACCAGCCTTCCGCCAGGAAGCGCGCCGCCGAGGCGGGATCGGGTTTTTCCACGAACCGGGCCGCACGGCAGCCGCCGGGCGGGGGGGTATCGGCCAGCGCCTGGCCTGGTTGCAGATAGCCGTAGCCGGTATGGGGCTGGCTGGGGACAACCCCCAGGCTGACCAGCAGCCCTTGGTTGGCAAGGCTTGCGGCCGCGGTGACGGCGTTGCGGAAAATGTCAAGGTCGTCGATGAGGTGGTCGGTGGGCAGCACCAGCAACAGCGGGTCGTCGCCAGTCGCCTGGGCGAGCGAGGCGGCGGCGGCCACCGCCGGAGCGGTGTCCCGGTCTGCCGGCTGCACCACGATCAGGGGAGAACCACCCGCCTGGCGCGCCTCCTCGGCCACCAGAAACCGGTGCTCCTCCTGGCAGAGGATCATGGGTTGACAGGAGGAAAGGGCGGCCGCCCTCGTCAGGGTGGCATGGAGCATGGAGCAATCACCTGCCAGGGGCAGGAACTGTTTGGGATGTTCTCGGTTGGAAAGGGGCCAGAGGCGGGCGCCGGCCCCGCCGGCCAGGATGACCGGGATGATCGCGTTGGATTCGGACATGCGGTCGGATGTCAGGAGGCGGGATTCATGAGTAAGGGGGGGGCTTTTCCTGGGTGCTGTTTTTTGAATTTTGACTCCGGTCTCTACTTCTCCGCCCTGCCGAGGGCGTAACGCAGTTCGGCCCTGGCCCGTTGGCGGTAAAGCTGTGCGTCCAACCGGCTGATCTCGGCGCGGGTCAGGCGGAGCTCCGCGTCCAGTTGCTCCTTGAGCGACCCTACCCCCAGCTCCAGAGCCCGGCTGGCGAGCTTCCAGGCATCCTCGGCCTGCCGCAGGGTGTCGGTGGCGGTTTGCAGCCGGGCGCCGCTGTCCTGCCACAGGGTATACCCGGAGCGCACCTCGGTGTCGATGGTCTTTTCGGTATCCAGCCGTTGCTGGCGCATCTTCTCCACGGTGAGCCGCTGCTTGCGCCAGGCGAAGATGTTGCGGCCGCCGTCGAAGGGGCGGATGGAGACCTGGATCCCCACGGTGTAGTAGTCGCGCAACTCGTCCGTATAGCGGGCATTGTCGTAATCCCGCTGGTAATCAGTCCAGGATGCCTGGACCGACGCCTGGGGCAGGCTGCGGGAGGCAACCTGGATCACCTGCGCCTTGGCCCGGCCGATGCTCAACTCGGCGATCTTCAGGTCAGGCCTGGCGGCCAGGGCCTCGGTCAAGCTCTCTTCCAGGGTGGCGGGAAAGGGGGCAGCCTCTTCTTCCTGATCGAGGGTCCCATCCAGGGTTGGCAAGGCCTCGGCCGAGGGCAGGGCCAGCCAGTGGGCCAGCCGGGCGCGCGCCACCGCCAGGGCGCTGGCCGCCTCCTGTTGCTGCTGGATGGCGCTGGAAAGCTCCACCTCCACCTCGAGCAGGCGCAAGCGGTTGACCAGTTGCCGGTCGTACCAGGCCTGGGCGATCTCCTTCTGGCGTCTGAGCCGCTCCACCGAACCCTGCCACAGCCGGACCAGCGCCTCGCCGTATAGCACGGCATGGAAGTCCCGCCGGATCTCCCGGGCCAGCCGGAGCCGCATGTAGCGCAACTCGTGCTCGCGGGATTCCAGGGCCAGCTTGGAGTCCTTGACCCCGGCGATGCCGCCGAAGCCGGTAAAGAGCGGCTGGGAAATACTGTAGGTGGTGTTGTCGCTGGTCTGATCCAGGTAGTCGTTGTTGCGTTCGGCCACAGTATCGTTGGTCAGCCAGTTCTTGTTGTAGCTCGCCCCCAGGGTGGGCAGAAAGGCGCCCCAGGCACCGCGCACATCCTCGCGCGCCTCGCCCACTCCCAATTCGTACGCCCTGATCTGCGGGTTTTCCACCAACCCTTTGACCAGGCAGGCGTTCAGGGTGAGGGGGCCGCCACCAGCCGGCGCCTCACCCGCCCAGGCGGCCTGGGCAAGGAAGAGCAGGGCGGCCAGACAGCCCATGGCCAGTTTGCGCCTTATCATCTCAATTCTCCCGGAGCGCCTGGTCGAAGCGCTCCTTGAGGGGCTCGATGATGTAATCGAGCACGGTGCGTGGTTCGGTCTTGATGAAGGCGGTGGCCGGCATGCCGGAGGTGAGGTAGAGATTGTTCGTAACCAGTTCCTCCTTGTCCAGGGCCACATGGACCACGTAGAAGGGCATGGCGCCGGCGGCGCTGTTCACCACCAAGCGGTCGGCGGAGACATAGACCACCTTGCCCTTGATCTTCGGAGTGGTGCGTTGATTGAAGGCCAAGAGCTGCACATCGGCGTCCTGGCCGCTGTGGACATGGGTGATGTCCTTGACCTGGATACGGCACTCCACCACCAGCTGGGAGTTCTCCGGCACGATGTCCAGCAGCGGTTGGCCAGGGCTGATCACCCCGCCCACCGAGTGTACCTTCATGTCCACCACCTCGCCGGCAAGCGGCGCGGTGACGGTGAGGCGCTGGCTGGCGTCCAGCATCGGCGCCAGCTGCTGTTGCCGGTCGAACTGGTGCTGCTGCACCTCGGCCAGCTTGGTCACCGCCTCCTGGCGGTACTGGAGCTCCAGGGCGTTGATCCGCAGCCGGTACTCGGCGATCTTTTCCCGCGCCTCGGCCCGCGCCCCCCGGAACTGGGCGAGCTGGCCCCGGTTCTCGGCCAGCGATCTGCGCAGGGCCAGGATGGCGGTCTTGTCGATGAAGCGCTCGGCCAAGAGCGGCTCCTTGGCGGCAAGCTCCTCTTCCAGGGCGGCGACCACCTGCTGCTGGGCGGCGTGGCGGTCATTGAGGCTCGCCTCCTGTTCATTGAGCTGCTCGATCTGCTTGCGCAGCAGGTCGCGCTGGGTATTGAGCCCGGCCCGGCGGGAGGCAAAGAGCTTGCTCTCGTTGTCCAAAAGCTCCTGGAACTTCTCCGGCGCCACCCCTTCAGGGCCCTTGGGCCAGGCCGGCGAAGCGCCCAGATCCTTTTCGGCGGTCAGTCTGGCGATGGCCAGGGCGTCGGCGACCAGTTGCAGCCGCAGCTGTTCCACCCCAGCCAGCACCCGGCTGCTCTCCAGTTCCACCAGCGGCTGGCCCGCCTTGACCCGGCTGCCGTTCTGCACAAAGATCTGGCGGACGATGCCTCCCTCCAGGTGCTGGACGGTTTTCCGCTCGGTATCGACCTTGACCTCGCCGCTGGCGATGACCGCCCCGGTGATCTCGGCCACGGCGATCCAGACCCCGCCCATGCCGAAGAAGATGGCGACGATGATCAGGCCGGCCTGGACGATGGTGCGCACGCTGGTGTGCCGGATCTCCAGATCATCGGGGGGCGGCGTGGATTCGTCGGCCAGCCGCTGATAGTCCTCGTCGGAGAACTCGGGCGGCATGATCCGGCGCCACAGGCCGGTGATGGCCTGGACGATCCGGGAGACAAGGGAGGGTTGTGGTTCGGGCGTTGCTTCCATAATTGTATCCTGCGAAAAGGTCAGGCGGCCGCTTGGCCCGGCGGCAACTGGGCCTGGCGCTGGGCGGCGGCCTGTTGCTGCGCTGCCGCCTGTTGCGCGGCAGCCTGCTGGGCCGCGGCCTGCTGGGCTTCCATCAGTTTCTGGAAAACGGCGTCGCGGGGGCCGAACATCTGGAGGGTCCCGTCCCGCAGGAGCAGGATCTTGTCCACTCCGGCCAGCAGACTGGGCTTGTGGGTCACCACCACCAGGGTGGCGCCGCGCGCCTTGAGCCGGGCCCAGGCGGCGAGCAGAGCCCGTTCGCCGGCATCGTCCAGGCTGGCGTTGGGCTCGTCCAGGATCACCAGGCTGGGATCGCCGTACAGGGCGCGGGCCAGGCCGATGCGCTGCCGCTGGCCGCCGGAGAGCAGGACGCCGCCTTCGCCGATGGGGGTGTCGTAGCCCTTGGGGAAGGAGAGGATCAGCTCATGCACATCGGCCATCTTGGCGGCGGCAATGACCTTTTCGGAGTCCACCTCGCCCAGACGGGCGATGTTCTCGGCCACCGATCCGGGGAACAGCTCCACGTCCTGATCAAGGTAGCCGATATGCGGGCCGAGCTTGGCATGATCCCAGATGAAGACATCGGCCCCGTCCAAGCGCACCTTGCCGGCGCTGGCCGGCCAGAGGCCCAGCAGCAGCCGGCAGAGCGTCGATTTGCCGGCGCCGGAAGGGCCGATCAACCCCATGGACTCCCCCGGTTGCAGGGCAAAGGAGATGTTGTGGAGCAGATAGCGGCCGCCCACCGCCAGGCTGACGCTCTCGGCGGTCAGCAGCCCCTTGGGCGCCGGCAGATCCATGGTTGCGGCGGGGCGGTTCTTCTCCTGAGTCTCTTTTTCCTTGAAAAGGATGTCGAGCCGCTGCCAGGCCCCCTGGGCCTCCACCATGCTCTTCCAGGAGCTGATGCCGATCTGCACCGGCCCAAGGGCCTTGCCCATGATAATGGAAGCGGCGATCATGCAGCCGGGAGTCGCCTTGTTTTCCAGGACCAGCCAGGCTCCCACCCCGTAGATCAGCACCTGCATGGACTGCTTGAGCCAGGAGGAAAGCACGTTCAGCAGGCCGGCCTGGCGGCTCGCCTCGGTCTGCAGCTTGGTCACCGTATTGTTGTATCCCTCCCACCGTTTGGCCACTCCGCCGGCCATGCCCATGCTCTGCACGGTGCGGGCGTTGCGGCGGGCCGCCTCCACGAAGCGCTGGGAGAAGTTGGCCACCACGTTGGCTGTCTCCATGGGCTTCTTGGTGACCCGTTCGTTGAGAAGCGCGAAGATGACGATGAGCACCGCGCCGCCGGTGGCGGTGAGGCCGAGGAGCGGGTGGAGCAGAAAGATGGCGGCCAGGAAGAGCGGCGTCCAGGGGATGTCGAAGATGGCGAAGATGGCCGAGCCGGCGAAGAAGTTGCGCAAGGAGTTGACATCGCGCAGGCTGGCCTCGTTGGGGTTGGTGCCGGTCAGCGCTGCCTTTCTGAGGATGTTGTCCAGCACGTCGCGGCCCAGGGCCTGATCCACCGCCACGCCGCAGCGCACCAGCAGGCGGGAGCGGATAAACTCCAGGGAGGCCAGCACCAGCAGGGAGAGGAGCGCCGCGATGGTGAGGGCGAGCAGGGTCGGGATGCTGTAGCTGGAGAGGACCCGGTCATAGATCTGCATCATGTAGACGGAGAAGGTGAGCTGCAGCACGTTGATGAACATGCTGAAGAAGAAGCCGTAGGCCAGATAGATCCGCCACTTCTTGAAAAACTGCCACATGATCGGAAACCTCCCGGAACCGCCGCGGCTCCTGCTTGCTCCGCCGCGCGAAACGTGTCACAATAAGCGCCGCAAGTCCGCGACAGGCGAGATGGTAATCACCTTTCCGTTTTGCGCTACCTTTATTTTGTGGAGGGAAGGCAAAAAAATACGGCGGAAAGAGACAATACCATACAACACCCTGATTTGACAGATCTATATTCATTACCCCGTCGGAGGAGACCGCCATGTTCGACTTCCAGTTCCACAACCCCACCAGGATTATCTTCGGAAGCGCCAAGGAATCCCTTATCGGCGCGGAGCTTGCGGCGGCAGGCATCACCAGGGTGCTGCTGGTCTACGGCCAGGGTTCGGCGAAACACAGCGGCCTCATCGACCGGGTGACCGCAAGCCTTGCGGCGGTGGGGGTGGAGTGGATCGAGTTCGGCGGGGTTCAGGCCAACCCGGTTATCTCTCATACCCGGCAGGGGGTGGCGCTGGCCAAGGCGGAAAAGGCCCAGGCGGTGCTGGCGGTGGGCGGCGGCTCGGTGCTGGACGAGGGCAAGGCCATCGCCGCCGGCGCCCTGGCCGACCATGATGTCTGGGAGTTCTTTGTCGGCCGCGAGGTGGCCCGGGCGCTGCCGGTCTTTACCATCCTCACCATCGCCGCCACCGGCAGCGAGATGAACGGCAACGCGGTGGTCACCAATGAGGAGACCAGGCAGAAGTACAACATCTCCTCCCCGCTGGTCTACCCCAGGGTCTCCATCCTCAACCCGGAGCTGACCCACACCGTGCCCAGGAATCACACCGCCTACGGCGCGGTGGACGCCATCGCCCACGTCGCCGAGGGGTACTTCACCAAGCAGCCCGGCACTCGTCTCCAGGACCGGCTGGTGGAGTCGATCATCAAGACGGTGATGGAGAGTACCGACCAGATCCTCGCCGAACCCGGCCATGCCCAGGCGCGGGCCACCTTCATGTGGACCGCCACCCTGGCCCTGAACGGCCTCACCCCGGCGGGGATCGGCGACTACTCCTTCCCCAACCACATGATCGAGCACGCCCTGAGCGCCATCTACAACATCGCCCACGGTGCCGGCCTGGCCATCGTCATGCCGGCCTGGCTGAAATGGCAGGCCCCCAGGAACCCGGAGCAGTTCAGCCGTTTCGCCCACGAGGTCTTCGGGCTCCACGACGGCGCCGCCGGTATTACCGCCCTGGAGGCATGGTTTGCCAGGATCGGCGCGCCGGTGCGCCTGGGCGAGGCGGGGATTCCCGCCAGCGACATCCCGACGATCGCCGCCAACGCCCATGGCCTGGCCCGGCAGTGGGGGATCGGGGAGCGCTACTCCGAGGCGGTCATCGCCGAGATACTGCAACTGGCGGTATGAGGCGGGGGCGGGAGGCAGGAAACGAGTTTCCCCTTTCCGAATCCTGTCTCCTGAATGCTCTATTCTCCCTGAAAAAAAACCGCCATCCGTTGCCGCCCCATCACCCCGCCATCCCGCTCCGGCAGGAAGCAGACCTGGCCGGGACGAGAGCCGTCGCCCAAGCCCGCCACGGCGAGAAGCTCCGCCGAAAAGGGGAAAAAGACCCCCCGCTTGCAGAACTCCTTGCGGCCGGCATGGTCGAAGTAGGGCGGCCAGCTCTCCGGCAGCGCCTGCCAGAGCTGGTCCCTGGCCTGCCGGAGCGCCTCGTTGTCTCCTAGAAAAGCAGGAAATTGGCGCTGGCCGCTGGCCAGCCAGTCAAAACGGAGCAGCTCGCCAAAGAGCTGCTGGTCCGGCAGCGCCTCGCCAAGCCGTACCAGCATCCGGGCCATCAACTCCTGGGTGGCGGCCAGGCCGAAGAAGCCCTCTGCCTCGCAAACCGCGAGCAGCTGGGCAAAGAAGGCCGAGCCGGCCACCCCCTTCCGCCGGAGATAGCCGAACAGCCCCCGGAAGAAGCGGTTGTTGTGGAAGGCCTCCACGCACTCGCCCAGCCGGTGGAGCCGCCGCAGGGTCGGATGGTCGAGCCAGCCGGTGGCCAGGACGCTGTATGGGGGGAGGGTGGAGTGGACCAGGCCGAACTCCTGGGTGCGCGCGGCCAGCGGGGTGTCGGGCAGCACCTTCAACAGCCCCATCTGCAGGTAGTGGGGCGCCAGGGCAAAGGCGTGGTCCAGGGAGGCGAGAAAGCTCTCCTCCGTCTCCATGGGCAGCCCCAGGATCAGGTCCAGGTGCAGATGGATGGTGTTGAGGCGTGCCAGACGGCTGATGTTGGCGCTGGCCCGGTCGAGGTCCATCCGCCGGTTGACTGCGGCAAGAACCGGTGGGGTGGTGGATTGCAGGCCGATCTCGAACTGGAAGCGGCCAGGCGGCACGGTGGCGAGGAAATCAAGCATCGTCTCACTGAAGAGGTCCGGGGCGATCTCGAAGTGGAAGAGCGTCTCGCCGGACTGTGCCAGCAGCCATTGCCAGATGGCCAGGCAGCGGCCGGGATCGGCGTTGAAGGTGCGGTCCACGAAGCGGACCACCCGGGGGCGGTGGGCGAGGATCTTGGCCAGGTCGGCATAGACCGTGGCAAGCTCGACAAGGCGCATCCCGCGTTCCACGCTGGAGAGGCAGTAGGCGCAGGCAAAGGGACAGCCGCGCGACGACTCGTAGTAGATGTTGCGGTTGGCCAGCCGGGTGGAGAAATCCTCGTCCCGGTATGGCATGCCAAAGGCTGGCCCCGCGGCGGCGCGGTATTCGGGGGCCAGCTGGCCGGCGGCCAGATCGGCGTAGAACTCCGGGGAAAGCCCCTCCACCTCGCCCTGGACCACCGTGCAGCCAGGAGGCAGTTGCCCCTTCCCCAAACTGGCCGCCTCCGGGCCGCCCACCACCATGGGGATTTCCGGCAGCACCAGCCGCAGGTCGGCCATGAGTCGCAGGGTCTGCGTCACGTTCCAGACCGAGACCGAAAAGCAGAGCGCCTCGGGCTCGGTCTCGGTGATGGCCAGCAGAGTGTCGTAGTATGGATCGTTGATGGTGAACTGCTGGATGGTGATCCGGCTCTGCGGCAGCGCCGCGGCCAGGGCCTGGCGCAGGTGGAAGAGGGCCGGGCAGGAGTGGCTGTAGCGGGCGTTCAGGGTGACGAGGCTCAGGCGCATGGTTCTCGGAGACGGGAGACAGGATTTGGCATGGAAGGCTTCAGGGAGAAGAGTACCACGATTCTCGCTTCTGTCTGCTGAATTCTCAATTCTGATGACAAGCTCGGCCGCCTGTGCTACCTCTTGATGGTCCGTACGAATCGCTCAAAGGATCCCCGCCATGCTCGCCTTTCCCCACATCGACCCGGTCATCGTCCACCTCGGCCCCCTGCAGGTGCGCTGGTACGGCCTCATGTACGTCCTGGGCTTTACCGCCTCCTGGCTGCTGGTCAGTCTGCAGATCCGCCGCCATGGGCTGACCGAACTCGCCCGCCATTTCGAGAATCTCAATCTGACCCTGATCCTGAGCCTGGTGGCCGGTGGCCGCCTGGGCTACGTACTCTTCTACAACCTGCCCTACTACCTGGAAAACCCGCTGGAGATCCCGGCCACCTGGCAGGGGGGCATGTCCTTCCATGGCGCCTTGATCGGCATGGTGCTGGGCGGCCTGATCTTCTGCCGGGTCACCGGCCTGCCCTTCTGGCAATGCGCCGACGTCTACTTCGTCACCACCCCCATCGGCCTGGGCCTTGGCCGGATCGGCAACTTCCTGAACGGCGAGCTTTACGGCCGGGTGAGCGACCTGCCCTGGGCCATGGTCTTCCCGGCGGCCGGGCCGCTGCCCCGCCATCCCTCCCAGCTCTACGAAGCCGGGCTTGAGGGGGTGCTGCTCTTCGCCTTCCTCTGGGCCATGCAGGCCAGCTACTGGCGGAACCACTGGCCGGCCGGCTCCCTCACCGCCCTGTTTTTGATCGGCTACGGCCTCTGTCGGGTGGCGGTGGAGCTTGTCCGCGAGCCGGACGCCCAGCTCGGTTTCGTGATCGGCTCGCTGACCATGGGCCAGCTGCTGAGCTTCGCCATGCTGGCCGCCGGACTGGCCATCCTGCTGCTGCGCCGCAACCAGGAGGGCGCGCCTGCCTGACTTCAGCGCGGCAACGGAGGGAAACGACCTGCATTGAGAAAGGAGAATGGCTGGGCTTGTCTTTCTTCTGCATTCTGAACGCTCTTTCACCCAAGAGCAGCTTGCGCGCCCGTGGCCCGGCCCCCCCGCCATCATTGCTTGACTGCCGGGCCGAGGCTGTTTACACTTGCCGGAACAGAAGGGCGCATCCCGCCCACGGCCCCGTTCCTTCCGAATAACCCGCCGGAACCTCCGCGATGGACTTCGCAAACCACCCGTATCCCCGTTCCCGGCCCGAAGCGCGCCCCCGCACTCGTGTCGGCCCCCGATCCCTGCTCCTCTTCCTCCTCCTGGTGTGCGCAACCATGATCCGCTACCCCGCCGAAGCCGTCGAACTCGCTCCCCGCCTCCACAAGGCCTCGCTGGACAACGGCCTGAACATCATCGTCAAGGAAACCCCCGGCACCCGGGTGGCCACGGTGCAGTTCTGGGTCCGGGCTGGCTCCATCTACGAATCCGCCGAGGAGGCCGGGATCACTCACCTGATCGAGCACATGATCTTCAAGGGCACCCCGAGCCGGGGTCCGGGCGAGATCGCCGGCGCCATCGAGTCCGCGGGCGGGCGGATCAACGCCTACACCTCCTACGAGTACACGGTCTACCACGCCACGCTTTCAGCCCGCCACTGGGAGACCGCCCTTTCCGTGCTCGCCGACGCCCTGCTCAACTCCAGTTTCGATCCCGCCGAGCTGGAAAAGGAGAAGCTGGTGGTGCTGGAGGAGATCCGCATGCGCCAGGACCGTCCGGAGCTGGCCCTCTTCCAGGAGCTGATGACGCGGGCCTACACTGCCCATCCCTACCGGCTGCCCATCAGCGGCACGGCGGAGAGCGTTTCCGCCATCAGCCGGGAGATGATCCTGCACTACATCAGGAATCACTACCGCCCGGACAACTTCACCGTGGTGGTGGTGGGCGACGTGCAGGCCGCCCAGGTGGTGAGCCAGGTGTCGGCGCTGCTTGCCGGCCTGCCCCGCGCCGAGGCGCAGCCCCAGCCCTTGCCGCAGGAACCGCCCCGCCTGGAGCCGACCCTCTTTGCCCTGAACGGCGACGTCAACCAGACCCAGCTGGCCCTGGCCTTTCCCGGCCCGGCCTTCCGGAGCCCGGACACCGCGGTGGTGGACGTGCTGATGCAGATCCTCGCCCAGGGCAATGCCTCGCGCCTCTACGACGAGCTGCGCAACCACCGGGGGCTGGTTTACCGCATCGACGGCTCTGCCTTTACCCCCAAGGACCCCGGCCTGCTGGAGTTCACCGCCACCCTGGACACCGGGCGGGTGGAGGAGGCGCTGGAGGCGGCGCTCACCGAGATCTTCCGCCTCAAGTACGACAAGGTGACCGACCAGGAGCTGGAGCGGGCCAAGAGCAACCTGGAGAGCGACTTCGTCTTCAACCTGGAGCGCGCCGAGGGGCAGGCCCGGGTGCTGGGCTCCTTCGAGTTCCTCACCGGCGATCCCCGCGAGGACACATATCTGGAGCGGGTGCGGCGGGTGAGCAAGGATGACATCCAGCGGATCGCCTCGCTCTATCTGCTGGGCGAGCGGCTTACCTGCGGCACCATGGCGCCCAGGGACAGCGCGGTTGCCCTCGATCACAACCGCTTGCGGGCCCTGATCGCCAAGGCCGAGCAGACGGCGCGCGACAAGCAGCCCGCCTCCCAGGTGAGCGATGCCTATCTGCCCGGCCTGCACCGTTTCGATCTGGCCAACGGCATCCGGCTGCTGGTGCGGGAGAACCACGACGTGGCCACCGTGGCCATCCGGGCGGTCTTTCCTGGCGGCCTTCGGGGCGAGACCGCCGAGACCAACGGCGCCTTTGCCTTTTTGAGCGAGCTGTTGCCCAAGTCCACCGAGCAGCTGGACGCCCAGGCCCTGGCCCGCAAGGTGGCCGACCTGGCCGGCTCGCTGGGCGGTTTCACCGGCAAGAATACCTTCGGGGTCAAGGCGGACTTCCTCTCCCGCCACCTGGGCGAGGGGTTGTCCCTGGTCCGGGACCTGGTCCGCGCCCCGGGCCTCGATCCGGCCGAGGCGGAGAAGATCCGCCCCGAGCTGCTCTCCCAGCTCAAGCACCAGGAGGACAACCTGCCGGCCCTGGCCTTTAGGGAGTTCAACCGCCACCTCTTCGGCAGCCATCCCTACGGGCTCAACACCCAGGGCGACGCCGGGGTGCTGGGCCGCATGTCGGTGGAGGATCTGCGCCGGCTCTACCAGGAGTTCGTGCGGCCAGAAAATCTGGTGCTGGCGGTGACCGGCGACGTGGACTCCGAGGCGGTGCGGCAGGAGGTGGAAAAACTTTTCGGCGACTGGAGCCAGGATGGGCACGGCAAGGCCCAGGCCGCCTCCATCCTGCCGCCGGACATGCCGGCCGGCCCGGACATCGTCACCATTCGCCGCGACAAGCAGCAGGTGCATATCATCCTCGGCTTTGCCGGCGCCACCCTGGACAGTCCGGACCGCTACGGATTGGAGGTGCTGGACACCGTGCTCTCCGGCCAGAGCGGTCGGCTCTTCTCGGAGCTGCGCGACAAAAGGAGCCTGGCCTACTCGGTTTCCTCCTTCTCGCTGATGGGGCTTGACACTGGTTCCTTCGGCATCTACATCGGCACCAGCCCCGACAAGCGGGATGACACCATCAAGGCGATCTGGCAGGAACTCTACCGGGTCCGTCAGGAGCCGATCACCCCGGAGGAGCTGGCCAAGGCCAAGAACCTGTTGATCAGCAACTACGAGTTGAGCCTGCAGACCCACGGAGCCCAGTCCATGGAGATGGCCCTCAACGAGACCTACGGGCTGGGGCAGGACTTCGGCCACCGCTATGCCGAGGCCATCGAGAAGGTGGACGCCGCCACGGTGCTTACCATGGCCAACAAGTATATCCAGACCGGCAACTACGTGCTGGTGACGGTGGGGCCGGACGGCAACCCGGCGGCCAGCGGACAACCCACCGGGGAGGCAACCCCGGAAGGAGCAGGACAATGAACACAGAGATCATGATCGCCCCCTCCATCCTCTCCGCCGACTTCGCGCGGCTGGGAGAGGAGATCGCCGCCGTGGAGCGGGCCGGCGCCTCGGTCATCCATATCGACGTCATGGACGGCCACTTCGTGCCCAACATCACCATCGGCCCCCTGGTGGTGGAGGCGGTCCGTCGGGTGACCAGCCTGCCGCTGGACGTGCATCTGATGATCGAAAACGCCGACCGCTACCTGGAGGCCTTCGCCAAGGCGGGGGCGGACTGGATCACCGTGCACGTGGAAACCGGCTACCACCTGCACCGCACCATCCACCGCATCAAGGAGCTGGGCAAAAAGGCGGGGGCGGTGCTCAACCCGGCCACCCCGCTCACCAGCCTCACCGAGATCCTGCCCGACCTTGACCTGGTGATGCTGATGACCGTCAACCCCGGCTTTGGCGGGCAGTCCTTCATTCCGGGGTCGCTGGCCAAGATCCGCGGGCTCAAGGAGATGATCGATCGGCAGGGTCTTGCCGTGGCCATCGAGGTGGACGGTGGGGTGAGCCCGAAGACCATCGCCCCCATCGCCGCCGCCGGGGCCAACATCTTCGTGGCCGGCAGCGCCGTGTTCGGCGAGAAGGACTACGCCGCGGTGATAGCCGCCCTCAAGGCTGCCTGTCGGGGGTAGCGGCCAGGGCTTGGCGTTCCCGCCAAAGGGCTTCCAGCTCCGCCTTTTCAAAGGAGTGGATGGTGCTGCAGAAGTGGCAGCGGATCGCCAGCGGAAACGGCCCGCAGCTCCGCAGTTCATCGAGATCCTCCACGGGCAGGGTCAGGAGCAGCCGCTCCATGCGTTCTCTGCCGCAGCGGCAGCGGAAGGACGCCTCCGCCTCGCCAAGGATCTCCGGCGCGAACCGGCCCAGCTGTTCGGCAAGCAGCGCTGGCGCCTCGCCGTCGCTGGCAAAGAATCCGCCCAGGGAGGGGAAGCTGTTCAGCCGCTGCTCCAGCTCCGTCATCAGCTCCGGCTCCGCACCGGGCATGGCCTGGAGTAAGAGACCTCCCGCGCCCGTCACCTCCCCCTGCCGATCGAACTGCACGCTGAGAGTCATGGCGGTGGGGATCTGTTCGGAGAGCAGGAAGTAGTTGCTCAGATCCAGGGCCAGGTTGCCGTGTTCCAGCATGACCTGGCCGGTGAAGGGATGGCTGCCCTCGCCTGCCTGCCGGATCACCGAAAGAAAGCCGGCTCCGAAGAAGGGGGACAGATCGAAGGACTCCAGGGGCGCATTCACCGGAATGGGCACCTGCTTGAGATAGCCCCGCACCTCGCCGCGGCCGTTGGCCTCGGCAACCAGTCCCCGGATGGGGCCGGAGCAGTCCACCTGCAGGCTGATCCGCTCCTCTTCTCCCTTGAGCGACGCAGCCATCAGCAGTGCCGCCAGGCAGGCGTGCCCGAGCACCAGGGTTTCCAGCACCCCCAGGCCGTGGGCGGCCCGCAAGGCGCGGACCAGATCGGTGCCGCGCAACAGGGCGCCCCGCACCGCGCCGCCTGCCAGCAAAAGGCGAAGCAGCCGATCACCGGATTGTCTCGCTTGTTCTCCCGCCATCCTCATACTCCGCCCAGATAGAAGCCGAACTCCTCCCGCACCGCCTGGAAGGGAATCGCAAAACCGATGCCCTGGGCATCCTTGTAGATCATGGTGTTGATGCCCAGCACCGCCCCGGCCTCGTCCACCAGCGGGCCGCCGCTGTTGCCGGGGTTGATGGGCGCGTCGGTCTGGATAAGCGGCTGGCCGCCGTGCTCGCGGAACCCGGAGACAATGCCGCTGGTCACCGTGTGGCGCAGGCCGGCCGGGCTGCCGATGGTATAGACCTTGCCACCCTGGGCGATTCCGCGGAGCTCGGCCGGCCGGAGCACCGGCGCGTTGTAGCAGTCCACCGCCAGCAGCGCCAGATCGGTACGGTCGCTGAGCCGCACCGACTGCACGGTCATTTCGGTGCCGTCGATCAGGGTCACCCGGATCTCGGCCGGATTGGCCCCCCGGGCCATCTGCTGGAGCTGCGCCTGCATCTCCTCATGAAGAGCTGTGTACCTGGCCAGCTCCTCACGTCGGCGGCGCAACTCCTCCTCGACATCCTTTTTGAGCAACTTGTCGGTCACCCGGGCCAGTTGTCCCTCCACCCGGTCGATGTTGCGGCGCTCCCGCTCCAGGTCGCTGGACAGCCGTGCGGCTTTGGCCTGGAGGGTGTTGAGGGTGGTGGGGTCCATCCGTACCACATGCCGGTTGGTGACGATATAGCCGTTGGCGGTGACGAAGAAGCCCGAGCCTCCTCCCCAGGGTGTCTTGATGGAGACCGTGGCGTTGCGCGCCTCCTCCACTGGATTGGCCGGCGGAAAGGCGGCGGCCAGCTTGCCGGCCAACCCTTCCTGCGGGGCGGCAGCCGAGGTATTGGCCTGGGCTGGCGGCGCTTGTGGTTGCGCTGCCGCCGCTGGCGGATTGTCCTGGGCGCGCACCGGCGTTCCGCTTTCAACCGCGGCGGGCATCGGTGCGGTGCTCCGTTGGCCGCGCAGGAGATAGCCGGCCCCCCCAGCCGCCACCACCAGCAGGACGATGGAGGCCACCAGCAGGGGCTGGCCCGGCCGCTTGCCAGCGGCGGCGACTGGTGCTTCCGGCGGCATGGCCTCCGGCGATTCAGCCTCCGTCCGCTGGGCCTGCCGCTCCTGCCGCTGCTGGTACCGGGCAAAGATCAGGCCGCAGCGCGGGCACTCCACCGGATTTTCCCCGGCATGGCCGCATTTCGGACACTCCATTGTTTCCTCCACATCGTGTGGGCATGCATGTATTGCACAACAATACACCATTTTGTAGTCGGGCTGGCAGCAAAAAAAACGCCCCTCCGAGGAGGGGCGGGAAGGGGGGGAAAATCACCCCAGCGCGTCTTGTTTCACGGTGAAAACCGAACCAGGACGGAGAGTTCCTGTTGCAACACGGTTGTCGAAACCGATTCAGAATCCCCACAGGGCGCTTTGCCCCTTGCGCCTGGAAACGGTGGTGATCTCGATCTCCTTGCTGCTTTGCTGGTTGCCGGGATCGACGGCGGTCACCCGTACCGTGACCCGATCCTGCGGTTGGAAGGAGGAGGGGGCCACGAAGGAGACCATCGAACCGGAGGCGTTCAGCGGCGCCAGGCGCACCGGCACCCCGCTCACCTGCTCCCAGCTGTAGCGCAGGCCGCCAGGGGAATCATCCTTGCTTGGGCTGGCGTCCAGCACCACCTTGCCGCCCACCTGGTACTCCTTGGCCATTGGCGCAACCGCCACCTTGGGCGGCTTGTCGTTCTTCGCCACCGCGACGGTGACCTTGCCGGTCTTGGAAGGGGCAAATCCCTCGGCACGGAAGCGGTAGCGCACCACGCCGCTGCCGCCGAAGTAGCGGTCCGGCTGGTAGCGGTACCGGGTGGCGTCCAGGCGGGTGAGCTCGCCGCGGAGGTCATGGCCCACCACTTCCACCTTCAGCCCTTCCGGCATCGGTTCGGCGCTGTCCTGGGGCCAGAGCTTCTTCCAGTCGATGACCAGGGCGGCGGTGCTCTTGGTGCGCAGCTTGGCGTTGACCGCCGCGAGCTGGGGCAGGGGCGGCGCTTCTTCCGTGGCTTCCTTCGCCTTGACTTCCGTGTCCGGCTTCTTGGCCAGCGCTTCTGCCTTTGCCGGAGCGGGCGGCGGCGCCGGCTGCCCGGCGATCAGCACCTTGGCGGGCGGACTGGCATGCTTGCCGTCGCTGGCGCGGAACTCGAAGCTGTCCTCCCCGGGGAAATCGGGATTGGGGATGTAGGTCAAGGCGGGCATGTCGCCGGAGAGCACCCCGTAGCGGGGCGGAGAGAGGATCTCATATTGGAGGGGATCGCCCTCCTTGTCCGTGGCGGTGAGGGTCAGGTTGGCCGCCTCGCCGGGCTTGGGCAGTTGCAGCTTGATGTCCGCCACTTCCGGGGGGGCGTTGACCGCCGGGGCGGGCGGTTGTTCCTGCACCACGGCGGCGGGAGGTTCGGCGCCCTTTTTGCCGTACAGGTAAAAGTAGCCGCCGCCGGCCAGCGCCGCCAGGCCAAGTACCGCCACGGCCAATCGCTTCCGGTTCATGAGGCCTCCTCCTCCCGTCCGCGCGTGGCGTGGAGCCGTGTCGATGGGGATCTCCTGTCGCGCATGGGTGGTGTCCTCCGCAAGAATTTTCGCCAGATCCGGCTCCACCGCCTTGCTGGCGGTGGTGGCGAAGATGTCCTCTTCGACCGACTTGCCCGCCGCCGTCATGCCCACCGTGGCCACGCCCTCGGTTTCGTCGGGAATGTCGGGGAGATCGCCGAAGTCAAACTCGTCGTGGTCGTCGAAACCGCTGGAGTCATCGGGCAGCCCAAAGGAGTGATCGTCCATGGCGTTCTGCGCGGGCTCCGTGCTCCGCGCCACCTCCTCGAAGCCCACCGTCTTCATGCCGCTGTCGGCGTCATCCATGCCGGCGAACAGTTCGTCCAGGTCGTCGTTGGAGCTGGCGGTCAGGCGGCTTGTGGTGGCTGGGGGCGGCTCCGGGGCCGGAGTGGAGGCGGTGAAGAGGCTGTCGATGTCGGATTGGTCCAGTTCGCCGGGACTCGAAGCGGCCGGCTCGGGGGAGGCTGCCGGGGCGGCGGAGGCAAAAAGGCTGTCGATGTCGGATTGATCCAGCTCGCCGGAATCGGAGGCCGGAGCGGCGGGTGGGGGAGCGGCGCTGCCACCCCCCAGCAGGGCGTCGATGTCGTTCTGGTCCAGGTCGCCCCCGTCCGAAGCCGGCGCAGGGGCCGGGGCCGGCGAAGCGGCGGCGAAGAGGCTGTCGATGTCGGATTGATCCAGCTCGCCGGAGTCGGAGGCCGGGGCTGGCGGCGGGCCGGCGGATGGCGCGGGGCCTCCTCCGCCCAGCAGGGCGTCGATGTCGTTCTGGTCCAGATCTCCGCCCACGCCATTCGAGGCGGCGGACTTGTCTTCCTCCAGATCGTCCAGCCAATCGTCTATGTCAAGGCCAGCTTTTTCTTCCGCCATGGCTCATGATCTCGCAAGCAGTGAAAGGATTCCGGCGCAGCGGGCCGGGCCGGCTTCCGTTTTCTCACGGATAGGCGACATAAGTGTGCAGGGCCCGGTGGATAGGTTCGGACATCTCCACGTTTACCACATAGGCCCGGCGTTCGCCCCGATAATTGACCCCGCTCACCCGCACCCGCAGGTAGCCGTCCATCTCCTGCAGCAACCCGCTCACCCGCTGTTCGCCGCCGCGGAAGGACCAGGGCCGCCAGCGGGCGACCGCCTCGTTGCTCACCACCGCCGCGAGCTGATCGGCCAGGGTGGCGCCAAGCACCGAGACCTTCCTGCCGGAAGCGGACTCGTCCAGCACCAGGAACGGCTCCACCACCACCGGCGAGGCGTCGTCGAAAAAGTAGTGGAACTGGCTGCCTGCCTCGCCGCTGAGCATGGTCACCAGCGCGGGCACGGAGTCATAGCCCTTCCTGATCATCCCTTCGTCGTCCACCCTGCCGTACTCCACCAGGGCCGGCCGGCACGAGGCCAGGGCAAGGCCCGCCGCCAGCAGCCACAGCCAGCGCCAGGGGGAAGGGGAGGACTGTCTTGCCGATGCGTGCATGCGTGCGTCCTCCGTGATCATCTGGCCATGCCCTTGACCGCGATGCGATGCGGCTCTTCCTCGGCCCGGAACAGGCCGAGCAGCTCCCGGGTCAGCGGCAGGCTGTAACGCCAGGCGGTCTTGACGCGGTTGTCGCGCAGCCGTACCAGGCGGCCTTGGACCATCAGGGTTTTGCGGGTGTTGCTGAAGGTGGAGACCACCACATAGTCGACGGCCGGGTTCTGGTCGGCCAGTTCGCCCATGTTGCGGGAGAGGATGAACTCGCCGGTCTGGGGGAGGATGTTGATCTCCCGGCCCATGCGCAACTCGGTGACCCCAAGGCCCCGGTCGGCCAGCTCGGTGAGCAGGTACTCGCCCAGCACCCGGCCGAACTCGCTTTCCCGCTTGAGGTCGGAAAGCGGCACCGCATTGACCACCGCCAGGCGGCTGCTCAGGTTCTCGGCGCCCTCCTCTTTGAGTTCGTAATAGACCTTGCCGGCCACCTCCCGGGCCAGGTCGGCGAGCTGCGGGTCAACCGCCGGGCTCTTTGCCGATTCCGGCAGATACTGGACCACGTTGTGGCGGGCGGTTCCCGGGCGCGGGTCGTCCACCACCGCGCTGGCCTTGCGTTCGCCCGCGTCGGTGTCCCGGCTGGCGCAGGAGGTCACCCCCGCCAGCAGCATTACCAGTAGGGCGGCAATCACCCGTCCATTCGCCTTTCGCATCGCCTCGTCCTCCATGACTCCTCTCGGGAAACTACCGGAATTCAGAAATCAGAATAAAGAGAGGTCCCACCCATTCTGACTCCTGAATCCTCTATTCTGGCTCTTCAAATGTGCCTACAGCTCCAGGCGCTTCATGTACATGGGCGCCGGTTTCGCCGTCCTGGCGGAGGCGCTGTCGGCCAGCAGCTCGTTGATCAGGTCGTTGCGCGGCAGCACGGCGGTGGCGGCGGCAAGCAGCCTGCCGCTGCGGTTGTCGATGATCCGGGCGTTGAGCACCAGCCCGTCATTGACCACCGAGTAGGTGCCGGTCAGCATGGCGCCCGCCGCCGCGGTCTGCGCGACCTCGGCCGGCTCCCTGGAGAGGCCGAATTCGCCCAGCCGTTCATCCATCCGCACCGATTGGCCCTTGCGCAGTTCCACCACCGGATAATGACGCTGGCGCACCTCCCGCATCAGCTGCTCGGCCACATGGCGGCCCAGCGAGGAGGTGCGGGTGAGGCGCTTGAGATCGACAAAGGTGCAGACCACTACCCCGCCGGCCAGGTCGCCGTTCTCCGGGTCCGGATCGGCCAGCTCCCGGAACAGCGCCTCGGCCAGGGTCTTGATCTCCCCCTGCATGGCGCGCAGCTCCCCGGCCGGCTGGTCGCGGGTCGCGCTATACGACCCCTGGTCGGTGTTGTCGGTGAAGGAAAAGAGATCGCCCCAGAACGAGGCGGAGGCAGGGGCGGCCCACAGCAGCAGCATGGCGGCCAGGGCACACATGCGGGCGCGCGACCAAAGCGAGCAGGGGGATTGCATATCGCGTCCTTCTCCTTTAAGGTGTTGGCTCACGGCGCGCCGAGCGCCGGGCAGCACTGTTCTTGCCCATCATCATCGGACGATGCCAGCCGTTGCTTGAGAAAAAAATATGATTCAAATTGAGAGGATAGCGGGCAGTCGCGGGGAAGACAACAACAGGTTGTGTGGCGTTGCTCCGGCGCATCCACATCTTGGGTGCGGCCGCTGGCCTGGGCGCCATTTTTTTTGGTTCTTCAGACATTTCTGTGGGTAAGTAGTACACTGTCAGGCATGAACTTCAAGGAGGGCATGCGATGGACAGTGTTGAATTGTATCGGCAGTTGCTTGGCCTGGAAGCCCCTTGGACAGTG
>JBMONS010000025.1:0-64411 GCA_049323635.1 Thermodesulfobacteriota bacterium
GCGCGGCGGGATCGAGGATGCAGACATCCAGGGGCGGCAGGACAGCGGTACATCCCGGCAGGGTCGGGTTTGTGGTGCAATCGGTGAGTGGCGGCAGGACGGCGGTGCAGCCCGGCGCGGCGGGATCGAGGATGCAGACATCCATGGGGGGCAAGACAGCAGTGCAGCCCGGCAGGGTCGGGTTTGTGGTGCAATCGGTGAGCGGCGGCAGGACGGCGGAGCATCCCGGCGCGGCGGGATCGAGGATGCAGACATCCAGGGGCGGCAAGACTGCGGTGCAGCCTGGGGCGGCCGGGTCAACAATGCAAGTGTCCACGCTTGGCAGAACAGCTGTACAGCCCGGTAGAGTTGGGTCGGCGGTGCAGGTATCCAGTGACGGCAAAACAGTCGCGCATCCAGCCAGGGTCGGATCGATGGTGCACTCGTCAACAGTCGGTGGCGGCGGCGGCGGTGGTTCAACAGCGGGCTGGGTCCATCGCACACTATCCGCGGCAGCAACGGTTGTCCCGCCGGGCGTGGCTCCCCAAGCGTCGAGGTCGATGGAGCCGGTCACATTGTAGTTCAGGACCACACTTGAACCGCTATTCCCCGAGACAATGTTATTGAGGCCGCCATCCGCATCCACTACGTTTCCACCCGCAAACAGTGAAACGGTGGAGGAACGGATCAAAGGGGTTGAAATGGAATCAGCGGCGCTTAAGGTCACCGTGGAGGTGCATCCAGAGGTCAACCCGTAGCAGGAATCTATCCCTGGCGGCATGACGTTTATGTCGCCAACAAGATAGGTGGAAAGCAACACGTTGGCATTCGTTGTCCAGATGCCATCTCCTCCGCCAATGGTGAGGGTTCTGCTGTTGGTGAAGGAGAGTGCGCCGCTGGTCGTTGTGGCGTTAAAGAAATCAACTGCGTTGCCGGTATCTTCCAGCGAGATCGCTCCACTCCCCCCCCGCACTTTCAGCCCGCCACAATCAACACAGGTTGTGGCATTGTATGCTGGGAGCGAGATGGGGGCACTCTGGGTTATCGCGCCAGAGGTTGTCAACCCAAGATTCCGGAAGGTCGCGTCGGAGCCAGTGATGGAGCCGCTGATGGTGATTGCTCCGCTGTTGTATGGGGTGCCAACATCGTTGGATGAGCCTATTTCCAGGTAGGAACCATGGAATTGGTTCAGCAGGTCGCTGTCAATCCAGAGAGAGCCGTTAACGGGATCTACTTGCGAGATGGTAATTGGCTTGGTCGCAGTGTGAGGCCCGATACCGATTCCGGACATGGAATCAGCCGCAGTGGTGACGGCGGCGGTGAGGTTGAGGGTGTCGGTATCGTAGTATATCCCTTTGCCGGTGACGTTTTGGTTCACATTGATCGTGCCGCCTTCGAACCCCAGGTATGCCCCTGGGACATTCAACGCGGCGTTAATAGTCACCGTGCCGGTGCCGGCATCGAATTCGAAGTTGTTGGCATAGAAGTTTTTGCCCGTGTCACCAAGTGCTCCCAGTTGGGCAGGAGCGATATCAAGGGAGTTAGCCAATCCCGTGAAATCAATGCTCGTCCAGGTTCGCGGGACAAAGCGTATCCCATAGTTGGATGTCGCTATGGGGCCGGTGGCGGTAACAGATCCAGCTCCCGCTGAAATGGTGTCGGCGACCAGCTCGACATTTAACGCGGAGAGGGTGTTGCTGATCGAGATATCGTTTCCTCCCAGGCGGAGGTTGCCGCTCGGGAAGGCGAGAGCGGAATTGACGACCAAAGGTCCGCTGGTCTCAACAAAAAGCGAAGGGGCAACGATTTGATTGCTCAGGGTCAAGCCGGAATTGCCGCCGGTGAGTGTCGCCGGACCAGCACTGGAAAGGGAGTAGCCCGAGGCGTCAAGGTCAAGAAACACCGTTGCCACTGTGTCATTGGCTGCAATGATGACTTCACCGCTTGTGGTGTTGGTGGCATCCAACTGAGGTGTATTGATCACCATACCCGCGCATGGAGGTGTGCCGCAATTGCCAGTAATGCCGGTTTTGCTTTTCAGAATAACTTTTGGCCCCTGCACGATGGCACCGGTTCCACTGCCTCCCTGAAGGATGTTGCCGGTCGTGGCCTCGAGGGAGATAAGACCAAGGTTGTTGGTGAAGACATCGCTGAGAGCATCGGGCATGGAAAGCGTCATGCCGGAAACGCTGATGTCACCACCATTGGCTGTGCTATATCCTGAAGCGGAAATCATGTTGTTCGCGATGACAGCGCCGGTGGCGGTAACTATGATGTCATTGCCGGCGCCGCCGAGAGAGGTGTCTCCGCCCTGGCCACCGCCTGAGTTGATGCTGCCCACGGTCGTTGTGCCGGAGCCAGCGGAGACATTGACGAGGCCGCCGATGCCGCCAGCCCCCGTCCCGTAGCCACGACCGCCAGGGGTGGAAAGACCGTTGAAGGTAATGCTCCCTGCCGCGGAGATGGAGATATTCCCGCCACTTCCCCCGGCTCCGTTACTGCCGAAATATGCCTCGCTTCCCGGGGCCCCTACCGTGGCCAGGGATACATTTCCTCCCGAGGAGCTGATGTTGACTGTTCCACCGTTGTATCCTGCTGAAACCGTGGAATTTGCGGCAGCGGCGGTAATAGCGGCAGTGCTCGTGATGTTCCCTGGGGCGTTTATGGATATGTTTCCACCTGCGGCATCCGTTGCGGGGGAAGTGTTGATGATGTCGTTCAGGGTGATAGTTCCGCCCGTGCTGTTCAGGGAAACCGCCCCTCCTCCCGTATCGAGGGCAGCTGACGCAGCGGTGAAAATGTTCACCGCAGCATTCATGGTTATGCCGCCGGTCTGGGTTGGGGTGATGGTGGCGCCATTCAGGACACTGATATGGCGCTCCGCGGTCAGGGTAAGGCTGCCGGCTCCGGCCCAGGTAAGCGGACTGACAACATTGATGTCTCCCGCCCCGGTAGCTGTGCCACTGGCGTTGACTGTGGAAACGGTAACATTCCCATTTGTCAGAGCGGTCTGGAGTGTGCCGGCAAGGAGCAGGGAGTCTGCCACAGCTCCGGATGCGTTGAAATCGGGTTCGACACTGGTGTCGGCGGAGGTATCGGTACCGGACATGCCAGCAGAGGTTGCGGCAGTTTGGTCTACAGCAATATAGATATTGGTCGGATCCAGCAACAGGGTGCCGGGTTGCCCGAGGGGAGCAAGGGTGGAAACCACGCCCTGGAAGTCCAGAGAGCCTCTGCCAGACACCTCCACAAATCCGCCATCGCCACCCATTGCGCCGCCCTTGGCGGTGATGGCGCCATAGGCGCGGGTGGTGCCGTCCGCCCAGGCAATCACCCGGCCGCCGTTTCCGTTTTCAATGGCATCGGCCCGGATCTCCGTTCCCTCGCCAAGGAAGGTTGCAGTGGCATTAGGGAGGGGTTCGGCCGTACCGGCAAAGGGCAGCGGCAGCTGCATGGGCCGGCCCTGGAAGTCGCCGCCGATCTGGACATCGCCGCCGCCCTTGGCGCCGGAGACATCGACCACCGCCTGGTCAAGGAGGCCGACTCTGTTGCCCAACATCCTGACGCTGCCGCCGGGTTCGTCGGTTCCGTAGCCCGAGGCGTCCAGGGTGCCGCTGCTGGTAACGTTGCCTGCGTTGCCGCCGTAGAGGACGATCTCGCCGTTTTCTTCGCCAATGGAGCGGGCCTGGATGAGTCCCTGGTTGTTGACCACCGTCCCGGCCAGTTCGTCGGCCACCCTGGCGGTCATCACCACCTGTCCGCCGTCCGCCGCGATGGAGCCGAGGTTTTTCACCCCGGCGCGCGCGGTGAGGCTTGCCTGATCCACGGCCAGACCGATCAGCTCGTCCCCCTCAAGGTCCAGGATGAAACGGTTGCCAGAAGCCAGGGCCGCCGTGCCCAGGCGGGCCTGGATCACCCCGGCGTTCTCGGCATAGTCGCCAGCCAGGACGATATAGCCGTTATCGCCGGCAACCAGGGTGCCCTGGTTGATCACCCCGGCGGCGGGGTAGGGGGTTTCTCCTGGCGCAAAGGCGTATCGTCCGGCCAGGAAGTCGTTGTTGTCGATATCATGGGTGGTGGCGAGCAGGCCGTGGACGCTGATCTGGGAGCCAGGAGCAAAGAGAACGCCCGCCGGATTGACCAGGAAGACCTGGCCGTTGGCGTCAAGCCTGCCGAAGATCTGACTGGGATCGTTGCCCAGCACCCGGTTGAGGACGATGCTGGTGGTGTTTGGCTGCTGGAAGCGAACCAGCTCCTGCTGGCCGATGGAGAAGCTGCGCCAATCGATGATTGCCTTGGGGGTCTGCTGATTGACGATGGTGGTGGTCGGGTTGGGCCTGGCCACGGTGGCGACGCCGGAAACGACCTGTTCGCCCGCTGGCCCCGCCATTGCGGTGGCCGGCAGGGCCAGCGCCAATGCCATCAGCCCGCGACGGTAGGGGAAATTGGGGGCAAGGCGGGAAAGGCGGCGCAGGAGGCCGGCCGATTTGATGGCGCGGGGATGGCGGCTCGGGAAGAAAGAAGAGAAGTTCCAGAGGCTGAGGTTGCGGTTCAATCGTTTGGCACGCATGGTCGTATCCCCCTGCTACAGCAACGCAACGTGTTTTTGCATGAAAGAGATCAATATACAGCAGTGACAGTGAGCCAGAGCGGCGAATCCAGGTCGTCTCCCGTGTCGTTGCCGTCAATGGGCGCGGCCCACTGCAGGTCAACGCTGTACTTGCCCGCCATGGAAACCGTCATCCCCGCGCCGGCCGAGGCCAGCGAGTCGGAACGGCTGCCATCGGCCATGGGAATGTCGTAGTAAACCTCGCCGGCATCGATAAAGGTGCGCAGCAGCAGGTCAACGGAACTCAAGGAGAAGGTGCGCCGCAACTCCAGAGCGCCCAACGCTCCACGGTCGCCGCGCAGCCGCGAGCTGACAAAGCCGCGCACGCTGGCCGGGCCGCCGAGGCTGTACTTGTTGGAGTCGGGCAGGGAATCATCGCTCAGCACCGCCTCGCCGCGTACCAGCCAGCTCCATCCCTGCCAGAAAAGGTATTCATAATCGCCATGCAGCTCAAGCCTGGGTGGCAAGGCCGCATTGTCATCGCCGTTGGAGTTGCTCTTGAAGTTGGAGGCGACCAGCGCGGAGAGGGTGCTCAGCCCGCCGGTGAAGTTGCGATGGCTGTAAGTGAGGCCGGTTTCGAAATAGTCAATGGTGTCGTCGGAAAGCGGGATGGCGTTCATGTCCGACTGGCCCAGCACATGGGCGGCGCCAATGGTCCAGGAGAGGTTGTTGCGGCGGCTGCGGAGAAAGGGGTGGCTGAGCTGCGCCCGGGCCGTCTCGCTGACGCCGGCGATGCCTAGGGCAGCGAAGTCGCCGCCCACGTCGTAGTCCGCCCTGGCGTAGCTCAGGTTGAGGCGGGTGCCGTCATAGAAAACCGGCAGGCCGTAGCTGACCCGCGCCTGGTGGAGAAGGCCCGCCTCGGAGTGCGTATAGCCAAGGCCCAGGACATCGCCGTACTTGAAGGGGTTGTTGACGGAAAGATCGGTGCCGAGCTTCCACCGGCCAATCATCTTGCGGCCGGTGTTGTCCAGCACCGCACTGGCGGTTACCGGCTTTTCCTCCATACGGAGGGTGAGGTCGGTGGTGCCGTAGGCGTCTCCCGGTTCGAGCACCGAGCGGGCGGTGAGACCCGGCAGGTCGTTGAGTTTGAGGATCTCGCTTTCGAGTTCCTTAAAACGCATGATGGCGCCAGGGGGGAGCTGGTCAAGATGGCGGGTCAGGAAAGCTTCCTCGTAGCGCTGGTTGCCGGAGAATTTCACCTTGCCGATCTTGCCCTCAACCACCTCCAGCCGGAGTACGCCATCCTGCATGCGTTGGGCCGGCACGGTGACAGTGGTGAGGCTGTACCCTTGGGACTGGTAGAATTCAGTGACCCGGTCAGCCAGGCCGTAGATTTCGGTGAGGGTGAGGCCGCTCCCCTCCTTGTCGGCAATGACGGTGCGGAGCTCATCATCGGAGAACAGGGTGTTGCCATTGAAGTCAAAGCGGTTGATCTGTATGCGGCGTTGATCCGTGGGGGGAGTGGGGCGCGGCTGGGTGGGCAGGGTCATCTCGGGCATGGACATGTCTTTGCCCGGTTGGGCCGGCCTCGGCCGCAGGGTTTCCCCCACCTGGCCAGGGGTTGGGGGTTGGGCGGCGGCAGGGGAGCAAAAGAGGCCAATACATGACAGCAGCGTTGCAATAAGCACGGCAACACGTCGGCCGGTCGAGGTTGTATGGAGTGTGTTGGGCATTGATTCTCTCCAAGAAAAGCAGCGCGTCCTTCAAAGAACGGATGGATGGGCAAATAGAGCGATGACTGGGGCTGGTGTGCCCATCCCTATCGGACAACACGGCTTAAAACTTAATCATCTCGTTAAGGATTAATTATATATATTAATCACTGAGGGAAATTTTGTCACGGCAAACGCACTCGAAGTCCATAGTGAAACCATGTCCTGCCAGAAGGAGCAATGCGTTTGTATCAAGGCGGAGTTATTTGGAAGTGAAGGTGAAAACGCCATCCCAATCGGAAGGAGGAGGATTTTTTTGGTAGTGGGCGATGCGATCCAGGTAGATGTCGTACAGCTTCCGCTCGTATCGCTTGCGCAACGACTGGATCCGTTGGCCTGCCTCGGCGAAACGTTGATCCAGATAGAGATCCACAGCCTCCAGGAATTCTTCTTCCTCGTCACGGAGTTCCACAGGCGGAACCCCCTCCAGCACCGGTTCGTATATCCGTACCGGCAATGCCTTGCCTTTGACCAGCACCCGATCGAGGAACCTGCAGAAAAACCTGTCGCCAATGGCGGCGCGGGTGAACTCGGAGATGACGATGCTGGTGCCGTAGATCTTGTTGGCACCCTCCAGCCGCGAGGCGAGGTTGACGTTGTCTCCCATGACTGTGTAGGCGAAGCGTTGGTCGCTGCCAAAGTTGCCGACGCTCATCATGCCGGTGTTAATGCCTACCCCGATGGCCAGGGCCGGCAATCCGCGCGCCTGCCAGCCGCCGTGCAGCTCCTTGAGCTTGGCGAGCATGTCGAAGGCGGCCCGCACGGCGTTCTGGGCGTGGTCGTCATCGGTGAGCGGCGCGCCCCAGATGGCCATGACCGCGTCGCCGATGAATTTGTCCACCGTGCCACGTCGCGCCATGATCACCCGGCTCATCGCCGAGAGATACTCGTTCATGAAGCGACCCAACTCCTCGGAGGTCATCCCTTCGGAGATGGAAGTGAATCCACGGATGTCGGAAAACAGGACGGTAAGTTTTTTCTGTTCGCCGCGCAGGGAGAGACGTTCCGGGTGCTCGGTGAGCTGGCGTACCACCTGGGGAGAGACGTAGTGGGAAAAGGCGGCGCTGATGAAGCGCTTCTCCCTGCCTTCGAAGAAGTAGTTGACCAGGGTGACCAGCAGAAAGACCACAACCAATGAGAAGAGAGGGTATGTGAGCCCCACGATCTTCTGGTTGCTGAATAACAGGAGGTAATTGCCGCAAACCATGGCCACGAGCATCAAGATCCCCGATATTCCGCCCACCAGGGGGCGGGCATGGGCGAGCAGCAGCGAGAGGGCGATCCCGCCCACCACGATCAAGGACGCCGTGATTCCAATCTCGGTGTAACTGTCATAGGTCAACGGGTTGACGGAGAGAATGTTTTCGATGACGTTTGCGTGCACCTCAACCCCCGGGTAAATGCTCGAGAAGGGGGTGGCCCGCAAATCGAGCAGTCCAGCGGCCGAGGTGCCGATCAGCACGTATTTCCCGCGCAGCAGGCCAAGGCCGCGACCTTCGAGGATGTCCGCCGCTGAGACATAGGGATAGGTGCGGTCTGGGCCGCGGTAGTTCACGGCGAGCTGCCCTTGCTCGTCGGTGGGAATCAGGAGGTTCCCCAGGGAAACTCCGAGGATGGTTTGGCGGCCGTCGTTGCCCCGGTGGGAGGCGTGGATGGTGATGGCTTCCTCCTCGAGGCCGATCCGGACCATCTCCAGGGCCAGCGAGGGGCAGGGCACCCCGTCCAGGCTCATGAAGAGAGGAACACGACGCACCGTGCCGGCGGAATCGGGAAAGACATTGAAAAAACCCTCGCTTCTTCCCTGGGAAACCGCCCCCACATTGAGGATGGCCCGGTAGGCCGTTGGGAGGGTCAGTTGGTCGAGTTGGCTTTCCTTGGGAGCGATATGGACGATGGCCGTGGCAAAGGGACGTGACGTCTCATCCTTCAGGCTATCGTTCTGGGTTTGGAAGACATAACCGAGTACGGAGGGGGTGCTGGCGAGAGCGGCACCCAACTGGGCGTCGTGGTCGAGGCGCGGGTCGGCCTTTATCGCCTCGATGGCGGCTGGCGGTATCGTTTTGGGGAGCAGAGGAGTTATTGCATCGAGGATGGGGCCTGGCGAGGTCCGGTCCTGCTCGGCAAAGACGATGTCGAGCCCTATGGCCTTGGGGGAGGCGCTGCCGATGCCTTCTATAAGGCGGGCCACCGTGTTCCGTGGCCAAGGCCATTGTCCGATCTTCGCGAGGCTCCGTTCGTCCAGATCGACAATAACCACCGGCTGCGCGGGGGGAATTGTTCCCCGGAAGCGGAACATGGCATCAACCTGCCGATGATCCAGGGTCTCGAGCAGCGGCGGTTTGCGTAGACCGAATGAGGCATAGAGGGAGACGGCAGCCAACACCACAAGGCAGCCGACCTTGAAGGGGGAAAGCGCAAGGAGGGAGGGCAGTCGCGGCAGGGACATGGAACGCCTTCTCCCTCCTTGGTCTTGAGGTGGGGCGGTTATTGCTTGTCAGCTCCGAAGACCCCGATGTAGCGGGGGCCGCCCTGGATTATCTCCGCATGGAAATTGCCGCCCAGCGCATCGGCGTTCGGCCCGAAAAAGGTTCCGTTCACCTCGCTTGCCGCGGCTCCCACCACCTGAGCGTTGAAGCCGGAAGCGTTGTGCAGGGCGCCGTTGCCGATCGGCAGGGTTGCCTGATCGAAATTGAAGGACCCGGAAACAGGGTTGGCGGCTCTCGAGCTGAAATCGACAGTCAACTGTACAGTGCCCCATGGGTTGGCGCCGGCGGAGGAGGTGAGCGGGGTTGCCGCCATGTTCACGTCGGCGGGGATCTCGACCCCCACGGCTTTCCCTGTATAGGCGCCGGTTTGATTGGAGAGAACCAGGGACTTGATTGCGTCGGCATGGGTGGTTTCCCCGGCGGTCCACAGGGCTGCCGGCTCCTGGAAACGGTACGGGGAGCCGCTGGCGGGATCATTGAAGCTTGCATTCCAGTAGCCCCAGCTTGTGTACTGGGACAACTGGACGTTACCGGACGAGGTGACCAGAGTGTTGGTTTCGGAAGGGTTGAGATGATGCCCTGTCGTCTCGGTGCCGTAGCGCAACCCGTCAGTGTCGCTCGGGGTGGAAAGGATGGTGTGGAGGGTGCCGTCATGGACCTGACTGGCGCCGCTTCCGTTTACGGTGATATTGTTGATGGAATAGGAGGCGTTGTGGATCCCCGAGGCCTTGAAGGATCCGTTGGCGGTGGCGTTGTCCCAGTCGATGTCCAAGGTGAAATCGGATGCTCTGCTGTTTGCGAAGAGCAGACGTTCGGTGGGCGGCAATGCCTGGCTTGCCGCCATGCCGATGACATAGCCTTGCCAGGTTACGGCGCCGGTCCGCGATGGTTGGGATTCGTTTTCGACCAGCGCGGCAATCCCCTCTTGGCTGCTGTCCAGGATGGCGTCCCTGCCCTGTTCGGTGACGCTTTGCGCACCCTGGGCAACGGCTTCTCCGTCTGTCTGGGTGGCCGAGGCCTCCGCAGGGGCATCGCTGCCAGGCTGGTCACGGTAGCTCCCTCTCTCCCGTGATTCGGAGCGTCCCCCTGAAAGCGCCCGGTTGATGGTGTCCAGTTCCTGTCTGCTGAAGCGCACCGGCGGTTGCGGCGGCTCGCTCGGGAGAACATGGGTGCCGTAGCCCGGCCGGTTGATAACCACTGTTCCTTGGGGGTTGGTGACCTCGATGCCCCGCCCGCCTTCAAAGACCACGGAGAGGCGCTCCGCCAGCATGGAGCCGGCATACATGGAGCCACGGATGCCGATGGTGGCGGTGCGGGTTTCGGTTTTGAAGTGTTCCGGCGTGGACTTGGCGATGGCGCCACCCATCACCCGGAAGGTCCCCTCGTTCACCTTGGTTTTAAACGCGCCGCCCTTGTCTGGGTGCCAGCTGAATTCGGAGACCTTCATTTCGGTTTCCGTGCCCAGGTTGATGAGGGTGTTGTCTTGAAACATCAACTGGAGGCGGCTCCCCTTGTCCGTTTTCAAGGTGTCATCGACATAAAGGGAATCCTTGAGCTTGAGGGGGCGCGGTTTTCCGTCCACCCCGGTGGCGGTTGCCTGGCCACGGATGGCCACCACGCTGGCAACCGCTTCGGCGGCCCCGGCCTGAACGGCTCCAGGGGAGAGGAGAAGGGAGAGGGCGAGGAGCAGGAGCAGGGAATTGAAGTGGCGATTCATGGGGAGACCTCCGCAGCATGTCGTAATCCCAAGCCCAGATCGTATGTCTTTTCCGTCGACTTCTGCACGCAACCACTACACCGGCGCATCAAAAGGCGAGGGTCAGGGTGGTGGCGACCAGGTTTTTGCTGTATTCGTACAGGCCAAGATTGGAGTCAGCCTCGGTCCTGGTGTAGAACAGCTGCCCAGCCAGGCTCTGCCGCTTGTCCGCTGATTGCCAGAGCTGTCTGGAGAGTCCGACCGTATAGTCGTACACTTGGTCGGAGCGCGCTACGCCAAAGAGCGGATTGATCTCGTCGTAGTCGGTATCCTGATACCGGAAGCTGAGATAGGCGCCAACATCATAGGGGAGGGCGCGGTCGTATCGGGCAAACAGGGTGGCGCGGTCGTAGCTTTCCACCCCCGAGTCGGCGTCTTCATGCTCGGCGGCGCCCGCGATACTGATCCGGTTTGCCCCGAAGGTGAAGACCGGACCGGCCGAGAGAAGGAGATTGCCGGCGTCCTTGTTGTCGTCCTGATAGTAGTCCTTCTGTTGGCCGATGGCGTTTACCACGAAGGAAAGCTGTTGGTTGACCAGCCAGGTCAGGCTTGCCCCCAGGCCGGCGGCGCCCAGGTAACGGTCATAGGCCACGTCGGCGTAGGTTCCCTGGAGGTAAAGCTGGAAGAGGTGACGGTCTCCCTGCCAGGCCGGGCCGGTGGTCAGGTTGAGCAGGTTGAGGTCGTTGCTGTTCTGGCTGGCGTAGAAGGCGTTGTAGTTGGTGGCGGTGGTCTTCCAGGAAAAAGGGAGGTTTTCGTTGCGGTAGAGATGATTGAGAACCAGGGTGGTGGAGGTGATCACGTCATCGACCGGTTCCTGGCTGATGGTAAAGGGCAGGTTGAGGCCTCCCCATCTGACGTCGATGATCTTGTTGTCCGGCGCGACGCTGGCGTTGTCGTCAAGGGAAATGCCGAGGGAGAAGATGCCGTTTACGGTGTGTCGTTTTTCGGATTGTTCGATGGCGGCCAGAAATCCTTCGATGTTCTTCCATACCTGCTCGGGAGGGTTGGTGGCGAGCACCTCGTGGAAGTACTGGCGGGCCAGTTCCCGCGATCCCAGTCCCAGGTAGGTTCTGGCTAATTCCAATTTGACACGGTCGGCGCCAGGATCGGCGATGAGTATGCGCTCGTAGGCCATGGCGGCCTCTTCCAGCCGGCCGGACTCAAAAGCGGCCCTGCCCAGTAGGAAGTTCAGCTCAAGATTGGCGGGATCCTCTCGGAACGCCATGTGTAACTCGTGATACGCCTCTTCGTGCTGTTTGTTCTCAAAAAAGGTTTTACCGCGCTGCCAATGGGTTTCAGTGGCCAGGGCGGCGGAGGCAGTGGTTCCGCAAAGCAGCAGGCACAGCCCAACAATTGTTGTCCTGGAGAAGATCATGGCCTGAGTTCTCCTTGTGCTGAAGATGTCATGAAAGAAGTTCAGATTACAATTGTTGCGAATTGTTGAGTTCGTACTTATTTGTTGATACGGTGCTGTTCCTTTTGCCAAAGGCGTTCTCCACTTTCCCACGCCAGGAGCACAAGCGGCATCGAAATAGAAACTCCTTCATATTTCCATGATATAGAGTTTGGTTACGAAAAGGAAATTTTTTTTCGGCGAATTATTGGGGATACCCCGCGGTCCGTCAAGTAGTCAGGAGGGCAGCCAGGGAATCTGGCTGGAGCAGAAATGGAACGAGTTGTTTGGAACACGACCAAGGAAAAACTTGCGCTGGAATATCCGTGCCGGTGGGTTTACAAGCTGATCGGCCCGTGCCAGCGGGAGGTGAAGGCGGCCATTGTCGCGGTGTTACAGGAGAGGGAGTGCCTGGTCACCCTCTCCAATTCGAGCAGGACCGGCAAGTATCACTGTCTGGACGTTGAGGTGGTGGTGCACAGCGAGGATGATCGTACCGCCAATTACGAGGCGTTCAAGCGTCATCCCGCCATAGTCATGGTGCTGTGACCAGCCACCTCTCCGCTGGGTGGGGTTTATTCGGCCTCGAAGCCGATGGCCTTGATGGCGTTGCGTACCGTGTCCATGGAGACGGCTGGGGTAGCCTCGAAGGTGGCCCGTTGTTTTTCCAGGTCCACCGACACATTGCTCACCCCGGCAATCTTGTTGAGCGCCTCGGTGACCGCACCGACGCAGTGACCGCACCGCATTCCCGTGATCGTGACCGTTTGCATGATGATTGTCCTCCTTGGGTCTGTATAGTTTAAGCAAACGCTTGCGTGTTTCGTGTGATTCATTCTATACTCCGAGCTGCGACAAATTGCCACGGTTTGATTGTGGCTTGCGGAGCCTGTCTTTCCTGGGAGGAGTTTTATGAAAAACATGCGAGCGATCCGGCTCGGTGTCAAGGGGATGCACTGCGCCGCCTGTTCGAGCCGTATCGAGAAGGTGCTTTCCGGCATGGAGGGTATAGAGCGCGCCTCGGTCAACCTGGCGGCAGAAACCCTTGATCTGGTCCATGATCCTGAGGCTGTTACACTTGATGCCATCTCCGACCGCGTGAAGTCGCTTGGCTTCGAGCTGGTGCTGCCGGAGGCGGGCGAACGTCTCAGCTTCGCCATCAAGGGCATGCACTGCGCCGCCTGTTCCAGCCGTATCGAAAAGGTGGTGGGGGCCCTTGCCGGCGTGCATTCGGTCAGTGTCAATCTTGCGGCCGAGAGCGGCAGCGTCCTCATCGATCCAGCCCGCATCGACCGGGCCGCCATTGCGCAGGCGATAGCGAGCCTCGGGTTTGCCGCCGAAATAAAGGGCCAGGACAGCATCGCCCAGGACTTCGACCGCCAGCGCCAACAAACCGAGCACAAGCTTGCCGCCATGAGGCAACGGCTTGTGCCGTCCCTGGTCCTGGCCGGCCTGTTGCTTCTGCTTTCCATGGGCGAGATGCTGGGCATGCCGCTGCCGGCGTGGCTCCACCCCCATCATGCCCCGCTGCCCTTTGCCACGGCCCAGCTGCTCCTGGCCCTGCCGGTGGTCTGGCTGGGCCGTAACTTCTATTTGGTCGGCATCCCCAGCCTGCTGCGCGGCGTGCCCAACATGGATTCCCTGATCGCGGTGGGCACCGGCGCCGCCCTCTTGCACAGCATCTGGAATTTGGTGGAGATCATGCTGGGCCATGAGGCCATGGCCAGGGCCATGGATCTCTACTTCGAGTCCGCCGCCGTGCTCATCGCCCTGGTCTCCCTGGGAAAGTATATGGAGGCGCGCTCCAAGGCCCGCACCTCCGACGCCATCCGGCAGCTGATGGAACTGACCCCTGACACCGCCACCCTGCTCCGGAACGACGAACAGGTGACGGTCCGGGTCGAGGAGATTCAGGCAGGCGACCTCCTGCTGGTGCGGCCTGGAGAGCGCATCCCGGTGGACGGCCGGGTTGAGGGCGGCCACTCCAGCGTGGACGAATCGATGCTCACCGGCGAAAGTCTGCCAGTGGCCAAGCAGGAGGGGGATCCGGTGGTGGGGGCCACCCTCAACAAGAACGGCATCCTGCGGGTGCGGGCCACCAAGGTAGGCGCCGACACCATGCTGGCCCGCATTGTCCGGTTGGTCCGGGAGGCGCAGGGGACAAAAGCGCCGATCGCCAACCTGGCCGACCGCATCAGCCTCTATTTTGTCCCGATCGTCATGGGGATCGCCGTGGTTTCCGGTCTTGCCTGGTATCTGCTGGGCGACGCCACCTTCTCCTTTGCGCTGCGCATCTTTATCGCCGTGCTGGTCATCGCCTGTCCCTGCGCCATGGGGCTGGCCACCCCGACCTCGATCATGGTGGGAACCGGGCGTGGCGCCCAGCTGGGGGTACTGGTCAAGAGCGGCGAGGCCCTGGAGATGGGGGAGCGGGTGAACGCGGTGGTCTTTGACAAGACCGGCACCCTCACCCATGGAGAACCGAGCCTCACCGACCTGGTGGTGTTGTCGAAGGAACAGAACGAAGAGACGGTGTTGGGCCTTCTGGCCAGCCTGGAGAGCGGCTCCGAGCATCCGCTTGCCGAGGCGGTGGTACGGGCCGGCCGGGAGCGTGGCCTTGCCCTCGAGGCTCCGGAGGGCTTTGCCGCCGTTACCGGGAGGGGAGTGCGGGGAACGCTGGCTGGTCGGCAGGTGCTGCTCGGTAACGCCGAGTTCATGCAGGAGGAGGGCGTTGTCACCGACGGAACCGAGGCCGACCGTCACGCCTCCCTTTTCGCCAATGCCGGCAAGACCGCGCTCTATGCTGCGGTGGATGGCCGGCTCGCCGCCATGCTGGCCATCGCCGACCGCATCAAGCCGGATGCCCCGGCGGTGGTGGCGCGTCTCCGCAAGATGGGGATCCGGGTGGTGATGCTTACCGGCGACCATGAGGTCACTGCCCGCGCCATCGCCGGTCAGGCCGGCATCGACGAGGTGGTTGCCCAGGTGCTCCCGGACCGCAAGGCGGAGACCGTCAAGCGTCTGCAGGGCGAGGGGCATGTGGTGGCCATGGTGGGCGACGGCATCAACGATGCCCCGGCCCTGGCCCAGGCGGATTTGGGCATTGCCATGGGCAGCGGCATCGACGTGGCGATCGAGTCCGGCGATGTCGTCCTGATGAAGGAGGGGCTCGACACACTTCTGGCCGCCTTGGCGCTCAGTCGGGCCACCATGCGCAACATCCGCCAAAACCTCTTCTGGGCCTTTGCCTACAACGTGGTGGGAATTCCGGTGGCGGCCGGGTTGTTGCATCTTGTCGGCGGACCCACCCTGAATCCCATGATCGCCGGCGGCGCCATGGCGCTCAGTTCGGTTTCCGTGGTCACCAATGCCTTGCGGTTGCGTTTTTTCAGGCCGGCCCCGGCGTGAAGCGCATTGGATTGACTTCATTACGTTGACAAGCAAGGGAGAAAGGGCGTATTGGTAAGGTATGAGCGCCTGCTTGGTTTTCTCGGCAAGCAGGTAGGCCCTTCTTCTCCAGAAATGCGAGGCAACCGCCCATGAAGGCAGAAAGGAGTCCTTCCATATCCCTTCCCAGGTTGCTCAAGCTGGTGGAATCGTCCTCCATCGCCTCCATACGGGGCACGGTCAGCGGCATCCTTGGCATGATCAACGACCCCGCCGCCAATCCCAACGATCTTAAAGCTCTCATCCGCTCCGACCCTCCACTTGCCGCAGCGATCCTGCGCATGGCCAACTCCTCGTTCTATGCGCCTTCCCGCACCATCGGCGATATCGATCAGGCGCTTATCTGGATTGGCCTTGACGCCCTGGAAGAGATCATCCTTACCCAGAAGATGAGCGAACTGTACCGGGAAAAACGCGAGTTCGGGGTATATTCTCGTCAGCAGGTGTGGAGGCACAGCGTGGCGGTGGCGCTGATGTGCAAGTTCATATACCGCCGCGAGTTCGGCGAGCGTGGCTGCAACGCTTATGCTGCTGGGTTGATGCACGACATCGGCGTGATCATCGAGGATCAGTTGCTGCATTCCCAGTTCGAGGAGGCGTTAAACTTCCTGCACACAGCCGGATGTTCGCTGACCGCAGCGGAGTTTGAGTCATTCGGTTATGACCATGGCAGAATCGGCAAGGCCCTGGCGGAACGGTGGAAGTTTCCGGTGGAGCTCGCGGAGGGGATAGGGTGTCATCACCATCCGGAACAGGCTGCCCGTGACCATTGCAGGTTCGCCAAGACGGTATTTGTCAGCGATTATCTGATGTTCGAGCACGGTTACGGTTATGTGGACATGGCCATGCCGCCCACCGATGTTTTTCATGGATATGTAGCCGATTTGGGGCTGACCGACTACGCCTTGTCCTCTATCGTTGGGGTGGTGCGGCAGGAGATGCGGAAGATCGAAGAGCAGGGATGGTTTGTGGCATGATTGCGAAAGCACGTGAAGATGAGTTGTTGCGCCGCATCGAGGAGTTGGAAACCGATGTGCGGCATCTGGAGAACGAGCTGCGCCTCACCAAGGAAGAGTACGACGATGCGGTCGCCAAATACCTGGACATGTACTTCAATCTGGAGAGAAAGGTCAGAAAGCGGACCGACGAGCTGGATGCGGTGAACCGCCGGCTTCATGCCGAGGTGGAGGAACGCCGCAGGACCGAGGATGAAAAGGAGGCCCTCATCGGCGAATTGCGTCGCGCCTTACAGGAGGTGAAGGTGTTGAGCGGCTTTCTGCCTATTTGCGCTTCATGCAAGAAGATTCGCGACGACCAGGGCTACTGGAATCAGATCGAGGAGTACATCGGCAGGCATTCACAGGCCCAGTTCAGTCACGGCATCTGCCCGGACTGTGCCGAGAGGCTCTACCCCGATCTGCATGCAACGGTGATGGAGAAGCGGAAAAGACAAGGGAAATGAACAACAGGAAACGGTTCCGCCGAAAAAAGCCAGCTTGTCCCTGCCTCTTTCCTTCAGCACCTTTTCGCCGCCATGGCCGCAACCCGTTCCAGTATCCGGTGGGCCACCTCCTCCTTGTCGAGCAGCGGCAGCTCCTGCACGGCTGATTCACGGTCCAGCAGGGTGACCCGGTTGGTGTCCACCCCAAAGCCGCTGTCGCTGGCGGCGATATCGTTGATCACCATCAGATCGAGATTCTTTTCCTGGAGTTTTCGCGCCCCTTCCGCTTGATGATCCCGGGTTTCCGCCGCAAAGCCGACGAGGAGAGGGAACCGGTCCCGCTGCTTCTTCATCTGGCCCAGTTCCTTGAGAATATCCGGATTGGCGGTCATGGGGAGGGAAGTCTTGATTTCTCCCTTCTTGGCCTTGTGGTCCAAGGTTTGGGAAGGCCGGAAATCGGCCACCGCCGCCGCCTTGATGATCACGTCCGCCTGGTCGATCCGGGAGAGCACCGCCGCCTGCATCTGCATGGCCGTGGTCACCGGGACGAACTCAGCCCCTGGCGGGGGAGAGAGCGGGCTGGGGCCGCTGATCAGGGTGACCGTCGCACCCCGTTGGCGGGCGGCGGCGGCAAGGGCGTACCCCATCTTGCCGGAGGAACGGTTGCTCAGAAAACGGGCCGGGTCGATGGGTTCCTGGGTGGGGCCGGCAGTGACCACCACCTGCAGACCGGCAAGATCCTGGGGCAGGAGGGCCGCGCCAATGGCCTGGCGGGCGCTTGCCCATTCCGCCAGCCGGCCTGGTCCTTCCTCGCCGCAGGCCATGGAGCCGCATTCCGGCGGGACAACCCGGTAGCCGTAGCCTTGCAGGGTGGCAAGATTGGCCTGGGTGGCTGGATGGCGGTACATGGCGCTGTTCATGGCGGGGCAGACCAGCACCGGCGCGGTTGCCGCCAGGATCACCGTGGCAAGCAGGTCGTCGGCCCGGCCGTGGGCGAGGCGGGCGATGGTATCGGCGGTGGCGGGCGCCACCAACACCAGATCGGCCCAGCGGGCCAGGCTGATATGCGGGATGGTCTCCTGGTCCTCAGGCGCGAACATCTCGACATGAACCCGGTTGCCGGACAGGGCGGCCATGGTGAGGGGGGGGATGAAGCGGCACGCCGCCTGGGTCATCACCACCCGCACCTCGCAGCCTTCCCGCCGGAGGTCGCGCACCCAGTCGCCGGTTTTGTATGCGGCGATGCCGCCGCTTATTCCCAGCAGGATTTTCTTGTCGCGTAACAGGGCCATGCCGGTTTTACAGCCCAAACGGACGGGACGAGCCCTGGCCGCCGCGGGCGCCGGCGATGTCCTCGGCGATGTAGATGTTGACCACGGTTTTGAACAGGATTTTATCCTCGGAAACCATGATGGTGCAGGTCTTGTTGGGCTTGGTGAAGGCGAGCAGGATGTTCTTGTACTTGGTGGTGCCCGCCAGCCGCCAGCCGTTGCGGCCCATGGTGTTGATGAAGAAGTCGGCCGCCGAGGTGATCTCCACCCGGCCGGAGTACTGCAGCACGCCGCCGGCAAAGGAGTCGGTGCGCACGATCATGCTCTTCTCCCGGTCCCAGTCCAGGTCCCCGGGGATCATCAGGTCGGGAAACTCGTTGGCCGAGTAGTTGGGCTCCGCGGTGGACGACGGCGCAGCCTGGAGCGGTCCGCCCGAGTCGGGACCGCTGCTCAGAGCGGAGCCGACGCACCCGGCGGTGAGCAGAAGCGCGCCAAGGGAGAGGGTGGTGAGAACGCGGGTGGGCAAGGGGGTGGAATGCTGGGACATGGTGGTCTTCCTCCGTGGTGATGGTGGAAAAGCGAGGACGGAACGCCGGGTTCAAAACTCCTTGATGATGAAGTTCTCCAGCGGATTCCGCCGTGATTTCTGGTCGTGTCGGCTCGGATGGCCAAGAGCGATGACCGCCATCAGCTCCAGGCTGTCTGCCAGGGAGAGGATGTGCCGCACCGCCGTCTTGTTTTTCAGGATCTGGCCGAGCCATACCGCGCCGAGGCCGAGCGCCTCCGCGGCCAATAGCATGTTCTGAATGGCGGCTCCAGCCGACTGGGCGTCCTTCAGGTCGTCGTACATGGCGTCGCGCTCGAGAAAGACCGCAATCAGCAGCGGTGCTGCCAGCACGATGTGACGGTAGCTGGTCTGTTCGGCCAGTTGGCCGCGCACTGTGTCGTCCCGCACCACCACGAAGCGCCATGGTTGGTTGTTCAGCCCGGAGGGCGCCCAGATTGCTGCCTGGATGATCTCCCTGACCAGGTTCTCCTCCACTGGCTGGGGAGAGAAGTCACGGATGCTGCGGCGGTTGCGGATGGCGTCAAGAACCGGAGAGTCCATGGGGCTGAAGCGCGGCGGGGGTGGGGAGACACGGGAGCCAGGGTGCATACATAATGAAAACCATAGTCGGAGCGTGGCGGCTTTGTCAAACCATTTCACGCTTCGGTTGCCCGGCCAGCTTGCGTGGGCGGGCAAAACCTGTTAGAGAGTGCGACCAATAAAATACGTTTAGAGCGGATCATAAGAAAACACGGAATGGGCGGTGTGATGGCCCCATCGTGCCGATTCCGATGCCTGGTTTTTTGCTGAAGATGTTGCATGGGGAAGTGTCATGAGTCAAACCGCCAGCCAACAACAATCTCCGTCCGGTCTTGCAGCCGGCGTTACCCTGATCGACACCCACTGTCATCTTGATATGGACGATTACGCCGGCGATCTCGCGGCGGTCCTAGCCGAGGCGCGGCAGGCCGGGGTGGCGGAGATCATCACCGTGGGCATTGACCTGGCCAGTTCGCGCCGGGCGGTGGCGCTTGCCGATGAACACGAGGGGGTCTTCGCCACGGTGGGGGTGCATCCCCACCATGTGGAGGAGCTCAATGAGGCCGGGTACGCCGCGTTGCGCCGACTGGCCGAAGCGCCGCGCGTGGTGGCCTACGGCGAGATCGGGCTCGACTATGTCAAACAGTACGCCCCGCAACCACTGCAACGCGAGCATTTCCGGCGTCAGGTTCTGCTCGGCAAGGAGCTGGGCCTGCCGTTGGTGATCCACGACCGAGAGGCGCACGACGTTGTGATGACCATTCTGGAGGAGGCTGGCCCCTTTCCAGCCGGAGGGGTCATGCATTGTTTCTCTGGCGATACAAAGCTTGCCAGGCGGGTGTTGGACCTGGGTTTTTTCGTGTCGATCCCGGGGGTGGTTACCTTCAAGACCGCTGAAGCCATGCGGGAGGTGGCCAGGATGGTCCCGCTGGACTGGTTGCTGCTTGAGACGGACGGGCCGTTTCTTGCGCCGGTGCCGATGCGTGGCAAGCGCAACCATCCCGCCCTGATGGTGCATACGGCCCGGCTGGTGGCGCAGGTTCGGGGTATTTCCCTGGACGAGCTGGCAACGGCCACCACCGCCAATGCCAAACGGCTGTTCCGACTGGAAGGGTGAAAAATCATGGCGAGTGTTGCCGATAACCTGCGCATGATCCAGGCGCGCATCCAGGCGGCGGCCCGGCGGGCAGGGCGCGATCCCCAGTCGGTCCGGCTGGTGGCGGTGAGCAAGCATCAGCCCTTGGCCGTAATCCAGGAAGCCATGGCTGCCGGGCAGACGCTCTTTGGCGAAAACTATCTCCAGGAGGCCGCGGACAAGATCGCCCAGGTCGGCGCAGGCCCCTGCTGGCACTGTATCGGCCACCTGCAGAGCAACAAGGCCCGGCTGGCGGCCGAGCTGTTTCACTGCGTTGAAACCGTGGACCGGTTGAAGTTGGCCGTGGCCATCGACCGGCGGCTGGTCGAGCTTGGCCGGCAGATGGAGGTGCTGGTGCAGGTGAACGTGGGCGGCGAGGCGCAGAAGTCCGGGGTAGCCCCGGAGGACGCCGCCGAGCTGTGCGCCGGTCTGCGCCAGTTTCCCAGGCTCAGGCTGCGCGGCCTGATGACCATGCCTCCCTGGAACGAGGAGCCGGAGGCGAGCAGGCCCTATTTCCGCCGCTTGCGGCTTCTTGCCGAGGAACTGGTCGCCCAGGGAATCCTGGGTGAACACGGGCCGGTGGAGCTTTCCATGGGGATGTCCGCGGATTTCGAGGTGGCCATCGAGGAGGGGGCAACCCTGGTACGGGTGGGAACCGCCCTGTTCGGGGCGCGGGAGTAGCAGGGGCTATGCCTGCCCCTGGCCGGGGCTTGCAACAATGGCCCGGCGCGAGCGCTCCACCAGTTGGGCCGCTGCCTCGGCGGGCGTAAGCCCTTGCAGTTCCGCCGCCTTGAGCACCATGGGCAGATTGACCCCGGCCACCACCCCCTGTTCGGGGCCGAGCAGCCCTCTGGCGGTGGTGAAGCTGGTGCCGCCCAAGACATCGGTGAGCACCACCACCCCGCCGCCAGTGTCCACCACGGCGCGCGCCGCCTGGATCCGTTCGGCGATGAGCTGCTGGCGCTGGGCAAAAGGGGCTGGAGAGCCGGGAGGGATCACCTCGGCAAGCCCGCCCATGAAGGGCACCGATACCGCCGTAAAGTGGGCAAGCTCCCTGCCGAGGATGTAGCGGGCCACCGCCAGCAAGGCGCTGCCGATCTCCCCGTGGGTGACGATGATGAAGCCTGGCCCTGTCTGGCTGGGATCGGTCATCGGGATGGTGCCTGGTCGGGGCCGGCCTGGGGATCTGGGGTGGCGTCCAGATAGGCCTGCAGCTGTTCGAAGCTGCACCCCAGCGCATGCACCGGCTCCTGCTTGCCTTTGAGCTGGAGAAGGTGCTTGCTGAAAGAGCGTGATTCGTCGGCAAGATAGGCAGCGGACTCCCCACCGATCAAGACATCCAATCCCTCCAGCTGATCGGTGAGTCCTTCCAGCCTGAAGGCGACATTGACCACGTCGCCCACCACCGTGTAGTTGTGTTGGCCGTTCTGGGCCAGGTTCCCCCGCATCGCCTCGCCGGTGTTCAGCGCGGCGCCAATGCTGAGCGGCCAGGGCAGGGCAGGGATCTCCTCCTTGAGCCGACGGGTGAAACGGTTGATGGCCAGGGCGGCTCCCAGGGCCTGGCGAAGGTTGCGGTGCAGGTCGGCGCCGGGCCAGAGGGCCATCACCGAGTCGCCGATGAACTTGTCCACCATGCCGCCATGCTGATGCACCAGTCTGCTCACTGTCCCGGTCCAGTACTGGAGCAGCTGGGAGAGCTGCTGGCCGCTCAACACCTCGGAAAGGCGGGTGAAATCGTGGATGTCGCAAATCAGGATGGTGATCAGCTCCTGCTGGACAAAGGCGACGGTCATCTCGTCCAGGTCGGGGCCAGGGCCGACGACAGCCTGGCTGACCTCTTCCTTTTGCTCGAAGAGGAGGCTGGTGTTGCCGATGCCGATGCAGTCGCCGTTTTGCAGGGTGACCGGGGTGTGGATCCGTCTGCCGTTGAGGAAGGTGCCGTTGGAACTGCCCAGGTCGATGAGGTTGAGGCGGCCATTCTCCTCGGCCTGCACCATGGCGTGCTTGCGCGAAACCCAGGAGAAGGGCAGCTCGATGTCGCTGCCCTTGACTCGGCCCACGATGTAGGTATCCTTGCCGTGCAGCCGCCAGCGTTGTTCGTTGCCGTCGCCGCTGGCGAGCAGGAACAGGGTGGCCTCGGGATGGGAGGACGGGGTCATGGATTCTCGCTGTTCAGGCGGATTGCCGGATCAGGGTGATGATTTCCTCGGGCTCGGCGAAACGGCCTGCGCTCTTCTTGGAAAAGATCAGCCGGTTGTCCACCGTGATGTCATAGACGCCTCCGGAACCGGCGATCAGTTCCACTTCGGCGTTGAATTCCTCTTTGAGTGCCGCCTCCAGCCTGGAGGCGCGGGGCAGGTAGTTTCACTGCGAGCAGTAGGTGATGGCGACGCGCATGGCATCTCCTCCTTCATGATAGAGAGTGCAAAAAAGCCTGAAAAGGTGGCCCGATGGCATTCATCTTCCTTTATACCACAGCGATCGTGGTTTACAAAGGAACAGGGTGCAAACATGCAACCAAGACAAACATGACCGTGGTTGTGGAATCCTGGCCCCATTTTTCCGTTGGTTGCTCGTCCCAAGGTCATGGGGCGGTGCGGGTATGGCGGTTGGCGGCTTAACCGTGAGGCAGGCGATGCTTCGCTGGATCGACCAGCAATCTGGAGGAACCCCATGAGAGCCAGCACGGAAGAGCAAGCCTTTTTGCCTGCCACGGCTCGGGAACTGGCACGGCGTGGCTGGGAGCAGGTTGATGTGGTGCTGGTCACCGGCGATGCCTATGTGGACCACCCGTCCTTCGGGGTGGCCTTGATCGGCCGCTGGCTCGAGGCGCACGGTTACCGGGTGGCATTGCTGGCGCAGCCGCGGCATGACCGGATGGACGATTTTCAGCGCTTTGGCAGGCCCCGCCTCTTTTTCGGGATCACCGCCGGCAACCTCGATTCGGCGGTGGCCAACTACAGCGGCAACGGCCGGGTCCGCGACCGCGACGACTACTCGCCCGGCGGCAATCCCTATTTCGGGGGGGAGGCGGAGCGCAAGGAGCGCCGGCGTCCGGACCGCGCCACCATCCAGTACGCCAACCTGGCCCGGGCCGCCTTTCCAGGGGTTCCCGTGGTGCTTGGCGGGATCGAGGCCTCGCTGCGCCGGTTCGTTCATTACGATTTTCAGCAGCAGCGTCTGCGGGGGTCGGTGCTCACCGACGCCAAGGCGGACTTGCTGGTGTACGGCATGGGGGAGCGGGCGGTGCTGGAGGTCGCCCACCGGCTCGAACGGGGAGAGGGACTTGGCGGGATCGCCGGAACCTGTCAGCGTTTGACCGAGCGGCAATTGGCGGAGTCGTCGCTGACCGATCCGTTGCTGCTTCCATCGTGGCAGGAGATCCAGGAGGATGTTTCCCGTTTCCTGAGCGCGGAGTTGGCGGTGGATAGCCATGCCCGTTCCGGCTCCGGCCAGGTTGTGGCGCAGCGGCAGCAGGCGGCCTGGGTCATCCAGCATCCGCCCGCCGCGCCGCTGGCCACGGCGGAACTGGATGCGCTGGCCCGGCTGCCCTTTGTCCGGAAACCCCATCCCGATGCGGGCGAGGTGCCGGCCTATCGGATGATTCGCGACTCCATCACCATCGTGCGGGGCTGTTGCGGCAACTGTTCCTTCTGCGCCATCACCCGGCATCAGGGGGCAGTGGTGGTGAGCCGCTCCCAGGAATCGGTGGTGGCCGAGGCGCGCCAGCTCGCCAGTCAACCGGACTTCCACGGCACGGTGAGCGATCTGGGCGGCCCCACCGCCAACCTCTTCGGCGTCTCCTGCGCAAGCCCTACACCCTGCCGGCGCCGCGACTGCCTCTTCCCGAAAGTCTGTCGTTTTCTGCGGGTCGACGAGCAGGCCTTCCTGGATCTGCTCGAGGCGGTGTCCCGGGTGGAAGGGGTGCGGCATGTCTTTGTCTCCTCCGGGCTCAGGATGGAGCTCTTGCTCAAAACGCCGCGCCTGCTCAGGGAGTTGCTGCTGCGCCACACCCCGGGCGCGCTCAAGATCGCGCCGGAGCATACCGAGACGGAGGTGTTGCGGTTGATGCACAAGCCCGAGGCCGGGGTGCTGACCGAGTTTCTTGCCCAGTGCCGCAAGATCGCCGCCAGGGAGGGGGTACGCTTTACCTGCACCCCCTATCTGATCTCCGCGCATCCTGGCTGCGAAACCGGCCATATGGAGCGGATGGCGGCGCGACTCAGGGAGCTTGGCCTTGCGGTGAGGCAGTTCCAGGATTTCACCCCCACCCCGGGCACCATCTCCACCGCCATGTTCGTGACCGGGCTCGACCGGGACAACGGCCGTCCCATCCCCGTAGCCAGGCGGGACACCGAGCGGCGCGCCCAGCGGGCGGTGCTGGAAGGGGAGAGGCCTGCGGGCAAGGGGAAGGAGGGGGGGAGCCGAGGGAAAAGAAGACCGGCGCACGGCAGAGGAGCATTGAACAATCGCGGCAAATAGGGTAATGTGATCTATATTGTGTCGGGCGCTCGTTTCGGGGCGTCCCGCTCATTTTGCTTGACGAGGACTTGGCGCTCCTGCCTGGTCCTTTTTATTTTCCGGCAACGCAAGCGGCCCTTTCAGGCCGCCAGGGAGGGAGCATGGCATCGCAGGTCGAGGAAGTCACCATCCAATATGAAGAGGACGGGGTGCTGATGGTCAAGGAGTTGGACAAGGTCATCCTCTCCAAGGGCGCCTGGGCGACCATCCTGTTTCGCTACCAGCAGTGGGACGCCAAGACCAGCGCCTACAGCACCGACCGTTACTCCATCCGCCGCTATCGCAAGATCAACGGCGAGTATGTGCCGCAGTCCAAGTTCAATATTTCGAGCCCGGATCAGGCCGCCAAGATTGTGGAGGCGCTGAACAACTGGCTGCGCTGAGTCATGGCCGCCTTTTGGCCGCGCCATAGTGGTTGACGGGATTTGCGGGAAAAGGCTATAGTCGTGTGACTATGCCGTCTCCTCCCAGAGGTTCCGCGCCCTGGCGACGCACGGGACTCGTGGTGCGTCCCGTGCATTGTTTTTGTTAATCCCAAGATCCGGGCGGGCCCGCCTATGAAGAGAGCCAGCAAAAGAGAGCTGATCGGCAACGAGGCAACGGTGCTGCTCGACACCATTCGGCGCCTCAACCGCCGCAACGCCGTCGATCATCTGCTCAAGCTCGTCAACAAGACCCATCCCGCCGATCTTGCCCTGATCTTCCGCCATCTGCCCCCGGAAGAGCGCCAGAACGTCTTCAACATCATCGCGCAAACTTCTCAGGTGAGTGAGTTTTTGAGCGAGCTTGACCAGGCCATTATGGTGGAGCTGGTCGAGGTCCTCACCCCGCAGTACATGGTCTCCATCATCAAGGAGATGGACAAGGACGACGCCGCCGACATCCTGGAGGCGCTGCCCGAGGAAGTCGCCTACGAGATCCGCAAGGGCATGGAGAAGTCGGATCGCGAGGAGGTGGACGAACTCCTCCAGTACGATCCCGATACCGCCGGCGGTTTGATGTCGCCGGACTTCATGGCCCTGGACGACGAGATGAGCGTCGGCGACGCCATCAAGAAGATCCAGGAGTACAGCGAGGAAAAGGAGATGTCCTTTTACCTCTACATCACCCATGGCGACGAGGCCAACCTCTGCGGCGTCCTCTCCATGCGTGAGCTGCTCATGCACCCCCCATACCGCCAGCTCAAGAACATCATGAATCCGCGGGTGGTGTCGGTGACCACCGACATGGCCAGCAGCGAGGTGGCCCACCTGGTCTCCAAGTACAACTTCCTGGCCGTGCCGGTGGTGGATACGGCGTACCGGCTGGTGGGCATCGTCACCGTGGACGACATCATCGACGTTATCCGCGAGGAGGCCACCGAGGAGTTCCTCCAGATGGCCGGCGCGGGCAAGGACCAGGAGATCCTGCTCAAGCCGGTGCTCAAGAACGCCATGACCCGCGCCCCCTGGCTTTTCGCCACCTGGCTGGGCGGGGTGGTGAACATCCTGATCATCACTTCCTTTCAGAGCGAGCTGCAGAAGGTGCTGGCCCTGGCCGCCTTCATCCCGGTCATTGCCGGCATGGGCGGCAATATCGCCACCCAGTCGAGCACCATCGTGGTGCGCGGCATCGCCACCGGCCGCATCAACATGCAGGCGCTGGGGAAACTGATCTTCAAGGAGATGCGGGTCGGGCTGCTGCTCGGCGCGGTGTATGGCGTCTTCCTCGGGGTGTTCGCCCATTTCGGCTACCTGGACCCGCCGCTGCTCGGGCTGGTGGTGGGGTGCGCCATCCTCTTCTCCATGACTCTGGCCGCCACGGTGGGAACCATGGTGCCGCTCGTGTTCCGGCGGCTCAACATCGACACCGCCATCGCCACCGGCCCCTTCGTCACCACCACCATCGACGTGCTCGGAGTAACCGTGTACTTTCTGGTTGCCAAGGTCTTGCTCAACCTCTAGGCGCGGCGGATGAACCCGGTGAAGCCTGATCGACGCGTATCCTCCCTGGTGCTGCTCGTCGCCATCCTGCTGGGATGGTGGCTGTTCTTCGGCCAGCGGCGGCCGCCCGGCATCGATCCCGACGCCGCCCCACGCACCGTGACCCCGCGGGGGGATCTCGCCGCGGACGAGCGCAACACCATCGAGCTGTTCCAGGCCGCTTCGCCGGCGGTGGTCTACATCACCAACATCGAACTCAGACGCAACCTCTTCAGCCTCAACGTCTCCGAGATCCCCCAGGGCACCGGCTCCGGTTTTCTCTGGGACAGGGCAGGGCATGTGGTCACCAACTACCACGTGATCGAGGGGGCGAGCCGCGTGGAGGTGACCCTGGCCGATCGTTCCAGCTGGAAGGCCTCCCTGGTGGGGGTGGCGCCGGACAAGGACATCGCGGTGCTCAAGATCAACGCCCCGGCTGAGACGCTGCAACCCTTGCCCGTGGGGGAATCGGGAAACCTGCTGGTGGGGCAGAAGGTCTTCGCCATCGGCAACCCGTTTGGCCTGGATCAGACCATTACCACAGGCATTGTCAGCGCCCTGGGGCGTGAGATCGAGTCCGCCACCGGCCGCACCATCCAGGGGGTGATCCAGACCGACGCCGCCATCAATCCCGGCAACTCCGGCGGGCCGCTCCTGGACAGCGCCGGCCGCCTCATCGGTGTCAACACCGCCATCTACAGTCCCAGCGGCGCCAGTGCCGGCATCGGTTTCGCGGTGCCGGTGGACGCGGTCAACCAGGTGGTGCCGGAACTGATCCGGCATGGGCGGATCATCCGTCCCGGCCTTGGCATCGCGGTGGCCAACGAACAGCTTGCCCAACGGGTGGGGGTGGAGGGGGTGTTGATCGTCAATGTCCAGCCGGGCAGCTCGGCAGAGGCGGCAGGGTTGCGCGGCACCCGCCGGGTGGCGGGCGGCCTGGTGCTCGGCGACGTGATCCTTGCGGTGGAAGGGGAGCAGGTTCGTTCCTACGACGGATTGCGTGACGTGATGGAGCATTACAAGGTTGGCGACGAGGTGCGCCTCTCCATCGAGCGGGACGGCCGTCGCATGGAACTGCGGGCGATTCTGGAAGAGGTGTCGTGAGAAACTCCTGCCGGCGCAGGATCGCATTGTATGCAATGGTGTATCCGGTGGCGGAGAGATCATCACGAAGAGAATTCTGGAGTCAGAATTCTGAATGGATGGTATTACACTGTAATCTGAATCCTGGGTTCTCAATGCGGAATTCTGGGAGATTCCTGAGAGAGGACGTGACGACTTGACCTGGTGGACCCGCGCCCTGCGCAGCCTCATCTCGGTTGACGAACAGCGGCTCGACCTGTTCCGGGTGTTCCCCGGCATCAGGCGCTTCCTGGCGGCGCGCCACCACTATGCCTATCTGCGCACCGCCGGCGATGTCCTCTTCGTGCTGGTGGTCCTTTCCGGGCTGCTCGGCCCCCGCGATCCTTCCCGCAACGTGGCGGTTTTCCTCTCCTGGGGGCTGATTTGGCCCACCATCGTCCTGAGCTGGTTTTTTGTTGGCCGCATGTGGTGCGGCATCTGCCCATTCCCCGGGCTGGGGGTCTTTCTGCAGCGCCGGGGGATCACCCTTTCCTGGAGCGTGCCCAAGTGGCTCCAGAAGTACGGGGTGTATATCTCGGTCATCCTGCTGGCCCTGATCATCTGGATCGAGGTGGTGGGGGGGTTGGATCGGTCGCCGGTGGGCACCTCCTGGTTCGTCCTTTCCATCGTCTTCGGCGCGGCCCTGCTTGCCCTGCTTTTCCCTGGGCAGGCCTGGTGCCGGCATCTCTGCCCGCTTGGCCGCATCAGTGGCGCGGCCGCCACCCTCTCCATCACCGAGTTCCGTCCGGACCATGAGAAGTGTCGCGGCTGTGAAAACTTCGCCTGCAAGCGGGGCGGCGACGGCAAGCGGGGCTGTCCGGTCTACCTGGGCGCCTACAGCGTGCAGAACAACCTGCACTGCCTGGTGTGCGGCCACTGCCTGCCGCTCTGCGAGAGGGATTCCCCGCAGCTGCTGTTGCGCAACCCCTACTCGGAGCTGATCCGCAACAAGGGGCGCTACATCACCTGCACCTATATCGTTCCCTTTCTGATCGGGTCCCAGCTTGCCCGCTTCCTGCGCAAGAAGGAGGTGTACGCCCATGCGACCGCCATCTTCGGCTGGCCCGACGCCCTGCTCTTCAGCCTGCTGCTGCTGGTCGGCTTTGCCGTCATCCTGGGGATCATCCGTTCCGGCTCCAGGCTGTTCGGCATTGGCGAGGATCCGCTGTTCGGCCGTTTCTCACCCATGGTTCCCATCCTGATCCCCATGGCCTTCACCGGCGAACTGGTCTACCGGTTGTCCTTTTTCGCCAGGGGGATCGGCGATTTCATCCCCACCTTCGGCAGGCAGTTCAGCCTGCCGTTTCTGGAGTCGCTGGCCTTTGTCATTCCCGATTTCCCGGTGCAGATCCTCTCGGCCTTCTTCATGCTCAACGGCTCCATCGCCGGCTGTTACATCCTCTGGCAGCTCTGTCTCAACGATTTCGAGGGGATGGTGCGCTTCCGGAACTTCCTGGGCATCAACCTACTGATTTTCCTGCTGCTGGTCCTCTACCTGACGGTCATTTTCTGAACCGCCCAGCCTGAGCCCCAATGGCCGGCGTTTGCGCTTGGCCAGCTCGCGCAGATCGGTGGCCCGGTCGGTTTCGTCGACGATCTCCCGGCCGACAATCTCCTCGATCACATCCTCCAGGCTCACCACGCCGGTCACCGCGCCATACTCGTCCACCACCACGAACAGGTGGCTGTGTTTTTCGAAGAACTCGACCATGACGCTGGAGAGGCGGGCGGTCTCCGGAACGAAGTGGGCCGGGTGCATGATCTCCCGCAGCACGGTTTGCCGCTGGTCCACGGCGTGGCTGAGCAGGTCGCGGCGCAGCACGATGCCGACGATGTCATCCTGGTCGCGGAGGTAGACCGGCAGGCGGCTGTGGGCGCTGAACAGTTCGCGGCTCGTCATGGCCTCCTCCACGGTCTGTTCGGCGGCGAGGGTGGTGGTCACGGTGATGGGGGTCATGACCTGTCGGACACTCTTTTCCTTGAGATCGAGGATGTTGGTGATCACCCGCCGTTCCTGCAGGCTGATCTCGCCGGAGCGGTGGCTCTGGCGCGCCAGCGCCTGGATTTCCGCCGCCGAGACCAGAAGGCCGTCGCCCCGCGACGGGAGCAGCTTGGCCAGCGCCTGGATGATAAGCACCATCGGGGTCATGATCCGGGTGAGCAACTGGATGGGGAGGGCGATCCATACCGCCAGCTCACGGCAGTAGGTGGCGGCCATGGTCTTGGGGATGATCTCCGAGAAGAACAGGATGATCAGGGTGAAGACCGCCGAAAACCACACCACGTTGCCTTCCCCGAAGGCCTCCACCGCCATGGCGCCCACGATGGCCGCGCCGGCGGTATTGGCGATGGTGTTGAGGGTGAGGATGGCGGTGATCGGCCGGTGGATGTCCCGTTTCAGTTCCAGAAGGACGCGGCCGATCCGGCGGTGCTGGGAATTGATGATTTCAATGTGGCTGATGGGCAGCGAATAGAGCGCCACCTCGAAGATGTTGGAAAGAGCGGAAAAGCCAATGGCAAGGCCAGCAGCCACAAAGAGTTGCCAAAGCACGGGTGCCTCCGGAGGGATGGCGGGCGCAGTGCGCGCCCGCTTTGAGGATTAAAAAGCAACACTCTGATTTGTAGAAGGATTTTTTGTTGCGTAAGGGGTAGTCCCCATAGTATAGGGAAATATCTCCTTCAAGCCTCCACAAAAGGGTGCTGAAAGCATAGCACGAAACACCGAACCACTTCAATTTTTCAGAGCACCGGGCTCCAGGGCCGCGCTGTCCTTTGGTCAGTGCAGTAACTGTGTATGGTGACATGAAGAAGTATTCGGTTTTTGTGGTAGATCACTGCCATTCCAGCGCCGAGGAGGCCATCCGCCTCCTGCGGCATCTACCCCATTTTCTCTATCGTTGTGCCTCGATAAGTGAATTCGAACACCTCGTCGCCGGGGTGATGCCGGATGTGGTGCTCTGCAACCTGCGGCTGCCCGGGCTTGCGGAGCGAGGGTTTTTCCGGTTTCTGCAGTCCCGCTGTCCAAGCGCCATCCGACTGGTTTTTTCCGAACAGGCCGACCTGACCGCCCTGGCGCGGCTGGAGGCATCCGGCCTTGTCCATCGCGGCTTCTCCCTGCCCTTTGGCGAGGCCATGGTCGCCGCCATCGAGCATGACCTGGCGGTACGTTCCCGGATCCGGCTTCGCAACTGCTGGGAGTTCATGCAGCACGGCCAGGGGCTGCCCCTGCTGCCCAGGGTGTTGCAGGAGCTGGAGCGCTGCCTGCACGACTCCAGCTGCTCGCTGGGGAGCATCGTCGGGATCATCGAACAGGACCCCATTCTTTCCGCCCGTCTGCTGCGGCTTGCCAACTCGGCGCTCTTCAGAACCGGCGCCTCCATTGATTCGGTGCACCGGGCGGTGAGTTTCCTCGGGCTTGCCCGCACCCGAAAAATGGCGCTCTTCCTGGCGGCGGTCAACCACTTTCACTACCCCAAGCGTTTTCACGCCCACGCCCTGCGGATCATCGAGCACAGCATCCAGTGCGGCAGGCTGGCCGGCGCCATCGCCCGTGTCCTTGAGCCCGGTGAGGAAAATACCGCGATAACCGCCGGGCTGCTTCATGATATCGGCAAGCTGGTCTTTCTGTCCTCCCTGGACAAGCGCCTGCGCGACTCTCCCTCCTTCATGGCCCGTTACGATCTGTTTGCCACCGAGGTGGAGGAGCAGGCCTTCGGCATCTCCCATCTGGAGTTGGGCAGCGCCCTGCTGCTCTGGTGGAACCTGCCCCTGGTCATGGTCGACGTGGCCGCCAACCACAGCCAGCCTTTCCACTCATTGAGCGGGGTGCCGCTGTATGTGGCCATCGCCGACCGCTGTCTCATGCAGGCGGAGTTCGGCGACCGGATCACCACCGGCCTGGGCTCCCTGCCCAGAACCTACCCGGTCGAGGAGTGGCTCTCCTTCGCGCAGGCCCTGGTGGAGCAGCGGGACATCTCCATCGCCGCCTGACCCCGGATTCGGTTGCAATTGCCTCCAGGGCTCGGTTACTCTGTTCGTTCCTGATCCCGATTCCATCATTCTGGAGTATTCGCCATGTTGAAACTGAGCAATGTCGCGCCGCTTGAGTATGGCGGCGATCTGGTGGCCTTTTGCGTGCGTCAACCCAAGCGGGGCGCGCCCGCCAGCGGCCATGCGGTGGTGGACAGCCTGATCCGCCGGGTGCACGCCGCGGGCGATTTTTCCGGCAAGGAGGGCGAGACCATCCTCCACTATCCCGATCCGGCCGCCTCCGCGTCGCCGCGCGCCAAGAGGGTGCTGGTGGTGGGGTTGGGCAAGGATCCTCTGTCCAGGGAGCTTTTCCGCAAGGCCGGGGGGACCATCGCCGCGACGGCGCAGAAGGGCAAATCCAAGCGGATCATGGTGGTGGCGCCCGAAAAGTGCGGCTTCCCCGTTGCCGAGCTGACCGAGGCGCTGGCGGAAGGACTCACCCTCGGCGCGTACTCCTTCCGCAAGTACAAGACCAACGGCCAGGAGGATGCCCCTCCTTCGGCCCTCAAGGAGATCGTCCTCTTCGCCGGCAAGGGCGCCGGGGTGCAGTCCGCCCTCAAGCTGGGCAGCATCGCCGCCCGGGCGGCCTGCCTGGCCCGGGACATGGCCCATGAACCGGCCAACCACTGGACCCCGAATCATTTTGCCGAGTTCGGCGAGCGGTTGGCCGCCTCCCATGGCCTCGTTTGCACGGTGCTCGACAGGGAGCGGATGCAGCAGCTGGGCATGGGCGGGATTCTCGCGGTCAACCAGGGGTCGGCCCAGCCGCCCAAGCTGGTGATCGTCGAGTACCACACCGCGGCCAAGGCGCCCACCATTCTGCTGGTGGGCAAGGGGCTCACCTTCGATTCAGGCGGCATCTCCCTCAAGCCTGGCAGCGGCATGGAGGAGATGAAGTACGACATGTGCGGCGGCGCGGCGGTGCTCTGCGCCATGCAGGCGGTGGCGGAGGCGCGGCTCAAGGGGGTGAACCTGGTGGCCATGGTGCCGGCCACCGAGAATCTGCCAGGGCCCGCGGCGGTGAAACCCGGCGACCTCATCACCCAATATGGCGGCAAGACCGTGGAGGTGGTGAACACCGACGCCGAGGGCCGTCTGATCCTGGCCGACGCCCTGGCCTACGGCATCGCCACCTACAAGCCCGACCTGGCCATCGACCTGGCCACCCTCACCGGTGCGGTGATCGTGGGGCTCGGTCACCACCGCACCGGCCTGCTCTCCAACAGCGACCCGCTGTGCGAGCAGCTGCTGGCTGCCGGCGAGCGCAGCGGCGAGCCGTTGTGGCGCCTGCCCCTGGGGCCGGAATACACCAAGCAGCTCAAAAGCGAGATCGCCGATCTCAAGAACGTAGGCGACCGCAGCGGCGGCACCATCACCGGAGCCGCCTTCCTGGGAGAGTTTGTCGGCGATACCCCGTGGGCGCACCTGGACATCGCCGGCACTGCCTGGTCGTTCACCGAAAAGCCCTACATCCCCAAGGGGCCCTCCGGTATCGGCGTGCGCACCTTGTTTGATTTCGTGCGGAATTTCAAGAAGATTGCCAGGAAGTAGCCGGTAGGCTGGAGGAGGGGGAGAGCACAGGCCAGTTGCGCTTGTGCAGCGCATTTCGTCGAGGCCAGGAGGATATGGCTTTCGGATCAGGCGTGTTGCGTGATTGCTAGACCTGACCCTGTTTTTACGGGGTCTCGTCGTTTACCCCGGGTACGCTCCTCGTAGGTATGCAGGAGGGCCACGGCCAGCGGCGACTGGTTGAGTAGCTCGATCTGGGCGTCGATTTGGTCGAGGGTCATGCCCAACTCCAGACTCTTGGCCCTGAGTTCCGAGAAAAGCGGATGGGTCACCGCGAAGGGCGTGGTGTCGGTTGAAAGGCGGATGTCCGTCGGCTGTTGTGAGGTTGCTTCGGTTGTCATGTGACGTGCGCTCCTTATTCAGGTTACATATCGTTACTTTTCCCTGATGAGGCGGGAGATCCATATGCTTTTCGCGGTAAAATCCTTGTGGTTTTTAAATTCCTTGAGAAACCTTTGCATGTTGCCGACTTCTGAGCGCACGGCGGGTTTGTATGCCGCATCCGGGTGGATCGGCTGAGGGGGGTAACCCTCCGTCGGATAGGTTAACTGTATCTCGAATTCCCCAATGCGGTAAAAATAGTACACCAAGAAAACGTCACCGTAGCGTAGACCATCATGGTACGGGTCTGGCAGGTGAACCCTTTCCAGGAAAGGCGCACCAAGGATATTTCTAGTTATCTGGGGGGTCAGACGGAACGCCTTGTCGAAGCGAGAAACGTTCACCTCGCTTAGCTTGCTGGTAAAGGTAGTGCGGTAATATGCGCCGTGGCTAAAATTGAAACTGACCATATAGGGTGTCGGTATCCGCATCGCCTTTCCCAGCCCTCCGCCCCCATAGATGACGTTCGAGTACCACGCAAACTTCTGCCGCCAGTCACCGCCATTCTCCGTTGCCCACTCCTCGCTGGCCGTGCCGGACAGCCGCTCCATGAACCGGAGCGGGTCCTTCGGCTCATGCTCCATGAACTCCTTGAGCATCAACAACAGCTCCTCCGGGGTCTTGGGAGCGCCCTCCCGCATCCGCTGCGCCTTGGCGGCGATATCCGCCGGCTCCGTCAGCGGCGCCTCAGCGACGCTGCACGAGACCAGTAAAACGAGCAACAGCAACGCCACCATTGCCAGGCGCGGGAAAGAGCGCGGCACGAAGCCGCTTTGGGAAAAGAAGAAGAATCCGGAATGCACGGAACGATGCTGTGGCCGAAAACAGCGCATATCCCCCCCTTGGAATCCTTGCCGCCGTGGCGGCAAGGGCGTGTTTTGGTATGATGGCGCCAGCGGGACGCCTTTCAGATGAATGGTGTTTTGATCCAGGATAGCACAGGGTAATTGCGCCTGTAAAATCCTATATCGCCGATGCTGTGGAAAGTGCCTCCTGCGCGGCATGGTCCAGCAGCTCCTTCGGGTCCGGCATGGTATTGATCTCGCCGTCATGGGCGTCCAGGTCGAGCACCACCGGCCGCCACGTCTGGGTGTCGCCGGTAACCGCGGGAGCAAGGCCGTCCGTTCGTCCGGCTCGTTCCTCCTCGGTCAGGCCCATCTCCGGGGCAGAGAACTGAATCTGCCGAAACATGGTTTCCGCTTCCCATTCCGGCGCGATGGCGCTGCGCGCCAGCGCGGAGAGGAGGATTGCCTCGCCCAGGGAGCGGAACGATTCCGGGCTGCCGGGCGTGGCGTTGTATGGGGCGCCATGGACGTCGTAGCGCAGGGAAGGGTTTCTCTGAACGCCGGTGAGCGGGTCGATGTCGGTGAAGCGCAGGCCGTCCCCGCCGTAGCTCAGAACCGGCATGCGCATCGGGATCATGCCCAGCGGCAGGGAGGGGTCTTGTTGCCGCTGCTCATTAATCATGCCATGCATGGTCATGGTGATCAGACTGGTTTCACTTCGGAGGGCGCCCGCGAGGAGCCGTCCGGCATCACGTCACCAGAAGTTGCATGTGAATCGTTTCTGCTTTATAATCGACTCAAAATATGAAGCGATTAGGAGGCGTAAATGGTTCATTATATATGGCAACAACAGAAGTGGCCGCTTTTTGCCTGGCGTGGCGAGAGCCTGCTTGATGCCTTGTGCCAATGCAATTTCAAAAGAGGGCAACTGCTCGGGCGAGTGACCTCTCTCGGCATAGCAATGGGACTTGAGGCGCAGGCCGAGGTCTTGGCGGCCGAGGTGCTGCAGACCTCAGCCATCGAGGGCCAAAATCTCAATTCGGATTCGGTGCGGTCTTCGGTGGCCAGGAGGCTGGGTCTGGAGGATGCCGGCTTGCTCCGGCAAGATCGCTATACCGAGGGGCTCGTTGATATTCTTATTGATGCCACCTTGCACTATGACCAACCATTGACGGTGGAGAGACTGCATGGCTGGCAAGCGGCCCTTTTCCCCACTGGCTACTCAGGACTGCACCGTATCGTGGTTGGCGGCTTTCGGGGCGAGTCCCCCATGCAGGTCATTTCCGGTCCGCACGGCCGGGAGCAGGTCCACTACGAGGCGCCGCCGGGGAGAGAGGTGGCCAGGGAGGTCCGGCAATTTCTTGCCTGGTGGGAGGAAAGCCGGGGGAAGCTGGACGGCATCCTTCGCGCGGCCATTGCAAGTTTCTGGTTTGTGACCATCCATCCCTATGAGGACGGCAATGGCCGCCTTGCCAGGGCGATAACCGACATGGCCCTGGCCCAGGACGAAAAACAGTCCGTCCGCTATTACAGCCTCTCCGCGCAGATTATGGAGGAACGCGAGGCGTATTACGAGATCCTGGAGAGAACTCAGAAAGGGGATCTTGATATTACCGCTTGGTTGACATGGTTTCTCGGCTGTTTCGAGCGGGCCATCGCCCGTTCCGATTCGCTGATCGCCAGGGTGCTTCAAAAGGCACGGTTCTGGGAGCGACACCGGACGGTTCCGCTGACAGACCGGCAGCGGAAGGTGGTAAACCGCCTACTCGATACAGGCCCGGGCGGTTTCGCCGGAGGCCTGACCACCAGGAAGTATGTGGGAATGACAAAGGCCAGCCGGGCAACAAGCTATCGTGAAATCAACGACCTGCTCAACAAAAAGATGTTGGTCCAAAATCCGGGGAAAGGGCGTAGCGTCAGTTACGATCTCGCCTGGCCAGATTAAATCATGACTATTTTAGATGATGCCCGTTTTCGAGGGGAAAGGGGGGCTTAAGCGGGATAGCACAGGGTAATCGCGCCTGCCAGCCTTTTCGCCAGGATGGGAAGATCCCCTCGCCCGGGCGCGGAGAGGCTCACAGCCGGAGCTTGTCTTGGATCAGCGGGGAAAACGCGTTATGCTTGCGGCGGGAGGGAGGGGAGTCATTCCTTGTCCACTCCCTCCAGTCCCGCCGCCTTCCTGAGGGCGCTGGCGTGGACGTGGCCGGCGTAGTGGACCGGGCTCTTGCCGGTGACCGGATCGAAGCCGCTGGGGTCGGCCTGGCAGAGGTACTGCACCTCGCGGGCGTAGTTGACCAGCGCCTCGGCCAGCGGCTGGCCCACCAGCTTTTGCAGGGCCTCCCAGGTGGCGCCGCAGGAGGCGCCGCGCACCACCCGCGCTGAAACAATGCGCTGCTCCTGGTCCAGCCGCACCTCCAGCTCCGGCAGGCCGAACTGCTCGCCATACCGGCCGAGCCCAGCGCGCTGCACCAGGCCGCAGCAGGTGAAGGGGGTGATCGCCCCTGCCGCTTTCTTGCCCGAGGCGATGAGCGGCATCCCTTTTCTGCGGCACAACTCGGCCAGCCAGGCCAGCAGGTCTGGGTGGCGCAGGAAGCTGAGCGCCAGGTCGCCCTCAAAGTCGTCGGGGATGTACTCCTCGGGCGCGTCGATGAATCCGGGCAGGGGCGCATCGATGTCGATCACCCGGCTGATCCGGATGTTTTTGCCGTAGCGCTCGATGCCGCCGATCTTGCGGTTGCCGGAGCCGCGCTCCTGGAAGACCACGATGGTGGTTTCCTGGCTCTTGTCGGGGCTGGCGATAGTCATGTTTGGCTCCGTTGGCGCGGCAACAAGCGCTTGGCGCTGATCACCGCCAGGTAGGCGAGTCCGGCCAGCACGATGATCACCGGGCCGCTGGGCAGATCCTGGCTGAAGCTGATGGCCAGGCCGGCGCTGATGAAGGCCATGCAGCAGAGGGTGGCGATCACCATCATCTGCCAGAGCCCCCGCGCGAAGTTGCCAGCCACCGCCGCCGGCAGGGTCAGGAGCGCGATGACCATCACGATGCCCACCACCCGGACCAGCAGCACCACGGTCAGGGCGGTGAGGCAGAGCAGCAGCAGGTAGTGCAGCTGGGTGCGCATGCCGCGCAGCCGGGCGTACTCCTCGTCAAAGCAGACGGCCAGGAACTTGTGGTAGAAGAGCAGGGTCGTCCCCACCACCAGCGCGTCCAGCGCCAGCACCAGCCAGAGATCGGTTTTGGAGATCAGCAGGATATTGCCGAACAGGTAGCTCATCGGCTCAACATAGCCTGGGGTCTTGGCGATGAAGAGCAGGCCGGCCGCCATGCCGATGGACCACAGCGCGCCGATGGCGGTGTCCTCCCGCTGCTTGGCGTGCAGGTTGACCAGGCCGATGATGATGGCGGCCACCAGGGCGGAGATTACCGCGCCGGAGAGGGGGCCGAGCCAGGTGATCCCCAGGCGGTGCTCCAGGAAGAGACCGGCCCCGATGCCGCCCAGCACGCAGTGGGAGATGGCGCCGGCGATGTAGGTTATGCGGCGGGCCACCACGTAGGTGCCGATGACCCCGAAGGAGAGGCTGGCCAGGAGTCCGGCCAATAGCGCGTAGCGCAGAAAGGGGATGGCCGGGTCGGAGAGGGCGTCAAGAAATTCCATGGGAGCAGTGTCCTTCCTCGGCGCAGCGATGGTCGTGGCGGATCATCCGGATGTCGCCGCCGTACATGTCGCGGATCAGGTCGCCGGTCAGCTCGCTGGTGGGGTGGATCGCCACCCGCCGGTTGACGCAGGCGATGGATTTGAAGAACTTCGAGGCAAAGCCCACATCATGGGTGACCAGCATGATGGTCATCCGCTGGTTGAGCCGCTCCAGGATCTCGAAGAGGTGCTCCTCCGAGGCGGCGTCGATGTTGGCGGTGGGTTCGTCCAGGATCAACAGATCGCCCGAGGCGGCCAGCGCCCTGGCGATGAGGGCCCGCTGCCGCTGGCCGCCGGAGATCTCGGAAAACAGGCGGTTGCCGAGGCCGGCAAGCCCCATGTCGGCAAGAGCGGTCTGGGCGGCGTCGCGATCCGCCTTGGTGTAGCGGCCCAGGCGCACCCGGTCGAGGCGGCCCATGAGCACCACCTCGAAGACGGTCACGGGAAACTGGGGGTCGTACTGGGCGTGCTGCGGCACGTAGCCCATGCGCAGCCGCGCCTCGGTCGGCGGCTGACCAAAGACCAGCACCTCGCCACGCTGGGGGGAGAGAAGGCCGAGGAGCAGCTTGAGCAAGGTGGTCTTGCCGCCGCCGTTGGGACCGACGATGCAGAGGGAGTCGAGCCTGGGGATCTCCAGGTTGACCCCGGCGAGCACCGGCGCGCCGTTGTAGGCGAAGTCAAGGTCGCGGATGATGACCGCGGGTGGGGTGGCGGCGTGGTTCATGGCATGGATTCAGCGATGGCGGTGGCGATGCGGTCAAGATTCTCCGTGACGTTCTCAGCCAGGGAATCGATGGGCATCACCGAGCCGTTGATGCCGCTGGCCACGGTGGCGGCGCTCTTGGTGTCAAACTGGGGCTGGACGAAGATGACCCGCACCCGGTCCTGCTGGGCCTGCCGGATCAGCGTGGCGATCTGTCTGGGGGAAGGGGTCTTGCCGCCGGTTTCCACCGCTTTTTGGGTCAGTCCAAAGGCATTGGCAAAGTAGCCAAAGCCAGGATGGAAGACATAGAAGGTCTTGCCTCGATGCGGCGAGAGCCGCGCCGTGATCCGGCGCTCGAGGCCGGCAAGCTCCTCGTCCAGGGCTGCCAGATTGCGGTCGATGGCCTGACGCCGCGCCGGCATCTCCTCGCCCAGGGCAGTGGCCATGACGGTGGCCATCCGCTGCAGGTTGGCGGGGGTCATCCAGACATGGGGGTCCCATTGGGATTCGGCGCCATGCACGTCGTGCGCCGCGCCGCCGTGGTGGTGGTCATCGGTCATGGGCAGGTGGGAAATGCCGCTGGTGGTGTCCACCACCTTGAGCGACGGGTTGCCAGCCCGCACCTTGTTCACCAGTTGCCGCTCAAAGGGCAGCTCCACGGTGAAAAAAATGCGGGCGGCGGCAAGGGCCGCGGCCTGGCGAGGAGTGGGCTCGAAGGTGTGCGGGTCCTGGCCCCTGCCGATCAGGGTGAGCACCTCCACCTCCTCGCCGTCAGTCAGCTGTTTGGCCAGGAAGGCCTGGGGGGGCACCGTGACGTACACCCTGGTTTTTTCGGCGGCCAGGCAGGAAGAGCCCCAGAACGACAGGAGCATGGCGGTCAGGAGAAGGGCCGGCAACCAGGGTGATGGTGAGGGCCTGGGGGTCAGTGCTGGCATGTTTCCTCCTGGGCGGGACAGACCAGGTGAACAGCCTTGCATTCCTTGCAGGTGGTCAGGCTGTGATTGGCGAGAAACTCTCCCCAGTGTTTTTTCTGGGCCGGGGTGAGCAGACCGGTTCCCTGGCAGAGTGGGCAGCCGTTCTCCAGGGCGTCAAGGATGGCGGCCCGGATGAACTCCGAGCGGTTGGGCACCTGCCGGAGCGCGTCGGCCAAGGCACCGTCCACCTTGAAGGTGATGATCTCCTGTTTTTTGTTTCCCATGCCCACCTCCTCTGTAATGGGAAACATCGTATTACAAAGTCATACCAAGATCAAGCGGGAAGTCGCATGGCGCGGCGGAATCGGACGGATGGGCAATCAAGCGGAGCGGAACAAGATGTTTCCGGAGAAAAGTATGGGTCAGTTGGCGACGATGCGCTGGTCGCGCTGGCGTTGCAATTTTCCCAGCGACTCGTTGATGGCAGGCGTGAAATTTTCGCAGATGCCAATGGCGCGGTCAAGAAGCTCCATGGATTGCGTCCTGTCCAGGTCAAGGAGAGGTCCGAAGCGAAGAACCAGCTCGGCGAAATCCAGGTCGGTGCCATTGAAAAAGGTGGAGGTGAGGGTGTTGCTGTACACCACGAGATTGTGCAGCAGCAGAAAGGCGTCACAGTTGCCGGAGACAGGGCAGGAAGGGACGGGATCCATGCAGGCCACGGTGCGTTTTGGGAAATTCCAGTATGTGGCAACCTCCCTGCCGATCTGGTTGAAGGTCATCCCGTTCAGGGCCAGGCCGCTGGCGTAGTCCTCAGAATAGCCTTGACGGATGAGCTGGGCAACCCGCCAGTATTGATCCGGAAGATAGACCAAAACGACCAGGGCGCCCAGCCTGTGCAGCAAGGTGCAGAGGTAGGCTTCTTCCGTGGAGAGGTTGGGGCGTGCCTCCTCGCAGTAGAGTCGGCTCATGGTGGCACTGACAAGCGACAACGAGAAATGCTTGGTTATCTCGGCATGTTCCGCACCTTGCTTGAGAAATTCGTCGAGCAGGGCCATGGCGGTGGCCAGCTGCCGCATCGCCTCCAGTCCCACAACGGTGACGGCCCTGGAAACCGTGCTGATGGGGGTGCCCCCGGAATAATAGGCCGAGTTCACCAATTGTAATATCTTGGAGGTAAGGGCATAATCCTTGAGGATGGTATTGGTGAGTTCCTGAACCGTGACCCGCGATTCGCCCAGTTGAAAAATCAACTCCATGACGTGCTCAGCCATGGCGGGCAAACTTTTCTGGTTGGCCTGGATGAAGAGCTGGAGCAGCTGATCCCTGGCTGGATTGTCCTGTGCTGAGGGCGATGTCATGGAAGTTGTGGTCATCGTGGAGGTTGGGGCAGGGTCGGCGAAGTGCCGTTGTTTGTATCTGAAACATAACTATACGTTTTTTTGATGGAATTGGCAATTCCTATTCGTAGGCTCCATGCATGGAGAGTCTTTTTTTCTGTCGTAACAGCAAGTTGGCCTCATGGACGGTATTCGGGAGAAAAAAACGCTGTACGTTGATTTTGTTTCAACTGTAGAATTGTTTAAACGCGGTTCATGAGAGAGTGATATGAAACACAATACAGTTGATGGTCGTCATTCGCTTTCCACATATGTGGTCGGCGGCATTCTTCTTTTCTTCCTGCTGACTTCCGCCATTGTCGTGGTCCTGGTGCGCGAGACCATGCGAGAGAGGGCGCTTGCCGATGCCCAGAGCAAGGCCAAGATCATCCTCGACCGCACCATGGCCACCCATGATTACTTCAGCAACGACCTCAAGCCGGCGATCTTTGCGCTTACGGACAAGAGCCGCCCTGCTGGGTACTTCGATCCGGTCTGGATGTCCTCCACCCATGCCAACCGCATCATGCACCGTTATTTTTCCGCCAGGAACAACGGCGCGTACTATCTCAAGGAATGCGCCATCAATGCCCGATCGCCGGAGAACGAGGCCACTGCCTACGAACGGGATTTCATCAAAGAGCTGAACAACGATCCGGCCCTGGAGCTGCGCTCCACCGTCCTGGAGCTTGATGGGCAACCATTTTTCGTCGTGCTCCGCCGGGGGGAGACCATGCAGGAGGCCTGTCTCAGGTGCCACAGTACTCCGGACAAAGCCCCAAAGGGGCTGGTGGACATCTACGGCGCCGAACGCAGTTTTACCAGGCAGCATGGCCAAACCATCTCCGCGGTTTCCATCCGCATTCCCTTGGCCGATGAGTATGCGGAGGCAGACCGCTTCAGCCTCAGACTCTCCTGGTTTCTGGTTCTTGCCCTGTTCCTGATGGCGGCGGCCTTGTCGCTCCTGCACCGTTTCTTCATCGCGAAACCGCTGCAGGTCATCCGGGACAAGGCATTGCTCATCGCGGCGGAGGAGAAACATCTGGGGGAGAGGATCGAGGTTGTAAGCAACAGGGAGTTTCAGGAACTCGCCGAGGCGTTCAACACCATGTCGGAGCACCTTCGGCTGCATCGGGACAGTTTGGAGGAGATGGTGCAGGAGCGGACCAGGGAACTGAGCGAGGCGCTGGCCAACATCAGGACCCTGAAAGGCCTGTTGCCCATTTGCTCATCCTGCAAGAAGATCAGAAACGATCAGGGCTATTGGGACCGGATCGAAACCTATATCCAGACGCATACCGATGCGTCATTCACCCATGGGATCTGTCCGGGTTGCATGAAGCAGCTCTATCCGGAGCTGATGGAGACGGAGGACGGGCAGGAGCCGGCGTCTGGCCACGATTGAACCGGGCGCGGCACCCGCTCTGGTCAATCGTGGCGCTGGCGCAGGTGGACGAGCAGGTATGGTTCGCTGTCGTCCAGCACCCGCTGGGAGGAGAGTTCGACAAAGCGGCGTTGGTCAAACTCGGGGAAAAAGACATCTCCTTCGGCATCGCGCTCTAGGATGGTGAGCAGGATCTCTTCGGCCAGGGGCAGGGCCTGGGTATAGAGCTGACCGCCGCCGGCAATGAAGACCTTGTCGTCATCCTGGCAGAGCGCCAGGGCCGCATTGAGGCTTTCGGCCACCAGGCAGCCAGGGGCGGCGTAGCCGGGTTGGCGGCTCACCACCACCATCTTGCGGCCGGGCAGCGGCCTGCCGATGGATTCGAAGGTCCTGCGTCCCATGACCAGGGTGTGCCCCATGGTTATGGCCTTGAAGCGGGCCAGCTCGCCGGCAAGGCGCCAGGGCAGGGCGTTGTCTCGGCCGATCACCCGATTCCTCGCCATGGCGGCGATGAGGATGATGGTCATGCACTGCCCTCGCGGATCGCCTCAAGGGCCTCCCAGCGTTCGTAGGCGCTGGCGAGTTCGGTTTCCAGCGCGGCCAGGCGATCCTTGGCGGCAACGGGACCGTTGGGGTCCTGCTGATAAAAGGCGGGATCGGCCATCCTGGCGTAGAGCGCCTGCTGTTCCGCCTCCATCCCCTCGATTTTCCCGGGCAGTGCCTCCAGTTCCCGCTCCTCCTTGTAGGTGAGCTTGGGGGCCCTTTCCCTTTTGGGCCGCTCCTTCTGTTCGGTCTTCTCCTGGCGGGCGGGCGACGGCTGGGGCGGGGCCACCTGGCGTTGGGCCAGCCAGTCGTCGTAGCCTCCCGCATACTCCACCACCCGGCCGTTGCCCTCGAAGACCAGGGTGGAGGTGACCACGTTGTTCAAAAAGGTCCGGTCATGGCTCACCAGGAGCAGGGTGCCCTGGTAGTCCAGCAGCAGTTCCTCCAAAAGCTCCAGAGTTTCCACGTCCAGGTCGTTGGTGGGCTCGTCCATGACCAGGACGTTGAAGGGCTTGGTGAAGAGCTTGGCCAGCAGCAGCCGGTTTTTTTCGCCGCCGGAAAGCACTGAAACCGGCGAACGGCTGCGGGCCGGAGCGAAGAGGAAGTCCTGGAGGTAGCCGATGATGTGGCGGGGCTGGCCATTGATGATGACCTTGTCATGGCCGTCGGCCACGTTGTCGGCCACGCTCTTGTCCGGATCGAGCTGCTCGCGGTTCTGGTCGAAGTAGCAGGTCTCGACGCGCACCCCATGCCGGATGGAACCGGACTGCGGGGCCAGCTCGCCGAGCAGCAGCTTGAGCACGGTGGATTTGCCCACGCCGTTGGGGCCGATGATGCCCACCCGATCGCCGCGCATGATGGTGGTGGTGAGGCCCGCGACAATGGGGCCGCCGCCGTAGGCAAAGCTGACATCCTCGGCCGCGGCCACCAGCTTGCCGGAGCGTTCCGACTCCTGCAGCTGCAAGCGCACCGTGCCGCTCTGGACGCGGCGGGCGACGCGTTCCTTGCGCAGGGCGACCAGCGCCCGGACCCGGCCCTCGTTTCTGGTGCGGCGCGCCTTGATGCCTTGCCGGATCCAGACCTCCTCCTGGGCCAGTTTCTTGTCGAAGCGGCTGTTCTGGGCCGCCTCGGCATTGAGCATCTCCTCGCGTTTCGCAAGATAGGTGGCGTAATCGCCTGGCCAGCTGGTGAGCCGTCCCCGGTCCAGCTCGACGATGCGGGTGGCCAGTTTCTTGAGCAGAGCGCGGTCGTGGGTGACAAAGAGCAGCGACCCGGAAAAGCCGAGGAGGAATTCCTCCAGCCAGGTGATGGCCTCGATGTCCAGATGGTTGGTGGGCTCGTCGAGCAGCAGCAGCTCCGGATCGCAGGCCAGGGCGCGCGCCAGCAGCACCCGCCGTTTGAGGCCGCCGGAAAGGGTTTCAAATGGCTGGTCCGCCGGGAGTTGCAGGCGGGAGAGCACCGTGTCCACCCGTTGGTGGGCAAGCCAGCCGTCCGCGGCTTCCAGATCGTGCTGGGCGTGCTCCAGCTCGTTCATGGCGGCCTCGGAATGGTCGGTTTGAAGCCTATGGCTGGCGTTGTGGTAGCGGGTGAGCAGGGCAAACAGGCGGTCGAGCCCCGAGGCGACGATGTCGTAGACCGGCCCGGTCAGGTCGGTGGGCACCTCCTGGCCCAGGCGGCCGACCCTGAGCCCCTTCTGGCGGATGATCTCGCCGTGGTCCGCCTCGATCTCCCCGGCCAAGACCCGCATCAGCGTGGACTTGCCCTCGCCGTTGCGGCCGACCAGGCAGATGCGCTCGCCCGGCTCGATCTGCAGCTCCAGCCCTTCGAAGAGCGGCAGGCCGCCGTAGCTGAGCCCCATGTTTTTCAGGCTGAGCAGGGCCATGCAAACGCGATCAGGCGGAGGGCTTGGAGGTCGGACGGCGGCGGGAGGAGGGTCTGCGCCCTCCCGAGCGGGGCGGCCTGCCGCTGCCGGAACGGCCGTGGTCGTCGCCTGGCTCCTTGCGCTTGGCCGGCTTGAGCGGCGGCGGCACGGTGAGCCATTCCGGGTCGGGGTGGACGCAGTGCAGCTTGTCGCCGATGAACTCCTCGATGTCCGGAATCTGGAACGAATCGCCCTCGTCGGCGAAGCTCACCGAGGTGCCGGTAGCGCCGGCCCGGCCGGTGCGGCCGATGCGATGCACATAGTCCTCGGCGTCATGGGGCAGGGTGTAGTTGATGACGTGGGTCACGCCCTCGATGTGGATGCCGCGCCCCGCCACGTCGGTGGCCACCAGCACCCGGATCTTGCCGGCCCGGAAGCCCTCCAGGGTTTTCACCCGGGCGGCCTGGGAGACATCGCCGGAGAGGATGGCGCAGTTGATGTCGTAGCGGTCCAGTTTCTCCGCGAGAAAGCGGGTTTCGTCCTTGCGGTTGCAGAAGATCATCACCCTTTCCAGGTTCAGCCGGGTGATGATGTTGTAGAGCAGCGGGAACTTCTCCTTGCTGGTCACCAGATAGACCTGCTGTTCCACGGTCTCGGTCACCACCTGCTCGGGCTCGATCTCGATCATCACCGGTTCCCTGGTCCATTGCCCGGCAAGGCGGAGCACCTCCGGGGTGAGGGTGGCCGAGAAAAGCAGGGTCTGGCGCTTTTCCTTGGCAGGGGTGGAGTAGACGATCTGGCGCACATCCGGGATGAAGCCCATGTCCAGCATGCGGTCCGCCTCGTCGATCACCAGGATCTCCACCTGATCGAGATGCACGTACTGCTGACGCTTGAAATCGAGCAGGCGGCCGGGGGTGGCCACCACCAGGTCGACCTGCTGGCCGACCACCTGGCGCTGTTGTTTTTCGTAATCCATGCCGCCCACCAGGGCCACGAGGTGCAGGTTGCAGTATTTGGAGAGCAGCTTGGCGTCCTCGACGATCTGCAGCACCAGTTCGCGGGTCGGCGCCAGCACCAGGGCGCGGGGCGCACCGTGGCGGCGCTTGGCATGCGGCTCGGTGCGCAGCAGACGGGTGAGGATGGTGACCAGGAAGGCGGCGGTCTTGCCGGTGCCGGTCTGCGCCTTGCCGGCGGCATCCTTGCCGGTCAGGGTGCTGGGCAGGGCCTGGGCCTGGATGGGGGTACAGTAGCCGAATCCCAGGTCGGCGATGGCGTGCATGATCTCGTTGGGGAGATCGAGGTCGTGGAAGCGGGCCTTGCCCTCCTCCTTTGGCACCACGAATTGCGATTCGTCCCAGGGGTCGGCTTCCGCGGGCTGGGCAGGCTCCAGGGGGCGAAGATCGACGGAATCGGAGGCGCCCTCGGGGCTTTTTTTCTTCCGTCGGCGGCGGCGCCGCGACGAAGAAGCCTCGCTTTCCGCCATGGCGGCGGAAGTATCGGTGGTGGTGAGGAGGTGCTCCTGATTGTTCAGCGGAGCGGTCGGGTCGGCCAGGCGGCCGCGGATGAGTTTTTTCAGCTTGTCTTTGAATCGGTTGATGATCTTTCTGACCAAAACGGTTCTCCTTGGTGGAGGTGGCGAAAGATTGGCGGCGCACCGCGTGCGGAAAAGGAGGGGGCGCAACAAAAAAAGGGATTGCGGCTTGAACCGCAACCCCTCTGAATGACTGGTGGGCCGTCGGGGGCTCGAACCCCAAACCTAATGATTAAGAGTCATTTGCTCTACCAGTTGAGCTAACGGCCCGTCGTTGTGACTCGCCCTGTATACACCTTCCGGGGCGCCGTGTCAACCGTGTTGCGCATTTTGTGTGATTTTGTTGCGAAGCCAGTGGCAATCTCCACTGGAGGGTGGGAAAGCGCGCGCATCCGGTGTATAGTGGAGGTTATTTCGCGGTCATTCAATCTTCCGCCCCGTGCTTTTTTCCGGGGCGGACACGCTGGAGGGAGGAATTCATGAGCAAGGTATTGATCATCGGCGCCGGCGGGGTCGGCAGTGTGGTGGTGCACAAGTGCGCGCAGGTTCCGGAGGTGTTCTCCGAGATCGTCCTGGCAAGCAGAACGATCTCACGCTGCGAGGGGATCCGCGACTCGGTGAAGCAACGCACCGGCCGCGACATCGAGATATATGCCCTGGACGCCGACCGGGTGGCCGACACCGTGGCCCTCATCAATAAGGTCAAGCCGCGTCTGGTGGTCAACGTGGCCCTGCCGTACCAGGATCTGGCCATCATGGACGCCTGCCTGGCCACCGGCGTCGATTACCTGGACACCGCCAACTACGAGCCGCCCGACGAGGCCAAGTTCTGCTACAAGTGGCAGTGGGAGTATCAGGACCGCTTCAAGGAGAAGGGGCTGATGGCCTTGCTCGGCAGCGGCTTCGACCCCGGGGTGACCAATGTCTACGCCGCCTATGCCGCCAAGCATTACTTCGACGAGATCCATTACATCGACATCCTGGACGCCAATGCCGGCGACCACGGCCACCCGTTCGCTACCAACTTCAACCCGGAGATCAACATCCGCGAGGTGACCGCCCGGGGCAAGTACTGGGAGAACGGCCAGTGGATCGAGACCGACCCGCTTTCCGTCAAGCAGTCCTTTGATTTCCCGAAGATCGGCCCCAAGAACGCCTACCTGATGTACCACGAGGAGCTGGAGTCGCTGGCCATGAACATCAAGGGGCTCAAGCGTATCCGCTTCTGGATGACCTTTTCGGATAATTACCTGAAGCATCTCGAGGTGTTGCAGAACGTCGGCATGACCGGCATCGAGCCGGTGGAGTTCGAGGGTCACAAGATCATCCCCCTCCAGTTCCTCAAGGCGCTGCTCCCCGACCCGGCCTCGCTGGGGCCGCGCACCAAGGGCAAGACCTGCATCGGCAACGTCATGGAGGGGCTCAAGGACGGCAAGCCCCGCAAGGTCTACATCTACAACGTTTGCGACCATGAGGAGTGCTACGCCGAGGTGGGCTCCCAGGCGATCTCCTACACCACCGGCGTGCCGGCCATGATCGGCGCCATGATGATGCTTGCCGGCAAATGGAAGGGCGACGGCGTTTTCAACATGGAGGAGCTTGATCCGGACCCGTTCATGGAGGCGCTCAACCGCCACGGCCTGCCCTGGGAAGTGAAGGAGCTGTAGGCATGGCGTTGACCTTGGAGGGGCCGGGCCACAAGGTGGTCAACATCGGCTGCGATGTAAGCGGCGTGCCCACCCCCAGCTATGTCTGCGACCGGGCCAGGCTGGCGGCAAACCTTGATATCCTGAACAGGGTGCAAAGCCGCACCGGCTGCAGGATCCTGCTGGCCTTGAAGGGGTTTGCCATGTTCAGCCTCTTCGGCCAGATCCGGGAGGTGCTGCACGGTGCCTCGGCCAGTTCGCTTGCCGAGGCGCGGCTGGCCAAGGAGGAGTTCGGCCGGGAGGTGCATGTTTACGCGCCCGCCTATGGCGACGAGGAGTTTGACGAGATCCTCGCGGCGGCAGACCATCTGGTCTTCAACTCTTTCAACCAGTGGCGGCACTTCAAGGAGCGGGTGGGGGCGGCCGGTAAAAAAATCTCCTGCGGCATGCGGGTCAACCCGCAGTACTCCGAGGTGGAGGTCGATCTCTACAACCCCTGCGGCCGCTACTCCCGGCTGGGGGTGACCCGCGACCAGTTTGTCCCTGAACTGCTCGACGGCATCGAGGGGCTGCACTTCCACGCCCTGTGCGAGCAGGACGCCTCCGCCCTGGCCCACACCGTGGAGGCCTTTGAAAAGCACTTCGGCGAGTTCGCCGGAAAGATGCAGTGGATCAACTTCGGCGGCGGCCACCACATCACCCGCGAGGGCTACGATGTCGAGCTGCTCTGCCGCACCATCGAGCGCATCCAGCAAAAATACGGGGCGCAGGTCTATCTGGAGCCTGGGGAGGCCATCGGCCTCAATGTCGGAGTGCTGGTGACGCGGGTGCTGGACATCGTCAAGAACGAGATGGAGATCGCTATCCTGGACACCTCCGCCACCGCCCACATGCCGGACGTCCTGGAGATGCCCTACCGGCCGGTTCTCTTCGGCGCGGGGCTGCCCGGCGAGTTTCCCCACACCTACCGGCTGGGCGGGCTTTCCTGTCTGGCCGGCGACGTGATCGGCGATTTTTCCTTTCCCGAACCCCTCAGGATCGGCCAGCGCCTGGTCTTCGGCGACATGGCCCACTACACCATGGTCAAGACCACCACCTTCAACGGGGTGCGGCTGCCGCACATCGTGGTTTGCGATTCGCGCACCGGCGAGTCGACGGTGGTGCGCTCCTTCGGCTACGAGGACTACCGGTCGCGCCTCTCCTGAGAGGGGAACCGGTTCAGCCTTTCACAACCCCGGCCAGAAATAAAGGATCAGCCGCAGGCAGCCCAGGCCATAGAGCCCGGCGGCGACGTCGTCCAAGATGATTCCGGCGCCGCCGTTGATGCGGCGGTCGAAGAAGCGCACCGGCCAGGGCTTGGCGATGTCGAAGAAACGGAAGAGCAGGAAGCCGACCAGGATCGCCCCCGGGGTTGCCGGCGCACCGGCCAGGGTGATCAGCATCCCCACGATCTCATCGATCACCACCACGCTCGGGTCCTTGCGGTCCATGATCTTCTCGGCCTGCCCGGCGCTGATCACCCCCAGCACGAAGACCACCGCCACGGCGATGCCATAGCCGGACAGGTCAAGCCGCCGCAGCAGCAGCCACAGCGGAATGGCCGCCAGCGAGCCCCAGGTGCCGGGGGCCTTGGGCAGATACCCCGCGCCGCAGCCGGTGGCGATGGCCATGAACAGGCGGTCCATCCTTACTCCTCCATGAAATCGGCGAGCGGGCATCCCTGCACCGCCGCGTGGATCTGGCGCAGCGGCACGCCCGCCTCGGCGGCCAGGCGGGCGCAATCGTCATGCTCCGGGGTGAGCACCGGCCCGGTCGGAGCATGCACGAGCTTCACCCGCACCCGTCCCCAGGGGGTGGGGACAGTGCCGTGCTGGCGGGAGAGGGTCATGCGCTGCTCCCGGCGAAACCGCACCCCGATGGCCGAGCTTTCCGAGAGGATGCACTCCTTGATGGCGAGACTTTTGGCTGGCGAGGAGACAACACGCAGCAAAAATCCGGGCCGCCCCTTCTTCATCAGCATCGGGGTGATGGAGACATCCAGGGCTCCCAGCGCGGCCAGCCGTTCGGCCACATGGGCCAGCAGCTCCGGGCTCGCGTCGTCGATGTGGGTCTCGATCACCTCCACCTCCTGGGCTTCCTCCACCCGCAACCATTGCCCCACCACCAGCCGCAAGAGATTGGGCTGGCCACCGCTCAGCTCCCGGCTGCCCGCGCCGTAGCCGGTATGCGACACGGTCATGGCCGGCATGGGGCCGAAGTCGGTCGCCAGCGCCCGGACAATGGCGGCGCCGGTCGGGGTGACCATTTCCTCGTTCGCCTCCACGCCATAGACCGGCAAGCCGCGCACCAGCTCGCAGACCGCCGGCGCCGGCAGCGGCAGCCTGCCGTGGGCGCATTGCACCGAGCCGCGCGGCATGGGAAGCGGAGCGCAGACAACGGTGTCGATCCCCAGGTGGACAAGGCCGATGGCCGCGCCCACCACATCGAGGATGGCGTCCAGGGCGCCGACCTCGTGGAAGTGGACCTGCTCCAGGCCGCATCCATGCACGGTCGCCTCGGCCTCGGCCAGGGCGGTGAAGATAGCCATGGCCTTGTGGCGCACCGTCGCGTCGAGACCGCTCATCGTGATGATCTTTTCGATATCGGCCAGGGAGCGGTGATGCTGGTGGTCGGGAGCCGTTACCTTGAGGCGGATTGCGGCGATGCCGCCCCTGGTGACCGGCTCTTGCCCGACGTCGATCCCGGCAAGACCGAGTGTGGCGAGCTGCTCCCGCAGGACCTCCAGGGGAAGCCCCGCGTGGAGCAGGGCCCCCAGGAACATGTCGCCGCTGATCCCCGCGAAGCAGTCAAGGTAGGCGATGGTGGATTGCAGGCTCATGGGGTCTCCTGGGGCGGGGAGGGTGGTTCGTCGAAGTGGCGTTTGCTGTAATGCGCCAGCCAGGCCATCAGCGGCTTGCGCCAGATCATGCACGGCGCCGCGATGAGCAGCGAGATCCCGAGCAGGAGCAGCGCCCCGTGCCAGTCGCCCTGGGCGACCTCGGCCCCTTGCAGGGAAAGCATCAGGGTGCCCGGCATCCGGCCCACCCCGGTGATGAACAGGAAAACCGGCATGGGCATGTGGCTCATCCCCAGAAAGTAGGCGAGCGAATCCTTGGGAAAGCCGGGCAGCAGGAAGAGGATGAAGGGAACCGCGAAGTCGCCGCCGCAGACCAGCCGATTGAAGCGCTGGTAGAGGCGGGCGCGCTCCAGGCGCTGGCGAATGAGGTCGCTCAGCAGCCGGCCCACCACGAAGGCGATCCAGGAGCCGATGGTGAGTCCCACCGAGGAGTAGAGGAAGCCCTGGCCGGCCCCGAAGAGATAGCCGCCCAGCCAGCCGCTCGCCTCGCCGGGGATGGGGGCCAGGATGACCTGCATGGCCTGGAGCCCCATGAAGAGCAGCGGCGCCAGCATCCCCTGGCCGAGAATCGCCTGGCGGATTTGCTCGCCCTTGAGCAGGCCGTTTTGCAAGGTAAAGACCGCCTTGTGCAGCAGGCCGTCGCGCCAGGCATCGTAGAGCAGCACGCAGCCGAGGAGAAGGGCGATGAAAAGCAGCCAGGCGATGCGGCTTTTGAGGAATCGGGTCATGTGGGCAGCCGCAGCCCCGTCGCCAGGGGTCTGCCGCACAAAAAGGCCTCCGCAGGCATGCGTTTGCCGCCTTCGAGCTGCACCTCCCGAACCAGCAGGGCATCCTGGCCGGTGGCGATCAGAAGGCCGGTCTTGTCGGCGCGCAGGATGGTGCCGGGCGGCTGGCCAGCTGCTTCTCGCACCACCGTGGGGCCAAAGAGACGCAACCATTTGCCGTCCAGGGTGGTGTAGGCCAGCGGCCAGGGGTCGAGCCCCCGGATCTGGCAACTGATGGCGGTGGCCGGCATGGCCCAGTCGATGACCGCCTGGTGCTTGCAGAGCGGCGGCGCCAGGGTGACCTGGGCGTCGTCCTGTTTGATGGGCGGCAATTGGCCGGCCTTGAGCCGTTCCAACGCCTCGATGAGCAGCCTGCCGCCCAGGTCGGCCATCTTCACCGCCAGGGTGGCGCTGGTGTCGTCCGGCTCGATGGGAAGGCCTCCCGGCAAGAGGATGTCGCCGGTGTCCATGCCCTCGTCCATCTGCATGATGGTGATGCCGGTCTCGGCATCGCCGTTGAGGATGGACCACTGCACCGGCGCCGCGCCGCGGTACTTGGGCAACAGCGAACCATGCACGTTGATGGTCCCCAGCCGGGGCAGACTGAGCACGGAGCCGGGCAGGATGCGGCCGTAGGCGGTGACCACGAAAAGGTCCGCGTTGTAGGCCCGCATCTGCTCCAGAAATTCAGGGGTGCGGATCTTGGTGGGTTGGAGCACGGGGATGGAGTGCTGCTCGGCCAGCACCTTTACCGGCGGCGGCGCCAGTTTCTGGCCCCGGCCCTTGGGCTTGTCCGGCTGGCAGATCACCGTAACCACCTGCTCGCCATGGTCAATGAGCGCCTTGAGCGACGGCACCGCGAACTCCGGGGTGCCCATGAAGACGATGCGGTATGGCTGGCTGGTGGGCATGGTTATTGTCCCTTCTCCGCCTCTTCCTTGAGGATCTTCTTGAGCTTTTTCTTGTAGAGGCCGCGCTTGAGCGAGCTGATCCGGTCGATGAACAGGGTGCCGTTGAGGTGGTCCAGTTCGTGCTGGATTACCCGGGCGTAGAAGCCCTCCGCCTCGAAGGAAAGCGGCTTGCCGTCGATGTCCTGTGCCTCCACCCAGATCTTGGTGAAGCGGTTCACGTTGGTGGAGTACTCCCGCACCGAGAGGCAGCCCTCCTCGTCCGACTCCTCGCCCTCGCCCTTGACGATCCGGGGGTTGGCCAGCACGATGAGATCCCTGGGCTCGTCCTTTCTGGAGATGTCGATGACGCACAGCTGGAGTGGCACGTTGATCTGGGGAGCGGCCAGCCCGACGCCAGGGGCCTTGTACATGGTTTCGGCCATGTCCTCGATCAGCGCCTTGAGGTCCGGGCCGAAGTCGGTCACCGGCTTGGCGACCTCCTTGAGGATGGGAAAGGGGTAGGTGACTATCTCGCGAAGAGGCATGGGATAATCCTTAGCGGAAGGGTTAACTCGTTTTATGCCGAAAGCTGGTTGTTTAATAGCCTGTAAAAAGAAAATCAAGTGCCGCGACGATCTCATCCTGGTGGCGCGCCAATGATCCGACCTTGTTGCCGAGCACCATCTTGGGAACACCGGCCAGTTCAGCGGTGGACATGACAACCTCGATGTGGTCGATTCGGAAGGTTGGGTTGAGCCGTTGCGCCGGTTTGCCCATGGCTTCAGCACGTACCAAGGGGGCTACCACGCGGGAGGCAAGGCCATCGAGCAGGTCGGCCTGTACGTCCAGCAGGAAAGGGATCTCCCTCCTGGTTGCCGGGTTGGTGTTCTCGTAGACGTCAAACCGGGCCATCAGAATCGTCTCACTCCATCACTGAAGAGCCCCTGCTGTTCGATGCGGCTGTTGTAGGCATCGATGGCCTCATGGTTTTCCGCCAGCCATTTTCTGCGTTGGCTCTCCCGTAACAGCTCGACAAGATGCTGTTCCAGCGCCTGGGAAAGGTTGATGCGGCTTTCCCGTGCCAGGCGAAGCAGATCACTGTTGATGCTGAGGTTGGTGGATTTTTTTGGGGCGGAGGAATCAAAAAGTTCTGTCTGCATGGCGGCCACCTGTATGCGCATTACCTGTGCGCATAGTATAGCCATGGTTGGCGGGCATGGCAAGCGGAATACAAATCCGATGGAATGACCGACGAAAAAGCAAAACCGTCGTTACAACATGCTTTCAGGGTCCACGTCCACGACCAGCTTGACCGGCCCGCCCAGGGAGGCGTGCTCGTGGGCCAGGGCGTCGCAGAGGCTGTGCAGGGGCTCGTGATTTGTGCCCCGCAAGAGGAGCTGCCAGCGGTACTGGCCGCGCAGCCGCATGAGCGGGGAGGGGGCGGGGCCAAGGAGGGAGGTGCCTGGAAACTGGCCCAGCATCGCTTTTCCCCTGGCAGCCAGGGCCATGGCCCGTTCCCGTACCGTTGCCTCGGCCTCGCCCTCCATCTGCAGATTGATGAGCCGGGTGAAGGGTGGGTAGGCAAGTTCGCGGCGCAAGGAAATTTCCCGGGCGAACATGGCGTCGTAGTCGTGGGCCTGGGCCGCGGAGACGCTGTAGTGGTCTGGCTGGCTGGTCTGGACGATCACCCTCCCCGGCAGCTCGCCGCGACCCGCCCGGCCGGTCACCTGGCTTAAGAGCTGGAAGGTGCGCTCGCCGGCCTTGTAGTCGGGAATGCCCAGGCCGGCGTCGGCCCAGACGATCCCCACCAGGGTGACGTGCGGGAAGTGGTGGCCTTTGGCGATCATCTGGGTGCCCACCAGGATGTCCACCTCCCGCTCCCGCACCGCCCTGAGGATCGCGATGAACTGCTTGCGGTCGGCCCCGGTGTCCCGGTCGAGCCGTGCCACCCGCGCCTCGGGGAAAAGCCTGTGCAGCTCGTCCTCGATGCGCTCGGTGCCAAAGCCGATGCCGATCAGGTTCATGGAGCGGCAGTTGCCGCAGACCGTCTTGCCAGGCAGGCTGTGGCCGCAGTAATGGCAGAGCAGTTGGCCCCGCCCTCGGTGCAGGGTGAGGCTTACCTGGCAGTGGGGGCACTGGACCGGCTGGCCGCAGTCGCCGCAGAGCATGGCGCTGGCAAAGCCCCGACGGTTGAGGAAGATGAGGCTCTGCTCGCCGCGGGCCAGGGTCTCGCGCATGGCGCGGGTGAGCTGGGGCGAGAAGAGCGGCGGCCGGCCGGACACCGTGTTGACCGCCCGCAGGTCCACCACCTCCACCGCCGGCATGGGCCGTGCTTCGATGCGGCTGGGCATGGCAAGCAGGGTGTACTTGCCGTTTTGGGCGTGCTGGAAGCTGGCCACGGACGGGGTGGCCGAGCCGAGCAGCACCGTGGCCTGGCACTGGCTGCCGCGCAAGAGGGCCAGGTCGCGGCCCTGGTAACGCAGGCCGTCCTCCTGCTTGTAGGCCGGGTCGTGCTCCTCGTCGACGATGATCAGCCCTGGATCGGAAAGCGGCGCGAACACGGCGGAGCGGGCGCCGATCACCACCGTGGCCTCGCCGGAGAGCACGCGGTGGTATTGGTCGAAGCGTTCGCCGCTGGTCAGACCGCTGTGCAGCAGGGCCACCTTTTCCCCGAAACGGGAGAGGAAGTGGCCCTCCAGCTGGGTGGCCAGGGCGATCTCCGGCACCAGCACCAGCACGGAGCGGCCGATGGCCAGCACCGCCTCGCTGGCGCGCAGGTAGACCTCGGTCTTGCCGCTGCCGGTGACGCCGTGGAGCAGAAAAGGGGCATACTTTTTGGCCTGGATGGCCGGGACGACCCTGTCGAGGACCTCTTGCTGATCGCACGAGAGGGCCTCGGGCTTGGGGAAGAAGGGCGGGGTTTCACCAAAGGGATCGCGGTATACCCTGCGCTCGGTCTGGTGGAGCACCCCTTTGTCCGCCAGGGCGCGAATTGCCTTGCCGGCGCCGCTGTAACGGCTGGTCGCCTCCCGCCGCGCCACAGGGTGGTCGGCCGCGCCCAACTCCAGCAACAGCGCCAGGGTCTTGCGTTCCGAGGGGGTGAGCCCGGCGGTCGCCTCCGGGGCCAGTGGGGCGGCGACCGTCAGGCAGGGCTCGACCTTGTGGCCGACCCGTTCTCCATGAATCACCTGCCGCACCGCCAGCAGCCCATCTGATTGCCACCGCTCGATCCGCCGCCGCTCCTTGCCCTGCCAGAGGGGGCGGACCGTGGCAGGCCCCAGCCGGTTTTCGGCGAGCAGCCTGGCAAGCCAGGGGTGTTGCTCCGTCTGGCCCGCGCCCGTGGTGGCGAAGTAGCGCTTCCCCTCCTCGCTCAGGATGATCTCCCTGCCGCTTCGCGAGACAAGGCCCGCAGGCAGGGCGGAGCGGATCACCTCGCCAATGGGGTGGTGATAGTAGCGGGCCACCCAGCGAAAGAAGGGGATCATCTTTTCGGGGAAGAGTGGCTTCTCGTCCAGGGTCTCCCGGATCGGTTTGATGCCGGCGGCTGGCACTTCTTCTGTGAATCCCACCAGATAGCCGGTGACCAGCCGTCCGCCGAGCGGCACCAGCAACCGCTGGCCAAGGCGGGGTGGTTCGCCCGGGGCCGTGGCATAGGTGAGCGTCTGCTCCAGCGGGGCAGCCACGGCAACTTCCAGGAATGGCGGGGCATGGCTTGGCATGGGAACGTTGGGGTGAAGGGGCCGCAAAAAGAAACCGGGGTCGCGTGCTCATCACGCAAACCCCGGTGCAAAATACAAGGTATGCTACGGTTGCGTCAAGCCAGCGTTACTGTCTGGTCATTCGCACCACGTCATACTGCATGGAATCGACGTCCAGGGTGCCGTTCTGGCTGCCGTCGTAGCCAAAGTAGAAATCGTACGTCCCCGCCGGCAGGGTGCCAAGATCAAGGGGCAGCGCCAGGTAGGGGATCTCCATGAGCGGCCCCGCGTAGGTGGGGGTGAGGCCGCTCTGCCACTGCATGGTGCCGAGGTTCAGGGAGAAGATGCCGTTTGCGGCCACTGCCACCATCCACCAGTCGCCGCTGTGGCCGATGTTGGTGCCGCTGCCCATCGAGATGGAGAGCCGGGTCGATTCAGTGTTCGCCAGCTGGATCTCGTTGCGGAAGCCGTTGGCCCGCACCGCCGGGGCGGCCGAGGTGGAGGCGCTGTCTTCGATGGTGACGTCGAAGGCGATGGGCACGCCGTACAGCTCGTTTTCGGTGCCAACGGTGATGGTGCCGGTGTAGGTGCCGCCGCTGCGTTGCCCGACAAAGCTGCTGTCCACATTGCTGAACCCGGCGACTGTGGATGAGCTGGTCAGGTTGAAGTTGCCGCTGCTGTCGATGGTGCCGGTCATGGGCAGCCAGGAGGCGCCGCTGCCGGTGAGGGAGATGGTGGTGCCGCTGATGGCGATGTCCACCGTGGCGGGAGGATCATCGACGCAGCAACTGTGTCCGGCTGGATCGTCCAGGCCGGTCACAGTCAGGATGGGCGGCGGCGGCACATACTTTTCGCAGATGACCTGGACCAGTTCCCGGTTAGAGCCGCTGAGGTTGTATCGCCCGTCCTCGTCCGGGTCGTTCAGGTACTCGAACCTGAGGCCGCTCGGCCCGGCGCCTTCGGAATCCGAATCCTGATCCATGTCCGAGGCGTGGACGATCCATGGATCTCCTTTGGTGCGGCCAGCCGCGACGATGTCCACCGCATGGGCGCCGCCTGGCCAGGCATAGACCGCCTCGCAGTCCTGGTCTTCCTGAAGCGACGAGAAGATCTCGTCAAAATCGATGCTGGCCCCCATGCCGGTGGAGGTGACCGTCACCCCGCCCGACGCAACGCTGACGTCGCTGGCGCCGGAATCATCGCCGCCAACCCCCCAGTGGGTCACCACCAGGCGGCCGGCCAGGTTGTTCTCGGCGATGTACTTCAGCTTGCCCTGCAACCCCCAGGTGCCGTCACCGTGCTGGCGGTCGGTCACTGTCCGGTCCATGGCGGCGTCGAGCATGCCGACCAGCGAGTCGTCTCCCCTGAGGCCAGCCCGGTGCTGGTGGGGCAGAACCAGGCCCTGGGTGTCGCTGAGGTACTGGAGGCTGTTGGCCACCGACATGGGCATGCACTGATTAATCGCCGCCTCGACGTTGGGGTGGTCGAACTGGGTGATGGTCTGGTTCTGGCTCTGATTGCCAAAGAGGATGTCGTTCAGGTTGGGCGGGGTAGGCGGGGCAGGGGTGGTGTCCACCGAGGGAACCCCGCCGATGGAGACGGTGGTGGTGGATAGGGTGAAGGTGATGGAGGCGGTGGCGCTGAAGGTGGTTACCGCCGTGTCGGAGAGCTGGACCGCGTACTGGCCCTGGGTGACGCTGGTGCCGTTCTGAACCCCCAGGTCATACTCGACGTTGATCTTCGAGTAGGGATACTCGTCTTCCGTCAGGACGGGCAGGTTCTTGACGATCCAGACGCCGCTGGCGTCCATGGCGTTGACATACCCCTGGCTGGCGCCGGTGCTCTGGCGCAGCTGGTTGAGATCGACCTCCATCAGGCCGATGGCGGTATTGGTGGCGCCGGTAAGGTCGGGATAGCTCACCTGGGAGAGGCTGACGCCATCGGTAGCGCTAATATTCTGCGCCAGGCCGGGGAGGGGGGCAAAGGCCACTGCCCAAAGAAACGCTACGCTCACACGGATTCTGGTCTTCATGGGGGCCTCCATTGGATTGGGGTGATGGGGTGCGGGCGTGGCCCGGGTCATCGGCAAGGCAACCAAGCAATGGCGTGTCGAGCAGGAGGGAGGATCGGGCGGGAATGGTCTTGGAGAGTGCGCCGTTTTTGCCGCCAGGGAGATGGCAGCCCCCCTTGCCCTCTCACCTTCACGGTATCACAAAAAAGGGGCGCGGGTCCAGCGGAGATATGTCAGGGTGGCGGACGCGGGCAGGTTCAACAAAAAACCGGGGCAGCGTCCCGCGCTGGCCCCGGTCTGGGAAAACCGATCAGTTGCTCCGGATCACGGCCCGTTGGCGCAGATCTCCTTGATGTGCTTGCGGAAATCCTTGGAAAGCACCGGGTGGCGCAGGGCGTAGGCGACGATGGCCTTGAGGTAGCCGAGCTTGTCGCCAGCGTCGAAGCGGGTGCCCTCGAACTCCATGGCGTACATGGGCCGCTGCTTGGCCAGCGCCTGCAGGGCGTCGGTGAGCTGGATCTCGCCGCCGTGGCCTGGGGTGGTCTTGCCGAGCAGGTCGAAGATCTCCGGGGTGAGTAGATAGCGGCCAATGATGGCCAGGTTGGAGTCGGTGGTGCCGGGGGCCGGTTTTTCGATCATCCGGTCGATCTGGAAGACGCCGTCGCGGATCTGGGTGCCCTCCACGATGCCGTACTGGTTGGTCTCCTCCAGGGGCACCCGCTGCACCGCCACCACCGGCGCGTCGAACTCGGCCTGCAGGTTGAGCATCTGCTGGCAGCAGGGCACCTTGCTCATCACCAGGTCGTCGCCCAGGAGCACCAAAAACGGCTCGTCGCCAATGACCGTGCGGGCGGTCCAGATGGCGTGGCCCAGGCCGAGTGGCTGCTTCTGGCGCACGGCGATGACGTCGATGAGGTTGGAGATGTGGCCGATCTCCTCGCGGATCAGATCCTTTTTCTTCTCGCGGAGCAGGTTGTCCAGCTCGTAGTCGTAGTCAAAGTGGTTCTCGATGGCCGACTTGCCCTGGCTGGTGACAAAGACGATCTCCTCGATGCCGGAGGCCACTACCTCCTCGACAATATATTGAATGGTGGGGCGGTCGACGATGGTGAGCATCTCCTTGGGGATGGCCTTGCTGGCCGGCAGAAAGCGGGTTCCCTTGCCGGCGACCGGGATGACTGCCTTGCGTACGATCATGGCGTTGCTCTTTCTCCTGGTTTTATAAAGGAAAACTACCCAAAAAATGGTACCATCAGTATGGACTATCCAACGCTGAAAGGCAACATCCTTTCCACTGGAAACTGAGGTTTCATGCACTTCCTGGTCAAAAAAACCGCCCGGCTCATCGCCAGCCGCGACCTGCTCCCCGCCGGCAGCCTCTGCGTGGTGGCGGTTTCCGGCGGGGCGGACTCCATGGCCCTTCTGCACCTTCTTGCTGAAATGGCGCCATTTGTCGGGGTTTCGCTGCTGGTCGCCCACGTGGATCACGGTCTGCGCCCCGCCGAGGCGGGCCAGGAAGCGAAGGCGGTGCGGGAGGCCGCGGCCCGGCTCGATCTGCCCTGCGAGATCGGCGCGGTGGCGGTGCGCAGCCACGCCCGGGAGAACGGCCTTTCCCTGGAGCATGCCGCCCGGGAGCTGCGCTACCGGTTTCTCCGCGACTGCGCGGCCAGGCACGGCGCCGGCCGGATCGCGGTGGGCCACACCGCCGACGATCAGGCCGAGGAGGTGCTTCTGCGGATGATTCGCGGCAGCGGCCGGGCCGGGCTTTCCGGCATGGCGCTCTTCAGCGAGGGGCAGGTGATCCGGCCACTGCTGACCACTACCCGGCAGGAGGTGCTCGCCTACCTGGCAAGCCGGGGAATCGCCCATTGCGAGGACAGCTCCAACCAGGACCGCCGGTTTCTCCGCAACCGGATCCGGCTCGACCTGTTGCCGATGCTGGCCGGCCGGTTCAATCCCGCCATCGGCGAGACCCTGCGGGAGACGGCGGCCATCCTGGCGGCGGAAGAGGAGCTGCTCGCTGCCCTTGCCGGGCAGGCCTGCGAGGAGGTGATGGCGGAGGACCAGGAAGAGGGGGCGCTTCTCCTCGATCTGGTCCGGCTGGCCGCCCATCCCCTGGCCCTGCAACGGCGGGTGTTGGAGGCGGCCTGCTGGCGCATGGGGTGCCGGCCCTCCTTCCGGCTGATCGACCAGCTGCTGCGCCTGGCCCTGGCCGGGCCGGAGGGCGGCTCCCTCCACCTGGCCAAGGGGTTGCGGGCCATGCGGCAGGGAGAGCGGCTTTGCCTCTCCCATCCCCAGGGCAGGCGGCCCGCGCGGGGCAACCTGTTTGCCGTGCCCAGCCGCGCCGACTACCGCCTCGTCCTCCCCGCTCCCGGTGTTTACGCCATTGCCGGCCTCGGCCAGCGGCTGGTGGTGGCGGAGGCGGATATCCCGGCCGCGTCCACCCCCGCAGATCCCCATGCCCTTTGCCTCGACGCGGAGGCGGTGCGATTCCCCCTGGAGGTCCGCCCCTTCCGGCCGGGCGACCGCTTCCGCCCCCTGGGCGTGCCGGGCAGCAAGAAGGTGGGGGACTTCTTCACCGACCAGAAGGTGCCGCCAGCGGAGCGCGGGTTTCTGCCGGTGCTTGCCGATCAGCAGGGCATCGTGGCGGTGCTGCCGCTTCGTCCCGATCAGCGCGCCGCCCTCACCAGCCGGACGCGCCGGGTGCTGACCGTGCGGCTCGAACCCGTGGCGCAAGAGGATGGCCCGCCACAAAATGGCTTTACGGGAGAGGAGAGACATGGTAATTAGGGGCAGCATCGCACAAGGCAGACTGTGGGCCGGTAGCTCAGCTGGATAGAGCGTTAGCCTCCGGAGCTAAAGGTCGTGGGTTCGAATCCCGCCCGGCTCACCATCATTTGAAGGGATCAGGAATTTCCTGGTCCCTTTTTTTGCGCCTGGCCATTTTCTCGCTTTTCTCCCTTGCCTTTTGCAGGCGAATCCGGTAATTCCTTTTGGAAATCAAGCCCTTGCCCGGGTGGCGGAATTGGTAGACGCAAGGGACTTAAAATCCCTCGTTGCTTCGCAATGTGCGGGTTCGACCCCCGCCCCGGGCACCATTGCTTGGCTGTCGGTTTCTCGGTTCAGGCGTTGTTCTTCGCGATGGCCCGCTGCTGTTCCCCTGAGTGGATGGCGGGCCAGACCTCAAGCTGCGTGCTCGCCATGACAGACCCGGTGCCATACCGCGTTAGCCCCGACGAGGCAAACCTCCTCAACCAGATGCGCGAGGCGGTCTACCTCATCGATCCCGACCACAATCTCCTCTTCCTGAATCAGGGCGCCGAGCGGCTGCTCGGGTTTCCCTGCGCCGAGGCGCTGGGCCGCAAGTGCTTCGAGCTGTTCGGCCATGGCGACCACTGCCGCGAGCGCTGCCCCATCCCCAGGATCATCCATTCTCCCACCCGCGGGCTCACCCACCAGGTGGGGCTGCGCGCCAAGGACGGCCGCGAGCTGCCCCTCTTCTTCGAGGCCCAGCCCTTTGTCAAGGAGGGGGAGGTGGTCGGCACCCTGGCCTATGTCTGGGAGCCGACTCGCGATCTGCCCAGCGATCCGTTGGCCAGCCAGGGCCAGGAACCGGCCGCCTATGTCCAGCAGGCACTGAGCGAGGCCGGCCTGCGCGATCTCTTCAACGTCCCCGACCTGGAGCGGATGGTCAAGCTCTTTGCCGAGATCCACGGGGTCACCTCCGCCATCTTCGACGACCACATGGAGATGGTGACCAGCGTTTACAACTTCTCCGAGGCGTGCCTGATGATCCGGGCCCGCGAGGACGGACTGGCCCGCTGCCTGAAATCCGACGAGCGGCTCCTGCAGGCTGCCCAGGAGAACCGGCCCTCCACCCTGCAATGCGTCAGCGCCGGCCTGATGGACGCGGTGGCCCCCATCGTCATCGGCGGCAAACGCCTGGGCACCTGGGCGCTTGGCCAGGTGATGATCGAAGGCGAGTACGACGAGGCGCGCTTCCGCTCCTTTGCCGCCGAGATCGGCCTGGACCCGGATGGCTTCATCACCGCCCTGCGCACGCAGACCCGGATGCCCATGGCCAAGATGGAGAAGCTGGCCGAGTTCCTGGTGCTGCTCACCCAGATGCTGGGGCAGGTCGGCCTCAACCACCTGGTTCTCAACCATCTCCACGAGCAGCTCCGCCGGGAAAAGGAGCTGCTGGCCGTGACCCTGCGTTCCATCGGCGACGGCATCGTCACCCTGGACGGGCAGGGCAGGGTACTGCTTTTGAACGCCATCGCCGAGAAGATGACCGGCTGGCCAAGCCACGAGGCCATTGGCCGCGACGTGGCCGAGGTGGTGCGGCTGGTGCATCCCCGCGACCGGGAACGGCGGATCGCCCTGCGGGAGATCGCCGAGCTGTGCTACGACCAGGCCCAGCTCACCACCCTCTGCCCCATTCTGGTCGCCAGGTCGGGCCGCGAGTACGCGGTGATCCCCACCACCTCCGAGATCGCCACCCCGGGCAGGCCCAGAGCGGCCAGGTGCTGGTGCTGCGCGACGTGACCGAGCTGCGGCAGCTCCAGGAGAACCTGCTCCAGGCCCAGAAGATGGAGGCCATCGGCACCCTGGCCGGCGGCATCGCCCACGACTTCAACAACATGCTCAACGCCATCCTGGGCTATGCCCAGATCTCCCAGCGAGAGGAAGGGTTGAGCGAGTCGTTGCGGGAGAACCTCCAGCAGATCATGCGGGCCGGCGGCCGGGCCGCCAATCTGGTGCAGCAGATCCTCACCTTCAGCCGCAAGAACGAGCAGGTGCGCCAGGCCCTCTACCTGCAACCGCTGATCAAGGAGTCGCTGGCCTTCCTGCGCAACACCCTGCCCACCAACATCGCGGTGCGCCAGCGGATCGACCCCGCCTGCGGGCCGGTGCTGGCCAACCCCACCCAGATGCATCAGGTGATCATGAACCTCTGCGCCAACGCCCGCCACGCCATGCTGGAGAGCGGTGGCACCCTGGAGATCGGGCTTGCCGAGGTGGAGGTCGACCAGGCCACGGCCACCGCCATCCCCGGCCTGGCGGCGGGCCGCTATGCCCGGCTGGCCGTGCGGGACAGCGGCCACGGCATGGATAACGCCACCCAGGCCCGGATCTTCGAGCCCTACTTCACCACCAAGGAGGTCGGCCAGGGAACCGGCCTGGGGCTCTCCACGGTGCATGGCATTATCAGAGCCCATGAGGGGGTGATCACGGTGCGGAGCATCCCGGGGCAGGGGGCCGAGTTCGACATCTATCTGCCCCTGGCCGACCGGGACGCGGTGGAGGACCCCATCGCCGGCCTGGCCAAGTCGTGCTGCACGGTGAGCGGCCGGGTGCTCTTTGTGGACGACGAGGAGATGCTGGTGCGCCTCGGGGTGAAGGCCCTGACCTCCCTCGGCTGCGAGGTGGCCGCCTTCACCGACAGCAGCGCCGCCCTGGCCGCCTTTGCCGCCGCGCCGGGCGACTTCGACGTGCTGGTCACCGACCAGACCATGCCCGGCCTTACCGGCACCCAGCTCACCGCCAAGGTCTTGGCCATCCGCCCGGATCTGCCGATCATCCTGGCCACCGGCTACAGCGAGGTGGTGGACGATGTCCGGGCCAAGGAGTTGGGCATCCGCGAGTTCCTCACCAAGCCGGTCTCCCTGGCCGAGTTATCCCTGGCGTTGAGCCTGTAGGAAAAGTTAACTTATTGTAATTTTTGTGCATTTTTATTGATGGTTTTGGTAAAATCATTGCAATATCCCGCAAGGAGACCGGTTAACCACAGCATCAGGGTATTGCAGAC
>JBMONS010000026.1:0-3013 GCA_049323635.1 Thermodesulfobacteriota bacterium
AGAATACCAACGGACTCATCCGGCAATACTTCCCGAAGAAGCGAGACTTCACCACCATCACCCAACAGGAGATCGACAGGGTCATGGAGCGATTGAACAATCGCCCGAGAAAACGGCTTGGATACCAAACGCCGGCTCAGGTATTCTTCAAGTCAGGCGTTGCACTTCAAATTTGAATCCACGTATCTTTTAACCCAGTGCAGGCTTCAAAAATACACCTTATACAACCCAATTTTTTGTCTTGACAATGGGGAGAGGCTCAATTTCGCTGATGCCCAGTCGCCTGGCGCAAGCCGCGATGGGTTCCATGGATTGGGCGATCTCCTTACGGATCGCCGGGGTTGTGCGTGCGTTCTTGTGAAGGGCAATCAGCATGGCGTGGTCTCCAAAAAGTTGGTGGCGGCGGGCGGTGCGCTGGCGGAGCCGACTTCAGTCGCCCTACGGGCTCCTTCCGTCGGCTCCGCCAGCGCAGTAGCAGTCTCCTGCGACAGATTCAGTTCATCAATGAGCGCTTGCATGACGGCTCTTCCCATGAACAAAGCATACCTGTTTGCGACTATATAATCATCCGGTGCCATACAGGTATAGAGGCGGAATGGGCCGACATCCGCCGGGATCTCCTGGCCCTAGCCGAGGTGGAGGTGCGAGATGGCGAGCACTGGTATCTCCTGCGCACCGCCCTTCAGGGAGTGGCCGGCAAAGTCTGCCAGGCTGCCGGGGTCAGCATCCCGCCGCCCATGCGACCCTTGGAAAATGTGGTGCCGAAGGATAATTGCGCCCTCACAACTAACTGATTTTACGTTGCTTTACGTTATTGACTGTAGAACTTGGGTCAGAATAAGCACGGAGCGAATTACGAGTCCAGTCCACCACGAAGCACACGAAGAGCACGGGGAGGTCTTGCGGCGCGTTTTTCTTCGTGCCCTTCGTGGTAAAAAACATGCCGTTGCCGACTTTGACGCAGCCCTGCGTTCCCGTCCCTCCCTTGCAAGAGGCTAGAACCGCACGATCTGAAATGGTACCCTATAGAGTTCGTCGTTACATGTGGCGGCAACGCCCTCTCGGGGGAAACGGGTCAAGGCGCCGGCGTTGTCGGAGGAAAACTCGATGACGTAGTACTCGGGGCAGGGCCCAGGATGGCTGTCCAACCCCTGATCAAGTCGACTGGCCGAACCGTAGTAGGCTATATTCAGGACCGAATTCGATCAGGGCATAGTCGCCACTGCTCACCTGGGTGAGCATGAAATACCCTGTCCCTCGGGAAGAGGAACCGATCCACACCCCCGTCGTACGCTGCCATGACGGGCCGGGGCAGACAGCCCAGGCACAAACAGACGAAACACGCCTTGACGAGCAGGGATGCGATACGACGGGTCATGGGTCTCCTCCATTATTTTTTGGGGACACATGGGAAGTAAACAGAATTGCGCCGCCAGGATGCAGCCGCTCCTTGGCACGCAACCGCCGGGTTGGAAGACAAGGGGGCGCAAAAGCGCCCCCGTAAAACCATCACGCGGAAAGCAAGCAGAGTCCCTCCGCTCCTCCCCGAAAACAATCGTTACAGGATGCCCTGCACTGCGGCGGTGGCCATCTGGACGATCCGTTCAGGTGCAATGCCCAGGGCAATGATGGCGGCCATCAACAGAAGGCTGAGCAGCCGGGTCGTCCCATCGATGGCAACGGCCGACCGGCCTTCGGGGCTGGCGGTATAGGTAACCCTTACCACCGAAAGATAGTAGTAGATGGAAATGGCGGTGTTGACGGCGGCGACGATCACCAGCGGCAGGTGGCCCGCCTTGTACGCGCCGGTCAGCAGCATGAATTTACCCATGAAGCCGACAAAGGGCGGAATGCCAGCCATGGCGAACATGCTCACCGCCAGGGTCAAGGCCATCAAGGGCGACCGCTGGTGCAGGCCGCTCAGGTCGTCGATGGCCACGTTCTCGCCGTGCTGGGAAACCTTGCAGATCACTAGGAAGCCGGCCAGGTTCATGAGCAGATAACCAATGATGTAATAGAGCGAGGTTGCATAGCCTGCCTCTTGCAAGGTCACCAGGCCAAGCAACACATACCCGGCATGGGCTATGCCGGAAAAGCCGAGCATGCGCTTGACGTCGGTCTGCACCAGGGCCACCAGGTTGCCGTAGCACATGGAACAGATGGCCAGGGCGGACAGCAGGGTGATGATGGTCTGCCCTTCCGTGGTCACCAAGGTAGCGATGCGGATCAGCATGGCCACCGCGCCGATCTTGGGAACCGTGGCGATGAAGGCGGTGGTTTCGTTGGAAGCGCCCTGATACACGTCCGGCACCCAGAAATGGAACGGAAAGACCGCCAGCTTGAAGAGGAAGCCGCCAAGCACCATGGCGATGGCGATAAGAGCGGCCGGATTGGTCATCATGGTGTGCAGCTTGGGGATCAGCTCGCCCATATAGGTGGTGCCAGCCAGGCCGAAAAGATAGCTCATGCCGAACAGCATGATGCCGGTTGCGGCCACGCCAAAGAGTACATACTTGATGGCCGACTCCATCTGGGCGCGGATCCCGCCTCGGTCATCCCGCATGGGCACCAGCAGGTAAAGCGAGTAGGAAGAAAGCTCAAGGGCGATGAAGAGGGTCAGCAACTCGATGCTGCTCACCATCATCATCAGACCGAGGGTGCTGAGAGTCAGAAAGAGGTAGTATTCCGGCCGTACCCCGTCATCAACCCCCTTGAGCTCGCGATTGATCAACAGCACCACCGAGAAACCCACCGCGATGACCAGCTTGAGAAGCTGCGAGAAGAGGTCGATCTTGTAGGCGCTGTAAAAAAGCAATCCCTCCTGGCTGAGCGTGGCCCCGCAGAGAAGCAGATTCCCCAGGGCCATGCAGATGGTCAGGGTCCGGACCGTGCTGCCGGCGACCTTGCCGGTACTCAACAGGAACAGGACAAGGCTGCCAATCAGCAGAAACGTTTCGGGTGCAAACAGCATCATGTTCATGACGTATCCTTAACTCTAAAAGGTCCTTTTAGC
>JBMONS010000026.1:3113-64035 GCA_049323635.1 Thermodesulfobacteriota bacterium
CCGTGCTGCCGGCGACCTTGCCGGTACTCAACAGGAACAGGACAAGGCTGCCAATCAGCAGAAACGTTTCGGGTGCAAACAGCATCATGTTCATGACGTATCCTTAACTCTAAAAGGTCCTTTTAGCCAAAGACGCTATGGACTAGGGAATCATCAAACTTGCAAGCGAAACCGCCCCACCCGCCGGCACCACAACCTGCGTGAGCAGATGGGCGACGCTGGCATGCATCACCCGCATGAAGGGCTCCGGGGACAGACCAATCCAGAAGACAAAGAAGAGCAATGGGGTCAGGGTAACGATCTCCCGGAGGTTGAGATCGGTCATGCTGGAGTGATCTGGATTGTTTACCCCGCCCCAAACCACCCGCTGCAACAGACGGAACATATAGGCCGCCGCCAGGATGGCGCCGGGCACCGCGCTGAAGGCCACCACCTTGTTGCTGGCAAACCCGCCAACCAGGATGAGGAATTCGCCCACGAAGCTGTTGGTGGCCGGGAAGGCGAGGGACGAAAGCGAGAAAAAGGCCAGGAAGGTGACGTACAGGGGCATGCGGGTACCCACCCCGGCATGGCGGGCCAGCTCGCGGCTGTGGGTGCGCTCGTAGAGCATGCCCACGCAGAAGAACAGGGCGCCGGTGGTGATGCCGTGGTTGATCATCTGCAGGATAGCGCCTTCAATGCCGTTGGTGTTGAGCACGAAGATGCCCAAGGTAACGAAGCCCATGTGGCCGACACTGGAGTAGGCGATCAGCTTCTTCATGTCCTGCTGGGCCAGGGCGGTGAAACCGCCGTAGAGAATGCCCGCCACAGAGAGCCACAGGATGTAGGGCATGAAGGCCAGGGTGGCGGCCGGGGTGATGGGCAGACAGAAGCGCAGGAAGCCGTAGGTGCCCATCTTCAGAAGCACCGAGGCAAGGATCACCGAGCCGGCGGTGGGCGCCTCGACGTGGGCGGCCGGCAACCAGGTATGGAAGGGGAACATTGGCACCTTGATGGCAAAGGCCAGGAAGAAGGCGCCAAAGACCAGATACTGGAACAGAGTCGAGTAGTTCTTGCCCATCAGCGCGGGGATGCTGAAGGTGCCCTGGCTCAGATAGAGGCCGATGATGGCGACCAGCAGGAGGACGGAGCCGGCCAGGGTGTAGAGAAAGAACTTGATGGAGGCATACTCCTTCCTGGGCCCGCCCCATACGGCGATGAGCAGATACATGGGGATGAGCATCGCTTCCCAGAGGATGTAGAAGAGCACCAGGTCAAGGGCCATGAAGACGCCCAACATGGAGGTCTCCATGAGCAGCAGGCAGAACATGAACTCCTTGACCCGCTTTTCGATGTATCGCCAGGACCCCAGCACGCACAGCGGCATGAGCAGCGTGGTCATCAGCACCAGCAGCAGGGAGATGCCGTCGATGCCCAGGGTGTAGTTGATGTTGAGGCCGGAGATCCAGGCGTGATGCTCGGCGAACTGATACTTGGCAGTGGTGGTGTCGAACTTCCAGTACAGGGGCAGGGATACAACGGCGGTGACCACGGTCACCAGCATGGTCCAATTCTTGGCGGCGGTTTCCCCGGGAAGCGCGAGCAGGATCAACGCCCCAACCAGGGGCAAGAAGATCAGGGTGCTCAAGATGGGGAACCCCAGGTCGTTCATGATCAAGAAGTCCATCGACTCAATCCTTGGAATCAGGTTGTTTAGACTCTGGTTGTTGCGTCTGCAGCGAGTTTGCCAAGAAACTCCAAACCAGCCATCTCCTTACCGCCCATTCAGGCAAGCACATATATAACCAGGGCCACCGCTACGCAGGAAACCGCGTAGTAGATGGTGTACTGGATCTGACCGCTCTGCACCCGCCGTACGATGGCGCCAATGCCGCGCACGCTCCTGGCCAGGCCATCCACCACGCCGTCAATGCCGTGCCAGTCGAACCAGGACCAGAAGAGGGAGACATTCTTGAGCGGAATCAGGCCGACGTAGCGGTACGCCTCGCTCAGGCCATTGTCCGCCCACTGGATGGGCTTCTTGGCCAGCCAGAGGAACCCACGACCGCCCATGCGATAGAACCAGTCGAGATCGATGCTGATCTTCGGCTCCGGCGCCAGCTTCTTGATGAGCAGGAAGAAGCCCAGGGCGGTGAAGAGCAGGATCTGCAGGGTCTCGGAGAGATGGTAGGTGTCATAGGGGTGGTAGTTGGCAGCTACCTCCGGATAGGGCAGCATGTTGTAGAGATACGGGGTGTAGCTGCCGATCAGGATGCAAAGGAAGGCGGCGATGGCCATGCCCAGCTGCATGTTCCATGGCGGATCGGCGGCCTTGTCCCAGGTCTCCTGGCTGCAGTTGTTCTTGCCGAACCAGATGAAATAGGGAACCTTGAGGCCGGTGTGCAGGAAGGTACCGGCGGAGGCCAGGGTGAGGAGGAAGGCAGCCCAATAGTTGTGCACGCCAAAGCCAGCCGCCACGATCATCGCCTTGCTGACGAAGCCCGAGAAGAGCGGAAAAGCGGAGATGGAGAGGCCGCCGATCATGGTGAAGACAAAGGCCATGGGCATCTTCTTGTAGAGGCCGCCCAGTTCGGAGAACTTGCTCTTGCCTGTCATGTGCAGCACCGAGCCGCATCCCATGAAGAGCAAACCCTTGTAGAGGATGTGGGCAAAGGCATGGGCGCAGGCGCCATTGATGGCCAGCTCGGTGCCGATGCCGACACCCGCCACCATGTAACCGACCTGGCTGATGATGTGGTAGGCGAGCAGCCGGCGGGAGTCGTTCTCAAGCACCGCGTAGACAACACCGTAGAGGGCCATGCAGACGCCCAGTGGCACCAGGATCTCCATGCCGGCGAAGCCGCGAGCCAAGGCGTACACCGCGGTCTTGGTGGTGAAGGCGCACATGAAGACCGAGCCGGTCACGGTCGCCTCGCCGTATGCCTCGGGCAGCCAGGCATGGAAGGGAGGCACCGCCGCGTTGAGCAGGAAGCCGATCATGATCAGGTAGGTGGACAGATCAGGATGGGCGACATTGAGCAATCCGAAGGAGAGGTCGCCTCCGGTCGCCTGGTAGCGCAGGATGAAGCCGGCCAGCAGCGCCAGGCCGCCCGCGGTGTGGACCAGAAGGTAGCGGTAGCCAACCCCCAGCGACTCCGGCCGCCGCCGGAACCAGACCAGAAAGACCGAGGAGAATGCCATCAACTCCCAGAAGAGGAAGAGCACCAGGAAGTCGCCGCAGAAGATAACCCCCAGCGAGCCCGCCACATACAGCCAGGCGGCGATGTGCTGGAAATCCTCCTCGACATGCAGGCCGTAGATGGTGCCAATGATGCACATCAGGGTCATGATGTAGGCGAAAACCATGCTCAACCCGTCCACCCGCCCGAAGGTGAGGAACCAGTCAAGGAAGCGGACCACCCCGAAGGTGCCGTTGTGCCCCTGCATGGCAAGGACGTCCAGGAAGGCAAGGGTCGGGACGATGACCAGATAGGGCCGCTTCAACACCTTGGGGATGAAGGGCAAGACAATGGCCCCGAGGATGAGGATCAGGGAAGGATGCAGCCAGAAATCAGTTATCATAGTAATCCTCACGGGTCATGATACCCAGATGACCGTACCACTTGGACACGATGATGATCAACACGCAGGCGACAAAGCCGAACGCCGCCCAGAATCCGGGGATATGCTCAACCGCCGTGTGGGCATGCTCCTTGGAGACAAAAAGGTAGTCCCACCCCACCAGCAGGGCAAGCCCCACGTAACAGAGCCGGATGACCAGCTTCAGCCGGTCCCGGAAAAAATCGATCAGTTTGACAATCATCCCGTCACCGCCTTGACAAAGTTCATCATGAAGTCCGGATAGATGCCGACGATCACCGAGATGATCGCGGCGATCATGATGGGCACCACCATGGTGAGCGGCGCCTCCTTGATCCCCTCATACACCTCCCCTGCCGGCGGCTTGCCGAAAAAGGCCTTATAGGTGACCGGCGCGAAGTAGCCCACGTTGAGCAGGGTACTGGCCAGCAGCACCAGCAGGATGCCGGTGGAGTGGGAGGGCATCTCCATCGCCCCCACCAGCAGCTTCCACTTGGTGACGAAACCGGCCACCGGCGGCGCGCCGATCATGGAGAGCGAGGCAATGGCAAAGGCGCCGAAGGTAAAAGGCATGACCCGACCCAGGCCGCTCATCTCGGAGATGTTCTTCTTATGGGTGGCCACATAGATGGCGCCGGCGCAGAAGAACAGGGTGATCTTGGAGAAGGCGTGGTTGGCGATGTGCACCAGACCGCCCTGGATGCCGCTGGTGGTGAGCAGGGCCACGCCCAGGACGATGTAGGAAAGCTGGCTCACCGTGGAGTAGGCCAGACGCGCCTTGAGGTTGTCCTTGGAAAGGGCGATGATGGAACCGGTAAGGATGGTAAAGGAAACCAGATAGGCGGTTGGGATGCCCAGGTTCAGTGCGTTCATCAGGTCGGTGCCGAATACATAGAGCATCACCCGGGTGGTGCAGAAGACACCGACCTTGACCACCGCCACCGCATGGAGGAGCGCGGAAACCGGGGTGGGGGCAACCATGGCGCCGGGGAGCCAGTTATGGAACGGCATGATGCCGTTCTTGGCAAAGCCGAAGATGCAGAAGAAGTAGAGCACGCTCACCAGGATGCCATGGGCGTCGGCGGTTCCGGCCGGAAAGATGCCGGTGCGGATGTTGTCCGGGAAATCCAGGGTGCCGGTGAGCACGTAGATCAGGATCATCGCCGGCAGCACCAAGCCCTTGGCGGTGGTGGTGAGGTAGACGATGTACTTCTTGGCGCCCTCGTAGCCCTCCTCGTCCTGATGGTGGGCAACCAGCGGGTAGGTGCAGATGCTGACCACCTCGTAGAAGAGATAGAGGGTGAAGAGGTTGTCGGAAAAGGCCACGCCGATGGCGCCGAAGAGGGCCAGGGCGAAACAGGCGTTGAAACGGGTCTGGGCATGCTCGTGCAACCCCCGCATGTAGCCGGCGGAGTAAAATACGGCCAGCATCCAGAGGAAGGAGGCGACCACCGCGAAGATCATCGAGAAGGCATCAACCCGCAGGGTCACCGACAGGCCGGGCAGGATCTGAAAGAGCTTGCAGATGATGGTCTTGCCCTGGCCCAGCGGCGCGGGGGCCACCGTGGTGATCATCGAGGCGATGATGCCGAACATGGTCACCGCGGCGACAAAGGACCACGACTCCCTCACGTTGGGCTTGCGTCCCGACATCATGACCATGACCGATCCGGCCAGGGCCGTCAGTATGGCAAGCAGCGGCTTTACGGAAACGATTGTATCCATGTCCTCTATCCCTTTTCCTCGCAAACCTTATGCTGGGGCAACCATGGAGCGCGTCGCCCTTGTTTTCTCACAAGCCGGTTGCACGCAGGCATCGGCGGCAAACGCCTCCCTGCCCTACCCCTTCAAATCCACCACGTCCTCGGTGTCGATGGAGCGGTAGTTCCGGTACACGGCGATGATGATGCTCAGGGCAATGGCCGCCTCGGCGGCGGCGATGGCCATGATGAACAGGGTAAAGATCTGGCCCACCGTGGGGTTGGGGGCCAGAAAGCGATTGAAGGCCATGAAGTTCACCGAGGCGCCCGCCAGGATCAGCTCGGCGGCGATGAGCATGCCGATGAAGGTCTGGCGCTGCACCAGGCCGTAAAAGCCTATGCCGAACAGAAAGGCGCCGATCACCAGGTAGGTGTCGAGGCTGTTGCTCAAGGTCAGAATGTTCATGCCCTGCTCCTCCCGGCCCGCGCCAGCGCCAGCGAGCCAACGATGGCCACCAGCAGCACCACCGAGATCAATTCAAAGCTCATGCCATAGGTGGTCAGCAACGCCTGCCCCACCTGCTCAACGCTGCCATCGTTGACCCGACAGCCAGCGGCGGTCCAGTTGGTTTTCAACCCCAGCGCGGCCAATCCCCAGGTCAGGGCGCCGCAGGAGAGAATGCCCAGGGGACCAGCCAGCCCGTTGCCGCCCCGGGCGATCTTCAGCTCGGAAGGCTCAGCCAACATGATGGCGAAGATGATGGTCACGCAGATGGCACCCACATAGATGAGGATCTGCATCAACGCCACGAAGGGACTGTTCAGGTAGTAGTAGATGCCGGCCACCCCAAGGAAGCAAAGGGCGAGGCCAGCCACGGCGCGGATCAACCGGCGGGCGCCGGTGGCGATCAGCGCCCCGGCCACGGTGACTCCGATGAAGCCCAGAAACAGCAGTCCGGACAGCCCTTCGGCCGTCAGCAGGGAGGGACTCATTTCTTCTTTGCCTCCAAACGTTGCAACAGATCAAAGATGTACGCTTCCTTGCGGATCCCGGCCAGGTTGTAATCCTTGGAGAAGGTGATGGCGTTGGGGTTGCAGCTCTCCACGCACAGGCCGCAGAGGCTGCAGCGGGTGAAGTCCAGGATGTACTTGGTGAGCACCTTGCCCTTCACTCCTTCCCGTTTCTCGCCGTCCACGGTGATGCACCCGGACGGGCACGCCTTCTGGCACATGCCGCAGACGATGCAGAGCGGGTTCCCGGTCTCCGGGTCGGGAACCAGTTCGATGTGGCCCCTGAAACGGGGGGTCATGGGCAGCACCTCACGGGGATACTGCACGGTGACCACCGGCTTGAAGAAGTACTTGATGGTGATCCCCAGGCCGACGAACAGGCTCCAGGTGCCGCTGAATATCTCTTTGAAATAGGCGATCATGCGAACACCTTCAACATGGCGCTGGTAAGGATCAGGTTAAAGAAGGAGATCGGGATCAGGATCTTCCAGGACAGGTTGAGCAGCGAGTAAAAGGTGGTGCGTGGATAGGTCCAGCGAATCCAGATCACCGAAAAAATCAGGAAGTACATCTTGATGAGGAACCAGTGCACGCCCGGGTAAAGCCCCAGCGGACAGTCCCAGCCCCCCAGAAAGAGGATGGTGGCCATGGAGCAACCGATGACGATGTTGGCATACTCGCCCATGAAGAAGACACCGAAGCCCATGCCCGGATACTCGGTGAAGGCGCCGGCGATCAACTCGCTCTCCGCCTCGGCCATGTCGAAGGGGGCGCGGTTGGTCTCGGCCAGCATGCAGATGAAGAAGATCAGGAAGGCAACCGGCATGAGCAGGCTGGCCTTGAGATTAAGGATGTTCCAGTTCCAGAGGCCGCCCATCTGCTGGCCGACAATCTTGGTCAGATCCATGGTGCCGCTGATCATGACTATGGCCACCATGGTCACCAGCATGGGAATCTCGTAGGCAATGTTCTGGGAAACCACGCGGGCAGCGGAGATTACCGCGTACTTGTTGCGGGAGCCCCAGGCGCCCAGCAGCAGACCCAGCACGTTCACCGCGGCGAAGGCGAAGATGGCGAGCAGGCCCAGGTTGAGGTTCCTGGCCACCAGGGTTTCGCTGAAGGGGATGGTGACAAAACCCATGATTGCCGGCACCATCACCAGGATCGGTGCGACCTTGAAGAGCACCGGGTCGACGCCAGCCGGGGTGATGAGCTGCTTGGTCATCAGTTTGATGCCGTCGGCAAGCGGTTGGAGCAGACCGAAGGGGCCGACCTCCTTGGGACCGATCCGGCGCTGGATGTGGCCGGCCTCCTTGCGCTCCAGCCAGACCAGATAGGCGGCGTTCAGGGCGGCGAAGGCGATGATCCCCACCAGGAAGATCAGCAGCCTGATCACTTCGGGATGTAGACTCATGTCAATAACTCCTTACCTGTCGATCTCGGGAATGACCAGATCGAGACTTCCCATGAGGGCAAGGGCGTCGGGCAGCAGCATCCCCTGGCACGCCTCGCCGAAAAGGCTCAGATTGGAGAAGGTGGGGGAACGCAGCTTCAGCCGGTATGGGGTGTTGGTCCCGTCGCTGACCACCCGCACGCCGAAGGAGCCGCGCGCCGTCTCCACGGCATGGTAGTAGTCGCCCTTGGCCGGCTTGAGGATCTTCGGGGCCTTGGCCGCCATCACCGGGCCGTCGGGCAGCTTGGCGATGGCCTGCTCCACGATGCGCATGGACTGCTCGATCTCGTCCATCCGCACCATGTAGCGGGCCATGGAGTCGCACTCGGTGTAGACCGGCACGTCGAAATCAAGCTCCGGGTAGATCGAATAGGGCTCGTGCTTGCGAACGTCGAAGTTGATGCCGGAGCCGCGCGCCACCGGGCCGGTGGCCCCGTACTTGCGGCACATCTCGGCGGAAATCGGGCCAATACCCTCGAGCCGCTTCATCATGATAATGTTCTTGGTGACCAGGTTGTGGTACATGGGCAACCGCTCGCGCAACCGCTTGATGAAGGCGAGCGCCCCGGGCACGAAGTTCTCGTCGATGTCGTTGTACACGCCGCCGAAGCGGAAGTAGCTGTAGGTAAGGCGGGAGCCGGTCACGGATTCGAGCAGATCAAGGATCTGCTCGCGGTCATCAAAGGCATAGAGCAGCGGGGTGAAGCCACCCAGGTCGAGAACAAAGGCGCCGAACCAGAGCAGATGGCTGGAGATGCGGTTGAGCTCTGCGGTGATCACCCGGATGTACTCGGCCCGCTCCGGGACCTCGATGCCGGCGGCCCGCTCCACCACGGTGACATAACCATGGTTATAGGCCAGGGCGTGCAGATAATCCATGCGACCGGTGTTGGGCATGAACTGTGCCCAGGTGCGATTCTCCCCCATCTTCTCGTGCATGCGGTGGATGTAGCCGAGCACCGGCTCGGCCTCGACGATGTACTCGCCGTCCATCACCAGCTTCACCCGCAAAACACCATGGGTGGCCGGATGCTGCGGCCCCAGGTTAATGACGAAGGTTTCCTTGAGTTGGGTCTCGGCAAAGGCACTCATGGCTTGAAATCCTTCAGGAGAGGATGGAAGTCGGCGTCCTCGGGCAGGAGCAGCGGCACCAGGTAGGGATGGCCCACGAACTTGATGCCGAAGAAATCATGGGTCTCCCGCTCATGCCAGTTGGCGCCGGGATAGATCTCCGTGATGGTAGGCACCTCAGGATTGTCCCGGGGAATGCGGGTGCGCACCGTCACCCGGCAGAGCGCCTCAAAACGGTTGAAATCATAAACCACCTCCAGGTCATCCACCTGGGAGCCTTCGGGCTCGGCCGGGGCAGCCGGCGGCGGAGGCGGCTCCTGGCCGGCTGCCGCAGCGTCCTCCGCGGCAGCCTTTGCCTCGGCGGCGGCCTTGGCGGCGGCCTCCTTCTTGATGGCGGCCTTCTCGCCCAGCCAGTCAACCCCGGTGATGGCCTCGATGAAGAAGCCGTTGCCATCAAGGATCGACACAGCGGCAACCAGTTGCTCCGGGCTCACCGAAACGTCGAGATGGCTGCCTCGTTTGGCGTGTTCAGTCTCGCTTACACTCAGGGCCGGCAACGCGACCATGGCCTGCTTGATCACGGCAACACTCATCTCAGCCCACCTCCACTCGCGGGAACCTGCGGGAGCCGGTCACCTTCTCCTCCAGTTCCAGAATGCCCTCGATCAGGGCCTCCGGTCGGGGGGGGCATCCGGGGATGAAGACATCCACAGGGAAGAGCTTCTCGGCGCCCTCCACGATGCCATACTGCCCGTCAAAAAGGAACGGGCCGCCGGAAATGGCACAGTTGCCCATGGCAATGACCCATTTGGGCTCGGGCATCTGATCGTAGAGGGTCTCCACCGCCGGAGCCATCTTTTTAGTAATGGTCCCGGCCACGATCATCACGTCGCACTGGCGGGGAGAAGGACGGAATACCTCGGCGCCAAAACGAGCCAGATCAAAGCGGGATGCGCCGGTGGCCATCATTTCGATGGCGCAGCAGGCGAGACCGAAGGTCATCGGCCACAGGGAATTCGCCCGTCCAATGGCAAGCAGCTTGTCAAGCTGGGCAAACTGAACTACCGGTGGCTGTAAGATTTGCGTTCCCACGTGAAGACTCCCTTTCTCCAGGCATAGATGATAATCAGCGACAGGATGCCGACAAAGAGCACCACCTCGACGAAGGCGGCCAGGTTCGAAATCGCCCCGGTGGGGCCAACCACGGCGGGGTTGTTGTAGATGAGGGCCGCCGGGAAGAGGAACAGAATATCCACGGCAAAGGCCACGAACATCAAGGCGTAGAGGTAATAGACAACGCCGAAGCGGATCCAGGCGTCCCCGATGGGCACCATGCCGCACTCGATGAGCTGCTGGGTCTTTTCCTTGGTGTTGCGGGTGGAGCGGGGGGCGAGGAGATGGGCTATGATGAAGGGGCCGACCGCGAACCCCAGGCCGCCCAGGAAAAAGGCAGCCACATAGAGAAGATCAAGAGTCGCTTGCTGTTCCACGGTTGCACGCTCCTTGAGGCTGTAAGGGTTATGCGTTTAGCTTCCAGCTTACATAGTCGTTTCAATTTTCGATGTCAAGCAAATACTGAATGGCTATTCAGGAAAAACAGGGAAGAAAACAGCCAACAAAAACAAAGCGATAGAATCGCAAATACAAGTTGTTACATCACGGCCGCGCCACCCAGTACGAAGGCGGACCAAGACGCAAACCAGGGCGAAATGCACGCAAATTCAAGTGGTTGGACTAGGTGAAACTACGGAGGTGCAAATACCTAGAATTTTACTTTTCGCGGAGAAGATCGAGCAGACGCTGGTGGATGTTATCGAATCCACCGTTGGACATGATCGCTGCCACATCCCCCGGGCGAAGGGTGGCAACAAGATGGGAAAGGATCTCTTCGGTGGAAGGGAAATACCGGGCCGCCACCCCGCGCGAGACCAGATCGTCCACGAGCTGGCGGGAAGAAAAGCGCTCCTGTTCATCGAGGTGCGCCAGCGGCAGGGGTTCGCGAACCAACACCTCCTGGGCATCGCCAAAGGCCGAGGCGTATGCATCCTGAAAGACCTTGCGCCGGCTGGAGTTGGTGCGCGGCTCGAACACCGCCACCAGGCGACGTCCGGCATAGGCGGCCGCCAGCGCGGCCAGAGTTTCACGCACCGCAGTGGGATGATGGGCAAAGTCATCGATCACCGTCACTCCGCGAGCCTCGCCCCGCACCTCCTGGCGCCGCCGCACCCCCTGGAAGGCACGCAGCCCCGCCGCAATCACAGGTTGCGCAAAACCGAGCCGGGCAAGGGTTGCGATCACCGCCAGGGCGTTGAGGGCGTTGTGACGACCAGGCATGGCGCTCTCGAACTCCCCGAAGAGCTCCCCGCCCCGTTCCACCGCGAAGGAGGTACGGCCTGGCCGCACGACCAGGTCACGCAACCGCCAGTCGCATTCCTCGCCAACCCCGTAACGCACCACCGCGCAGGGGGCATCCACCACCACCTCGCGAACCACCGGATCGTCCCAACAGACAACCAGGGCGCCACCCGAAGGCATGGAGGCGACCAACCTGAGGAAGGATGCCTTGATCGCGGCCAGATCGGCATAGATGTCGGCATGATCGAATTCGATGCTGGTGATGATGGCAATGCTGGCGCGGTAATGGAGGAACTTCGGCCCTTTGTCGAAAAAGGCGGTGTCGTACTCGTCGCCCTCAGCCACGAAGTAAGGCCCATCCGCAACATTGAAATTCCGACCGAACGCCTGCACCAGGCCACCGATCATGAAACTCGGCTCGGCATCGGCGGCGTGGAGCATGGAGGCGAGCAGGGACGAGGTGGTGGTCTTGCCGTGGGTGCCGGTCACCACCAGGGAGGTGCGTTGCTGGATGAAGAAATGGCCAACCGCCTGGGGAAAGGAGACGTATGGGATACCCAAGGCGGCAAGCGCTACCGCCTCGGGGTTTTCCCGCCGGATAACGTTGCCGACCACCACCAGATCGGGGCGTCCGTCAAGGTTTTCGGCGGCGTAGCCGACTTGGACCGGGATTCCCTGGCTGGCCAGAAAATCGCTCATCGGCGGATAGACCTGCTGGTCGGAGCCGGTCACCCTGTAGCCAGCGCACTTCAACATCCCGGCCAGCGCACCCATGCCGGTGCCACAGATCCCCATCAGATGCACATGCCGCACGTCCGCGGGGATCAGATTCTGCTGAGGGGAAAGGGTCACGCAAACAGCCTCAGTTGGAACGGACTGCGTTACGGACCGAATGGTAGACTGCCCGGAAGGTTTCGTCAAAGTTGGCAGGAGAAAGACGCCCCACCTCAATGAACTTGACCACGATCTCCTTGGCGACCTTGAGGACGGCCTCCTCGGAAACAGGCTTGAGCTGCTGGGTGGATTGAGAGTCTGGAGCCATGGTGGGAATCACGGTGCGACAGGAAGGATGTCGGAGAAAAAAGAAAGCCCCCGCCACAAGGAAGAAGGCCAATTCTTGTAATATGGCAGAGGCCGACCTTGCGGAGAAAACCAGGGAAGCCCCCCCCGAAGGCGCATTTGCAAAACAGTATGGGATATGAAGGAATTTGGTGGAGCTAAGCGGGATCGAACCGCTGACCTCTTGAATGCCATTCAAGCGCTCTCCCAGCTGAGCTATAGCCCCACTCCAGACTGTGTTTCGACTGACGCCGCGCGTCACGGTGCTTCAAATACCACCCCCCCCCTTCCGTGTCAACAACTTTCTCCAGCGAAGCGCTATTATTCCATGCGGGACACGCATACATCCCATGCCATTTTCCTTGCCAACCCCATGGGAGTCTGTTAGAGTCAATGAGATTTGTTCAGCTCGGCGAAATAACAACAACTATTCGCACAAGTCACCATCGGATTGCCTTGCGGGATCACCGCAACCCCTTGAAGTGACGACTGCCTCGCACGCTGCCCAGAGCGGCGGGCTGGGTGCGGTCTGACATAGCGCAACTGAACACAGGCACCACATCATACCCAATATCTTAACGAGGTAGCGCCATATGTTCTCGCCCTTCGACTCCTTGCTCGGCTGGCTTTCCAACGATCTGGCCATTGACCTGGGAACAGCCAACACCCTTGTTTTCGTGAAGGGGAAAGGCATTGTGCTGAGGGAGCCTTCGGTGGTGGCCATTCGCAAGGACGTGCGCACCAACAAAGTCCTGGCGGTGGGCAAAGAGGCCAAGATGATGCTGGGCCGCACCCCCGGCAACATCGTTGCCGTGCGCCCCATCAAGGATGGCGTCATCGCCGACTTCGAGGTCACCGAGGCGATGCTGCGCTACTTCATCAACAAGGTCCACAACCGCCGCACCCTGGTGCACCCGCGCATCATCATCAGCGTTCCCTCGGGCATCACCCAGGTTGAAAAACGGGCGGTCAAGGAATCCGCCGAATCCGCCGGCGCCCGCGAGGTGTACCTCATAGAGGAGCCCATGGCGGCGGCCATCGGTGCCGGCCTTCCCATCACCGAACCCACCGCCAACATGGTTGTCGACATCGGCGGCGGCACCACCGAGGTCGCGGTCATCTCCCTGGCTGGCGTGGTCTATGCCGCCTCGGTTCGGGTGGCAGGCGACAAGATGGACGAGGCCATTCTCCACTACATCAAGCGCAAGCACAACCTGGCCATCGGCGAGCACACCGCCGAGCTGATCAAGACCACCATCGGCGACGTCATGCCGGTGCCTCCTTACGAGAGCATGGAAGTGAAGGGCCGCGATCTGGTTTCCGGCGTTCCCAAGACCCTTACCATCACCTCCGAGGAGATCCGTACCGCCATCACCGAGCAGGTGGACGCCATTGTCGAGGCGGTCAAGATGGCCCTGGAGCTCACCCCGCCGGAGCTTTCCGCCGACATCGTCGATCAGGGCATCGTCCTCACCGGCGGCGGCGCGTTGCTCCGCAATCTGGATCAGCGGTTGCGCGAGGAGACAGGCCTTCCCATCATCATCGCCGAGGATCCGCTCTCGTCGGTGGTGCTTGGCTCCGGCAAGGCGCTGGAGAATATCGAGGTCTTGAAAGAGGTCATGACCACCTGAGAAAGAGTGAGCGAGCGCTCCGCTTAATGGCGCTTCTCTCATCAATTAATAGATAGGATGCTGCACAGGGGGCGATATCGCCCCCTGCCCGCTTCCAAGGCACGCCATTGATCCCGAAATAATACACGGCATGTAGTCCCCTTGACAGTAACCCTCCCGGATATACAGGCATGTTGTCATTCTTGCCAGAGCGCCGTGCAGCCGTGATATCTTTTTCGACAAGTCCCAAAACCCTGCCGAGCCAGCGATGAGGAAACGAGGTAAACGCGCCCGCTTGATAAAGGCCTTCCTGCTCTTTGGCCTTCTGTTCACCCTCGTTCTCATCCTGATCGTCTCCACGGTCGGCCGCCAGGAGTTCAACGCCCCCCACAAGTTCGCCCTCGAGGTCCTCGGCACTACCCAGTACGGCATCACCCGGATGACCGGCGGCATCGGCAAGTTCTTCCGCGACTATACGGAGCTGGTGAATGTCCGCGAGGAAAACTCCCGCCTGCGCGAGGAACTTCAGAAACACAAGGTGGTCAACAACGAATACCGCGAGGCGGTGGCCACCAATGTGCGGCTGGCCAAGCTGCTGGAGATGAAGGAATCCCTGCCGGCCCCCACGCTCACCGCCGAGGTGATCGGCATGGACCCCTCACAGTGGTTCAAGACCGTCATCATCGACCGCGGCAGCAGCGAAGGCGTCCAGACCGGCATGCCTGCGGTAACCGTGGAGGGCGTGGTCGGCCAGGTGATCAACACCTCTCCCAACTACGCCAAGATCCTGCTGGCCATAGATCCCAACAGCGCCTTGGACGCCCTGGTCCAGAAATCCCGGGTGCAGGGGATCGTCAAGGGAAACGGCGCCTCCTACCACATGCACTATGTGCTCAAGAACTGCGATGTGCAGCAGGGGGATCGCATTGTCACCTCCGGGATCGGCGGGGTTTTCCCCAAGGGCCTTTTGATCGGCACGGTGTCCAGTGTGGAAAAGTCAAAACGCGGACTTTTCCAGAAGATCGAGATCGCTCCGGCCACGGACTTCTCTCAGCTTGAGCACCTTGTGATCATCATGAAGAACGATCCGCTGGCCAAGTGACCATGAGCACACCCTTTTCTTCAGATGCATACCGCCGCAGGCGCAACCTCCCCGGAATGGAGCTGCTTCGCGCGCTCACTGGCGTTTGCCCCCGAGGCGGCAGATGGTAGTCGCCTTTCTCTTTCTGGCCGGCACCCTGCTGCTGATCCTGCAAACCACGGTGCTGCATATGCTGCCGGAGTGGTTCGGCCGGCCGAACCTGCTTTTCCTGCTCATCGTCTTCCTGGGCACCCACATGGACGTCTACAAGGGCGCGGTGCTGGTGCTGCTCTTCGGCTTGCTCATGGACATCTTTTCAGGGATTATCCTGGGGCTTCACCCGGTGGTCTATCTCCTGCTCTTCTTCATCCTGCAGATCGTCTCCCGTCACCTCACCCTCACCGAGTCGGTCCATCAGATGCCGCTGGTCGCCATCAGCTACCTGCTCTCCGCAAGCGGGATCTTTCTTTTCTCAACCATCTTCACCCCGGACAGCCGCCTTTACTGGGCGTGGGGCAACGAACTTCTCCAGGTACTCATCCTGGCGGTGATCTCCGTTCCCTTCTTCAGCTTCTTCCACTGGGCCACCGTTGTTTTCAGCAGCACGCTGCAGCGCAACCCGTTCCGTCGCCAAAAAGGCGGCAACCGCTACACCGTCTAGATTACCGGGCCCCATGTCTCCCTCGCTTGCCAAGATCAACAAGATAGACCAGAACGAACTGAAGGTTCTGAAGCGGCGAATCGACCTGGCCATGGCGGTGATCATCTTCGCCACCGCCATTCTGGTGACCCGTCTCTGGTACCTCCAGATACAGAAAGGGGAAGAGTACGCCAAGCTTTCGGAAAGCAACCGTACCCGCATCCAGCAGATCGCCGCCCCGCGCGGCAATGTCATGGACCGCAACGGCCGGGTCATCATCTCCACCCGTCCTCGCTTCAACGTGGTCTGGGATGCCGAGGAAACCGCCAACAAGGATGAAATTCTCAAGGAGTTGGCCCGCATCTTGGGCGAGGACATCTCTGTTCTTCTTGAGCGCATCCGGGCAGCGGCGGACCATCCGCGCTATGTCCCGGTCCGACTCAAGGAAGACGTCGATTGGCCGACCATGGTCTACATCGAGAACCACCGCATCTCGCTCCCCGGAGTCAGCATCGAGGCGCAGCCTTCCCGCGACTACCTCTACGGCGATTTTGCCTCCCACCTCATCGGCTATCTCGGGGAAATCAGCCAGGAAGAGCTGGAGGAGCCCCGTTACGCAGAATTCCAGAGTGGCGATCAGATCGGGAAAATGGGGGCTGAGAAGGTCTTCGAGGAGTACCTCAAGGGCGAGAAGGGAAGAAATTATCTGGAAGTTGACGTGCATGGCTTCGAGCAGCGCCAACTCACCATGCAGGAGCCCGTGCCCGGGAACGACATCCAGCTCACCCTGGACATCGACCTGCAACTGGTTGCCGAGCAGGCCATGGCCGGCAAGGCCGGCGCGGTGGTGGCCATGGAGGTGAACAGCGGCAAGCTGTTGGTGATGTGCAGTTCGCCGGCCCTTCACCTGGAGGAGTTCATCGGCGGCATCTCATCCAAGGCGTGGACCGCCCTGCAGAACGACCCGCTCAAACCGTTGATCAACAAGACCATCCAGGGCCAGTACCCTCCTGGCTCCACCTACAAGATCGTCACAGCCCTGGCCGGTCTCTCCGAAGGGGTCATCACCCCGGACACCGCGTTTTACTGCACCGGTGCCCTTTCTTTCGCGAACCGTCGTTACGGCTGCTGGAAAAAGGGAGGCCACGGCACGGTGAGCCTGGACCGGGCGCTGACTGAATCATGCGACGTCTATTTCTATCAGGTCGGTCTCAAACTGGGGGTAGACAACCTGGCCAAGTACGCCAAGAGTCTCGGCCTGGGGCAAAAAACCGGCATCCCGCTGGAGCATGAGAAAGGAGGGGTCATCCCCACCACGGAGTGGAAGCGGCAGCGCTTCAAGGACAAATGGCACGAGGGCGAGACCCTCTCCATCGCCATTGGCCAGGGTTACGACCTCACCACCCCGCTGCAGATTTGCCAGATGACTGCCTCGGTGGTCAACGGCGGCACCTTGTACCGGCCACAGATTCTCCAGTCGGTGATCTCCGCCGAGGGGAACACACTCAAATCCTTCACACCCGAGGTGGTCGGCAAGGTGCTTGGCCCGCAGCACGCCAGGGATCTGGTGCGAAACGCCCTGATCGGCGTCGTGCAGTCCCCCTCGGGCACCGCCAAATCAGCGCGGGTGGAAGGGATCACCGTGGGCGGCAAGACCGGCACCGCCCAGGTGGTAAAGCTTGCCAGCGTGCAGGGCCTCCGGGAACTGGCCATTCCCTACAAGTACAGGGATCACGCCTGGTTCACCTCATTCGCGCCGGCAGAGAAGCCGGAGATCGCGGTGACCGTGCTGGTGGAGCACGGCCTGCACGGCGGTTCAGCCGCTGGCCCCATCGCCCAGGTGGTGCTGCAACGCTACTTCGACATCAAAAACGGCAAGGTCACGCCGCTGGCCGAACCGCCGCCGCTCCAGACCGCTCCCAGCCCATCCGCCGAGGGCGGCGAACCCGCCGCCACGGCTGGCGAGGCGCCGGAAGAGCAAGGGGACTGAGATGATCCGCTTCGACAGACGCCTGCTGCTCAACTTCGACTGGATCCTGGCCCTGGCCGTGCTGGGCGTGGCCATCATCGGCCTGCTCAACCTCTACAGCGCCTCCCACCTTTACAAGACGGCCGGCACCCCGGTCTACCTCAAGCAGATCACCTTCTACCTGATGGGAGCTGCGGTGATGCTGCTGATGATCAGCATCGACTACCGTATCCTGATCAGCTGGAACTATCTCTTTTACGGGGGCATGCTTCTCTTGCTGGTTCTGGCGCTGGCCATAGGCAAGACCGCTGGCGGCTCGCAGCGCTGGATCAACCTGGGATTCTTCCACCTCCAGCCCTCGGAACCAGCCAAACTGGTCCTGGTGATCACCCTGGCCAGTTACTATTACCGCAAGGACAATGGCAAGGGCTTCACCCTGCTCGACCTGATCGTGCCGGGCATCCTCACCCTCATCCCGGCAGCCCTGATCATCAAGCAGCCGGACCTGGGAACCGGCCTGATGCTGTTGATCGTTTTTGCCTCCCTGACCCTCTTTGTCAAGCTGCGCCTCTCCACCCTGATTGCCCTGGTTACCGCCGGGCTCTCCTCCATCCCCCTGGCCTGGATGTTCTTCCTCAAGCCCTACCAGAAGCAGCGGGTGGCAACCTTTCTCAATCCGGAAAACGACCCCCTGGGCACCGGCTACCACATCACCCAGTCCAAGATCGCCGTGGGAAGCGGGCTCAAGTTTGGGAAGGGATTCACCAAGGGGACCCAGGGGCAGCTCGACTTCCTGCCCGAACGGCACACCGACTTTGCCTTCTCGGTATGGGCCGAGGAATGGGGGTTCTTCGGCTCGGTGATCTTCATCGGCTGCTACATGTTCATGCTGCTCTGGGGGCTGAACGTGGCGGTCTCGTCCAAGGACAAGTTCGGCATGCTGCTTGCTTTTGGCATCATCGCCCTGATCTTCTGGCAGGCCTTTATCAACCTTGCCATGATCATGGGCCTGCTGCCGGTGGTGGGCATCCCGCTGCCGCTCTTCAGCTATGGCGGCTCCTCACTGCTCACCAACCTGGCTGCCCTGGGGCTCCTGATGAACATCCGGATGCGGCGTTACATGGCCACGGGCTGAATACCGGCGACAGCGCGAAACGCCCTGCTTCCCCCTTTCTCAGATCCACCCCTTGTCGCGACACGCCGCCAGCACCAGCTTGGCCAGGCCTTGGATGAACTCCGGCCTGGTGTTGAGCGCGGCGGTGCGCGAAAGCCGCATCCCCAAGGAGGTTGCCAGCTCCTGGTACTGGATGTCGATCTCATACAGGGTCTCCACATGGTCGGAGACAAAGCTGATCGGCACCATCAACACGTTCCTCACCCCTTCTTGGGCGAGTTGCCCCAACATCTCCGGGGTAGAAGGCGCCAACCATTCCACCGGTCCACTGCGACTCTGGAAGCACAGACGACCAACGGTGCCGGTCAATCCCTCCACGGCGCCGATAGTGCAACGAATGTGGTCCAGATAGGGATCGCCTTCGTCGATGAATTTCTTCGGCAGGCTGTGAGCGCTGTACACCACCTGAACCGGCTCGCCGCCAAAACCGGCAAGCCCCTCCGAGATGGTCCCGGCCAGGGCGGCAACATAGTCGGGCTGATCCGGCCACTGACGGACCTCGGCGATCTCCATGCCGCCGATTCTTGCAGCGGCCTGGCACAGATCCTCCAGGGAAGAACCGGTGGTGGCCACCGAGTAGTGGGGATAGAGGGTGAGGGCCACCACTCGATGGATGCCTTGGGCTGCCAGGGCCGCAAGGGTCTCATCCGCCCGGGGGCGCCAGTACCGCATGGCCATGGCGCTCACGAACCGGCCAGCCTCGCCGAGCACCACCTCCAACGCCCTGCCCTGTTCGCCGGTGATCCGACGCAGCGGCGAGCCGCCGCCGATCAGGCGGTAGGCCTCCTGACTCTTGGGGGCGCGCTTACGGGCAATGCGCCGGGCGATGAAGCCTTGCAGGAATGGAAAGGGCGAGAGCCGAATGATCCGGCGGTCGGAGAAAAGATTGACCAGAAAGGGCTCCACATCGGCCAGAGTGTCCGGCCCGCCCAGGTTCAGCAATACAACGCCAATGGGGTCAGCCATACTCGGAATCCTTACAGGCGAAGAGCCTGACAGCGCCCCGGGAGCAAGGTAGCCACCTGATCCGGGGAAAATGGAAGAGGGGTGAACAGGTGCTGCTCGATGGCGCGCGCCTGCCGGAAGTTCTCATGAATCCGGGCGTGGAGCGCCTGGTCGTCCTGCCCATAGCGTTCGATGATGTAGGCGAGCCGTGACTCCAGCTCCACCACCTCGTCGTGAAGCACCCTCTTGTCGGCGTAAAAGACAATCTCCTTCTCCGTGCACCGTTCGGGCACCCCGTTCCTGAGGATCACATGCTCGGCCACGATGGCGGCCAGTTCGTCAAAGCCATGCGCCAGACAGATCTCCCTGCCCCGCTGGTCATGGCGCACATCCTTGCCAAGACATTCGGTTTTGGCGATATCGTGGAGCAAGGCGCCGCTCACCAGCAACTCCATGGAAAGCTCGTAGCCCGCCTCTCTCAGTTCCTCACCGATCAGACAGGCCACCCGGCCCACCATCAGCGAGTGCTCCCGGATGTTGGGGAGCATGGCGTACTGCTCCATGAGCGCGAGGCACTGACTGACCGTGGGGATCATCTCCTTTCACCGACTGCATGTTTTACGACCACGAACTTCACGAAACATCCGGGCAAACCCGACCAGCGCGCCTTTTCTCGCGTCCGTGTCTTTGCATTGGTTTCGTGGCAAAACAGGCCCTTACGCCTTCCTGCTCAGGCGATGCACCGCTTCGACGAAGAACTTGGCCTGCGCGGGAGGGATCTCCGGCACGATGCCGTGACCCAGGTTGAAGATGTGGCCGCGCGCGCCCCGGGCCTGTTCAAGGATGGCCTTGATGCGTTGCTCCATCTTCTCCGGCGGCAAGAGCAGGGCGATGGGATCCAGGTTGCCCTGGAGGGATACCTTCTGGCCCACCACCTCCACGGCCTTGTCGATGGTGATCCGCCAGTCGAGCCCCAGCACGTCTGCGCCGCTGGTCAGCGACTGGTCGAGCAGCGTGGCGCCGTTGTTGGCGAAGTAGATGATCGGCACCGTGACGCCGCCCTCCTTGAGAGCCGCGATGATCCGCTTCACATAGGGCAGAGCAAACTCGGCAAAGTCGCAGGGTGCGAGCACCCCGGCCCAGGAGTCGAAGATCTGCAGCGCCTGGGCGCCTGCCTCGGCCTGGGCCTTGAGGTAGAGGATGGTGCAATCGGTGATCTTGTCGAGCAAGGCCGCATAGAGCCCGGGCTCGGTGTACATCATCTTCTTGGTGAGGAAATAATTCTTCGAGGAGCCGCCCTCGACAAGATAGGTGGCCAAAGTGAAGGGCGCCCCGGAAAAGCCTATCAGCGGCACCCGGCCGGCCAGTTCCCGCCTGAGGATGCGGATGGTGTCGAGTACATAGGGGAGTTCCAACTCCGGGTCCGGCACCACCAGCTTGTCCACGTCGGCCTGGGAACGGATGGGGTGTGGGAAGACCGGCCCCCGTTTCTCGTGGAACTCCAGCGGCGCGCCCATCTTCTCCAACGGCACCAGGATGTCGGAGAAGAGGATGGCCGCGTCCACCCCCAGATAGTCGATGGGCTGGATAGTCACCTCGGCGGCGGCTTCCGGGGTCTTGCACATCTCAAGGAAAGTGTAGTTGGCGCGCACCGCCTGGTACTGGGGCAGGTAGCGGCCGGCCTGGCGCATGAGCCAGACAGGGGTGTAATCGGTCTTCTCGCCACTACAGGCTTTCAGGAAGGTATCGTTCATGGAATGCTCCGGTCCTTGGGAATTCAGGGGGTCTCTTGCTTCATCTTCCGCGGCACGTAGGTGCAGTAAGGCTCTTCTGCCATGTAGTCGCCGGAGACCGCGTAGGCGCGCGCCCTGCAGCCACCGCAGACGTTGACGTACTCGCAGACGCCGCAACGCCCCGTGTAGGAGGGGAAATCGCGCAGGTCGCGGAACAGGGGCGACTGCTCCCATATCTCCTTGAAGCTCTTCTCGCGGACATTGCCGGCGGCCATGGGGAAGTAGCTGCACGGCAGGACGTTGCCGTCCACGTCGATGAGCGAGATGAGCTGGCCAGCCAGGCAGCCCTTGGAGCCGCCGGTGGAGAACTGGAGGGTGCGACGCTTGAAGTCGTCGCCCTGCTCCTTGGCCTTCTGCAGCACCACCCGGTAGTAGTTGGGCGCGCAGGTCGGCCGCACCAGGAGCTCCTTCTCGCCTTTCTCCATCTCGTAATGCCAGGCGAGCAGCTCCTCGTAGTCCTCCGGCGCAATCAGCTCCTCCATGATGTCGCTGCCCCGGCCGGTGGGCACGATCATGAACATGTACCAGGCCGTGGCGCCAAGCTGTTTAGCCAGTTCGTAGATCTTGGGGATCTCGGCCTGGTTGCGCTTGGTGAAGGAGGAGTTGATCAGAAAGGAGATGGCGTTCTCCTTGAAAAGCCGGGCGGCGTTCAAGGTCCCCTCAAAAGCGCCGGGCTGATTGCGGAAGTTGTCGTGCACCGCGGCGGTGGCGCCATCCAGGCTCAAGGAGACCATGCGGATGCCGGCCTCCTTGATCTTGGCGCAGATCTCCTGGGTGACCAGGGTGCCGTTGGTGGCCAGGCACATGCGCAGCCCCTTGCCGGTGCCGTAGGCGGCGATCTCGAAGACATCGGGCCTAAGCAGCGGCTCCCCGCCGGAGAGCACCACCACCGGCTTAGCGTAGGAGGCAATGTCATCCAGCACCCGGCGTGCCTCGTCCATGGAAAAGTCCGGATGGCCGGCCACCTCCAGCTCCGAGGAGGAACGGCAGTGGACGCACTTGAGGTTGCAACGTCTGGTGATCTCCCAGGCAATCCATTTTGGTTCAAAATCCACGTTCAGGCCTCGTCAATGGTTCGGGTAGTGGCCCAGCAAGCCAGGAATCACAGAAAATCAGCGGCAACCGCGGCAAGGCCGCTGCGCTCGCTCTTGTGCAGGGTGACATGCCCGTGGAGCTTTTGCCCCTTGAGCCGCTCCACCGTGTAGGTCAGGCCATTGCTGCTGCTGTCGAGATAGGGGTTGTCGATCTGATAGGGGTCGCCGGTGAGCACCATCTTGGTGCCCTCGCCCGCCCGGCTGATGATGGTCTTCACCTCGTGGGGGGTGAGGTTCTGCGCCTCGTCGACGATCACGAACTGCCGGGCGATGGAACGGCCGCGGATGTAGGTGAGCGCCTCCATCATCACCGTCTCGGCGTGGAGCAGTCTGTCCACCTTCTGCTTGGCCGACTCCTCCCGGTCCCGTTCCTGCTGGCCGGGCTTGCGCTTGGCGCCACTGCCATCCCCCATCAGGTAGATCAGGTTGTCGAAGATGGGCTGCATCCAGTGGGAAAGCTTGTCGTCCTTGTCGCCGGGCATGTAGCCCAGATCCTTGCCCAAGGGAATGATGGGGCGGGAGACCAGGATGCGTTCGTAGCGCTTCAGGGTGACCGTGCATTCCAGGGCGGCGGCCAGGGCCAGCAGGGTCTTGCCGGTGCCGGCCTGCCCTATCAGGGTTACCAGCTGAACCGCCGGATCCATCAGGAGCTCCAGGGCCATGCGCTGCTCCTTGCTGCGGGAGCGCAGGTTCCAGACCGACTCGTACTCCTCGTGCAATGGCCCCAGGGTCTCGCTGCCGGTGGCGCGGGTCAGGGCGGTACGCTTCTCGTCCACCTCGTCACGCAGCAGGACGAACTCGTTGGGCAGCAGCTCCAGCCCCTCGGTGGCGACGGCATGGTTCCGGTAGAACTCGGCGATCACCGCGCCAGGCACCAACACCTCCCGAAAACCACTGTACAGTTCGTCAAAGTTGATCTTCTGCTTCTCGAAGTCCATCACCTCGAGCCCCAGGGCGTCGGCCTTGAGGCGGGCGTTGATGTCCTTGGAGACGAAAATCACCTTCTCGCCCTGCTGGGCCAGGGTGTAGGCCACCGAGAGGATGCGATTGTCCGGCACCTTCATGTCCATGCCCGGATCAAGACACTTTCCCTTCTCGGCGTAGATCATCAAAACCCCGCCGTTGTCGGTGGGGACCCCCTCGCCCAGCTTGCCCCGCTGCCTGAGGGCGTCGAGTTCGCGGATGACGTGGCGGGCGTTGCGCCCCAGTTCGTCGTTGTGCCCCTTGAACTTGTCCAGCTCTTCGATCACCGACATGGGCAGCACCACCACGTTGTCGGCAAAGGAGGTTATGGAATCGGCGTTGTGCAGGAGAACGTTGGTGTCGAGGACGAAATATTTTTTCACAAAGGGCTCCAGATGAGGTGGCCGAGGATGACGCAGGGTGCGACAATATGCAAATTAGCCGGTTTGCGCCGCGATTGGCAAGGGAAATGATCGAATCTCCCGCCTTGACGCCGCCTTGACCTTTCGTGCTCTCCTTTTGACCCCGCCTTGATGCCGGCTGCGCTATAATGCAATACAAAAGAGAGGCTCGGCGAGCTTCTCGGCCACCCTCAGGAGGTTCCCTGAAGTCATGCACATCCCCCTCGATCTGCTGCAATTTCTTGCCGTGCTTGCCATGGTGCTGCTGTTGGCCGTGCCGCTCGGCTCCTTCATGGCCCGGGTATACAGCGATGCGCATACACTGCTCACTCCCATCCTTTCCCCTGTGGAAAGGGTCTGCTATCGTCTCTGTGGGGTGGACCAAAACGACGAGATGGGCTGGGGGCGCTACGCCATGTCCATGGTGCTCCTGAATCTGGTCCTGTTCACCCTTCTCTTCTTCATGCTGCTGGCCCAGCCGCTGCTGCCCTTGAACCCTGACAACCAGGCGGGGATGCCCTGGGCACTCGCCTTGAATACCGCGGCAAGCTTTGTCTCCAACACCAACTGGCAGAACTACAGCGGTGAAGCAAGCCTCAGTCACTTCACCCAGATGGCCGGGCTCACCGTGCACAACTTTCTCTCCGCCGCCACCGGCATGGCCATCGCGGTGGCGGTGATCCGCGGCTTTGCCCGGCGCACCACCACTGCCATCGGCAACTTCTGGGTGGATCTGACCCGGTCGATACTCTACGTCCTGCTGCCGATTTCGCTGATCGCCGCAGTATTTTTGGTCTCCCAGGGGGTTATCCAGAACTTTTCCGGAGCCAGGACCGTTTCCCTCATGGAGAACACCCACGCCGACCAGCCCAAACGCGACCATGAGGGCAATCCCATGCCGGGTCTCGACGGCAGGCCACTCATGGAAAAGATGCTCATTAAGGAGGTCATGCTCCCCATGGGGCCTGTGGCCTCCCAGGAGGCGATCAAGGAACTGGGCACCAACGGCGGCGGATTTTTCAACGCCAACTCAGCCCATCCCTTCGAGAACCCCACCCCGCTCTCTCACTGCGTGGAGGTGCTGCTCATTCTCCTCATCCCGGCTGCGCTCACCCGCGCCTTCGGGATCATGGTTGGCAACCCTCGCCAGGGCTGGACCCTGCTTGGGGTGATGCTCTTTTTCTTTGTGACCGCGCTTTCCGTGCTGCACTGGCAGGAACTGGCCGGCAACCCCCTGCTCAGACCGCTTGGGGTGGCTGGCGCCAATCTGGAGGGCAAGGAGTTGCGTTTCGGCCTGGCCGGCTCCAACCTCTTCACCGTGGCCACCACCGCGACCGCATGCGGCGCAGTGACCGCCATGCATGATTCGCTCACCCCCTTGGGCGGTCTGGTGCCCCTCTCCCTGATCTTGCTCGGTGAGATTGTATTTGGCGGGGTGGGCTCCGGCCTGTACACCATGCTGGCCTTTGCCATCATCGCCGTCTTTGTCGCCGGGCTGATGATCGGCCGCACTCCCGAGTTTCTGGGCAAAAAGATCGAGGTCCGGGAGATGTGGATGTCCATCATCGTCATCCTCTCCGCCGGGGTGGTGGTGCTGCTCTTCTCGGGCATCGCCATGTTGTCTTCATCCGCTGTGGCCTCCATGGCCAACCCTGGCGCGCACGGGCTCACCGAGGTTTTCTACGCCTTCGCATCCATGGCGAACAACAACGGCAGCGCCTTTGCCGGACTTCACGGCAACACCCTCTTCTCCAACCTGATGGGCGCGCTGGCCATGCTCATTGGCCGCTATGCGCCTGCCATGGCGGTGCTGGCCATGGCAGGGGGGTTGGCGGAGAAAAAATACATTCCCCCAAGCCTCGGCACCCTGCCCACCGACCGGTTCCCCTTTGCCTTCTGGCTTACCCTGGTGATTCTTATTGTCGGGGCGCTGACCTTTTTCCCGGCTCTCGCGCTCGGGCCGATTGTCGAGCACTGCATCATGGGTGGAGGAAACTAAACCATGGCCAAACATCTCCCCGAGCAAAAATCGATCTTTGATCCTGAGTTGCTGGCCGCGGCCTTCTCCGAATCCATCAAGAAACTCGATCCCCGCACCCTTTGGCGCAACCCGGTGATGTTCGCGGTGGAGGTCGCAAGCATCATCACCGTCATCACCTTTCTGTTGTCCCTCACCGGATTGAGCCAGGAACCAATCTGGTTTACCGGCCAGGTATCGCTCTGGCTCTGGCTCACCGTGGTCTTCTCCACCTTTGCCGAGGCCCTGGCCGAGGGACGGGGCAAGGCCAGGGCCGCCTCCCTGCGCAAATCGCGGAGTGATGTCACTGCCAATCGCCTGACTGGACCTCATCCCGAGGGCACGACCACCAGGGTCGGCTCCACGGAACTGCGCAAGGGCGACTGCATCCTGGTGGGAACAGGCGAGATCATTGCCGGCGACGGTGAAATCGTCTCCGGCGCCGCCCTGGTCAACGAGTCGGCGGTGACCGGCGAGTCGGCCCCGGTGGTACGGGAATCCGGCGGCGACCGCAGCGCGGTGACCGGGGGCACCACCGTGGTCTCCGGCACCGTGGTCATACGGATCACCGTGGATCCAGGCGAGACCTTCGTGGACAGGATGATCTCACTCATCGAAGGGGCTAGGCGGCGCAAGACCCCCAACGAGGTGGCCCTGGAGATCCTGCTCATCGCGCTGACCATCGTCTTCCTGCTGGTCTGCGCCAACCTGAGCCCGCTTTCTCGTTACAGCGCCACGGCAACCGGCCAGGGAAGCCCTGTGTCGCTCACCGTGCTGGTGGCCCTCTTCGTCTGTCTGGCGCCCACCACCATTGCCGCCCTGTTGCCGGCCATCGGCATTGCCGGCATGGACCGGCTCTTCCAGAAGAACGTCATCGCCCTTTCCGGTCGGGCCATCGAGGCGGCGGGCGACGTCAACGTGCTGCTCCTGGACAAGACCGGCACCATCACCCACGGCAACCGGGAGGCGGTGGAGTTCATCCCGGTGGGCAACCATACCGAAAGGTCGCTGGCCGAGGCGGCGCTCTTGGCCTCACTCACCGATGAAACCCCGGAAGGCCGCAGCATTGTGGCCTTGGCCCGCCAACGCCTTGGCCTGCCTCAACCTGCCATGCCTCCTGACGCCGAGACCGTGCAGTTCAACGCGGAAAACCGGCTCTCCGGCCTCAACACCGAAGGCAGGCAGTACCGCAAGGGAGCGGCCGACGCGCTGGTCGCCTTTGTCCGCGCCCTTGGCGGCGAGTCCATCCCCTCGGAGCTGCATCAGGTGGTGGACCGGGTCGCCCGCGTCGGCGCAACCCCGCTGGTGGTCAGCCGCGACACCGAGATTTACGGGGTGGTCAACCTCAAGGACATTGTCAAGTCGGGGATCCAGGAACGCTTCCGGCAGCTGCGGAGCATGGGGATCAAGACCGTGATGATCACCGGCGACAACCCGATCACCGCCGCGGCCATCGCCGCCGAGGCCCAGGTTGACGACTTCCTCGCCCAGGCCAAGCCGGAGGACAAGCTGCGTCTGATCAAGGAGAGCCAGGAGGCGGGCTTCATGGTGGCCATGACCGGCGACGGCACCAACGATGCGCCAGCCCTGGCCCAGGCCGACGTGGCGGTGGCCATGAACACCGGCACCCAGCCAGCCCGCGAGGCGGCCAACATCATCGACCTGGACAGCAACCCCACCAAACTGCTGGACATCGTGGAGGTGGGCAAGCAGATCCTGATGACCCGCGGCAACCTGACCACCTTCAGCATCAGTAACGACATCGCCAAGTACTTCGCCATCGTCCCGGCGGCTCTGCTCTCCATTTACCCGCAGCTTGGCGTGCTCAACGTCATGGGGCTTACGAGCCCCACCAGCGCCATACTCTCGGCGGTGATCTTCAACGCCATGGTCATCCCCTTCCTGGTGCCGCTGGCCTTGAAGGGCACCAAATTCACACCCATGCCGGCGGAGCGCCTATTGATCCGCAACCTGCTCGTCTACGGGGTGGGCGGCATGATCGTGCCGTTTGCCGGCATCAAGGCCATCGACCTGATGATCGGATTGTTTGTATAATCAGACAGGAATCAGAATGCCGTATTCAGGTGGAGAAAGCGGAAGGAAGCCAGGTTGTTGCGACAATGCACCCTCACTCCTCTGATTTCCGAAGCGTGAATGCTGATTTTTGAACCCATCCGGAGAACCCATCCATGAATGAACTTAAACCCGCCATTCTGATGAGCCTGCTCTTCACCCTGCTCTGCGGTGGCGTCTATCCAGCCCTGGTGACCGGCATCGGGCAAGCCCTCTTTCCCCGCCAGGCAAAGGGCAGCCTGATTTTTGACGCCTTTGGCCAGGCGGTCGGTTCATCCCTCATCGGCCAGCCCTTCTGCGCCCCTGACCATTTCTGGCCACGCCCCTCGGCGACAGCTGGCTTCCCATACAACCCCATGGCCTCAGGCGGCTCGAATCTCGGCCCCACCAACCCGGCCCTCCTTGTCGCCGCAAGCGAACGGATCGCGGCCCTGCGCGCCACCGGCGTCACCGGCCCCATCCCGGCCGACCTGGTGCTCGCCTCGGCCAGCGGCCTTGACCCGCACATCTCGCCCGAGGCAGCCATACTCCAGATCCCCAGAATCGCCAGGGAGCGTCGGCTTTCCGAGGATACGCTCTCCGGCCTGGTGGCCATCCACACCGAGGGCCGGCAATTCGGCCTGCTGGGCGCGGCGCGGGTCAACGTGCTTCTGCTCAATCGAGCCCTGGAGCGGCAATGAGCAGCCGCACCGACGATATCCGCCCGTCTGCCGAGGCGATGCTCAAGCTGGCCCAGGCCGAGGAGGCCCAGGAGGGCCGGGGCAGGCTGAAGATCTTCCTGGGCTACGCCGCCGGGGTGGGCAAGACCTTCGCCATGCTGAGCGCGGCCAGGGAACGTAAACGGGAGGGGCGGGAGGTGCTGGCCGCCTATGTGGAATCCCACGGCCGCGCCGAGACCGACGCCCTGCTCACCGGGCTGCCCGCCATCCCCAAGCTGCGCATTGAATACCAGGGGGTTTCCCTCTTCGAGCTGGACACCGACGCGGTGCTGGCCAAGCGGCCGCAGATCGCCCTGGTGGACGAGTTGGCCCATACCAACGCCCCTGGCTCCCGCCACGAAAAACGCTGGCAGGACGTCGAGGAACTGCTGGCCGGGGGCATCGACGTCTACACCACGGTCAATGTCCAGCACTTCGAGAGCCTGAACGATGTGGTGGCCAAGATCACCGGCGTGGTGGTGCGGGAAACCGTGCCGGATCTGCTGCTCGATCTGGCCGACGAGATCCAGCTGGTGGACATCCCGCCGGACGAGCTGCTCGTACGCCTCTCCGAAGGCAAGGTCTACATCCCCGAGCAGGCGGCCCGCGCCATGGAGAAGTTCTTCCAACCCGGCAACCTCATTGCCCTTCGCGAGCTCTCCTTGCGGCGCGCCGCCGCCCGGGTGGACGACCAGATGCGCTCCTACATGGAGACCCGCGCCGTCCCAGGACCGCGCACCGTGGCGGAACGCCTCCTGGTCTGCATCAGCGGCAGCCCCTTCGGCGAAAGGCTGATGCGCACCACCCGGCGCCTGGCCGAAGAGATCAAGGCGCCCTGGCACGCCCTCTACATCGAAACCCCGGACACCAGCCGCTTCAGCCGCGAGAACCGGGAGCGCATCTGGCGCGATCTCCGGCTGGCCGAGAGCATGGGTGCCCAGGTGGCAACCGTGACGGCGGCGACGGTTGCCGAGGCGGTGGCCGACTACGCCAGCCGCCACGACATCACCAAGATCGTGGTGGGCAAGCCCACCAAGTCCCGCTGGCGGGAGCTTCTCAACCCGCCCATCGCCGATCGGATCATCCGGATGAGCGGCGAGATCGACGTCTACGTGGTCAGCATGGCCGAAGGCGAACGCCAGTCCGCCACCCGTAAGCACCGGCCCGCCCAGACCATCGCCTGGGCAGGCCATGCAGCAGCGGTGGCACTGGTGGCTGGGGCCACTCTGCTCTGCGCCCTGGCCAGGCCCTTCTTCTCGCCGACCAACATGGTAATGTTCTACCTGCTGGCGGTGGTGGCGGCGGCTGTCCGCCTCGGCCCCTCCCCGGCGGTGCTCACCTCCCTGCTCGGTGTGCTGGCCTTTGATTTCTTCTTTGTCGAGCCCCGTCTCAGCTTTGCCGTTGCCGACGCCGAATACCTGCTCACTTTTGCCGGCTTTCTCATTGTTGGGCTGGTGATCAGCGCCCAGGTGGGCCGTAGCCGCGAACGGGCGGAATCACTGCGGCTCAGGGAGGTACAGACCGCGAGCCTCTATTATCTGAGCCGCGACCTCGCCGGTGCCGCCGATCTGGTGGCAATCACCGCCGCGGTGCTCCGCAACCTCCGCGAAAGTCTCAACGCCAGGGTAGTGATCTTCCTGGCCGATGGCGACCAGCTCAAGATCATCTCCGCAAGCGAAAAGCTGGAGATCACCCTTAAGGAGAGGGCGGTGGCGGACTGGACCTTCCGCAACCGGAAAGAAGCGGGGCACGGCGCCTCCACCCTTGGTTCCGCGGAGCTGCTCTACCTGCCGCTCATGACCGTCACCGCCATCCATGGCGTGCTGGGTGTGCGGTTGGCGCAGGAGGAGGACTACAACTCCAAACAACATCGCCTGTTGCTTGAGGCGTTCGCCAGTCAGACCGCCATGGCCATGGAGCGGGTCCGTTTCTCCCACCAGGCCGAGCAGGCCCAGATCCTTGCCGCCCGCGAGCACCTGGAGCGAGCGCTCCTGAACTCCATCTCCCACGACCTGCGCACTCCGCTTGCCTCCATCACCGGCGTGCTGAGCAGCCTCAAGGACCAAGAAAAACTGAACGAGGAGGTTCGCCACACCCTGCTCGCCACCGCCTGCGAGGAGGCGGCCCGCCTGAACCGCTTCGTAGGCAATCTCCTCGACATGACCCGTCTGGAGGCAGGCGCGGTGCAACTGAAGTATGCTCCCTGCGATGTGGAGGAGCTGATCGGCTGCGCCCTTTCCGTCCTCGACCCGAGGCTGGGCAAACGGGAAATCGCGGTGCGCCTTGCGCCGGGGCTGCCGCTGGTCCCCATGGACATGGGCTGCATGACCCAGGTGCTCCTGAACCTGCTGGACAACAGCCTCAAGTATTCGCCGCCAGCAACACCCATCACCATCACCGGCCGCATCGACAGAGGCTGGCTGGTTCTATCGGTGATCGATCACGGCCCCGGCGTGGCCGAGGCCGAACTGGGCCGCATCTTCGACAAGTTCCATCGGCTTGCCGTCCCGGAAGGGACGCGAGGAACCGGCCTGGGACTCGCCATCTGCAAGGGCTTTGTCCAGGCGCACCACGGACGGATCAAGGCATCCATCACCGAGAGGGGCGGCCTCACCGTCACCATCCGCCTGCCCCTCACCCAACCAGTCCAAAGCGTGGATTCCAGCCATGACTGACGCCGCTGCCACCGGGCATCCCGTCCGCATCCTGGTGGTGGACGACGAGGCTGCCATCCGGAAACTGTTGACCACCGTGCTTGAGAGCAGCGGTTTTGTGGTTCATCTTGCTGAAACAGGCAGCCTGGGCTTGGCGGCCGCCGCAACGACACGACCAGACCTGATCCTGCTTGACTTGGGGCTGCCCGACCTGGACGGGGTGGAGGTGATCAAACGCCTGCGCGAGTGGTCAGGGGTGCCGATCATCGTGCTCTCGGTGCGGGAGCGGGAGGACGACAAGGTGGCGGCCCTGGACAACGGCGCGGACGACTATCTGACCAAGCCCTTCGGTGTGCCGGAACTTCTGGCCCGCATCCGGGTGTCGCTCCGGCGGGTTGTGGGACAGGCCCGGGAGCCGATCTTTCAAAGCGGCCGACTCACCGTGGATCTGGAAAAAAGATTGGTGCTGGTGGATGGCCAGGAGATGCAGCTCACCCCCACTGAATATGAGATTCTCCGGCTTCTCGTTACCTATGCGGGCAAGGTGCTCACCCATCGCCAGCTGCTCAGCCGGATCTGGGGGGCCTCCCATCTTGACCAGCCCCATGTGCTGCGGGTAAACATCAGCAACCTCAGGCGCAAGATCGAAGCAGACCCCTCCCGCCCCGCCCTGTTGGTGACCGACCCAGGAGTCGGCTACCGGCTCAAGACGGAGGGTTGAAAACAGCCCCGGGCCGCCCCCGCCTTTTCCCATGCCAACCGGCCATGGCTGTGCTATGATGCGCGGTCATGAAGATCGCCCTCATCCAGTACAATCCGGTCATCGGCGACTTTGGCCGCAATCTGGCCTCCATCGCAGGCTGGCTCGACCGGGCCAAGGCTGCAGGCTGCGCGCTTGCGATGCTGCCCGAGCTCGCCATCTGCGGCTATCCGCCCCAGGATCTGCTGGAACGGCCCGCCTTCCTCGCCGACCACGACCGGGCCTTCAACAAACTGGTGGCGGAAACGCGGGGGATCGCGGTGCTCTGCGGCCATGTCAGCCGCCACACCGGCCCGTTCGGCAAGCCGCTGCACAACAGCGCCAGCCTCTTTCGCGATGGCCAGCTGCTCTTCACCACCGAAAAACAACTGCTGCCCACCTACGACGTCTTTGACGAGTCCCGCTACTTCGAGCCGGGCATCCACAGCCGCATCGTCGTCCACGGCGGGCTGCGACTCGGAGTGACCATCTGCGAGGACATCTGGAACGACGAACACGTCTTCAACCGCCCCCTCTATCCCGTCGACCCGGTGGAAAGCCTGATGGGCGATCCGGACGGCCCGCCCGACCTTCTGGTCAACCTCTCCGCCTCACCCTTTCACCTGGGCAAGGAGCCCTTGCGGCAACGCATCTTCGCCAACATCTGCCAGCGTCACCTGCTACCGCTCATCTATGTCAATCAGGTGGGCGGCCAGGACTCCCTGGTCTTTGACGGCGGCAGCCGCTGCCTGGACCGCCAGGGAAACACCGTTGCGCTGGCGCGCCGCTTCCAGGAAGACATGGTTGTGGTGGATACGGCCACCTGGCTCGGCGAAGTCCGTGAGGCCCCGCCAGCCCAGGACCCTGATGCCGCCGAGGCCTTCGACGCCCTGGTGCTCGGGACCCGCGACTACGTTGGCAAGTGCGGCTTTGCCAAGGTGGTGCTCGGCCTTTCCGGCGGGGTGGATTCGGCGCTCACCGCCGCCATCGCCGCCGAGGCGCTTGGCCGCGACCAGGTGCTGGGGGTGGCCCTGCCCTCCCCCTACTCCTCGCCGGAGAGCATCGAGGACGCCGAACAGGTGGCAAAGGCACTCGGCATCGAATTCACCGTGCTGCCCATCACCCCGCTCTTCACCCAATTTCGTGATTCGCTTCACCCCATCTTTGGCAATGCCCCCCCGGACCTCGCCGAGCAAAACATCCAGGCCCGCATCCGGGGCAACCTGCTCATGGCCATTGCCAACAAGCAGGGGCGGCTGCTGCTCTCCACCGGCAACAAGAGCGAGAACGCCGTGGGCTATTGCACCCTGTATGGCGATATGAGCGGAGGGCTGGCGGTGATCTCCGACGTGCCCAAGCAGCTGGTCTATGCCATCTGCCGGCATCTGAACCGGCATGGCGAGGTGATCCCCTGGCGGACCATCGAAAAACCGCCCTCCGCCGAACTAGCCCCCAACCAGCGCGATGACGACGACCTGCCGCCCTACCCGGTGCTGGACCAAATCCTCGTCGCCTATCTGGAGGAAAACCGCTCCATCGCCGAGATCGAGGCCATGGGCTTTGATGGCGCGGTGGTGAAGGATGTGGTGCGCCGCATCCGCATCAACGAATACAAGCGCAAGCAGGCGGCCATGGGGCTCAAGATCACCTCCAAGGCCTTTGGCTACGGCCGGCGCTACCCAACCGCCCAACGCTACCTGGAAGGGAATCCCCTGTGAAGCAGCTTTCCTCCCGCTGGACCGTGCTGATCCTCCTGCTGGTGGTCCTGGCCCTGGTGATCCGCGAAAACCTCACCAAACGGCCCGCCAGCCTGCCCCAGCTGGTCAACGGCCAGGTGGAGCTCTGTCTCTCCTGCCACAAGGACGAACAGCTCGACCCGGCCCACGGCCGCGAGATCCTGGGCTGCTCATCCTGCCATTTGGGCGACCCGCTGGCCATCGACAAGGCAGGGGGCCACCGGGGCATGGTCAAGAATCCCGGCGATCTGCGGGTGGTGGAGAAGACCTGCGGGGTGGAGGGCTGTCATGCCCAGGATGTCGGCAAGGTCAAGAACTCGCTGATGGCCACCAACCGGGGAATCCTGGCCACCCTGCTGCACTACTGGGGAGAGGCCCCGGACCAGCACGGTGACTTCTCGGTGGAGGAGTTGATCACGACCGGCAAGACCTCGCTTGCCATCGACTACTACCGCAAGCTCTGCGCCACCTGCCACCTCTGGAAGGAAAAGGGGGACATGGAAGGCTTCTTCGGCGAAAAGGGCGGCGGCTGCACCGCCTGCCACTACACCCGGCCCCAGGCGCCACAGGCGGAGCGGCCGTGGGAGACCTTCCTGCGCTTTGGCAAGGAAAAGAGAAAGCCGCATCCGCTCATCGTGAAAAAGGTTCCCATGGAAAGCTGCATCCGCTGCCACAACCGAAGCGGCCGGGTGGGCACCTCCTACATCGGCGTCTACGAGGGCGAGAACTACGGCACCCCTTACGAGCAGGGCGGCCCCTCCAAAAAAGAACTGCCCGGCGACCGCTTCTACCTGGAACTGCCCGACGACATCCATCACAAACAGGGCATGGCCTGCATCGACTGCCATGTCCGGGACGAACTCATGGGTGACGGCAAGCGCCACGCCCATTACGAACAGGCGCTGGAGATCTCCTGCAAGTCGTGCCACACCAACGGCGAACCAGGAATCACCAGAAAAAACAAGGAGATGAACAACATCAAGGCAGGCCCGGACGGCAAGCCTGTCCTGGTGGGGAAGCTCGACGGCAAAACCCGCCCGCTCAACCCACCCAAGGCAGGGGTGTGCGACTCCAAGGGCCACCAGCGACTAGGCTGCGAGTCCTGCCACTCCGCCTGGATTCCGCAGTGCTATGGCTGCCACGCCAAGCGGGACATGCGGGAAACCCACCTCGACAAGCTGACCGGCAAGGAAACCCAGGGCTGGTGGCAGGAGGGCCGCTCCTATCTCCGCTACGAGAAACCAATGCTGGCGGTATGGAAGGACAAGGTGGTCACCGTCACTCCCGGCTGCCAGGACATCGTCACCCTGATCGACGAGAAGGGCCAACCGGCCGGCGGCTTCAACCGGCTGACCATGGCGGCCCTCAATCCGCATACCACCCAGAAGGCCGGCCGCACCTGCGCCGACTGCCATACCTCCACCAAGACCATGGGCCTTGGCGAGGGCACGGCCTGGCGGGAGAACGGCCAGTGGCGCTTCAACCGCATCGATCAGGGGGTGGATACCCCGGCCGGCCTCACCCCGCCCCTGGACGGCTACGTGGACATCAATGGCCAACCCTTGCAAAAAAGCGCCCGGCCGGACCTGCGCCCCTTCAACCAGGAGGAACTCGGCCGCATCCTGCGGGTGGGCCAGTGCCTGCCCTGCCACAAGAACTACAACGACAAGGTGTTTCGGGAGTACGATCCGAAGAATCAGTGTCCGGTCTTTGACGAGGAAAGCGGGCTGAATCGGCGGGAAGCCGGGAAGCGGTGAAATCCCCGGCCGGTAGGGTCGAGCAATAATTTCGCCTTGGCCGGATGGGGATTTCCTTGCGTGATGGGTTGCTTCAGGAGGAGAGTGTGGGCCAGGCGATCTGTTCCCACCAATCCTGGCGCTCCTTCCAGTACCGCACGGTCTGGATGGCGCCGTTGATCACCGCATGCACCGGGTCGGGAGCAATGCGGACCGTCAGATTGGTCCTGGCGGCGATGAGCCTGTCGATACCCTTGATGCAACTGCCTCCACCAGTGAGACATATCCCGGTATCGCACACCTCCGCCGCATACCATTCCGGCATCTTGCGGATGCTCCTTTCGATCATGCCGAGCATTTTTTCGAGCACCGGCTCCATGGCGGCCAAGATCTCATCCTGGCGAACGGTCAACTCCACCTCGCACCGCCGGACAATGTCCATGCCGCGCAGGGGAATCTCCCGCGAGGCAGCGGCAGCGGCAGCGGAGGAGTCTAATCCAGACCCCGCCACATGGGTCAATTGCTCCAAGTCTGCCGGGTAAAGACTGATCCGGTAACGGGAGAGCACGGCGTTTCTGATCGCTTGACGCAAATCATGGCAGGCGGTGCGCACGGCGGTAGTGTACACCAGACGGCCATCCCGGATGACGGCCAGATCGGTCACCCCGTCGCCGATATCAACCAGCATCCGCGCCGAGGCTGCCGTCACGTCCAGGCCGGCGCCGATGGCTGCGGCCCATGGTTCCGGGATGATGGCGACATGGGTGGCGCCAGCGCCGAGGATGGCATCGGCCAACCATTTCCGTTCCTTTTCCGAGGTGTCGGTGGGGGCGCAGGCCAAGGAGACCGGCTGACGCAACAAGCTCCGAGTGCGCCGCAATAAAGGACGCAGCAGGGAGATGGCGTTATTGACATCCACGACCACCCCGCCCCGCAAGGGCGAAGAAACGAATTTGGCGTTGAGGTGAGCGATATAGGCATCGGGAGAGTCCGCATCCCGCTCGCTGACATGCCGCACCAGCGAGGGTTCCTCGGCGATATTCTCCTGGCCGCAGGCATGGACGCGTGTGTTCGCCGTGCCAAGATCAATGGCGACACAGGGTTGCCCGAGAATTCTTTCGACAATGGAGGGCATGTCGTTGTATGTCCCCTGATGAAAAATTTGCTCCGCTTCCGCGCTCCAGCGCAAAAAACGGGGGAATGGACATTGTTTTTGTCACTTATTTTTTAATGTAAATCTCCCAAGACAAATTGTCCAGCTTTGTGCGCGGCTGGTCGCCCAAAGCGTCTTGTCGACCACAAAGACAACTACAATCCGATGATCCCGCAAGCGATTATGCAAAAAGACCCGAATCGGACAGCAATCCCCCCCGCCGGGCTGTTCCCCCAAGGACATTCCCTGCCGTGGTCGGCCGGCGCCACGCCCCTGATGCTCGCCCCCATGCAGGGGCTGACCAACCGGGGGCTACGCGCCCTCTATGCCGAACGCTTCCGACCGGACGTGCTCTTCACGGAGTTTGTCCGGGTCAAGGAGAGCAGCAAAAAGAACATCTCGGCAAACGACTTGCTGGAGGTGGCAAGCCCGGACAAAGGCACCCCGCTGGTGATCCAATTGATCGGCCACCAGCTGGCGGCGCTGCTCCCAGCCGCCGAAACCGTGCAGGGCCTGGGGGTGGAGCACCTCAACATCAACCTCGGCTGCCCCTATGGCCGGATGAGCAACAACGCCGCTGGCGGCGGCCTGCTCCGCCAACCCGAGCAACTGGCCGACATCCTGCGCGCCCTGCGGCAGGCGGCGCGGGGTGGCTTCTCGGTCAAGGTGCGGGCAGGCTTTGACGACCCTGCCCAACTCTTCGATCTGCTCCCCCTGTTCGAGGAAACAGGCATCGACTTTCTCATCCTCCACGCCCGCACCGTGGTGCAGCGCTACAGCGGCCATGCCGATCACCGGATCACCGCCGAGGTGGTCAGCCGCACCAGGCTGCCGGTGATCGCCAACGGCGACATCTTCTCCGCCGCCGAAGGGCAGCGGGTGCTGGCCGAAACCGGGGCGGCCGGCCTGATGCTCGGCCGGGGGGCCATGAATGATCCCTGGCTTTTCGAGCGCATCCGTGGCAACCGCCCGCCCAAACCCGATACCGCAACGAGGCAGGCCGAGCTGCACGAATTTCTCGCCGCCCTGTTCGACCGCTACCAAGCCCTCTTCTGTGGCGACCACCAGATCCTCTGCAAGCTGAAAGGGGTGATCGCCTTTATCCACGACCCGGAGTTTGCCAGGCCCCTGCGCAAATTGCTCAAGAGCAAGAGCCTGGAACAGTTTCACGAACTCCTGGCCGGCATGGCCCCATGAAGTGGCCATTTCTCGCTGCTTGTCAAAAAAGCCGAAAACAGTATACCATGGGGCAAGATCATCCCCGCGGGAGAGTGTTGCCCGATGCTGAGCCTCGACGTTCCCTTTCTGCCCGATGCCGATTATGTGAACTGCCTGCGCGCCCACGGCAGTCGGATATCCTCCCTCCACTTCAGTCTCTTTCTGGAGGAGGTCGCCGATGGCCGCCATCGCCATGACTCTACACCCTTCGCTGCGCTTGCCGCAGCATTAAAACAGCTCCCCGGCCCCAAAAAGTACGCCCTGCTCAACAGCCGTTTTCAGCACCCATCCCTCTATACAGACAAGGACGCCCTTGGCCGCCTGCTGAACAACCTGGCCTTGCTCCTGGCCGATAGCTGTCTGCACGGGGTCGTCATCGTGGATTTCTACCTGCTTCAAGCCCTCTCCGACGCAAGCCCCGAGGTGTGCGCCCATATGGAGGCTATCCCTGGGGTCAACTGCATGCTCGACTCCTTCGACCGGATCGCCTCATACTGCCGCGCCATCGAACGCACCCATTTCCGCTCCCCAGGCAAGCTCAACCTGGACCGCTCCCTCAACCGCAACCTCACGGCATTGCGCCAGATCTCGGCCCTATGCCGCGAACATTTCCCAGATGCCCGCCTCACCCTCCTGGCCAACGAGGGCTGCCTGTACCGCTGCCCCTTCAAGCTCACCCATGACGCGCAGATCGCCGTTTCCGCCACCGGACTTGGAGAGAACCGGACCTTTGCCATCAACCAGGAGCTTGGCTGCATCCGCATCCTCTCGGAAACCCCGGAGGAACTGTTTCGCTCCCCCTTCATTCGGCCGGAGGACATGCGCCATTATGACGGGCTGGTCGATGTGATCAAGCTCTGCGGCCGGACCCTCGGACCCGGCTTTCTTTCCAGGGTGGTCACCGCCTACAGCCAGGAAACGTACCATGGCAACCTGCTCGACCTGCTGGATACACTGGAGTGGCTCTCCCCTGCCCTCTCCATCGACAACCAGTCCCTGCCGCCCGACTATTTGGAACAACTGACCGGCTGCGACCAGCACTGCGAGGCGTGCGGCTACTGCCGCCGGCTCTACGGTACCCTTGCCCGCAAGAAGAAGCTCACCCTCCCCGACCTGCGTTCATAAGAGGAAAACCATGCCCTTTCTGATCAAACTGCCGCTTTTCGCCGTCTTCGTGCTGCTTTTCTACGTCCTCTGCCTCAAACCGCTCATCAAGGGGCTGGGGCAGGCGCCACCCGTGCCCCCCAACCAACCTCCCGCCCCAAAGCCGGCCGCCGATGACGACCTGCGCCTGCCGCCCAGAGGCATGACCGACCAGGAACGCATCAGTCGCCTGGCCCAGAGCGACCCGGAACGGGCCAAGGATCTGATCCGCCAATGGCTGCGGGATGAGGAGAACAAATAAGGCCAGAGGGGTGGGGGTGACCGGGACGATGAGGAAAAGGTATCTTGCGCAGGAAGCGATCACCCACGAAAACCGGGCGATCGTAAACAGGCGGGAGTAAGCAAAAAACGCTCAGACCTTGAGTGGCTTGCGTCGCGCGGAAACGCTGATTTTCTCCACCACCTTGCGCTGGTAGTCCCCCTCGCCCACCTGGAGGGGACGCGGACGCATGGTGTCGAACTTGAGGCGGAGCACCTGCAACTTTTTCATCTGCCGGAGCCGCTCATGCTCATCCTCGGTGGCGGCGAGGAGATCCTCCAGGTGCTGGATCTCCTTCCTGGTCTCGATCTCCGGCGGCAGGTATCCGGCATTCTTCAAAAGCTTGTAGGCCATGCGCAGATCCGGCGGCACCTCCACGTCGTTTTCCTCTGGCAGCGGCCGGTTCTGCCAGCCCGCCACCTGAAGCTCGCCGTTCTGAATGGCTTGGGCGATCTTGCGCTCGGCAATGATCTGGATAGCGCTCAACATACTGCCTGCCCCTCCTCGTGTTTGGTGCATCCCACCATACCATCCACCAGCCACCTGGCGCAACCTCGTGCCCTGCCCCCAGTGCTTCCCCTTGACACCCCTCCCAGAATACACTATATGAACATATGCTCAGACAACAGGAACACCAGCCCCCCGAACAATGCCTCTGCCGGATCATCCACCAGGATAAGGTGGAACGCGCCCGGCAGGCCATGCCGCCAACCCCGGAGATCGAGCAGCTTGCCCTGCTCTTCAAGGCGGTGGCCGACCAGACCCGTCTCAGAATGCTCATGGCCCTGGAGGCCGGCGAAATGTGCGTCTGCGATCTGGCGGCTCTCTGCGGCATCAGCGAATCAGCGGTGAGCCATCAGTTGCGGTTGCTCCGCCAGCTCCGCCTGGTGACCAACCGACGGCAGGGACCGGTGCTCTACTATCGCCTGGCCGACGACCACGTGGGCCAGTTGATCACAATCGCCCTCGACCACACCAGGGAGTAAGCCATGAGCCTACCCATCGACATCCTTACCGCCTCCTGGCACCTGCTGCTGGACGCCGCGCCCTACATCCTCTTTGGCATCGTGGTTGCCGGACTGCTCAAGGTCTTCCTCTCGCCGGCCTCCATCGCCCGTCATCTGGGCCAGGGACGGATCAGCTCGGTGGTCAAGGCCGCCCTGCTCGGCATCCCGCTGCCGCTCTGTTCCTGCGGGGTGCTGCCGGCGGCGGCCGCCCTGAAACGCCAGGGCGCCAACAACGGCGCCACCACCGCCTTCCTGATCTCCACCCCGGAGTCGGGGGTGGACTCCATTGTCATCAGCTACGCCCTGCTCGACCCGCTGATGACCGTGGCCCGGCCGCTGGCCGCCCTGATCACCGCCCTGATGGCCGGCCTCAGCGAAAACCTGCTCCACCCTCCCGAGCCCAGGCTGCTGATGCGGATGGCCGACCTCTCCTGCACGGTGGACGGCTGCTGCGACGGTCGCGACTGTCCGCCCGAGGAACACGCCCGCCACCACAGCCTCACCGAAAAGCTGGCCGTTGGGATGCGCTACGCCTTCACCGAGCTGTGGGGCGACCTGGCCGGCTGGTTCCTGGTGGGCCTGGTCCTGGCCGGCATCATCTCGGCGCTGGTTCCGGAACACCTGATCACCACCTACCTGGGCGGTGGACTTTCCTCCATGCTGCTGATGCTCGCCATCGGCATCCCGCTGTACATCTGCGCCTCCGCCTCCACCCCCATCGCGGCCGCTCTCATTCTCAAGGGCGTGAGCCCTGGCACCGCCCTGGTCTTTCTCTTGGCCGGGCCGGCCACCAACCTGGCCGCCATCACCGTCCTGACCAACCTGCTGGGCAGACGGGCCATCCTGCTGTATCTCTCCGCCATCGCCATCGGCTCGGTGGTCTGCGGCCTTATTCTGGACTGGATCTACATTACGCTGGCCATCCAACCACAGGCCGTGCTGGGGCAAGCCGGCGAGCTGCTGCCCGAGCCGGTTCGGCTGGGATCGGCCCTCACGGTACTCGCCCTGTCGGTCGGGCCGGTGAGCCGCATCGTCCGCGATTGGCTGCGGCCCAAGGGCCCGCACTCCGGCTGCGGTTGCGATGGCTCCTGCTCTGGAGCGCCGGTCGATTTCCCGAAAAATGAAAACTAACTGAACAGGGAGAGGGAATCCTCCTCGCTGGGGACTCCGTCGATGGGCAGGGTGATGGTGAAGAGCGCGCCATGGCCGTATCGGCTTTCCACGGTGATCTCCCCGCCGTGGCGGCGAACGATGCCGTAGCTCACCGACAACCCCAGGCCGGTTCCCTCCACGGCCGGCTTGGTGGAAAAGAACGGCTCGAAGATGGAGAGGATGTCCTGCTTGCGGATGCCCTTGCCGGTATCCCGCACCTGGATGCGGACATTCTTGCCAGCCTGCTCGGTGGTGATGGTGATGGTTCCGCCCTTGAGCATGGCCTCCTCGGCGTTGCCGATCAGGTTGAGGAGCACCTGTTTGATCTGGTCGGCCACCGCCTGGATCACCGGCAGGTCCGGGGCAAACCGGCGCTCCACCCGGATGTGCTTGTCCTTGAGGTGCTTCTTGCCGAGCAGCAGCAGGTCGTCGATGATCTTGTGCACGTCGGTGGGCGCCACCTTGCCGGTGGTGGGACGATTGAAATCCTGGAGGCTGCTGATCAGCTCCTTGATCCGGCCGCACTCCTGTACCGCCAGGTCAAGCATCTCGGCGTCGGTCTTGCCAAGCTGCACCTCCTTGCGCAGTCCCTTCAGAAAATTGCGGATGGCGATGATCGGATTGCCGAACTCGTGGGCGATGGAGGCGGCCAGTTTGCCCACCGCCGAGAGCTTCTCGGCGTGCAGGAGCTGGCGATAGGCCGACTCCAGCTGACTGGTGCGCTCGGCAACCCGGCGCTCCAGCTCGTCGTTCATCTGGCGGATCTCCGCCTCCATGCGCTTGCGATCGGTGATGTCCTGGAAGGTCTCGATGGCGCCGATCACCTCGCCAGCCGAATTGCGGACCGGCGAGGCGGTAAAGAAGAGCCACTTTCCCGTCTTGCCGCCGAAATCGAAGTAATCCTCCACCTCGTAGGCCCCCTCCAACAGGGAGGATGGCTGATACTTGTCGCGATAGAGGCGGTCCACCTCGTTTTCCGACGAGAGGCGCACCACCAGGTCCGCCAGACAGGGCCGCTTGTAGGAGTAGAACGCCTTCCATTGGTTCTGGGTCCCCACCATCTCCTCGGCGCGGTAGCCGGTGAGCACCTCGCAGGCCCGGTTCCAGTGGGTGATGACGTGATTGACGTCGATGACGAAGGTGGGGATGGAGCTGCCCTGCAGGATCTGCCCAAGCCGCTCCTGGCTCTCCAGCAGCTCCTCCTCCGCCTGCTGGCGCTCCACGATCTCCTGGGCCAGGATGGCGTTGTACTCCTGGTAACTGCTGGCGCGAGCGTCGATCTGTCGCTCCAGGGTGGCGTAGGAGTGGCGCAACTCCTCCTCCCGCCGCCGCGCCTCGGTGACGTCCCGGATGATCTCGGTGAACCCGACCATCCTGCCATCCCGATAGACCGGGGCAAAGGCGCGCTCGTAGTAGCAAGGGGTCCCGGCAGGGCCGATGTGGCTGAAGTCCACGGAAAACCGCTTGCCGGAGAGCGCCCCCTGGTAGAGGTTGCTCCCCCAGGCGCTCTGGCTGGCCGGCAGCACGCACTGATGGCGCTCGCCAAGCTCCACCCGCAGATGGAAGACCTCCCGCATCAACTCCACGTAGGCGGGGTTGACATAGACGAAACGCGCCTCGGTGTTGAGCATCGCCATCCCCTCGGGCCGGCTTTCCAACAAAAGGGCCAGAGGGTCGGGGGACGATTCGGAACGCGGCAAACGGTCCATCAGGGAGCCAAATAGGCGGAGATGTGGCTCACACCGCCTCGCGGTATGGGAAATCAGGATGGTCGATCAGCTTGATCATCCGCTGCTTGGTCTCGGTGTGGCGGTCATGGAAATCGACCAGTGCCTGGATCACTTCCAGCGCCTGTTCCTCGGTGGCGCCCCGCATGATGCGCCGTCCCACCTTGGGGTTTGGGCCGCCCTTGCCGCCGACGTAGATATCGTAGCCGTTGCGGGTGGCCATCAGGCCGATGTCGGTGGTCAACACCCCGGAGCAGGCCAGGGTGCAGCCGGAGATGGCGATCTTGAACTTCTGCTTGGTCTTGGCTCGGGACCCGAAGCGCGCCAGGATCAGCGCGCTCATCCCCTCCGGGTCGCCGATCCCCATGGTGCAGTCACGCTTGCCGATGCAGACCCGCGGAATCGGGAACCTCCCCGGCCCCTTGAACTGGGCGCCCAGGGCCGCCAGGGCATCGCGGATCGCTGGCAGGTCCGCCTCCTGAATCCCCATGAGCCGGAGGTTCTGGGCGGTGCTGAGATAGACTTCCAGGCCATACTGGTTGGCCAGCTCGCTGGCCTTGGCCATGATGTCGAGGGGCAGCCGGCCGGCCGGCAGCAGGATGGTCAAACGGGAGGTGGTCGGTTGGTTGGTCATCTGTTTTCTTCCTGAAAGGGCTAAAAAAGTCAGCCCGGAGATCAAACGTAGGATATTCCCGTTTGCACCAGGCCGGTAAGATTGATCTGTTGCGCTGTCAAATCGGTGTTTGCGGCCAGCACCAGCAACTCGGCCTGACTCATGCCGCCGTTGAGCAGCCCCACGAAATAATTGAGCGTGCTGGTGTCGGGGGCGACTCCGACCACCGAACGGTAGAGCTGGGTGACCACCGCGCTGTTGGCGCGGCTGCCGGCCAGGAGCGTAAAGAAGTCGGTGCCCAGCGCCAGTTCGGCAACCTGTTGCTCGGTCATCCCGCCGTCAAACACGGAAATCCCCACCCCGACGATCTCCGGGATAAGGTACTGGGCGCCAAAGGCAGCCCCGATGATGCGGGCGGCGCTGCCAGCCGCCCCGTCCAGGTCAAAGGCCAGATTGGTGTCGGTAAAGTCGAGGCGTTCCACGGCGGTGATGGTATCGGTTCCCTCGGAGGAACTGCTCACGGTAAAACCGGTGCTGGTGGCGGTGACGGTAAAGGAGGATCGGTTGCCGCCAAACACGGCGGTGTCGGTGCCGGAGTCGCCGTTGAGGCTGTCGTTGCCCCTGCCGCCGGTCAGACGGTTGTTGGCCTCGTTGCCGCGCAGGCTGTCGTTGCCGCTGCCGCCTATCGCGTTCTCGATGGTGACTCCATAGGCGATGGCCAGGTTGTCGGTGCCGTCGTAGGTGGCGGTGGTGCTGCTGGTCGCCCCGGCCGGCAGGGGATCGGAGGGGATGGAGACCTTGGAGAACGCGCCGGCCCGCAGGTCCAGGTTGCAGCCGGCGCTGAAGTTGCTCACCGTCAGGGTGTCGGTTCCGCCGGCGTCCCAGATGGTCATGAAGAAAGGGGTGGCGGGATCGAAGCTGTAGGTGTCGTCACCGGTGCGGGAGGAAGTGTTGGCGCCGTAAAGATATTGGATGGCGGCGATGTCGTAGAGCATGGGGGTGGTGGGTTGCACATCGTAGTAAGTCCAGCTGTAGTACCCGCCCCCCTGGTCGGTCACCTCGCGATAGAGGGAATGGGGGTGTTCGGTGTAGGACATCACCGTGTACTGGCTCGAATCCTGGCTGGTCGGCAGGATCGGCGCTTCCCCGAAGGAGTGCTTGAAACCAAGGGCATGGCCGATCTCGTGCAGCAGGGAGGCGAAATTGTAGCTGCCGCTCCCCCAATCGTCATAGATGTATTCGGGGTTGATCCAGATATCCCCCCCCTGGGGAAGCCCCGAGGAAGGGAAGTACGCCCAGCCCCAGGAGGAGGAGAGCGCCGAGGTGGCGGTGAAGGCGAACCGGATGTCGCCGACATTGGTCGAGGTTTCACTGACGCTGGTGAAGGTGAGGTTGGCGACGTTGGCCCACTGCTGCAAGGCCGCCTGCGCAGCTGCCTGGTGGGTTGCCGAGAAGGTATAGGATCCTGCGTAGGCGGGCTCGTTGTCGTCCGAGTAACTGGAAATCCAAGTCGGGTTAGTGCTGCCACTATACGGGAAACTGTAGGAGACCGTGGCGGCGGTTCCCCGCGCGCCTCCCCACTTGGTGCCGCCCAGCAGGGCGTCGATGGAGGTAGTCCCGGAATGAGAGACGCTGGTGACCTGCATGGAAGATGTTGGACTGGTCATTGGGAAATCCCTCCCGCCTGAACGCGAAATGCGCCAAGGCGAAAAATCATGAACGATTCAAAACCCTTGCAAAATCCCAAAAAAACAAAGCCGCCTTACCAAAAAAAGAATTGATTTTTCAGCTTGCGCACGCCTACAATACAATTAATAGGGAGATCTGTGCAAGGCCGTATATGGGGCTGATCACTCAGGACGAGGGGGGCTCCTAATAGATGGATCAAGACGTTCTCCGCACATCTTTTCACAAACCACTATAATTGAGGAGGGAAGGTTATGAAAAAGTCATTCAACAAAATGCTGAGCTGCACCCTGCTGGCATCCGCGATCATGCTGCCCAGCACGGCTATGGCCGAACTGGCTATCGACTTCACGGACATCTCCGGCTTCGGCGTGGACTCGGACACGGTCCAGATCGACAACATCCGGGTGGACTTCATCATCGTCAACCCATTCGATCCGACCCGTCCCTACATGCAGAGCGCCTATTTCAACGTGCCCTTTGATTTCGACATGGCGACCCTCCACCTGGTGCCCAGCCTGGGTACTGCCGTGGCTGAGGGCGATGACACCAACTGCTCCGACGCCACCATCTACGTCACCGACGCTTACACCGGCAGCGCCGTTGCCAACGCCGCCGTCAGCATCGGCGGCGAGACTGTCTTCACCGACGCCAACGGCATGGCCACCTTCTCCGGCCTCACTGCTGGCAACTCCATGGTCGAGGCCGTTGCTGACAACTACAGCACCGGCTCCCGTTCCGTCACCCTCTCCTGCACCGAGGCGGCCAGCCTGGGCCTGTCCCTTGACCCGACCTCCGGCGACGGCGCCCTCCAGGCATCCGACGTGCGCATCACCCTGGCCTGGGGCGCGGACCCGCGTGACCTCGACACCCACTTCACCGGCCCCACCTCGGCCAGCACCGGCATCTCCGACGAGACCAACCGGTTCCATGTCTATTACGGTAACACCAACGCCGACGAGGTCGCCTCCCTGGATGTGGATGACACCTCCGGCTACGGCCCTGAGACCATTACCCTCATCCCGCCCGCTGGCGCTTCCACCCTGCGTCCGGGCATCTACCGCTACACCGTCCATCACTTCTCCGGGTATAACAACATCGCCACCTCCAACGCCTCGGTGACCCTGAACATCGGCGGCTCCTCATCCCGCGAGTTTCTGCCGCCCGCCGACGCCACTGGTCTGGCTGGCACCTACGGCGACACCTGGACGGTATTCGAGCTGATGGTTGACTCCACCTACGGCATCACCGTTCTGCCGATCGACACTTACGCCTCCGGCACCAGTGTCTCCGATGTCCGCACCACCCGCACCGGCTACGGCTCGGTTGAGAAGGGCGTGGACTTCGGCCGCCTGCGCAAGTAAGAGCTGGTTGGCCTACAAACAAAGAAGCCCTGCTCTGGCAGGGCTTCTTTGTTTTATTCTTCCGAAAGTGCCCCTGAATACCCCCACAAGACACACCGCCAAGGAATACCGATGATTCTCCGCCATACCCGCCAGGAGCTACGCCGTCCCGTCATCACCCTCTACTGCTATGCTCTTTCCCTGCTTCTCATCACGGGGTGTGCCAGCCAGCATGCCGCCCCCCAGGAGAATCTCCCGCCGACAACAGCAACCGTCACCACAACCACGGCGCCACAGAATGGGGAGGAAGCATATCTGCGTGGCATGGAGTTCGCCAATCCCAAACAGGGAGAACCCGACTTCGCCAAGGCTCATACCCTCTTCGAACAAAGCTACGGCACCGGCAACCTCAAGGCAGCCCATGCGCTGGGCTGGCTCTATTTCAGCGGCAAGGGAGTGGAGAAAGATCCACGCAAAGCCTTTCTCTTCTTCAAGGATGCGGCAGAGCATGGCAACCACCCGGACTCCCAGCACATGCTGAGCCTTTTGTACGGCAACGGCTGGGGGGTTGCCAAGGACACCAAACTCTCCTGGTACTGGACCCAACGGGCCGCAGCCAACGGTCACCCTGAGGCACAGGCAATCCTTCGCGCCATGCGGGTCAAGTCTCTGCCCATGAAAAAATAGTGCTCAGCCGATCCGCCCACCGGCATCCCATGGTTCAACCCTATTCCATACAGCCTGTGCGACAGTTCTCCTCTGCCATAGCGCTTTGCGGTGTTCTCACCGGCGTTTTTTCTCCAGGCGCGACGGCTTCCAGTCACGCCACGGAACCACAGCCTTTTTATTTCTATGATGGCAAGCGCCGGTCCCCCCTGCCAGTTCCCGAACAAGGCCCAGGCAAAACCCTGCTTTACAGGGCTGAACGTGCCGGCCTTACCCGGCTCTCCGACGAAAACTACTACGTCGTCTATCCGACCCACTGGAATGAACAGGCATGCGATCGCTTCGAACGCGAGCAAGGCTTAAGCCCTTCCGCGATTCCACCCCAGGGCGCCATCCGGTTCTATCATGCCCCCTCCGCCCAGGAGGCGCTGGCCCAGGCCAACCGCCTGGTGGAGCAAACACCGGTGGCTGCCAGCGCGCCTCTCTGGATCAAGCGGATGGAGCGACGCAGCCTTGCCATGGACGATCCCCTCTTCGCCGACCAGTGGCACCTCCGCAACACCGGCCAATCCTACGGGGTGACGGGCGAAGACCTGAACGTGACGGAGGTCTGGCAGCATTATGACGGCAGCGGCGTGATCCTCGGCATTGTCGACGACGGGCTTGAACTTGCCCACCCGGATCTGGCCGGCAACATCTCGTCCATGCGCCAGTACGACTACGTCGAAAACGATTCCGACCCCACCGCCGGCAGCCACGGCACCTCCGTGGCCGGGGTGGCGGCGGCCACCGCCTTCAACGGCATCGGCGGCAGAGGGGTTGCGCCGGGCGCCCAGCTGGTCGGCCTGCGTCTGCTGGACGACACAGGGTTTGTCGACGAACTGGCCGAGGCGGAGGTCTTTCGCAACCGCGCCCAGGACATCGATATCTTCAACAACAGTTGGGGCCCGCCCGACAACCAGAACGGCGCCTTCACCGGCCCCTCCCCCCTGGCCCGGGCCGCGGTGGAGCACGCCATCCTGCACGGCCGCAACGGGCTCGGCGCCATCTTCGTCTGGGCCGCCGGCAATGGCGGCTCCACCGACAACTCCAACCTGGACGGCTACGCCAACCTCCGGTACACCATCGCGGTGAGTTCCACCACCAACACCGGCCAACTGGCCTCCTACGCGGAACCTGGCGCCAACATCCTGGTCAACGCCCCTTCCAGCGGCGGATACGCCGAGATCACCACCACCGACCGGACCGGCCGCTCCGGCGACAACCCAGGCGGCACGGTCTGGGACCTGCACGACCCCGACTACACCGCAGTCTTCGGCGGCACCTCGGCGGCCACCGCCATGGCCTCGGGCGTCATCGCCCTGATACTCGAGGCGAACCCCCGCCTGAACTGGCGGGAGGTCCAGTCGGTGCTAGCTTTGTCGGCCAGGCAGAACGACTCCGACCATCCCTCTTGGCGCACCAACGGCGCAGGCCTTGCGGTGAGCCACCTGTACGGGTTCGGCCGGATCGACGCCGCCGCCGCGGTGGAAACAGCCCTGGCCTGGGATGACCCCGTAACCCAAGAACAGGCCTCCACCCCCTATTTCCGCAACCTCCGCCTGCCCATCCCGGACAACGACCCGACCGGCATCAGCGACGCCATCGAGGTGACGGAAAACCTGCGCATCGAGTTCGTCGAGGTGACGGTGAACATCCCCGACCATACCTACTGGGGCGACATCGACATCCGGCTGGTGTCGCCCTCCGGACTCGAAGCGCCGCTTGCCTCCTCCCGCTTCCTCAACCCTGCCACCCCGGATATCGGCTACCACATGTGGACCTTGGGCGATGTGCTGCACGCAGGCGAACTGAGCAAGGGAACCTGGCGTCTGACTGTTTCCGACCGGGCGGCCGAGGACGTCGGCACCCTTTTTTCCTGGGGTCTCACCATCCACGGGACACCGTTGCCGACGGAAACCCTTGCCCTGCCTGCGGCCTGCTCGCCCCGAGTCTTTGCCACCAATGGCCTGCCGCCCCGGCCGGCTGGCACTATAGCCGCCGGGGTCAACCGGCATGGGAGCGAGTTTACCCAAAGCGTGCGGGGCACCCGCCACGAAGACTACATGCTGGTGGCCGGAAGCAAGAATACCCCTCCCTTCGCCAAGGCCCACGCCATCGCGCTCCATGAGGGGGAAGACGGCGGCGCCGCCCTGTACGCCAAAACCGACCAGGGCTGGGTGGGGTGGGAGGGACCAGTATCGACCCTGCCTGGCTTTTCTCCCTCCCCGCTTGCCCAAGAGGGCGGCGGGGTGTTGTTCCACGGCCGTCTGGCCCCGGGGCAATACACCATTTTGAATGGCTACACTACCATGAACGGCGACCTGCTGTACTGCCCCGAACCGCTCCGCATCACCGTGGAATGACAACAGGGAGATTTTCTGGAGCAAATACGGCGCAAACGCTCTTTGCCCTTCCCCTTTGCACGATTTTCCGGTATGAAGGCAGTATTGGATAATACATTGCACCGCCATGACTGGCAGGAGAGGAGATACATGGGCAGTCACAGCAGACCATACAACGACAAGACAGGCGGTGCCATCGACCGCAAACGCGAGCAGGAACGTCGCTTCATGCTGCAGATGCTCACCAAGAGCGCCTCGGACCTCTCCACCAAGCTGGTGCAGCGGCTGCTGGACCGTCACATCATCGAAACCACCGACGACGGCGCCATCCGCAGGCTGGTCACCGACCAGTTCGAGCGGCTCTGTTCCATGGATGACTTCGACGTTCAGTACAAGATCGCGCCGCTACGCCATCTGGTGCCCGACCCCAACTTTGTCAGCCTCTTCATGACCCAGTTTATCTGCGAGGATCTGGTGAACAACGACAAGATCCAGGATGTCTTTGGCGATGACCTGGAGATCTACCAGGCGGTTGACTCGGTGCTCCAGGCGATCCGTCCCCAAGCCTGAACCAGTTTCCCCGCCGCTCCACAAAAAAACAGAAAGCCGACTGGCATGGCCAGTCGGCTTTCTTCATTTCCAGCACGACCTTTTGAATCAGCTCTTGCGGCGCGCGGTCCTCTTCAAATCCAGATAGGTATATCCCTTCAATCCCTGCTCATACTCGTTCAGAATCCGCATCCCCTCGTTGGGCCGCAGCAGGTCCCCCTTGATGGCCCGGTCCACCTGACTCTTCATCTTCCGCTTCAGATCGGAGCCGCTGTACTGCACCAGGGCCAGTACCTTGGCCATGGTGGTGCCTTCGATGGTCTCCTCGATGTAGTACCCGGAATCCTCGTCCTCGTCGAGGAAGACGTGCGCCTCGTTGACCCGGCCAAAGAGGTTATGCAGGTCGCCCATGATGTCCTGGTACGCGCCGGTGAGAAAGACCCCTACGTAATATGGCTTGCTGTCGAGGTCGTGCAGGGGCAGGGTATCCACCCCCTCCTCATAGAGATTGATGAACTTGGAGACCATGCCATCGGAGTCGCAGGTAATGTCGGCAAGCGTCCCCCTGCGCCGCGGCTCCTCGTTGAGCCGGTGCAACGGCATGATGGGGAAGAGTTGCCCATAGCCCCAATGATCCAGCAATGACTGGAACACACTGAAGTTACAGAGGTACTTGTCCGAAAAACGGCTCTTCAGTTCCTCGATCTCGTCGGGAACGTATTCGGCGTTCTCGAAAAGGGACAACACCTTGGCGCCGGTGAGCCAGAAGAGCTTTTCCACCTCCGCCTTCACCGTGAGATCGATGAGCCCCAACTCGAAATGAACCTGGGTCTCCTCTTTGTAATGAAGCGCATCGTGGTACGCTTCCAGCGGGTTGCTGGGGTTGACGTGGGTGTAGGTGTACCACGCCTCCTGCACCAGCTTGTGGTCGATATCGGGCTTTTGCGGCTTCTCCTCCTGGGGCATCTTCTTGATGTGGCCAAAGAGCTCCACCACCAGCACCGAATGGTGCGCCACCAGGGCACGGCCCGACTCGGAGATGATCACCGGATGGGGAACCCCCTGGGAGTCGCACACATCCATGATATTGTAGACGATGTCCCGGGCATACTCGTTGAGGGAATAGTTGATGGAGGAGTGGAAGGTGGTGCGGCTGCCGTCGTAGTCCACCCCCAGGCCGCCACCCACGTCGATGTACTCCAGACTGTGACCGAGCTGGCAGAGTTTGGCGTAGAACATCGCCCCTTCCCGCACCGCCTTCTTGATGGTGAGGATGTCCGGGATCTGGGAGCCGCTGTGGAAATGAACCAGCTTCAGGCAGTCACCCAGTTCCCCCTCCTTGAGCATGGCCGAGACCTGCAGGATATCGTGGGTGGAGAGGCCGAACTTGGCATCCTCGCCGGTGGACTTCTCCCACTTGCCCTTGCCGCCGGTCATCAGCCGCACCCGGATGCCGATGAGCGGCTCAACCTTCAGTTCCCTGGCGAAGCGGATGATGGTGGCCACCTCCTCCACCTTCTCCACCACCAGGACGATCTTCTTGCCGAGCTTGCGGCCCAGCAGGGCGGTACGGATGTAGTGGGCGTCCTTGTAGCCGTTGCAGACGATCAGGCTTTCCAGGTCTTCGTGAAAGGCGAGGGCCGCTTGCAGCTCCGGCTTGGAGCCGACCTCGAGCCCATGATGGAAGGGGGCGCCCGCGTCGATGATCTCCTCGACCACCTCGCGCAACTGATTGACCTTGATGGGATAAACCCCACGGTAGCAGGACTTGTAGCCGAGTTCGGTGATGGCGTCGGCAAAGGCCTTGTTGATCCGCTCCACCCGGTTGCGCAGCAGATCCTGGAAGCGGATGAGCATGGGGAAGTGGAGCCCCTGCTCCACCGCCTCCTTGATCACGTCCACGATGGCAATAGTACCGCCCGCCTCCTTAAGCGGCGAGACCGTTACCTGGCCGCGGCGGTTTATATCGAAGTAACGCAGTCCCCAACGGGAGATGCCATACAACTCCCTGGCCTGGGCGATGTTCCACCGCCGGGTTTCCGCAGCCTGTTGCATCCGATGACCTCCCTGGAATCCGCGCCGGACGCAAGCATCCGCGACTCCCACGCATTACGCGCCACACCGGCAGACAGGCGCACCATCGCCCCCTGCCCCACTCGGAAAAACGAAGAGGGTCAAAATACACAACTACCGCAGAAATTCAATAGCTTTTTGCACCGCACGCCATGCTCCAGCAAGAGGGGGTCATACGACGCCGAACCTGTCCAGCGCCTTCCGGTCCTCCCTCTGCTGGAGCAGACTGAGGCTCTCCCTGATGTTGGCGATGGCCTCCCCGAGCATGAGGGTCTGATCCATGTCCTCCTGAAGATCGGCGGCGAGATGGTGCTTCTGGACGATCTTCTGAAGTTGCCGGTTCTTGTCGATGAGCTGCGAGGTCTTCTGCTGGAGGATGGTAATGGAGTTGACCAGGATCTCCAACTCCTTGGAATAGGCGTTATCAAGCTTGTCGGCCAGATGGAGGGCGATGAGCTGATAGAAGTCCTTGCCCAGCTCCGCGTTCTTGTCGGTAATGGCCCAGTCAAGCTCCAGCACCTCGGCGCCTTGCTCGCCGCCCACCACGTCGGCGTTCCGGATGGCGCCGCGCAGAACCCCAAGCTCGCCGACGCATTCCCCCTGCCGCGCCCGATGAACGACCTTGGCATGGCCCTTGATTTCGGCGACGATATTGAGGCTGCCGCCCAGGATCCAGTAGATCATCTGATCGAACTTTCCCCTGCTGATCAGTTTTTCTCCCGGCTTCACCTGCTTGCGCTCGATGTAGGCAATGCCGTCGTCGCCTGAGAGGCGGACCAGCACCGGCCACAGCTCCTTTGCGGGGAAGATGGCATCGAAATGGGGAACCTGCCGAAAACAATCAGGATCCACCGGATTCGTCGCCCTGCAGAGCGGAGCGAGTTCCTTGATCAACTTCTCGGTCTGCTGCTTCACCGTCACCTCCTCTTTCCTCCACTTCCTTCGGGGGATACGCTGATTGCGGGCCATGCCGCCGCATAGCTGCATTGTATTCAAAATACCGAAAAAAATCAGCCACGAATGCGGCCCTGCCCTCCGCCCCGTTGCATCATAGCCCCCCAAGTGGTCGCCGCTTGCCGGTTCTCACAAAAAGAGGGCGGAAGGGGACTACTCGCGGCCGCCAAATTGCGGTACAGTGGGAGCATCACACGGTGCCCCCGGCTGAAACGCCGGCCGCCGACAGCTCGCAAACGCACTCCGGGAACAGAGATCGGAATCAGCCCATGCCAGTCATCCATCCCAACCGTACCCCGACCCTGGTTTACGCCACCGCCGCGGGCGAGATCAAGGACTTCCCGGAACTTCTCATGGCCGGCCGCGCTGGCCACCGCTTCTTCCAGCCCGCCCACGAAGATTTGATCCCTCTCCCCGAGGGCAGCGACCTTTTCGTCCTGCCAGGCCGCACCCCGGTGGGCTTCGAGCCGGAAAGCGGCGAACCCATGCTTCTGGCCGAGGATCCGGACGCCCCAGGCGAGCCCATCCAGGCGGTGGCCGCGTTCATGGCGCCGGCCCACACCGCCAACCACTGGGCCGCCTTCGAAAAGGGAAATCCCTCCGCGCCGCTGCTGCCGCTCTTTGCCTATGCGGCGGTGGGATGGCTGGACGGCCGCTTCTGGGTGAGCGGCTTCCGCAGCGACCAGGATCAGCGCCAGGAGGCCAACCGTTTCCAGCCGGAAAAACTCCGGCAACGCACCGAATCGTGGCTGCGTAAACATCCGGACAACCGCCTCATCCAGCATCTTGGCAAATGCTGCCTCACATACCGCTGCCCGGCGGCAATCAACTACTTCCTTGGCATGTTCGAGGCGCCGCTGCCCACCTCCCCGGTATGCAACGCCCAGTGCGTGGGCTGCATCTCCCTCCAACCCTCCGGCTGCTGCCCCTCCACCCAGGACCGCATCGGCTTCGTGCCCACCCCGGCCGAGATCGCCGAGATCGCGGTGCCCCATTTGAACAAGGTCAAGAATGGCGTGGCCAGCTTCGGCCAAGGCTGCGAGGGCGAGCCGCTCCTCCAGGCCAAGACCATCGAGAAGGCCATTGTGCTGATCCGCAAGCAGACCACCAAGGGCACGGTCAACCTCAACAGCAACGCCAGCCTCCCCGAAGCGGTGGCCCGCCTCTGCCATGCCGGTCTGGACAGCATCCGGGTCAGCATGAACAGCGCCCGCCCCGACTACCACAACCGCTACTACCGGCCAAAGGGTTTCGGCTTCGACGATGTCCGCCACTCCATCCGGGTGATGAAACAGCACCACCGTTTCGTCTCGCTCAACTACTTCATCCTGCCCGGCTTCACCGATGACCCGGCCGAGTTCGCCGCCCTGTGCGAGCTGATCGCCGAATGCCGGCCGAACTTTATCCAGCTCAGGAACCTCAACATGGACCCGGACTGGTACCTGGAAGCGATTCAGTTCACCCCCTCTGGCGACCCGCTGGGCATCCCGGCCTGGCTGCGCCGCCTCAAGCAGCTCTTTCCCTGGCTGCGCTATGGCTACTTCAACCCGCCGCTGCGCTGAAACAGGGGCCGCCACGCGATGCTGCGCTCCTTCCTGCCCCCGGCCCTGGTGCTGCTTGGATTCCTGGTCTGGGGCAACCTGCTGCCGCCGTTGGCCGCCCTGCTGCTCGACGACCGCTTCGGACACCCCCTGGACTGCGGCCTTGCCTGGCGGGATAGGCGGCCGCTCCTGGGCCCCCACAAGACCATCCGCGGCATCCTTGCCGCGCTGCTCGGCTGCACCCTGGCCGCCCCACTGTTCGGGCTTGCCTGGCCGGTGGCGGCCACGGCCGCCACCCTGCTGCTCATCGGCGACCTCTGCTCCAGCTTCATCAAACGCCGCCTCGGCCACCGCAGCGGCAAGGCGGTTTTCGGCCTGGATCAATTTTTCGAAGCGTTGCTGCCAGGCCTCTACCTCGCTCCCCATCTTGGACTCTCTCCGCGGGAAGGATTGCTGAGCCTGGCGCTCTTCGTCCCCCTGGCGCACGCCGGGGCCTGGTTCTGGAAAACCCAGCTCTGCCGGCCGCCTGCCGAGAATTACCCCCGCGTCCTCCGCTCCACGGTGCGGCTCCGCGAATGGCGCGCCTGCCACCAACCCCTGGCGCGCTGGCACGCCTGGTTCAACCTTTCCACCCTGCTCTACAACAAGGTGGCGGTCGGTCTCTTCTTCCGGCTGCTTGGCCTTTACCGCCAGGGCATGCGCAACGCCCTGCGCCCGACACTCGTCGAACACGATGTCCGCTGTCCCGGACTGCCGACCGCCTTCGACGGCATGACCGTCCTGTTGCTCACCGACCTGCACCTGGACGGCCTGCCCCAGTTGGCTGAACGGATCCTCGCACAACTCGGGCAACGCCACTTCGATCTCTGCCTGATCGGCGGCGACCTGCGCATGGAGACCTACGGCCCCATTGCCCCGAGTCTTCGGGAACTCAAGCGGTTGCTGGGCCGAATCCGTTCCCGCCACGGCATCTTCGGGGTGCTGGGTAACCACGACTGCATCGAGATGGCGCCCGATCTGGAGGAGGCCGGGATGGTGATGCTGATCAACGACTCCTGGCCAATGGAACACAACGGCGCAACCCTATGGCTGGCTGGGTTGGACGACCCCCATTATTACCGAACCCACGACCTGGAGATGGCCTTCCAGCATGTGCCGCCGGACAGCTTCACCATCCTGCTCGCCCACTCGCCGGAAGCGTACAGGGAGGGAGCCGCCCATGGCGCAGGCCTCTACCTCTGCGGCCACACCCATGGCGGCCAGATCTGCCTGCCGGACGGAACCCCAATCTACACCAACAGTCGAGCGCCACGCTTCACCTGCCGTGGCCCCTGGCAATACCAGGCCATGCAGGGCTATACCAGCTGCGGGGTCGGGGTTTCCGGCGCGCCGCTCCGGTTCAACTGCCCAGGCGAGATCACTATTCTCACCTTGCGCAATTCAAAAAATCCGGCACAATAGAAATTTCAGTATCGCCAATAAACACCCCGCCATTCGTCATCCACGTGAGATAGCCATCATGAGCAACCATATTACCTTTCGGCTCCGATTCTTCCTGGCTGCTGTCCTCCTTGTCATGGCCCTGGGAACCGGCACCATGATGCTGGTCGAGGACTTGTCCCTGGTTGACTCCTTCTATTACACCGTGGTCACCATCGCCACTGTGGGATATGGCGATGTCACCCCCTTTACACCCGCGGGCAAGATGCTGGCCGTACTGCTCATCCTGCTCGGGACCGGTACCTTCCTGGGCGTGGTTGCCAATGCCACCGAGATCATGCTGAATCGCCGGGAACGGCTTGCCCATGAGCGCAAGCTGCACCTGCTGATCGGCGTCTACTTCAGCGAAGTAGGCACCCGGCTCCTTGATCTTTGCGCTCTGGCCGACCCCCACCACGATCAGTTCTGCGCGGAGCTTTCCATCAGCATGGGCTGGAGCGACCAGCAGTTCCAGCAGGCTGCCAAAAAGATCCGCGAATGCACCTTCCAGGTGGAACTGGACCGCATCGACATGCCGGCGCTGCGGGACTTCCTGGCCGCCCAACGCCGGTCGCTGGTGGATCTGCTGGAAAACCCCATCACCCTGGAACACGAAAACTTCACCGAACACCTGCTGGCCGTCTTTCACCTCAACGAGGAGTTGGCCGCCCGCCAGGACTTCACAAACCTGCCCAAGCCCGACCATCGCCACCTCACCGGCGACGTCAACCGGGCCTACGGGTCGCTGGTTGGCCAGTGGGTAAGCTATATCTTCTACCTGAAACAGAGCTACCCCTATCTTTACTCCCTGGCGGTGCGCACCAACCCCTTCAATCCCAAGGCAACGGTGACCCTGCACGAATGACCACAGGAGAGAACCATGGCCGTGATCCGCATCGCCAACCGCGGCGTCCAGGTATCAGTGCAGCCGGCCCACAGCGTGCTCAACAACTTCCTCATGCAGGGAATCCCCATCCAAACCCGTTGCGGCGGCAAGGCGAAATGCGGCCGCTGTCGCTACAGGGTGGTCGAGGGCGCGGCCGGACTTTCACCGGTCCGGCCGACTGAACTTGCCCGCCTGGGAGAATCAGCGATTGCCGACGGCTGGCGGCTGGCCTGCCAGAGCCACGCCCTGCGCGACCTGACCATCGAATTGCCCGCCATGGACGAGGAGTTTGCCCGGGAGCCGTAATTTCAGCCAAAAGTTTGCACATTGACCTCCTGGGGGTTGTGCATTATTGTTCACTCCAAATCGGGAGTAATCGGTACGCACCATACCCTTTCTCGCCGTATTCGCGTCATGTCAGGCCCTTTGCCGTCTCCGCGGGACACCCTGGGCTGCCACACGACACCTTCACGAACCCCCGGCACTTTCCCCACGGAGGCCTTATGGATCTCGATCGCTGCACCAAACTCGCCAACGAAGTACACCACTGCCCCCATTGCGGCTCACGTCTCTCCTGCTGCGAGGCCCCGCCCTTCCACATCGGTGACGGCCTGGGCTGGGGCACGGACATCCTCTTCATCTGCCTCAACAACGATTGCCCGCTCTTCGCCAAGAGCTGGGAAGCCTTCGAGGAGCGTTACGGCCACAAGGCATCCTGCCGCTACATGCTGCTGCCCGGCGAGGAAAAAGGCATGACCATGATGGTGGGCAGCGCCGATGCCTTTACCGGCTCGGTCATCGACGTGGAGGCGATCAAAAAACAAAACCAACGCCACGCCTGCGAGGTGCAGTACACCGCGCAACTGGACACCTGCGTGGCAGAGGGCAACCTCAAGCCGGCCCTCTGCCTGGTTCTGGACGACAGCGCCGAACTGCCCACCCGCCGCCGCGCCTGCGAGTTGCTCGTCGAGCTGAACAAGATGGAGTGCATCGACCCCATCCGCAACCACAAGTTCGTCCACAGCGACATCGAGATGCAGGCCAATCTGGCCATCAAGATGATCCTGGAAAACAACCACAGCAAGGAGTGTCCGCACTGCATGGAGATCGTCAAGGCCCAGGCCAAGGTCTGCAAGCACTGCAACAGGGAGCTGTAAGCGTCCAGAGAGTTTGCCCTTGCGAAACCATGGGCGATTGGGTATAAAGGGTCGCGTTGTCACGGTGACGCGACAACAGCGTGGTGAACGTAGCTCAGCTGGTGGTAGCACCGGGTTGTGGCCTCGGAGGTCGTGGGTTCAAGTCCCATCGTTCACCCCACGGAAACATCCGATACCGTCCGGTATCGTTTCAAAACCCGCTTCCGGTAACGGAAAGCGGGTTTTTTCTTGTCCGGCGCCGTCCAGTAAAATGTGTTGAAATCAGGGGCAACCAAGAACACCTGGGGGGGCATCTGGGGCAACATTGGATTTTAACCTGTTACCCCAACAGGGAGAAATCCAGCCTCGGCAAAAAAGAGCTCCTGCCTTGGCCGCCCACTGCCCTGACTGCGTGGGGATCATCCGACACCTTCCGGGATCATCGCCAAACCCACTCCCCTCTTGTGATACGGTTATTTATTGCCCCGGCCCCTCCGCCACCCCGGTGCGGCGGCTCATGCGGGGCCATTGCCGGCCCGCTTGCTGTTCAGCCAGTCGATCCTGCTCCACAGCCCATGCAGTATCCGCACTTCCCGCTCGCCAAGACCGGCACGCCCAAACATCCGACGAAAGGCATGCAGCAGATGGTCGGGGTTCTGGGGATCCAGAAACTCGGCGTCCAGCAGGGTCTGGCGCATGTGGGCGAACATGGCCTCCACCTCCTCGTGCGTGGCAGCCATCTCCCTCCTGGCCGGCATACTCGGAGTCTGCAACGCCAGGGAGGCTTCGTAGAGGAGCACGGTCACGGCCTGGGCCAGGTTCATGGAGGGGAGCGCCGGCAGGGTTGGAATGGTGATCAGTTGCTGGCACTGATCGAGCTCCGCCGTGGTGAGCCCGGAGTCTTCCCGGCCAAAGACCAGGGCTGCCACCGTCCCGTCGGCCAGCCCGGCCACTGCCTCTCCGGCCTGCCGGGGAAGCAGCAGATCCTGCCGGTACTTGCCGAAGCGGCGGGTGGTTCCCATGGAAAAATGACAATCCGCCAAGGCGGAGGCGAGGCTGTCGTGGATTTCGGCCCCGGCGAGCAGGTCAGCGGCGGAAACCGCCATGTGGCGGGCAGCGGGGGCACGATGATCGACTCGTGGCCGCACCAGCCGGAGGCTGGTAAACCCGAAGTTCATCATCGCCCGGGCAACGCTCCCCACGTTGGCCGCGCCCTGGGGCTCAACCAGCACCACATGCAGCTGTTGGAGACGCATGGGCTACCGAACCTGGAGGTTGTCCACCACGTCCTTCACCCCAGCCACGGAACGGACCAGCCTCAGGACCTTCTTTTTGCTCGCCTTATCCGGCACCGTGCCGGTGAGGGCGACCCTGGCCGAATAGACGTCCACGTCGATGTTGAGCGAACGGATGCCGGGGGCTTCCATGAGTTTGGCCTTGACCTTGGCGCCAATCACCTCGTCGTCCATGACCTGGCCCGCGGTGCGTGACCCAACCCGCAGCTCGTTCTTCACCTGACGGACCCCGTCCACCTTCCTGGCCAGGGCCACGGCCCGCTCCGCCTCGCGCCGGGAGTCCACGTTGCCGGTCAGGGTCACCACGCCGGCCACCGTGTCCACATCGATATCCCGCGCCTTGACCTCGCTGTCGCCGATCATCGCCGCGTTCACCCTGGTGGTGATGGTTGCGTCGTCAAGCACCGTCCCAGCCGAGCGGTCGTCGGTGGCCACTTTGTAGCCGCCCACCGCGCCGCCCGCCACCACGGCCGGCGTGCACCCCGTTGTCGCGCCCAGCAGCGCCGCCAGGCCGCAGGCTAACATGAATCTGGGCATTCCGCGCCAGGGCAGACCGGTTTTCATTCCTTATTTCTCCCGTGGCCTTTCCCCTTGTGCTTTTCCCATCCCTTCTCCTTGTCCTGCTTCTTGAGCTGGCCAGGGGGATACTTTGCCTTGTGGAGATCGATCTCGTCATAGGGCTTGTCGTGGTCCGCTTCGATGTTCACGAAGGCGCCCAGGGCTCCGCCGAGGAAAGCTGGCAACGAACTGTTGCTCCGCCAACTTCCCCCATCCAGGTAAAAGTAGAGGCGCCTACCCGCGTCGAAGTACACATGCGAGTCGGGATAGTACCGATAGGCGGCCTTGCGCCGGTATCCATGGGCGGGAGCGTGCGGTGGCGGCCCCGGCTGGGTCACGGCTGGCGGACTTTTCTCCCCGAATGGCAGATCCACCGTCACGGTCACTCCCCATGCCGGCACGCCAACGAGTCTGTAGAAAATCCAGTTTTCAAAAATATCGGGCAGTGGGGGCTGCTCTCCACTCCGCTTTACCCGCAAGTTGTTTTCCAGCTTGTCTTTGCCTTCTCTGGGCTGGCACCCTTTTCTG
>JBMONS010000027.1:0-63260 GCA_049323635.1 Thermodesulfobacteriota bacterium
CCAGAAAAGGGTGCCAGCCCAGAGAAGGCAAAGACAAGCTGGAAAACAACTTGCGGGTAAAGCGGAGTGGAGAGCAGCCCCCACTGCCCGATATTTTTGAAAACTGGATTTTCTACAGACTCGTTGGGGCGGGTAGTGGGAGAGAGGGAGCAAGGGTGATCGCCATCCCGGAGAGGTGGTTTCTTCCAAGGCCTGAGCCGTGTCTGCCCCAAGCTGCCTATATACGAATTCAGCCCCGTATTTTTTCCTGTTGCATTCCAATAAAGCTTCTGTAAAGTCAGATTGTTAGGAACCTGTATGGGTTTGTTGCGAGGGTTGACGCCTGCCGCGCACGATAAGTGCGCGGCGGTATTATCCGGATTCCGTATAACATCCCTCCGAGGGAGATAATGCGGAAAAGTGGCTCTTTTTTAATGTTATGCTGTGCCTTTTTTTGTCTTGTTTTGACATGGGGAAGAGGCGAGGTGGGGCAAAAGCGGAATTCCGTATAACATTATGTTAGCACAAACAAGAAGGAAACTATGGAAGAGCTTATAAATGAAGTTACAAGCATAAAATTCTGGGTTGCAGTTGTACTTGCGGGGTTGATAATAAACCTCATATCCTCATACCTGAAACCTGTACTTGATAAACATATATCTGGTCTTAGCAAAAACTATAAAAACAAACTCAAGGCAGCGAGTGAGAGGGAAAAACGATTGTTTAATGAATTGCTTGGTTGTCTTGAATTGAGAAATATTCACAGACAAGAGGCGATATTCGAACGTGCCAGATCGGTATGGTTTGTTAGTTATGGAATAGGTTTTTTTACTTTTGCTGCAAGTCTTCTGTTACTTGGCCCAGTATACATGAAGCCTATTGCATTTGCCTGTTTCGTTAGTGGGGCTTTCGGGTTTGCTTTCAGCATGAAGTATGTGATCTCTTCAACCAAAAAATGGCAACGAGCTATGGCTGCATACAGTGCTAACAAGCAGGCAAACTCGGAAGATTCGCTCTAACGCGCTCAGGCATAGTTACCTGAAGTTAACCCGATATTAAAAAAAATGTGCTAACAATTCGCTCAAGCACGACGCGCAAACTTGCGCTTTGCTTTATCGGCTTCGGCCATCTTAATACAACTCGAACTTAATTTAACCTCGGCTAGGCGCGCGTCTTAGCTTTGCGTTATGTCACCAGGAAAGAATTTTGAGAGGATTTATGGCAGATTCAGAGAATGATCCCAAGAAAGAACTGATCCAAGCGGGAGTTGAAGTTGTAAAAACTACATATCAAGATGCCTTGCAACCTGTTGCAAAAGAAGCGGGAAAGGCTCTCGGAACCCTTGGAAAGACTGTCAATATCGCGTTGTCTCCATTGCATGCTTTAGTATGGGGATGGGATAAAATTTCTGACTATGTCAAAGAGGCTGTTGAAAGAAAACTAGAAGAAAGAAAAGTTCCTCCTGAACAAATAAAGACGCCAGACCCAGACGTTGCGGTTCCAGCATTAGAAGCGCTTCGGTACAGCAAACTTCGTGAGAATTATGCAAATTTACTAGCAACATCAATGGATACAAAAACAGCGTTAGAGGCGCACCCGGCGTTTGTGGAAATCCTTAAGCAGCTTACTCCTGACGAAGCAAAGTTATTACAACATCTGCCCGTCAAAGGTAGAGGTGAACCTGTAGTTGATTTAGCCTACAAGATTCCAGAAAAGGGGGAGTTTATCGTATACCGAAATGCTAGTACATTAGGGCATGATGCCGGATGTGAATTTCCTGAAATAACACCAAAATACATTGATAATTTATGTCGTCTTGGTCTCGCAGAGATGCCTGCTGGAAGACATTTAGTGGATGATTGGCGCTATGATAAGGTGCGCAATTCGGTAATTGTCAAAGGGGTTCTTTCAGGTATTCCAGCAGAATCTCAAGGAGTTATTGACAAGAAGTATATAGGGCTTACCGATCTTGGAGATGGTTTTCGACGAGCATGTATTTGACTTTTGTGTAACTTGTTAAAAGAACAAGACAAAAAATTGGGGTCAAGTCTTGCATTCACGCATATTTGATCGCTGCCGTGTCAGAAATCGGCTGAGGGTAATCCTCCACTTGCTCATCTGTAGTCAATCGATTACAATTTGATCATGTTCACGGTCAAGACCACCCCAGAGTTTGACTCCTGGCTTGCCGGACTGAAAGACCGCTTGACGCGGCTCCGGCTTGCCCGGCGCTTGGACAAGGCGCAGCGAGGCCAGCTTGGCGACGTGAAACCGGTCGGCGCTGGTGTGTATGAGATGCGGGAGCACTTTGGCCCTGGCTGGCGCATGTACTACCTGCAACGGGGCGAAATGTTGATCGTGATGTTGGGTGGCGGCGACAAATCCTCCCAGGTCGCCGACATTGCCAAAGCAGTTAAAAATGCGGCCACCATTACGAAGGAGTGAGCCATGCGCAAGCAGATTGACCCAGCCAGCCTGCCCGACTTTGACATGGCGGCGCACCTGAGCACTGAAGAGGATATTGCCGCCTATCTCACCATGGTGATTGAGGAGGGAGATGCGGCTGAATTGGCTCATGCGCTTGGCGTTGCCGCCCGGGCTCGCGGCATGACCGAGGTGGCCCGTCAGGCGGGCATTACCCGCGAGGCCTTGTACAAGGCGCTCCGTCCGGATGCTCGCCCCCGTTTCGACACGATCAACCGAGTCTGCAAGGCGCTTGGTGTCCGGCTCACCGCATTGCCGGCACATGGTGGCTGAAGGCCTGTTGATTCCGCTCCAGTTCGCTTCTCCGTTCAATGCGCTGGAGTGTGGGAACTGAGGTCAAATCTTGCATTCACGCATCTTTGGTCGCTGCCGTGTCAGAAATCCCTGCCCCCCAACCCCACAGATTGAGCAGCACAGCCTTCGCCGCCCTGGTGGAGCAGGCCATTGCCCGCATCCCCGAGGAATTCCGGCAGCGGCTCACCAACATGATTATCACGGTCAAGGACCGGCCCAGCCCCGAGCTGCTTGCGGATCTGGGCTACCTGCCCGACGAACCCCTCTTCGGGGTCTACCAGGGGGTGCCGCTTCCCGAGCGGAGCCCTAACGATCCGCCCCTGTATCCCGACATGATCCACATCTTTCAGGAGCCCCTGGAAGCGTTCTGCCAGACCGAGGAAGAGCTGATCGAGGAGATCGAGATCACGGTGATCCATGAGATCGCCCACTTTGTCGGTTTTTCCGACGACGATCTCGCCCGGCTCGGCTACGACTGAGTGGCCACGGAATTTTGGCAGTTTGCGCCACGAAGCAGACGAAGTTCACGAAGAATAACGTGTGGCGTTTTTCCCCTTGGCGTCCGTCGCGCCCATCGTGGCTGCATCGCCCTGTTCCCGCCTTTCTCTTTCCCTGCCTTCATGAAGTTGTCCGAGGGATTGACTTCACCAACCGTTTGCGTTTATTACAAGAAAGCTGCCTGGTTTCCGCCGCTCTTTTTTTGAGGGGATTCGGAAGTCAGGTTGCTGCATTCTCAATTCCGGACACCGACGAGGAGGGTGGATGGCTGAAGAGGCGCACGACAACGGCCCGCTCCTGCTGGGGATCGACCTGGGCTCCGCCACCACCGCCGTGGTTTCCAGTCGCGGCTATCGCGCCATCATCCCCTCGGTGGTGGGTTACCCCAAGGACATCATCGCCATCAAGCTGCTGGGCAAGACCCAGGTCTTCGGCGACGAGGCCCTGGCCAACCCTTCGGCCCTCACCATCTACCATCCCCTCCGCGAGGCGGTGGTCCACCATGGCAGCCGCCAGGACTACAACAGCGCCGCCGAACTGCTCCGTCACGTGATCGGGCTTGCCACCGAGGGCGAGCCAGGGCCGGCCCGCGCCATCATCGCCGCGCCGCCCCGCATCACCCCGGCAAGCCGCGAGGCGCTCCAGTCCATTGCCTCCGAGCTGCTCGACGCTGCCCTGGTGATCGCCGACCCGATCATGGTGGCCTACCACCTCGACCAGCTGGACAAGAGCCTGATTGTCGATATCGGCGCCACCTCCACCGTGGTCTGTGCGGTCAAGGGCACGGTGCCTGGGCCGCAGGACCGGGCGATCCTGGCCAAGGCCGGCGATTACCTGGACGACCGCCTCCAGGCCATGCTCGAACAGCGCCACCCCGAGGCGCGGGTTTCCCGGGTTCAGGCCCGGCGTCTCAAGGAGGAGCACGGCTTTGTCGGCGCGCCGCCGGCGCCGGTGTCGGTCACCCTGCGCGCGCAGGGCAAGCCGCGCCAGTACGAGGTGAGCGGCGAGCTTGGCCAGGTGTGCGAGTCCATCGTCCCGGAGATCGTCGAACAGCTCATCGTGATGCTCAAGGGCTTTGACCCCGAGGATCAGGACAAGGCCCTCCAGCATATCTTTCTTGCCGGCGGGGGGGCGCGCCTACGCGGCCTCGGGGAGATGATCGCCCGTGGCTTGCGCGACTACGGCCAGGCGCGGGTGCGGCTCATCGAGGAACCCGAGTTTGCCGGGGCCAGGGGGGCGTTGCGCCTGGCGGGCGAGTTGCCGCCGGAGCGGTGGCGGGAGTATGGCGTGGTTGCGTCCGAGCGGCTGGCCGGTGGCGCGGCTGGTGCATCCCTTCAAGCTGGCGGAGGTTGAGGAACGAGATGGGATCGTTGATTCTGTTATTCCTGGTGACGGGCGGGCTGGTCGGCGGTATCGCGGTGTGGTTGTTCCATCAGCCCAGGTTCCGCCAGGCCGAGGCGCAACTGGAGGCGGCCAGCGAAAGCGCCCGGCAGGCCTTCAGCAAGTTTAACGATGAAAAGCAGCAGCTGGCCGACGAGATCCGCATCCTCCACGCCGAGTTGAGCGACAGCGAGGAGGCGGCCGCCAAGCTGGAAGGCGAGCTTGCCGCCACCAAAAAGAAGCTCACCACCCTCTCGGGGGTGCTGGAGCAGACCCATCTCGAATACAAGGAGACGGGCGATAAGCTGCTGGCGACCGAACGGGATCTCAAGGAGGCGCGTGCGGAAAACGCCAGGATCCCCCGGCTTGAGGGGATCATCTCCGAGAAGGAGGCGGAAATGGCCGCGCTGCGCCAGAGGATGGCGGAGCTGGAGGCCAGCCGCGAGGCCCTGGCCCAGGAGCTGGCCGAGGAAAAGCGCTCCCTGGACGAGTGCGTCATCTACGTCGAGGGCAGCCACTACCTGCCGGGCCGGGTGGTGCGCGGTCTGGTGGAGAGCGCCAAGGCGCAATGATCGCCGGGGCTGGTTCGTCTCTTGCCCCGCTCGAAAACCTCCTGTATGGTGTGATGAGTTTTTGGCCGCAAGGCCGTGAGTGATCAAACATTGTAGAGAGGATCATCCCCCCATGTTCTACGCTGACGATGAAGAGGAAAAGACCCCCGTGGACGAGCCTTCCCAGGACGAGCAGGCCGAGGAGCGCGAGCCGGCGATGTTCAGGCTGGAGCCGACCGGGCAGGAGGAGCCCCGGGAGGAACGCCGTGAGGGCGGCAAGCACCTGACCGTGGGCATCGACCTGGGCACCTGCCGCACCGTGGTGCTCACCGGCAGCGGCAAGGAGCTGGCGGTGCGCTCGGTGGTGGGCTACCCCAAGGACATCATCAGCCGCCAGGCCGTGGGGGACGGGCCGCTCTTCGGCGCCGAGGCGCTGGAGAAGCGCAACTTCCTCGACCTCTGCTTCCCGCTGGGGGAGGGGGTGATCCGCGAGGCCAGCGAACGCGACTACCGGGCGGCCAAGGAGCTGTTGCACCACGTGATCGAGCTGGTGCGCGACGGCGACAGCGACCTGGAGGTGAGCGGCATCATCGGCGTGCCGGCCCGCGCGTCGGTGATGAACAAGGAGGTGCTGCTCAAGGTGGCCCGCGAGGTGATGGGCAAGGCGCTGGTGGTCTCGGAGCCTTTCATGGTGGCCTATGCCTTGGGCAAGCTCAACCGCTGCCTCATCGTCGATATCGGCGCCGGCACCGTGGACATCTGCGGCATGAAGGGCACGGTGCCCACGCCGGAGGACCAGGTGACCACCTTCAAGGGAGGCGACTTCATCGACGAGCGGCTGGAGGCGGCCATCGCCCGCCGCCACCCCGGCGTGCAGATCACCCGCTCGGTGGCCTGCCGGATCAAGGAGGAGCACGCCTTTGTCGGCGAGCCGGAGAAGCCGGTGGAGGTGACCCTGCGGGTGGAGGGCAAGCCGGTCCGCTTCGATGTCACCGAGGAGATCCGCACGGTCTGCGAGAACATCGTTCCCAACATCGTCGAGAACCTGGAGGCCCTGGTGGCCACCTTCGACCCGGAGGACCAGGAGGAGGCGCTCAGGAACATCTATCTGGCAGGCTGCGGCTCCCGCATCCGTGGGCTGGCCAAGATGATCGCCGACTCCCTCAAGGAGTACGGCGACGTGCGGGTCACCTGCGTGGACGACCCGGAGCGGATCGGCGCGGCGGGCGCCCTCAAGCTGGCGCGGGAGGTTCCTCCCAGCCACTGGGCCCAGGTCGGCATGATGTTCGGGGCCTGAGCCCCCTGGCTGGGAGGCGGACGACCAGCGCCTTCCAGCCTCCTTCCTGTACGTGCCGCCCTCTGGCGGCGAAAACCTCAAGAGATCCCTCCCCATGAAGACCACTTGGCTGTTGCGCCTGCTGGCGATTTGCGCCCTTGTCACCCTTGCCGGCTGCTGTATCCCCGACCTCCCCGGACCGATCGGGATTCCGGGGCTGTAGGAAGCCCTGCGCCAGCCAGGCCGCGGGCGCAAAGAATTTTGGTTGAGGATTTTCCGGCTTTCCTATAACAGTATGAAGAGGATACTCGCATCGTCACGCCGCCAACCCTGCTGTCCGGAGTAAGCCCATGAGTCAAGCCGCTGGCTATAAGACCGATATCCTGTTGCAGTCCGGCACCAACGAGCTGGAGATCATCACCCTCTTCTTGCAGTGGCTCGACCCGGTGACCGGCGCGATTTCCAAGACCGCCTACGGCATCAACGCCGCCAAGGTGCGCGAGTTGGTGGCCATGCCGAGCAACCTGACCGCCATGCCGGAGAGCCCCCCCTCCATGAAGGGGGTCTTCCTGTTGCGGGACCGGACCATTCCCCTCATCGACCTGTGCGACTGGTTCGGCTACGACCCGGATCTTTCCCCGGAGGCCACCTCCAAGTGGGTGGTGATCGTCACCGAGATCAACGGCAAGTTCTTTGGCTTCATCACCCACGGGGTGGATAAGGTCTACCGGGTGAGCTGGACCAAGATCCTGCCGCCGCCCGAGCTGATCGCCCACCACAGCAGCCTGACCGGCGTCTGCCTGGTGGACAACTCCATCATCCAGATGGTGGACTTCGAATCGATCATCGCCTCCATCGATCCCTCCATGGTCATCGACTCCGAGGCCCACGCCATCACCGTCCAGGCCGATTCCGATCAGGCGACCAAGGCGGTGGTGATCGCCGACGACTCGCGGATCATCCAGGAGCAGATCCGCCGCACCCTGGAGAAGGCCGGCTACCGGGTGGTCGCTCATTCGGATGGCCAGGAGGCCTGGGACTATCTGGAAGGCCAGCGCATGAACGGCACCCTGCACGATCAGGTGCTGGCGGTGATCACCGACATCGAGATGCCGCGCATGGACGGCCACAACCTCTGCATGCGCATCAAGGAGAACAGCGAGTACGAAGGTATTCCGGTGATGCTCTTCTCCTCGCTGATCAACGACACCGCCCGCCACAAGGGCGAGTCGGTGGGCGCCGACGACCAGATCTCCAAGCCGGAGCTTGGCGAACTGGTCTCCCGCCTGCAGCGTTGCCTCCACCAGGTCAGCGCCTGATGGCCTGATCCGGCCTCCATTTGCCGGGAAAATCGACCAAAACCCATGCCACCCGCCGCCGGAAGCCAGGCCGCGGGTGGCTGTTTTTCCGCCGTTGCCGCCCGAGGCGGTGAGCCCCTGCCGCCCCGCATGAACCACGCAATCCTACTCCATCGTTCAAACCGCATCGAATCGCTGCTGGAGGCCCTGGCCGAGGTGGTGGCCACGCCGCTGCCCTCGCCCTTGTCCGCCGAGTGCGTGGTGGTGCAGAGCCGTGGCATGGCGTCCTGGCTGGCCATGCGGCTGGCCGAGCGGTTCGGGGTATGGGCCAACCCGGACTTCCCCCGGCCGCGCCAGTTTGTCCAGCGACTGCTCCGCGCCACCCTGGGCGAGGAGGGCGATCTGGTGCGGCGCAGCGATCGGGAGCATCTCAGCCTGCTTCTCCTGGAGCTGCTCGATCTGCATGGCGACCAGCCTGTTTTTGCGCCGCTCGCCGCAAGCCTCCGCCAGCAGGCGCCCGGGGCGCGGCTGCGCTTGGCCCGCCATATCGCCGATCTCTTTGACCAGTACGCGGTGTACCGGCCCGAGATGGTGCTGGCCTGGGAAGAGGGCGGCAACCAGACCCCGGGCGGCACCCCGGACCAGGATGGCTGGCAGCCGGTGCTCTGGCGGGCGGTGGCGGCTCGGCTCGGCTGCGATTCTTCGGCGCGGCTGATGATCCGGGCAGGGCAGGCGCTGGCCGAGGGCAGGGTTCCACTGGGCGGCTTGCTGCCGGAGCGGGTCTGCCTTTTCGGGATCAACACCCTGCCGCCCCTCTATCTCCAGCTCTTTTCCGCCCTGGCCAGGAACGTGCCGGTGCATCTCTTCCTCTTTGCCCCCTCCGCCGAGTACGTTGCCGACCTGCTTCCACGCCAGGAGATAGAGCGGCGGCTTGCCCGCGCCCCGGTCGGGCTGACGGCCGAGGAACTCTCCCTGGAGGTGGGCCATCCGCTCCTAGCCTCCCTGGGCCGGGTGGGCCGCGACTTCCAGCAGCTGCTTGAAAATGAGCCGGTGATGGAGGCGGGCGAGCATTTTTTCGAGCATGCCCCGCCGGACTCGGCCCTCCAGCTGCTCCAGAACGACATCCTTCTTCTCCAGCATCGCGGCCCCTTCGGGGATGGGGAGCCGTGGCCCCTGCCGCCCCAGGACGACTCCATCGCGGTGCATGCCTGCCACAGCCGCTTGCGGGAGGTAGAGGTCTTGCAGGATCGGCTGCTTGGGTTGCTCAACGACGATCCCACCCTGGCGCCCCGCGACATCCTGGTGATGATGCCGGATGTGGGCGCTTACGCGCCGTTGATCGAGGGGGTCTTCGGCCTCTCCCCGGAGGAAGGGCGTTTCCTGCCCTTCCGCATCGCCGACCGCCCCCTGGCCGGGCAGGTGGCGTTGGTGGAGGCCTTTGCCCGGCTCCTGCGGTTGTCCGGCGCCAGAATGACCGCGCCGGCGGTGATGGAGCTGCTCTCCTGCCCGGAGGTGCGGGCCAGGTTCGGCCTCGCGGAGGATGAGTTGCCCGAACTGCGGCGCTGGGTGCGGGAGAGCGGCATCCGCTGGGGGGTGGACGAAACGCACCGCCGGGAGCTGGCCATGCCGGAGGATCGCCACAATACCTGGCGCTTCGGCTTCGACCGCCTCATCCTTGGCGCGGCCATGCGGAGCGACGGCCAGCCGGTGGGGGAAATCTACCCGTGGCAGGGGATTCCCGGCGGCGACGCCTGTCTGGCCGGCCGGTTCATCCACTTTTGCGAGACGGTCTTCCAGCAGGTTGGGGCCCTGGCCCAGCCCCGCACCCTGCCCCAGTGGCGGCGGCAGCTGACAGGCTTGCTCCAGGCCCTGTTCGCCGAGGATGGGGAGCGGGGCTGGCAGGCGCAGTTGATCCGCGATTCCCTGGCCGTCCTTGAGGAAGAGGGGGCCGAACTTCGCTTTGATGGCGAGCTGGACCTGGCCGGCCTGCAAGCGCTGCTGATGGAGCGGCTGGAGACGAGCGCGGGCGGACGCGGCTTCCTGGAGGGGGGGATCACCTTCTGCGGGATGCTGCCCATGCGTTCCATTCCCTTCCGGGTGATCTGCCTCCTGGGGATGAATGACGGCGATTTTCCCCGTCAGAGCCATGCCAGGGCCTTTGATCTCATCACCCGGCAGCCGAGGACCGGCGACCGGGAAAGCCGACACGACGACCGCTACCTCTTCCTGGAGGCGCTGCTTGCCGCCCGGGAACGGCTGCTGATCTTCTACCAGGGGGCCAGCCAGCGGGACGGCAAACCCATGCCGCCCTCGGTGGTGGTGGACGAGCTGCTCGACTGCCTGGCCGAGACGCTGGCCCTGCCCGACGCAGCCGAGGATGCCGAGGAGCGGGGCAAGCAGCTGCGCGCAAGGCTCGTCACCCGACATCCGCTGCAACCCTTCAGCTGCCGCTACTTTGATGGCAGCGACCCGCGGCTCTTCAGTTTCAGCGACCATTGCGCCAGGGCCGCCGCCAAGCGGGCAACGGGGATGCGGGCCGATCACCGGCTGCTCCCGGAGCCGTTGCCGAGCGCGGTTGCCGCCGAGGGCGTTGCGACGCTCTCCCTCGCCGAACTTGCACGCTTCCTGGCCAGCCCGGTGCGCTGGTTCGTGGAGCAGCGCCTCCGCATCGTGCTGCGCGAAGGGGAGCACGAGCTCGACGAGCGGGAGCTGATCGAGGCGGATGCCCTCACCCTGCATCAGCTTTCGGGCGAGTTGCTTGAGGTTTGTCGGGCAGACGCAGATGTCTCCGCGCTTTTTGCCCAATGGCAGGGGGAGGGGAGGCTGCCGCTCGGCCAGGCCGCCCTTCCCTTGCTGACCCGGATTGAAGAGCGGGTGCTGCCGCTGGCGGAGAAGGCCGGTCGCTATGCCCCGAGTCAGGCCCTGCCGGCCCGTATTGCCGTGGCGCGGCTGGACCAGGGGCGGTTGGTGGAAGGAAGGCTCGGCGATCGTTATGCCGAGGGCCAGGTCCGCTGCACGGTGAGCCGCCTGCACGGCAAGGTGTTGCTCGATGCCTGGCTGCGCCATCTGCTCCTCTGCGCGGATGCGCCCGGCGACCAAGCCTGCCGCACCGTGGTCATCGGCCAGGGCGACAAGCATGGCGCCGTAAGCATCGCCTTCGCGCCGGTCGAGGCGCCGCTCGCCCTGCTCGCGGATTTGCTGGCCCTCCACGAGGCGGGTTCGACCGAGCCGCTGCTCTTCTTCCCCAAGACCTCCTTTGCCTACGCCGATGCGATCAAGCGCGGCCGGGACGAGGAGCAGGCCCTGGCCGCCGCCGGCAGGCAGTATCGTGGCCATGGGTTCAGCGGTGCTCCGCCCGGGGAAGGGGAGAACCCATACCTCAGACTGCTTTTGGGGGAGGATGACCCGCTGGCCCCCGGCTACTCGCCCTATCGGGTACAGGCCCTGCGCCACTCCTTTGCCGAACTGGCGCTGCGGGTTTACAGCCCCATGCTCGACCACATGGAGGAAGGATGATGACCAGGTGGTTCGACCCCGTCACCGTGCCGCTTGAGGGCGTGCAGCTCATCGAGGCCAGCGCCGGCACCGGCAAGACCTACTCCATTGCCTCCCTCTTCCTGCGCTTGCTGTTGGAGAGGGGGCTGCGGGTGGAGGAGATCCTGGTGGTCACCTTCACCGAGGCGGCCACCGCCGAGCTGCATGAACGGATCAGGGCCAGGCTGCGCGTGGCCTGCCGCGCCTTCCAGACCGGCGACCCGGGTGCCGACCCCATCTTGGCCCATCTACTGACCAGCAGCCGCGACCGGGAGGCGGATCAGCGCCGGTTGCGGCTGGCGCTCACCGAGATCGATCAGGCAGCGGTATCCACCATCCACGGTTTCTGCCACCGCATGCTGCGCCAGTATGGCCTCATGGCCGGGGTGCCGGCCGACCTGGAGCTGGGCGGCGATCCCGGCAGGCTGCTGGCCGAGATTGCCGACGACTGCTGGGTGCGCAGCCTGCATGACCTCGACCACCGCCTGGTCGGTCTGGTGCAGGCCCGCATCAGCCCCAGGGATTTTCTCGCCTTTTGCCGCCAGGCGGCGGGAAAGCCCGGGAATCCGGTGGTTGGCGGCGTTGCCGACCGCTCCGGGCCTGAATCCCTCTGGCTGACATATCTGAAGGTCTGGGGCCAGGCGCGTTCCGCCTGGGACAAGGAGGGTACCCTGATCGAACAGGGCTTTGCGGAGCGGGAAAAGGCGCTCACCGCCGAGTTCAAGCGGCTGCTCGACGGCGGCCTGCTGGCGCGGCTGGATGCCTTTTTCGCCGGGGAATCGCCAGCCACCTGCCTTGCGCCGCCCGGCGCGGAACAGCTCTGCCAGGGACGGGTGGCGGACCCAGACGGCAAGGTCTTCAAGGCAACGGCGATCAAGAAGGGCATGACCTTCTCCCTCTCCTTCTTCGTGGCCTGGGAAAAGCTGCTTGCTGCGGGCGAGGCGTTGGCCGAATCCTGCCAGCGCTGGTTTCTCGCCAGCGCCGCCGCCTTTGTCCGCGCCGAACTGCCCAGGCGGCTCCTGGCCGGCCAGGTTCAGTCCTTCGATGACCTGCTGCACGGCCTGGCCCGCGCCCTGGCCGGCGAGAATGGTGACGGGCTGGCCAGGCTGATCCGCGCCAAGTTCCCAGCCGCCCTGATCGACGAGTTCCAGGACACCGATCCGGTGCAGTACGGCATCTTCCGCGCCATCCACGGCAGCGGCCGCGCCAGCCTCTTTCTGATCGGAGACCCCAAGCAGGCGATCTACGCCTTCCGGGGCGCCGACATCCATGCCTACCTAGAGGCTGCCGCCAGCAAAACGGCCAGCCGGCACAGCATGGCGGTCAACTGGCGGGCCGATCCGACCATGATCGAGGCGGTGAACCGGCTTTTTTCCGGGGTGGAACGGCCCTTTGTCGATCCGGCCATCGGTTTTGCCCCGGTCTCCCCCCGGGAGGACGCACTCGATCAGTGGCAGCGCGATCTGCCTGGCCACGCGCCGCTCCAGTTCCTCACCCTGCCCGATGATGTGAGCGGCGGCCGGGGAGGGCGGCTGGGCAAGACCGAGCTGATGGTAAGGATTCCCGAGCTGGTTGCCGAGGACATCGCCGACCTGCTGGCGCGGGGCGGGACGATCGGCAACCGGGCGATTCGGCCCGGCGATATCGCGGTGCTGGTGCGGAGCAATGCCCAGGCCGATGCTTTTGCCACCTCTCTACGGCGAAGGGGGATCGCCGCCGCCCTGCAGAGCCGCGCCTCCGTTTTTGCCAGCCCCGAGGCGGAGGAGTGCCTGCGCCTGCTCTCCGCCATCCTCGATCCCGCCGACGAGACCCGGCTCCGGGCCGCCCTGGCCACCGGGATGCTCGGCTACACCGCCAACGACCTCGACCGGCTGAGCGGCAGCGAGCAGGAGATGCAGGCGCTGGCCGCCAGGTTCGCCAAATGGCTTGAGGTGTGGCGCCGTGATGGGGTGATGCGGCTTTTGCTCCTGGTCTGGCGGGAGACCAGCGTGGTGGAGCGGCTGCTGCCAGAGGGGGGAGGCGAACGGCGGCTCACCAACCTGCGCCAGCTGGCCGAGCTGCTGCGCGAGGCGGAAGAGGGCGATCATCTTGCCCCCAACCGCCTACGCGACTGGCTGTGGAACAGCATTGCGCAAGGGGACCCGCGCGAGGAGGCCGAGCTGCGGCTGGAGAGCGACGAACAGGCGGTCCAGCTCGTCACCGTCCACCGGAGCAAGGGGCTTGAGTATGGGCTGGTCTACTGCCCCTACCTGTGCGTGGGGCTGGGGGAGCCGCGCCGCGACGGTCCGCTGGCGCAAAGCCTGCACGATCCCGAGGCGGGAAACGGCGAGCAGCTGGCGATCCTGCCCGATGGCCGGCAACAGCGGCTGGCCGCTGAGGAACGCTTTGCAGAGGAACTGCGGCTGCTCTACGTGGCCCTCACCCGCGCCCGCCATGGCTGTATGGTGCTGTGGGCGCCGATGAGCGGCTACGACGCCAGCGCCTTGGCCCTGCTGCTCCATGCCGGTCCGGACCGTATCGACGATCTGGCTGCGTGGCGGGAGAGCCTTGCGGCCAGATCGGCCGAATCGCTGCTGACCGAGCTGAACGACCGCTGCGGCCACGAAGCAGGCTGGCAGCTCCGGCCCCTCTCTCTGGCCGAGGCTTCCCCCCTTGCACCGGTTGTCTCCGACCGGACGGTGGCCTATGAGGCACGCCGGGTCAGCCGCCGTTGCGACCCGGTGTGGCGGATCGGCAGTTTTTCTCACCTGACCGCCTCCTCGGATCAGGCGGCGCCAGAGCAGTGGGAGCGGGAGGAGGCCCTGCCTGGCGAGGGCATGGAAGGGGCTGCCGGGGAGGGCATCCCCTTGGCCGATTTCCCCAAGGGGCCCGAGGCGGGCAACTTCTTTCACCGCGTCCTCGAGACCCTTCCCTTTGCCGCCTCCCGGCAGGCGCTGGAAGACGAGACGCGGCGCTGCCTGCGTCGCCATGGCTTGAACGAAGATACCTGGGGCGGGCCGGTGGCGACGGCGCTGGGCGAGATGCTCGCAACGCCGCTGCAGAGGGATACCCCTTTCTGCCTGGCCGACATCCCGGATACCCAGCGGCTCAACGAGATGCCCTTCTTCGTGCCGGTGTCGCCGGGCCGACAGGCCACCCTGACCGCCAGCGAGCTGGCCGCGCCCTTCCGCGACCATCCCGAGGGCCTGCCGGATGGATACGCCGAAGCGCTGGCCGCGCTCCGCTTCGTGCCCCTGCGCGGTTTTCTCAAGGGCTTTGTCGATCTGATCTTCGAACATCAGGGCCGCTGGTACCTGGTGGACTACAAGAGCAACCACCTGGGTGTTCGCCGCCAGGACTATGACCGGGCGGCCATGTCGCGGGCCATGGCCCACCACCATTACTATCTCCAGTACCACCTCTACTGCCTCGCCCTGCGCCGCTATCTTGCCGCAAGGCTCGTCGATTACGACCATGGCCGCCACTTCGGCGGGGTTTTCTACCTCTTTCTCAAGGGGATGCACCCGGCCAGCGGTCCGGAGTTTGGGGTCTTTTATGATCAGCCGCCCCTGGCGCGGCTGGAGGCGCTGTCGCGGGTCTTGTCCGGAGGTGGGCCATGAGCCAGGGTTTGCCTGATGTCGAGCTTGACCGTCTGCTCGCCGCCGGCAGGATCGAGCAGTTCGACCGCTACTGGGTGAGGTTGCTCGGTCGGCTCGACCCCGACGCCAGCGCCCGCGTCCTGCTCTGCGCCGCCATGGCCAGACGGGCGGTGGACGATGGCCATGTCTGCCTCGACCTGGCTGCCCCGGCGGCTTTCGACGACCTGCCCGCCTGGCCGCCGCTCGACGAGCTGTTGGCCGAGCTGGCCCGCTCCCCGCTGGTGGGGGATGGCGCCGGCCCGACTCCCCTGGTTCTTGCCGGCACCCGTCTCTACCTGCACCGGTACTGGCGGGATGAACAGGAGCTGGCCTCTTTCATCCGCCAACGGGCGGCGCGGGCGATGGAGGGAATCGACCAGGACCGGTTGGCTGCCTGCCTTGCGGCGGTCTTTGCCGGCAGCACCGTCACCGAGGAGCAGCGGCAGGCCTGCGCTGCCGTCTTTGCCCGGCGGCTGGGCGCGATCACCGGCGGGCCAGGCACCGGCAAGACCACGGTGGTGGCGGGGCTGCTGGCGCTCATTGCCCTGTATGCCATGGAGTCCGGTGGGCCGCCGCCCAGGATGCTGCTGCTCGCCCCGACCGGCAAGGCGGCGGCCCGGTTGAGCGAGGCCATGCAGCGCCAGAAGGGCGGACTGCCCATGGCGCCGGAGGTGTTGGCCTGCCTGCCCGATCAGGCCATGACCATCCACCGGGCCCTGGGATACCAGCCCCGCAACCCCAACGAATTCCGCCACCATGCCGGCAACCCACTGCCCCACCAGGTGGTGGTGGTTGACGAGGCCTCCATGGTGGATGTCACCCTCATGACCCGTCTCTTTGCCGCGGTCTCCCCGGAGGCGCGGCTGGTGCTATTGGGGGACCGCGACCAGCTCGCCTCGGTGGAGGCGGGTTCCATCCTGGCCGACATCTGCGAGGCGGCCGGCGAGGAGGATGCGCCAGCAGGACTTGCCGCCGGAGTGGTCATGCTGCGCACCAGCTTCCGTTTCGGCGACTCCGCCATCTCCCGTCTGGCCGGAGCGGTCAATCGCGGCGAGGTCGAGGAGGCGGCGCGCCTCTGCGCGGCCGGGGAAGAGGGAATAGCCCTGCTGCCGCCGCTGGCCGGCAATGATCACGAGCATCCCCTGGCGCGGTTGTTGATCGATGGATACCGTGACCTGCTTGGCGCGACCACGCCGGGCGAGGCGCTGGAGCTGCTGGAGCGATTCCGGGTGCTGGTGGCGTTGCGGCGGGGGCCGCTGGGAGTGGAGGCCATGAACCGACGCATCGAGGCGGTGCTGGCCAGGGAGGGATTGATAGCGCCCTCGGGGGGATGGTACCAGGGCCGGCCCATTCTGGTGCGGGAGAACAGCTACCGGCTCCGGCTTTTCAACGGTGATACCGGGGTGCTCTGGCCGGAGTCGGGCAGCGGCGAGCCGCGCGCCTTCTTTTTCGGCGAGGACCGCGAAACGGTGCGGGCCTTTGCCCCCAGTCAGCTACCGGCCCATGAGACCGCCTTCGCCATGACCATCCATCAAAGCCAGGGCTCGGAGTTTGACGAGGTGGTGCTGATGCTGCCCCCGGCCGATTCACCGCTGCTGGGCAGGGAACTGCTCTACACCGGCATCACCAGGGCGCGCCGGCGGGTGACCTTGATCGGCCGCGAGGAGGAGATCGCCGCCGCCATCAATCGCCGGGCCACCCGCGCCTCGGGGCTGCGGACTCTGCTGGCTGGCAGCGGTTAAGCTCCGCCGGCGTCCACCCAGCCCTGGGAAATGGCGCCCTCCACGATCCGTTCCAAATCCCCTTTGTCGATGGGCTTTGCGCAGTAGGCAAGGGCGCCCAGGGCCATGGCCTGGCTGGCCGCCGTCTTGGTGGGAAAGCCGGTGAGCATGATCACAGGCAGTTCCGGGTGCAGCTTGCGCAATTCGGCCAGCACCTCGGTGCCCTCCATCTTGCGGAGTTTCATGTCCAGGATGGCCAGGTCGATCGCGTTGGCGGCGGCAAAGCGCAGGGCCTCATCCTCGTCGCTGAAGACCCGCACCTCGTGTCCCTTGCGTTGCAGGATTTTGCGGACCATGGCTCCAGCGTCCGCAACGTCGTCCAGCACCAGAATCAATGCCACGTTCACTCCTCCTGATCGGGTTGCCGGCGCAGCACCGGCAAACGGATATGGAAGGCGGTATGCATGTCCACCGCCAACAGTTCGGGGTCGCGGGGCGGCGAGAAGGCTTCGATGCGGCCGCCGTGGTCCTTGACGATGCCGAAGGAGACGGAGAGCCCCAGGCCGGTTCCCTTGCCCACCCCCTTGGTGGTGAAGAAGGGATCGAAGATGCGGTTTTGCACCTCCGGTGGGATGCCGGCGCCGGTGTCGGCCACGATCACCTCCACCTCCTGCTCCTCCACCAGATGTCTGCTCCAGACCCCGATGATTCCCTCGTTGCCGATGGCGTAGTGGGCGTTGTTGATCAGGTTGACGAACACCTGGCGCAAGCGCTCGGCATCCAGCATCACCTGGGGCAACGATTGCGCCAGGCAGCGATGGATGAAGATGTGATCCATGTTCAGGGTATGCTCGACGATGGCGAGCACCTCGACCAGGCACTTGTTGACATCGTCGGGCCGCATCGCCTGCTCCACCGCCGGATGGGAAAACTTGAGCAGATCGGCCACGATGCGGCGGCAGATCTTGGTCTGCTTTTCGATGATGCCCAGGGTCTCGCTCACCTCCTGGTTGTCGACGAAGTCCTCGGCCAGGAGTTGGGTGTAGCCAAGGATGATGCCGAGCGGCGTGTTGATCTCATGGGCCACCCCGGCGGCGAGTTGCCCAACCGAGGTCATCTTTTCCGACTGGATCAGCTGGGCAGTGACCTCCTTGATGTGGGAGAAGTCGATGGCGATGGTCTCGCAGCCCTGCACTTCCCCCTGGGCGTTGGTGATCGCGGTGGTGGTGAGCAGGAAGCAGCGTGGCGCGCCGGTGCCGCCAGTGAGCTGGACCTCGAAGTCCTTGACATGCCCCTGCTGGGCCAGGGTCATGGCGAATTGCTCGTACACCGCCGGCGAGGGAAAGAGTTCTCCCAGCGGCCGGCCGACCACCTGGTCGCGGCTGGGGAAGGCCAGCAGGTCGAGCCCGCTGTCGTTGATGTCGCAGATGCGTCCCTCCCGGTCGCAGAAGAAGATCATGTCCTTGGAGGCCTCGAAAAGGCTGCGGAACTTCTCCTCCGAAACCCTGAGGGCATGGGTCCGTCGTTCCACCCGCTCTTCCAGGGTCTGGTTGAGCTGGCGGGTGGCCTCGTGGGCCGCCGCCAGTTCGCGGTGGGCCTGGCGTAAGAGATCGGCGTCCCGCCGAACCGTGGCGATGACCTTCTCGGCGCTGTGGTAATAGAAGATCGACATCGCCACCGCGCAGAAGGCGAGGGTGTTGATGCTGCCGCTGAAGGGTGCCAGCTGTCGCCATTCAATCTCCTTGCCTGCCATGAGGAAAAAGAAGCGGAGCAGATGCCAGAAGCTGCGGGAGATCGCCAGGGCGCACAGGGTGATGGTCAGCCAGAAGAAGAAGGCCCACAGGACGTTTTGCGGGTCGCGCCGGAGCAGCCTTCGCGCTTCCAGCATGGAGGCGATGGCAAAGAAAATCATCAGGGCCGAGCCTACGGCATCGACCAGATACACGGGCAACAGGGGCAGATGCAGCATGTCGCTCATCATCCTTTCCCGTCCTCCATTCTCGGTTGGCCCGTTTCGGCCGCGAAACCGCGGAGGCTGAGGAACAGGAAAACGATGGCCGGCACGCAGAGCAGATGGTCCAGGCTGCCCATATAGTAGAAAAGCCACAAGCTGGAAGCAGGGAGATGGATGTGGCGGTCGGCCAGTTCGGCGCATTGATCCACGGCGCCTTCCGGCAAACGGCTGGCCAGCCAGTGGACCGTGATGGTGTCGATGTTCCAGAGGAGGAAGAGGAAAAGCGAGAGTTTGAGCATCTTCCAGGGCCGTCCCACCCCCGGCGGCCGCCGATGGAGAACGGTGAGCAGAAAGATCAGCGCGATCATGAAGAGGATATGGGCCAGCTGATGGACAAGCCATCCCTCGGACTGGCCGTGCGCCTGGACCGCCCAGGCCTGGGAGGGCAGGGCGAGCAGGAAGGCAAGAACCCACGCGGCAAGGACCGGGGGCCAAATGGTGAAGCCGGGATCACAACGAACCGGCGCTGGGGCATGCATCGGGTTTCGCATGATGTTCAGGGTAGCAGCATGGCCTGGGCATGGCAAGGCTGATTTGTTATGTGTTGCGTTCTTAAAAGCGAACCGAACCAGGATGATATTGGTTGCAATTTTCCCGGGGAGGAGCCATTGAAAGGAGAGGAGGATGCGAGGGCATGCGCCAGACAGAGGCAACGGAGTCGGGAATGAAGGATGCAGGTGGCGATGATCGTCCCAGGGTGCTGCTGGTGGACGATGACCAGGACATGCTTGGCATGCTGGTCCGTCTGATTGGGCGCAATCTCGGAGATTGCTGGATCAGGACCGAAGCCTCCGGCGAGGCAGCCTTGTCCCTGTTGGATGAGTGGAGGCCCGAGGTGCTGGTCACCGATATCAAGATGCCGGGCATCGACGGCATGGAACTGCTTGCCAGGGCACGGAAGCGTGATGCCGAACTGTCGGTGATCATGATGACCGGCTATGGCAATGTGGAGCTGGCGGTGCAGGCGCTCCAGGCCGGGGCCTATGATTTCATCGAGAAGCCCTTTGACAAGGACCGGATCGTTCACAGCCTCGGCCGTTGCCTGGAGCGGGTGCGCCTGATCCGCGAGAACCGTCACCTGCAGAAGCGCCTTGACGAGCCGGCCGGCTTCGCTGGTTTCGACGGCAACTCAAGCAGGATGCGGGCGGTGTTCGAGTTGATCCGCAAGGTGGCCGACACCGACGTCACCGTGCTGGTGCGCGGCGAGTCGGGCACTGGCAAGGAACTGGCCGCCAGGGCGCTGCACAGCCTGAGCAGTCGCGCCTCCAGACGGATGATTACGGTCAACTGTCCCGCTCTGCCGGCGGAGATCCTGGAGAGCGAGCTGTTCGGCCACGCCCGCGGCGCTTTCACCGGCGCAAGCCAGGACAAGAAAGGGCTCTTCCTCGAGGCGGATGGTTCCACGTTGCTGCTGGACGAGATCGGCGATCTGCCGCCGGCACTGCAAACCAAGTTGCTGCGCGTGCTGCAGGAAAAGGAGATCATGCCGCTGGGCCAGACCAGGAGCATCCCGGTGGACGTGCGTGTGGTGGCCTCCACCAACCAGGATCTGGAGGCAAAGATCCGCCAGGGGCTGTTTAGGGAAGATCTCTTCTATCGACTCAATGTGGTGACCATCACCATGCCCTCCCTGGCGGAACGCCCAGAGGATATTCCGGTTCTTGCCGGCAGTTTTTTGCAGAGGTATGCCGCTGAGCACCATCGTTCCGGTCTCCGTTTCTCCCCGGAGGCGGAGCGATTTCTGCTCCAGCGCTCCTGGAAGGGGAATGTCCGCGAATTGCAGAACGCCGTGAAGCGAGCGGTGCTGCTTGCCTCCGAAGAGGTACTCAATCCCGCCGACCTGGGCGCCATGGATGGGCCGGCTCATCAATCTCTTCCCTTTCCCGCCTCCGACGTTTCGCTTCACTATAATGAAGCCAAGCGTCAGCTGGTGGAGCAGTTCTCCCTGGACTATCTCCGCCAGGCCCTGGGCCGGCACAACGGCAACGTCACCCTGGCGGCCCAGGCAAGCGGCATGGGCCGCCAATCCTTCCAGCGGCTGCTCCGCCATTACGGCCTTGACGCGGAGCGTTACCGTTTGGGGGAATGATCGCGTTCTCTCCCGTCGCCTTGCATCTTTTTCATCCCTCCCGCTGCTCTCTTCTGCAAAGCTTCTTGATTGTGATGCATCTTTTTTGATGCACTGCATCCGTACTGCTGCATCATCGCTGGTTTCCGTACCGTCTTGTTCTGCGTCGAAAATTCCGTAACAAATTGGAATAAAACAAGATTTGCAATTTCTCCATCATTGGAGACCCAGGCCAGAATTTCTTTCCGTGCGGCATGCATGTTGCTCATTTGAAAAGCCAGAGGGGAAAGGAATGGCAATGGCTTTTTCAACCATGTGCGATGAGGAGGAAACAATGCGAAAAACTGTACAACGCGACGTGATGTCCTGGCTGGGATGGCTGTTTGCCTTGATGTTGTTGCTGCCGTTGAGCGCTTCCGCCGAGGAGGCGGCGCAGGCGCAGAAACCGGCGGGAGGCAAGGGGGGGACGGCTCCCACCATCATGCTCGACAAGACCTCGCTCGGCAACGGCGGCGAGATCACGGTGAGCGGCCTGGCCCCTGCCGGCGCCCAGGTCTATGTCGAAGTTTTCTCCGCCGACAAGCAGGTGCGGGTCAACCGTTTCGATGGCAAGAAGGATCCTAAAACCGGGAAGATCCCCTATAAGTTTTACATATCCGAGGAGATGCCGGCGTATTACACCATTCTCGTTCCCAAGGATATGCAGCCGGAACTCGACAAGGCAAAGGCTGAGGGGAAAGACTGGAAATACTCAGAGGTGTTGAAGAAGATCGGCGCCGATGCCGCCTACAGCGCGCCTGCCAAGATCAAAATCGACAGTTATCAGGCATCCATCTTGGCCAGCATCATCGGCTCCCGCGGCACCCTGCTTGATCCGATGGACGAGAAGGAGAACAAGCGCGAGTCCATGAAGCTGGTCAAAGGGCGGTTCGGCGGGGTTGGCAAACTGCTGGTCGCCAACGTCGAGACTACCCCGGACGGTGCCTACACCGCCAAGATCAAGCTTCCGGCTGGTCAGGCCCCTGGCAAGTACAGCGTCACCGTCACCGCAGTCACCGAACGGATCAAGGAGGGAGACAAGGAGACGGTCAAGAAGGTCAAAAGCGAAGCGGCCACCTTTGAGAACGCTGTAGCCTTTCCGACCGTCTACCTTGACTCCGCCGGGACCAGCATCAACCTCATCTGGCCCTTTGTCCTCTGTCTGGCCATCTCCATCTTTGGCGTGTTGATGGGCGCTGGCGGCGGCTTCATCCTCAACCCCATTCTGGTGTCGCTCTTCCCGCTGCCGCACACCATCGTGGCGGGCACGGTCATGCCCACCGTGCTCTTCTCCCAGGGCAGCGGCATCTACAACTACTCCAAGATCAAGTTCATCAACTGGAAGCTTGGCATTGGCATTGGATGCGCCATGCTGGTGGGCGGCTTCATCGGTCCCAAACTCACCGAGATGATCACCCTGGATCAGTTCAAGTTCCTCTTTGGCTGGGTGCTGCTGGTGCTGGCCGGCCTGATGTTCTGGCAGACCACCCCGGGCTACATCGAGAAGAACAAGAAGGAACAGGCCATCCTGAAGGAGTTCAAGCAACGCGCCGAGGAGTGCGCCAAGCGCGGCGAGGAAGGCACCGAGGCCTGTCCCACCAAGCAGGAATAACCATTGCGCCTGGGGCGACTGCTTGAAGCGATTTGTCTGGATGCGAAAAAAAATGAAAAACATCTGGAGGACTCCGGTATGAAGGTTGATTTTTGGGGACACGAGTTCCATGTGAACATGGTTGTTGGCTGCATTGGCGGCTTTTTGATCGCGGTTATGTCATCGATGTTCGGATTTGGCGGTGGACCGTTCATGGTGCCCCTGATGACGGTGGGGCTCGGGCTGCCCATGTACATCGTGGTCGGCAGCTCCCTTTTGGCCATCTTTTTCAACACCGCCATGGGAACCCTGCGCCACATGCAGTTCGGGAACTTCGATCTGCTCCTCTTCCTTGCCATGTTCCCGGCGGCGCTGTTGGGCGGCTATCTTGGCCCGATGATCGCCAAGAAGCTGAGCCCACTGGTGGTGAAGCGGGTTGCCTGCGCAGGGCTTTTGCTGTTGGGACTCAACCTGCTCGGCGTGTACTGAGCGAATTCTGGATTCTCTTTTCCGGCGGCTCCCGCGGCGCCCCTCCCCCCCTTTTTTTGCCGCGGGAGCTGTCCGGATTTAAGGAATACAACAGTGGACGCGGAACGAATCGCCATGGAGCAGTGCAGGAAGATGCTTCGTGGTCAGAAGACCCCATTAGGCCGGATCGAGGGAGGACACTCCATGGCGCGGATCTGCGTGCTGGACGATGATCTGGACGGCGTGGCGCTTATCCAGCGCATCCTCACCCGCAAAGGACACTTGGTGCGCGTCTTTACCGCGGAAGAGGAGGCGGTTGCCTACGCCAGTCGCCACCGGGTGGATCTGGCTCTGGTGGATTCCGATTTCGGGGGCATGAACGGCGGCATCGGCATGCTGGAGGCGTTCAAGCGCATTGGATCTCCCCTGCGGGTGATCATCCTCGCCCAATATCCCACCAATGTCCTTGCCAAGCAGGCCAGAGAGGCTGGAGCGGCGGACTACTGCATCAAGCCCGTCGACAAGAGCGAACTTGAGCGGAAGGTCGCGGCGGTGCTTGCAACCGGACTGGGGCAACAACATATCACACAGGAGCTGGTGCCATGAAAAAGACAGTGTGGAGCATGTGCGGCATGTGCACGGTCCGCTGTCCAATCAGAGTTGAAGTGGACGGCAATACCGTACAGTGGATCGAAGGCAACCCCCACCTGTTGAAGGGGGCCTTGTGCGCCAAGGGTTCGGCGGGCCCGGCCCTGCTGGCCGACAAGGAGCGACCCTTGCAGCCGTTGATCCGCAAAGGCGGCCGCGGTGCGGGCCGATGGGAGGCGGTGAGCTGGGAGTTTGCCCTGGACTATGTGGCGGACAAAATGAAGACCATCATCGACCGCTACGGACCGGAGGCGATTCTGTGCAGCTCCCGGGGGGGGCCATTCCAGGACATCGTCAAGGCCTTCACCCATGCCCTTGGCTCACCCAACTACTCCAACCACGACAGCGCCTGCGGCCGCAACGTCCATCACGCCAGCCTGTCGCTCTTCGGCCTGGGCCGCAAGGGCTTTGTCTACGACATCAAGAACGCCAGGCATCTTGTGCTCTTTGGCCGCAATATCCTTGCCTCGCTGCGGCCGGCCGAGGTCAACCAGGTCATGGACATGCTGGAGAAGGGCGGCAGGATGACCTATGTGGACGTGCGCCAGACCCTGACCGGCATCAAGGCCACCAACTTCTTCCAGGTGCGGCCGGGCACCGATTACGCCCTGGCTCTGGCGCTGATCCACGAGATCATCAAAGCGGACGGTTACGACGCCGATTTCATCGAGCGCTACGCCACTGGTTTCGACGAACTGGCCTACTTTGTGGAGAACTACTCGGCGGAGTGGGCGGCCAAGGAGTGCGGCATCAAGGTCAAGGACATCCACGAACTGGTGGGGCAGCTCATCGAGGATCGGCCCAAGGTGGTCTTCCACCCGGGCTGGATGCTTTCCCGCTACCGCGATTCTTTCTACGCCAGCCGGGCGCTCAATTGCCTGAACGTCCTGATGGGCAGCGTCGAGGTGGAGGGAGGGCTGGTCTTCGCCAAGGGAGCCGGCGACTGCGGCAAGAAGGGGCCGCGCAGCCTCACTGAGCTGTCGCCCAAACCCACCGCCAAGCGGGCCGACGGGGTAGGGGACGTCTATCCCCAGTTCGAGAAGGGGCCGGGGTTGTTCCATCTCTTCTACAAGGCAATGGCCACCGGCCAGCCGTATCCGATCAAGGGGGTGTTCTGCTTCCGCCACGACCCCTTTTCCTGCTTCCCTGACCCGCGCGCCCAAAAGGAGGCGCTGGACAACTGCGACCTGATCGTCTCTGTGGACACCCATTACAGCGAGTTCGGCTGGTATGCAGACGTCATCCTGCCCGAGTCCACCTACCTGGAGCGCGACAGCATGGTCGCCCTCCAGAAAGGACCCAAGCCGAGGCTGATCAAGCGCAACAAGGCCATCGAGCCGCAGCACGACACGCTCTGCCTCTGCACCATCATCAAGGGGCTGGCCAAGCGACTTGGCCTGGAGCAATACTTCCCTTTCAATTCCCTGGCCGAGCTGTGGGACTGGCAGATGGAGCCCACTGGCTACACGGTGGCGGATTTCGACGCCAAGGGCTTCATCGAGCTGGCCGGCAAGCCGGTCTTTTACGACCGCGACAAGCTGGACGGCAAGTTCAAGACCCCGTCGGGCAAGATCGAGATCATCAGCGAGAACCTCACCAAGTGGGGCTTCCCATCCTGGAAGCCCTATGAGAGCCCGGTCAGCCCGCCCAAGGGGCAGTATCGCCTGGTGTTCGGCCGCTCGCCGATCCATGCCCACAGCCACACCGTCAACAACCCGCTGCTCAATGAGATGATGCCGCAGAACACCCTGTGGATCAACACCAGGGAGGCGGGCAAGATGGGTGTCTCGGATGGCGATCTGGTCGATGTCATCTCGGGCGACGTGACCAGCGTTGCCACCGCCCGGGTGACCGACTTCATCCATCCCGAGGCGGTTTACACCGTCCACGGCTTTGGCCGCCAGATACCGCTGCAAACCAGGGCCTACCACGCCGGGTTCAGCGATCAAAAGCTGATGATCGGCCAGCTGCAGAACATGGATCCGGTGGGGGGAGGGCTCTCGCTGTGTGAAACCTTCATCACCGTCCGGAAGAGTTCGAAGAACCATCAGCGGAAGGTGGAACTATGAACAAGTACGCCCTCTATCTCAACAGCAAGCGCTGTATCGGCTGCCACGGTTGCGAGATCCACTGCAAGGTGAACAAGCAGCTGCCCGTTGGGCCCATCCTCTGCGAGATCAGCCACGAACCGCTCAAATCGGTGCGGGGGGTGCCCAAGACCGAATTCAAGTTCCGCTCCTGCTACCACTGCGAGGATCCGTTCTGCGCCACCGTCTGTCCCACCGGCGCCATGAAGAAGCGGGAGGACGGCATCGTCTATGTGGATACCAAACAGTGCATCGGCTGCATGGCCTGCGCCGGCGCCTGCCCGTGGCGGATCCCCCAGCACAATCCGGAGACCAACAAGGCGGTGAAATGCGACTACTGCATGGACAGGATCGACGCGGGCCTCAAGCCCGCCTGCGTGACCAAGTGCACCACCCAGGCGTTGCGGCTGGTGACCATGCAGGAGGTGTGAGGCGGGATTGAGATCGGCAGGAAGATGTCTTCATGCATTATTCTGAATCCTGAATCTCAATTCTGAAATCAAGGAGTTTTTGGCAGGGGGCGCTTGGCCGGATGGCGGCGCGCCCCCTGCCTGCTTCTTCGACCGCCGCAGCTCAGTCCTCATCGAACTCCATGTCCATCATGTCGCCGGCCAGACCGAGAAAAACGCCCAGGGATTCGCTGAGGTTCTTCACCACCTTGCTGTAGGCCACCTTGTCCTCGACGCTCTTGGCCTTGGCCAGTCCCTTGAGCGCGATTTCCAGTTCCTTGGTCATGATATCCATCATCTTTTCCGGGTTCATCAGGGTCCTCCTTGGGGATAGGGGCCGGGGATGGAAAGCCGTGTTCATGCCACGGGACGGAATTTCGCGTTACTTGCCAAAACCGCAGATGGGCCACACGCAGGTTTTGCACTGCCGGCAGAGGCCGCCGTGACCCATGCGGGCCAGTTCTTCCCGGCCGAGCCTTTCGCCGGCCAGCACCCTGGGCAGCACCAGATCGAAAACGGTGATCTTGTGGAACATCCCGCAGGCCGGCAGCCCCAGCACCGGGACCGCGCCGATGAATCCGGCGAGGAACATGGCCCCTGGCAGCACCGGCGTACCGTAGGCGATGTCGGTGGCGCCGGCCGCGGCGATGCCCAGGCGGGTAACGTCATCCGGGTCCACCGACATGCCGCCGCTGGTGACGATGAGGTTGCAGCCGGCCTCCAGGCAGGCCTTGATTTCGCTGGCAATGGTTTCCACATTGTCCGGGGCGAAGCGTACCTGGGCCACCTCGGAGCCGAGCTGTTCGAGTTTTTTGCGCAGCACAGGCTCGAAAGCATCCTTGATCCTGCCGTAAAAAACCTCGTTGCCGGTGATGACCAGCCCGGCCCTGGCCTTGCGCAGCGGCAGTACCCGCAGGATGCCGTTTGCCCGGTCGGCAATCCCCACCGCCTCGTCCACGATGCTCCGTTTGGAGACCAACGGGATCAGGCGGGTACCGGCGATGGTCTCGCCCTGCCGCACCGGGGTGTTGTCGTGCAGGGTCGAGCACATTACCTCGCCCAGCAGATTGAAGCGGAAGAGCGCCTCGGTCTCCACCTTGAGCAGGCCGTCATGGGCCGCGACGATGCTGAGCTTGCCCTCCACCGGTTCGCCGGAAACCGCGGTGCCGGAGCCGGCAAGCGCCTTGGCCATCCGCTCCGCCGCTTCATTTTCGTGAATGTCATCCGGCGTCAGTTCGAGGACATAGATGTTCTCCTTGCCGAGGCGCTTGAGGTGTTCCACGTCCTCTGACCGGATGATATGCCCCTTCTTGAAGGCGCGGCCCTTGAACTCACCCTTGCGGATCTCGGTGACGTCGTGGGGCAGCACCATGCCCACCGCCTGCTCCACCGGCACGGTTCTGGTCATCACTCTCCCTCCACCTGGTAGTAGCGGCCAAAGGCGCATGGCTTGCACAGGGCCTTGCCGTCCTTTTCCACATCGCGGCAGTCCTGCACCCAATCGCCGCACGCCTCGCATTGCACCCTCCGCTTGGGCCGGCCGGGCATGTCCTCCTCCGGCACCGCCACCGTGACCTGCTGGATGCGGAAGAGTTCCTCCTCTGGCATGATCCGGTACGCTTCGAGCTGCTGGATGTACTTGTCGCCGATGGCAGCGGGCGCATATTTCTTGGCGGTCTCCCGCGACTCCTCCAGGGCGGTCACCCGTACCGCCTTGCCGGTCTTGAGGTTGACAAAGGTGGCGGCCATGATCCCGTAGTCGAGCCATTTGAGGGAGCGCTTGCCCAAGGAGCAGCCGGTGACGGTCTGGATGGCGTCGGTGGCGCAGCGGTCGATCTCCACCAGGACGTAAAAATCCTTGCGTTGGGTGCCACGCGGGTCGTCGATGCCGATCTGCCGAAGGCCGATCATCGACATCCGCACGCCGATCACTTGACCGGCGCAGATGTGGCCATGGATTTTGGTCGATTTTTCAAGAAGTTCTTCAAAGGATTCCATGTTGGTTCTCCGTGGGCGATGGCGCGGAAATCGCGGGACACTTCTCAGCCACGCCAGCCAATGTAGGCGATGGCTCTGGTTTTCGCCACAGAGAAATAACAGGGGGAGGAAGGGGGGGGACCCCCGTCCGGAGAAGAGGGCGATGAAATCCAAGCGCACCCCCCGGCGGGAGGAAAACGCTCGCGGTGCGCTACTCTTCCTTGATGGCGGAGAGGGGTTCCATCCGGGCCAGCCGGGTGACGGGCATGGCCGCGCCGACCAGGCAGACCGCGATGCCGGCTGCCATGGCGATGAACGCGACGATCAGGTTGTCGACTGAGAAGGTGGCGGAGACCCCCAGCCTTTTCAAGAGATTGAAGTCGCTGGCAAGGAAGCGGATGAGCAGCTGCCCAATGAACACCCCGACCACCCCGCCCAGGAAGCCGATCAGCAGCGTTTCGGCGAGGAAGATCCGCAGGATATGGCCACGGTGGGCGCCGATGGCCCGCAGGATACCCACCTCGCGCCGCCGTTCGTTGGCCAGCACGGTAAAGGTGGACCAGGCCAGCATCACCGCCAGCAGGGAGGCGATGAGGATGGTGACCGAGAAGATCTTGAGGATATCCTTGAGGGTGGAGCGGGCGTCGGCGCCGATGTCCCCACGGGTCATGACCCCCAGGGTGGGGTTGATGGCGCGGATCTTGGCCACCACCTTGCCCACGTCCTCGCCCTCCTTGACCTTGATGAAGATGATCGAGATGGTGCCGGGCTTGTAGCTGCCCATGGCCGTGGTGGAGATCTTGTCCAGGTCGTCGAGGCGCATGAAGACGCCATGGTCGATGCCGGTGCTGGTCTGCTTGAGGTGGCCCACCACCTTGACCCCCTGGCCAAAAAGGCTGGCGGTGTTGATCAGCCCGAGGTACTCCTTGACGTAGCTGCCCACGTAGACCTGGCCCGGCTCCAGTTGCGCGGGGCCTTCCTCCAGCCACGGCGCGATGACGAAATCGTGCTTGGGGTCGAAGACGATGACCTGGCCCTCGTCAATGCTGCAACAGCCGGAAGAGAGGGTGTTGAGGTAGATGTGGTAGGTGGCCTGCGCGATCTCGGGCAGATCGCGGATCGACTCAAAGACGAAGCCGTCCATGTAGAAGGATTTGATCTTGCTCTCCAGGATGAACTCCTCGGCCCCGGACTTGGCCTCGGAGGGCACCAGCACGATGTCCGCGCCCAGTCGCTTGGTCGCCTGGTCGAGATCCTCGCGTACCGCCTGGTTGAAGAGCATGGCGAAGACCAGCAGTCCGACCAGCAGGGCCACCGCCGCCATGAGCACCGCGTTGCGGAAGAGCTTGCGGGAAACGCCTTTCCAGGCGAGGGCAACGATGGAGGCGGGTCGGATGGTCTGCATGGAAGTTCCATAAAATGTAAGGAAGAGACAAGAACGGGACCGGCAGGGTTCACCCCGCCGGTCCCGTGTGGGTGCCGTATCAGCCGGTTGAAGCTTACTTCTTGGCGGTCTTGGCCCAGTTCACGTCCAGACCACAGAGAACGGCGTGCGGAGCATCCTCGCCGGTGCCGATCATCTCGTCATGGCACTTCAGGCAGGTGGAGGTCGGCTTGCCGACGAGCTTCTTGGCGGCCACGTCGTAGAGGCGTACCTGACCGTCCATGCGCCACTCGTTGTCGGCTGGCTTCTCCGGGTCCTTGCAGCCAGGCAGAACGGTCTTGGTCCGGGTGGTGATCATAACATACTTGCTGTCCGGGGTGAAGATGGCGTCGTGGGTCTCTTCCATCTTGTCCATGGTGAGGGAGGCCAGGGTCTTCAGGGTCTTGGCCTCGATGATGAAGAGGATGTCGCCGGTGGCGTTGGCGATGTACTTGCCATCCGGGGAGTAGTACTGACGGAAGCTGATGGTCTTCTTGGCATTGCCGTCGGCTACACCCTTGCGCAGAACCTTCACCTTGCCCTTCTCAAGCTCCTTGGCATCCAGCACGAACATGTGCATCTTGCCCACGCCGTCGCCCAGCTCCTTGTTGTCCGGAGCAACGTCGGACTCGTTGATGGTGAGCAGTACTTCCTTCATGTCCGGCGAGTTGATGCCGTGCATGTACTTGTAGCCCTTCTTGATGTCGGCGTCGGTGCCCTCGAAGAAGATGTTGTGCTTCATCTCCATGGTCTTCTTGTCGATGACCGAGAGGTAGCCCGGCTTGTTCATGGAGATGGGCATGAAGTAGTCCTTGGTCTGCGCGGAGGCGCAGTACCCGGCCTTGGTGCTCAGGGTGCCGGCCGGAACCGGGAAGGTCTTGTCAACCAGAACCTTCTCGCTCTTCAGGTCGCTCTTGCCGTAGTGATAGGAGTCACTGGCGGCATGATCCGGCTTGTAGGTGGACCAGTAGATGGTGTTGCGGTCCTTCACGTCGATGCGGGCATCATGGAACGGGTGGGTCTTGCCGTCGCCGATGTCGATCTTGCCCAGGTCCTCGGTGAGGGTGATGGGGGTCTCGGCCTTGGGGTCGATCTTGAAGACCGCCTTAGCGAAGTGACCACCCATGCCGGCGATGTACGCGGTGCCCGCATACTGATCGGCTGCCGAGGCGAGGGTGGCGCCAGCCAGGCTCAGAGCCACGGCGGTGCCGGTGATGAGAGATTTGCGCCAGGTGGAAATGGTGGATTGCATTGTTTTCTCCTCCTTGTTGGTATGTCCCCGTACGCGGCGCGGGCGGCTCCGCCCGGTACGGCTGGTTTCCTGGTGCGACACATTGCCTCTGTGGCAAAATGCCGCATAAGAGATTGCGATAATACCACGCAGTGGTATATTGGCAACCTCTAAATTAAAGGGGAGCATGGAATTTTGCAGTCGCCGGCAAGGCCCGGTATTCCTCGGTGTTGGAATGCCATAGCCGACGAAGGAGGATGTGTGGTCATAGAATGCAGAAAACTCACCAAGCAGTACCCTGCGGAAAACGGCATGATTCACGCCGTCGACCAGGTGGATCTGCTGGTCGGCAAAGGGGATTTCGTGGTGATCCTGGGTCACTCCGGTTCGGGCAAGACCACGCTGCTCAGCATGATCGGCGGGCTGACCCTGCCCGATCAGGGTGAGGTGCTGGTTGACGGCGTCAACATCGCCTCCCTGCCGGATCACGCCCTGGCTTCCATGCGAAACCAGAAGATCGGCTTCATCTTCCAGTTCGCGAGCCTCATCCCCACCCTGACCGTCATGGAAAACATCCTGCTTCCCCTGAGCTTTGGCGGTATCCCGGCGGGCAGCCGCGAACGGGCCACGGAGATCCTCGCCAGGGTAGGGCTGGCCGACAAGGCCAACGCCTTCCCCTCCCAGCTCTCCGGCGGCCAGCAGCGGCGGATCGCCATCGCCCGCGCCTTCATCAACCAGCCCGATATAATTCTTGCCGACGAGCCCACCGGCGACTTGGATGAAGAGACGGAAAAGGATATACTGGCGCTGTTCAGGGGATTCAACCAGCAGGGAACCACCTTCCTGGTGGTGACCCACAACAGTGACCTGGCCGCCACCCAGGAGCGGGCCAGGGTATTCTTCATGCGGCAGGGCGTGCTGAGCGAACAGACGATCTGACGCAGTCCATCGGAGGCGAGGGTGATCGGGAAGAGGGTGTTGCGGTTGCTGTTGTGTTTCCTTCTGGCAATAGGAGGGTGTTCCGGAGGCAAGGAGGCAAAGAAACTCAAGATCGGCGACGTGGCACCGGATTTCACCGCCACCGACCTGAATGGCCAGCCGATATCGCTGGCCGGTTACCAGGGCAAGCCGGTGATCCTCCGCTTCTGGTCCACCGACTGCAAGTACTGCCGAGCCGACACCCCCATCTTCAATCAGTACTTTGAAAAGTACCGCGAGGCCGGGTTGCGGGTGGTGTACGTCAACCGCAACTCCGACGAGGCCACGGTGCGCGGCTTCGTTTCCGACCTGGAGATCGGTTTTCCGGTGGTGCTGGACAGGGACGGCGCCATCTCGGAGGCCTACACCATCAAGGTTGAGCCGCAGACCGTGGTCATCGGTCCGGATCACCGTATCCTCGCCGCCATCCTGGGCGGGGTGAGCGAGGAGGAGTTGCGCCGCCTCCTGGGCGGCTTCCTTGAGCCACCGCCCGCCGGCGCGCCGCAACCACGTTGAACCAGGAGTGCTCATGAAATCTGGCTTGAAGCTGTCAGCCTGGATAGGGTTCGCCATTCTGCTGGCGATCCTGCCAGCCTCCCAGACCTTGGCCGCTCCTGCTTCGGAGCCGGCCGAGAAGGAGCGGTGCCCGGTGTGTGGCATGTTCGTGGCCAAATACCCCGACTGGGTGACCCAGGTCCGCCTGGCCGACGGCAAGACTCTCTACTTCGACGGGGTCAAGGATCTACTGGTGTTCCACCTTGATCCGGCAGGTTACGGCGGCAAGCGGGAGGCGATCCGGGAGCTGTGGGCCAAGGACTACTACACCATGGAGTGGCTCGACCTCAAGAGCGCCTGGCTGGTCATTGGCAGCGACGTCTACGGCCCCATGGGCCACGAGTTCATCCCCTTTGCGACCAGGGCGGCGGCGGAAAATTTCCGCAAGGATCATCACGGCACCCGCATCCTGCGGCTGGACGAGGTCACCCCCCCCCTGGTCCAGTCCATGCGCGGCGGCCAGAAGATGATGCTGCCTTCCCGATGATGCCGGCATGCCGCCGGCCGGCGAATCGATGAGAACCATGCGCCCATCCGCCCGCTTCGCCATACTGCTGCTCCTGCTCCTGGCCGTGGATGGGGGGTTGTTGTTGCACGGGCAGCGCCGGCGCGCCAGCGAACAGGCCGCCATGCCGCGACTGGTCGCGGCGGTGTCCGCCTTGGGGCTCACCGATCTGGCCGTCTCGACGGAGGCGCGCTACACCCGCCATCCAGCGGTGAGCGATCCCATCGCCCCCTTCATGGATCATCCAGGCGCGGTGGAACACTTCCCCTCCGGCTCTTTCTTTGCGCCGGCCTCAAGGGCGCTGCCATGAATCCTGCCCTGGAACGGCATGTCAACCTGCTCGATTACGCCCTTGCCTCCCTGTGGCGCAAGCGGCTCAGGAACCTCTCCATCCTGCTGGTCTTCAGCGCGGTGATCTTCCTGCTCGCCTCCTTCCAGTTGGTCACCTCCACCCTCACCAGCCAGGCGGGGCAGCTTCTGGCCCATGCCCCCGAGATCACCATCCAGAAGATGTCCGCAGGGAGGCAGGAGGCGATTCCGATTGCCTATGCCGACAAGCTTTCCGGCATCTTCGGCATCCGCCGGGTGGTGCCCAGGGTATGGGGCTACTACTTCGAGGAGGTGCAGGGAGCCAACCTGACGGTGGTGGGCATGGACACCAGCCGCATGCCCATGGCTGAACGGCTGGCCGAAAGCCTGGCCACGGGGATCATTCCAGCCCCGGAGCAGCGGGGCGTCGTGGTGGTGGGGCAGGGGGTGAAGCGGACCTTGGGGCTTGGCGACCGGCCGGTCTTTTCGCTGTTCAGGCCGGATCTCTCCATCAAGGCCCTTACCGTGGCCGGCGAGTTTGCCGAGACCACCGAGATCATGACCAGCGACCTTCTCCTGATGGGGATCGATGACAGCCGCGATCTTTTCGGGATTCCGGCCGATCGGGCCACCGATCTCTGCGTTTTCGTGGCCAACCCCACCGAGATTCCCACCATCGCCAAGAAGATCGCCGACGCATTGCCTGATACCAGGGTGCTCTCCCGGCCGCAGATCCAGAAAACCTATCAGGTGGTCTTTGGCTGGCGCAGCGGTTTTGGCTCCATCTGCCTGCTCGCCGCCCTGGCGGCCTTTGTCATTCTCGCCTGGGACAAGGCCTCGGGCATCTCGCCGGAAGAGCGGCGGGAGATCGCCATCCAGAAGATCCTTGGCTGGCAGACCGCCGACGTCCTGGCGGTGCGCTGCTGGGAGTCCTGTCTGGTGTCCGGACTCGCCCTGCTGTTGGGGCTCACCGCCGCCTTCATCCATGTGGCCTTCTTCGGGGCGGCCCTGTTCAGGCCGATCCTGCTCGGGTGGTCGGTGCTCACCCCGACGCTGCGACTGCCCCCGTCCCTGGCAATTGCCGACCTGCTGCTGCTTGCCGCTTTCACGGTGCTTCCCTATCTGGCCGCCACCGTGGTGCCTGCCTGGCGCAACGCCACGGTGCCCACCGACTCGGCGCTGGGGGGGTGAGGCGATGCTGATTGAACTGGCCGGGGTATCAAAGATCTATAACCAAGGACACACCAACGAGGTGCGGGCGCTGACCGGCATCGACCTGAACGTGGAGGCCGGGGAGATGCTCTGCCTCAAGGGGCCGAGCGGATCGGGGAAATCGACCCTGCTTGGGATCATCGGCTGCATCTTCCCGCCCACCAGCGGCAGGGCCGCCATTGCCGGCCGCCAACTGGCCCGGCTGCCGGACCGCTTCCTCACCTTGCATCGCCGCGAAACCATCGGCTTCATCTTCCAGCGCTTCAACGTGCTGCCGGAGCTTTCGGTGCTGGACAACATCACCCTGCCCCTCTTGCCGCTGGGGGTGTCGCCCAAGGAACGGGGGGAGAGGGCGGGCGTTCTGCTGGAACGGCTGGCCATCGGTCATCGGGCCAACTTTCCAGCCGGGAGGATTTCCGGCGGCGAGCTGCAACGGGTGGCCATCGCCAGGGCCCTGATCAACGACCCGCCCATCATCCTGGCCGACGAACCCACCGCCCACCTGGACACCGCCCTATCCCGCGAGTTCATGGAGATCATGGTCCAGCTGCGGCAGGAGGGCAAGACGGTGGTTATCACCTCCCACGACCCGCTGGTCTTCGACCACCCGGCCATCCAGCGCACCGTTATCATCAAGGACGGCAGGATCGATGTTTCTTGACCCGTGGGCCATCGCCCTGACCCTGTGCGGCTTTCTGGCGCTGGCGCTGCTCGCAAGAGCCTGCCGCGCCGCGGTACGGGTACTGCGCTTCTGGAACCCGGCAAGCGACGACACCCTCCAGATCAGGCTGGAGAGCGAGATCTGGCTCTCCTCCACCCTGGTGGCATACGGCCTTGGTTTTCAGATGATTGGGCTCATCCTGCTGGTTCTTGCCGCCGACCACTTCGCCTCGGCCATTGTCGGAGCGATGTGCGCCACCGGCTCGCTCCTTGCCAACCCCTATGGAGTGCCGGCGCTCGTGGTCAAGCTGGCCGGGGTCTTTCTTTACGGCTTTTGGATCCTGCTCCATCAGCTCGACATCCGCTCCGAGCACTACCCCCTGGTCCGCTTCAAGTACGCCTATCTGCTCCTCCTCCTGCCGCTCTTCCTGGCGGATCTTGCCCTGCAGAGCCTCTACGTAGCCGGGTTGAAGCCGGAGATCATCACCTCCTGCTGCGCGGTGGTCTTCGGTGGCAGCAGCGGCGGCGGGACCAACCTGCTTGCCAGCTCTTCGCCGCAGGGGCTGCTGGCCCTTTTCGCGGCCTCCATCCTGCTCCTGGCCGGGGTGGCTACCGGCTTGTGGCGTAACTGGCGCCCATGGCTTGGCTGGCTGCACGCCGCCGGCTGGGCATGGTTCCTGCCCCTCGCCCTGGTGGTGGTCACCACGGTGGTCTCTTCATACGTCTACGCCATGCCCTACCACAAGTGCCCATTCTGCCTGCTCAAGCCAGAATACCACTACTTCGGCTTCCCGCTCTACGGCACGCTGCTGGCTGGATCCTTTCTTGGGATTACCGCCGGGGTGGCTGGGGCTTTTTCCGGTCGGCCCGGGCTGGCCGGGGTGGTGGCGGGTTACCAGCGGATGGCGGTGCGCCTCTCCCTGGTGTTGCTGGGGATTTTTGCCTCTCTTTCCTTCTACCACTTCGGCAAGTATCTGCTCATGGGCGGGGAAGGGTAGGGCGTCTCAGGCGGCTGGAGGCTCGGACTTGGGCGCCTCTTCGCGCTTGAGGCGGGAAGCCTCCGTCACCCGGTTGCGGCCGTTTCGCTTTGACTCGTAAAGTGCCTGGTCGGCCAGTTCCATGAGCCACTTGGAATCGCTGGTGTCCTCGGGGAACACCGCCACGCCGGCGCTGATGGTGATGGAGAGCACAATGGCGTCCGTCAGGCGGAAGGGATGGTGCTCAACAGCCCGCCGAATCTTCTCCGCCACATAGAGGGCGCCCCGTCGCTTGGTGTCCGGCAGCAGCACCACGAACTCCTCGCCACCGTAACGGGCCACGCAATCGCCTGCCCGGGTCTGCTTCTCCAGAATGGTGGCCACCTGCCGCAACACCTCGTCCCCGGCCGGATGACCATGGGTGTCGTTGACCCGTTTGAATAAATCGACATCCAGCATCAGCACCGCCAGCGGCCGGCTGTAGCGGAGCGAGTGGGCGCCGGCCTCCGCCAGCCGCAGGTAGAAAACATTTCTCGTGTTGAGCCCGGTCAGGGCCTCGTGACAGACCTCGTGTTCAAGCTTGCCTGCCATGTCATAGAAGGTCCTGGCCAGTTCACCCAGCTCGTCGGTGTAGTCGGCGGCGATCCGCTTAACCTCGAAGCTTCCCCTGGAAAGATCCTCGGCGGCGCTGGACAGGTGCTTGATGGGAATCAGGATGTACTCGGTGAGCAAGAAGGAGAGCAGGGTGGCAATAATCATCCAGGAGAGCAGGATGAAGGCAATATTGTGTATCAGCTCCTTCAGCTGTTCCGCGATGCCGACGTGAGAGTAGCTGATCACCGCGTACCCGAGCCCGGTTTCGGCAATATTGATCGGAACCCGGATATCCACAACAAGTTCCTGCTTTTCGTTGGTGTAGTGCTCCCCAAACTCGGGGAACACGCAGGCTTCCTGGTATGGTTCTCCCACCCTTTCCAGGTTGTTGTGCATGAGGATGTGGCAGTTGCTGTCCACGATCATGGCCTGGGTGACAAACTCCTGGGCCATGATATCGCGGACAAAGTTGCGCAACTCAGCGAGATCCCTGCTCACCATGGCGCTGGCGGCTACATGGGCGAGGTCGTTGGCCACCGCCCTGCCGCGCCGGTGATTCTCGTGGTGCATGGCCTCTTCGACCTGCGTGACAATGAAGTAGCCAGAGATCGCCTGCATGCAGGCGACGAGGCAGATGACGGGCAGGGTTATCTTGAGGCGGAGCGTTTTCTTCATGGGGGGGCGCTTCCAGGGCCCACAACCTTTCTCACTTCGTTGTAATCGTCGTCCTTGGCATCGACAAAGCCGCTTATCTCGGCCCCTTCCAGGATCCGGTGGTGTTCTTTTTTGTCCTTGCCCAAGGCGGTCAAGGCCTTGCGTGTCTTGATGAGCAACTCCTGGTCCACTCCCTGCCGCGCGGAGAATACCCAGGAGGGAACCTCGTCGGTTTCCGCGAGCACCCGGAGCTTGCCGGCGGGGACATCGCTCTCCTCACCCTTGCCTTCGTTGATCTCGTCGTAGGAGTAATCGCAGATTGCGCCTGCATCCATGGTTTTGAGAAAAACATTCAGAGCGATGGACTCGCAGCTCCCATCGTATTTGTAGCCGCCGAGGTCCTTGGTCTGTATGCCATGGCGGGCAAGCAGGAGCCGAGCGGCCAAGGCCTTGGCCATGTCGTTTTCCGCGCCAAACAGAAACTGCTTGCCCTTGAGATCCTCGACTCGCTTGATCGGGCTGTCCTTGCGGACAATGATCACTCCGTGATGGCTGGTTTTCCCATCCGGGGTGAGGGCTTGCAGCAGAAAATCACGGTTGTAATGACTGGCCAGCCGCACATAGGTGTGAGGTGCCTGGAAGGCGAACTCAGCCTCGCCGTTCTGGATGATCTTCTCAAATTCCTTGAAGTCCTTTGGGATAATCAGTTCAACCGGCCGCTGCAGATGTCGCCCGAGATAGACCGCCAGGGGCTGGTAGTGTTTGAAGGTCTTGACCACCTCGGTGCAGGGGGTTATGGCCAGCCGAATGGGTTGCGGCCTGTGATGCGCCTGGGCGGGAAGGATCAACCCAATTGTCGGCAGAAGCGCGAGCAGACAAGCCGTGACATGACGAAACAGGGTGGAGAAACGAGCAGGGACGCGCATTGGAATCCCCCATGGGAAGAGGCGTTGGCATCATAACCCTTTATTGTTAATTTCCCACAGGAAAAGCAGGCGCGTCAAGGCATAAAACCGCGCCTGATCAGGCTTCTGGCGCGGTTTTATGGACAGGTCGAAGGGAGAATAGGGGATACCGGGAAAAATGAAAGGGTACTCTAGCCGAGGTTCGAGGCCATCTTTGCGCAGGGAGATCCTTCGCCGGAATCAGCCAGCTCCTTGGCTTTTTGCATCGCCTTGATATAGACCTCGCAGTTCTCGCACTGCTCAAGCTCCTTGGCGCAGGCGTTGCTGGCCCGCTGCCAGCAGGGCACCGAGCGGTCGATGTAGGCGGAGCACCGCTCCCGCTTTTCGGCCGGGCACTTGGTGATCTCCCAGCAGGGGGTGAGCTCCAGCAGCATCTTGATGCCTGGAATGCTGATGCCCCGCTCGTGGATCAGGGAGCGGAGGCATTTGATCCATTCGATGTCGTTGTTGGAGAAGTAGCGCTTGTTGCCGAACCTGGCCGGCTTGATCAGCCCTTCCTCTTCGTAGATCCGCAAGGTTCTGGGGTGCAGGCTGAGCAGTTTCGAGGCGACGCTGATGGGATAGATGGGCTCGCTGTTGTCCAGGGGCATGTCCTCCGTCCTCCTCCCTTGCTAACTCCATGAATGTCAGGCGGGCAAGAATTCAGGGCCTTGCAAGGCGCCCCCCCCCAAAGAGAGCGCCTTGCAAAACCATACCACATCGCCACCCGAGGATGGCAGTCTGATTTATTTGCCGCGCAGGGTTTTCAGGATCTCCGGCGCCTTTTCGTCTTCGGCAAGGATGATGTGGCACGCCTCGCAATCCATGGAGATGGTTTCTCCGGCCTTGCTCTGATGCGCATCGTCGTGGCAACGGAAACAGCCCGACTCGTCGCGGTGTCCCAGGAAGCTCCGGTAGGTGTTCCAGCCGATCTTCATCTCCGGGAAGACGTTTTCGGTGTAGGCGGCCTGGACGCCGGCGATGGCCTTCTCAAGAAGTGGCATGTTGTTGTTGACCAGCTCGGGATGATTCTTCTTGTAGAGGGCGCGCAGCTCGGTGGCGATGCTGTTCTTGGCCTCCTCGTGGCTTTGGTACTCCCTGGTGATCAGCTCCAGGCCGTTTTTCTTGATGAAGGGCAGCTCCACGGGGATGTCGCCATGCAGGATCTTCTGGTCCATCGCCTCGTCCGGACCAAGATAGATGTGGGTGGGCCGGTTGTGGCAGTCGATGCAGTCCATGGTGCGAACCTCGCCATGGCCGCCTTCCCCGGCCGCGCCTTCCTTGCTGAAGACCACCTGGGTGCCGTCCGGCTTTGCCAGGGTTACCTCGCTGATCTGCTCGCGGGCCTTGTCGGTGTGAGTATAGGTGATTTTGTTCTCTGGGGCCACGTGCCAGTGTATACCATTGGCCTTGCTGCCCCGGTAGCCGCCCGAGCCGACCTTGAGGAGCAGCACGGTCTGCAGATGGGTGTTCTTCTCGTCCGGCAGGTACTTGTCACGGATGTAGAGCTTGTCGCCGTGGAACATCTCGGGACGGTGACACGCCTCGCAGGTCTCCCGGGCGGGCCTGAGTCCATGCACCGGGGTTTCGATGGGGCGGGAGTGGGTGTTGAAGGCCACCGCCACCAGCTGGCGCATGCCGGAGATCTTGGATTTGACGAACCATTGCGCGCCAGGGCCGATGTGGCACTCGACGCAGCGTACCCGCGAGTGGGGGGAATTCTTGTAGGCGGTGTACTCCGGCGCCATGACCGAGTGGCAGAACTGACCGCAGAAGCCCACCGATTCGGTGTAGTGGTAGCCGGTGTAGGAGATCAGCCCGATAATAAAGATGTTGGCCAGGGTAAGGGCGGTGGCCAGCACGATCAGTTTGCGTACCTTGACGAAGCGGTCCGGGGCGGTGAACTGCTCCTTGAGATAGTCGAAGGTGAAGATGCCGACCTCCTCCTTGCCCTTGAAGAAGAAAAGACCGAGAAAGACCAGGACCAGGCCGGTGATGAAGAGCGGCCCAAGCACCATGTAGATGACAAAACCGAAGTAGGGGTTTTCTATTACCCCCTGCATGTCGAGGAGCGCCGAGACCAACAGGATGGGAAATGTGACGGTGGTGGTGATCGCGCCCACCAGCGAAACGCGGCTGCGGGCGATTCCGGAAACAAAGGCCTTGATAATGTCCGTGAACTTGACCAAAACGTGACCTCCCCGTTGCGTTGAATTTGGATATGATCCTCCTCGGTGAAATAGTGCCTTAGGGGAAATCTACCACACTTTGAATGCAGAAAAAAAGAAGTAATTTTAATAAGTTATATTAAAATTCACACTGTTAGCATTCCGAGCCACGCAAGCGACCGGATTTCGCAACATTGAATTTTCCGATTTGCGGGAAGCCGCAACTTGCCTTTCGCTCCATGATCAGGGCAATGAGTACTGGCCTTGGAGCGAAAAGCCTTTTCAGTAGTAGTCGGATGCCGCGGGAAGATGGGAGCAGTGGGCGGCGGCGGGGCAGGTCATGCATTCATTGGTTACGGATTCGCAGCTTCCCTGGTGCTCGGCGGCGCTCTTCTTTTGGGAGCATTCGAAGATGATCTCCATCTCCTCCCGGTCGAGGGTTTCGGTCTGGAGGAGGATCTCGGCCAGGTGCTTGAGGAAGGCGCTGTTCTTGGACAGGATGGCGTGGGCGTCCTGGTAGCACTTCTCCACCAGCTTGCGCACCTCCATGTCGATATGGCGGGCGGTGGTCTCGCTGTAGAGGGTTTGGCTCACCTGATCCCCCAGAAAGCCTTCGTCGCCCTTGGCATAGGCCAGGGGGCCGATCAAGGGGTCCATGCCCCACTGGCAGACCATCTTGGTGGCCAGTTGGGTGGCGCGCAGCAAGTCATCCTCGGCGCCGGTGGTCTGCTGTCCCAGGCCGAGCTCCTCCGCCACCCGGCCGCCCATGAGGATGGTGATCCTGCCCAGCAGGTACTCCCTGCTATAGGCGTGACGGTCGATCAGGGCCTGTTGCTGGGTATGGCCCATGGCCCGGCCGCGGGGAATGATGGTGATCTTCTGGATCGGGTCGGCGTCGGGCAGGGCGCGCGCCACGATGGCGTGCCCTGCCTCGTGGTATGCCATGGTGCGACGGTCGTCCTTGCTGATGACGAATCCCTTGCGCTCCACTCCGATGAGGATGCGGTCCTTGGCCTCGTTGAAGTCGGCGGCCTCGATGTTTTCCTTGTTTTCGCGAGCCGCGATCAAGGCCGCCTCGTTGACCAGGTTGGCCAGCTCGGCCCCGGTGAATCCTGGGGTGTTGCGAGCAATCTCCATCAGCTCCACACTGGAGGAGAGCCGTACCCGCTTGCTGTGCACCTCCAGTATCTTGAGGCGTCCCTTCACGTCAGGAGGCATGATGGTGATCTGCCGGTCAAAGCGACCGGGCCGGCGCAGGGCCGGGTCAAGAATATCCGGACGGTTGGTGGCCGCGAGGACTATGATGGTGTCATCACGGCCAAAACCGTCCATCTCCACCAGGAGGGCGTTCAGGGTCTGCCCCCGCTCGTCCTGGCCGCCCACCGAGCCAGCCGCGCTGCGGTGCGCCCCCACCGCGTCGATCTCGTCGATGAAAACGATGCAGGGGGTCTGTTTTTTGGCCTCCCGGAACAGATCCCGGACCCGGGAGGCGCCAACCCCCACGAACATCTCCACGAAATCAGAGCCGCTGAAGCTGTAGAAGGGAACCCGCGCCTCGCCGGCAATGGCCTTGGCCAGCATGGTCTTGCCGGTGCCAGGAGGGCCTTGCAGCAAGACACCCTTGGGGATGCTCGCGCCGATACGGTTGAACTTCTCTGGGGTTTTCAGAAAGCTGACAATCTCCTTGAGCTCTTCCTTGGCCTCGGGAATGCCTGCCACATCATCAAAAGTGACCGGGCGGGTGTTGGCATCGAAGTGGATGACCTTGTTCTTGGCGAAATCGGACTCTGTCTCGTTGCCGCCCTGTTTCTGCTGGGAACGGACCAGCAGCCATCCCGCCAGCAGGAGCAGGAGCGGGGCGGAGTTCGCAAAGAAGCCGAGGAAGGGGGAGGGGCGGTCATCCTCGGCGGTGACGGCGACGTTTTTGGCGATCAGCCTGGGCATCAGCCCCGGAACATCAGGAGAGAAGGTGGCGAAGGGGCGGCCGTGGACGTCCTGTCCGGTGATTGAGCCGCCGGTGATGTGAACCGAGCGGATCTCGTCCTTTTCGAGACCGGCGAGAAAATTGCTGTAGCCCATGGGGGGAAGGGTGTGTTCGAGCTTCCAGAAAAACGCTCCGATCAGGGAGAAGACGCCAACCACGGTCACGATGACGATAAAGTGGAAGAGCCTGGCCATGAATTCTCCTTCCCCTGGGAGTGATCCGTTGGACTGAAACGGAAACCGGCGGTGATAATTTATTGTACAGCAGAAAATGGAAGGTTGTCAGCCGGGAAATGTGAAACGACAACGAACGACAGGGAGGCGTGGCTGACAGGATGCATATGCTCTGGGGGTTCCTGCGGCAACCCCGTTGCAACGAAAGACAGGAGCGATGCTCATCGCCCATGCAAAAAAAAGAAGGCAGGCGGTCGTCACCCGAATGGACTCCCGCCTGCCTCTATGAAAAGTGCCCTGACCCTGGGGGTGGGGAAGGAGGTGGTGTATTCACCGTCCGCCGAGGGCGGTCAGCCAGCTTTCCAGCATGCCGACCAGTCCCCTGCCGTGCAGGATACCGACCCCAAGGCACAGTACGCCCCCAATGCCAATCAGAGCACCTGCCGCCATCAACACCCCCACCCCGGCTTTTGCCGCTTCCTTTCCGACATCCACCTGTTCGTGTTGCGGGTCGGCCAGGGAACACGGGGGGTGTTCCCTGGCCCGTTCCCCGGCGATGGCGAAGGGGAGGTGGGGTGGCGTCTGGCTTGCCTGCCGACCGTTCATATGCCGGTCACGGCGCTGATCCAATCCTTAACCAGGGAAATCGGCCCACCGCTTTGCACCATGGCGGCGACAAAGCAGGCAACCGCCCACAGGCCTACCAGGGCAGACGCGGTTCCCATGACCGTTAACGCGCCGCCGGAAACCTCGCTGGTGATCGAGGAAAGTTCCGCCCGCATGGTCCTGGTTTTGCTCTTTGCCATAGCGCTGTGTGCCATACCTAGCCTCCCTGTGAATGTTGGTGTGTGTTCCATGGGATGATGCGAACCGTCCCCTTACCTTCTTTTGTAAGGTCGGCCGGGAGGGAAGTCAAGCTACAAAATACAATAATATCAAAAAGTTATGCGGAATTACAGTTGTAAGAATTCCAGGATTGGACAGTGTCAACATTTGGCGTATCGGCATGGCGCCGAATGCTGTCAACCTGAGATGTCAACGTGAGTTGTGCGCACGTGCAATATAAAAAAAACGGAGACATCTCCTGCCCACTCGGGAGTGAAGATGTCTCCGGTATTGCATAGCCTCGCGGCAGGTTTGTCGGCGCCGCTCTTTTACATCATGCCTTGCCTCTCTATTTCTTTTTCACGGGAGAGGCCGGCTTGAAGGTGTTGGGCACCAGGGGCTTGGCGTCGCTCTGGCTCACGTGACAGGAGGTGCAGAAGTAATGGCGCCCCGCCAGGTCCGCCGTTTCCCGGCCAGTGCTGTCCAGATAGTGGGAAGGGCTGATGCGGGCCGCCGGCGTGGTGGAGTTTTTCTGTTTACCATGGCAGCCCAGGCACTGATTGCCGTCCTTGTCGATGGTGTAGTCATCGATGGTGTGCGGGATAAGTGGCGGCTGTTGCGCAAAGTCACGCTTGATCGGCTTGCCGGCGGGTGCGGCCTTTTCAGGCTGCGGCAAGGGTGAAGGGGCGTTCACCTCGGTGGCGCTCATGGCCTTGACCGGCTCGGCCGAGGCTGGCAGGGCGGACATGCCCATACTGCCGACAATGGTCATCAGGATGAAAGGGAGACGCTTTTTCATGGCATCAACTCCTTGTGCAAGGGGTGAATAACTGATGCATCCGTTATTTGTTGTTTGAAGTAAAGCGGCTTCCGAAGGAGAAAACCTCCTCGGCGCACACGTCGATACAGCGGCCGCAGTTGGTGCAGTTGGCGGCTAGCACCACCGGGCTTTCTCCTGCCTTGCCCTTCAAGGCCGGGGCGAGCACCTGCGGCTCCGGACAAACCGCATAACAGTCCATGCAGCCGCTGCAGCGTGCTCGGCCGGCGGCGCGCACCCGGATGAGGCTTGCCAGGCCAAGCACGCTGTAAAACCCGCCCACCGGGCAGAGGTGGCCGCACCAGCCGCGCTTGCTCACCAGGAGATCGAAACAGAAGATCGCGGCCGGGACGGTCCACGCCAACCCCATTCCGAAAAAAAGACCCCGGTGCAGGAGGGTGACCGGGTTGATCAGCTCCCAGGCCAGGATGCCCGTGACAACGGTAAGCAGGACCACCATGGCCATCATCCAGTATCGGAGAGAGCGGTGCAGCTGCAAACCCTCCCCGATCATGAGCCGCTGCCGCAGCCACGCCGCCGTGTCGGTGATCAGGTTTATCGGGCAAACCCAGGAGCAGTATGCCCGGCCTCCCGCCACCAGATACAAGCCGGCGATGATCGCCGCGCCGACAATGGCGGACGCCGCCGCCACCGAGCCGGCAGCCAGGCCTTGCAGCAGGATGAAGGGATCGGCCAGCGGAACGGCGTCAAACAACCGGCTGGCCGCCAGGTTGCCTTTCAGCACCCAGAATCCGGCAAGCGGCCCGCTGGCAAAGAGCAGCAGCACGGTCAACTGGCTCAGTCGCCGCAGCAGCAGCCAGCGATGTGCGGCAAGCCAGCCTTTCTGTCGTATGGCCAAGACGCCGGGACGTTGGTCTATGCTCATGGCTTCCACTCCGGCGTCAGGGTTGAGGTGAATTCGGGCATCCGGTCGGGCAGGTCCATCTGCTCCGGAATCAGGCTATGCCCGGCCTTGGTCTTTTCCTCCCAGCCGACCCGATAATGTTCCCCAAGCTCGCCCTTGGCCAGATCCAGCGGCAGCACCTTGATGGCCGCCTTTTCCAGCACGCAGGACTTTTCGCACTTGCCGCAGCCGGTGCAGTGCTTGGAGTGAACCTCGGGCAGGAAGAGGGTGTGTTTGCCGCTGCGCTGGTTGTGCAGCGGGTTGAGGGTGATCGCCTTGTCGATGAGCGGACAGCTCCGGTAACAGACGTCGCAGCGCAATCCGAGGAAATTGAGGCAGTTCTCCCGGTCCACCAGGACCGCCAGCCCCATGCGCGCCTTGTAGATGTCGGCGAGATGCGGGTCCAGGGCGCCGGTGGGGCAGGCCTGGATGCAGGGCCGCTTCTCGCACAGCTCGCAGGGAATCTGACGGGCGACGAAGAAGGGGGCGCCGGTGGGCGACTCCTCCTCCGGCTTGGCCAGCCGCAGGGTCTTGTATGGACAGGCGCGGACGCACTGGCCGCAGTGCACGCAGGCAGCGAGAAACTCCCGCTCCGGCAGCGCTCCGGGCGGCCGGAGCGTATAGGCAGGCCGCGCCACCGCCTGCCGGTTGGCATACAAGCCGAGCCCAAGTCCGAACAGGCCGACCCCGCAGGCGGTGCGCGCCGTGTTGAGGAGGAATTTGCGCCGTTCAGGATCAAGCCCTGGCTTTTCAGGTTTTTCGGTCATTGCCGTGGCCCTATGCCTTGCTGATCTTGACCGCGCACTTCTTGAAATCGGTCTCTTTCGAGATGGGACAGGTGGCGTCCAGGGTCAGTTTATTCACCAGCCGGCGCTCGTCGAAGAAGGGAATGAAGACCGACCCCTCCGGCATCTTGTTGCGGCCTCTCGTCTCCACGGTGGCCAGGATCTCGCCGCGCCGGGAGGTGATCTTGGCGGCCATGCCGCGGCTGAGCCCACGCTTTTCCGCGTCCTTGGGGTTCATGAACACCACGGCGTTGGGAAGGGCCCGGTACAGTTCCGGCACCCGCTGGGTCATGGAGCCGGCATGCCAGTGCTCCAGCAATCGGCCGGTCGAAAGCCAGAGGTCGTACTCCTGATCCGGAGATTCGGCCGGCGGCTCGTAGGGCAGGGCGAAGATGTTGGCCTTGCCGTCCTGGTTGCCGTAGAAGACCACGCCTTCGCCAGGCTTGACATGGGGATCGTATCCCTCGCGGTAGCGCCACAGGGTCTCCTTGCCGCCGATCACTGGCCAGCGCAGGCCGCGAGACTTGTGGTACTGGTCGAACTCGCCCAGCTCATGCCCTTTTTTCGGGCCTTCCAGGCTGAAGCGGCGGTACTCGTCGAAAAGCCCCTTCTGCAGGTAGTAACCGAAGTGTTCCATCTCCGAGTTGCCGTACACCTTGCCTGCCAGGTCCGTGATCGGCTGCTTGGGGTACTTGTTCACCACCCCGTTGGCAAAGAGGACGTCATAGAGGGTCTTGCCCTTGTATTCCGGCTTTTTATCCAACAGCTCCGGGGGCCATACCTCTTCCATCTTGAAGCGCTTGGAGAACTCCACAACCTGCCAAAGATCGGACTGCGACTCGCCAGGCGCCTTGATCTGCTGCCGCCAGAACTGGGTGCGGCGCTCGGCGTTGCCGTAGGCACCCTCCTTTTCCACCCACATGGCGGTGGGCAGGATCAGGTCGGCGGCCATGGCGGAGACGGTGGGGTAGGGATCGGAGACCACGATGAAGTTCTCCGGATCCCGCCAGCCCGGATACATCTCACCGTTGATGTTGGGGCCGGCCTGCATGTTGTTGTTGCAGAGCTGCCAGTAACAGTTCATCTCGCGATCGCGCAGCTTGCGCTGCATCAGCACCGCGTGGAACCCGATCTTGTCGGGCAGGGTGCCCTCGGGCAGCTGCCAGATCTTCTCGGTGAAGGCGCGGTGCGCCGGGTTGTCCACCACCATGTCCGCCGGCAGCCGATGCGCGAAGGTGCCGACCTCCCGGGCGGTTCCGCAGGCGGAGGGCTGCCCGGTCAGGGAGAAGGGGCCGTTGCCGGGCTCGGAGATCTTGCCGGTGAGCAGGTGGATGTTGTAGACGAGGTTGTTGGCCCAGGTGCCCCGCACATGCTGGTTGAATCCCATGGTCCAGTAGGAGACCACCTTGACCTTGGGGTCGGCGTAGAGCTCGGCCAGGGCGGTGAGTTGTTCCTTGGGCACCCCGGAGATCTCGTGCGCCTTGTCGATGGTGTACTCGGCCACGAAGGCCTTGTAGTCCTCAAAGCTCATCGGCTCGGCGGCCCCGGCCTTGGCGGCGTTCTTGGCCGCCTGCTCGCGCGGATCGTTGGGCCTGAGGCCATAGCCGATGTCGGTGGCTCCCTTCTTGAAGTTCACCGACTTCTGGACAAAGGCCTCGTTGACCTTGCCGTTCTGGATGATGTAGTTGGCAATGAAGTTGAGAATGGCCAGGTCCGACTGCGGCTTCATGATCATCCCGATGTCTGCCAGTTCGAAGCAGCGGTTTTCGAAGGTGGAGAGCACCGCCACCTTGACCTGCGGTGCGGTGAGCCGGCGATCGGTGAGGCGCGACCAGAGGATGGGGTGCGCCTCGGCCATGTTGGAGCCCCAGAGCACGAAGGCGTCGGCATACTCAAGATCGTCGTAGCAGCCCATGGGCTCGTCGGAGCCAAAGGTGCGCATGAAGCCCGCCACCGCCGAAGCCATGCAATGGCGGGCGTTAGGGTCGATGTTATTGGAGCGGAAGCCTGCCTTGTAGAGCTTGGCCGCGGCATAGCCCTCCCATATCGTCCATTGGCCGGAGCCGAACATGCCCACCCCGCTGGGGCCTTTCTTCTTCATGGCCTCCTTCCACTTTTGGGCCATGACGTCGAAGGCCTCGTTCCAGCTCACCGGGGTGAACTCGCCGTTCTTGTCGAACTTGCCGTTCTTCTTGCGCAGCAAGGGGCGCATCACCCGATCCTTGCCGTACATGATCTTGGAGAGGAAGTAGCCCTTGATGCAGTTCAACCCTTTGTTGACCGGCGCGTCAGGATCACCCTGGGTGGCGACCACCCGCCCGTCCTTGGTTCCCACCAGCACGCTGCAACCGGTGCCGCAGAAACGGCAGGGGGCCTTGTCCCAGCGGATGGAAGGGTCTTCGGCGGCGGCAAGGGCCTGGCCCTTGGGCAGCGCTGCCTGCGCGGCAAGAACGGTGGCCGCCACTGCGTTGGTCCTGATGAAGTTGCGCCTTGATAGTTTCATACGGGTTCCTCCTCCTTGGTTGGGGGCTTGGACTGACTCCCTAGCGAGACAAAGGTTGCTGGAGCAATGGTGAAGAAAACAGGGCTGATTCAGGATATTTCAGAACGGAATCGGTTGTTGGAGTGCGACAAGGGGTTAGGTGGCACAACGCCTTGCGTGGGGGTGGTGCCAGGATGGATGCAAAGAGCAGCGGGCAGGGGACGGGAGGGAGGAAAGAGGATTTGGCGCGGATATCAGAGAGAATCTCGGCAACATTCATCTTTTCCCTTCCTATGGCCTTGTTTCACATGCAAAGCAGTGGGGCAGATGTTTCTCTCTTTGTTTAAGTTTGCAACTGATGTGCCACGAAAGTCAAGCGTTGAATTTGCGTGCAATCTGAGAGGTCGCGGATGGGGGTTGTTTCCTGTTGGTTACGAATGGAACGAGGGCTGTTGTTTCCATTTCGTAACCTTGTCCTTTGGCCTTCTCGGCGGCAGCGAGAGGTTTAGGAATTCATGCGAATGGCCTGCGTCGGACAGGGGCTGATGCAGGCGCCGCAGCCGTTGCAGCGATCGTGAATCAACTCGGGCAGCATCGAGCAGCGAGAGGCGGGACGAAAAACAATGGCGTCGGTGTCGCAGTGTTCACCGCATACCCGGCAGGGTATCCCCCGGTTGTTGAGACAGGACGAGTCAATGATCGCCTTGTATGCCCAGGCCGGAGTATGCAGGCGCGCGATCAGGGCCTGGGGAAGACAGCTGTCGCGGCATACTCCGCAGAAGGTGCATCCTCCTCGAGTAAAGTCGACCACGGGATAGCCAAGCAGATCTCCTTGCAAAATCCCCTGAGGACAGAGCGGGATACAAGTGCCGCAGCGGGTGCAGCGCGTCAGGAAATCCTGTTCCGGAATCGCCCAGGGAGGACGGATCGGCGTGGGGCGCCCTCCTCGCAGAAAAAGGCGGCGGTCCGGATCCTGTTCAGTCATGGGAAATCCTCCTAAGGGCAGGGAATACCCTCTTGCTCCAAGTATCGCTTATTTCCGATTTGATCCCAAGCGTAAAAAATGCGATCATAATAATGGAAGCAATTAATCCCTCCGCCCATGGGGCATCTCTCTCCCGCACATGGAGGATTCCATGGAGAACAGTGTCGCGCGCGACATCCAGCTTCTCAAGCGTTTCACCGTTGCCGCCACGGTTGTCTGGACCATCATCCTCGGGTCATCCCTCGCCTGGAACATCTACCATGCCAAGCGAGATACCCTGGCGATGGCCAAACACGCGGCGCGCGCCTACTTCGACAAGGACCAGGCCTTTCGGCTGTGGGCCACCTCCCACGGCGGGGTGTATGTGCCCATCGACGAACAGACCCCTCCCAACCCCAATCTGGCCCATGTCCCTGAGCGGGATATCTCTACCCCATCGGGCAAAAAGTTGACCCTGATGAACCCCGCCTACATGATTCGACAGTTGATGGAGCAGTACGCCGCCCTTTACGGCGTCAAGGGCAGAATAACCAGTCTCAAGGTGCTCAACCCGGTCAACGAGCCAGACGCCTGGGAACGCGCCGCGTTGAAGGCGTTCGAGCAAGGGGTGGGCGAAGTCTTCGAGGTGGCTGACTTGGGAGGGCAACCCTTCCTTCGGTTGATCCGCCCCATGATCACTCAGCAGGGCTGCCTGAAATGCCACGCCAGGCAAGGCTACAAGGTGGGGGATGTGCGGGGCGGGGTCGGGGTGGCGGTGCCCATGGAACCCTACCTCGCACTCTATCAGGATCACCGGACGTCCTATTTTATCACCCACGCACTGGTCTGGGCCCTCGGCCTGGGGGTACTCTTTTTCCTGGCCAACCGGGGGGAGGCTTTGATCATCTCCAGGGGAGAGCTAGCCGAGGAACGGGAGAAGGTTGCCGAACAGATGCGCCTCATCCTGGAGAGCCTGCGGGAAGGCGTTTTTGGGCTGGACAAGCACGGGAGGGCTACCTTTGTCAACCCGGCCGCCGCCCAGATGCTGCTCTATCCGCCTGAGGAACTGCTGGATCGCAACATGCACGCGCAGGTCCACCATAGCACCGCGGACGGCGCCCCGTATCCCGACGAGATTTGCCCCCACTCAAAAACCCTGCGCGATGGCACGTTCGAGGAGGTCGAGGAGGACCAGTTCTGGCGCAAGGACGGAATGTCCTTCCCGGTTCGGAGCAAGAGCAGCCCCATCCACAAGAACGGCGAGGTGGTGGGAGCGGTGGTGACCTTTACCGATGTGAGCATCGAGCAGGAGAAGAAGGTTCTGGAAAACCAGCTGCGCCAGGCCCAGAAAATGGAGGCCATCGGCACCCTGGCAGGGGGGATTGCCCACGACTTCAATAATATCCTCACCCCGATTCTCGGCTATGCCGAACTGGTCCAAGACCACCTGAAGTCGGAGAGCGATCTCTGGCAGCAGCAGCAGGAGATCATCAAGGCAGGCAAGCGGGCCAAGGATCTGGTGGCGCAGATTCTGAGTTTCAGCCGCCAGACGGAACACGAGCTCACTCCGGTCTCTCTTTCCTCTCTGCTTAAGGAGGTTGTCAAGCTGTTGCGCGCCTCCATCCCCTCCACCGTCGAGATCAGGTTGAGCACTTCTCCTGAATGCGGCATGATCCTGGCCGACCCCACTCAGGTCCATCAGGTGATCATGAACCTGAGCACCAATGCCTACCACGCCATGCGCGAAAGGGGGGGCGTGCTCGACATCTCCCTGTCTCCGGTCACCATCTCGCCGGATGACGTCAGCAAGCAGATCCTGCTGGAGCCCGGCCGACATCTGCGCCTATCGGTCAGCGACACGGGCTGCGGCATGGACAGGAGCGTCATGGAAAAGATCTTCGAGCCCTACTTCACGACCAAACCCAAGGGCGAAGGGACCGGTCTCGGGCTGTCGGTGGTGCATGCCATCGTGCGCAATCATGGGGGTGCCATTACCGCCTACAGCGAGGTGGGGAAGGGGACAACCTTCCATGTCTACTTTCCGGAGGTAGGCGAAGCGGTTCAGAGCAAGGAGGAAGGGGAGGTGGCCCCTCTGGCGACAGGCGGAGGGGAACGGGTGCTGGTGGTTGATGATGAACAGGAGATCGTCGATCTGATGCGCCGGCTTCTGGAAGGTCTTGGCTACCGCACAATACTCATGCACAGCAGCCTCGGGGCGCTGGACTACCTCAAGGAACATCATCAGGATGTCGATCTGGTCATCACCGACATGAGCATGCCACACCTGTCCGGCACCCAGCTAGCCAGGCAGGTCAAGGAGCTGCGTCCGGACATGCCTGTGATCCTGTGCAGTGGTTTTAGTAAGGAGATTAACGCCGAAACAGCCAGGGCGGCCGGGGTCGATCGCTATCTGATGAAGCCGGTGGTCAAGCGGGAACTGGCAGAGGCTTTACAGTCCCTGCTGGGCAAGTGTGGCTGAGCAGCGCCCTACACCTCTTCATCGGACAACTCCGGATAGAGGCGCTTGGTACACTCCGGGCAGATGCTGTGGGTGAACTCCGCCTCGGAGTGCTCCTGTATATACCTTTCGATCTGGGTCCAGTACCCCTTGTCATCACGAATCTTCTTGCAAGACGCGCAGATGGGCAGGAAGCCGCTCAAGGTTTTTACTTTTTCCAGAGCGGCTTTCAGCTCGGCGATCAACGCCTCCCGCTCCTCGTGGTGGCGTTGGCGCTCCTGCTCCAGGGTGACAGCAATCATGCAGTTCTCAAGGGCAGCGAAAAGCTTGTCGTGCTCGATGGGCTTGAGCACATAGCGATCCACCCCGGCTTCGATAGCCTCCAGAAAGTATTTGGTGTCGCTGTGAGCGGTGGTGACGATGAGCTGGGTATTCTTTCGCAGTGCCTTGATCTCCCGGGTCATTTCAAGGCCGTTCATGCGCGGCATCCGGATGTCGGTGATAACGATTTCTGGCTGGTAGAGACGGAACAACTCCAATCCTTCCATCCCATCCTTGGCCAGCAGCAGGGTTTTCACCCTTCGGGCCAGCGGGCCGCTCAAAGCGCTACGGGCCAACTCCTCGTCCTCAACATAGAGAACCGTGACATCAAGCTTGTTGTCCATGCACTTCCACCTCGATGCGGAATTCAGCGCCGTTTGCAACATTTTTGGCGCTGAGCTTCCCGTTCATGTTCTTTTCCACGATCATTTTTGACATATACAGCCCGATGCCCGTCCCCTTTCCCTGTTCCTTGGTGGTGAAGTATGGATCAAATACCCGTCCGAGGATGTCCTCCGGAATCCCGCCTCCGTTGTCGGTGATCCGAGCCACCACCCAATTGCCTTCCCGCTCGAACTCAAGCGAGATGACGCCCACCTCCTCTTCGGCGAGGTTCCCCTCCTCCCGGCGGGCAACGATGGCGTCCCTGGCGTTGTTGATGAGGTTCAGGAAGACCTGCTTCATCTCGTTTTCATACCCAAGGATCTCCATTTCCCCGCAACGCACCACCTGCGTGGTGAAGTTTTCAAAAAACCGCTGGTGCTGATGGCAGACAATCCGGTAGGTAATCTGGTTGGCGGCAAGCTGAGAGGAGAGCATGATGAGCACCTCCCCGGCGGCCAGCTTGATATCAAAAGGCTTCAACTCCTTGTCCGGGCGGAAAAAGTCCCGGAAGTCATCGATGGTTCTGGACATGAAGTGGATCTGCCGCATGGCGTCCTGCACTGACCGTTCCAGGTATTCCTGATTCAGCTCGTTAAAGCTGTGGGCGTCCTTGATGTCCTGAATAATGGCATTGACGGTGTTCAGGGGTTGACGCCATTGATGGGCGATGGCGCCGATCATCTCGCCCATTGCCGCCAGTCGCGACTGATGCACCAGTAGCTGCTCCGCTTCCCGTCGGGCCTGAAGGGCTCTGGTGCGCTGATCGGCCATCCGGTCGAAGGCGCGGGCCACTTCGCCGATCTCGTCCCTGGCTGTGGAGTTGATGCGGTAGCCTTGATTGCCGGTGGCAAACTCCTGAATAGCCTTCTGCACCGCCTGGAGGGGCCTCGAAAACGAACGGTAGATCAGTACCGCGCTTGCTGGGATGGTCAGGGCAAATCCTATGAAAAAGAGGGTAAAAAGCTTGGACTGCCGGGCGCTGAGCGCCAGGGACGCCAAATGGTTGATGGTATGCAGTTCTTCCAGCTCAGGGATGATCAGTTCCTGTTCCTGCAAAATGCGGTTGGTAATGCGTTCCGCGTATTTCCGCCATGTCTGGTTGTTCTCATGGGGTTGATGCGGGCCATACTGTTCGAACAGGAACCCAAGGGTCTCATGGCTCCGCTTGGCGGCGGTCAAAATCCTGACCTCCGCCGGTGAATTGAATAGCACGGACACTTCGTCTAGTTCGCGCCCAAGGGACGCGTGCAATTCCTGCCACTGAGTGCGAGCCCGTTTCTCGTAAAACATATGGTATTCGGTGGTCAGAAGGGTCTGGCTGGCCATCTGCTTGTACAAGGCATCCGCGACTCGGGCCTTTTCCGTGTATTCCCCAATGAGCCTGGCATTGTAAAATTGAACGCCCGCCCCACCCAAGGCCAGCAGCAGGGGCAGCACCGCGATAAAGATCAGTTTGTCACGAATCTTCATGGCGCACCCTGGCTCATTGGGGCATGGTGACCGCCGCCGGTCGCAGGGAGCGAAGAAACTCGGGACGGAAGAAGGTCATGTAGTTGGGAGGCTGGCGGACCGTGGTTTGTCCGGTGTCGATCTGCCAGCGTGCCTGGTCCTCAAGGGAGAAAAGCAATGGCTGCGGCAGAGAAACCGTCAATCGCGAGGACCTGAAAATCGCCTCCACTTCCGGGGCGGGCAGGGTGAGGTGCTTGGCCAGCATGGCCTGCGCCTCACCCGGTTGCTTATCCGCAAAATCTTCCGCGGCAAGGAGGGCGGCGAGCAAGCGGCGAACAACCTCCTGGTTTGCATCTACCCACACCCTGCGCGCCAGGAGATATGCGCTATTCAGGCAGAGGCCGGGCTCCTCGAGGACAAGCGCGTTCTTGCCAAGCAGCTGTTTCCCCGTCATGATATGTACGTTGGCGCTAGCGTAGGCGTCGATAATTCCTTGATTGATTGCCTCCGGGAGTTTTTTGGAGTCCTCAAAGAATTCTATTCGCACCTCGTCGGGCGCTATCCCGTTTTTTTGCAGATACATGGCGAGAAAAAAATGAGAAAGCACATGCTTGCGGGCGCCTATTTTTTTCCCTTTCAGATCGGAGCTTCTCGTTATTCCTTTGTCGCGGCGAGCGATGATCTTGGAAGCATTGTCCGAGGTTCTGAGCGTTGCCAGGATGACAAAATCATCATGGGTGAACCCCCGCTGCACAATGGGGGGCTCTGCGTTTATGGAAAAATCGCATTCCCCCGCCAACATCGCATCCATGCCCAGTTTGCCATCCTTGAGCTGTCGGTGGGAAACAGCAAGGCCCTCCCGCGCGTCAAACCCCTGGATCTCGGCAATGGCGCTAAGCGGAGAAACCATGCCCCCAACGCAGATCGAAACAGCGGTCTTGCCGGCGGACTGGTCTTTTTTTTGATCCGAGCAGCCGAGAAGCCCCATGCCGGCCCAGAACATGAACAGGCAGAGAAAAAAGTGAAACAGAAAGCCATGGCGTGATCGGAGAAACATTATCTTCCTCCTGTCTTTTCAAGAGTCACCGCGCTGGGAGCAACCCGGCGCATGGGCCCGGGATCGACGAGGCGCAGCGAATCAAGAGGCCTGGTTGCTTTGGTAAACCCGTTTTCCGCAGACCAGCGAGCCATCTCCTCCAGGTTCAGCAACAAGACATGTGGCAACCCCACCTTGAAATAATAGTCCTTGGCAAGGATTTTCGCCTCATCTTCACCCAGACTGGAATCCAGGATGAAAATGCGGGAGAGATCCTCCGCATGGCTGGCGACATACTGTTCCGTTTTGATCAGGGCGCGCAGAAGACGGTCCGCCACGTCCGGTCGACTGGCCAGGGTTTGGCGCATGGCGGTGACGACAATGTTGTTGTGGCAGATGGTCGGGTCGTTGAACAGCACCACCTTGTCTCCGAGCTTCTTTGCCAGGGAAAGCGCTGGTTGGCTTACCGTGGCTATGGCGTCGGCGCTGTCATCCGCAAGCAACGCGGCCAGAGCTGGACCCTCCCGGAACACCCAGGTCACCTCCTTGGCGTTGATGCCATGCTTGCTTAACAGCAGGTCGACAAAGAAGTGGGGAGCGGTATTGGGGCTCACGCCAATCCGCTTCCCTTTGAGGTCTTTGGGAGAAGCAATGCCGCGATCCTGGCGCGCCACGATCCGATTGATATCGTTGTTGTGATAGAGCGAGGCAATGACCCGGAAGTCGTCACGGAGAAGCCCATAGTGGGCCACCGGACTCGCGCCCGGGATGGCAAAATCGCAATCTCCTGAAAATAATTTTTCCAGGGCCTCCTTGCCCAACAACACGGTTTGCAGTGAAACTTCCAGTCCTTCCGCTGCAAAGTATCCTTGTTTTTGGGCGATCTCGAGCAAAGGTTTTGGCTGCACTCCGCAGGCGATGACGATTGTTTGTGGCTTCGGAGCGGCAGGCGATGGCGTAGCCGTAATAACTGTTGCCGCCACGAGGAGAACAGCCCGCACCAACCCCCAAAACATTTTCGTATTCATGTCTTCTTCCAGCTTCGCGTTTCCCGAATGCACAAACAAACTCGTCTGTTCCTGGCCCTTCGTTTTCTTATCCCATTTCTTTGGGTTCGGCCCTTACTTTCCAATGGCAACAGTTTCGGGAGCCACCCGGCGCAAGGGTGCCGCATCGATTAGTTCGGAAAAGTTGGTGTTCGCTTTCGGCTTGCTGAACCCGTTTTCCATGGACCAACGTGAGAACTCCTCCATGGCGCGCAACAACACCACGGGCAACCCAATCTTGAAATGGTAGTCACTCGCCATGAGGCGGGCATCCAAATCGTTTATCTTCTGATCAGGGAAGAGAAGCCGTGGCAGTTTGTCCGGATGGGCGGCGAGATATTCCTCGGCCTGCAGCAAGGCCCGCAACAATCTGTCCGCAGCCTCTGGACGCCGGGCGAGTGTCTCTTGCTTCGAGACCAGCAACATGTTGTTGAAGGCAAGCCCGGCATCCCCGAATGCCACAGCCTTGTCGCTGCCAAGCTTTCTGGCAAGAACGATGGCGGGATAGGAGACCGAAGCGATGGCGTCGGCGCCGTCCGAAGTCAGCAGATCGAAAAGGGCCTCGCCGTCACGAAATACCCAGGTTACCTCGCTGGACGGTATTCCGTTTTTACTCAGGAGCATATCGGCGAAAAAGTGGGGCATGGTATTTTGGGAAACCCCGATCCGCTTGCCCCGGAGATCCTTTGGCCCGGAAATGCCACGGTTTCTGAGCGCCACAATCTGGCTGATGTTGCTGTGGTGATAGAGTGAAGCAACAACACGCAAATCCTGCCTATCCATGGCGAGATGGGCCACAGGCCCTGTCGCGGAGATGGCAAAATCGCTTTCGCCGGCAAACATCCGTTCCACCCCCTCCTTGCCCATGACGTAGGAGTTGAGGGTAACATCCAGCCCCTGGCCGGTAAAGTATCCCTGGTTTTGGACAAACTCCAGAACCGGCCGCGATTGCACCCCGCAGGCGAGAACAACCTTCAATGGGGCGGAAAAGGACAGGACTGGCACGGAGACGAGCCATGCCATGGTGATCACAACCAGGAAAGGATGTCGGCCCTTAAACCCAAGACGTATCCACATGGCTGCCCCCCTTGAAGTGAAAAATCAGGAACTGTCGTGGCGAAGCAGGAATTTGCGGCTTGTGGAGCTTGGCCGGATTGGTATAGGGTAAAGAGAGAATCCCGCCATGTTCTTGTTGGTAAAATTATCGCGCGTTTTGCCCAGAGAATGCAACCAAAGAGTTTGTGTCATTCAGGTGGAGGACAAAAGGAGGGGGGCATGCGGAACATTGTGAAACAGTACCTGCTGATAGCCGTCTCGCTCCTCGTGCTGGCGGTTTTTTGGGAGTTTTCCCTTGAGGAAACGATTGGGAAGTTCCTTGGCTTTGAGGGAGAAGAAGAACCGCTGGCGGAAAAGGTCGAGTATCTGACCACGGTCATGGCCTTTGGGGTGCTCGCCTTGATTGTGCCGTTCCTCTGGGCTGCCAGGGCGGACCGGGAGCGGACCCTGCTTGAGGAGAAGCAGGAGCGGCTGGTGGCCGAGTTGCGCAAGACGCTGGCAGAGCTGAAGGTGCTCAAAGGGATTATTCCAATCTGCTCCTACTGTGGGAAAATCCGCAATGAAGTCGGAACCTGGGATAAGATGGAGGCATATATCCGTGCACATTCCGAGGCGAACTTCAGCCATGGCGTCTGCCCGGAATGTTTCAAGAAAGAGATGGAAGGATTGGAGCGGATGGGCTTTGCCGGGCCCGAGGCAAAGGCGGACTAGTCAGGCGATGCCCCGCCAGCAGGGAATAGGATGGGTAACCCGATCATTCCCCGCCCACCCCGCGGCCTTCCAGCCACTGCATCAGCTGACCTGCCTTGCCGGCAGGGTCGTCCTGCCCGGCAAGCACCTGGCGCAGCCCGGGTTCGGCCAGCACCGCCATGATCGAACTCCCCTGCCGGGTGGCCAACTCCCGGCACCCCAAGGCAAAACGGTGCTGATCGGCAGGTGGGAGGCCGGCCGCCTCCATGGCCTCGAAAAGCGACAGCCGGTCGATAAAGCTCAACCCACGGAGGGAACGGGCCACGCCGGCATGGAGAACTCCTTGATGAACCGCCAGCAGCAACCGTTCCTCCAGATCGAGCAACTCCAGCAACTGCCCCACCGTTTCCGGGTTTGGCGCTTGACCGAGGAGAGGCAAAAAACGCCGGGCTGCATGCGCTTCGTCGACAAAATCCAGGATCTTGCTGAAAAAAATCGCCTGTTCCGCCATGGAGACGTTGCCGCGCAGTATGGTGTCCTCCAGACTGATGACCAGGGCATCCTCCTCGCTGGAATCTTCCGGCATTATCAAGCAGGCGGTGGAGATGTCCCGGCGGGCCTCCTTGGCAGCCAGCATGCGCCGGCGGCCGGTGACGATCCGCATCTTCGCCCCTCCCGTATCCCGCAGGATGGGCGGGTGCAGGATGCCGACCCGGCCCACCGACCCAAGCAGGGCGGGGCAGGGAGTCGGCGACTCCTCGGGGCAGAGGGAGTAGGTGGTGTCGTCAAAATCGAGATGGCGGAAGCTGGCCAAGGTGGGACGGCAGGCAGAAGACATGATTTCCTCGTGGGATAAAGGCTGATGATTTGCCAGACTATACACCATGCCCGTTCGCTTGGCATGGGGCAAAATGAGTTAGGGACACGGGAATGCGGGTGACGGTCATCGCGGCAAGTACCGTGTGTGGCCGCATCGGGCCGGCCCTGTGTGGCAGCCATCTGGACCGGTTGCGCCTTGAGAAGGCGAGGGACTGCACCGACGCAAGCCTGATGGGAGCCGAAACTCTGCGCCAGCACGACCCAGAGATGCGCGGCACAGGCGGGCGGCTGCCGGAGGGGCGCATCCGGGCGATTCTCACCGCAAGCGGCGATATCCCTGTCTCCGGCCGCAAGCTTTTTGCAGAAGGGCCGCCACCGCTGATCTTTACCTCCCAGGCAGCTGCGGACCCGCTCCGACTTCGCCTGGACGGCCAGGCAACGGTGGTGGCGGTGCCCCAGACCGAGGAAGGCCTTTCCATCCGCGCCTGCCTTGCGCATCTGTCCGGGCTTGGGGTGACATCGCTGCTGGTCGAGGGCGGCGGCCGGCTCAACCATGCCTGCTTTCGGGAAGGGGTGGTTGACGAATTACTGCTCACCCTCACCCCCAAGCTTTCCGGCGATCGTCGAGCTGCCTCGCTTTGCGCGGGCGTTGCCCCCCTGGGCAACCCTTTTCTGGAACTGCGGCTGCTTGGCTGTGAGATTGCCGAAACCGGGGAATTGTTTCTCACATATGGGATTCACAAGGAAGGAGAGGATGCATAAACAGGAGCTGGCGATTCTCTACTCTGGCGGCACGGATTCCCTTGCCCTCTATGCGCTGGCGAGCAGCGGACACCATCACGCCCTGGGGAGGCCGGTGCGCATCCATTTGCTGCACATGCTGAACGGCATGGGCCGATTTGCCGATTTCCCCAGAAACCGCTTTGAAACCGCCCGCAAGATCCTGCTGGCCACCGCCCCCGATCCCGCCAGGGTTCCCGAGGCGCAGATGGTTGAACTGGACACCGGTCGGCTCTTCCAAGGGCTGTGGCTCGACTGGTACGAGGAGTTGATGCCGCGCTACAATGGCAAGAACCTGGTCTGCGTAGCCTGCAAGCTGGCCATGCATGCCCGCGCCATCCTGTATTGCACCGAACATTTCGTGCCGGTTCTCGTGGCGGGCTACACCAGCAAACAGGGGTACTATCCGGAACAGACCGCGGTGTTCATGGAGAAGGTGGCGAAACTCTCCGATCGATTCGGCATCCGCACCACCTTTCCGGTCTATGACGAGTTCGACGACCGCATGGTCACCCGCCATGTGCTTGAGGATCTGGGGCTCCCCTCCACCGGCGGCGGCGAGCGCAAGTGCCTCTTCTGCCAGACCAGAACCACTGCCTCCGAGGCGGAGATTGGTCATTATCTGGATGACATGGTGCCCCGGGTGGCCGACTATCTGGAGCATCGCCTGGCGGGCCGGGTGCGGGAGGCTTCGCTCTGTTTCCCTCCTGGCAACACGACCCTGTAAGCCCTCAGGAAACAGTCTTGGAGCGTCTGATCCGCTTTCTGGAAAACGGGATGCCCGCTGGACTACGGGGCTGGGTTGAGCGGTATTTCCCCGGCTGGCGTGATTCACTCCGCGGTTTGCGGAGGCAGACGCTGCTCTGGCTGCGCGGCGTGCTCGCGGCGGCGGTTCGTTTGGTGATCCTGGCCGTCTGTGTGAACCTGTTGACCTGGGGAACCCTTTCCTTTCTTGCCGGGGTATGGGATGTCTATCGTCACACCGTCATCGGCCAGGTCTTCCACGACGAGGTTTCCGCTGATCTCTATTGGTTGATCACCGATCTGCTCGGTCGCGACCTGGAGCGGCTGAGTCTGCGAATCATCCGCGAGACCCTGTTGGTTTCGTTGATCCTGGGCGGGGTGGCGCAGTTGCTGGCGGTGCGTCGCCTGTTTCATCAAGCCAGGGGCGCCTTTGTCCGTGTTTTGTGGGCCATGGTGTGCGCCAAGCTTGCCAGTTCCGGCTTAACCCACACCATGGCGTTGAACCCGGACACCGCCTTCTGCGTCAGCCTGCCGCCAGCCCTGGCCTTGTATGGCGCAAGCTTCGCCTTGGGTGCGAAAACCTTGCCGGAGCTCAACCCTCTGGCTCTTCATCGCGCCTGGCTCGCCACAAAATCCACCGCCGAAATCCGTGAGGCTGCCAATCGGGAATCTCTTCCCCGCTGAATCGAAAAGCTTGATCGGCACCCCGGATTCCCCTGCAAACCGATTTGCAAAGTCATAATTCTTTTTCGTTTATAAATTTCGCGAAATCCACAGGTTAGCAGGGCAATACGCCACGGCGTCAACGGTTCTTGCGCCGGTTGTTTGGCGCCAATTCCTTTCTCAATCCCAAGAATAGCGCATTCACAGGCAACTGCGCGAAGGCGCATTCTTTGGCGTCCTATTTGCTTACGCAACCGAGGGACAGCAACAGGCTGCATCATCCTGGCCTAGCCGTCACCGTAAGGGGGATTTGCGCAAACATTATGCAAGGAGGAGAGAGGAACACCATGAAAAAGTACAACATGCTTTCGGCGTTGCTGGTTGCATCCGCCGTGGCCACCGGGACCCCGGTCCTGGCGGGCGAAACCCACAAGGAAATCACCGGGCCGTTCGCCACCCCGATGGACGTGACCAAGAAGTGTCTTGAGTGTCATGAGAACGCCGCCATGGAGGTGATGAAGACTACCCACTGGACCTGGGCCAGCGAGCAGGAGATCGCCGGCAAGAAGGGCAAGGTCACGCTGGGCAAGAAGAACGCCATCAACAACTTCTGCATCTCGCTGGACAGCAACTGGCCGCGTTGCACCAGCTGCCACATCAGCTACGGCTGGAAGGACGCCAAATTCGACTTCAACGACAAGACCCGGGTGGACTGCCTGGTCTGCCATGACAACACCGGCACCTACAAGAAGGCGCCTCCGGGAGCCGGCATGCCTTTCGGCTTTACCGGCAACCCCGAACTGGATGCCAAGCCGGTGGATCTGGTCGCCGCGGCCCAGAGCGCCGGCAAGCCCACCCGTCAGAACTGCGTGGCCTGCCATGGCTTCGGCGGCGGCGGCAACAACGTCAAGCACGGCGACATCGACTCATCCATGGGCAAGCCCACCAAGGCCATCGACTTCCACATGGGATCCGACAGCCTGAACTTCCAATGCACCGAGTGCCACGCCACCAAGGAGCACCAGATTGCCGGCAACGCCATGGTGGTAACCCCCGGCGGCAAGAATCACACCGACTGCAATGCCTGCCACGACGCCAAGCCCCACAAGAGCGACCGGCTGAACAAGCATACCGCCACGGTGGCCTGTCAGACCTGCCATATCCCCACCTTTGCCAAGAAGATGCCCACCAAGATGGAGTGGGACTGGTCCACCGCTGGACAGGACCTCAAGGTGGAGGAGCAGGTCTTCGGAGAGGAAAAGCGCGAGGGCTACGACAAGAAGAAGGGCCACTTCAAGTGGGCCCAGAACGTGCAGCCTGTTTACAAGTGGTACAACGGCAGCGCTTCGGTCTATCTGCGCGGCGACAAGATCGATCCCGCCAAGGTCACCGAGCTGAACGCGCCTGCCGGCAGCATCAAGGACATGAATGCCAAGATCTACCCCTTCAAAATGCACAGCGGCAAGCAGGCTTACGACAAGGAGAACAAGTACTTCCTGACCCCGAAGGTGTGGCCCTCCAACAAGGAGGACAAGGACGCCTACTGGAAGAACTTTGACTGGGACAAGGCGCTCCGGGCGGGCAGCGAGGCCAGCGGCCTCCCGTACAGCGGCAGCTATGCCTTCGCTCCCACGGTGATGTACTGGCGGATCAACCACATGGTGGCGCCGGCCAGCGACGCCCTGAAGTGCAACGCCTGCCACAACACCAATGGCGGCAGGCTCGACTGGAAGGCCCTGGGATACAAGGGCGACCCCATGAAACTTAAAGGCGCTGCCAGGACGAAGTAATTCCTCCTGACTTCGCACCATCCCGGGCCCCTCTTCCTCCCCCCCTCCCTTGGAAGAGGGGCCCATCTTATTGTGGCCCTGGCGAATGCTCCGCCACAAACCCCGCCACCATCCCGGCAAGCTCCTCCTCCCTGCCCAGAAAGAAGTGGTCCGTGTCCGCGAGGGTGCGGCGAAGGATATGGTTTGCCCCGATTAAAGACTGGCTTGGCGCCAGCAGCGGTTCGTTCTCCGCCTCGACAAGGAGCCCGGGAACGGCAAGGTCGTTGAGCGGGCTGAAGTCGTGCTCCATGAGCGGCGGGGTGATGGCGGTGTAGCTGGCGGTTGTCTGGTCGATCAGGCCGGCCGCGATGTAGGCGCCAAAGGAGTAGCCGATGAGGTGCTGCCGCTGGAAGTACCGGCGGCTCAACTGAAGGACAGCCTGGGCGTCCTCGATGATGGCGGTGAAATCCCCGGCGGTGTCCAGGCGGTGCCAGTACTCGAAGAGGGGCAGCTCCGGCTCCGGTCGGAAACTCCTGCCCACGGCCCGGTAGTTGAAGAGCAGCACGGCAAGCCCGAGGCCGGCGCAACGGCTGGCCACCGCCCGCACCACGTTGTTGTCCATGTTGCCGGCGAGCAGGGGATGAGGCGGGCAGAGCAGCACCCCCGCCTCGGCACAGACATTGTCGGCGTAAAGCAGCACCCCCTCCAGGGGACCGTCCGAGGTGGGGATGACCAGGGAGAGCTGGTTGGAGGCGAGCGCCATCAGTACACACCCTCACTCCTGGTGACCACCAGTTCCGGCAACGGAGCGACCGCGGCAATCCCCAGGCAGTCGCTGTTTTCTTGCGGCGGGGCGTAGCAGGCCGTGTCCCGCTCCACCAGATTGAGGATGAGAAAGGAGCGATCCAGCCGGTGCGCCACCACCCGG
>JBMONS010000028.1:0-219904 GCA_049323635.1 Thermodesulfobacteriota bacterium
CAATTCTCATTTACATCCACTGTTAGATTGTCAATCGATCTGTAATTCTCAATCTGGATTTTTTTTAGAAACATCTCTTCACCTTGCCATTAATATCTTATTCAGTATCAAATATTTCAAAGCCGAACATAATGTTATACGGATTTCCGGATTTCTCTTAGACAAGGGGTGTGCCGAGGCAAAATAGGAGGGAAAACCCATTCCCCTGTCTGGGTATTGGTGCCGAATTTCCGTTTTTTGTCCTAGGGAGGGATGTTATATGGATTCCGAATAATTCCGGATTGTTGTAATCATCCCAACGTCTGGTGAGTCGGAGAGGATACCCAATTCATCCCTAACCATTACTATATGAAGCAGATGGCGGGTTGCGTCAATAAAAAAAGCCCCGCCGCCATGTCAGGCGAGGTGGCTTTTTTATAGGTGCTGAAAGGGGGGAGCATGCGCATGCCAGCACTGCGACTTGCTGGTGGCGACGTACCCGCCGATCAGGTAACTGTTATGGCCGGGCAAGCGGTTGGTGGTGGCTGCGCCATGCTCAGGTTTCAACACACAAAGAGCCTTGGCCAGGGCGTCTGCTGCCATGCAAGGTGGCTGCCGATTCCCTGTCAGGCATCTGTCTCGTGTTTGATTGTACGACCCATTTCTCTCCCACCCCCCTGACCCCATATTGTTAGCGGGTTTGACATTTTCAGGGCATCTTACAAGCCATGCGCTGTCGGGACCCCTGGAATCAGGCAAAGATGAGAAAAGATCGGGGGCAGTTTCTTTCCCAAACCACCTCTTCGCTTTATTCTGCAAACAGCACTGACGAATTGTGGTGTGTTTTTTGGGTAAATGCTAAGATGGATCGCGCCTGCCATGGAAGCACCGGCTGGCGATGCAATACTCGCTTTTGTAATGCGTTACAGGCTGTGGCCAGCCTGTTGTTGTGCTTGTTGGATTTTATATGGGGGAGAAGAACGTGAACCTGAAAATGAAGATTTTGATCCTGTTGGGGATCAACATTGTAGTCGCATTGCTCGCCGTGGGCAGTTTCATGACCCAGCAAGCCGCTCTGAGTTCCATCCAGATCGGTTTGCTGGGTTTTCTTTTCGTGCTCTTGGTGCTTTCCGGCATTTTTGCGTTTTTGATCAACCCCAAAGCCCTGTTGAAATCCATGGAATTTCTCAAGACGATCATGGACGAGGTTGAATGCACGACCGCCGATGCCTTTGTCACCTCGAAAAAAATATCCCAAGGAGCGGCCGAGCAGGCCGGGCATCTTGAAGAAACAGCCTCCGGCGTCGAGCAGGTGATGTCCGGCACCGCGCAGAATGCTGAAAAAGCCATGGCTGCCAGAGGATTGATGCAGGACGCGCAACGCATGGTTGAGGATTCCGGAAAATCCATGCGGCGGGTTTCCACTGCCATGGGTGAAATTTCCTCAGCCAGTCAGGAGATCAGTAAAATCATCAAAAATATCGACGAGATTTCGTTCCAGACGAATCTGCTAGCGCTGAACGCGGCGGTGGAGGCGGCCCGCGCAGGGGAAGCCGGAGCGGGGTTCGCGGTTGTGGCCGAGGAGGTGCGCAATCTCGCCTTGCGGGCGGCCAAGGCGGCCCGCGAGACGCAGGATATGATCCAGAATTCTTTGGAGAAGGTGACGGCTGGAGTTGCCCTTGTCGATCAGACTGAAAACAAATTTACCGAGATGTCCGCCGCCACCAACAAGGTGGCTGGTCTGGTCCTCGAGATTTCCAGTGCGTCCGAACAGCAGCGGGGTGATCTTGAACAGATCGCCGCCGCCATGATGCAGTTGGGAGGAGTCAGCCGCGAAAACGTGGAACTCGCCTCGGCCGGTGCCCAGTCTTCGGTGCAGTTGGAGGAGCATACCGAAAGCCTGCGTCATACCATCGCGGAATTGGCCGTGAATTTGGAAGGGGGGCACCTTCGCGAGGAGGCCCGGAAGCTGGTGGGAAAGGCCATCGTTATGGCCCAAAAAAAGGGGGTTCAGGCGACTCTGGCTGCTATCCAGGATAAGAACGGCCCCTTCATGCAAGGGGATGAGCTGTATGTGTATGCGGGGTCGACATCAGAGGTGACCTTGGTGGCGCACCCGATCATGCCGGAGAAGCTGGTTGGACCCGATCTCAGTGGATTGGAAGATATTAAGGGTAAAAAGTTTATTATAGAGCTGCTCAAGACAGCAAACTCTGCTGGGCAGGGCTGGGTAAGCTATTGGTGGCCCAAGCCCGGCGCCACGACGCCGTCCCTGAAGAGCACCTATGTCGTTAAGCTCCCAGGAACCTCGGTATATTTCGCCTGCGGGGTTTACGCTTGACCTCGTGATCTGCCCGAGCGAGGTGGGTGCAAACAATTGTTGGCGGGTTGGTGTTCTGTCTCAGGAGAAGAGAAGATCGTCAGCGCACGAGAAGAAGGGGGGGGCTCCATTCCGGCAGAGGATTTCCCCTGCGTAGAAAACAAAGAGAATAGCCCATCCCTGACTTTTAAAAAATAGCTTGAGAGGATGGTTCCCTGGCAGTCCCTCCTGCCCCGGAGGAAGAAATATTCACCGATTTTGGGGGATGCCCATCAAGGAGGAACCCCGAGAAAATCCGTTCATTCGACCTCTGCAGAGAGGTATGTGTTGAGCTTGTTTGATAACAAAAAAGCCCCTCTGCCTGGTCAGGCGGAGGGGCTTTGTGATTTGGCGGGAAGAGTACGCTGAATGGAACTTACGCCTGCCAGCTCCGCGACTTGCTGGTGGCCCCGTCCCGGCCGATCAGGTAGCAGCCGTGGCCCGGCATTGCGTCAATCAGGGCCACTGCCTGCGCGGGTTGCAGCACGCAGAGGGCGGTGGCCAGGGCGTCGGCATCCATGCAGGAGGAGGCGGTGACCGTGGCGCTGGTCAGCGTGGTGGGCGAGTGGCCGGTGCGGCGATCCACGATGTGGTGGAAGAGCCGCTCCTGGTCGTAGAAGATCTCGTAGTCGCCGGAAGTGGAGATGGCGCCCTTGGAGAGCCGCACCACGTCCGGGTATCCCTTCTGCTTGCTCGGGTCCTGGATGGCCACGGTCCAGGGCTTGCCCTTCTCGGCGGTGCCGCTGGCCAGGATGTCGCCGCTGGCATTTATCAGGAAGTTGCTCACCCCGTTGGCGGCCAAGACCTGGGCGGCGCGGTCCACGATGTAGCCGGGCGCGATGCCGTCCAGGGAGATGCCCATGCCCTCGCGGCCAAAGCCGATGTTGCCGGCGGAGAAGCGGATATGCTCGCTGCCCATCCGCGGCAACAGGGCGGCAATCTCGGCCTCGCTCGGGGTCTTGCCAGCATCGAAGCGGGACTTGTACAGGTCGAGCACCGGCTTGACCGTGATGTCGAAGGCGCCGTTGGTCTGGCGGTTCAGGTAAAGGGAGCGCGCCACCACCTCAAGCACCTCGGCGGGCGCGCCCGCAAGCTTGCCTTCGGCATTGAGCCGGCTCAAGGGGGTGGCGCTGTCGTGTCGGCTCAGCAGCGTGCAGAGGCGGTCGATTTCCTCGTTGGCCAGGCCGATGGCATGCTGGGCCTGGTCGCGGGAGGCGTGGATGGCGGTGATGTTCAGGTAGGAGCCCATGATCAACCGGGTGTCGGAGACCTTGTGCTCCCGGTTGCCGAAGAGTACCGCCTCGGCCTTGGCCGCGGGCAGGACAACGGTTGCCGCCGCCCCCAGGCCGAGCAGGCCGGACAGCTTCAGGAAGGATCTTCTCTGCTCATCACAACGGCTGGTGTTCTTGCTGTTCATCATCGTTTCCTCGATGCTTAGCTGTATGACTTTTTCCCTCACCCCAGCTCTCGGAAAGAGGCGGAAAGGGATGCGTGTCGTTTGGATCGTTTATCGTATCAGGAGGCCATCTTCAGGCCGTCCGCAGCGTTGCGGGCGATGACCTTCCTGCCTTCGTACCTTCTCATGATGTGGCGCGGGCACTTCTCCACGCAGATCTCCTTGCACTCCGGTCCGTACTCGATGCACTTGGGGTGGTCGACCTTGATCAGGCCGCCCTCGTAGCTGACCGCGCCAGCCGGGCACTTCTTGACGCACATCTGGCAGGAGATGCAGCCCACCTCGCACACCTTGCGCACGTCCTTGCCCAGATCCTTGGTGGAGCAGGGCACGTGCACCCTGGCCTTCAAGGTCATCAGCTCGATCACCTTCTTGGGGCAGACCTTGACGCAGGTGCCGCAGCTCACGCACTTGTCCGGGCTGATCTGCGGGAAGCCGTCCACCATGGTGATGGCATCGAAGGGGCAGGCCTCGGCGCACTCGCCCAGGCCGATGCAGGAGTACTGGCAGGCGGAGGGGCCGCCAAAGCCAAGGTTGGCGGCGGTGCAGGAGGCAAAGCCGATGTACTCGTGCTTGTGGCTCACCCGGCCCTCGACCCTGGAGCAGCGGACAGTGGCGATCATGTCTTCCATGGCGGTCATCTTCTTGCCGGTGATCTCGGCCACCTTGGCGGCCACCGCCTCCTTGCCGGGGTAGCACAGGTTGGGCGGGACATCGGGGTTGGTGACCACCGCGATGGCGTAGCCCTCGCAGCCCGGGTAGCCGCAGCCGCCGCACTGGGCGCCGGCCAGGGAGTGCAGCACCGCCTCGATCTTGGGGTCTGCCTCCACCGCGAACTTGTGCGCCGCCATGGCCAGGCCGATGCCGAAGAAGAGGCCGATGCAGCCGAGCAGGGCGATGCCGCCCAGGGCAAGTTTAATCAGTTGTGGGTCCATAACCGTACCTAGTGCTTAGAAGAGGTTCAGCCCGGAAAATCCGAGGAAGGCCAGGGCGAATTGGCCGGCCACGATAAAGGCGATGGGCACGCCCTTGAAGGTGGGCGGGATGTTGGCCAGCTCCATGCGCTCCCGCACCGAGCTCATCAGATAGAGGGCCAGCAGGAAGCCGCTGCCGGCGCCCAGGGCCAGCATGAAGGATTCCAGAAAGTTGTATTCGTTGTCCGCGAGTATCAGCGGCACCGCGATGATGACGCAGTTGGCGATCACCAGCACCAGGTAAACGCCGAAGGCGTTGAAAAGCGCCGGGTTGACCTTGCGCAGGATCGTGTCCACCGCCTGGACGGTGAGCGACACCAGGCCGATGAAGATGACGATCTGCAGGAAGTTCAGGCCGTATGGCTTCATGATGAACTGGTAGAAGAACCAGCTCATGATGGCGCTCACCACCATGACGATGGTGAAGGTCAGCCCCATGCCCTTGGCGGTGTCCTTGCGCTTGGAGGTGCCGAAGAAGACGCAGAGCCCCAGGTACTTGGTGAAGACGAAGTTGTTGATCAGAAGCGCGCTCACCAGGATGGAGAGCAGATAGCCCAGGTAGGGCTTGATCACCCGGATGCTGGCCAGCGCCTTGTCGGCGGCGGAGGCGTCCTTGATGGTGACCACGTGCGGCTGCACGGTGTTGAGCGGCTCGCGGAAGGTGAGGGTGGCGTTCTTGCCGTCCGCGGAGAGCTGGACGCTCCCCACCTCCAGGCGGATGTCCGGGTCCTTCTCCTCGTAGACCGTGTAGCTGGCCGGGTTCTCGGCCAACCCCTTGTCGAGCGGCGCGGTAAAGTCGAGGATGATCTCGTTGGCCTTGCCGAAGGATTTGGAGGCGATCAGTTCACCCGCCTGGGCAACGGTGGCCAGGCCAAGCAGGAGCAGCAGCGGCAGGAGGATGCGTTTGAACATGGTCGTTGTCATGGCTCAGGCCTGTTGTCTGGAACGCTTGTAGACGATCTCGGCGTAGTTGAAGAAGGCCATCATCAGGCCGACGCAGAAGAAGCCGGCAAAGGGCAGGATGAAGAAGAGGAGCGGCTTGAAGCCGAGCACGTCGTAGCCCAGGATGGTGCCCATGCCCAGGAGTTCGCGCACCAGGCCAAGGGCCATCATGCCGAACATGAAGCCAAGCCCCATGCCGATGCCGTCGAAGAAGGAGGCGGTGACCGTCTCCTTGCAGGCGAACATCTCCAGGCGCATGGTGATGATGGCGAAGGCCACGATCAGCTTGATGAAGATGCCCATCTTGGCGTAGGCCTCGGGCATGTAGGCTGCCAGCACCATGTCGATGACGGTTACCCAGGTGGCGATGGTGAGGGTGTAGGTTGGGATGCGGATGCGGGGGTGGATGACGTTCTTGAACAGCGCGATGGTGCAGCTGGAAAAGACCTGCACGAAGAGCACCGCCACCCCCAGCATGAAGCCGTTCATCACCGAGGTGCTGATGCCCACCGCCGGGCACATGGAGAGCACCAGCCGGAAAATGGGATTCTCGTTGAGTATCCCGTTGACCACCAGTTGCATGTTGGTCTTGTCTGTAGCCACGATCGTATCTCCGCGGATTGGGTTCCGGTTACGCTTCTTAGAACGGGGTCGCGATCTGCTGCTCCGCCAGGACCTTGTCCAGGATGGCGATGCGGTAGGCGAACTTCTTGACCATGCCCTTGACGCCGTTGGTCACCGCGCGGCTGGAGATGGTGGCGCCGGTGATGGCATAGATGTCCTTGTCCTTGTAGGACGCCTCCACCTTGGCGATCGCCTCGGCGTCCATGGCCTCGGTGCCGTCGGCCTCCAGGGCCTCGCGGTACTCTTCGGGCAGCGGGGTCTTGACCACGTCGAGCACCTTGACCTTGTCCACCGGCTTGGCCTTGAACTGGTTCTTGAAGTACTTCTGGACGATCTCGCCACCCAGGCCCGGGTCTTCCTCGTGGCCCATGATCTCAAGCCCCAGGATGGTGAACTTGGGATCGAGCGCTACCATTGACTCGATGAAGGTCTTGAAGCCAGGGTAGCGGCCGGGCAGCAGGTAGGCGCTGCGCTGGCCGTCCACCGTGGCGACGATGGTCTGGTCGGCGTAGCGGACATTCTTGCCGCCCACAGCTGCCTGGATCGCCTTGAGCCGTGGTTCGGCCTCGCCGGCCTGCTCCTCGGCAAGGGTCACCGGCGACTGGCTGACAAAGTTGCCGGCAAGATCGATGGTGACAAAGGCAAAGGAGCCATGGCCTGCTCCCTCGGACTTGGTGGGGACCAGATAGCCCATGGTCAGGCTGTCGCCCTCGCCGATCAGGTAGCGATACACCTCGTGCAGGGCCAGGGAGGCCGGGGCAGGGTGCTTGTCGGTGTAGCCGAGCAGCCGGAGCATGACCTTCTGCTCGTTGACGTGCTCGTTGTGCTTCTTGGCCTTGTTGGTGAGCACGAAGGTGGCGCCCATGACCAGACCGGCCAGGATACAGGAGACGGTGAGCCGGAAGATGATGGTAAGGATGTTCTTCATTTCGCACCTCCCTGGGGCGGCGCGAAGCGCTTGGGCTTGAAGAAGGTGTCCAGCACCGGGCTCACCGGGTTCATCAGGAGGATGGCGTAGCAGATGCCTTCCGGGTAGCCGCCCTTGAGGCGGATCAGCACGGTAAGCGCGCCCACGCCCGCCCCGAAGATCAGCTGGCCGGTCTTGTTGGTGGGGCAGGTGACGTAGTCGGTGGCCATGTAGATGGCACCGAGCAGGGCGCCGCCGGAGAGGATGGCCAGGAGCGGATCACCACTCATCAGGCCGCTCTGGCCGCCGAAGATCCAGGTGAAGAGCGCGATGGAGGCCAGGGTGGAAACCGGGATATGCCAGGTGATGTAGCCTCGGAAAAGCAGGTAGAGGCCGCCCAGCACCAGGAGCAGGCCGGAGGTCTCGCCGATGGAGCCGGGCCGGAAGCCGAGCAGGAAGTTGGTGTAGAGGGAGGCGCCGCTGCCGAACTGCTCGGTGAAGGCGGCAAGGCCCTGGGTCTTCAGCACCGCCAGCGGGGTGGCGGTGGCCACCGCGTCCACCGGGTTGGCCAGGGTGGAGAAGATGGCGGTCGCGTCATGCAGCGGCGGCAGCCAGGCCGAGGTCATGGCCACCGGGAAGGTGGCGAGCAGGAAGGCGCGGCCGAGCAGGGCGGGGTTGAAGATGTTGTAGCCGATGCCGCCCAGCAGATGTTTGCCGATGTAGATGGCCATCACCGCGCCGAGGATTGGCAGGAGCGGGGAGACGCCGGGCGGGATGACAAAGGCCAGCAGGATGCCGGTGAGCACCGCGCTGCCGTCCTTGATGGTGACCCGACGGCCCAGGGCGTTCTGGCTCATGTACTCAACGGCCACGCAGCTTGCCACGCTCACGGCGGTGATCAGCAGGGAGCGGATGCCGAAGACAAAGACCGACAGGACCAGGGGCGGCACCAGGCAGGCCACCACGGTCCACATGATTTTTTCGACCGATTCACTGCTCCGCACATGCGGGGAGACGGAAACCTTCCACAGTCCCCTCGGGGCGTCGGGCAGCCGGTTCTCTGATGCGTGCTGGTTAATGGCCGTTCTCCTTAATTATCTGAAGGTGGTAAATAGTGTTCGTTCAGGGTCGGATCAGCGCTTGGCCTTCATCTTGGCCAGCCGGATGAACTGGACCAGCGGTCGCTTGGCCGGGCAGACAAAGGCGCAGCAGCCGCATTCAAAGCACTCGAAGACCCCGAACTGGCCGGTGTCCTCGGCGCGGCCCGCCTCGACGTGGATGGCGATCTCCTTGGGTTCGAGCCCCATGGGGCAGGCCTCAAGGCACCAGCCGCAGCGGATGCACTGGGAGTGCGGGGTGGTGTCGATCTCGTCCTCGGCGAGGAAGAGCACCGAGGAGGTGGTCTTGGTCACCGGGATGTCCAGGGTGGAGACGGCAAAGCCCATCATCGGCCCGCCCATGACGATCTTGGCCAGATTCGGGGTGACCCCGCCCAGGTAGTCGACGATGTCGCGCACCCTGGTGCCCACCTTGACCAGCAGGTTGGCCGGCCGCTTGATCCCCTTGCCGGAGATGGTCACCACCTTTTCGTAAAGCGGCTTGCCGAGCACCACCGCGTCGTAGATCGCCTTGGTGGTGCCAACGTTGTGCACCACCACTCCCACGGCGCTGGGCAGGGCAAAGCCCGGCACCTTGCGGCCGGTGATGGATTGGATCAGCTGCTTTTCCGAGCCCTGCGGGTACTTGACCTGCAGCGGGCAGATGGTGATGTTCGCCTCGGGGGTGGAGAGCGCGGCGGCAGCCTTGCGCATCACCGAGATGGCGTCCGGCTTGTTGCTCTCGATGCCGATCTTGCAGTCGCGGATGCCGAGGATCTTGAGGATGACCCGGGCGCCTTCCACGATGGCGTCGCTCTGCTCCAGCATCTGGCGGTGGTCAGCGGTGATGTAAGGCTCGCACTCGGCGCCGTTCAGGATCAGGGTGTCGATCTTGTTGTCCGGCGGCGGGGAAAGCTTGACATGGGAGGGGAAGCCGGCGCCGCCCACGCCGATGATGCCGGCGGCATGCACCTTCTTGAGCAGCTCCTCGGCGGAGAGCGACTTCCAGTCCTGCCGGGTGTAGTTGGGGGCCTTGGCGCTCTTGTCCACCTGGATGGTGATGGAGGGGGTGGTGACCCGCATCGGGTGGGCGGACTGGCCAATGGCCTTGATGGTGCCCGCCACCGGCGCGTGCAGCGGCACGCCGAGGCCCTTGGTCACCTCGCCAATGGGGTCGCCTTCCTGCACCGCGTCCTTGGCCTTGACCGTGGGGGTGCAGGGCGCGCCGATGTGCTGGCCCAGGATGATCTCCAGCTCGTCGGGCAGCGGCATGGTTTCCACTGCCAGTCCGGAGGTCAGGTGTTTTGCTTCGGGGGGGTGAACGCCACCCTTGGGGAATGTCAATAATGGTGCCATGTCGCGCTTCCTGCGCCGAGCCGCCCGTGCGGGCGGCCTGCGTGCTGGTGTGTGTATTTGCTGAAGGATTCCGGTTGGTTGTCGCTTGCCGGAGATCCCTGCCGCGCACGTCTTGAGGAAAGGATTTTGCTTATTCCGTTTGCGGTCTTTTGTCAAGGAGAAAGCCAGGGAGATACGGATATTTGCGTGTTGTTTTTGCTATTGATTTGCAATAGTGTTATGGCTGCGGCGGCTAGTTGAAACGATACAAAAGTGTAAGAGGTTTTCTACGGAGGGGATGTTTTCTTGTCGCGCAAGTGGGCGGCTCTTGACATTCACGGTTATGTGGTGTAATGCAGTGAGTCGCTAAAATCGCCAGAAATGGCGGCAATTCATTGCTGTACCGCCTTCGCGTCCACCCCGGAATGCGGCATCGGCAGAGTGGCATGACAGAGTCCTTCATTACAGGTCGAGTCGTCACGGCCCGGCCATCATCATTATATAAAAGGAGCGTCACATGTGTCGGTTAGCCATGAAAACCGCGAGCGTGCCCTTTTCGCCCTTCTCGGTCCTCACGGCCATGGAGGCCATGCAGGAGGGCTACGACGGCAGCGGCCTGGGGCTGCTGCTTCGGGGGCTTGAGTTCGCGGACTACAAGTACAAGGCCGGGGATCCGATCCTCTCCGGCATCGCCCACTCCGAGGCAGCCCTGACCCGGCTCAACAAGATCATGTCCGCGGCTGGCTTCGAGCTCAAGTACGACCACGAGTTCGACGTCAAGCGCAACCTGGTCGAGGCCACGGACCGGTACAAGTACATCCTCCGCGTCTACAAGCAGCCGGCCGCCTGGGCGAAGTTCACCACCGAGGAGGTGGAGCACCAGCTGATGCTGACCCGCCTGGCGCTGCGCAAGGACGGCGAAATGCACGGCGACGACCTCACCGCCTTCTCCCTGTGGCCGGACGTGGCCATGATCAAGGAGGTGGGCTGGCCGCTGGGCGTGGGCGAGGCGCTCGGCCTCGACGCCGGCCGGATCAAGGCCCGGGTCTGCATGGCCCAGGGCCGCCAGAACACCAACTACGGCATCAACCTCTACGCCTGCCATCCCTTCTTCATCCAGGGCGTGGCCACCATGACCAACGGCGAGAACACCGCCTTCGTACCCATCAAGGACTGGCTCTCCGGCCGTGGCTTCCCCGGCTACATCGGGTACCAATCCGACTCCGAGGTCTTTGCCCATATCCTGCACTATGTCACCAAGCAGCTCAAGCTGCCGCTTGAGGCGTACAAGCATGTGATCACCCCGCTCAAGAACGAGGAGCTGGCCAAGCACCCGCAGGGCGAATTCCTGCGCGGCTTGCGCGACGCCTGCCGCCGCCTGATCATCGACGGCCCCAACGCGGTGATCGGCACCCTGCCCGACGAGACCTGCATGCTGGTCATGGACGCCAAGAAGCTGCGTCCCGCCACCGTCGGCGGCAAGCCCGGCGAGTGGGCCATCGCCTCCGAGATGTGCGGCGTTGACGCGATGATCCCGGATCGCGACCGCTCCCTCGACTTCCAGCCCATGCGTGAACATACCGTCATTATTCCTCCAGACAGACAGGAGCTCCAGATATGGTCCCAGTTCAATCGGTTCCCTCTGCCCCAAGCAGCCTGACCCCCAACGACCTGCCCTGGGTCATCCAGCACAACGAGGAGCGCTGCACCTTGTGCGGCAAGTGCGCGGCTGCCTGCCCGGTTGGCACCCTGCGCCTTGCCTACATGCGCAAGCGCATGCCCAAGCTGGTGCTTTCCTCCACCGAGCGGGGCAGCTCCTACAAGACCTTTGTCGGCATCCGCCAGTCCACCGAGATAGCCAAGCGCTGCATCGGCTGCGGTACCTGCGCCATGGTTTGCCCCAACGAGGCGATCCGGCCGACCCACAATCCCACCGACCGCTTCCGCTTCCAGAACACCCAGCAGGGTGAGCCGGCCAAGCGCGGCGGCCGCAGGAACGAGCCCGGTGCGAGCCTGCTGGATCGGATCATCTTCGACCGCATCTCCATGCTCACCGACCCGGCTCTCGACGCCGGCCGCCATGAGTTCACCTTCAACACCCTGCTCGGCCGCGTTCTGCCGCCGGACGAGTATGTGCGCCGTCAGCTTGCCGGCGAGTGGATTCCGCCGGTGCGGGAGATCTTCCCCTTCATCATCGGTTCCATGTCCTTTGGCGCCCTTTCCCCGAACATGTGGCTGGGTCTGCTCCAGGGCGTGGCCTACTGCAACGAGGTCTTGGGCATTCCGGTGGTCATGGCCACCGGCGAGGGCGGTTGTCCGCCGTGGGTGCTGAAGAGCCCCTTCCTCAAGTACATCATCCTGCAGATCGCTTCGGGCTACTTCGGCTGGGACGAGATCATCCGCGCCATCCCCGAGATGCAGTGCGACCCGGCCGCCATCGAGATCAAGTACGGCCAGGGCGCCAAGCCCGGCGACGGCGGCCTCTTGATGTGGTTCAAGGTCAGCAAGCTCATCGCCCGTCTGCGCGGCGTGCCCGAGGGGGTTGACCTGCCCTCGCCGCCGGTGCATCAGACCCTCTACTCCATCGAGGAGTCGGTGATGAAGATGATCCAGACCATGTCCATGGCCTGGAACTTCCGGGTGCCGGTTTATCCGAAGATCTCCGGTTCGACCTCGGCCAAGTCGGTGTTGAACAACCTGGTGCGCAACCCCTATGCCTCTGGCTTACTCATCGACGGCATCGACGGCGGCACGGGCGCGGCCTACAACATCAGCATGGACGCCACCGGCCATCCGATTGCCTCCAACGTCCGCGAGTGCTATCTCGACCTGTGCGCCCAGGGCAAGCAGAACGAGATCCCGATCTTCGCGGCCGGCGGTGTCGGCAAGAACGGCAACGTCACCCAGAACGGCATGGCCCTGATCATGCTGGGCGCCTCCGGCGTGCACATGGGCAAGTACATCATGCAGGCCGCGGCCGGCTGCCTGGGCAACGAGCAGAATCGCTGCAACGTCTGCAACATCGGCTTGTGCCCCAAGGGTATCACCAGTCAGAATCCCAAGCTCTATCGCCGGCTCGATCCCGACCAGGTGGCCCAGAGGGTGGTGGACACCTTCATGTCCATCCGCACCGAGATCAAGAAGGTCATGGCGCCGCTGGGCCGCTCCCAGAGCCTGCCCATCGGCATGTCCGACGCCCTGGGCATCGAGGACAAGGACGTGGCCGACCGCCTGAACATCCGATATATCTGCTAACACAAGGAGCATCGCTGTGAGCAAGACAATAGTTGTGAACGGGCTGGATGCAAACGGCCAGCGCATCAGCTCCAAGAACTTCGAGGAGCTGGTGCAGAAGGCCTTCACCAAGTCCCGCAAGCTGAAGCTCAACACCTACGGCCAGCACAACGTGGGCGGTCGCCTGGACGGCGCCGGCAAGCCGGTGGAGATAGAGATCGAGGGCCCCTGCGGTCAGCGGCTCGGCTGCATGGGCAGGCCCGGCACCACCATCACCTGCAACGGTCCGGCCTCCGATGACGTGGGCTACCTGAATATCGGCGCCGAGATCACCGTCCGTGGCGACGCCACCAACGGTGTCTGCAACGCCACCGCCGAGGGCAAGGTCTACATCGGCGGCTCCATCGGCGCCCGCGGTTTGACCATGACCAAGTGGAACCCCGACTACAACCGGCCGGAGCTGTGGGTGCTCGGCTCCACCGGCGACTCGTTCGCCGAGTTCAACTGCGGCGGCATCGCGGTGGTCTGCGGCATCGAGGCCAAGAATCCGAACAACGTCCTTGGCTACCGGCCCGGCGTGGGCATGGTGGGCGGCTGGATCTACTACCGGGGCAAGACCGACGGCTCCTATGCCAAGAATTCGGTCATGGCGGTGCTGCCCGACGACGAGCAGTGGGCCTGGCTCATGGAGCGGATGCCGAAATTCCTCAAGAACATCGGCCGCAGCCGGCTGCTCGCGAAGCTCTCCAAGAGGGACGAGTGGATGATGCTCAAGTCCATCCCTCCCCAGGAGCGGGCCCTGATGTTCTCCGGCCCCATGTCCATGGAGGAGTTCAAGCGCAAGATCTGGAATCCGGGCTTCGGCGGCGGCGACCCGATCCGCGACCTGGCCCCCGGCCTGGACCGCAGCCCCATCGGCCTGATCGAGACCGGCGACCTGCGGCGGCGGCAGCCCTTCTGGGCAAACCGCGACAAGGCCGCGCCCTGCGCCTACTACTGCCCGGTGCATATCCCCACCATCGACCGCTTGCGGTTGATGCGGGAGGGCAAGGCCAAGGAAGCCTACGAGATGATCATGGAGTACACGCCGCTGCCCGCCTCGGTCTGCGGCCATGTCTGTCCCAACCTCTGCATGCAGAACTGCTCCCGCCAGATGGTGGACCAGAAGATCGACGTGCAGATGCTGGGCCGGGCGGCCCGCGACGCCAAGGCCCCCAAGCCGGCCAAGTCGCTTGGCAAGAAGGTTGCCATCATCGGCGGCGGTCCGGCTGGCATGAACGCCGCCTGGCAGCTGGCCAGGGCCGGGGTGGAGGTGCATATCTTCGAGCGCGACCAGCAGCTGGGTGGCAAGCTCGCCCAGGTCATCCCCTGGGAGCGTCTGCCCAAGGCGATCTGGGACAAGGAGATCGACCGGTTCCTCTCCATGCCCAATATCAAGGTGAACTTCGGGGTCGCCATGACCAAGGAGAAGTTCGCCGAACTCACGAAGAAGTATGACCATGTCATCGTGGCGGTGGGCACCCACCAGCCGCGCACCATTCCCTTCCCCGGCCACGAGCGGGTGATTCCGGCCCTGGACTTCCTCAAGGAGGCCAAGGGCAGCAAGAAGCATCCCAAGATCGGCAAGCAGGTGGTGATCATCGGCGCAGGCAACGTCGGCTGCGACGTGGCCTGCGAGGCGTATCGCCTTGGCGCCGAGCAGGTGACCCTGGTGGATATCCAGAAGCCGCTTGCTTTCGGCAAGGAAAAGGCGGCGGCCGAGGCGCTCGGCGCCAAGTTCCAGTGGCCGGTGCAGACCAAGGAGGTCACCGCCGAGGGGCTCATCGACGCGGCGGGCCAGCTGATCCCGGCCCAGACCGTGATCATCTCCATCGGCGACGTGCCGGCCCTGAAGTTCCTGCCCGACACCGTCGAGGTGCTCACCGTGGGCGGCGCGGCCTGGATCAAGTGCGACGCGGCCGGCCGGACCAGTGATCCCAAGGTTTCCGCCATCGGCGACGTCGAGCGGCCTGGTCTTGCCACCAACGCCCTGGGCGCGGGCAAGAAGACCGCCGAGGCGCTGATCGCCTCCTTCAAGGGCGAGGAGTGGAAGGACTTCAGCAAGCAGCTCATCCCTGCCGCCAGCCTCACCCATGCCCACTACGCCCCCGAGCCCTGCCCCGGTTCTTCCGAGGCGGCCGAGGCGGAGCGCTGCATGAGCTGCGGCTCCTGCCGGGATTGCCACCTCTGTGAAACCATCTGCCCCACCCAGGCCATCTCCCGCGAGCTGCTGCCGGACGGGACCTTCCGGTATGTCTCCGACGGCGAGAAGTGCATCGCCTGCGGCTTCTGCAGCGACACCTGCCCCTGCGGCGTCTGGGTGATGCGGCCGTTCTGATTTGTGCGTTTTATCGGTGTAATAGAAAGCCCCGACCAGCGATGGTCGGGGCTTTTTTCGTCTAGGCGGCCGGGCGGGAAGAGTATCCCCGTGAGACGAAACTCATCCCGTGTAGCAGTGATTCCCTAACGGAAGGGATCTCTCCGCAAGAGGATGCGTCATGGCGGCAAGGCGCAAGAGGGTTCAGGCAACGTTTCCAAGAGATCGAAGGCGGGATTCACCCCTCTTCGTAAACCTCGGTCACAATGTACTTGTTTGACCCAGATGCGGTATGTTTGCGGTGGAATTCGTAGATCGCGATGGGGACGTTGGGGGCGGTCACCACAGCCTTTTCTGCCTTGCCGTTTCGCCAGGGTTCTGTCCCGCCAGTTCTGAATTTCACCACGAACCTGCGCATCCTGCAACCCCCACCGGTAGTAATGAGCCCCAAAAGGCTGAGAGACACGCCAGGGAGGCAAGCGCGAGGCTGGCCCTTGGCAATGTCCTTGAATGGGAACGAACGATCTATTCCTTTCGTGTGTTCACCAATACATGAGAATCGCACGATACGTTCATTTGGTCAACCCAGAAAAATTACGTAAGTGGTAGAGGATAAAGAAACCATGACCGCAACGCCAGCCATACGGGTCAGTAATTCGGTCACGAGAAGGCCCGGAATGCTATGCCGTTGCCCTGAAGAAAGAAGGTCTCTTGGTGAAAGAGAGGCAGAGGGATTCTACTCGGCAGCCCCCATCTCCCGCGCGACATAGCATGGCATATCCAGACAGGATACCCTGTTACGGCCTTCCTTCTTGGCATGATACATGGCATGGTCGGCATCGCGCTGAATGTCTGCTATCGAACGGTGATGCGGTTGACTGGAGGCAACCCCGATGCTGGCGGTAACCAGCAACGGCTTCCCATCAATGGCCGGCATCAGTCCCTCGATCATCACTCGCAAATTTTCGGCCACCACCATGGCGCCGGCTTCATTGGTCTCCGGGAGGTAGATCGAGAATTCTTCACCTCCAACCCTGCCGACCACATCGCACTCCCGGCAGTTCTGCTTCATGCAGGAGGAAACGGCCTTCAGAACAGTATCCCCGGCGTCGTGGCCATAGGTATCGTTGACCTTCTTGAAATGGTCCAGGTCGACGAACAGTACAGAGTATGGGTGCTTGTCGCGGTGGGCCACGCACATCATGCTGTCGCAGACTTCGTAGAAGGTGCGGGCGTTAAGCACGCCGGTCAGCGGATCATGGCTCGCCAGAAATTTCAGTTGCCGGTTCGCTTCGGCGAGCTGCTGGTTTGCTTCGGCGAGTTCCCGTTCGATCTCTTTGTTCCTGGTGATGTCGGTCAGAGCCACCATTTCACCGATTGCAAAGCCTGTGCTGTCACGCACCGGCTTTACCGACACATAGTAGATGCGGTCTCTGATCGAAACTTCGTGATCAGGCACACTCTCCCCGGCGTCAAAGCAGCGGAAGTCGCGTTCGATGTTCTCTCCGCTTTCCTTGCTCAGTTCGGCAACCTTCCTGCCAATGAGGTCATGCACAGTCAGTCCGCTGAACGTTGCCAGCGCTTGGTTGAGGGCAACGTGACGGCCCTCTCTGTCGATAAGGGCCATTGCCACAGGCATGGATTCAAAAAGAGCTTCAAGGGTTATTGTTTCGTTTTCGATAGTAAATTTTTTCATATTGCACACCTAGCATAAAGCTTGCTAACGATGGGCCAGCCGTCGGTACTGCACCGCCTCGGCCAGATGGCTGGGCAGGATGGCGTCGCTCTGTTCCAGGTCGGCGATGGTGCGGGCGATCTTGAGGATGCGGTGGTAGGCTCGGGCAGAGAGGCCGAGCCGGGTGGTTGCCTTTTCCAGGAGCGCTTGCCCTGGTTGGTCTATCTGGCAGTGGCGCTTGAGGTCGCTCGGCCCCATCTGGCTGTTGAAACAGACAGCCTTTTTGCCGGCAAAACGCTGCTGCTGGCGCTGGTGGGCCGCGTCGACTCGAGTGCGGATGGCAGCGGAAGACTCGCCTGTTGGGGCGGTGGTGAGTTCATCGATCCGTACCGCCGGGACTTCCAGATGAATGTCGATGCGATCGAGCAGGGGTCCGGAAAGGCGACTCTTGTAGCGTTGGATTTGGACCGGCGTGCAGGAGCATTGGCGTTCCGAGCCCAGAAAGGAGCAGGGGCACGGGTTCATGGCGGCCACCAGCATGAAGTCTGCCGGGAAACGCAGGGACTGGGCAGCGCGGGCGATGGTGACGTGGCGGTCTTCCAGGGGTTGGCGCAGCACTTCCAGGACGTTGCGTTTGAATTCGGGCAACTCGTCGAGAAAGAGAACCCCGTTGTGGGCGAGGGACACCTCGCCTGGTCTTGGGGTCTGGCCGCCTCCGATCAGGCCGGCGTCGGAAATGGTGTGATGGGGCGCCCTGAATGGCCGGCTGGTGAGCAGGCTTTTTTCCGCTGGCAGGAGGCCCATGCTGGAGTATATCCGGGTGGTTTCCAGCGCCTCGCCAAAGGAGAGGCCCGGCAGGATGGTGGGAAGCCGGCGCGCCAGCATGGTCTTGCCCGATCCCGGTGGTCCGGAAAGAAGGACATTATGGCGACCGGCCGCCGCCACCTCCAGGGCGCGTTTGATCACCGCATGGCCCTTCACCTCCGCAAAGTCGGCGGCGTCCTCCTCCGGAGTGCGGAACAGGGCGTGGTGATCCACCATCGCTCCGGGAATTTCCATGCGATTGGAGAGGAACTCCACCGCCTCGTGCAGGGCGGAGATGCCCACGGTTTCGATGCCAGACACCACGCCCCCCTCAGTGGCGTTGAGGCGGGGCACCAGGCAGCGGGCAAGTCCAGCGGTTTTGGCGGCCATGGCCACGGCCAGGATGCCGGGGGTGGGACGTACGGTGCCATCCAGGGAGAGTTCGCCGATGACGCAGACGCTGGCCAGCCGTTCCGGAGGGATCACCCCGGAAGAGGCGAGGATGGCCAGGGCGATGGGCAGGTCAAAGCCGGTGCCGGACTTTTTGAGGTCGGCCGGGGCCAGGTTGACGGTGATGCGCCGGTTGGGAAATTCATAGCCGCTGTTTTTGATCGCCGCCTTGACCCGGTCCCGGCTCTCGCGTACCGCTCCCTCGGGCAGGCCGACAATGGCGAAGAAAGGCAGGCCCTGGGCGATGTCCACCTCCACATCCACCAGATAGCCGTCCACTCCCAGCACCGTGCCGCTGATTGCCTTGGCCAGCATGGATCTCCTCAGGGGGTGCCCGCGGGAGGCGGCGCGCCGTGCAGGGCGTAGCGGAGAGAGAAGGAGCGTTTGGCCATGTACATGGCCTCGTCGGCCCGGTGCAGCAGCAGGTCGATGTCGCGGCCGTGGTCCGGATAGATGCTGATGCCGATGCTGGCGGCCACCGCGAGGTCAAGCCCTTTGTGGTCGATCGGCGCCTCCAGCTGTTCGACCAGCTTGGCGGCCACCACCAGCGCATCCCCGGCTTCAGTGATGTCCTGCAGGATGGCGACGAACTCGTCGCCCCCCATGCGGGCGATGCTGTCGGCATCCCGCAACCCATTGCGCAGGCGCACCGCCACCTCGCGCAACACGGCGTCGCCGACCTGGTGGCCATACTGGTCGTTGATCCCTTTGAAACGATCCAAATCGATATAGAGCAGGGCCACTTTTTTGCGGTGGCGGCGGGCAAGGATCATGGCCTGGGCCAGCCGGTCCGGGAAGATGTGGCGGTTGATCAGGCCGGTGAGCTGGTCATGGTGGGCGAGCCTGGCGATCTGGGCCAGGGCCCTTTTTTTCTGTACCGCCAGGGCGAGGAGGGAGGCGAACTGTTCCAGCGCCGCCAGGTCACGTTTGGTGTAGCCGCGACTGCTGTTGGCCACCGCGATCAGGCCGACCAGCTCCCCTTCCAGCAAGGCTGGAGCAGCAAGCAAACGGCCGATGGGGGGAGGCTCGACTGTACCGGCCAGCACCTTGGCGTCGTCCTCCGGGGCGTTGGAAAGGATGGGGGTGCGGTTGTCCAGCACCCAGCGGACCAGCCCCACTGGTTGATGGTAGGTCAGGTCGTTTTCCCGGGTCATCGGGCAGATCTTGCTGATCTCCGGGGAAAAGGCGGTGGAACGCAGGCGGCCGGTGGGCGGTTCCACGATGTCGACGATGCCGTAGCCGCTGCCGGTCAGGTCCAGCGCTTCCTCGAGAAGAGAAGCGGAGACCTCCTCGATGGAGTCACTGGCAATGATGGTACGGGAGATCCTTGCCAGAGCCTCGTTGAGAGCGGCCTCCACCTCCAGTCGGTGTTCCGCCTCCTTGCGCTGGGTGGCGTCGGTGTAGACGGCCACCACCTCGCCGGAAGGCAGGCGGTAGATGAAGTTTTCCCGCCAGCCGGAAAGCCGATTGTCCTGATAGCGGCCGATGGGCAGGTGTTCGGGGGTGCCGGTTTTCCATACCCGTTGCAAGGTGTCGAGAACCCCAAGCTCTCTGGCGCCTGGAAAGGTTTCCAGAAGCGATCTGCCGATGACCTTCTCGCGGCCGATCTTTTCGATCCGCTCCGCAGTCTGGTTGAAGTCGACAAAGACGAAGTCGCTGGCCTCTGGATCTTTAGCTTCGTAAATGGCCACCCCGGAGGGCATGTTGTTGAAGAGTTCCCGGAAGCGGGTCTCGCTGTTTTCATGGGCGAGTTCCGCCTGGCGGCGCCTGGTGATGTCGCGAAGAATCATCACCAGGGTGGGACTTTCTTTTTCTTGGCGCAGATCGATGATGCGCAGGTCGATATGGGTGCCGTTCCGCAACTCCGCCTGCATGGTCCCCGAGCTAACCTGCGCGTCCGATGGAGGGGCGGCCAGCAGGTCAGTCACCGCCTGTCGGGAGGACTCGGCAAAAAGGGCGACGAATTCGGCAGCCAGCAGTTTTTCCTCGTTGATCCCGCAGAGATGGATGGCCGCCGGATTGGCGAAGAGAATACGACCTTCCGGCGAAAGCTCGAAAAAACCGTCGGCCATGTGGTCGACGATGGATTCAAAGTGCTTCTTGGAGGCGAGCAGTTCCCTGGTGATGCTGCGGAAACGGAGTCCCTCCACGTTCATCACCATGGCGGGGGGCGGGACAACATGATCGTCCAGACGCTGGAGCAGTTCCATGACATGATGCTGGATGGACTGCATCGAGCCCTTGGCCACGCACGCGTCGGCGCCAATGGCCCGGTAGTCCACGGCCTCCTCGGCGGCGATGGCCGAGAGGATGACGATGCGGATGGACTTGAGTCGGGGGATGTTGCGGATCATCCGGCAAAGCCGGTCCCCGGAGATGCCGGGCATCACCAGGTCGAGCAGGGCCACGTCTGGGGTGTACGACTCAAGCAGGGTCAGGGCGGCAAGCCCGTCGCTGGCGGTCTTCACCTCATACCCCTGCTTCTCGAGGAAGCTTGAGAGCATGCGCAGGATCAGAGGATGGTTGTCCACCACCAGGATTTTCTTGGTCATTCGCCCCTCTTGGCCACCGCAATGAATTGATCTGCTAACAAACTGATATGGTGCTCAAATTGTCGTTGATTGTCAAACACTATTGGGCCAATCAAAGGGGCTATCCGACAATCCACACCGCCACCTGCTCGGCCATGAGCAGCACCCGATCCGAAACCCCTCGCAGCAGGCCTTTTTCGGTGGAATGGCAGCTGCGGCGACCCAGCACGATGGTGCCGAAGTCGTCAACCAGCGCCTGGCGCAGAATCTGCCGGCTGGGGTCGATGCCCTTGAAGGTTTGCAACCATTGGATGCGTGCCTCCGGAAAGCCGCTCTCAATGAGCAGTTGCTTCGGGGCGTGGAAAAGGCTGTCCGCCCGGGTGAGGTGTGTGTCGCACCACTCCTTGCCCCAGAGGGCATGGAACTCTGTCGGGTCGATTTGGGGCTGGCTGGCCAGCAAGGCCTGGGAGTAGAACAGGGTCACCTCGGCGCAGGGATTGTCGCTGATCATGAAGCCCAGGTGGTCGATGGCCCGCAGGGCGTTGACGCTGCCGTCCACCGGCACCAGGAACTTGCAGGAGTTGACCTGGCCATCGATGATCCACAGCGGCACGTCGTGGCATTTCTCCAGGATGGCCGCGGAGACGCTGCCCATGATCAGCTCTTCGAGCTTACCGATGCCGCGGCGGCCGATGAGCAGGGCGTCGTACTTTCCCTTGCGGGCGGTATGCAGGATGTCGTCGGCAATGCCAAAGTGGGTGGGGTGTACCTCGGTGTGGATCTGCTCCGGCGCGATGCCAAGGCGTTGCAGGGTCTCCCTGGCCTGGTCCATGTACTTGTTCATGGCAACCATGGCCTTGCGGGCGGTGGGGCTGGCCACGTTGAGGAGTTCCTGGTCGGTGAGCCATTCCCGTGCCGCTGTGGAACTGGCGCCGACCGGGGTGAGTCCCAGGAGGTCGATGTGGATCTCGTCGAGATGGTGGAAAAGTTGGCCCAGGTACCGCAGGGAGTTGGTGCTGTAGGGCGAGCCGTCCACCGCCACCAGAACCTTACGTTGCATGTCCGCCTCCTTTTGCAGTGCTGTTCTGACTGATGGTATCATTTTCCATCGGTTGCCGACAACGTTGCTTTCGGAAAAAAAATGTCAGGGAGTCTGGAGAGGAGGACGCGGGAGGCGGAGATCACATGGGCGGGTTGTCGTATTGGCATGGCAAACCCAGGTAGTTGTTGAAATCGATGGTGTCGCCCATGGCGGTGATATATTCGGGGGTGAGCGGGATCTTGCCGCCGCCGCCCGGCGCGTCCAGGGCAAAGGTGGGCACCGCCATGCCGGAAACATGCCCGATCAGGGAGCGCATCAGCTCGATGCCGCTCTCCACCCTGGTGCGGAAGTGGTTGGCCCCGCGAGTCATGTCCGCCTGAAAGAGGTAGTAGGGCTTCACCCGTCTCGCCAGAAGACCACGAAAAAGTTCCGCCAGGGTGGCGGCGTTGTCGTTGACCCCCTTGAGCAGCACCGTCTGATTGCCCAGGGGAATTCCGGCATTGGCCAAGCGGGTGCAGGCGAGGGTCGCCTCCGGGGTCAGTTCGCGCGGATGGTTGAAGTGGGTGTTGATGTAGAGCGGATGGTGGCGGGAGAGCAGTCGGGCCAGCCTGGTGGTTACCCGCATGGGCAGGGTACATGGCACCCGGGTGCCGATGCGGATGGTTTCTATGGAGGGAATGGCCCGCAGGCTGGCGAGCAGCCGGTCCAGGGTTTCGTCGGGCAGCAGCAGCGGGTCGCCGCCAGAAACCAGCACGTCGCGGACTGCCGGGGTTTGGGCCAGATAGTCGAGCCCCGCCTGGAGGGTGGCCGGGGTGATCTCCATGCGGCTGGTGCCCACCTTGCGTTTCCGGGTGCAGAAGCGGCAATACATGGCGCACTGGCTATGCACTAGAAACAGGGCCCGATCCGGGTATTTATGAACCAGGTTGGGTACCGGCGAACGGTTCTCCTCGTCCAGCGGGTCTTCCATGCAGACACGGTCGGCAAGTTCCAGGGAATCGGGCACGGCCTGGCGCCAGATCGGGTCGCCCACCTCCTGGATCAGCCCGAGGTAGTAAGGGTTGATCCGCATTGGATATTCTGCCGCCACGGCGGCCAGGGCATCCCGGTCGCAGGGGAAGCGGGCGGCCAGTTGGTCGGCGCGAGTGATGGAGCGTGCAAGGAGCTGTTTCCAGGAAGGCATGATAATCCCGTAGAGGTTTGTTCCCACGGCATACTTGAACCAGCCACGGATTTCAAGGAGTTTCCTGCCCGGGCGTGGGGGCCATTGCGGCGAGGCGCGAGGGGCACGCACTTTTGCTTGACACTCGCCGGAGTTTTGGTTTTTATAGGCGCACATACACATCCGCATCATCCCGGAACACGGTGCAAATCCGTGGCGGTCCCGCCGCTGTAATCGGGGATGCCGGCAGCTTGAGGGAATTTCCCGGTCACTTCCAGGTACCTGGGGGGAAGGCTGCTCGCCGGCAGACGATCCGAAAGCCAGAAGACCTGATGCGCATGGAGTGACGGGTATTCCCATGGCAACAGAGCCCGGAGTGGTCCATTTTGGACCGCTCCGGGCTTTTTTTGTGCAATTTTCATCACCCATCAAGGAGGAAAAAACATGGAAAAGCAAGCAGAAAAGAAGTCGATCATCTCCTATCGCCGCCGCTGCGCCCTCATCGGCCAGGGTACCGGCCTTTCCCACTACATCCTGCTCACCCCCAAGGCCGAGGCGAAGTGATGAACGTCATGGCGCAAACAGGGCAGGGGGCTTACGCCAACACCGGTCATGGCCCGCACTTCTCGGTGCTGGAGTTCGGCGACCCGGGGCGGGTGGCGGTGGTGGAGCCCGATACCGCCTACTGGGCGCTGGTGGAGAGGAGCGAACTGCCCCAGGCGCTGGGCGGGACCATGGTGGCCGATTTTCAGGCCAAGGCGGCGGATTTTCGCGAGGAGATGGACCATCTGCGCCACGGTCTCAAGCTTTCCGCCGTCTATCTCAACCCCACCGAGCGGTGCAACCTCAACTGCGGCTACTGCTACCTGCCGGAGGAGATGCGCAAGAACGGCATCGACATGGGCAAGGAGCGGCTGCTCGAGGCATTGGGCCGGCTGCTCGACCATTTCCGCGCCATCCTGCCGGCCGGGGTCAAGCCGCAGCTGATCTTCCATGGCAGCGAGCCCATGGTGGCCAGGGAGGCGATGTTTGCCGGCATTGCACGGCATAGTGACGATTTCCGATTCGGCATCCAGACCAACGGCACCCTGCTTGACGACAGCGCCCTCGCTTTTCTCAAGGAGCACCGGGTGGGCATCGGCCTCTCCCTGGACGCGCCGGCGGCGGAGGTGGCCAACACCACCCGCAAGAACTGGGGCGGCACGGGCTTCTATGACCACGTGGTCGGGGTGATCAAAAAACTTGGCGATTATCCGGCCCTGAACGTGATCACCACGGTGACCACCGCCAACCTGCACACCCTGACCGAAATGGTGGACTTCTACCACGGCCTGGGGGTACGGGTGGCGATGATGAACCCGGTGCGCTGCACCCGGCAGGGCGGTGTCGATCTCAAGCCGGACAACCAGGCGCTGGCGGACTCCTTCTTCAAGGCGCTGGATCGCTCCTATGAGCTGTTCCAGCAGACCGGTCGCAAGCTAGTCATCGCCAACTTCGCCAATGTGCTGGCCGGAGTGGTCGGCCCCACCGGTCGGCGCTTGATGTGCGACATCTCCCCCTGTGGCGGTGGCCGTTGCTTCTTCGCGGTGGCGGCGGATGGCGCGGTGGTGCCGTGCAGCGAGTTCATCGGCATGGAGGAGTTCAAGGGCGGCAACATCTTCACCGACCATCCCGACGCCATCCTGGCCAGCCAGCCGTTCCGGGAGGTGACCAGCCGGATGGCCGAGAAGATCACCCCCTGCGCCGGCTGCGCCATCCGTCACTTCTGCGGCGCGCCGTGTCCGGCCGAGGTCTTCAAGCTCACCGGCGACATCCATGCCCCCAGTCCCTACTGCTCATTCTTCGAGGAGCAGGTGCGTTACGCCTTCCGGGTGATCGCCCAGGGCAGGGAGGAGGCCTTCCTGTGGGATTCCTGGCAGGAAGAGACCGAGCAGTCCTACTGCTGGCAGGCGGGTTGATTTCCGGGGTTATTCCCACCACGCGGCCGTTCTTGTGTCACCGGGTGAAACCGGTGGAATCCCTTGACAGGGTTGCCCTGCTGTGAGTAATGTTAGAAGCTTGCGGCAGGGCGGCCCCGTTTTCACGCCCTGCATGTCCCCGCCGGCGTTGTCTTGATGTATTGCCGGTGCGGGGGTTGATGCGACCCTTGCGTGCGTGGCGCCATGATCCGCTTTCTGGAAAATCTGGGCAACAACACCCTGTATACCCTGGCAGACCTGGGCCGGATGGGGAGATTCCTGTTCCTCGGCCTGGGGGGCGCCATGAAAAGGCCATTCCGGCTTGGCGCCATGGTGCGCCAGGTCCGGTTGATCGGCGCCGATTCCTTCTGGGTCATCTTCTTCACCGCCGCCTTCACCGGTATGGTCTTAGGTCTCCAGGGCTACTACACCCTGCGCAAGTTCGGCTCCGAGGGCGCCTTGGGCTCGGCGGTGGCCCTGTCGCTCATCCGCGAACTGGGACCGGTGCTTACCGCCCTGATGGTCACCGGCCGGGCCGGTTCGGCCATGTGCGCCGAGATCGGCATCATGCGCAACTCCGAGCAGATCGACGCCCTGGAGTGCATGGCCATCGACCCGTTCCGCTACCTGATCACCCCCAAGTTCCTTGCCACCCTGATCGCCGTACCCATCCTCACCCTGATCTTCAACGTGGTGGGCATTTACGGCGGGTATGTCGCCGGGGTGGGGCTGCTGGGGGTCAATCCCGGCGCCTACTTCGCCGGCATGGAGCAGAGCGTGATCAACAAGGACATCAACCTGGGCATCGTCAAGTCCTTTGTCTTTGGGCTGCTGATCGTCTGGGTCTGCGCAGGCCGCGGCTACTATGTCCATGCCATCCGGGGGGCCGGCTTCGGGGCCGAAGGGGTGAGCCGGGTCACCACCCAGGCGGTGGTGCTCTCTTCCATCGCCATCCTGATCTGGGATTACCTCTTGACCGCCATCCTGCTATGAGCGAGCCGATCATTCAATTCAGGGAGGTCAGCAAGTCCTTCGGTCGTCAGACCGTGCTGGACCGGGTCGATCTGTCCATTGCCGCGGGCCGCACCACCGTGATCGCCGGTCCCAGCGGCCAGGGCAAGAGCGTGACCCTGAAGCTGATCCTCGGCCTGCTCAAGCCCGACTCCGGCCGTATCCTGGTAACCGGCCAGGACATCACCGCCATGCGGGCCAAGGAGCTGAACGCGGTGCGCAGCCGTTTCGGGGTGCTCTTCCAGGGGGTGGCTCTGCTCGATTCGCTCTCGGTCTTCGCCAACGTGGCCCTGCCGCTGGAGGAGCGCACCAAGCTCAGCCGGAGCGAGATCCGTCGGCAGGTGCTGGAGCGGCTCGACCAGCTGGGCCTTTCCGGCCACGAGGAGAAGTTCCCGGCTCAGCTTTCCGGCGGCATGAAGAAGCGGGTGGGGCTTGCGCGCGCCTTGATGCTGCGGCCCGAGATCATGCTGTTCGACGAGCCGACCACTGGGCTCGATCCCGAGAAGTCGCTGGAGATTTATCAACTCTTCCTTGAAACCCAGCGCCAGTTCGGCTACACCTCGATTATCGTCAGCCATGACATTCCAAAGATCTTCAACCTGGCCGACCAGGTGATCCTGGTCAACCACGGCGCCTTCAAGGCCTTTGACAGCCCCGAGGCGATCCAGGCCTGCACCGAGCCCGAGGTGCGCGCCTTTGTGAACAGCACCATGGGCAGTGTCTACTCAAGCGGCACGATGGAGATTCCGCGATGAAAAAGATGAACGTGGACCTGGTGGTCGGCGTGTTTGTCCTGGTCGGCTTTCTATGTTTCGTGTACATGTCGCTGCAACTTGGGGAGTTTTCCGTTTTTGCCATGGAACGCTCCTACACGGTGCAGGCCAAGTTCGGCAACGTTTCCGGCCTCAAGCGCGGCGCGGTGGTGGAGATGGCCGGGGTGGTGGTGGGCAAGGTTGCCGCCATCGGCCTGGGCAAGGGCGATCAGGCAGTGGTGCGGCTCCAGATCGACAAGGAGATCCAGATCAGCGAGGATGCCATTGCCTCCATCAAGACCCAGGGCATCATCGGCGACAAGTACATCAAGATCACCCCGGGCGGCGCCGAGACGATGCTCGCCGAAGGCGGCATGATCGAGGAGACCGAATCGGCGGTGGACCTGGAGGAACTGGTGAGCAAGTACGTCTTTGGCAAGGTGTGAGATTCGGGCCTCAGGATGCTGAATGGCGGTAACGGCCTTTATTGATTGATTAATCTGCATCCTGAATACTGGTCGTTTTGGCAGGTTCTTGGGGGAGGCACGGCTGTCGATTTTTCCTCCAAAAGTCCTTTCGTGAATATGTTGGGCTTGAAGCACGGCGTGTCCGTTGCCGGTTTTCGCTGCTTCGTGCAGCCAGGTGGTGCGATGATGAAAACGAAAAAAATGCTGCTCTGTCTGCTGTGCTGGCTTACGCTTGGGGTGCATGCCGTTGGCGGAACCGCCCTTGCCGGCGGCTCCTGGGCCGATGACGAGCCGCCGTTCGGAGAGGAGAACAACCTCGGCGCGGTGTCGGACCCTTTGGAGCCGCTCAACCGGGTATTTTACCACTTCAATGACCGCCTGTACTTCTGGGCGCTCAAGCCGTTGGCGCAGGGTTACTCCTACTTCATCGCCGACGACATCCGCATGTGCGTGCGGGATTTCTTCCGCAACCTGGGCGCGCCGGTGCGGATGGTCAACAATCTCCTTCAGGGCAAGGTCGAGGCGTTCGGGGTCGAGACCGCCAGGTTCCTGGTCAACTCCACCATCGGCATGGTTGGACTGACCGATCCGGCCAAGAGCGAGTTCGGGCTGCTCCCCGTCGAGGAGGATCTTGGCCAGACCCTGGGATTTTATGGGGTGGGGGAGGGGATCTACCTCTGTCTTCCCTTCTTTGGGCCGTCCAATCTCCGTGATGCGGTGGGACTTGCCGGCGATGCCTTCCTGGCCCCCTCCACCTACGTGGGCATGTCCGATTCCGGGGCGGGCATCGCCATGGAATCGGGGGAGAAGGTGAACGCAGTCTCGCTTTCCATCGGCGACTACGAGGACTTCAAGGAGTCGGCCCTGGATCCCTATGTGGCCATGCGGGATGCCTACAGGCAGAACCGGAGCAAGAAGATTCGGGACATGGTGGCGGGTGGCGAGGAGTTGTACACCAAGGCTCCGGCCGAGCCTCTTCCCTGGTGGCAGGATGAGGAGGATGCCGTGGCTGGCGCCGGACAGGCGGCCCGGACGGCGGCCACTGCGCCGGCCCAGGAACAGCGGGCAGTTGCCTCGGTGTTCGACAACAATCAGTTCTTCGTCGAGATCGCCGCCGCCGTCAGCGCCGACCAGGCGGTGCGGACCCAGCACCAGCTGATCTCCATGCGCCGCGATTTTCAGGTGCGGGTTTACAACCTTGGAAGTTCCCGCTACTATGGCATTTTGGTCCCGGCGGGCGCCACCCTTGCCGAGGCCAAGCGCGAGGAGCAGCAGATCCGCGCCGCCGGCTTTGCCGAGGCGCGGCTGATGCAATGAGTTGCCATGGGTGGCTCTTTTCCCGAGAGATGTCATGCGCGGGTATGCACCCGATTGGATGAAAGAGGATTCAGGGGCCAGGATTCGGAGTTCGGAATGGCCGGGACGTGTCTGTAATTTTGAATTCTGAATTCTCAATTCTGAATTCTGATAGTTTTCCGAGAGCAGGAGCAGTGATTGCCATGCATTCCGTAAATTGCCGTGGGAGCAGAACGCTCTTTTTGTTGAGTTTATTCCTGTTGCTGGCTGTGATGCAACCAAGACCGCTCCTGGCCACCGAGGCCGAGCCCGTGACCTTCATCAAGGAAGGAGTGGATCAGATCATCTCCATCCTGCAGGATCAGAAGTACGCGGGCGCGGCGATGAAGACCGAGCGCCGCAACAGGGTATACGCCATTGTCGAGCGGAAGTTCGACTTTCGCGAGATGTCCATGCGGACCCTTGCCCGGCATTGGAAGGACCGGAATCCCACCGAGCAGGATCGTTTCACCTCCCTGTTCCGGCAGGTGCTGGAGAACACCTACATCACCAAGATCGAAACCTATTCCGGGGAACGGGTGGTCTTCAAGAAGCATGAGGTCCAGGGCGACAAGGCCATTGTTTACAGCGATCTGGTCCGCAATAATGTCGAAACCCCGGTCAACTACAAGCTCCGGAACAGCGGCGGCCGCTGGGCTGTCTATGACGTGGAGGTGGAGGGGGTGAGCCTGGTGAACAACTACCGCACCCAGTTCGCCTCCATCCTGGAAAAGGAAAACTTCGACGGGCTTCTTGTCCGGCTTGAGGAAAAGGTCCGCAAGGGCCAGGCGGACTGAGCGCGGCCATGCATGCGGCATCCCCAGCCGGCGCGGATGGCGTTGGCGCCGATCTGGAAGCGTGCCTGCCGTTTCTTTCCCCGGCCGAGCGCGACCAGTTGCGCCCCTTTTTGAGCGAGCGCACGTTTCGTCCCGACGAGGTGGTGATGCGCGACGGCGAGGCTGGCGACTTTCTGGGAATACTGGTCAATGGCCGGCTGGCGGTGCGCAAGGAGACCATCTTCCCGGGCCGGCATGTGCTGGTGGCCTTTCTGGAGTCAGGCGCCCTGGTTGGGGAGGTGGCCGGCGTTGTCCGTTGCCAGCGGAATACCACCGTCGCCGCGGTGGAGGCGAGCCGTCTGCTGCTGCTTGCCTCCAAGGATCTTGAGCGGCTGCTCGAAGAGTTCCCGGCCTTGGGGATCACCCTGCTGAAGCGGATCATCGCCGTGCTCGGCAATCGTCTCCATCACGCCACCGACCGACTTGCCCGGCTGCTGTAATCGCTGGATCTCGAAGGCGGCGGATTGCCGTCCTCACTGCTGCCGGACTTGAAGCGTCCGGCAGCCACTCCGCCAAACCATCAACGGATCAAATCACGTTTTGCCATCATGAGTGCTCATAACCCTTCCGCCTCCCCCGTCTACGACGAAAGCAAGATCAAAACCCTGAGTTCGCTGGAGCATATCCGGCTGCGGCCCGGCATGTACATCGGTCGCCTGGGCAACGGTTCGCACCCCGACGATGGAATCTACATCCTCCTGAAGGAGGTGGTGGACAATGGGGTGGACGAATTCATCATGGGGCAGGGGAAACGGATCAATGTGGAGATCGACGGCCAGGGCGTGGTGTCGGTACGGGACTTTGGCCGCGGCATCCCCCTGGGCAAGATCGTCGAGTGCGTGAGCGTCATCAACACCGGCGCCAAGTACAACACCGATGTCTTTCAGTTCTCGGTGGGCTTGAACGGCGTGGGCACCAAGGCGGTGAACGCCCTGTCCGAGCGTTTCACCGTCACCGCCTTTCGGGACGGCCGCTTTGCCAGGGCCACCTTTTCCCGCGGCGAGCTTATTGCCGAGGAGCAGGGCGAGACCACCGAGAAGAACGGCACCCTGGTGGTCTTCCGGCCCGACCCGGCCCTGTTCGAAGGGTACAGCTATCTTGGCGAGTTCGTGCGCAAGCGCTTCTGGCGCTACGCCTACCTCAATGCCGGCCTCAAGATCTACTTCGAGGGAGAGTGCTTCCATTCGGCCAACGGCCTCTTGGACCTGCTGGACAAGGAGATCTCCGGCACCCAGTTGTACGATCCCATCCACTTCAAGGATCCCACCCTGGAGTTCGCCTTCTCCCACACCGAGGGCTACGGCGAATCCTACTTCTCCTTTGTCAACGGCACCTACACCAACGAGGGCGGCACCCATCTTTCCGCCTTCCGCGAGGGGATCTTGAAGGGGGTCAACGAGTACGCCAAGGCCAAGTTCACCGGCGAGGACGTGCGCGAAGGGGTGGTGGGGGCCATCGCCGTCAAGGTGAAGGACCCGATCTTCGAGTCGCAGACCAAGAACAAGCTGGGCAATACCGACATCCGGGCCGACATCGTGAACAAGGTCAGGGACTTTGTCTGCGACTACTTCTACAAGAACACCGAACTGGCCCAGGTGATCATCGACAAGATCGAGCAGAGCGCCAAGATCCGCAAGGAACTCCAGCATGTGCGCAAGGAGGCCAAGGCCAAGGCCAAGAAGGTGGCGCTCAAGATTCCCCAACTCAAGGATTGCAAGTACCACCCCTCCTCGGAACGGCCCTCGGAGCCGGGCCGCGAGAACATGATCTTCCTGACCGAGGGGCAATCCGCCTCCGGCTCCATCGTCAGCTCCCGGGACCCCATGACCCAGGCGGTTTTTTCCCTCAAGGGCAAGCCGATGAACGTCTATGGCCAGCCGCTCACCCTGCTCTACAAGAACGAGGAGATGTACAACATCATGCGGGCGCTGGACATCGAGGAGACGGTGGACACCCTGCGCTACGACAAGGTGATCCTCGCCACCGACGCCGACGTGGACGGCCTGCACATCAGGAATCTCCTGCTCACCTTCTTCCTCCACTTCTTCGAGGCCCTGGTCAAGCGTGGCCATGTCTACATCCTGGAAACCCCGATTTTCAGGGTGCGCACCAAGGAGGAGACGGTCTACTGCTATTCGGACAAGGAGCGCGAGGCTGCCGAGCGAGCGCTTTCCGGCACGGGCAAGGTCAGAAAGGCGGTGGAGGTGACCCGCTTCAAGGGGCTTGGCGAGATCTCGCCCAAGGAGTTCAAGCAGTTCATCGGGGCGGACATGCGGCTCCAGCAGGTCTCCATCGACACCCTCAGCGAGGTGCCCAGGCTCCTTACCTTCTACATGGGCAAGAACACCCCGGATCGGCGGGAGTACATCATGGAACACCTGGTGGTGGAGGTATAAATGGAAACCTCCCATTACGGCGAGCTGCACAAGCTCTTTGACGAAAACTTCCTCGACTACTCCTCCTACGTCATTCGCGAGCGGGCCATCCCCGAGCTGACCGACGGCCTCAAGCCCGTGCAGCGGCGGATCCTGGCGACCCTGCACAACATGGACGACGGCCGCTACCACAAGGTGGCCAACGTGGTGGGCGAGTGCATGAAGCTCCACCCCCACGGCGACGCCTCCATCTTCGCCGCCCTGGTCAACCTGGCCAACAAGGGTTTTCTCATAGACCGCCAGGGCAACTACGGCAACATCTACACCGGCGACTCCGCCTCGGCAGCCCGCTACATCGAGTGCCGCCTCTCGCCGTTGGCGCGGGAGACCATGTTCAATCGCGACCTCACCGAGTTTGTCGATTCCTACGACGGTCGGATGAAGGAGCCGGTGGCGCTGCCCGCCAAGCTGCCGCTGCTGCTGATGCAGGGCGCCGATGGCATCGCGGTGGGCATGGCCACCAAGATCCTGCCCCACAACTTCTGTGAACTGCTCGAGGCGCAGAAGGCCATCCTGCGGGGCGAGGAGTTCGCCATCTATCCCGATTTTCAGCAGGGCGGGCTGATCGACGTCTCCGGCTACGAGGATGGCAACGGCCGCATCCGCTGCCGGGCCCGCATCGAGGAAAAGAACGAGAAGACCATCACCATCAAGGATATCCCCTACGCCACCACGACCGAGTCCCTGATCGAGAGCGTGGAGAAGGCCGCCAGGGCGGGCAAGCTCAAGATCATGAGCATCAACGACTACACCGCCGAGGAGGTGGAGATCGAGATCAAGCTGGCCCGGGGCATCTACGCCGAGGACACCATCAAGGCCCTCTATGCCTTCACCGACTGCGAGGTTTCCATCAGCCCCAGCCTGACGGTGATCCGGAACAACACCCCGGCGGTACTGACGGTGAGCGAGGTGTTGCGCCACAACACCGGCAAGCTGCGGCGCGACCTGGAGGCCGAACTCAATATCGAGCACGGCCGGCTCAAGGAGCGGCTCCATGCCCACCTGCTGGAGCAGATCTTTATTGAAGAGCGTATTTACAAGCAGATCGAGGAGTGCTCCAGCTACAAGGCGGTGATCGACACCATTGACGCGGCGCTGGTGCCTTTCCGCGACCGGCTGGTGCGGGAGGTGAGCAAGGAGGATATCGAGCGGCTGCTGGAGATCAAGATCAAGCGGATCTCCCGCTACGACATCGACAAGAAAAAGAAGGAGATCAAGGAGGTTAGGGACAATATCAAGACGGTGGAGAACCATCTCAAGGACATGGTTCGCTTCACCATCGCCTTCCTGGACGACCTGCTCACCCGGTACGGCCACCTCTATCCGCGCCGCAGCGAGATCGCCACCTTCAGTGAGGTCAGAGCCCGCAAGGTTGCCCTGTCCAATCTCACCATGGGCTATGACCGTGAAACCGGCTTCCTGGGGCATCAGGTCAAGGCCCGCCCCGAGGACTCCTTTGCCTGCTCCGAATATGACAAGGTGCTGCTTATTTATCAGAATGGCATGTATAAGGTGATCAACGTGGTGGACAAGCTCTTCGTCGGCCACGACCTTGTCTGGGTGGGGAAAGTGGAGGAAAGGACCTTCAACGTTCTCTACCGGGAGGGCGGCCAGAATCTCTGCTACTGCAAGCGATTCGCCACCCCCAAGTTCATCCTGGAAAAGGAATACCGTCTTTTCCCGGAGCACAAGCGTTCGGAGATTCTCTACCTCTCCACCGGCGAGGGCGGCAAGGTGCGGGTGCATCTGGTCCCCTCCGGCCGGGCCAAGTACAACTATGTGGATTGCCTCTTTGGCGATTACCTGATCAAGGGCGCCTCGGCGCTGGGAAAACGGGTTTCCGAACGGGTGGTGCGGCGGGTTGCCGAGCTTTCTCCTGCCGCCTCTCCCGACCCCCAGCCCCAGGCCGCCCTTTTTGCCCCGGCCGCGGAGACGGCACCGCAATCCCAAGCCTCTGCTACTGACACCACCTCGCCTGGTAAGGCGGAATAATTCCCCCCTCCCGTCCTTTTTTGCAGAGATAAAAATACCACCGGCGGGGGAATTCCCAGCGCCGGTGCGCATCATCTTGTGTTGTTGCGCTTTTTTCTTGCATTTGATTTTTCGGGCTGGTATATAAGGCTTCCCTTTAATGCTAAAGGGGTTGTCTGGGCATTGCACCAAGGTGAAGCCAAGGCAACTCCACCGCAGAATGGAGGCACGAGATGAACTGCCTTGCTTCGGGTCGCCGACAGGACAGCACCGCGTGCGCGGCGGCCCTTCGAACTCATGGAAAGGCCGAGGTTTCACCTGTATCGTTTGGATCACGCCGTGTCGATTCCGACATGGTTCGCATGGTGGTGGGGGTTTCCCTGGCGGCACTGCTCCTGCTCATGGTGGGCTTGCAGCCGGTGGCGACCGCCATTGCCCCCCAGCCTGTCGACCGCGCCCACATGATTCCCACCGTCAAGGTGAAGTCGGCCAGCGCGCTGCTCAACCAGCTCAAGGTGAACAACCTGTGGGATGTGGCGGGCGCCGCGGAGGTGCCGGCGGTCTTGATCACCCGGCTGCCGGCGGATTTCAACACCCTGGATCAGCAGACCCAGAAAAAGGCCTTCCTGCACACCCTGTTGCCGGTGGCCATGGTGGCGATCAGCGAGGTGGAGAACGAGCGCGAGGCTCTGGAGCAGGTCCTGGGCAAGTTCGCCTCCCTGCCGCACCGCTTCGACTTCAGCGGCCACGCCATCGACGAAACGCTCTATGCGGGGCTGAACGGCGAGGATATTTCCCTGCTCCAGCACCTCTGCGAGAAGTATCAGACCTTTGACGTTGCAACCCTGCGCAGCCGAATCAACCCCGTGCCGGTCAGTCTGGTTCTTGCCCAGGGCGCACTGGAGTCCGCCTGGGGCAGCTCGCGTCTCGCCCTGGAGGGGAATAACCTCTTCGGCGTCGGTGCCTGGGGGGGAAGCGGCTTGATGACCCCTGGCAAGGACAACAACAAGGTCGCCTCCTACGCCACGCTGCTGGATGCGGTGCGGGCCTATGTCCTGATGCTCAACCGGGTTCCCGCCTACGACGATTTCAGGGAAAAGCGGGAGCAGACCATGGATTCCATCACCCTGGCGCAAGGCCTCCGCTATTACTCGGAGCGGCGGGAGGAGTACGTGGCCGACGTGGCCCGTCTCATCCGAAACAACCAGCTGCAAGTCTACGACCGGTGTGAGCTGGCCGATACCTCCTTCCTGCGTGGCGGCAAGCAGCCGCGGCTCAATCTGGCAAGCCTGCGCTGATCTGTTCCCCCTCCTTGCCTGGGGAGGGGGCTTCCCCTGTTTCGCTCCGTTTCACTTCGCAGTGAAGGCGGCCGCGGCGCAAGGTGATCGCCACCTCCCCTCCCTCCTGAACCTGTCGCGAATCCACCACCACGCTGCCGCCGGCATCCTGCACGATGGCATATCCCCGGGCCAGCACCGCCAGGGGACTCACTGCGTTGAGCAAGCCGGCGTGCTGGTGGAGCCGGTCGCGGTGTCGTTCCAGGACGCGAGCAATACCCAGGCTGAGGCTGCGGGTGAGGCCGGCGACCTTCTGGGCCTGGAGGGAAAGCCGCGTGAGCGGCGAATGGCTGGAGAGCCGGTGCGTAAGCCCGGCCAGGTGCAGGCGGTGCGCATGGTGCCTTTTGGATACGGCGAAGATCAGTCCGGCCAAGGCGTGGTCCGTGGCAAGCCGGAAGTGATCGAGCAGGGTGGTGGGGTCGCCCAGCACCCTGCGGTGTTCCTGCACGGCGTGGCGTTGTTCGAGAAGGAGGCGGTTGATGGCCACGGACTGCCTCCTGGAGAGGAGGCGCAGATGCTCCAGGAGCTGTTCCCGGCTGGGCAGCACCATCTCCGCCGCGGCGGTGGGGGTGGGCGCCCGCAGGTCGGCTGCCAGATCAGCAAGGGTGATATCGATCTCATGCCCTACTGCCGAGACCACAGGAATAGTGGAGGCGGCGATGGCCCGGACCGTCATCTCCTCGTTGAAGGCCCACAGATCCTCGCTGGAGCCGCCGCCCCGGCACAGCACGATAACCTCGGCCCGGGCGAGCTGGTTGGCGAGCTGGATGGCCGCGGCGATCTCCTGGCTGGCCCCTTCGCCCTGCACCCGGCTCGGGATGATCTCGATGGGCACGTTGGGGCACCGCTGCCTGGCCATGCGCAGAAAATCATGCACCGCCGCGCCTTGGGGCGAGGTGATCAGGCAAATCCGTTCCGGCAGCACGGGGAGAGGCCGCTTGCGGTCCTGGGCAAAGAGGCCCTCCGCCGCCAGCCTTTGCCGGAGCTGCGCCAAGGCCATGCGCAGGGCGCCATCGCCTCGCGGTTCCAGGGTGTCCACCACCAGCTGGTATTCGCCGCGCGGTTCGTAGAGGGTGATGCGACCCCGGCAGATGACCTCCATGCCGTCCGACGGGGTGCAGGCCAGGTAACGTTGTTGCGGTTTGAACAGCACCGCCTTGAGTTGCGCCTCCGCGTCCTTGAGGGTGAAGTAGAAATGTCCAGAGTGGGGGCAGCGCAGATTGGAGATCTCCCCCACCACGGTGACAAAGGAAAAGGCGGATTCCAGCACCCCCCGCAAGGAGCGGGTGAGTTCGCTGACCGTTTGCAATCGTTGGCTGGCTGGGGTGAACATCATCCCTAACTAGCATGGCCGCTTGTCCGTGGGCAAGGGTTTTGTCGTGATGCCGAGGATGGTTGCCGGCGTGGTTGAAAATGGCGGATGAAATTTGTCGGCTAAACGGGTATATTATTTTGTTTTGCAGTTATGTTTTCTTCCGCCTGTTCACCATAAGACACGACGAGGCGCGCCATGTCCGACCAGAAGACCTATTTCCAGGCCGACATCCTCAACCGTCCCCTGCAGAAGCATGGGCTGCTCGAGGAGTTCAACCTGCCTCCCAAGGCGATCGCCTTTATCCGCCATTACCGGCGCCATATTGTCGCCGCCTTGTGCGGTGTGGCGGTCATCATTGTCGGCTGGTCCTCCTGGCAGCAGTACCGCCACAAGCTGGACGACCGCGCCGCCGGCAGGTTCGCCGAGGCGGTGGCCGTGGTTGACCCGCAAAAGCGGCAGACCATGCTGGAGGAGTTGCTGAAGGAGTTCGGCGGCACCGGCTCGGCGGTATGGGCAAGGCTGGAACTTGGTCATCTGGCCGTGGAGGCGGGGCGATTCGATGAGGCGCTGGCCCGGTATCAGGAGGTGCTGGCCGGTCTTTCCGGGACAAGCCCGATCCGTCCGCTCGCTCAGCTTGCCGTGGCCCAGACCCTGGAGGGCAAGGGCTCCCAGAACGAGGCGCTGGCCGCTTACCAGAAGCTGGTGGAGACCAAGGGCTTTGCCTGGGAGGCGTATCTGGCCATGGCCCGCATCCACGAGCGGCAGGGAGCGATGAAGGAGGCGCGGGAGATGTACAACCGGGTGCTGCCGCTCGAAGAGGTGCCGGCGCCAATCAAGGAACAGGTCAAGGACCGTTTGGCTCGTCTGTAGGCTGTTGCCATGGAGATCATCCGTACCCCGGCCGAGATGACCGCCTGGGCCAACCGGGCCTCGGCCGCCGGCCAGAGTATCGGTTTCGTGCCCACCATGGGCTTCCTCCATGAGGGGCATCTTGCCTTGATGCGCATGGCCCGCGGGATGGCCGACTGTCTGGTGGTGAGCCTCTTTGTCAACCCCATCCAGTTCGGACCCGCCGAGGATCTTTCCCGTTATCCCCGTGATTTCGAGGGGGATTGCGCCAAGGCGGCGGCAGCGGGCGCCGATGTGCTTTTCGCGCCGGCGCCGGAGGATATGTACCCCCCGGAGGCGCGTACCCGGGTGGTGGTGAGCGGGGTGAGCGAGGGTTTGTGCGGTGCGAGCCGGCCGGGTCACTTCGATGGGGTGGCCACGGTGGTGGCCAAGCTCTTCCATTTGGTCAAGCCACGGGTGGCGGTGTTCGGCCAGAAGGATCTCCAGCAACTGGCCGTGATTCGCCGCATGGTGGCGGATCTGAATTGGGATATCAGTATCGTTGGTCATCCCATTGTCCGGGAACCCGACGGCCTGGCCATGAGTTCCCGAAACAGTTACCTGACGGATGAGGAGCGGCAAACCGCCCTATGTCTCCATAAGGCCATTCGTCACGCCAGGGGCAGGGTGCGAGAGGGACTGACCAGCTCCGAGAGCCTCACCGTCGAACTGGTGGCGCTTCTTTCCAGCCACCTGGGAGTAGAGATTGACTACGTCAGCCTGGTGGACGGCGAGAGCTTGCGGCCGGTGAAGGAGTTGCGGCCCGGGGTGGTGCTTGCCCTGGCCGTGCGGGTGGGAAAGACCCGCTTGATCGACAACGACGTCTTGTTTGCGGATGATGGCCAGGCGTTTGCTATGCAGGGCGGCAGGGATTAGAAATGGAAACAGGCGGGCCACGCCCAGGCCCGCCCAGGAACGAGTGAACCGCGATGTTGCGCACCATGTTGAAATCCAAGATCCACCGCGCCACGGTGACCGACGCCAACCTCAACTACGAGGGCAGCTGCACCGTGGACAAGGCGCTGATCCGGCAGGCCGATCTGCACCCCTTCGAGAGGATCTTCATCTATAATATCAACAACGGCGAACGCTTCGAGACCTACGTCATCGAGGGACCTGAGAACTCCGGGGTGATCGCCCTGAACGGCGCCGCCGCCCGCAAGGGCATGCCTGGCGACCTGATCATCATTGTCAGCTACGGCATGTATCAGGACGAGGAACTCACTGGATACCAGCCCAAGATTCTGTTGCTTGACCAGCAAAACCGGGTCAAGAAGGTGGTGCATGCCGAGCGGCTGCCCGGTGAGTAGCCGCCCATGATCCTGCTGGTCGCCGCCACCGATCCTGAGGCCGCTCCCTTGCTTCAGGAGTGTCCAGGCCAGGAAGTGCTGGTTTCCGGGGTTGGGGTGATGGAAACCGCCCTCAGGCTTACCCGGCGGCTGGCCGAGGGGCCAGGGCCGGTGGAGTTGGTGATCAACTTCGGGATTGGTGGCGCCTTTCCTGGCTCCGGGGCGGGGCTTCTTGACGTCTGCCTGGCCGAGCGCGAGGTGTTGGCCGATCTTGGCATCTGCCGCGGGGAGGCGGTGGAGCCTTTGCCCATGGCGATCACCGGGCCATTGACCTATCCCCTCAGCATCCCCCATGTCGACCGAGCGGCCGTGCTCCTGGCCCGGCGCAAGATCTCCTGCCATTGCGGCGTTTTTGTCACCGTCTCCTCGGTTTCCGCCACCACCCGCCGTGGCGAGCTGCTGCGCCAGACCCACAACGGCTTGTGCGAGAACATGGAGGGCGCGGCCGTGGCCAGGGTGTGTCAGGCCTTCGGCATACCCTGCCTGGAAGTGCGCGCGATCAGCAATATGGTCGAGGAGCGCGATCCCGAGGCATGGCGGATCGCTTCGGCCATTCGCCGTTGCGCCGAGGCGCTGGCCTTCCTCCTGGCCGACGGCGTAAACCCCTCTGCCACCTGAAGCAGCCATGGAACAGCAGCTCAGCATAGGATTTTCCCCCTGTCCCAACGATACCTTCATCTTCGATGCCTTGGTGCATCGACGGCTTGAGGAGGAATGCCCCCTCTTTGCCCCCCCGGAGCTGGCGGACGTGGAAACCTTGAACGAATGGGCCATGGCGGGCCGGCTCGACGTCACCAAACTTTCCTTCCATGCCTTCGGGCACGTTCGCGACCGCTATACGCTGCTCGCCGCTGGCGCCGCCCTGGGCAGGGGCTGCGGGCCCTTGCTGGTTTCGGGAAGACCGCTGCCCCCTGCTGATTTGACCAAGGTGCGCATCGCCATCCCGGGGCGGTATACCACCGCCGCCATGCTGCTCGGCATGTTCGCCGGCACCCCCCTTGCCACCACAGTGATGCGTTTTGACCGGATCATGCCCGCCATCGCCGCCGGAGAGGTGGATGCCGGGGTCATCATCCATGAAAGCCGATTCACCTATCAGCACCATGGGCTTGGGTTGGTCCGCGACCTTGGCTCCTGGTGGGAGGAGGAGACCGGCTTGCCCATTCCGCTGGGCGGCATTGTTGCCCGTCGTTCCCTGGGCGGCGAGATGCTTGGCCGAATCAGCGGCTGCATTAAGGCGAGCATCCTGGCTGCCCAGGCCAACCCCGCCCAGGCCCTTCCCTACATCCGTCGCCACGCCCAGGAGATGGATGATCTGATCGTGCAAAGCCATATCGGCCTCTATGTCAATCATTTCTCCGTGGATCTGGGACAGGAGGGTGTCGCTGCCGTCCAGGAGTTCCTGCGGCGCGGCGAGGCAGCGGGTCTATTTCCGCGGATGACCGAGGACTTTCTGGCGCCGATCTTGTCATGATTTGGTGCTGTCACCTTCGCCTCTCTTGCGCACGGCTTTGCCGTAATCCCTAACGCGCATTCCTTTCTACAGTTTTTTCAGCAGACTGCCGATGCATTCAGCGGATTAATCCGTTCTGGGGGATCATCCCCACATGGGTGCTTGCGTTTTTCGACTCAGTCGCTACCAGTTTGTGCTATGATTCTATTCGGAGGTCATGCGTCATGATGCTCGGTTATTCGTCCATTCTGGTTTTGGGAGGGATGCTGCTTATCATTGCCTTCTTCTTTGGCAGGATCCGTTACTCTGCCTCCCGCATCGCCGATGATCCCCTGGCCCGGAAGTTTGGGTTTCTTGAGCATCTCGGCCGGGGGGATGGAGCGGTGCCGCTGGTGGATGAAAGCGGCAAAACTTTGCTCATGCAGGCTGTGGCGCAGGGGTTTGAAGAGGGCGTCGAGGCGCTCCTGGAACAGGCCGACCTTGATCTGGTCAACCATGCCACCACCGATGGCACCACGGCCCTGCACTGCGCCATGGCCTCGGCCAACCCGGCCATCGTTGCCCGCCTGCTGGCGGCCGGAGCCAACCCCAACCTTGCGGATCGCCAGGGTCGCACTCCGTTGTGGATGGCGGCGCATAAAGCCGATGGCCGTATCGTTTCCTTGCTGCTCGAGCACAAGGCCCATCCGGACTGCCTATTTGGTCGCAATCGCATGACGCCCCTGATGGCGGCGGCCAAGGAGGGTCGCTATCAGGTGGTGGACGCACTGTTGGCCAAAGGGGCGAATCCACTGCTCGCTGCCGCCGATGGTCGCACCGCCGCACGGTTTGCCCGGGAGAATCTCGCCGCCAATCTCGACGGAGCGGCCGGCCAGGAGAAGCATCTGGTCAGAATGGTGTGGCGTCTCGAAACACTGGAGCATCAGCGCCGGAAGGCAGTTCCTTCCACGAAAATGGCGGGGAGAAATCCTGCTCCCCCGGCGGCGCGTGGAGGATCCACCCCCCAGCGTTCGGCGCCCTGTCGCTGAAGATCGAAACGGTTTGCGCTGCCAGGGCATTGCGGTCTTTACAGGAGGATTGCCATGTTCAAGAACCTGAAGTTGTCGGGGAAGATGGGGGTAGGGTTTGGCCTGTTGATCGGAATTGCCGTGATCGTCGGGGCCAATGGATGGTTCGGGCTCGTGCGCATGGCCGAACTGGACGAGCTCGTCACGATATCCGGTCATTGCATGGAGGATTTGCTCAATTGCCGGCGGCAGGAAAAGAATTTTCAATTACGTGGCTTTGCCAAGATCGGCAAGGACACCAAGAACAGCGTCGAAAAGTGGCAGGACGATCTGGAAGGGCTGAAGAAGAAATTGGAGATGATGAATTCCCTGGGCCTTGCCGCGTCACAGCGGGCAATAGTGGACGCAATTCCCGAGGCGCTGGCCGCGTATCAAAAGGGTTTTTTGGAAGTGGTCGAGGCGCGGCGGAGCAAGGATGAGGCCTTTGCCGCCTGGCGTAAGATCGGCGGGGATTTTACTTCCACCCTGGATACGGTGTTGGGGCAGTTGGGGGGGCAGTCAGGCAACATCGAGATCCTGAAGAACTTCATGCTGCTTCGCGTTACAGCCTTGTATCTCATCGCCACCGGCGCCGATGAACAGTGGAATGCGTACCAAAAACAGCTGGAAAAAACCAAGACCGTATTTGCCCAGTGGAATGGTTCTATCGGGAAATCACTGGAAGAAAAGGCTTCCGAAAGGCTTGCCCTATTGCTTGGAGAATACGAAGCGACCGGGGCACGATATAACGCAGCCATGCTCACCGAGAAGAAGGCCGACGAGGCACTGGTCAAATCGGCCCGCGAGGTTGGTGACGGGCTTGCCGATGTGCAGAAGGACGTTATTCGCACCATGGAGGCATTTAAGACCCGGATCTTCTTTTTGATCAGCGTGTTGTTGGTGTTTGCCATAGTTGTTGGTGTTCTGTTGGCCACGGGGATTACCCGCTCGGTTACTCGACCCATTGCCCAGGCTGTTGGGATGTTCGAAGAGATGGGCAAGGGGCGGCTCCATCAACGACTCACGCTCGACAGCAACGACGAGGTTGGACAAATGGCCAGGGCCATGAACCGTTTTGCAGACACCCTTGAACATGACATCGTGACCTGCCTCAGAAAAATGGCGGCCGGCGATTTTACCACCGAGGTCAAGGTTTATGACGAGAAGGATCTTATCGGCACGGCCATGCGGCAGACCAGCGAGGATCTCAACCGTCTGATCGGCGAACTGGCAAGTGCCACTGATCAGATTGCCGGGGGTGCCCGCGAGGTGTCGGACACCAGTCAGGCTCTTTCCCAGGGGGCGACAGAGCAGGCGGCGGCCATTGAGGAGATCAACAGCTCCATGGTTGAACTCGCCAGCCAGACCAAGAGCAACGCCAAAAACGCCAGCCAGGCCAATCGGGTTGCCGATGAGGCGAGGGTGGCTGCTGAGCACGGCAACGGAAAGATGTGGGAAATGGTGGCCGCCATGGATGAGATCAGCAACGCGGGCCAGAGTATCAACAAGATTATCAAGGTAATCGACGAGATCGCCTTCCAAACCAATCTGCTTGCGCTCAACGCCGCGGTGGAGGCGGCTCGAGCCGGCAGACACGGCAAGGGATTCGCCGTGGTGGCCGAGGAGGTTCGGAATCTGGCGGCCCGTAGTGCCACGGCGGCCAAGGAGACCGCGGAGTTGATCGAGGGTGCGGTCAGCAAGACAGAAAACGGCACCCTGATTGCCAATGCCACCGCCGAGTCGCTGACGGAGATCGTAGGGGCAGTCAAGCGGGTGACCGATTTGGCCGGCGAGATCGCAGCCGCATCCAGCGAGCAAGCGCAGGGCATATCCCAGGTGAATCAAGGTTTGAGTCAGATCGATCAGGTAACCCAGCAGAACACCGCCAGCGCCGAGGAGGGCGCGGCGGCGGCCGAGCAACTCTCCGGCCAGGCCGCCCGCCTGAAAGCGTTGATGGCCAGGTTCACGGTGAAGGAGTCGCCGGCGCGCGTGGAGTTGCAGTGGTCCGAGACAATGAGGGGTTGAAGGGTGGATTTGCCCGTTGCCAGGAGGGAATTTCCGTTGTTTGCAGGGGAGCGGAGGGAATTGCAATCCTGGTGAGTTTTTCCTTGACATTCGAGGGGGGCTCTCGTATACCTGACGAGCAAACTGAATGTGAGTTCATCTTTCTTTCTACCCATCATATCCTTTATAACCCAACGAAACAAAAGGAGACTCAAACATGTCCAAGTTAGTCGCTCCCCATGGTGGAAAAGGTCTGGTTTGCTGCCTGCTGCACGGCAACGAGCTGGAGGCTGAGAAGGCAAAGGCCGCTGGCCTCAAGAAGATTCAGATCAGCGCTCGCGCCAAGGGCGACTGCATCATGATGGGCATCGGCGGCTTCTCTCCGCTGGATGGCTTCATGAAGAAGGCCGACTGGAAGGGCGTTTGCGAGAACTTCACCATGGCCGACGGCACCTTCTGGCCGGTACCCATCACCCTGGACGTATCCAAGGCCGATGCCGACGCCATCAACGTTGGCGACGAGATCGCTCTCGAGCGTGACGGCGTGATCTATGCCACCATGAAGGTCTCCGAGAAGTATGAGATGACCGAGGCCGACAAGAAGTGGGAGTGCGAGAAGGTCTTCAAGGGCAAGGGCGAGGAGTCCGCGGACGACAAGTTCTGGGAGATCGCTCTGAAGGATCACCCGGGCGTCCAGATGGTTATGAACCAGAAGGAGTACAACCTGGCCGGTACCGTCAAGGTTCTGGATCAGGGCGAGTACCCGACCGAGTACAAGGGCGTCTACCTGACCCCGGCTGAGACCCGCGCCATGTTCGAGGAGCGCGGCTGGAAGGACGTTGCCGCTCTGCAGCTGCGTAACCCGATGCACCGTTCCCACGAGTTCCTGGCCAAGATCGCCATCGAGGTTTGCGACGGCGTTCTGATCCACTCCCTCATCGGCAACCTGAAGAAGGGCGACATCCCGGCCAACGTTCGCGTCAAGGCCATCGATTGCCTGGTTGAGCACTACTTCGTGAAGGACAACGTCATCCAGGCCGGTTATCCGCTGGATATGCGTTACGCTGGTCCCCGCGAGGCCCTGCTCCACGCTACCTTCCGTCAGAACTACGGCATCACCAAGATGATCATCGGCCGTGACCATGCCGGCGTTGGCGACTTCTACGGCCTGTTCGAGGCTCAGGAGATCTTCGACCGCATCCCGACCCCGGCCGACCCGGGCAAGGCCCTGCAGTGCAAGCCGCTGAAGATCGACTGGACCTTCTACTGCTTCAAGTGCGACGGTATGGCCTCCCTGCGTACCTGCCCGCACACCAAGGAGGATCGCGTTATCCTCTCCGGCACCAAGCTCCGCAAGATGCTCTCCGAGGGCGCTCCGGTACCCGACCACTTCGGTCGCGACGAGGTACTGGTCATCCTGCGCGAGTACTATGAGGGCCTGACCGAGAAGGTTGAGGTCAAGATGCAGGGTGCTGCTTCCGGCGCCAAGATGTAATTCTGGCAGCCAGAACCTTGTTGTCTCCAGGGGAGATGCCGAAAGGCGTCTCCCCTGTTTTTTTGTCTAGCCGCAGTGTGCAGGGGGCGGAGGAAAGATGTCCAGCAAGGATGAGTGGAGAGTGCGCTGTTCCGGCAATGGAGATGAGGGGGCCTCGCTGCTGGCACTCAGCGGGCGCATGGCCGAGCAGCTGCGCCGTTTGCCGGAGTATCGCACCGCCGGCAGGATCTTCGTTACCCCTGCCCTTGCGTTGCGGCAGGTCCGGATCAATGCCCTGGTGGACGGCAAGGAGCTGCTCATGCCGGCCCCCGGCCTCAAGGAAGGCTTTCTGCTGCTGCGGCCCTTTCAGGTGCCCTTTGCCCATCTGGCCTATGCGGTCACCCCCAAGGGGGCGGCGGAACATGGCGTGAAGATGGGGGGGGAGGAACTGGCCAAGACAAAAGTGGATCTGCTGCTCACCGATTTTGTCGTTGCGGATCGGATGGGTGGATTTGTCGGCGATGGCAAGGGGTTTTTCGATCTTGCCGTGGCGGTGCTGGCCCGGCTTGGCGCCCTGTCCGAGAATGCACTGACCCTAGGCTTTGGCGCCGAGGCGCGGGTGCAGGAGGCGGGAATGCCGCATGATCCGTGGGACATTCGTCTCAACCGACTGCTCACCGAGACGGGGCTCACCCACTGCGCCGATGAATTGCCGGCCTCCGCGGTCATTCATTGGGAAAAACTTGCCCCGGCTCGGGTCCGCAAGGTGACCCCCCTGTGGAAAATCGCCATCCAGGAGGGGAGGGCGCCGCTTCGGAAGGACTAGGCGGCGATCATCCCTTGTTGCGGGCGAATACCGGCTCCAGGCCGCAGAGTTGGGCGTAGGCGCCGATCTGATCCTGCAATTCCCGCACGTAGGGACAATCCCATATCGCCAGCAACTTGCGTCGTGCAACAAAGGTCTCCCTCCCATCCCGGGTGTGTTCAGGGCGTGCTTCCAGCAGATAGGAGAAGATCTGGGGCTTGCGGCAGACCTGTGGCCGTTCCGCATAGATGCGACACCCACCGCTTGCAGCGTCCAGGTTCGGGCAGCGGGTTCCCTTGGGCATTACCAGGCTCCAGCCTCGTTGCCAGTGGGAGATGACCGCTTCGCTGCTCCCTGGGCCAGAGGCATAGAGATCCTTTCCACGGCTTTCGGCGGTATCGATGACCGGGCAATCAAACCGGGCTGTTTCCGGAACGCTCAGCGGAATTTCGAAGAACTCTTGATCCATTTCCTCATCCGGGCCGACGCAGCAGAGGGTACAGCCCCGCGGGCCGCAGAGGAGGCTGTTGATGGTCTCCAGCTCCTGTTCGAGGATGCGTTGCCCCATGAGCAGCTCGATGGCTTCGAAACGATCCATCTTCTCGTCATTTTCGTCCACGATATCAGGCAGAGCAAGGCTGCCTGGAGATTTCAGCTCCTCCAGCAGGCGGAGATGGGGAAGGTATGGGCGGAGCATCTGGCCAGGGTCGGGATAGGTGGCGGTCTCCATCTCCACCGCTTCGCGCAACTCATCGAGAATGGGCTCCACTCGGTCAAACGGCCCGGAGAGGTAAAGAAAGTGGACGATGCGGACCAATGGCAGGATGGGGGTTCCGAGCATGGCCTTGCCTGGGGAGGAGGATATGGGTGGGGAGGTATCCATAGCTCTCAGCTAATACCGTCTTCGGGGCGCAATGACAAGTGATTGTTGTCGGCCAGTTCGGGTTGGTCAGTCGCCTGTCCGTTGTCATGGGGGGGCTTGCTAGGGACTCTGGCTCCGTGAGTGTTTTTTTGTGTACACGCCGGGGAAAGTATGGAAGACTTGATTGCTGAAGCGTGTGACGCCATGGAAGTGGCACTGCTGTTGGCATAAACTGGATGTAATGATGGATTGGCAGACCTTGGATTGGCAGAGCCGAACCGCCGTGGCGCTCATTGGTTGCGGTGCCGTTATTCTTGGCTTCGGTATCTTCGCGCTCAGGCGGCTGTTCGCGGCCGCGCCGTTGATTGCCGAGCGGAGCCGTCGGTATGTCCTTCGTTCTCTGCGGATTCACCGGATCCTGATGATCTTTTTCCTGATTGGCTACCTGTTGGTTGCGATCAACGTCCTTGCTGGTGGCGGGACCATCGGCCTGCTGGCGGTGAGCCTGGTCTTTCTCTCTGGAGCGGTTTTCGTGCTGCTGGGCATAGCGTTGCATGCCAGAATGATTCAGGAGATCCAGAACACCATTCAGGGGCTTTTGCCCATCTGCATGGAGTGCAAGCGTATTCGCCTGGATGGCCGCGATTCCGGGGATCAAGCCGCCTGGAAGGAGATCGAATCCTACATCTCGCAGCGCACCGAGGCCCGTTTCTCCCATGGCATCTGCCCCCAGTGCCTCGATAAGGTGCGGCGGCGGCGCGGTTAATCACCCCATGCACTTCAAACCAAAATCTGGTGGCAACCCGGTTGAGCTGTTGGCGCCGGTTGGCGGGGTGGAGGCCTTCTTCGCCGCCATGGATAACGGCGCCGATGCGGTCTACTGCGGGCTCAACGAGTTTTCCGCCAGGGCCAAGGCGAGGAATTTCTCGCTTCGCGACCTTTCCCCGCTGGTCGCATATGCCCACCGCCAGCGCCGCCGTCTCTATGTCGCCCTCAACACCCTCATCAAGGAAGAGGAGTTGCCCCGCCTGATTGATATCCTCGCCGCCCTGACCGGCATGGGGGTCGACGGCGTGATTCTCCAGGATCTCGGGGTATGGCGTTTGGCGAGGAAGTACTTTCCTGAACTGCCGCTGCACGCATCCACCCAGATGACCGTCCATAATGCCGCCGGGGTCAAGATGCTGGAGCGGATGGGGTTTACGCGGGCCGTGCTGGCCAGGGAGCTCTCGCTCGCCGAGATAGCCGACATCCGCAGGCAGACCTCCATCGAGCTTGAGCACTTTGTGCATGGCGCGCTCTGTTTTTCCATCTCCGGCCAGTGCCTCTTCTCCTCCTGGCTTGCCGGCCAGAGCGGCAACCGAGGCCGTTGCGCCCAACCCTGCCGCCGCCGGCATCAACTGGGTTCCCGTCAGGGATTTTATTTTTCCACCAGCGATTTCTCCGCGATCGAACTCGTTCCGGACCTGATTCAGGCCGGGGTCTACAGCCTCAAGATTGAAGGGCGCATGAAAAGCGCAGACTACGTGGCCAGGGTTGTCGCCGCCTATCGCAAGGTGCTGGACGCTCCGGACGGCGGGCGCAAGCAGGCGGTGCGGGAGGCGGAAGAGCTGTTAGGGCAAACCTTTGCCCGTCAGGCGACCAGGGGGTTTCTTTCCGGGGTTTTGCCTGCGGGCATCGCCGATCCCGACCGGGCGGGCACCCTGGGCAAGAGGCTCGGCGAGGTTGTCTCGGTGCGGGCGGGGATGCTTGGGTTTGTCTGCTCGGAAAGGCTGCATGTGGGAGATCGTGTGCGGGTGCAACCCCAGAACGATCTGGCGGGCAGCGGCTTTGTGGTGCGGGCTCTTCAGGTCAACGACCGGGCGGCTAAGGCTGGCGGGAGCGGCGACTTTGTCCGCATCCCCCTGCCGAGCGGAGGCGGTTTCGTCAATAAAGGCGATGTGGTGTACAAGGTGGGCGGCAAGCCAGCCTTCACCCTGAGCGCCGATGCCTGCCATGCCCGCTTGTCCGAGCAGGGGTCTGAAAAAACAGAACCAGCATGCGGGAACGATCTGGCGCAACGACGGTCCGCCGCGCTGGCCGCTTTGGCTGTGCCGACAAATACCGGGGCGGGGGAGAGTCCCACGTCGCTCACCGTTGCGGGTCGGGATATCCGCGACTTGCATGCCCTGCGGGATCCAGTGGTCGCCAGGCTCGTGCTGCCGCTGACTGCCGAGAACCTGGCGGGATTTGCCAAGGCTGCCAGGGGTGGAGCGGATCGGCGTCTCTGCTGGGATATCCCTCCCATTCTCTTTGGGCAGGAGTGGGAAGAGTATCGTCGTGGGGTGCGGATGCTTGCCCGCATGGGGTGTCGTTGCTTCCGGGTGAACAACCTCGGGCATCTTCCGTTGTTTGATGGCCTGGAGGGTGTGGAGCTGTACGGCGGATTCCGTTGTTATACCATGAACAGCCAAGCCGCCAGCGCCTGGCGGGAACTGGGGCTTGCCCGTCTTACCCTCAACCTGGAGGATGACCGCAACAATGGAGAAGCCTTGGCGCGGCGGGACCTGGGGATTCCCCTAGAACTCACGGTGTATGGCCCTGTGACCGTGTTGCTCTCGCGCATCCCCATGCGTGTTCCCCGCGCCAGCCTTTTGCGGACCGACAGTGGTGCGGAAGTTCGCATGCTATCGGACCGGCACATCACCGAGCTGGTGGGGGAGCAGGATTTTTCCTTGTTGGGGCAGCGGCGTGATTTTGCGCGTTGGGGGCTGGCCGGCGAGGTGTTGGAGCTTGGCCATTGCGGAATCGGAACACGGCGCGGGCAGGAGGTACTTGCCGCCTGGAGGGAGGATCAGTCCTTGCCAGGCACGGTTGCCTTCAATTTTGAGCGCGGCCTGTCCTGAAGGTCTGATGACCAACCCGACAGAATCATTGCAGACGCGGGACGCCCAGTTGGGATTGTCGATGGATCTCGGCTTCCTGCACCATGTCGTGCAGGAGGGCTAAAACGGAGGCCTCGACCTCCTCGTAGGGCAGGCCAAGGAGCAGGGCGATATCGCTGATATCCGCTCCAGCACCGAAATGTTCCTCGGCAATGAGGATTTTCAGGAAGTCGTTGCGGACGAAATCCCGCATCTCCTGATCAAGATCGACCAGCGTGTCGCAGGCCTGATTGTAGCTTTGGCCAGCAAGCAGTTTGATACGCACTTGCCGTACGGCAAGCTCGTAAGCCGCATGCATGGCGGGAGAGAAGATACCGGATGGCGAGGCAACGGTCGGCGCCATTTGACTCCTCCTTGCGTCGGGATGTCCAACGATGGGAAATGCACGTCTTTTTTTTATAGCACATTTGCTGGCTGGGGAAATGGTAAAAAAATACGGGGTGAACCCCGTATTCCGGCCTGTTTAACCCATGACCGATGATGAAACGCATGGCTGTGCAATGGTTGCGGAAGAGTTGGTGGTGGATGTTCGGCCTGTGGGTGCTTGGCGGGGGCGTAGCCGCAGCCATGCACCCCGGCACGGTGCCGGACGAAAAATTACTGCGCAGCGCCTATGCCGGCGGGGAGCGCTTCGTCTTTCAGGTGACCTGGCTTGGGGTTCCGGCCGGGGAGCTGGAGATGCGCACCGAGCATCTGGGGAACGAGCGGTACGGCCTGACGGTGGTTGCCCGATCGATCGGCTTGCTGGCAGTTTTCTATCCGGTCGAGGATCGGTTCTTCACTGTGGTGGAGGGGCGGGCCCGATTGCCGATGCGGCATGAGATGGATCAGCGGGAGGGAAGCCGGGTGAACCGGCGGCTTGCCCTCTACGACCATGCGAAATACAGCGTCTCCCAGCAAAAGAACGACAACCCCCCCGAGGTGTATGCCCTCGACGGCCCGGTACACAACGAGTTCAGTTCGTTTTTCGTGATGCGGGCCTTGCGGTTCGGTGGCGGCGAGCGGGTGGTGGTGCCGACCTTTGCCGACAAGAAGCGCCATGAGGTGGAGGTATCGCAGGAAGGGCGGGAGGAGTCGGTATCGGTACTCGGGGTGCGGCCAGCCATCAAGGTGCGGCCACGCCTTGCCTTCAAGGGCCTCTACAGCAAGGTGGCTGATCCGTTGATCTGGCTCACCGACGATGAGGACAGGATTCCGCTGCGCATCCAGGCCAAGATCGTCATCGGTTCCCTGACCGCCGACCTGATCGAGTACAGCGGCCCGTCCGGCTCCTGGCGGCGGCCGCCGGCCCCGGTGGAGCCGCCCGGCGAGCCGGCCCGCAACGGCGCTGTTCAGCCCTGAGGCGAGGAGTCGGCGATGGCGCGGGTGATGCGGACATAGTCCTCGATGGGCAGGCGCTCGGCGCGAATCTCCGGATTGAGGCCGACCTGACGCAGGAGCGTGGCCAGCCCTTCCTTGCCGAGCCCGGAAAAGCCCCCCGCCGCCAGGGCGTTGGCCAGGGTCTTGCGCCGTTGCTGGAAAGCGGCATTAACCACCCGCCGGAGCAGGGCAGGATCGTGAGGAGGCAGGACGGCGGCCCGTTCCGGGATTGGCTGAAAACGGATGCGGACCACCACCGAGTCCACTTTGGGCCTGGGATGGAAGTTGCCAGGCCCGACCTGCATCACGGTCTCGACCGAGGCGCACCCGGCGAGCAGCACGGTGAGCACTCCGTACTCCTTGGATCCCACCGGCGCGGTCAGCCTTTCCCCCACCTCCTTTTGCAGCATCACCACCGCCCAGGCCACATTGTCCCGATTCTCCAGCAGTTTGAAGAGCAACGGCCCGGAAATGGAATAGGGCAGGTTGGTAAGGATCTTGATCGGGCCGCCGCACTGGGCGGCGAGTTCACCGAAGTCCGCCTTGAGCAGATCCTGGTGGATCAGGGCGACATTGGCGGGCAGGTCGTGGGCCTCCTGGTGGTAGGCGATGATGCCCGCGTCCAGTTCGATGCCGATGACTCGTCCGGCGCTCCGCGCCAGGGGGTGGGTCAGGGAGCCCAGCCCCACTCCCAGTTCCACGGCGGTATCCTCCGGGCCGATGCCGGAGAGATCCACGATGCGCTGGGCGGTCTGGCGGTTCACCAGAAAGTTCTGGCCCAGCTTTTTGCTGGGAGCGAGCCCTCGCGTCTGGAGGATCTCCTTGATGTTGACGTCGTCTGGTTTCATGGGGGGCTCAGTCGAGGATATGCTTCCGTCGCCTGGTGTGACGGACCGCGATGAAGAACCGCAGGGCAAGCAGATAACCGCCCGCGGCAATGGGCAGGGCAAGCAGGGTGCCGCCCACCACCATGACCAGGATTGCCTCAAGGCCGATGCGGCCAAGCACTGCCAGGGTTTCCAGCAGGCCGGTGTCCGCGGCGAAAAGAGCGAGGATTTCCTTGATCCGCTCCCAGGAAAGGCGTCCCGGCAGCAGCCAGTCGCCGATCCGCCAGCAGAGGTAGTACTGAGGCAGCCAGGTCAGTGGGTTGCTGATGGCGGTGGCGGCAAAAAGGGCTGCAATCAGGTTGCTCCGCACCAGCCCCACCAGCAGTAGGATCAGGACGGTATGGAGGGGTATGGTGGGAGTGACCCCGACCAGCAGGCCGATGGCGACCCCCATGGCCAGCGAATGGGGGTCGCCCTGCAGGCGGAGCAGCTTGAGGTAATAGTAGCGGGCGACCCGTTTCATGGGCGGCCGGTTGGCGCTTGCCAGGCAGGGCCATAGGTGTGCTTGCTGGCCAGCAGGCCCGGCTTGATGAATTGAGAGCGGGAATAGGCGTCCATGGCCGGATCACCGGTTTCGCCGGCGGCCAGTCGGAAATGGCCGGCCAGGGCGATCATGGCGGCGTTGTCCGTGCAGAATTCCGGTTCCGGGAGGCAGACGCGGATGGAATCTCGGGCGCCGCGTTCCCGCACGACCTGGCGTAGCCTGGGGTTGGCGGCAACGCCGCCGGCGAGCGCCACCGTTGCAATACCAAGACCCAGGGCGGCCCGAAAGAGTTTTTCCGCCAGCACCGCCACCACCGCCTCCTGGAAGGAGGCGCACACATCGGCGATCGCCGTCTGGTCGCCGTGTTGCTGGCGGTGGCAGGCGACCGCCGTTTTCAGGCCGCTGAAGCTGAAGTCCAGGCTCTCCGGTTCAAGCCAGGCCCTTGGGAAGGCAATGGCCGCCGGGTCGCCCTCGGCGGCCAGCCGGCTGATGAGCGGGCCGCCCGGATAGCCGAGGCCCAACAGCTTGGCCACCTTGTCAAAGGCCTCGCCCGCGGCGTCGTCGCGGGTTCTGCCCAGCGGCCGCATGGCAAGCGGTCCTTCGACCAGAAAGATGGAGGAATGGCCGCCGGAAACCACCAGGGCCACGTAAGGGAAATCCGGCCGTTCCGTGCCGAGCAGCGGCGAGAGCAGGTGCCCCGCGATGTGGTCCACCCCCACGCAGGGGATGGAACGGACCGCCGCCGTGGCCTTGGCAAAGGAAAGTCCCACCAGCAGGGAACCGATCAGCCCAGGACCCTGGGTCACCGCGATGGCGTCGAGATCGTTGATCCCGATGCCGGCCTGGCGCAACGCCTCCGCCACCACCGGCTGGATGTTCTCCAGGTGCTTGCGGGAGGCGAGTTCCGGCACCACCCCGCCGTAGGGGGCGTGCACCGCTATCTGGGAGTCCACCGAGGCGCCGAGCAGGACCTCGCCGTCGCGCAGCACCGCTGCGGCAGTTTCATCGCAGGAGCTTTCTATGCCGAGCAGCAGCATGGGCGTGAGGGTCCGGGTGGCGGTGAAATTGAGGATTGACGAATACCTGCTGGCATCGTACTGTAACAACCTTTGCTTGCAAAGCGGAAACTCGCGCTTTCCCGTCCTTTGGCCGGGGAGCGATTTAGTACCAGAACCGCCCGGAAAGGGCAAGGAAAGTTACTTGGACGCCCCAGAAGTCATGCCGAAAGGGTTGATGGACACCTTTTCCCGCTCCATCAGCTACCTGCGCATCTCGCTCACCGATCACTGCAACCTGCGTTGCCTCTACTGTTCGCCCCAGGAGCGCGACAAGCTCGCCAGTCACGAACTGCTCAGCTATGAGGAGATTCTGCGGGTGGCGCGGGTGGCGGTCTCGCTGGGGATCGAGAAGGTCCGGCTGACCGGCGGCGAGCCCTTGGTGCGGCGGGGCGTGCTCGCCTTCATCCGGGAGCTTGCGGCCATTCCCGGGCTTGGCGACATCCGGTTGACCACCAACGGAGTGCTGTTGGCGGAGAGTGCCGAGGAACTGCGCCGGGCCGGGATCGCCAAGCTCAACATCAGCCTGGACACCTTGCGGCCGGAGCGGTTCAAGGAGATCACCGGGGTGGACTGCTTCGAGCGGGTCTGGGCCGGGATCGCCAAGGCGCGCGAGCTGGGCTTTTCTCCCATCAAGCTCAACGTGGTGGCCATGAACGGCGTCAACGACGACGAGTTCATCGACTTCGCCCGCATGACCATCGACGAGCCGATCCAGGTTCGCTTCATCGAGTTCATGCCCATCGGGGCCTCGTCGGTCTGGAACAGGGAAAAGTACATCAGCTCCCAGCAGATCATGGAGCGGCTTGCCCAGCTCGGCGAGCTTCAGCCGGCCCACTCCGGACACATGGACGGCCCGGCGCGGCTTTTCCGGCTGCCCGGGGCAAAGGGCAGCCTTGGGTTCATCAGCCCCATCAGTCATCACTTCTGCGACCGCTGCAACCGTTTGCGCCTGACCTCCGAGGGCAGGCTGCGTTCATGCCTGCTCTCCGACCGGGAGACCGACCTCAAGGCAAGGCTGCGGGCCGGGGCCACCGACCAGGAGATCGGCGAGCTGCTGATCGCCGCCATCCTGGACAAGCCCAAGGGGCATGGTCTGACCCAGGAAAACGCCGTCAACTGTCACGGGCGCATGTCCAGAATCGGCGGATAGGCGGCGTGACCCATAAGGGCAAGGCGCCTGCTGCCGGGGAAGAGCCCACGGCAACGGGATCGACTCCTGCTCCGGATGGGGGATGGCTTGGGACCGTGGCGGACGCCGCTTCATTCCTTGTCGGGAACAAGGTAGTCCTTGAGTTTTTCCAGAAGGGAATCGGGGAGTTCTTCGTTGTACAGGAAGGCCTGCGCCTCCTCTCCGGTGATCTGCTGCTTGAGCTCGATGGGCAGGGATCTCAATACCGCCATGCGTTCTGGATCCGGTTTTTCCTTGCGCGGGCTGGCCGTGTGGTCCATAACAAACACCTCGCTATTGCCTGATCTGCATCCTGACCCGGCCGCTGATTTCGTAGATTGCCTTTTCCAGGTCATAGGCCAGGCCTTTTCCGCTGATCTCCATGTTTTTGCCGGAAACCGTCACAGGGCCGCTGGTGGCGATCTTGCGGGTCTGGTCATTGTAGCTGACCTGCTCGGCATGCACCAGATGGCCCGCGTCTGAGCGGATGGTCACATCGCGGCTCAGGGTGAGCAGACGGCTTTTGGCATCGTACTTGCCCTCCTGGCCAGTGATCAGAAATTTGCGACGCTCCCCGGAAAGGACCTGGCCTTCCACCTTGTCCATCATAAGGACTTCCTCGCTCTCGCCGGTGGCGAGGCGGTCGGCCTTGATCTGCCAGTTCTGCACCCCGTTTTCGAACTGGGTAAAGAGCACTCCTTCCATGCTGAACGATGAAGGGGCGATGGGGCGGGGAGCTGTGCCCGCCAGGGAGGCCTGCAGCTTGCCGGGCGGCGTGAGCACCCGGAGCAGCGGGCCCCGCCAGAGGGGGAAGCTCGCGGCCAGCACCAGCGGCAGCAGCCACAGAATATTGCGTATGCCCCGCATCATTTCAGGTACCGGGCCAGCAGTTCGTCCCGTCTGCCCTTGGCCTCGATGATCAGGTCGCAGAGCTCCCGCACCGCGCCGCGGCCGCCGACCTGCCTGGTGACGTAGTGGGCGGTCTGCCGCACCTCGGTCACTGCGTCCGCCGGGGCCGCCGCCAGGCCCACCCGGGTGAGCAGCGGCAGATCGAGCCAGTCGTCTCCCATGTAGGCGACCTGGACAGGCTCAAGGCGTTGCTCGGCAAGGATGGCGGTGAAGGCCTCGATCTTGTCCCGTACCCCCTGGTAGACATGGGCCAGCTTCAGATCCTGGGCGCGGCGGCGTACCGCCTCCGAGCTGCGGGCGGTGATCACCCCAACCTCCACCCCGGCCTCCTGCAGAATGCGGATGCCGAAGCCGTCCTTGGTGTTGAACGACTTCATCTCGGTGCCGGAGTGGGTATAAACGATGGAGCCATCGGTGAGCACGCCGTCCACGTCCAGCAGGAGCAGCCGCACCTCGCGGGCGCGGGGCAGGCAGGCCCGCCAGACATAGCCGCGCTCATCGGCGCCGCTCTTGGCCATGGCCCGTTGCCGGAGGGCTTCGGTGACCTCGCAGTCCGATGGGTACTGGCCGCCGGGGGAGCAGCAGCAATCGGTCATGGTTGGGCCCCGTTTTCATGGACAAGCCTGTGGATGGCCAGAAGCTGGCGCAGGAGGGATTCCACCTCGGCAAGCGGCATGGAGTTGGGGCCGTCGCACAGAGCCTTTCCCGGATCGGGGTGGATCTCCATGAAGATGCCGTCGATCCCCGCGGCCACCGCTGCCCGGCTCAAGGGCGGGATGAACTCCCGCTGGCCTCCGGAGCTGCCACCCGCGCCGCCGGGCAGCTGGACGCTGTGGGTGGCGTCGTAGATCACCGGGCAGCCGAAGGAGCGCATCACCGGCAGGGCGCGCATGTCCACCACCAGGTTGTTGTAGCCGAACGAGGCGCCCCGCTCCACCAGCATCAGGCGGTTCTTCGCCACGGAGTTGATCTTGGCCACGGCGTTCTGCATGTCCCACGGCGAGACGAACTGGCCTTTCTTGAGGCTTACCGCCTTGCCGCTTTGGGCGGCGGCCACCAGCAGATCGGTCTGGCGGCAGAGGAAGGCGGGGATCTGCAGGATGTCGAGCACCTCGGCCGCTGGCCCAACCTGGCTCACCTCATGCACGTCCGAGACCACCGGCACCCCGAACTCCTCGCGAATTCCGGCGAGGATCTTCAGTCCCTCCTCCAGGCCAGGACCACGATAGGAACCCAGCGAGGTGCGATTGGCCTTGTCGAAGGAGGCCTTGAAGACATAGGAGATGCCGAGCCTGGCGCAGATCTCCTTCAGGGCAGCGGCGATCTCGCGGCACATCCCGGCCGACTCGATGACGCAGGGGCCGCCGATCAACAAAAAAGGCCGGTTTTCGCCGACCTCGAAGAAGTTGCCAATGGGAATAGGAATCAAGCAAAACCTCCTTTGGGCCACGAAATCCACGAAAATGGAATAGGCACCCATACCCGCCGGATGGCGTCATGTTCGCAGAGGCGCGGTCTCCCTGTTCTGAGTCTCGTTGGCTGGGCAGTTGCTGTTACTCGTCTATTGCGTGCCTTTCGTGGCAAAAAATCACCCGCCGGCGTTCTCCAGGGCCGCCTTGATGAAGGCGGTGAAGAGCGGATGCGGTTTCATGGGACCGGACTTGAACTCCGGATGGAACTGGCATCCCAAAAACCACGGGTGGTCCGCCAGCTCGACGATCTCCACCAGCTTGTCGTCCGGCGAGGCGCCGCTTATGATCAAGCCCTTCTCCACCAAAGCATCGCGGAAGGCGTTGTTGAACTCGTAGCGGTGGCGGTGCCGCTCGAAGATCTCCTCGGCGCCGTATGCGGTGTGGGCAAAGGTGCCGGGCTTCATCCTGCAGGGATAGGCGCCCAGGCGCAGGGTGCCGCCCATCTCGCTGTTCTCGTCACGGATCTGCACCTGGCCGGTGCGGTAGTCGTACCACTCCTTGATGAAGTAGATCACCGGATGGGTGGTGAGCTGGTTGAATTCGGTGCTGTCCGCGTCGGTCATGCCGGCGATGCTTCTGGCGAACTCGATCACCGCGAGCTGCATGCCCAGGCAGATGCCGAAGTAGGGCACTTTGCCCTCCCGCGCGAAGGTCACCGCCGCGATCTTGCCTGCCACCCCGCGGCTGCCAAAACCGCCGGGCACCAGGACGCCGTGGCAGCCGGCGAGCAGGCCGTCCGCCCCCTTCTCCTCGATCTCCTCGGCGCTGACATAGCGCAGTTTCACCTTGGCATTGTTGGCCACGCCGCCGTGAACCAGCGCCTCGTGCAGGCTCTTGTACGACTCGGTCAGATCGACGTACTTGCCGATGATGCCGATCTCCACCTCCCGCTGAGGCGCCTTGATCCGGCGGACCAGCTCTTCCCAGGCGGTCAGGCGCGGGGTGCCGGTCCAGATGTTCAGCTTGCGCAGGATGATCTCGTCGAGCCCCTCCTCGTGGAAGCAGAGGGGGACCTCGTAGATGTTGGCCACGTCGCGGGCGGTGATCACCGCTTCCTTCTCCACGTTGCAGAACAGGGCGATCTTGGCCTTGAGCTCGTTGCTGAGCAGGCTTTCGGTGCGGCAGAGCAGGATGTCCGGCTGGATGCCGATGGCGCGCAGCTCCTTGACGCTGTGCTGGGTCGGCTTGGTCTTCACCTCGCCGGCGGTCTTGATGTAGGGGACCCAGGTGACATGGATGTAGAGGGAGCGTTCCCGGCCCACGTCGGTGCGGAACTGGCGGATCGCCTCCAGGAAGGGCAGCCCCTCGATGTCACCGATGGTGCCGCCGATCTCGATGATGGCCACGTCCACCTCGCCATCGAGCTGGAGGATGGCGGATTTGATCTCGTCGGTGACGTGCGGGATGACCTGGACCGTACCGCCCAGGTACTCGCCGCGCCGTTCCTTGCTGATCACCGAATGGTAGATGCGGCCGGAGGTGTAGTTGTTGCGCTGAGCCATCACCGCTGAGGTGTAGCGCTCGTAGTGGCCCAGGTCCAGGTCGGTTTCGGCGCCATCGTCGGTGACGTACACCTCCCCGTGCTGGAAGGGGTTCATGGTGCCGGGATCGACGTTGATGTACGGGTCGAGCTTCTGGAAGGTGATGGTCAGCCCGCGGCTTTCCAATAAGGCGCCGATGGAGGCGGCCGCCAGCCCCTTGCCCAGGGAAGAAAGAACGCCGCCGGTGATGAAGATAAACTTGGTCCGATGGTTTTGGTGTGTGGTCATCGAGAGCGCCGGAAGTGTGGGGGTTGCCGGAATCGGCCGGGCCGCGTCGTCCGCTGCTGCGCTATTGAGGATCGGCGCGCCATGGCCGCTGAGGGAGTCGCCGTAGCGAATCGATACGAGTATAGCACCCGGTCCTGGGTTTGGCCATGAAAAACCGAGACGGAAGAATGAACGGTAAATCCTTCCTGATGGCAAAACTGCATTGTTGTCATACAAAATAGTCATTGTTCGGCAGTATTTTTACTTTTTTGTGCAACAAACGCAGGGGAAGTGGGACGTGATGACAATTAAAATGCCGTGATACCGTGCTGTTGCGTAATATCATTGTGATGGCATGCTCGTTGCTTAACGGGCAAGGATTTTTTGCAAATCAACCCGCCAGAGCAGAAGGAGCACGCCACATGGCACATTATCGTACAACCACCATCTTCGGCACGGCAGGGCTCATCTCCCTGCTTCCCCGTCTTTCCTGGGCCACCGAGGCAGCAGCAACCGTGGACACCGGCACCACCGCCTGGATGATGATCGCCACCGGTCTGGTGCTTCTGATGGTCCCAGGCCTGGCCATGTTCTATGGCGGTCTGGTGCGCACCAAGAACGTGCTCGGCACCATGATGCACAGTTTTGTCTCCATGGCGGTGATAGGAGTGCTCTGGGTGGTATGCGGCTACAGCCTCACCTTTGGCAAGTCCGTGCTGGGCGGGTTGGTGGGGTGGAATCCTGATTATTTTCTGCTGCGCGGCATCGACGATGTGATCACCAACGGCATCCCCGAATATGTCCTGGCCATGTTCCAGGGCAAGTTCGCCATCATCACCCCGGCCCTGATCAGCGGCGCCATTGCGGAGCGGGTCTACTTCCGCGGCTATATCCTTTTCATCATCCTCTGGTTCCTTATGGTCTATGTGCCCCTCTGCCACTGGATCTGGGCGCCGGACGGCTGGCTGTTCAACGCCGGCGCCAGCGGGGTAATCGACCTGGCCGGCGGCCTGGTGATCCACGTTTCCGCCGGGGTGAGCGCCCTGGTGGCCGCCATCTACCTGGGGCCGCGGCGCGGCTTCCCCAAGATGGCCATGCATCCCAACAATCTGGTAATGACCATGATGGGGGCAGGGCTTCTCTGGGTCGGCTGGTACGGCTTCAATGCCGGTTCCACCGTGCAAAGCGGCCTGGATACGGCGCGGGCCCTGACCATGACCCAGATCTCCGCGGCCAGCGGCGCGCTGACTTGGCTGGTTGTCGAGGCCATCGCCTTCAAGAAGGCCACCTCCCTGGGTTTTGTCTCCGGGATTCTGGCCGGGCTGGTGGTGATCACCCCGGCCGCCGGGGTGGTCCAGCCCATGGGCGCCATCGTTCTGGGCGCGGCCTCCTCGCTGGTCTGCTATTGTGCCCTGATCGTCAAGATGAAGCTTGGCTACGACGACAGCCTGGACTGTTTCGGCATCCATGGCGTGGGCAGCGGGTTGGGGGTGCTGCTGCTCTCCTTCTTCATCCGCGACTCCTGGATGGCCAAGGCATCGGCGGCGGCCGGCCGGTCCTGGACCGCCATCGACCAGCTTGGCGTGCAGGTCATGGGCATGGGCGTCACCATTGGCCTGGCGTTGGCCGCGACGCTGGTCATCTGCGTGCTGGTGGAGAAGACGGTAGGCTTCAGGATCGACGAGCAGGGCGAGTTGGAGGGGTTGGATCAGTCGTTGCACGGCGAATCAGGCTATGGCCTGATTTCCTCGGATCGCTGACCGACACGATCATGTCCGTTCGGCACACAAAAGCCGGAGCACCTCAGTGGTTGCTCCGGCTTTCGCGTTTGAGGGCTCTGGGGGAGGAACTATATCGCGGTCTCGATCTCTCGCTGCATGGCCTCGATCACCGCGATGGGGTCGCTGGACTTGGAGATGGGCCGGCCCACCACCACATGGTCGGCGCCGGTGGCGATGGCCCGGCCGGCGGTCATGATCCTGGTCTGGTCATCGCTGCCGTCGAGCACATTGGCGCCGGGCCGGATTCCTGGGGTCACCAGCAGGAGCTTGTCGCCAAGGCCCTGCCGCAACCGGCCCGCCTCGAGCCCGGAGGAAACCACCCCGTCGCAGCCCAGGTCCAAGGCCCGCCTGGCTCGGAAGTACACCAGTTCCTCGATGGACTGGGTCATGCCCATGGCGCGCAGGTCTTCCTCGCCGAAACTGGTCAGCACCGTTACCGCCAGGAGTCGCATCGCTCCCTTTTCCTCCAGCGCCGCCCGGATGATCGGGTCGTTGCCGTGGATGGTGGCCAGGGAGACCCCGTGGCCACGAAGCTGGGCCACCGCCAGTTTCACGGTCTCGGGGATGTCGAAGAACTTGAGGTCCAGCATCACCTTGTGGCCGCGATCCACCAGCCAGTCGACGGTGTTGAACCAGTCCGCCATGAAGAGTTGCAGTCCCACCTTGTAGAAACCAAGGTGCGATTCGGTCCTGTGGACAAGGTCCTTGGCCTGTTCCGGGGTTTCGACATCGAGGGCCAGGATGATGCGTTCCTTTAAGGGTATGTCCTTGGGCATGGTGCTCTCCGGGAATTCCGCTGTCGGCGGGGGGGGGTATCGATCAGTGCGCCACCACGAAGGCGCCCGGGAAGGTCGGGCTCAACGCCATGGCGGCCTGCTTTGCTTCGTCAAGGGTGGTGCCTGCATAGACGTGCACTCGGAAGAAGACGCCGTCACCCCGGTCGTAGCGGTAGGTGTCGGCCCTGCGGCCCTCGGCGATCATCCGTTCCTTTAGGCGGTCGGCGTTCTCTTTCACCGTGAAGGCGCCGATCTGCACGAAAAATTCTCCCTGCTGGAAGTCGGCGTGGGGCAGGAATCGCGCTTCGGTTCCGCCGCCGGCCACCCGCACTGTTTCCGCCTCGCCCAGCGCGGTGATCCGGACCTGGCCGGTGCCGTTCTTGACGATGCCCAGGTCCCTGGCCACGTTGTAGGAGAGGTCGATGATGCGATCCCCCACGAACGGGCCGCGGTCGTTGACCCGCACCGTGGTCTGGCGGCCGTTCTCCAGGTTTTCCACCAGCAGGCGGGTGTTCATGGGCAAAGTTTTGTGGGCGGCGGTCCAGTCATACATGTTGTAGGTTTCGCCGTTGGAGGTCTTCCTGCCGTGGAAGGGCGCACCGTACCAGGAGGCGGTGCCGGTCTCGCAGTACCCCTCGGCGGAGGGCAGCGGGTAGTAGGTCTTGCCGTCGATGGTGTAGGGCCGTTGGGTGGCCGGGATGCGGCAGGAGGCGCTCGGTTTGGACGGGGCGGGTTCCGGACGCCGGGCCGAGGGGGTGCTTTGCAGCACCTTGGAGCCGCAGCCCGAGAGGAGCATCAGCATCGCCAACGCGCAGAGGCCAGCGGCGCGGCGCTGGCCTGCTGGCCGTCCAGCCTGATGTTCCGCAATCATCCGATTCATCCCGCAAACCTAATCCGTCGGCCAGCCGGAGTAAAGGGAAAATCCACGCCCAATCTGGCCGGCAAGCCCACCTATCGCCAGGTCACCGCCGCTGGTTTGCGCGGTGGGATGCGGAAATAGGGGAAGCGGGGGTGGCCGAACATCATGGCCCCGTAAACCCGGTGCCCCTCCGGCAGGGCCAGGGCATCGAGCAGTTGTTGATGGGGTGCGGCGGCGGCGCTCATCAGGATGCCCGCCCAGCAGGTGCCCAGGGCCAGGGTTTGCGCGGCCACTTCAAAGAGGGTGAGGGCAATGGTACAGTCCGTTTCCGGCTTCGGCGTTGTCGGGTCGGCGTGGACCACCGCCAGATGGGGAGCGGAGCGGAGCACCATGTCCTTTCCTTGCTCCCAGGCGGTCACCATGCCGGGATAACGGCCGTTCTCCTTGAGCCAATCCACGGTCAGCCCGGCCAGCCGTTGCACCTCGGCAGAATTCTCCACGATCAGCCAGTGCACCGGCTGGCTGTTTCTGGCCGAAGGAGCCCACCGACAGACTTCGAGGAGCTGTTCGATCTGGTCTCGCGCCACCGGTTGCGGCTGGTAGGCGCGGATGGCACGGCGGGTGCTGATCAGTTGATCGAGTTTTTTCAGGTTTATCAGGGCGCCGTTCGGAATGGGACGGCAGGATTCCGGGGTGATCCGACCCAAGGAGAGGGCGGCGTGTGGGCAGACCGCCACGCAGTGGCCGCAGGCGATGCACAGCTTGGCCGCCGCCGGTCGCATGGCCGGATAACCGTCCTCCGCCATGACGATAAGATCAAATGGACATTCCTGTACGCACAGAGAGTCTTTTCTGCACTTGTCGCGATCAACGGATATCATGGAAGAGTCTCTCCGTCGGGTGAAGGGGGTGCGCCGCCTGTACAATCGCGGCCGTTTATCTCCTGTTCATTGCGGCTCTTGAAACGATGCACTTCGTCCAGGACCTGCTGGTAGCATTCCGGGCAGTAGCCATGGCTGAACTGCACCTCGCTGTGCCTGGAGATGTAGGTTTCCAGGCGGTTCCAGTATCCCTGGTCGTCCCGGATCTTTTTGCACGAGGCACAGATGGGCAGCAGTCCGCTCAAGGTCTTCACCTCGGTAAGGGCGGAGCGCAATTCTTCCGCGGTCTGGCGATGGAGTTCCGCCTCTTGAAGCAGTCGTTGGTTGGCCTGGTTCAGATCATGAAAGATCATCTGGTAGGGTTGTTCGATGCTGGTTTCGATGATGGCCCGGTATATCAGCCAGAAAGAGAAGAGTTTGAAGTAATGGCCAACCAGGTTGGAGAAGCCGTAGTTGTCCACGTAGTAGGTAAAGGCCAGTTCGGAAACAATGGTGCAGAGGAGAGACCAGAGCAGCAGGCGGAAGATGGTGTCGCTGAACCGGTCCTGAAACTTGAAGAGCAGGCCGATATCCAGCAGCAGGATGGCGCAGATCACGTATTCGCTGATTTTTTTGAAGGCGGTCAGGCCGAGGCCATCGACGAAACAGACTGGAAATATCTTCCAGGTGAAGATGGAGGCGATCAAGAGTCCGGTCACCAGGCTGTAGGCGGCAAAGACCAGCGTTGGCCGGAACGGGCGGGCCTTAAAGCCAAAGAAAAAGGCGAGTAGCAGCGACAGGCTTTCCAGGAAACGGGAGGCAATCCAGAGTTGGTTGGCGTAGTAGTCGTAATCCCGGAAGATGTTCATCCCCTTGTAGGCAAGGGTATGGAGCAGGTCAAGGCCGCCGACGAAGAGGGAGGCGATGCCAATGTAGAGAAGATACGGGTTGCGGCTGTAGTGACGGGAGGTCCAGGCGATGGTGAACAGCGAGCCGGCCACCACGATGCTGAAGATCTCCACCAGGCTGTGGAAGAGCAGATAGTTCCAGCGGCTGGCGAGATATAGGCCGACAAGCCCCAGGGTCACCGCCAGGCGACCTGACCATGGAGGGGAGGTGGCAGTGGCTGCCGCGGTTGAACTGGCATGGAGCGTGTCGTTATGGACATTCATGTTGTGCATCCCCCCTCTGGGAGAAGATACTGAAAAGGTCAAAAATCAGCAATTCGATTTTGGCGATAGCCCCTTTCAGATTGTGCGGTTGGTGTTGGAAATCCTTGAGTACAACCTCCATTCTCTGGTACGTTCTACAGTGGTCAATTGTCGCGGTGTCCGTTCATGGCCGTGCGGGAAAACGCCCGGTGTTCTTCCATAATCAGGGGTCGCATGGAACTATCCGCTCTTTACGCCAAGCTTGACCAGCCCGATGTGCTGGCCCGTATCTTTCACCCTATCCGCCACGAGAGCCCGTTGCCGGCAGGCGCGATGGATGTCGATCTGGTCATGGAGGATGGGGTTCTCCTGGGAAGCCGGTTTTTCCCTGCCCCGGCAAGCGAGGCGGTGAACATCCTTTTCTTCCATGGCAACGGCGAGGTGGTGGCGGATTACGACGATGTCGGGCCTCGCTTTGTGACACAGGGAGTCTCCTTCTGGGTGGTCGACTTCCGCGGCTATGGCCGCGGTAACGGTGCTCCCAGCGTTGGGCATCTGGTCCAGGACAGCCATGTCGTGCTCGCGCAAGTGCGGCGGAAGCTTGCGGAACTCGGGCGCCCAGGCCCGGTGGCGGTCATGGGGCGCTCGTTGGGCAGCGTGTCCGCCATTGAGCTTGCCGCGTCCGAGCAGGGCATTGCCGGGTTGATCATCGAAAGCGGCATTTCCCGCACCGTGCCCTTGCTTGCCGCTGTAGGCCTGGATCCCGAGGCCTTGGGAATCGGCGAGGAGGACGGTTTCGGCAACCTCGACAAGATCGCACGGGTGACCATCCCGACCTACATCCTGCACGCCCAGTTCGACCAGATCATCCCCCTTGCCTCGGCCGAGGAACTGCAAAGCGCCTGCGGGGCGAGAAGCAAAGAATTCCAGATGATCCCGGGCGCCGACCACAACAACATCCTGGCGAAAACCGGCGACCTCTACTTTCAGGCGATAGCCCGTTTCGCCAAACGGCTGGGGAAGGGGCAACGGCCCAGACGCCCCGGCATCCGCGGCTAGGGACAAGGAAAAAACGATGGCAACGGAGCGGCGCCGGAAAACAGAGGGAGGCATGGCCATGTTCTGGCGGGTTGCCCTGCTGGTGGGCGGTTTCGGTTGCCTCAGCGTGGCGGCCGGCCGTTACGAGCCCGCGGTCAGGTTTTCCGCCCCTTCCCTGGCGATAGCCGGCTTGGTCGCCTTCTTCTGTCTGCTGACCACCTGGTTTCGCGAACAGGGCGAACAAGAGGATGAGCGCTGCCCCGCCATCGGCGAACGGCTTGTCTGGCTGGCCCTGGTGTGGATTCTGTTCCGTTCCCTGCTGGATGCCTTCCCCCAGGCCTTCTTGTTGCCAGTCGCCTTTGTCGCCTGGCTGGCCATCGCCTGCCCGGCCCATGCCTTCACGGTGCCGTTTCTTGCCATCACCGCCATCGAGGCAGGACTGTGGTTCGGCGAGCAGCAGTCTCCGGTGGCCATGGTCATGAATCTGGCCGGATACGGGGCAGTCGGGGTGGCGGTTGGCCTGGTGGTGAACAGCAAGGTTTACCGTCGCAAGGTGCGCAAGGCGCTGGTCCAGGCGAAGCGCGACGCGGACAGCCGCGAGTATGCCCGCGACCTTGGCCTGTTCGCCGAACAGCCCGATCTGTTGCAGGCCTTGCCCGAGGCCAACCTGCTGGACGATCCGGAAGCCGGCAGCCAGCCTGCGGTGGAGAGCATCACCGCCGCCTTTGACCTGCAGTTGGAACTGATCCGTGGTCTGTTGCATCTTTCCACTGCAGCCCTGCTCTGGCCGGATCCCCAGGGCGAGGAGTTCCGGCTGCGCAGTATTGCAACCACCCGGTCGGACATCGTTCCCGGGCCGTATCGGGTGGGCGCCGGTCTGACCGGCGCCCTGACCGGTGCAAGCGATCTGGTGGGAGTGGCGCCGGTTACCTCCACCTTGGGTGGCCCCCCCTATTACCGGCAGGCCATCGGTGTTGGAGGGATGCTGGCCGTACGGCTGCCGGATAAAGACAGCGGCTGGATCGGATTTGACGACAAACGGGTGGCGCCGTTGCTCTGCGTGGACCGCGAAGACACGAGTCCGTGGACCGAGGAGGAGAAGAACGCCCTGCGGCTTGCCGCCAAGAAGCTTGCCCAGAGCGTGGCCATGAGCCGGCAGCTCCAGCTGATGGCCCAGGAACGCAGCTCCATCCAGCGGGTTTGTATCGCCCTGCGCGAACTGAACGGAGTGCTGGGGCTCGATCAGGTGCTGCTCGCCACCATCAAGGCGGTCCGGGTGCTGGTGCGGGTTGATTTTGTCGCCATCAGTCTGCTGGAAGACGGTTATCACCGGGTGGCCATGGCGGAAGGCGAGGAAACGGAGCAGCTTATCAACCGGCGTTTTCTCGAGCACGACGGCCTGGTGGGGCAGGTGTTGCGCATCCGCCACCCGCTGCCTGCCGGCGCCCGCTGCCATGGCCCCACCCTGGTTTTTGGCGACGAACATCGTCTCACCGGGTATGCCTCGCTTTTGATCCTTCCCTTGCTCAAGGAGCAGGGCGAGGCCGTGGGGGCGCTGGTGGTGGCGGCGCGCGAACCAGAGGTGTTCAGTCGTTCCCGTCAGGTTGTGCTTGAGTTGATTGCCGCCCAGGTGGCGGTGAAGATCGACCTTGGCCAGGCCCATGAGCAGATCAACCGGCTGGCCACCACCGACGGCCTTACCGGGCTTACCAACCGCCGCACCTTCCAGCATGGTTTCGAGATGATGCTGGCCAGGGAAGACCGTCGCGCCGGCACCCTCAGCCTGTTGCTCTGCGATATCGATCACTTCAAGAAGATCAACGACACCTATGGTCATCCCTTTGGCGATCAGGTGATCGAGGCGGTGGCCGGCGTGTTGCGTGGCGCGGTGCGCGGGGTTGATCTGGCCGCCCGTTACGGTGGCGAGGAGTTTGCCCTGGTGGTGGAGGGGGCGGACGAGAAGGGCGCGATGCGCTTGGCCGAACGGGTCCGCAAGGAGGTCGAGTCGCTTTGCTTCCGCCATGAGAGCGGTCCGGTGGGGGTGACTCTGTCGCTGGGGCTGGCTCTTTATCCCAAGCACGGCAAGGATAAGGAATCCCTGGTCAGTTGCGCCGATCAGGCCCTCTATCAGGCCAAGCAACAGGGTCGCAACCGGGTGGTGCTCTGGAAGGGGTGACACAGGGCCTGGGATCGTGGTAGTTGGATGGGTTCATAAAAAAAGGCGGGGAATTCCCCGCCTTTTTTTATGGTCGTCTCTTCCCACCCCCAAAGAGGAGGGGAGAGGATGCTTCAGTCGTCGAAGTTGCCCTGCGGCCCCTTGTCTCCACCCAGGGTCGCCGCCTTGGCGGCGATGCGATCGCCGCTCCACTCGGCGGGGTCCTCGATGCGCTTGGCCTTGGGGCCCATGTCGTGGGAGCCCTTTTCCAGGATGGCCGCGATGGCAAGCGGCGCGGTGTCCGTGGCGTTGAAGACGTTGACGAGCAGATTGTAGACAAACTCCTCAACCCGTTTTGCCATCCGCTGGCGGACAGCCTGCGGCTGGCCCATCAGCTTGGGCTCAAAGGGCAGGTTCAGGCTCTTGTAGTTGCCCTTCTTCCACCCCTTGGAGTCGGCGTACTCCACCATCTGCTGCCACATGTGCTCGGTGACTCCGGCGTCCTTCACCTTGATGAAGTTGCCGTCTGCATCCAGGATGGCGTTGCCGTAGTCGTTCACCTCCAGGCCCCAGGAGATCATCTGCAGGGCGGTGGCGACGTTGGCCTTGGTGGTGACGGTCTTGGCGGCGATCTCCCGTAGACGGTCGGAGCTGTTGCCCGAGGTGCCGTGCTGGGCGCCGGAGATGCCGTATGGCTTCAGCTTGGCGTGGATGTCGGCGGTGAGTCCCACCTGGATGCCCTGGCCGCTCTCCTCGATACCGTGGGTGGTCCCGTTGTTGAGCGCGATCCAGTCGGGGAAGATGTTGTGGGCGTTGAGACCCTGGATCAGAAAGAGCGCCTCCTCGGCGGAGGAAAGCCCCTGTTCGCCCTTGATCTCGCCGATCTCCGTTTCCAGGCCAGCCCAGGCCGGCACGAACTGCGCCAGGGCCAGGTTGGTGAGCAGGTTCTTGTCGTCGGGCAGATGGGAGGCATCGATGGCGATGGAGGTGATGCCCGCCTCAAAGAGGGTGGGGATCTCCACCTTGGCGAAGTCGATGTCCGACTCCTTCTTGATGCCGTAATGGTCGGCGTGGATGGCCACCGGCACGGTGATGCCCAGCTCGTTCATGGCCTGGTCCACCTGCATGGCCATGTTCCAGTAGTTGGTAGGGCAGTAGGCGCTGGCGCCGCCCTCCGAGCGGGCAATCTCGATGATGATGGCCGCATTGGCCCGTTGAGCCGCCAAGAGAGCGCCTCGGATGATGAAGTTGTTGCGGCCGTTGGCGGCGATGGTCATGGCCTTGCCCTTGGCCATCAGCGCCCGGTCGATCACCTTGCCGCTGACGATCAGCGCCCTGGAGTTGGGAAAGAGCTTGACCACGTTGGGCGGCCGCCCAACGGCCAGAGCCCGGTCAAAATCCGTCTGGGGAAGACACATCGCGGAAACCTCCTTGTTCTGTGGGTGTTGCGGTGAATACAATTCTTTTGTCATTATAGTGGATGGCCCCTGAAAAATCCAGAAATGGAGAAGGCCGGAGTACATAAGTTTATAGAGGAAAAGCTGCAGCGCAGTCATGGATTTGGGGCGGGATGACGCGAGGCGGTGATCGGTTATGAGAATTTCTAGTGAATTAAATATATCCCTTGATATTCTTGGTGTTTTTCTTACAATCAGGATGAATTTGTCGATAAGTCTTATGGATGGTGTATGCGATCGGACTCCGCGCAACCAAGCGGAGACAAACGAGCAATGGACATGGAGGTGGGTATGGAATCAGGGCAGGGGGACCGGGCGATCCGGAAGGTGGTTGGCAATCAGAAGGGTTTTACGTTGATCGAGATTATTGTGGTGATTGTGTTGCTGGGGATTTTGGCTGCAACCGCAATCCCCCGGTTTGGGGATATGCAAACGGACGCGCGGATTGCATCTGTGAACGGACTTGCGGGTGCCTTGCGGGGGGCCTCAGCTATTGTTCACTCTCGGGCGTTGCTTGACGGACAGACCGGATCGACTGGTGCAGATACGGTAACTCTGGAGGGGGCAACTTCTGTTTCAACCATATACAGTTATGCAAGAAATTCCTCCATCGATGAAGCGCTGGTCTCTTATGACGGGTTTACTCTTACCGCAGGGGTTGACGCAACAAGTGAGGCGATTTTTACCTTGCAGGCAGGTTGTACTGTATCCTATGAAGAGGCTGCAGCCGCCAATGGAACGCCGACAATTACAGTTGCAACAGGTGGTTGTTAATACATATCAGTCGCATCATCTCTCAAGCCTAGAACAAAAACACCGCCATTCTTTTTAGGATGGCGGTGTTTTTGTTTAGTTAAAATGTTCTCGATCGCAGTATTTCCCTTCTTCTACTTCAACTCCCCCAGCCGTTTCTGGGCGGGACCTGCCTGCTCGCTCTTCGGGTACTCCTTGACCAGCTTATTGTAGACAATCTTGGCGGTATCCTTCTCGTCCAGCTTTTCAAATGCCAGGGCCTGCTTGAGCAGGGCCGCCGGCGCTTTGTTGCTCTTGGGGTGATTGGCGATCACCTTCTGGTACTCCAGGATGGCCAGTTCGTACTCCTTCTGCTGATAGAGGCAGTCGCCCAGCCAGTAGCGGGCGTTGGGGGCGAGCGGCGAGGAGGGGTTTTTTTCGATGAATCGTGAGAAATCGTTGTATGCCTCCTTGTACTTCTTGTCCTTGAAGGCGGTGACTGCCTTGTTGTAGCCTGGATCGCTGGTCTTTTCCTTGTCGTCGGCCGGCGGCGCGGCGGGAGGCGGAGGCAACGGCTCACGGGCTGCTGCCGTCTTCTTGTCCGGCGCGGCCTCTTCCTCCTTGCCCGGCTTTTTCTTGGCCTGGGCCGGCTCGATCTCATGCGGCGGGTTGCCGCTCAGGGCGTCGGCCTTGCGGCGCGCTTCCTCGGCGGCCTTGGCCGCAGCGGCCGCCTTGGAGGCGGCATCCCTGGCCCGGTCTTCCTGGAGTTGGTTGAAGGACCCGGCCGCGGAGGCCAGTCTCTGGTCAATGTCCGCGACCCGGGCGTTCAGTTCGTTGATCTGTACCTGCAACTGCTCGATGCGGTCGTTGGTATGCTGTCCCACGGTGCTGCTCTCCATGAGCTGCTTCTTGCCATGGGCCGTGGCCGCGTCGAGTTGCCCCTCCATCTGCAGCAGCCGGCTGCGGAGCTGATCGAGCTGGTTGCCCAACTCTGCCTGGGAGCCGCGCTGGTTGGACATGGTGGTCATGGAACGGTCCATGTCGGCCACCCTGGTGTCCAGGGCGCGCAGGCGGGAGTCCAGGATGCGGATATCGTTCTCCGCCGCCACGCACTGCACCAGCAGCGGCGACAGGCACAGAACCAGGGAAAGATTGGCGAGCGATTTCTTCATGGGGCAGTCTCCTTTATATATAGAATTCAGAATACAGGATTCAGAATTCAGAATACAGCACAGAATAAAACCCTTACCGCCTTGGCCGGTTGGATTTTGCTATTCTCTCCTGCCCCCTGATCATTTCTCCAGGCGCGGGGACCAGGCCGGGGTCATCTGACCACCCCGGAAGTTGCTGAACAGGGTGCGCATGCCGGCGCCGTTCTTGAAAATGGAGCAGATCTCCTGCCTGCCTCCAACCTTGCGGGCAAAGGCCACCTGGCGGCCATCCGGCGACCAGGTCGGCGACTCGTGCTCGCCGCTGGACTGGGTCAGCTGCATGGGGGTGCCGCCCTCCGGCTTGATCAGCATGATCTGTCTGCCGCCGCCGGCCAGACTGGTGTAGGCAATGCTATCCCCCTTGGGCGACCAGGCCGGGGTGGTGTTCTCGTTACCCACGTAGGTGATGCGGCGCACCGCCTTGGTGGCGATGTCCATCACGTAGATCTGCGGGGTGCCGCTGCGGTCGGAGACAAAGGCCAGCCGGCTGCCATCCGGCGACCAGGAGGGCGAGGTGTTCACCCCCTCGCCGTTGGTGAGCTTGCGCATCTCCTGGCCGGAGTTGTCGATGACATAGATGTCCGGATTGACCCCCTTGCTGATGGTGACCGCCATCAGGCTGCTGTCCGGCGCCCAGGAGGGGGCCATGTTCAGCCCCTTCTGGAAGGCGATGGCCTTGGTGGTCTGCAGCACCCGCAGGTCGGTGAGGTAGAGGTTGGGGTTGCCCCGGTGGTAGGAGGTGTAGGCCAGGTACCTGCCGTCAGGCGAGATCTTCGGGTAGAGGGACAGGTACTCGTGGCGGGTGACCTGCCGGATCTCCTCGCCCAGAACGTCGGCGAGATAAACCTCCTTGTTGCCGGTGGCGTTGGAGACAAAGGCGATCTTGCTGGTGCTGACCCCGGCCTCGCCGGTGAGCTGGTAGACCACCTCGTCGCAGAACTTCTTGATCATGTCCGGATGGGTGCTCACCGGGCCGCTGAACTTGCGGTTCAGGGCCTGGCGGCCTTCATGGATGTCGTTCAGGCTGAGCTCCAGGGTGACGCCCTCCGGGCCGAGGTCGTACTGGCCGATTACCACGAACTCGGCGCCAATGGCGGGCCAGTTCCAGTTCTGGCTGCCGTTGTAGACATTGGGGTCGATGATGTCGATGAAGCCGTGGAAGGCCAGCGCCCGGCTCATCAGGTCGGCCATGCGGCGGCCGCCGTCGCTGGCGCTTGCCGCCTGCCGGCGGTCCACGAAGAAGGGAACCGCCATCTTCACCTTGCGGACATCGCTGGAGGTGATGTCCATGTAGACCCTGGCATGGGCGGGCATGGCGCAGGCCAGCAGAAGCAGGGCAAGGGAGAGCAACAGGGCCTTGGATCGGAAGAGGGGATGGGTTTTCATGGCTACAGCACTTCTCCAGGCTTGAATTTCAGGCCGATCTCCATCTCCGCGTCGGTAATGGCCACCGGGAACGGCGGCAGCGGCGAGGATTCCTTGATGGTCTTTTCCACGAACTGGTTGAAATAGGGATTCTCCGATTTCTTTTCAAAGTAGCGGTCCACCACGGTGCCGTCCCGCTTGACCCGGATCACCACCAGCGCCTCGGTGTTGGCCTTCCAGCTCTGCATGTCGGGCAACAGCCAGTGGGCCTGGATCTGGTCATGCACCGCCAGCAGATAACGGCGCAGGTTCTCGTCCACCATCACCCCACCGCCGCCAGGGCCGCTGCCGGCCGCGCTTCCCGGTCCCGAGCCGGCGCCGCTCCCTGAGGCGGCCGAGCCGGTGCCATAGGTCTGGGTGCGCAGGATTTGCTGCTTGAGGGAGCTAACTGCCTCGCGCGCCGATTTTTCCGCAGCCTCGCGGGCCTTGTCCGCTTCCTTTTGGGCCTTGTCGGCCTCGGCTTTGGCCTTTTCCGCCTCGGCCTTGGCCTTGGTTTGCTGTTCCTTGGTTTCCGCAAGCAGGGACTCGCGCAACTTCTTGACCTTTTCCTCGTCCGCCTTGGTCTTGGTCTTGATGGGCTTGAGCGAGATGGCGTCCTTGGGAACCGGGGTAGGTTCAGGCTGCGCTGCCTGTTTGGTGGGGGTGGGAGGCTTTACCTCTGGGGTAGGCTCCGGTTTTGGTTCGGGCTTCGGCTCCGGCTTGGGCTCCGCCTTTGGTTCCGGCGTGGCTGCCGGCTTGCTGGGTGCTGGAGGAGCACCGGGCGCCGCCGCCGGCATGTTGATGTCACTGACGTTGAAAAGGTTAACCGTGTAGACCTCGGGCATCCGACGGTGGAAACGGAGCAGGCTCGGGGCGAAGATGCTGATCACCAGCACCAAGGCATGGAGCCCGATGGAAAAGGCGAGGTATTTCCGCCACTGCTTTTCCGGATCATCCGAGGGGAGGAGGGGCTGCACGGTCGTTACCGTCTGCGGAGGTCTGGCCCGGCAAAGGTGCCGGCGGCCATCGGGGTGCGTGCTTGGCTGGGTTCGCTGTTCATGGGTGCGGTGCGTCGTCCGAAGGTGCCGTTATCGCTTGGGTTTGTCCACGTCGGGCTGGGTGATCATCCCCAGCTTGTCGAAGCCAGCCTCCTTGATGTCGGCCATCATGGTCGCCACCATGCCGTAGGGCACTTCCTTGTCAGCTCGGAGCAGCACCGCGTTGTTGGTGCCGCGTTTGGCAAGTTCGGCGAGCTGCTCCTTGATGGTAACCCGGGCGCCCTTGGTTTGGTTGAGGAAGATCTCACCCTTCTTGTTGAGAGTGACAATGATCGGCGACTGCTCCTGCTGGAGCGGCCGGGCGGTGGTCTCCGGCAAGTCCACGTCCACCCCTTCGGTGAGCATGGGCGCAGTGATCATGAAGATGATCAGCAGCACCAGCATGACATCCACCAGCGGTGTCACGTTGATATCCGAAACCAGTTTTCGTTTGCAGCCCGACCCGCCGTCATCCACCGGTCCCATGGCGATCCTCCTTAGGGGTGCTCAACTCGGGCGGGAGATGAAATCCCGCTCCACCAGATTGAGGAAGTCGACGGAGAAGCTGTGCATCCTGCTCTCCATGTCCGCCATCTGGTTGGAGTAGTAGTTGTAGAAGATGACCGCCGGGATGGCCACGGCCAGGCCCGCGGCGGTAACAACCAGCGCCTCGGAAACGCCCGGCGCCACGACGGCCAGCGAGGCGGAGCCGCGCATGCCTATCTCGTGGAAGGAAGTCATGATGCCCCAGACCGTGCCGAAGAGGCCGATGAAAGGGGTGGCGCTGCCGGTGGTGGCGAGAAAGGGCAGGGAGCGGGAGAGCCGGGCGGACTCCATGGTTTCCGCCTTGCGCAGGGCGCGCTTCAGAGGTTCCATGCCGGCGAGGCGGGCTTCAAGGGTTTCATCGGCCAGCCGGGCGGAGGTGGTTTTGCCAAGCTTCTGCAGTTCGTGAAAGCCAGCCTTGAAGATGTTGGCCTCTGGGCAAAGGGCCAGGCTCTGTGCCGACCGGAAGGCCTCAGTGAGGTTCTTGCTCTGCCAGAAGGTCTCGAGGAACTCCTCGCTCTCCTCCCGCGCTTTGCGGAAGAGCGAGAATTTCTGGAAAACGATGAACCACGAATAGAGCGAGAAGACCAGGAGCAGCAGCATGACGCACTTGACCACCAGGCCTGCTCCCATGAACATTGCCAGTATATTGAGCTCTCCCACGTGTGGCGTTCCTCTATCTTGCTATGTTTGTGTCGTTTTGTGATCTGCTGGCCGGCTGGCGCCGCCGAGCGAGAAGGCTGGCGAGGCGGTTGTCTGGTCGGCTCGCGCCGCGTGCGAGGAGATCCGCGTTTTTTCCGCCACCCCGGCTGGTTCCCCTGTTACAAGAGCATCTTTTTAATTTCTTTTCATCGGGTTGTCAATGTGGCAGCAGACATTTATCAGGGGAGGATATACGATGAGTTGCTTGCCTCGGGGCCAATAAAAAAAGGGATTACGCAGAAGCGTAATCCCTGTGACAATCCTGGTAGCGGGGGCCGGATTTGAACCGACGACCTTCGGGTTATGAGCCCGACGAGCTACCGAGCTGCTCCACCCCGCGTCAGATTTTGCTATAATACCCCTTTCCCCAGGGAAGTCAAGGCGAATTCGAGGGTGTGTCCACGGAATCCGAGGATTTCTCCCGCAGCCGGGCCACCAGTTCGGGGGCGAGCCTAGTCAGCCGGCCGTTTCCGTCCACCGCCGCGTGCACGGTGTAGCCCTGCACCAGCAGTTTTCCGTCCCCCTCTCGCAGAATCCGGTAGTTGAAACGGCAGGAAACCGCCTTGACCTCGCACAGGCAGGTCTCCACCAGCAGCAGGTCGTCGTAGCGGGCCGAGGCCTTGTAGCGGACATGGCACTCCACCACCGGCAGCAGCAGGCCGGCCACCTCGATCTCCCGGTAAGAGATCGCCCACTCCCGCATCAGCTCGGTGCGGGCCTCCTCGAAGTAGCGCAGGTAGTTGGCGTAGTAGACCACCCCGCCCGAGTCGGTGTCGCCGTAGATCACCCGGCACCGATGACGGTGGATCGGTTCCCCGACCGCGCATTCCCTCGCGCCGCTCATAAGCGGGCCAGCACTTTGCGGAAGAACTGGTCGCCGTTTTCGATCAGGGCGCCGATGCCGGCGGCGCTCGCCTCGTCGTAGGGCAGACCGCTGCCAGGGGTGGGCCGTCGCGAGTCGTAGAAGGCCACCGGCACCGGTTCGGCGCTGTGGGTTTTGATGGCGATGGGAGTAAAGTGGTCCATGGCCACCACCAGCCGGAACTCCTGGCCGGATTGCTCAAGGGCCGCGAGGATCGGCGCGACGATACGCTGGTCGAAGTCCTCGATGGCCTGGATCTTGTTTTGGAGATGGCCCTGATGGGCGGTCTCGTCGGGCGCTTCCACATGCACGAAGACAAGATCGTGGCGGTCGAGCGCCTCCACCGCCGCCGTGGCCTTGCCTGCGTAATTGGTGTCCAGGTAACCGGTGGCGCCGGGCACGTTGATGATCTCAAGCCCCGCGTAGACGCCGATGCCCTTGAGCAGGTCCACCGCCGAGATCAGGGCGCCGCTCACCCCGTAGCGCTCCGGGATCGAGGTCATGGCCGGCGCCTTGCCTTCGCCCCATAGCCAGATTCCATTGGCCGGATTGAGGCCCTTGGCCTGGCGGGCCAGGTTGACCGGATGGTCGGCAAAAAGTCCCATTGCTTTGGCAAAGGCCTCGCGCAGATGGGGGAACTGCTGGTAGCGTTGCCAGTACTCGGTCACCTCGCGGCCGGTGTGGTCGTGGGGGGGCACCGTGACCAGGCCAGCGGCCGCGCCCTTGTGGACCAGGAGATGGCGGTAGCTGACCCCGGGGTGGAAGTGGAGCCGCTCGGTGCCGGCTTCCGCCTGCAGCGCTTCAACCAGCACCCTGGCCTCGTCGCTCCCAATATGGCCGCTGCTGTAGTCCTCCATGAAGACCCGGCCATCCTGCTCGAAGCGCAGAGTCACCAGGTTGCAGCGGAAGGCCAGTTCGTCCGGGGCCAGGTCCACGCCAAGGCTCGCCGCCTCCAGCGGAGCACGACCGCTGTAGCACTCGGCCGGCAGGTAGCCCAGCAGCGAGAGATTGGCCACGTCGCTGCCAGGCGGGAATCCTTCCGGCACGGTGCGCAGCAGGCACAGTTCGCCCTGGCTGGCAACCCGGTCCATGGCCGGGGTATTGGCGACCATCAGCGGGGTTTTGCCGGCGAGCTCGGCAATGGGGCGGTCGCCCATGCCGTCGCCCACCAGGATGACATACTTCATTGGTGCTTACTCCTCGTGATCCTGCATGATCCGGATCTTCACGGTCTTGCCGGCGCAGATGTCCAGGGCGTCGATCTCCGCAAGCGCCTTGCGCACCGCAGCCTCCTCGGTCTCGTAGGTGCGGATGACAATGGGCACAGCGGTCTTGTCCTGCCTGCCCTTCTGGATCACCGACTCAATGCTGATTCCGTACTTGGCCAGGATGCCCGAGATGGTGGAGAGCACTCCGGGCTTGTCCATGGCGGTCATGCGGAAGTAGTAGCTGCCGCGCAGCTGGTCCATGGGGGTGATGCCGCGGGGCTTGATCTCTTCCGGCAGGTAGGCGAGGCAGGGAACCCGGTTGATGGAACCGTTCAGGATGTTCCGGGCGATGTCCACCACGTCGGCGGCCACCGCGCTGCCGGTGGGCATCATGCCGGCGCCCTGGCCATAGAGCAGGATGTCGTCCACCATGTCGCCGGTGAAATGGATGCCGTTGTAGGCGCCGCCGATGTTGGCCAGCATGTGCTTCTCCGGCACCATGGTCGGGTGCACCCTGGCCTCCACCGTGTCGCCGTGGTGGCGGCTGATGGCGAGCAACTTGATGCGGTAGCCGAACTCCCGGGCAAAGGTGATGTCGATGGGCTCGATTTGGGAGATGCCCTCGATGCTCACGTCGGCAAGGCTCATCTTCATGCCGTAGGCCATGGTCATCAGGATCACCAGCTTGTGGGCGGTGTCGATGCCCTCGATGTCGTAGGTGGGGTCGGCCTCGGCGTAGCCTTTGGCCTGCGCCTCCTTGAGCACCTCGGCAAAAGGCAGGCCGAAATCGGTCATCCGGTTGAGGATGTAGTTGGCGGTGCCGTTCATGATCCCCATGATCGAGAGGATCTTGTTGGCCACCAATCCTTCCTTGAGCGCCTTGATCACCGGGATGCCGCCGCCGACGCTGGCCTCGAAGCCAACCTCCACGTTGTTCTTCGCGGCGGCCTCGAAGATCTCCATGCCGTGCTGGGAGATGAGCGCCTTGTTGGCGGTGACCACGTGCTTGCCGCTGTTGATCGCCTTCAGGATGAAGGTCTTGGCCGGCTCGATGCCGCCGATCAGCTCGACCACGATGTCGATGGCCGGGTCGTCAAAGAGCAGGCCCGCATCCTTGACCAGCTCCACCCCGGTCAGATGCGGGGGCAGGGAATCGGTGCGGATGTCCGCCACCTTGGCAAGCCGGATGCTCGCCCCGGTCTTGCGGCGCAAGCGATCCGCCTGCTGATGAAGAACCTCCGCCAGACCGCTGCCGACGGTGCCAAAACCTATCAGACCAACCTTGATTTCCTTCATGGCAAACCTGTTACTGTGCTGAATTTGGATGGGGGTGACGCCCTCGCGCCCACGCGAGGCAGTGCGCGCCGGAGGATCAAAATTCTTGAAAGCCTACACACATACCCTCTTTGCCATGCTGTGTCAAAAGCTTTGCGCATGGGGGCGTGTGAGGATTCGGGCGCGTGGGTTGGCCGGCCAGCGCGGCTTGCCGGTTTGGTTGACAAAAATGACGCCACTGTATAAGTTGCAACGCGATTTTGCCTGTTTTCATCAACCCGCCGAGGACTCCATGGACCGTCTCATCGACGAAAGTCTTGCCCTTTCCATCGCCGCCAAGCAAGCCTTTGCGGCAACCCAGCGCGGTGCCATCAAAGAGCTGGCCCACTGGATGATCGATACCCTGCGCGCCGGCAACAAGCTGCTTCTTTGCGGCAACGGCGGCAGCGCCGCCGATGCCCAGCATCTGGCGGCCGAGTTCGTCAACCGCTTTCTCATCGACCGTCCGCCCCTGGCCGCGATTGCGCTCACCACCGACAGCTCCATCCTGACCAGCGTCGGCAACGATTTTTCCTTTGACGACATCTTTGCCAAGCAGATCCAGGCCATCGGCCAGGCTGGGGATCTGCTGCTGGCCATCTCCACCAGCGGCAACTCACCCAACGTCATCAAGGCGGTGGAGGCGGCCAGAGCCAGGGGAATCCGCACGGCCCTGCTCACCGGCAAGGGTGGCGGCAAACTCGCCCCCATGGTCGATCTGGTATTGGACGTTCCCTCCAGCCATACCCCGGCGATCCAGGAGGCCCACCTGTGGGTGGAGCACCTGCTCTGCCAGATCGTGGACGAGGCCCTGTACGGCAAGGGGGTAACCCCGTGAGCGACTGCCATGGGAAATACCAGCCGCTCTCCTTCGACGGTCTCAACACCTATTCGCTCAAGGGGCGTCACAGCAAGGTGACGGTGGAGAATTTCGCCAAGCCGGTCGGGGCCGGCGCCACCCTGGCCGAGTTCATCGCCTCCTTGCCGGATCAGCTTCTGGGCGTCGATTTTCCCGATCTTGTGAACCGGCTTGCGACGAGCCACGAGCAGGGGCGGCCCATTGTCATCGGCATGGGCGCCCATGTGATCAAGGTGGGACTCAATCCCATCCTTATTGATCTGATGGAGCGGGGGATCATCTCCGGCATCGCCGTAAACGGCGCGGGCATCGTCCACGACACCGAGATCGCCATGGTGGGCCGCACCTCCGAGGAGGTGGGGGATGTGTTGGGTAGCGGCGCCTTTGGCGCGGCCAAGGAGACCGGCGAGGTGGTCAATGCCGGGATCCGCGAGGGCGCAGCCAAGGGGATGGGGCTTGGCGAGGCGCTCGGCGATTTCCTGCTTGCCCAGGCGTTCCCTTACAACCACCTGAGCCTTCTGGCCACGGCGAGAAGGCTTGGCATCCCGCTCACCGTGCATGTCGCCGTCGGCACCGACATCGTGCATATCCATCCGGCCGCCAGCGGCGCCGCCATCGGCCAGACCAGCCACCACGATTTCCGGCTCTTCTGCGCGCTGGTGGCGGACCTGGAGGGAGGTGCCTATCTGAACCTCGGTTCGGCGGTGCTGCTGCCGGAGGTCTTTTTGAAGGCGCTCACCCTGGTGCGCAACCTGGGGCATACGGTCAACAATTTCACCACCGCCAACTTCGACTTCATCCGCCACTATCGCACCATGACCAACGTGGTGAACCGTCCCACCATGGGCGGCGGCAGAGGCTACAACATCATCGGTCACCATGAGCTGATGATCCCGCTGCTGGCCGCCACCCTGCTTGACCGGTTGGCTTCCGGACGCGCCAGCGGTGGGGAGGGGTAGGGAAGGATTATCCAGGGCAATTCGTCGGCTTGCCGGTGTTGCCGGTGGCTATGAAGGAAATCGGCTATTCGGTTGCCAGCTGCCGGGAAAAAGGCTAAAAGCGGTATGAGGTTCTGGTGGAGTAACGTCGGCCGTTTCAGCTGTTTTTCGTGCCGCCGCCAGCAACAGGGAGGCCCTGTCATGCCGATCTACGAGTATGTCTGCCGCTCCTGCGGCCACGGGTTCGAGGTGTTGGTCATGGGAGGCGAACAGCCTCGCTGCCCTCGTTGCCAGGGAGAGGAGCTGGAAAAACGGATGTCCAGCTTTTCCAGCCGTGGCGGAGCCAAGGGACAGGCTGGCGGATCGGCGAAATGTGCCGGCTGCGCCGGCGGCAGTTGCGCCACCTGTCATTAAGCAATGAGGAGCTGGTGGCTCGGTTTGCCGAGGTCGAATTTTTCCCGAAAACATTCGCACATAAAAGGAACACAGCATGCGGAAGCTGATACGCATCGGCACCAGGGCCAGCCTGCTCGCCCTGGCCCAGTCCAGCTGGATCAAGGGGCGCATCGAGGCCCGCTACCCGGATACCACGGTGGAGCTGGTGAAGATCGTCACCAAAGGTGACAAGATCCTGGACGTGCCGTTGGCCAAGGTGGGCGGCAAGGGCCTATTCGTCAAGGAGATCGAGGAGGCCATGTTGCGCGGCGAGGTGGACATCGCGGTGCACAGCATGAAGGATGTGCCGGCCGAACTGCCCGAGGGGCTCTTCATCGGCATCATCACCCAGCGGGAGAACCCCTACGACGCCTTCATCTCCAATCGTCACGACACCTGTCGTTCCCTGCCCGAGGGCGCCACGGTCGGGACCAGCAGCCTGCGGCGCAAGGCGCAGCTGGCCAGGATCCGCCCCGATCTCGTCATCGAGGATCTGCGCGGCAACCTGGACACCCGGCTTCGCAAGCTGGACGAGGACCAGTACGATGCAATTATCCTGGCGGCGGCCGGTTTGAACCGTCTCTCGTTGAGCGGCCGGATCAGGAGTTTTTTCACCGCCGACGAGATGCTGCCCGCCGTGGCCCAGGGCGCGGTGGGAATCGAGCTCCGGAGGGATGATCCCGAGCTGCTTGATGGCCTTGCCTTCATGGACCACCAGGAAACCTCGCTGGCGGTGCGGGCGGAGCGCGGATTTCTCCACCGGCTGCAGGGCGGATGCCAGGTGCCCATCGCCGGATTCGCCACCCTGCCAAGCAAGGACACCCTCTGCATGACCGGCCTGGTCGCCTCGGTCACCGGCGACCAGGTTATTCGGCGGAGCATCACCGAATCCACCACCGACCCGGAAGGGTTGGGGGTGCGTCTGGCCGAGCAGTTGTTGGCCGAGGGCGGCGGCGCGATACTTTCCGAGGTATACGGACACTCCCTGGAGTAGCCGAAGCAGGATCACACCATGACGACACGCAACACCAAGAAGAAGTCTGGCAAGGGCAAGGTCTATCTCATCGGCGCCGGTCCCGGCGATCCGACGCTCATCACGGTCAAAGGCCTGGAACTGCTCAAAAGGGCCGAGGTGCTGGTCTATGATTACCTGGCCAGCCCCAAGCTCTTGAAGCATGTTCCCAAAACCACCGAGCTGATCTACGCCGGCAAGAAGGGCGGGGTCTGTCACGCCCACACCCAGGACGAGATCAACCAGATGCTGGTGGATCATGCCTTGGCCGGCAAGATCGTGGTTCGGCTCAAGGGTGGCGATCCGTTCATCTTCGGCCGGGGCGGCGAGGAGATCGAGGAGCTTGCCAAGCATGGTATTTCCTTCGAGGTGGTGCCCGGTGTCACCTCCGCCACCGCCGCCGCCACCTATGCGGGGGTGCCGATTACCCATCGCGGCTATACCTCCTCGGTTGCCTTCATCACCGGCCACGAGGACCCGACCAAGGACTCCACCAATATCGCCTGGGACAAGATCGCGACCGGCATCGGTACCTTGGTCTTCTACATGGGCATCAAGAACCTGCCCTTCATTACCGAGAACCTGATCAAGCACGGCCGCAGTCCTGAGACCCCGGTGGCGGTGGTGCGCTGGGCCTCCACCCCGGTGCAGCGCTCGGTCGTGGGGACGCTCGCCACCATCGCCGAGGTGGTGAAAAAGGAGCGGATCAAGCCGCCGGCTCTTATCGTGGTGGGCGAGGTGGTCAATCTTCGCGACACCATCAACTGGTTCGAGAAGCGGCCGCTCTTCGGCAAGCGCATCCTGGTGACCCGCACCCGCGAACAGGCCAGCGAGCTGGTGCGACTGCTGGAGGACAGCGGCGCCGACTGCGTGGAGGGCGCCACCATCGCCCTGATGCCGCCGGACAGCTGGGACCCCTTGGATCAGGCCCTTGATCATTTGGCGGAGTACCAGTGGCTCGCCTTCTCCAGCATCAATGCCATCAGGTTCTTTTTCGACAGGCTTTACGAGCGCGGCATGGACAGCCGTGCGCTGGGCGGGCTCAAGGTGGCGGTGGTGGGCACCGCCACCGCCGAGGCGCTCCGGGAGTACGGTGTCGTTGCCGATTTGCTGCCTGGCGAGTTCACCGGCGACGGGCTGGCCGAGGCCATGGTCACCTGGGGCGTGGCCGGCACAAAGGTACTGATCCCCAGAGCCAAGAAGGCCAGGGAGGCGCTGCCCGAGATTCTCAAGGAGAGCGGCGCCGAGGTGACGGTGGTCCCGGTTTACCAGAACGTGCGGCCCACAGATTACGACATGGTCCGCCAGGCACTGGCCGAGGGCGGCATCGACATGGTGACTTTCACCAGTTCGTCGACCGTCACCAACTTCCTGGCCATGCTGGGCGACGACCGCGACCGGCTGCTCGCCGGAGTCAAGATCGCCTCCATCGGTCCCATCACCGCAAAAACCGTTGAGAAAGCAGGACTGCGCGTGGATGTGCAGCCGGGAACCTACACCATCCCCGCGCTGGTGGAGGCGATCCTTGCCTTCTATGGCAAATGACTCTTGGAAAAGGGCGATGGAACTTGACACTGCCTGGGGGGCAAGCTACTCTTATTTAATAAGCCCCTCACTGTTGCGGTGAAGACCATGAGCCGACGCGTCCTTTTCCTTTTGTTGTTTTTCTCCGTGCTGAATGTAGTTGCGGCCGGTTCTGCCTGGTCCCATCAGGAGAATGCGTCCGGCGTTATCCGCTTTGGGGTTTTTCCATACAAGTCACCGAAGCCCATGGTTGAGCTTTTTGCTCCGGTGGCGTCCCGGTTGGAACAGAAACTTGGGCGCAAGGTGCAACTGGTGACGGCGCCTGACGCTGAAACCTTCATGGCAAGAAGCAAGAATCGAGAGTACGATCTCGCCCTTCCCTGCGTCACCTGTTTTTTTAGGATTCAACCATACGGATACAAGGTAATCGCCAGGGGAACCCCTCCCTTCCATGGGGGCGTGCTGGTGCGCAAGGAAAGCGACATCCAGAGCATTACCCAGTTGCGAGGCAGGAAGGTGGCTGCTACCGCCGAGCATTCCTACGGCGGGTATCTCTTCTGTCGCGCCCAACTCGATGCTCAGGGGATTGACCCGGACAAGGATGTCGAGTTCCATTTTTTGGGGAAGCAGGACTCGGTCATCATGGCGGTGGCCAACGGCAAGTTCGAGGCTGGCGTGGTGCGGGTTGATGCCCTGGATAGCCCGGCTTTTGCTTCCATTCGAGAGCAGTTGCGCGAGGTGAGTCGTTCCGTGGAAATTCCCCAGTTTCCGTTCGTGGTAGGGCAGGGGATTGATGAAAAGACCGTTGCCGTCATCCGGGAGGTGCTCACCTCCCTTTCTCCCGAGGTCGCTGCCGATGCCGAGATCCTCAGTGCGCTCCAGGTTCGCAAGATTGTGGCCGCCGAGGACGCTGACTACGATCGGATACGGCATTTGACCAAGGATCTTCCGTACTTCAAGTGATGCGTCCATTCCGCCTACGCACCCATTTTATCCTCTCCTATACCGTCATTACCTTTTTGCTGACGGCTTCGATCACCATCCTTTACACCAATAGGGTCAAGGAACACGCCATAGCGTCGCTCTCCGACTATGGCATCGCCACCACGGTGAATACTGCCTTTGCCATGCTCGACCGGCTTATTGCCGAGGACTACGGACCCTTGCAGGAGTTTGTCCGCAAGTTTTCGTCTGGGACCCATGTGGCCGGCATCGAGGTCAGCGACCCTGATCACCGGATCCTGGCGGCCACTGTTACCGAAAGACTTGGCGCCACCATGGAGAAGGAGCCGCCGGGCCGCTGTGTTTTTGACCGTGACGATATTTGCGTGAGCATCGACGAGGACGCCCGGCTTCTGGTGGTCACCGCGCCCATTGTTTGGGAAAAGATATCCTACGGCCAGGTGCGACTCTTTCTCTCCATGGAGGATATCCTCGCTCACATCCGGGAGATCCAGCGCAACGGCATCTCGATAGGGATGGGGGTTTGGCTCGCTGCCGTAGCTCTCGGGATCTATCTCGCCGAACGCCTGACCCGTCCCATGCGGGGATTCGTGCAGGCGACCGAGGGGATCAGCCAGGGCGACTTCAACGTGCGAATCCCAGAGGGAGGCATGGTGCGTGAGTTGACCGCTTTTGCCGGAGCCCTGCGGGTCATGGCTGAGGCCATCGGTTCGCGCGAACAGGCCCTGCTTGAATCGGAAAAGAAGTTCCGCCACCTGTTCGAGCGGGCTCTGGAAGGGATATTCGTGGCGGATTGCCATGGCCGTCTGCTTGATGCCAACCCGGCCTTTTTCTTTGTGTTGGGATATCCTTCCAAGGAGGCGCTTCTTGGCCAGAACCTCTTTGCGGATATCTTCGAACTGGAGGCCTATTCCTTTTTTGCCACCCAGATCGAGGCCAACGGTATGGTCAAGGACTATGAGCTGAGCTTGAGAAAGGGGGATGGCTCATCCATCATAGCCTCGCTTACCTGCAATGCCATTCGTGACGAGGATGGGACGATTCTTCGCTACGAGGGGTTGGTCCGCGATATCACGCAGCAGCGACGAGCGGAGCGCGAGGTGTTGCGGATGCGTAACTACCTGAACAACATTATCGAGTCGATGCCGTCCATGCTGGTGACCGTGGATGAGGAAGGGGTGATTACCCAGTGGAACAGCGCCGCCAGCCAGATGACCGGCGTGGCCGCCCACGAGGCCATTGGCCGAAGAATTTATGACATAGCGCCACTTTTTGGCAAGTATCAAGACCAGCTCGCCGAAAGTCACCGTACCCGGACGCCGGTGCGATTGAATAGAGAGCAGGTGGATAAGAACGCCGAGCTGGTCTGCAACCTGACCTTTTTCCCCTTGGTGGCGAACGGAACCTCTGGCGTGGCCATCCGGGTCGATGACGTCACCGAACTCGAGCGGAAGGAACAGCAGTTGCGTCAGGCCCAAAAGATGGAATCGGTGGGCACCTTGGCGGGTGGATTGGCGCACGACTTCAACAACGTCTTGGGCGGAATTATCGGCAACCTTTCCCTTATCCAGTACAAGTTGGACAGCGGGGGTCTCGATGAGGTCCAGTTGCGTGAGTATCTGGATCGGATGTCTCTGGCCAGCAACCGGGCGGTGGACATGGTGCGGCAGCTGCTGACCCTGTCGCGCCGGCAGGAGGTGGAGCTGGTGCCGGTGGATCTTAACCTGACCATCAAGCATGTCCGCAAGCTTGGCGAGAACACCTTTGACAAGTCGGTGCGGGTCACGGCCCGGCCAGTGGAACAACCCGCCTATGTGCTGGCCGATCCCACCGAGATGGAGCAGGTGCTGTTGAACCTGTGCATCAATGGGGTGCATGCCATGACCATCATGCGGGAGCAGGAGCTGTGGGGCGGAGAACTCACCGTAGCCCTGGACCGGGTGGAGGTGGATGCCGCTTTCCAGAAGAGTCATCCCGATGCCATGCCGGGCTGCTATTGGCGTTTGTCTGTGTCCGACACCGGGGTGGGAATGGAGGCCAAAACGGTTGCCAAGATATTCGATCCCTTCTTTACCACCAAGGAGAAGGGCAAGGGCAGCGGCCTTGGTCTGGCCATGGTCTACAGCATCGTCCGTCAGCATAACGGCTTTGTGGATGTTTATACCGAAAAGGGTTTGGGTTCCACCTTCAGTGTTTATCTGCCCTTGCTGTTGCGGCAGCAGGGAGACGACTCAGCCGGGGCTGCCGCGCGGCCGGAAGTGGTGCGTGGAGAGGGGACGATACTCGTGGTGGATGATGAAGAGTTCGTGCGCGAGGCGGCCAAGGAAATCCTCGAAGCCGCAGGCTACACGGTACTCGTTGCCTCGGATGGCCGCGAGGGGGTTGAGTTGTTCCAGAAGCACAGGGATGCGATCCGGCTGGTGCTCTTGGACATGGTGATGCCGGTGATGTCCGGTCGAGAGGCCTTCCTGGAGATGCGCCGGGTGTCTCCCGAGGTGCGGGTGCTGCTCTGCTCAGGGTTCCGGCAGGATGCCCGGGTGGAGGAGATCCTCCAATTGGGCGTCAATGATTTCCTTCAAAAGCCCTACACCCTGATTGGTTTGACCAGCGCGGTCAAGAAGGTTCTGGTGGGATGATCTGGTCGTGACGTCTTGGCGTCTGGGCGGTTGATTTCCCCGGAACGTTTCGTTCGATCCTGAAGAGGCCCTTCCGTTTTATCCAGCTGATCACGTCTCCGTCAGCCGCATGCTGATATCCACCGCGCGGGCCGAATGGGTCAACGCCCCTGCCGAGATCAGGTCGACCCCGGTTTCTGCAATTTCCCGGACATTGTCCAGGGTCACCCCGCCTGAGGCCTCCACCAGCGCCCTGCCCGCAATGAGGCTTACCGCCTGCCGCATCAGAGCAAGGGGCATGTTGTCCAGCATGATGACCTCGACCCCGCAGGCCAGACATTCCTCAATCTGTTGCAGGTTCTCGGTTTCCACCTCGATCTTGAGGGTGTGGGGTGCCTGACGCCGTACCGTGGCCACGGCCTCGCTGATGGAGCCGCAGGCCGCGATGTGGTTGTCCTTGATCAGGATGCCGTCCGCCAGGCTGAAGCGGTGATTGTGGCCGCCCCCCACCCGAACCGCGTATTTCTCCAGGGCGCGGAGTCCGGGGGTGGTTTTGCGGGTGTCGACGATCCGGACGGGAAGTCCGGCTACCGCATCGACAAAGCGGCTGGTCAGGGTGGCGATGCCGGAGAGGCGCTGGGCCAGATTGAGGGCCAGCCGTTCCGCGGCCAGCAGATCGCTTACAGGCCCATGCGCCGAGAGGATGATGTCGCCGGCGCGGGTTTTGTCCCCGTCGCGAACCAGGGGCGTACATGTCAGGCGCGGGTTCCTGGTGGCGAAGACCAGTGGCGCCACGGTCTCCACGCCAGCCACCACGAAATCCTCCTTGGCGACAAAGATCGCCCGTCCTTCCTGGTCTGACGGGAATACCGAATCCGTGGTGATATCACCCATGCCCAGGTCTTCATCGAGAAATGCGGCGATCTGTCGTTGCAGCAAGTGTCTGTTCATCGGGTCCAAACTCCCCTCGGGATTTAAAAAAGGCTGGCAAGGTGGGGCGTCCGCTGCGTTAGCGTTCGGTAGCGGGGTGCCGACGCTCCCACTATAACAACGGATCCAAAGGGGTGTCCAGCCAGATCATGGCTGGTGCGGATCAGAGCAGTTGACCGAGGAGTGGCAGGGAGACGAAGGAGGCGAGGATGCCGAGCCCGATCATGGCGGCGGTCAATTCCGGCGCAAGTCCTGCCATGATCGCCAGTGCGCCAGCGGATACCATGGGCGGCATGCCGGACTCCAGGATGGCGACCCGAACGGCCAGGCCGTCCAAGTCAAAGATCCGGCAGCAGGCCAGGGCGAGAAGCGGGGCCACCACCAGTTTCCCAAGCAAGCCAAGACAGAGGGGCTGCAGCGAGGTGGGGGTGAGGCGAGGCGTGAGCTGAAAGCCGACTGCGATCATGACCACCGGCACCAGGGTGGCCGCCAGGCTGGCCAGCAAGGCATTTGCCGGTGCGGGGAGCAGGTGGCCTCGCAACATCAGAGCCGCGAGCAGGGCAAGGAAGGGCGGGAAGGAGAGAACCTTGCGGCAAACCATGGCGCCGGATGGCCTGTCGCCGCCGCCATAGATCGCAAGCACCACGCTGCCGTATGTTGCCAGAGCCAAAAAAGAACCCAGTTGATCGTAAAGCACCGCGTAGGGAACTCCTTCCTCGCCAAGCAGGGCTCGAACCATGGGAATGCCGAGAAAGGAGGTGTTGCCAAGTGGCACCAGCAGAAGCAGGGCGCCAATCGTTTTTTTTTCCCAGTGAAGCATGTTTCCGGCAAGGAGGATCAGGACTGCGAAGATGGTCAGCATGGCCCATGGCATCACGATGGGAACGAGGATTTGGCTGGAAAAAACGAGTTTGGGCACCTGCTGGAGCACCAGGGCCGGAAGAGAGACGTGGATGACCAGTAGATTGAGTACTTGAGAGGTTTCCTTGGGGAAGAGAGGGGTGCGTCGAAGCGCCATGCCGATCAGCAGAAAGGTGATGGTCAGAACGAAGTTTTCCATGGCGGCATTGACGCGAAAGGGGAATGCGGAAGTGTGATTTATCATAAGAATAGCCCGTCCCATGCCTTGCCGACAATGTTTTTTCTCGTGTATGCCCTGATGAGAAAAAGTCGGAATCGTGATGAGTTTTTTGTAGGCGTCGATGTTATCCTGCTCTTGTATTTGGGGGGATCTTGTTATATAAAACTAAAAGGTCTTGATTAAACTCGGAAAATATTGACGGCGTCGAGCCGGCGGCAATTGTCCCAGCCGAAAACGGGCGCGGCCCGCCGCGCCAGAGCGAACAAGGAGCGCCATGCCAGTCTATATCTGGAAGGGGGTCAATTCCTACGGGGAGAAGCGCAGCGGCAAGGTGGAGGTGGCCAACGAGGCCATGGTGCAAGCGCATCTTAAAAAAATGCGCATCACGCCCTCCCTGGTCAAGGAGGCGCCCAAGGATATCTTCGAGAACGTCGCTTTCATGAAGCCGAAGGTGACCGGCAAGGACGTGGTCATCTTCACCAGGCAGCTTTCCACCATGATCGACGCCGGCCTGCCTCTGGTGCAGAGCCTGGAGATTCTGGGGAACCAACAGGAAAACCCCACCTTCAAGAAGATGTTGCGCGAGATCCGGACCGATGTGGAGACCGGCAACACCTTTGCCGAGGCGATGAAGAAGCACCCGGACATCTTTGACAATCTGTATTGCAACATGGTGGAGGCGGGCGAGGTGGGCGGTATCCTGGACACCATCCTCAACCGGCTTGCCTTCTTCATGGAAAAGAACATGGCGCTCAAGAAAAAGGTCAAGGGCGCCATGACCTATCCCATTATCTGTATCTGCATCTCTTTTGCTGTTACGGCGGTGATGCTGATTTTTGTCGTGCCGGTGTTCCAAAAGATGTTCGCCGATTTCGGATCAGCCCTGCCAGCCCCCACCCAGTTCGTTGTTGACGCCAGCGAGTTCGCCAAGAGGAATTTTCATTTTGTTATCGGAGCCATATTCGGCTTGGTCTTTTCCGTGAAGAAGATTTACAAGACCGAGAAGGGACGCATCGCCATGGACCGGATGATGCTGAACATGCCCATCGTCGGCACCCTGCTGCAGCGGGTGGCGGTGGCCAAGTTCACCCGCACCCTGGGAACCATGCTGCAGAGCGGTGTGCCGATTCTTGAGTCGCTCAACGTTGTTGCGCGTACCGCCGGCAACAAGGTGATTGAGATGGCGGTGTTTCGGGTGACCGACAGCATCAGCGAGGGCCGGGCCATTGCCGAGCCATTGGAGGAAACCGGCGTCTTTCCCGGCATGGTGGTGCAGATGATCAATGTTGGTGAGGCCACCGGCGCCCTGGACGTGATGTTGACCAAGATCGCCGACTTCTACGACGAGGAGGTCGATCAGGCTGTGGAGAACCTCACCGCCGCCATCGAGCCGCTGATGATGGTATTCCTGGGCGGCATGATCGGTGGCCTGGTGGTGGCGATGTATCTGCCCATCTTCAGCATGGCCAGCGCGGTGGGTGGTTGATATTTACTAACAGGCGTAGAGCTTTTTGTTATTTCAACTGACTTGGGAGGAGATCATGGGAGAGATTATCGGGGTATTGGGAAGAGAAGTCCTTGATTCGCGTGGCAATCCGACGGTGGAGGTCGAGGTATTCCTCGATTCCGGTTCCACCGGCCGCGCCATGGTGCCCTCCGGCGCCTCCACTGGCACCCGCGAGGCCCTGGAACTGCGTGACACCAAGAAGAAGCGATATCTCGGCAAGGGCGTGGAGACCGCGGTTGCCAATGTCAACGAGAAGATCGGTCCCGCCATTGTTGGCCTGGAATCCACCCAGCAGGTGGCCATTGACCAGGCCATGCTGCTTTTGGACGGCACCGAAAACAAGAAGGCCCTGGGCGCCAACGCCATCCTCGGCGTTTCCATGGCGGTGGCCCGTGCCTCGGCCGAGGAGGTGGGGTTGCCGCTGTATTCCTACCTGGGCGGGGTCAACGGCAAGGTGTTGCCGGTGCCGATGATGAATGTGCTGAACGGCGGAGCCCATGCCGACAACAACGTCGATATCCAGGAGTTCATGATCATGCCGGCCGGCGCTCCTTCCTTTATGGAGGCGGTGCGCATGGGGGTCGAGACCTTCCACAACCTGAAGGCGGTGCTGAAGAAGGCAGGCCATCAGACCGCGGTGGGTGACGAGGGCGGTTTCGCGCCCAACCTCCGTTCCAACGAGGAAGCCATGGACTCCCTGCTGGAGGCCATTGTCAAGGCGGGCTACAAGCCGGGCAAGGATATCTATATCGCCCTGGACGTTGCGGCCAGCGAACTGTACGACGCCAAGAAGAAGTGCTATGTGCTGGCGGCGGAGAAGAAAAAGGAGAAGAGCGCCGACGAGTTGATCGCCTTCTACGAGAACTGGGTCAAGAAGTATCCCCTGGTCTCCATCGAGGACGGCCTGGCCGAGGGCGACTGGGCCGGCTGGAAGAAGCTGACCAAGAAACTGGGCGGCAAGGTGCAGCTGGTGGGGGATGACGTCTTTGTCACCAACACCAAGATCCTGGCCAAGGGCATCAAGGAGGCGGTTGCCAACTCCATCCTGATCAAGCTCAACCAGATCGGCACGGTGACCGAGACCATCGATGCGGTTGAAATGGCGCATCGCGCTGGCTATACCTCCGTCATCTCCCACCGTTCCGGGGAGACCGAGGATACCACCATTGCTGACCTCTGTGTGGCGCTCAACACCGGACAGATCAAGACCGGAGCCCCGTCGCGCACCGATCGCGTGGCCAAGTACAATCAACTGTTGCGTATCGAGGACGAACTCGGGGTGGCTGCCCGCTTTGCCGGCAAGGATGCCCTGAAATATATTGCTTGACAATCCCCCGTGCATTCGCGCATCTTGTGCGCGCACGGCGTCGAAGAAGGAGGGGCGTATGACCCTGACCAAGGCCGATCTTGTCCAGAAGATATATCAGAACCATAACTTCACCAAGTCCCAAGCTGCCGAGACCGTGGAAACCTTTCTGCGTCTTGCCAAGGACTCGTTGAACCGTGGGGAGGATCTCCTGCTCAGCGGGTTCGGCAAGTTCAACGTCAAGCAGAAGAACGCACGGCGGGGCAGGAATCCACAGACCGGCGAGGAATTGATCCTCGATGCCCGTCGGGTGGTTACCTTCAAGCCGTCCGGAATTTTGCGGACCCGCATCAACGGAGAGTAGCCCTGGCCCTTGGCCGGGAGAAGTGAGAAAGACGGGTTGCTCCTCCTCGACCAGCGGGGTGGCTGCCCGTCTTTTTTTGTCGTAGGGTGTTGTCTGACGGTGGTTAAGGGGCTTCCCTTCTCCCCTGCGGAGAACCCGAGGGAGAAACCATGGATACGCAAAAAACACTGGGCGAATTGGCCGCCCTGGTGCAGGGCGAGGTGGTCGGCGACCCCTCTTTGCGCATCGTCGGCGTGGCGGATCAGGACAGCGCCGGTCCTGGCCAGCTCACCTTTGTGGTCGATGGCAAGCGGGCCGACCGGCTATCCGATTGTACGGCTTCGGCGGCGGTGGTGCCGCTCGCGGTTGTCGAGCCGCCGTTGCCGGCGATCCGGGTCAAGAACCCTGCCCTTGCCATGGCCCGAATCCATGCCCTTTTTGTGGAGAAGCCCTTTGCCGCCACCGGCATTTCGTCCCAGGCAGCGATAGGGGGCGACTGCCAGATTCCGGCGGAGGTTTCCATCGGGCCGTTGGTGGCGATCGGCAACCGGGTTCGACTGGGGCAACGGGTCACCCTCCACCCTGGGGTGGTCCTGTACGATGACGTGGTCATTGGAAACGATGTGGTGATTCACGCCAATGTCACCATCGGCCGCGGTTGCGAGATCGGAGATCGGGTCATTCTCCATCCCGGGGTTGTGATTGGCAGCGACGGTTTTGGCTATGCTACCGACGAACAGGGGCGTCATGTCAAGCGCCCCCATGTGGGGATAGTCAAGGTCGAGGACGATGTGGAGATTGGCGCCAACACTTGTATTGACCGTGCCACCTTTGGGGTGACCAGGGTGGGCCGGGGGACCAAGATCGACAATCTTGTCCAGTTGGCCCATAACGTGGAGATCGGCGAGCATACGCTGCTCGTTGCCCAGGTGGGCATCGCCGGCAGCACCACCACCGGCCGGAACGTCGTGCTGGGGGGACAGGTTGGCGTTGCCGGCCATCTCCACCTGGCAGACCGGGTGATGGTGGCGGCCATGTCGGGAGTGCATGACAGTCAGGATACCGGCGCCGTGGTGGCCGGGATTCCGGCGATTCCGCACCGCAACTGGCTGCGGGCCAGCGCGGCCTACGCCAGGTTGCCTGATCTGGTCAAGGAGATCAGGGAGCTGCGGCGGCAGGTCGCGGTGTTGTCCGCCGCCAGCCCTCGTGCGGAGGGAAATGGCTTGAAGAACGAGTAGCAGACGGCCCGGCCGTCCTGTTGTGAAAAAAGGAGACCAGCTATGAGTACCGATCCGCGCCAGCTTGATATCCAGGGGATCTTGAAGATCCTTCCCCATCGCTATCCCTTTGTCATGGTTGACCGCATCACCGATATCCAGCTTGGCGAATCCATCACCGGCTATAAAAACGTCACCATGAACGAGAATTTCTTTCAGGGGCATTTCCCGGCCCAGCCGGTGATGCCAGGGGTGTTGATCCTGGAAGGCATGGCCCAGGTGGGCGCCATTCTGGCTTACCTGACCGAGGATGAGCTTTCCAGCAAGCTGGTCTACTTTGCCGGCATGGACGAGGTGAAGTTCCGGCAGAAGGTGGTGCCGGGCGACCGGCTGGAGTATCGGCTTTCGGTCAACAAGCGGAAGAGCAGGTTCTGGAAGATGGACGGCAAGGCCTTTGTCGATGGCAAGCTCGCCGCCGAGGCGGAGCTGATGGCCACCTTTGGTTGATTTACCTGAAATAACGCAATCGGAGCGAACGAGCCCATGAGCATACATCCCACCGCCGTGGTCGATCCCGGCGCCGAACTCCACGAGACCGTGACGGTCGGGCCCTACGCGGTCATTGACAAGGGGGTGCGCATCGGCGCCGACTCGGTGGTCTCCCCCCATGCCGTGGTCACCGGCGCAACCACCATCGGGGCGCGCACCACCATCGGCCCCTTTGCCACCATCGGCGCGCCGCCCCAGGATCTTAAGTACCACAACGAGGAGACCCGGGTAGTGATCGGCGACGACAACCAGATCCGCGAGTATGTCTCCATTCATCGAGGCACCCCTGGCGGGCGTGGGATCACCACCGTGGGCAACGGCAACCTACTCATGGCCTATACCCATGTCGCCCATGATTGCACCCTGGGCGATCACGTGATCATGGCCAACGCCGCTACCCTGGGCGGCCATGTGGAGGTGGGAGACCGGGTGATCATCGGCGGGCTCACCGCCGTGCACCAGTTCAGCCGCATCGGGGAGTACGCATACATCGGCGGTATGTCCGGCATCAGTAAGGACGTGCCGCCCTACGTGATCACCGCCGGCATCCGCAACCAGCTCCGGGTGACCGGCATCAATCGTATCGGGCTGCGCCGGGCCGGGTTCTCCGCCGACTCCATCAAGAGGCTCATGAACGCCTACCGGATCATCTTCCGCACTCCGGAACTGCTGCTCCAGGATGCCCTGGTCAAGGCGCTGGACGAGGGGGCGGACTGCGAACCGGTGGCCAGGCTGGTCAACTTCTTCAAGGCGTCCAAGCGCAGCGTCATCCGGCAGGCTGGGGATGACGAGGAATAGCATCGGCATCATCGCTGGTGGCGGCCAGTTCCCCAAGCTTTTTGCCGAGGCGGCCAAGAAGGCGGGCCGGGAGGTGGTGATCGTCGCCCATCAGGGCGAATCATGGCCTGAGCTGGAGCGGATCGCCGATCACTTCTGCTGGGTGAAGCTGGGTCAGCTGGGCAAGGTTCTCGCTTTTTTCAAGGAGCACGGGGTCGCCGAGGCGGCCTTCCTGGGCACCATCACCAAGACCCGGATCTTCCGCGATGTCTGGCCGGACCTGAAAGGTATCTCCCTGTGGAACAAGATCGACATCCGGCACGATGATTCGATCCTGCGCGCGGTGGCCGGGGTGCTGGAGGATGAGGGCATCCGGGTGGTGGAGTCCACCCTCTATCTCAAGGAGCTGCTTTTCCCGAGGGGGATATTGAGCCGCAAGCGGCCGTCTCCCGAGCAGCTCGAGGACATCCGTTTCGGCTGGCGCACCGCCCGGGCCATCGGCGCGCTGGACATCGGCCAGTGCGTGGTGGTGCGCGACCGCACCGTCCTGGCGGTGGAGGCCATCGAGGGCACCGACGCAGCCATCACCCGGGGCGGCAGCCTGGGCCGTGAGCAGTCGGTGGTGGTGAAACTGCGCAAGCCTGGACAGGACTTCCGTTTCGATCTGCCTGCCATCGGCGAGCGCACCATCGAGACCATGGAGAAGGTCAAGGCGGCGGTGCTGGCGGTGGAGACAGGCCAGGCGCTGCTTTTTGATCAGGAGCGGACCCTGGCCCGGGCCAATCGGGCTGGCATCGTGGTGATGGGGGTGACGGAGGAGGCCAATGGCGAACTCTCCCTCTAGCCTGCCGCTCCGGGCTTTGCGGCCATGAAGGCCATGGTGCTGGCGGCCGGGTTCGGCACCCGGTTGCGTCCCTATACCCTGGCGCGGCCCAAGCCGCTCTTCCCGGTGTTGGACAGGCCCTTGCTGCTCCGGATCCTGGCCCAGCTGCGCGAGGCTGGCGCGACTAGCATCGTGGTCAATGCCCACCACCTGCGCGAGCAGATCACAGCCCTGCTTGCCGACGAACCGGGTGTGACCGTCCAGCTGGAAAAGATCGAGTTGGGCACCGGCGGAGGGCTCAGGCTGGCCCGGCGCCATTTTGGCGAGGAGCCGTTCCTGACGGTGAACGGCGACATCGTCCACGACATCGACCTGCGGGCGGTGTTTGCCCGACACCGTGATTCCAGGGCATCGGTGACCATGGTGTTGCATGACTGTCCGCGCTTCAACAATGTGCTGGTTTCTTCCGACGGGAGGATCATCGGCTTTGGTGACAAAGCCCGGGACGACGAGCGGCTGCTGGCCTTCACTGGCATCCAGGTCATCGAGCCGGCGGTGCTCGAGGCCATGCCGGAAGGGGTCTTTTGGAACATCATCGACTGCTGGCGCGACCTGCTGGCCCGTGGTGGCCGGATTCAGGCCATGGTTGTTTCAGGCCATTACTGGACCGACATGGGAACCCCGGCCGATTATCTTGCCCTGCACCAGGCCATTCTCAAGGAGGGCAGGATGACGGCCTGGCTCGATGGCCAGCCACAGCCGATCCAGATCAGCAAGACCGCCCGGCTTGATGCGGGGGCTGCCTGCGAGGACTGGGCGGTGATCGGCGCCGGCGCCCGCATCGGAGCGGGGAGCCTTCTAAGCCGCACCGTGGTGTGGGACAACGCCGAGGTACCCCCGCACAGTGTGCTTGCCGACACCATAGTGGCGTGAGCGGGTTGGCGTGGATCGAGGAAATGGCGGAATCGGCATGGAGATGAGCGAAGCCGACATGCAGGCCGCAAGGCGCCTGTTGGCTGAGCGGGGGCTGGCTGGCGAGGTGATTCTCCTTGCACGGCTCTCCGCCGATGGCTCCGACCGAGGGTTCTCCCGGCTGGCCATTGGCGACCGCACCGTGCTGGCGGTGCTTCCAGGCAAGCTCCTGCCCCAGGCCATGGCGGAAGCCAGGGCCGCCTGGCGCATCGGCGGCCATCTGCATGGGTGTGGCGTGGCCGTGCCGGAGATCCTCGGCTTTGATCCGGCCAGCGGGTTGCTGTTGTGCGAGGACCTTGGCGACACCAGGCTGCATGATCTTGTGGCCCAGGATGGCCCTGCCTCTCCCAGGGTCGAGGAGTGCTACCGCCAGGCGGTGACCGAACTGGCGCGCCTCCAGGTTCTGGGCAGTCGCGGGTTTCAGCCTGCCTGGTGCTGGGATACCCCGCGCTACGACCGCGAATTGATGCTGGCCAGGGAGTCGGGCTACTTCCGGAACGCCCTGTGCGAGGCGCTTTTGGGATTTGAGGATTTGCCGGCCGGCCTTGCCGGGGAGTTTGTCCGTCTCGCCGAACGGGCCGCCATGGAGCCGGCTGATTTTGTGCTGCACCGGGACTTCCAGTCGCGCAATCTGATGGTGACGCAAGGAAGGGTGCGGATCATCGACTTCCAGGGGGCGCGCCTGGGGCCGTTGGGCTACGATCTCGCCTCGCTGCTCCTTGATCCCTATGCGGGGCTCGCCGTCGACCAGCGTCAGGCCTTAACCAGCGTTTATCTCGATGTGCTGGCCAGCCATATACCTCTTGACCGGGGGCGCTTCGTCGAGGGATATTATTATCTGGCCATGCAAAGGAACCTGCAGATTTTGGGCGCTTTTGCCTTTCTTTCCCACCAGAGGGGCAAGCCGTTCTTCCGGCAATTCATCCAGCCGGCCCTGAGCAGCCTGCGCCGCTTGCTTGACGAGGAGCAGGGAAGGGCGTTTCCTCTGCTCGCGGCGCTTGCTGAAAGGATCGAGCAGCGGCTGGCGCGTCCCGACATGGCCGAGATCCAGGCCTGAGCGGGCAGAAACACCGCACAAAGCGTAGTTGCATTCTTGTCCATCCATTGTGCCCAGTCAGGAACTGACCGGGTTTTTGTCACATTTCAGAGCAGCCACACCACCTCGAGCCTACACTCTCATGCAGACACGTTATCCCATCGTCGCCCTGGTCGGCCGTCCCAACGTGGGCAAGTCCAGCCTGTTCAACCGGATCGCCGGGGTCAGGAAGGCCATTGTCGATCCCACCCCCGGGGTAACCCGCGATCGCCACTACCAGCAGGTGACCGTGGATGAACGGGTTTTCGTCCTGGTCGATACCGGTGGCATCGAGGGAGATGAGCGGGACCGGATGGCCGGCCTGATCCGCGAGCAGAGCCTGCAGGCAATGCAAGAGGCGGACGTGGTGCTCTTTCTGCTCGATGGCCGGGATGGGCTTTTGCCCGAGGACTACGAGGTGGCTCAGCTGCTGCGCCGCGCCAAGAGGCCGGTGCATTTCCTGGTCAACAAGGTGGACAGCCCCGAGCTTGAGCAACAGCTTCTCCCTGCCTTTTATGAACTGGGGGTGGAGAAGCTCTGGGCGATTTCAGCCAGCCACGGCTACGGGGTCAAAACCTTCCTTGCCGCTCTGCTGGAAGGCCTGCCCGTCTTTGGCGAGGCCGAGGGCGGCCTGCCCGAGGAGACCATCCGTATCGCCTGCCTGGGGCGACCCAATGTCGGCAAGTCCTCGATGATCAACCGGCTGCTTGGCGAGGATCGCATGGTGGTTTCCGACGTGCCCGGCACCACCCGGGATTCGGTGGACACCCTCCTGACCGTGGAGAAACAGAACTACCTGCTCATCGATACCGCCGGCATCCGGCGCAAGGGCAAGGTCCAGGAGAAGCTCGAAAAGTTCAGCGTCATGCAGTCACTGGCCACCCTGGAGCGTTGCGACGTGGTATTGCTCCTGGTGGACGCCAGCGAGGGGATCACCGAGCAGGACACCAAGGTGCTCGGTTACGCCTTTGAGCGAGGTCGCGCCTGCCTGATCCTGGTCAACAAGTGGGACCTGCTCAAGGGCAACATGAAGCGCCAGAAACAGCTGCTCGATGAGGTGCGCATGGCCGTTAGCTTCATGGAATACGCGCCGGTGCTCACCGTCTCCGCCCTGGTGGGCAGCGGACTCAAAAAGCTCTTGCCGACGGTGCGAAAGATGTATGGCCAGTACTCGGGGACCTTTGCAACCGGTAAGCTCAACCGCATCCTCACCGAGGCGACGGAGGCGCACACCCCCCCGATGCACAAGGGTAGGCGGCTCAAGTTTTACTACACCACCCAGGTGGCCACCCGGCCTCCCACCTTTGTGGTCTTTGCCAATTATCCCGATGGCATCCACTTTTCCTACCAGCGCTTCCTGATCAACCGTTTTCGCGAGGAGCTTGGTCTGAGCCTGGTTCCCATCCGTCTCTTTTTCCGGGAGCGCAAGCGTCGTCATCTGGAGTAGGATTCGCCGCGCTGTCCGGGGGGCCACCCATGATGCGGCTTGCCTCGTATACGGGGGTGTATCCGTATTTATTTCCGTTGCATGTATAGGGGGGAAAGGGGTACCTTCGGCTTCAAACGTGATCTGGTGTCCCCTTTTGTTTTGGACAGCAGATTTGTCCAGATTTCGAGCTTGCCGGAAGAGGCCATGCCCATTTCCTTGGAATTCGATGCATCGTGCGGTATCCTCCGTGCAACCGTAACTGGGCATGCTGACCCAGAAGAGTTTCGTGCCGTGATGGGTCGGATCGCTGGTGGAGAGTTTTGCCCACCAACGGTTCCGACCATCTGGGATCTGCGTGGCACTGATTTCGTTCTGTTCGACATCCCCATGGCCAAGGATATCATCGCCATCAGGAATGAATTTCCGGTCAGGCTGGAAGCGAGGATTGCCTATGTGGTGCCCAATCAACTTGGCTACGGTATGATGCGCATCCTGCAATCCCGTACCGATGGCGGCGCCGGCTCTCTGGTCTGCTACGACTACGAAGAAGCTGAGCGTTGGGTTGCCGCCAGCCAGCCCGTGTCCCGGTAATCCCCCCAATTATTTGCGTGTCCTGCCCAATTCGGGGCAACCCGGGGCGAAGTCCCTCTCAAGCGTTAAAATCGTTTCTCCTGAAGATTTTTCTTGCCCAATCCGCCAAGTTCTTTTAAATGTCTGGCAGAATGCGTGTGAAGAAAGTCAGTATTCGCTTTTCACGTACGAGAAAATGCCTTAACAATCCATCCGCTGCTCGTCAGGTTTCCCATCTCCTGGCCCTGCCTTTACCCTGCGGTTTCTCCCCCCTCGCGTAAAGACCTCCGACCATCTGATTCGCCTGGCGATACATTTGCGTCAGGAGGAAACGATGAGTACCCGACTTGTTCCAGAACTCTTTTCCTGCATCCAGGAGAAATGCGCTCAAAAACAGCTGGCCCGTGAGGTTATGGCTGGCGTCATCGTCGGTATTGTGGCCCTGCCGTTGGCCATCGCCTTTGCCATCGCCTCCGGGGTCAAGCCGGAACAGGGGCTTTTTACCGCGATTGTCGCTGGCTTCCTTATTTCGGCGCTCAGTGGCAGCAGGGTGCAGATCGGTGGCCCCACCGGCGCCTTCATCGTGGTGGTGTTCGCGATCGTCAGCAAGCATGGCTACGACGGGCTGGCCATCGCCACCCTCATGGCCGGGGCGCTCTTGGTCTGCATGGGCATTGCCCGGCTGGGAGCGGTGATCAAATTCATTCCCTATCCGATGACGGTAGGGTTTACCAGTGGCATAGCCCTTATCATCGCCACCTCCCAGATCAAGGATTTCCTGGGATTGGCCATCGCCAAGCCCTCGGCCGAATTTCTCGACAAGCTGATCGAGTACGGCCACCATGTGGACAGTTTCAATCCGTATGCCTTGCTGGTGGGCGGCATCGCTTTGGCGATAATCCCCCTCTGGGCTCGGGTCACCAGAAAAGTGCCAGGCTCCATCGTTGCCATCCTGCTCACCACCAGCCTTGTTCATTTTCTCGACCTGCCGGTGGCCACCATAGGGTCCCAGTTCGGCAGCGTGCCCAGCGTGCTTCCCATGCCGCAACTGCCGCACATCGAATGGAAGTCCCTGCCGCAACTCATCTCCCCCGCTCTGACCATCGCCCTGCTTGGCGCCATCGAATCGTTGCTGTCCGCTGTGGTGGCCGACGGCATGACCGGCATGCGGCATCGTTCCAACATGGAACTGGTGGCCCAGGGTGTTGCCAATCTCGCCTCGCCGCTATTTGGCGGCATCCCGGCCACCGGCGCCATCGCCCGCACCGCCACCAATATCAAGAATGGCGGCCGCACCCCGCTGGCTGGCATGGTGCATGCCGTCACCCTGTTGCTCATTCTGGTATTCCTGGGCCGGTGGGCGGTGCTCATCCCCATGGCCAGCCTGGCGGCGGTGCTGCTGGTGGTCGCTTACCACATGAGCGAGTGGCGCCATTTCGTGAAGCTGCTCAGGGCGCCGAAATCGGACATCCTGGTGATGGTCTCCACCTTCCTGCTCACGGTTTTTGTGGATCTCACCGTGGCGATTCAGGTGGGGGTGGTGCTCTCCGCCCTGCTTTTCATGAACCGCATGGCCACCATCACCGAAGTGCGCCACATCACCAGGGAACTCAACGAGGACTATGTTGGAGAGCATGACGACAAGACCATGGCCAGCAGGGAGGTGCCCGCCGGAGTGGAGGTCTTTGAGATCCATGGGCCATTCTTCTTCGCGGCCACCAATCAGTTCAAGGATACCCTGAGCATTGTCAAGAATCCCGCCAAGGTGCTGATCCTGCGCATGCGGCATATCATGACCATCGATGCCAGCGCGGTCCATGCCCTGGAAGAGGTGCTGGAAAAAACCGAACGCGAGGGCACGGCGTTGTTTCTCTCCGGCGTGGGGGAGCGGGTGCGGGCGACCCTGGACAAGACTGGATTCACCGCGCGGATTGGCCAGGAACGCATCTATCCCCATGTCGACGCCGCTCTGGCTGGAGCACGGCATTACCTCGCCAGCGGCGGCAATCTCCCTGGCCGGTGATCCCTTGGTGAAAAAGAGCATCTGCCCCTGTTGTCACTGCTGATCATGATTATTGTATGGGCAGGAAGGGAGAAATCCGGCAACCTTGAGTTCGAAGGAAGGAGGTGAGTACCGTCGCAACCGACGTCATCAGCTGGATGGAGGATCTGTTCGCGGAAACCGCGCTGGTGGAGGAAGAGGATTCCGCCATCACCCCGAGTCGGTGGAATGCCTTTGTGAAGGGGTGGGATGAGATGTCGATGGCGGTAGCCTTCGCGGAGGCTGGCGAGCCCCTGGTCTGGTGAGCCTGCTGTGAAGAGTGGCGTGGCCGACAGGGGAGATGGAAGGGCGCTCAAGGGGTGAGCGCCCTTTTTTTGGGTATGCACCTGTCAAGGATTGGGGTACTGTTGGGCTGGGGATCGGCCGGACGACCTGTGGTCAGACGTGGAAGAAACGCGGCTTTGCCGGTTTTCTGCCGGTGAGGCGCTGGAAGGCGATCCCTGGATACCCGAGGGCGATGACCGCATGGATTGTCTCGTCCATGGGGATGCCGAGGATTTTTTTGATGGCCGGCTCCCGCTTCATGGCGGCCACCGCGAATCCGATCAGGCAGGAGCCAAACCCCATGGTGTGTGACGCCAGCAGGAGGTTTTGCGTTGCGAGCAGGGCGTCGTCACCTGGGCAGCTCCCTCCCGGTCGGGAGCCGATCACAACGGCCGCCGTCGCCCCATGGAAGAGGCGATCAATCCGGTGGTTGTCCCATTCCGTAAGCCCCTGGGCGATGGTTTTTTCGTAGCGGCGGTGGTAGTCGGACAGGGCGGGCCTGCCCAGCAGCCTGAGCAGGGAACGCAGAAACGGGTTCGAGGAAAGACGGTTCAAGCGACGGAAACTCTCCGCCACTTCGGTTCCCAGCCGCTCGACCGCGGCCCGGTTTGGCAGGATGGTGAAGGTCCAGGACTGGCTGTTGGTTCCCGATGGGGCCGTGGTGGCGACGGCAACCAGATCCTCGAGCATGGATTTGGGGATCTCCCTTTCCAGAAAACGCCGGCAGGAGCGGCGGGAAAGCATCAGGCGAACCAGTTGCACCGTGTCCCCCTCGCCGTAGGGCAGCCAGCGGTTGTCCGCGCTGAAGGAGTGGTAACATGGCTCGGAGATGCCGTCCACGCTCACCGCATTGACGGGACAGACGGCCAGACAGTGACCGCAGGCCAGGCAGCGTGGGCCATCGGCATGGGCAACGCCGTTGCGCACCGAGATGGCCCGATCCGGACAGATGGAGGCGCAGAGGCCGCAGCCGGTACAGCGTTGTGGGTCGATGGAGGCGGGGATTGTGGCCATGAGACGTTTCTCTCCTTGCATGTATGGCGGCTGTTCGGCAAAGTGGCATCATGACTGTTTTTTGAGAAAAATGGAAGTGGCGCCGTTGGTTTCCGGTGATGGCGCAACCTCTTCTTCTGTCGCCCCTGCGTTCAAGTGTCTGCCCCTGACCTTCGATCCACGCCGAAATCATTGAGTTCTCCATGCTCTTTTTTCGTCATATCCTCACCTATCTGATCCCAGGCGGTTTGGTGCTGGCCTTCGCGGCGGGGATGCTCAGGCACGACCAGGCAGCCCTGTGGCTGCTGGCCAGGATATGGTTGTTGCCCTGGGTACTTGCCGGGGTCGCCCTGCTGCTCGGGTGGCGTTTCAACCGAAGCAGGCTGCTTTTCGCCATGCTGCTGGTGCTGCTGGCCGATCAGGCGATGCGTCTTGCGAGCATGGGCTTTCCTGAACTGGGTGGCGCCATCTCCCAGGCAACGATGCTGCTTTTGGCAGGGAACCTTGCCATGCTTTCCTTCTGGCGGGAACGAGGAGTCTTGACCTCGGTGGGCTTGATGCGGCTCGCCCTGGTCCTGGTGCAGCCGTTGTTGCTTGCCGCCTACTTTTTCGGTCAGGGGCGGGCCGAGGGGTGGCGTTCGCCACCGCTGCTTGTGTCGGTGGAGATCCCCGGGTTTGGCGCGGTTCCACCATCGCTGTTGGGGTGCCTTCTGGCGGCGGGGGTGTTGCTTTTTCGATATCACCGCAATCGCGATCCACTGGATCATGGGCTTTTCTGGGCCATGGTCGCCGGAGCACTGGCCACCAATCTGGTGACCCCGGGAGTGCTGGCCTCCTATTATTTCGGCGTCGCCGGGCTGATTCTCATCGTGGCGACCCTGGAAGCGGCCCATTCCATGGCCTTCCGCGACGAACTCACCGGCCTGCTTGCTCGGCGGGCCTTGAACGAGACGCTCGACAAGCTGGGGGGCGGATACACAGTGGCCATGGTGGACATCGATCATTTCAAGAAGTTCAATGATCGGTACGGCCATGATGTCGGCGATCAGGTGCTTGCCATGGTGGCTGGGCGTCTCCGCCGGGTAGGGGGAGGGGGGCGGCCTTTCCGATATGGCGGCGAAGAGTTCACCATTCTTTTCCCTGGCAGGTCGTTGGATGATGCGCTGCCGCATTTGGAAAAACTGCGCCGGGAGGTGGCCAGGGCGGGATTCCGGCTGCGCGGATCAGACCGTTCCCGGAAGAAATCGAGGGGGCGCGCCAAAGAGTCGGGCCGGGGCGGCACCACCCTTTCGGTGACTGTCAGCATCGGAGTGGCCCAGCGCGACAGTCGCGATCCCCATGCCGCTGTGATCAAGGCTGCCGACAAGGCCCTCTATCGTGCCAAGGAGGCCGGCCGGAATCAGGTAGCTGTTTGACCCCCTTCATAACCCCCAGTGCCTCGCTGGTTTTCTAGCGGTTTTCCGGGGCAACTCCGTTTGACTTTCCAGGTTTTCTAGTCCTATAATGGGTTAGTAATCCTGGAGGTTGCCATGGAGTCCACGTTTGACGGCGGAACGGCGCGGTCGCGCAACAGGTATCTCTGGATGGTTGGGGTGGCGCTGGGTGTGGCGGTCTGTGTCGCAACGGGCCTTTACTTCCTGGCCCGCCTCTACGTGCTCAACGAGGCGGAAAAGAACATCCAGGCCGTGCTGCTGGCCCACCGAGGCATGCACCGTTACATTCAGGAAATCATGCACCCCACCTTCTACAAGGCAAGGGGGGACAAGATGGTTTCCGACTCCTTCTACTCCCCGGAAATCCTCTCCTCCTCCTTCATCGTCCGCAATCAGCACGGAGCATACAACGAAGAGCGCAAGGCAGCCGGCCTCGAAGAGGTTTACTACAAAATGGCCGCCAACAACCCGCGGAACCCGGTGAACAAGGCTGATGCCCTGGAAGAGCAGCTCATCCGGATGTTCAACGAAAACAGGGAGGTCACGCGGTATCGCGAGGTCGTCACCATTGACGGCAAGGACTATCTCTATGTCGCCATGCCTTTTTTGACCAATCAGGAACGGTGCATGAAGTGTCATGGCGAACGCGCCAGCGCCCCTCGGGGCTTGCAGGAGCGTTACCCCGGCGAGGGGGGATTCAACGAAAAGGTTGGGGAGATCCGGGCCATAGAGTCGATCCGCGCTCCTCTGGCGCAGCAGTACTCCGCCCTGCACATCGCTTTTGCATCTGTCGTGGTCGGTCTTGGGGCACTGGGCGGCTTGATGTTTTTCAATGGCCGTCTCCGTGAAATGGTGACGCAGCGGACCCGTGAGTTGGAGCAGGAGGTTGTCGAGCGCCGCAGGGCCGAGGACGAGGTGCGCCGGATCAACGAGGAGTTGGAGGAGCGGGTGGAGGAACGCACCGCCCAGATAGCCGCCGCCAACCAGGAACTCGACGCCTTTGCCTATTCGGTCTCCCATGACCTGCGCGCCCCGCTTCGGGGCATCGACGGATTCAGCCTGGCCCTGGAGGAGGACTATGGCGACAAACTTGACGACGCGGCCAGGGATTACATCAGGCGAATCAGGGCCGGCTGTCTGCGCATGGGCGATCTCATCGACGACATGCTGCAACTTTCCCGGCTTTCCCGGGGCGAGATCCACGAGCAGGATGTGGATCTGAGCGCCATGGCTGGCGAGATCGTCGATGAACTGCGCAAGGGGGCGCCGGAGCGCCGGGTGGAGGTGGAGATTGTTCCTGGCCTGGTGGTGCGTGGAGATGCGGTGTTGCTGCGGGCGGTGATGGAGAATCTCCTGGGCAATGCCTGGAAGTTCACCGGCAAGACGGAACCGGCCAGGATTACCGTGGGCGAGGAACGGAAAGGCGGGAAAAGGGCGATCGTCGTCCGCGACAATGGCGCTGGCTTCGACATGGCGTATGCGAACAAGCTTTTTGTCGCCTTCCAGCGGCTTCATTCTCCCCAGGAGTTTGATGGCACAGGCATTGGCTTGGCCACGGTGCAGCGGATCATCCACCGGCATGGTGGAGAGATTTGGGCAGAGGGAGAGGTGGGCAAGGGGGCGGCTTTCTTCTTCACGTTGTGAGGGGAAAGGAGTGAACAGCCAATGAACGGGAAGGAAAAGATGATCCTGCTTGTGGAAGACAACCCTGACGACGAGCTCCTCACCATCCGGGCGCTGCAGAAGAACAACATTCTCAACAGGGTGGTGGTTGCCCGCGACGGCGCCGAGGCGCTGGATTTTCTATTCGGGACCGGTACCCATGCGGGACGGGATACCACGGTGCAGCCCGAGGTGGTGCTGCTTGACCTCAATCTGCCGAAGCTGAGTGGGCTCGAGGTGTTGAAGCGAGTGCGGGAGGACCAGCGCACCAGACTGTTGCCGGTGGTGGTCCTCACCACTTCCAATGAGGACTTCGACAAGATCGAGAGCTATCGCCTGGGCTGCAACAGCTATATCCGTAAGCCCGTTGATTTCGTGCAGTTCAGCGAGGCGATCCGCCAGCTCGGCGTCTACTGGCTGGTGCTCAACCAGACGCCACCCGAGCGACGGGCAGAGAGATGAACAACGGACTGCGCGTGCTGCTGGTCGAGGACTCCGAGGATGACGCCGCTCTTATCCTCAGAGCCCTGCGCAAGGGCGGGTACGATCTGGTTTCGGCGCGGGTCGAGTCGGCGGCGGCATTGCGTGAAGCCCTGGACAGCCAGGGCTGGGATCTGGTGCTTTCCGATTACTCCATGCCCGGATTCAGTGGCATGGAAGCCCTGGAGATAGTGCGGCAGCATGGGGTTGATCTGCCTTTTATCCTGGTTTCCGGGGCGGTGGGAGAGGTGACCGCCACTGAGGTCATGCGAGGCGGGGCCCGCGATTATGTGATGAAGGACAAGCTGAGCCGGCTTGTGCCGGTGGTGGGCAGGGAACTGGAAGAGGCCAGAAACCGCAAGGAGCAGCGCCTGACCGACCTGGCCATCACTACCTTGGTGCATGGAATTGTCGGCACCACCGGCGACGAGTGCTTTGATCGCATCCTCGAAGGGCTCCGCGACCTGCTGGATGCCGATTGTGGGGTGCTTGGGGTTTTGGAAGGGGGCCAGGTGCATACCCTTTCATGTTATATCGGAGGCGAGAAACGCCCGAATACCTCCTTTCCCCTGGTTGAAAATTCGCCCTGCGGCCTGGTGGTGGCAAAGGGGTATCAGTGCTTTCCCAAAGATGTCGGGTCGTATTTCCCTGATCACCGCATGCTTGCCGAGTTCAGGGCCGAGGGCTATGCCGGGATTCCTCTGCGCAACACCCGTCAACAGGTGGTGGGCACCCTTTGCGTCACCTCCAGCAAACCGATGCGTCCTCCCTCCAGGTTGCGGGAGATCATGGAGATCGTCGCGGCCAAGGCGGCCTCCGAGATCGAACGGCGACGGGCAGATGAAGAGCGGCGTCAATTGGAGGCTCAGCTGCGACAGTCCCAGAAAATGGAGGCCATAGGCGCCTTGGCCGGGGGGATCGCCCACGATTTCAATAACATCCTGGCGGCTATCCTGGGCTACACCGAATTGGCCAAGGAAGAGCTGGAGGCGCGGGAGGACTGCCGGGATGCCTCATCCTACCTTGGAGAGGTGTTGCAGGCGAGCCTCAGGGCAAAGGGGCTTGTTCAGCAGATCCTCGCCTTCAGCCGCAAGGAGGAGTTGCAGCGGAAAAAGATCAATCCCCGCCTGGTTGTCGAGGAAGCCCTGAAGTTGTTGCGCGCCACCTTGCCGACCACCGTGGCCATCAATCATGAATTCGCCGAGGACTGCTGGCCGGTCCTGGCCGACCATAATCAACTGCATCAGGTCCTGCTGAATCTCTGTACCAATGCCAACCATGCCATGGAGGAGAATGGCGGCACCCTGACGGTGCGTCTGGACAACACCGTATTGTCGACAGAGGCTGCCAGGAAACTCGGCCTTATGGCTGGTGAATATCTCCGATTGCAGGTGGCCGACACAGGCAAGGGCATGGCCAGGCAAGTCATGGAACGTATTTTTGACCCCTATTTTACCACCAAGGAGCAGGGGAAAGGGGCTGGCATGGGGCTGTCGGTGGTGCATGGCATCGTGAAAAGCCATAACGGCGCCATCGATGTGCAGAGCCAGGAGGGAAAGGGATCAACCTTTTCCGTCTACCTCCCCCGTGCGGCTGGAAAACCGGTTGAGCAGGCTGATCCCGCAACGGGATGCCCAGAGGCAGGGAAGGGCAATGAGCGCTTGATGGTGGTGGATGACGAATCGGCCATTGTCCAGTTTGAAAAAATCGCCCTGGAGCAGATGGGCTACCGCATCTCCGTGTTCACCGACCCCGAGGAGGCTTTGCGGGTGTTCTCCTGTGCTCCGACAGCTTTTGATTTGGTGATAACTGATCAGACCATGCCCAAGCTGCCCGGCTCCGAGCTCTGCAAGGCGCTGCTCGCCATACGGCCGGATATTCCCATTATTCTGTGCTCTGGCTACAGCTCTCAGGTTTCGGAAGGCGATGCCGCCAGGCTCGGGGCCAGGCGCTACCTGATGAAGCCGGTCTCGGTTAAGGTCCTGGCCGGCTCCATCCGCGAGATCTTTGACCATCAGTAACTCTTCCCGGCCTTCCCTTTTTTTTCAAAGTGAAATCCCGTACTTTCTGTGCTATATAGCGGTGTTGCATAGGTGCAGCAGCTTGTTGAAATATACGGGAGACATTGACCATGGCCGTTGCCGAACCGAACAAGATCATCTATTCGATGATCCGCGTTTCCAAGTTTTACGAGAAAAAACCGATCCTCAAGGATATCAGCCTTTCCTACTTCTACGGCGCCAAGATCGGCGTGCTCGGTCTGAACGGCTCGGGCAAGTCATCGCTCCTGCGCATCCTGGCTGGGGTGGACAAGGAGTTCAACGGCGAAACCCATATCTCCCCCGGCCTTACTGTTGGCTATCTGGAGCAGGAGCCGCAGCTGGAGTCCGGCAAGACCGTCATCGATATCGTGCGGGAGGGCGCCCAGGAAGCGGTGGACCTGCTGGCCGAGTTCGAGGAGATCAACAACAAGTTCGCTGAGCCCATGGACGACGACGCCATGGACAAGCTCATCGCCCGCCAGGGACAGGTGCAGGAGAAGCTCGACGCCATGGACGCCTGGGACCTGGACGCCCGGCTGGATATGGCCATGGACGCCCTGCGTTGCCCACCGGCCGAGACGTCGGTGGATGTGCTCTCCGGCGGCGAGCGGCGGCGGGTGGCTCTGTGTCGCCTGCTTTTGAAGAAGCCCGACATCCTGCTCCTGGACGAGCCCACCAACCACCTTGACGCCGAGACGGTGGGCTGGCTGGAGCAACACCTCCAGCGCTACGAGGGCACGGTCATCGCGGTGACCCACGATCGCTACTTCCTCGACAACGTCGCGGGCTGGATTTTGGAACTGGACCGCGGTCATGGCATCCCCTGGAAGGGCAACTACTCTTCCTGGCTCGATCAGAAGTCCAAGCGGCTTGCCCAGGAGGAGAAGGAGGAGGGCAAGCGCCAGAAGACCCTCCAGCACGAGCTGGAGTGGATACGCATGAACCCCAAGGGCCGCCATGCCAAGTCCAAGGCCCGCATCAAGGCGTACGAGGAGATGCTGGGCAAGGAGGCGGAAAAACGGGCCCAGGAGCTGGAGATCTACATCCCGCCTGGACCGCGGCTGGGCAAGCTGGTGATCGAGGCCGAGGGGGTGAGCAAGGCCTACGGCGACAACATCCTCTACGAGAACCTCACCTTCTCCCTGCCGCCTGGGGGTATCGTCGGGGTGATCGGTCCCAACGGCGCGGGCAAGACCACGCTCTTTCGGATGATCACCGGCCAGGATCAGCCTGATTCCGGCATGATCCGTGTGGGGGAGACGGTGAAGCTCGCCTATGTTGACCAGTCCCGTGACGCCCTGAACCCGGAGGACACCATCTGGCAGGCCATCTCCGAGGGGCAGGAGACCATCACCCTGGGCAACAAGGAAGTCAATTCCCGCGCTTACGTGGGCAAGTTTAACTTTTCCGGCACCGAGCAGCAGAAAAAGGTGGGACTGATGAGCGGCGGCCAGCGCAACCGGGTGCATCTCGCCCGGATGCTCAAGGAGGGCGCCAACGTGCTGCTTCTGGACGAGCCCACCAACGATCTCGATGTCAACACCCTGCGGGCCTTGGAAGAGGCGTTGGAGAACTTCGCCGGCTGCGCGGTGGTGATCAGCCATGACCGCTGGTTTCTCGACCGCATTGCCACCCATATCCTTGCCTTCGAGGGCGATTCGCAGGTGGTGTGGTTTGACGGCAATTACTCGGAGTATGAAGAGGACCGCAAGGCGCGTTTGGGAGAGGCTGCCAGCCAGCCGCACCGCATCAAGTACCGTCACCTGACCCGCGCCTGATTTTCAGGGGAGCAAGGGCGTTTGAGAACCGGCGCGCGCCTTACGGGGCGGCGCCGGTTTTTTGTTGCCCTGCCGCAGCCAGCAAGTCGGACAGTGAGTTGATCTGCTCGGGGGGAAGACCGAGTTGGCGGGCCGCCAGCCGGTAGACCGTCGCCGGGCCAGCGCCGGCCTCGCGCATGGCCGCCAGGGAGAGGGAGTCATGCGACTTGGAGAGCTTTTTCCCCTCCTCGCCAATGATCAGTGGGTGATGATGGAAACGGGCCGCAAGAAAGGAGCCAGCCTCAATCTTGTCTGCCAGGAAGAGCTGGGCGGCGGTGGAGGTGAGCAGGTCCTCTCCCCGGACGATCAGGGAGATGCGGTCGTCGATGTCGTCCACCAGGCTGGCCAGCTGGTAGGCGGGCCGGTCATCTCGCCGCCAGAGCACGAAGTCGCCCATCTCCCTGCACAGGGCGATTTCATACTCCTCCACCTGGATGATGCTGCCCGGCGGCACCTGGACCCGGACGGCGTGGGGTGCCTCCGCTGGTTGCGCTGTCTCACGGCAGGTGCCTGGGTAGAGGCCGTCGGTGGAGCGGGCCTGGATCTCTTTGCGCGAGCAGAGGCAGGGGAAGAGGTGGGTGGCGCGGCCCAGTTCCGCCAGAGCTTCCCGGTAACGATCGATGCGATGCAGCTGGGAGAAATGTCTGCCAAAGTCATCCGGGCCGCTGGGGCCTTCATCCCAGTCGATTTGCAGCCAGTCCAGCTGGCGGAAGATGTCCTCCACGAATTCGGGCCTGGTGCGGTCGCTGTCCGCGTCATCGATGCGCAGCCGCAACGCCCCGCTGTATAAACGGGTGAGCAGCCAGGCAAGCACGAAGTTGACGCCGTTGCCGATGTGGAGCAGGCCGCTGGGGGTGGGGGCGATGCGGCAGCGGATCTGCGGGGAATCTGGCTGGCCCATGAGGTGAGTGGTGGAAGGGGGGTTATCCCTTGCGGCCGGAGAAGACCGCAAAGCGGTGATGCTGATACCAGCAGTGCACTGTGGTAAAACCAGCCTGACGCAGCCAGGTCAGCTGGTCGTCCAGGCTGGCCATCCGGTCTTCCCGCATCCGTTCCAGCGCGGCATGGAGATCTTCATCCGAGACCCCCAACTCCCTGGCCTGCCTGAGCCAGGTGGTCTGGTAGGTTTTCTCGATTTCCGGGGTTGGGCCGAGCACCTGATCGGCGTTGATAAAGATGCCTCCGTCTGTGAGGGAACCGTGGATGCGCTTGTATAGGCTGATTTTGCGAGCATCTTCAAGGTGATGGATCGAAAGGGCAGAGATTGCCACCGCAAAGGAGCCGTCGAATCCGGTCGAATAGTCCGCCGCGATACACGACAGGCGTTCCCGGTGGTTGCTCAGCCGTTCCCTGGCCTTGTCCAACATGGCCTCGGAGAGGTCCACCAGGGTAAGGTGCGCCTTGGGGAAGCGTTCAGCCACCAGGGCGGAAAGCAGGCCGGTGCCGGCGCCCAGATCGAGGAGCCGGAAGGCATCCTCAGGATTGTAGGGGATCAGCCCGAGCACCGTACCGTAAAAGTCGTCAAAGCAGGGCACCAGCTGGCGGCGGGCGCGGTCGTAGCTGCCGGCCGCGCTGTCAAAGACGGCTTTGACCTTCAGGCCGTTCATTGTCCTGCATGGCACAGCACGTTCTTTATCAGGCATGCCGCCGCTGCCTCCACCTCCGCAAGCACCGTGACCACCGGCAGTCCCTGGCGTTCGGTCTTGCGGATCGCGGTGGAATCAGGGAAACAGGCAATGGGGGGGTCGCCCAGCGCCTCGGCCAGAAAGGCCTGGTCGGAGTCGTCCGCCACCAGATTACCCACAAAGGAGATGCGGCGGATGCCCGATTCCACCGCCAGCTTCTTGATCTTCAGCGCGGTGCGCACCCCGGACTGCGATGGGATCACCACGATCAGCAGGTGGTCCACCCCGGCGATGGTTCCCCGGCCCAGATGCTCCACCCCGGCCTCCATGTCGAGCAGCACGAACTGGGTGGGGGAGAGGAGCAGCTTGGTGAGCAGCCTTTTGAGCACGTTGCTCTCCGGGCAGGCGCAGCCGCCCTTGGCGGTCTGGATGGCGCCCAGCACCATCAGGCGGATTCCTTCCTTTTCAACAATGAAGCGGCTGAGCAGATCATCCACCTGGGGGTTGATGTTGTAGAAGGGCGAGCCCTCCACCTTGCCGGAGCGCTCCACCAGCAGGTCCTTCATCTCGGCAATGGGCACGATGCGTTGGCTGGTGTCCACCCCGATGCTCTCGGCCATGTGGGGGCTCGGGTCGGCGTCAATTACCAGCACCTCGTTACCCTGGTCGCGCAGATACCTGGCCAGCATGGCCATGATGGTGGTTTTGCCCACCCCCCCCTTGCCGCTGATGGCGATCTTCATCATTGCTCCGTTGACTGAATGAAATGATAGTGCAGTTGTTCTTTTGCCGCTCTCGCGCAGGCCACTCGTTGTAATCTACCTGTTGAAGGACAAAGCGCAACGGGAAATCTTTTCTGGATAAGGAAAGAAATTTTTCCGGAACTTGATGTGCATCGGCATTGTCAAATGTTGTATGTGTAGAAAGTATTTCAACCTGATGCATGCGTATTACTGGACCTACTCCGTGAGGTTGTGGCACACATGAAGCAAATGTGGAGTTTTTATTCTGAACTCGCCGTGATCGCTGCATTGGTCACATCCTTGCTTGCTGGCTGCTCCTCCTCGGAGCAGTACGGCGCCGGGGTCAACAAGCAGGTCGGTTCGGTGGCGATCAAGGCAATTCTTATTGATCCTGGATACAACGGCCGTCTCGTCAACATTAAGGGACGTGTTTCCACGCAATGTTCTTCCTCTGGGTGCTGGCTCTTTCTTGATGATGGAACCGGACAAGTATTGGTCAACATGAGTCCCAAAGGATTTTCCGTCCCCCCCAGGTACGGCAAGGAGGCTGTCGTGACTGGATTGGTGCGGCAAAGCCTTGAGGGGGTGATGCTCATCGCCGATGGGGTGGAGATTCTCTGATGCGCTTCCTACCCCTTGCCATCCATAACCTCTTGAGGCACCGGATCAGGAGTTTGCTTACTGTTGTTGGTATCGCCGCCTCGGTGGCGGTACTTTTTTCGATTGTCTCCTTCAACCGTGGCTTCGAGGAGGGTTTGAATCGGGAGGTGGCGCGCACCGGACTCCATTTCATGGTCGTCCCTTCCGGTTGTCCCCACGAGGTTGCGGCCTTGGTCTTGCACGGGGCCGTGATTCCCTCCTATCTCGACCAGCAGGTGCTTGGCAGGGTTCGGGACTCGAAAGATATCGAGATAGCCTCGCCGATGCTGGTCGTTCAGACGCCCAATCCGGAGCGGGACAGGGTCGACCTGCTGCATGGAATGGAGATGGCCGACCTGAGCCGGCTCAAGCCTCAATGGCGCATCAAGGGGCGAGTCCCGGCTGCTCCCGGCGAAGCTCTGCTTGGGGCCGAGGTGGCTGGCCATGACCAGACGGCCATCGGTTCCACCCTGCGTTATCCGGCCGCTGACCGACCAATTACCGTGGTCGGCATTCTGGAAAAAACCGGTGGCCAGGATGATGCCTTTGTCTATTTGCCGTTGCAAACCGTGCAACAGATGGTGCGAAAGCCAAGCAGCATCTCCGCCATCGGAGTGCGGGTGAAGAACCCCGAGCGGGTTGAGGCGGCTGCGCGGGCGGTGAGTGAAAATATTCCCGGTATCCAGATTGTCACCATGAATCAGGTGGTTGCCAGTCTTGGCACCCTTGCGTCCGCCGCCAAGGTGCTCAGCCTGTCCATCGCCGCCATTGCGGTGCTGATCAGCGCGGTGGGGGTGATGAATTCCATCCTTATGGCTATTTTCGAGCGGACCAGTGAAATCGGGATGATTCGTGCCATGGGTGCTTCCCGAAGTGATGTCTTCCGGATCGTGCTTAAGGAAACCGTGCTGCTGACCCTCATCGGCGGTTTGGCCGGGGTGGCGCTGGCGGTGGCCGGTGCCGGACTGATTGAAGCGTTTGTCAGGAAGTTTATGGTTTATGTGCCGGCTGGAAGGATGATCGCATTTGATCCGCGACTGGCTGTGTCCTGTATCGCTTTTTCCGTGGGAATGGGGGTGTTCTCCGGGATATACCCGGCCTGGAGGGCCGCGAAAATCAACCCCATTGAGGCAATCAAGGGATGATCGTCCTGGAGCGTGTCGAAAAAATCTATCGTCGGGGCATGGAAGAGGTTCACGCCCTGCGGGAGGTGGATTTGGTTATCGGCAGCGGTGAGTTCGTCGCTGTGGTGGGCCCATCCGGATCCGGCAAAACCACCTTGATGCAGATACTCGGCTGCCTTGATACTCCTACCAGCGGGATAATCCGAATCGGCGAACAGCCGGTGCAGTCGATGCGGGAGTCCGATCTGGTCCAGCTCCGTCGTGAAAAGATCGGTTTCGTTTTTCAGCAATTTTATTTGATCCCAGGACTCAGCGTGTTGGACAATGTGACGCTTCCTTTGTTGTTTAGCCGTAAGGAGGTGGAGCGGGATCAGGTTGTCGCCCTGATTGAACGCGTGGGGCTTGAGGGGCGGCTTCAACATCGGCCCAATCAGTTGAGCGGCGGCGAGATGCAGCGGGTGGCCATTGCCCGTGCTCTGGTCAACCGACCTGAACTCCTGTTGGCGGACGAACCGACCGGCAACCTGGACTCGGCCAACAGCGAAAAAATATTCTCACTTCTAGCCTCTCTCCACGGTGACGGGCTTACCGTTGTCATGGTGACGCACAACCCGGATTTGGCCCAACGCGCCGATAGGGTGATCGCCATGAGCGATGGTCGGATTGTTTGAGCATCCCTGCGGTTTCTTCACACCATATCTGCCCCCCTCTCCTTGACTTCCGCCCTGATTGTCCGTATATACGCTGGCTGGGGCGTTGCATGCCGTGCAGCCTTTCCCATCCACGGCCAATTCCAGCAACAAAGGGCAAGCGATATCATGGTCACTTCAGGCGTTGAACGACTGTTGCAAGCGCCGCCAGCGTTTTTGGGCGGGAAAAGATTGGCTCTGCTCTGCAACCAGGCCTCCACCGACCGCTATTTCCGCCACAGCCGCGATCTGATCAACACCGCCTTCCCCGGTCAGCTCACCTGTCTCTTCACCCCGCAGCACGGGTTTTTCGCGGAGAAGCAGGACAATATGATCGAGTCGGACCATATCGTCGACCGCGCCACAGGTCTGCCGGTATTCAGCCTCTACGGCGAGGTACGCAAGCCCACCCCGGCCATGTACGAGCATTTCGACGTGCTGCTGGTGGACATCGTCGATGTGGGCACCCGGGTCTACACCTTCCTCTATACCCTGGCCTACTGCCTCGAGGCGGCCAGAGAGTGCGGCAAGCAGGTGGTGGTGCTGGACCGTCCCAACCCCGTCGGCGGCGAGCTGATCGAGGGCAACCTGCTGGATGAAGATTGCCGTTCCTTTGTCGGCCTCTTCCCCATCCCCATGCGCCATGGCCTCACCTTTGGCGAACTGGCCCTGATGATCAACCAGGAGTACGGCATCGGCGCCGACCTGGAAATAGTGGCCATGGAGGGCTGGCAGCGACGGATGCTCTTCCCGGATACCGGCCTGCCCTGGGTCTTTCCCTCTCCCAACATGCCCACCTTTGCCGCGTCGCTGGTCTATCCCGGCCAGGTGATCTTCGAGGGGACCAACATCTCGGAGGGGCGGGGCACCACCCTGCCGTTCGAGCTTCTGGGCGCGCCCTATGTCGACTGTTCCGCGGTGCTCGACTTCCTGCGGCCGATCCCGCTGCCCGGCTGCTTCTTGCGGCCGCTCATCTTCGAGCCCACCTCCAACAAGTGGGCCGGCCAGCCCTGCCACGGCTTTCAACTCCATGTCACCGATCCGGCCGCCTTCCGGCCCTATCGTGCCTCCCTGGCTCTGCTTCAGGCCTTCATGCGCTGCCATCCCGATCAGTTCGGCCTCAAGCCGCCGCCATACGAGTACGAGTTCGAGCGTACCCCGCTGGATTTGATCCTGGGCAGCAGCAGCCTGCGCCACCGGCTGGCCGAGGGAGCCGACCTCATGTCCCTGGAGGATGGCTGGCTGGAAGGGCTGGCCGGATTCGGAGAGATGCGGCAAGGGTACTTCCTCTACCGGTGAGCGGCATGGAGGCGACCGGCATAGGCGAGACCGGTATCGACCGCCACCAGGTGGCCGGGCTGCTGGCCCGCCTGGATGGCTGCTTTACCGACCTGGCCTCGGAGTGCCCGTACGGATTGGGCAGGGTGGCGGTCTATCACCAGGCGGCCTTTCCCGCCCTGCCGGTGACGGTGTTTGACGGCTTTCTCGATGCGGGGTATCGCCGCAACGGCAACGTGCTCTACACCATGCGCTGTCCCGATTGCGACGGGTGCGTGCCCATACGCCTTGAAACCGCGAATTTTATGACCTCATCCAATATGCGGCGGGTGTGGCGCCGCAACCAGGACCTCACCGTGGGCGTCGGGCCGGTGGAGATCAGCCAGGAAAAGCTCACCCTCTGCGACCGCTTTCTCGCCGGACGTCATCCCGGCAGGCCAGCCTCGGCGTTGGACTACTACGCAGGCTTCTTTGCCAACTCCATGGGGGTTACCCTGGAGATCACCTTCCGCCTGGAAGGGAGGCTGGTGGGGTGCTCCATTGTCGATTGCACGCCGTGGAGCCTCAGTGCTGTCTATTTTTATTTCGATCCAGACTTGCGCAATCGCAGCCTGGGAACCTTCAACATTCTCTATTTGGCCGAGCTTGCCCGTGCCAAGGAGATGTCCTGCCTCTATCTTGGGTACTGGATCGAGGAGGTGGCGGCCATGCGTTACAAGTCGCGTTTCAGGCCCCATTTCCTGCTGCGGCAGGGGCAGTGGCGCCGGGTTGACTGAGAGGGCAGGCCATGGTTTCGTTACGCACATTCTTTTCAGGCAAGGCAAGGGGAGGCCGGCATGGCGTTCCCTCAGGCGCGGATCAGGCCGTGCACCGGCAGGAGCGGCAGCAGTTCAAGGAGGTGCTGGAGTCCTTCGGCGCCACCCGGGTGAAGGAGCGGCTGCTGATCTTGGATATTTTCCTGGGGATCGAGGAGCACTTCACCCTCTCCGGTCTTGAGGCCATCGTGCGTGAGCGGTTGCCCGAACTGCTGGACCGGGAGTTTCTCTCCGAGACCATGGAGATGTTCTGCCGGTATGGTTTTGCCCAGAAGCGGGTATTTGAGGCCCAGGAGCCTGTTTTCGAGCACCGCCATCTTGGCGTCCACCACGATCACTTCATCTGCACCCGTTGCGGCAAGATCGAGGAGTTTATCAGCGAGGAGATCGAGCGGCTGCAGCAGCAGATCGCCGAGAGCCGCAATTTTCATCCCCTCCAGCATAAGCTGGAAATCTACGGCCTCTGCGCTGCCTGCATGGCCCAGCGGGAGCCGGCCCTGCCCCTTCCTCTTGCCGCCAATGGCGAGCGGGTGCGCATCGTCCGCATTGCCGGCGGACGGGAGGCGGCGGCGCGGCTGGCCGACCTGGGACTTGTCCCTGGCGAGTGCCTGGAGGTGATCAGCAACCACCCTTCCGGCCCCTTCATCGTCGCCCTGCGCGGGGCGCGTCTTGCCATCAACAGCGGCATGGCCCAGAAGATCATGGTGGCCCATTCCTGCCCTCATGCCGGCGAGGAATGATCCACCTTTCTTGTTTTCCCTCCCAGTCTTGACAGACGCCGCGAGCGGTTCCATAATTCTGTAAAACCCCGGGTTTTTGGCACGTCTATAAGAGGACAGGTCATGGAGCAGATCAGGCGCAAACGATTTCCAGGCCAGACGGGCAGGGTGCTCAGGAGCATGGCTCCGCGCCTGATGCCCGGGCTTGCCGGCAATGGCTGGTTCCCGGCCGCCGACCTCTACGAGACCGAAAACGGGCTGGTGGTCTGCATGGATGTCTCCGGCGCGGACCCGGCCAGCCTCTCGATTACGGCTGAGGAGACGAGCATCACCGTTTCCGGGGAGCGGCAGTATCCAGCGCCACGCAAGGTGGCCTGCATCCATCAGCTGGAGATCGAACGCGGTTTCTTCGAGCGGACCATGCCCCTGCCCAAGCCGGTGGATGTTGGCCGCGCCAGTTCGGAGCTCAGGCACGGCATCCTGGTGGTAACCTTGCCGCTCCACCGCAACAAAGGCAAGATTCGGATCACGGTTGAATAGACTCTCCCCAATGGGTGCGAACCATGAGGAATAACGACGATTCCGGAAAACAGGGCGAGGCTCCGGAGAAAAAGGAGCATCACCATCACCACGCCAATCCCGCCGAACTGCCGGTGCCTGAGGTGCTGCCGGTGCTGCCGTTGCACGGTTTTGTCTTCTTTCCCGGCATGGGGTTTCCCCTGAACGTCCTGCATCCCGCCTCGCAGCGACTGGTGGATGAGGCGATCATCAAGGACCGGTTGGTGGCCATTGTCACCCACCAGGGCCAGGAGGAGGACAAGCAGGACGGCGGCGTCGAACCGGAGCATCTCCACAGGATCGGGGTGCTCGGCTACATGCACAAACTGGTCAAGGACCAGGAGGGCGGCTACCATGTGCTGATGAGTGCCATCCGGAAGCTGGAACTCGTCGAGTTCACCCAGCAGGAGCCCTACCTCATGGCCAGGGTGGAGACGGTACCCATGGAGGCGGAGGAGGACAAGGAGGTGGAGGCGCTGCTTCTGAACCTCCGCACCCAGTTCAAGAAGCTCTCCGAGCTGGTCTCCATCCCGGCCGAGCTGCTGATGACCATCGAGTCGTTGACCAATCCCTTTTTCGTCGCCTACCTGGTGGTCTCCCAGCTCAATCTGACCACGCCGGAGGAGCAGGAGATCCTGGAGATCACCCCGATCAAGGCGCTGCTCCTCCGCACCGCCCGGGAGCTCAACAAGCGGATGGAAACCGCCCAGATGAGCCAGGATATCCAGAAGTCCATCAAGGAGGACATGGACCAGAAACAGCGCGATTTCTTCCTCCGCCAGCAGCTCAACGCCATCAAGAAGGAACTGGGCGATGAGGAGGAAAATCTCGATCTTAAGGAGTTGCGCGCCCGGTTTGCCGCGACCCAGCTCCCCGAGGAGGCCAGAAAGACCGCTGAGAAGGAGCTGGACCGCCTGGCGCGCATCTCTCCCTCGTCGCCGGAGTATACGGTCTCCCGTACCTACATGGACTGGATCCTCGACCTGCCCTGGCTGAAGACCACCCCGGACAGCCTGGACATCGCGCGGGCCCAGGAGGTGCTGGACGCCGACCATTACGGCCTCAAGGAGATCAAGAAGCGGATCATCGAGTTCCTGGCGGTGCGCAAGCTCAAGAACGACATGCGCGGTCCGATCCTCTGCTTTGTCGGCCCGCCGGGCGTGGGCAAAACCTCGCTGGGCCAGTCCATCGCCCGCAGCATGGACCGCAAGTTCGTGCGCATCTCGTTGGGCGGGGTGCGCGACGAGGCGGAGATCCGCGGCCACCGGCGCACTTACATCGGCGCCCTGCCGGGCCGGATTATCCAGAGCCTGCGCAAGGCCGGCGCCAACAACCCGCTCTTTATGCTGGACGAGATCGACAAGCTGGGCATGGATTTCCGGGGTGATCCCTCCTCGGCGCTCCTCGAGGTTCTGGACCCTGAGCAGAACTTCAGCTTTGCCGACCATTACCTTGAAATTCCGTTCGATCTTTCCAGGGTGATGTTCGTCACCACCGCCAACGTGCTGGACACCATCCCCGGGCCGTTGCGCGACCGCATGGAGATCATCGAGCTTTCCGGCTATACCGAGGACGAGAAGCTCAATATCGCCCGCAGGCACTTGCTGCCCAAGGAGTTGGAAGCCCATGCCCTGACCGCCGACGATCTGGAGGTGGAAGACGAGGCCATCCGGGGAGTGATCCGCTCCTACACCAGGGAGGCGGGGGTGCGCAATCTGGAACGCAGGCTGGCGGCGCTCTGTCGGGGGGTGGCCAAGGAGATTGTCACGGGTCGTACCGGCAAAACCGTGATCGGCAAGGAGGATATCGCCACCTATCTTGGCCCCATTCAGCATTTTCCGGAGATGAAGGCGCGGACCTGGGGCCCGGGGTTGGCCACCGGCCTTGCCTGGACCCCGGTGGGAGGCGAGCTGCTCTTCATCGAAGCGGCGAAGATGAAGGGCAAGGGAGTGCTCACCATGACCGGCAAGCTGGGGGATGTGATGAAGGAGTCCGCCACCGCCGCTCTGACCTATATCCGGTCCCACGCCCAGCAGCTTGGGGTGGACGAGGAGATCTTCGCGGGCTGCGACCTCCATATCCATGTGCCCGAGGGGGCCATCCCCAAGGACGGGCCTTCGGCCGGGGTGGCCATGGTCACCGCCCTTACCTCGCTCCTGACCGGCAGGACGGTGAGCAGGGACATGGCCATGACCGGCGAGATCACCCTGCGCGGCGACGTGCTGCCGGTGGGTGGTATCCGCGAGAAGGTGCTGGCGGCGGTGCGGGCCGGCATCAGGGAAATCGTGCTGCCTGCCCTGAACGAAAAGGACGTGGTGGAGATCCCGGACAACGTCAAGCAGGACGTCCGCTTCCATCTGGTGCAGGATATCCGCGAGGCGCTGGGGATTTTGCTGGAGGAAAAGTGAGAATGCAGGCGAGAGGGGAGCGGCGGCTGCGTTCCTCGCTGGATTCCCATGGGTTGAGGTCCGGTGTTTATTGAGCGGGCCGAGGCCGCCTTGTTTTCACAGAATTCTGACTTCTGAATCCTGTTTCAGGCGCTTTTTCATTCCGGACAGCGGCGGGCCGCTTCGGCCGGGGGCGGCGAAGCGAATGGGGCAGGCGATGTCGCGGCTGGCAGCACGAGGCGGACCTTCTCCACCAGAAACTCCGGGTGATAGCTTTCCTTTGCCTGTCTCAGTCCGGGGATGCCCAAGTCCTGTTCCCTGTTGACGTATGTAAACCCGGCAAGCCCGAATTGGGCAAACCACTGATTGATCAGCTGGCCCAACCCATGGACATGGGGCATGGCCTTCTCGAAGTGGCACACCGCCATTCCTGGGGCCAGCGGCTCCGCCACGGTGAACGCCTCGATCTCCTTGCCTATCCTGATGGCGCCGCCTGTAAGGGCAAAGGCCTCGAAATGGGTGAGCGCCTCGACAATGGCCCGAAATTCGCCGCATAACCCTGGGGTTGCCCCGCAATCGCGGGCCGCGCACCAGCGTTCTTGCATGGCCAGGCATTCGTCCAGGTTGGCGGCGGAGATCTCCTCGTAGCGGCAGTCGTGCTCGTTCAGGCACCGGGTGATGTGGTTGCGCTTGCCGGCAAAGTGGCGGCCTGGGAGCTCGGCAAGATCCTGAACCCTGTAGACGTAGTCCGCGTTGTCCCGGTCTTCTTCGGTGAGGATATTGCTTGGAATTTCAGTGTTATCCGTCATGTCTTTCGGGTAGCGCTCCACCCTGTCGAGTCGGTCGCCGTATGCGGCGAGCACCTCGGCAAGAGTGACCGGGCCGATGGGGTTGCCAAGCAGCACAAAGTCATGGCGGGCCTGGGCGAAAAAAAGCAAGGACTGCTGGAATTCCGCCAGCCAGACAGGCCGGCTGTACCGCCAGGCAAAAAGGTTGGTGAAGGTGAGTTCCGAGACTTGCGGCGGATAACGGCGCAAGTAATCGTTGACCAAGGGACGGTCGTCGAGGGTGAGTGGGCGCATGGCTCTGGTTTCCTCTGTTTTTCTCACATGATACCGAACCGGTCGGCTGTGGCGCAAGGAGAACGCCGCCTGTCGCGGTCCATTTTTTGTCGCGGTTGCCGGTTGGGGATGGTACAATCATGATCATGAACCGACCAGTCATGGTCACGGCGAGAACAGTGTCCCGGAGAGATTCATGAGTGCAAAAAACTCGACCATCGATGTGGTGGCCGACATCTTCTGTCAGGCAACCCAGAAAACCCTGGAGAAGGGGACCAGGCGAACCATTAAGTATTCCAAGACCATCCAGGTGATTCCCAAGGTTACCCTGCGGCCGGAGGTTGGCTGCTTTGTCCAGTTTTCTGGCGATTACAACGGGTTGGTCGTGGTGAACTTTTCGGCGGAAGCGGCCATGGAACTGTACCGCAGCTACATGATCTCCATGGGGCTGCCCGAGTCGGAGCTGGCCAAGGATCACACCTCCAACGAGGTGGTGGACACCATGGGCGAGATGACCAACCAGATGATGGGCAAGGCCATGCAGATGGTGGAAAGCCGCTTCGATCTGACCTCGTTTATCGGCCAGCCCAAGGCGCTTTCCCTGAACACCGCCATTACCCTGACCCCGGATATCAACTTCCAGGACAGCAGGAGAATGGTTTTCAGCATCGATACCCATCGCTTCTATATGGAAATGGCGCTCGAACAGACCGAGTTTGTTGCGTTGTCTTGATGGAGGGGAGGGGGCTGCAACCACTGCGGCGGGTCGCTTCACGCTTGCGTTGTGGCCGAAATTGATTGACATTTTTGGGTGCGCAAATTAAAAGAGGGCACCACCTGTACAAATTCTTGAACGTGCCGCGAGTGGGGAGGCATGTTTCTCCTGGCCACTTATTGTGATTTCTCGAGATGCTGCCTTGCCGATGGTTTGGCCCTGTGACAGAGCTGATATCCATGGGGAGGGGGGGCGGCGTGTCTGAGCCAATTTTTTAGGATATTGGGTACGATGGCAAAACAAGAGTGTTCCCGCTACACGGAAGCAGGGGTTGATATCGACAAGGGCAACGCCCTGGTCGAGAACATCAAGCCCATTGTTGCCAACACCTTCCGCCCAGGGGTGCTGACCGGCATTGGTGGGTTTGGCGGCCTGTTCGCCCTGGGGGGGGGCAAGTTCCATGACCCGGTGCTGGTCTCCTCCACGGATGGGGTTGGCACCAAGCTGATGATCGCCAACCTGTGCAAGAAGCACGATACCATCGGCATCGATCTGGTGGCCATGTGTGTCAATGACATCGTGGTCTGCGGCGCCCACCCCCTCTTTTTCCTCGATTACTTCGCCACCGGCGGCCTGGATCTTGAGGTGGCCACCGACGTGGTCAGGGGCATTGCCAAGGGATGCGAGATCGCCAAGTGCTCGCTGATCGGCGGCGAAACTGCCGAGATGCCAGGGCTGTATAAGAAGGGCGACTACGATATCGCCGGCTTCGTGGTGGGCATCTGCGAGCGCGACCGGATAATCGACGGCTCCGAGATCCGGGTTGGCGACAAGCTGATCGGCCTGGCCTCGTCCGGCGTGCACAGCAACGGCTACTCCTTGGTGCGCAAGGTTTGCTTCGATGAGATGGGGCTTTCCGTGGGCGATCACATCGATGAGTTCGGCTGCACCTTGGGCGAGGAGCTGTTGCGGCCCACCAGGATCTATGCCGAGCCGCTGCTCAACCTGATCAAGAACTTCAAGGTCAAGGGGTTGGTGCATATCACCGGCGGCGGCATCATCGAGAATATTCCGCGGGTGCTGCCCAACGGCTGCAAGGCGGTGATCGAAAAGAAGAGTTGGCAGGTGCCGGCCATCTTTGAATTCTTGCAGAAAAATGGCAAGATATCTCCCTTTGAGATGTGCCGCACCTTCAACTGCGGCATCGGCATGGTGGTGGTGGTGGAGGCCAAGCAGGCGGACGACGCCATGCAGCAACTCATCGCCCTGGGCGAAACCCCCTTCCTGATCGGTGAGATCGAGGCGCGCAAGAAAAAGGACACCCTGGCGGTGGAGGTGGAGTGCGGCTGAAGCCAGTCCTTCCCCTTCCTGGGTGCTGTGCAGAACCCGGCAGGTTCCCCCAAGGGAATGCCGGGTTTTTTCTTTTAATGTCCCGGTTTTTGCGTTATGTTTTTTAGTTTATCGAAGGATTTTGCCGGGGTTTGACTGGTTTTCGGCGATGCGGGCGGAAAGCTCCAGGGTCGAGTCATTTCTGTGTGTTAATGTTTTGATTTGTGGAGGTTTTGTTATGTCCAAGTGCAGCAGCGGCACATGCGGCAGTAAGAAGGCGGGAAGCTGTGGCACGGTCGATGCCACCATTGCCCAGCAGAACAATGCCATCAACGTCCAGCTCGGCCGCATCAAAAACAAGATTCTGGTGATGAGCGGCAAGGGCGGGGTCGGTAAGTCCACCGTCTCGGTGAACCTGGCCATCGGGCTTGCCAGCAAGGGCTACAAGGTTGGCCTCATGGACGTGGACCTGCACGGCCCGGACATCGTCCGCATGCTCGACATGCACGGTCGCATGGAGGGGGAGCTGACCAAGGACGGCAAGATGCCGCCCATGCAGTACAGCGACAATCTCAAGGTCATGTCCCTGGAGAGCATGATGGAAAACCGGGACGAGCCCATCATCTGGCGCGGCCCCCTCAAGAACCAGGCGATCCGTCAGTTCATCGCCGACGTGGCCTGGGGCGACTTGGACTATCTGGTTATTGACGCGCCTCCCGGCACCGGCGACGAGCCGATGACCGTTGCCAACACCATCAAGGACGCCCACGCCCTGGTGGTCACCACCCCCCAGCAGATCGCGCTGGCCGACGTGCGCAAGTCCCTGAACTTCTGCAAGCACGTCAAGATGAAGATCGTCGGCCTTGTGGAGAACATGAGCGGCTTCATCTGCCCCCACTGCGACAAGCCGGTGGAGATCTTCAAGACCGGCGGCGGCGAGCTGCTGGCCAAGGATTTCGCCGTCCCTTTCCTGGGGCGGATACCGGTGGACCCCAAGGTGGTGATTGCCGGCGACGACGGCAAGCCCTATCTCTCCTCGCCGGCGGACAGCCAGGCCACCCGCGCCTTCAAGGAGTTCCTGGCCCGGGTCGAAGAGGAGTTGCCGGTGCGCGCCAGCGTCAGCCTGCCCCTGGCCGGTCAGGGCGGCGGCTGTGGGTGCGGCGGCGGGCCGTGCAATCCGAACACCTGCAACTGCTGACGGACGAACGGGAAGACGGAGCGGGTTCAGTCCGCAGAAAGCGAACCGGTTACAGTGCTGAATGACGGTTTCGGCTCTTTCATCCTGAGGAATGTGATTTTTCTAGGAGAGTATCTCATGATCGTCAAACAGCTGACCGTGGGGTCCATGGCGGTGTGCTGCTATGTGGTGGGGTGCGAGGAAACGCGCAAGGCCGCTGTCATCGACCCTGGCGGCGACGAGGAGCGGATTCTCGCCCTCTGCCGGGCCGAGGGGCTGGAGGTTGCGGCGATCGTCTGCACCCATGGCCATCCGGACCATGTCTGCGGCAACCGGCTGCTCAAGCAGGCCACCGGCGCGCCGATCATCATGCACCAGGATGATGCCGCCTTCTTCGGCAGACCAGAGATCGAGCAGTACTTCTCCATGCTGGGGCTTGCCGCCTCGCCCCCTCCTGATCGCACCGTGGCCGGCGGCGAGCACATCGCCATCGGCAAAGTGGTACTTGATGTGCTCCACACCCCCGGCCACACCCCGGGCGGCATCTGCCTCTACAGCGCCCCCCACCTGTTTACCGGCGACACCCTTTTCGTGGGGGGGGTGGGGCGCACCGATTTTCCTGGAGGCGATTCCGGCCAGATGTTCGACTCCATCCGGGAGAAGATCCTGACCCTGCCGCCGGAGACCATCGTCTGGCCGGGGCATGGGTACGGCGGCGCCCGCTCCTCCGTTGGCGAGGAGGCGCGCACCAACCCGTATCTTTCCGGGGACTGGTAAGCAATGCGGGAGATCGTCCTCGGCACAGCCGGCCATGTGGACCACGGCAAGACCAGCCTGGTCCGGGCGCTCACCGGCATCGACACCGACCGGCTCAAGGAGGAGAAGAAGCGCGGCATCACCATTGAGCTGGGCTTCGCCTTCCTCGACCTGCCCTGCGGCCATCGCTTGGGCATCGTCGATGTCCCGGGCCATGAACGCTTTGTCAAGAACATGGTGGCCGGCGCCACCGGCATTGATCTGGTCGCCTTTGTCATTGCCGCCGACGAGGGGATCATGCCCCAGACCCGCGAGCATTTCGAGATCTGTCGTCTGCTCGGAGTGAAGCGGGGGCTGGTGGTGCTCACCAAGAAGGATATGGTGGACGCCGAATGGCTGGAGCTGGTGCGCGAGGACGTGCGCCAGTTCCTGATCGGCAGCTTCCTCGACGGCGCGCCCATGGTGGCGGTTTCCTCGCTCAGCGGCGAGGGGCTCGACGAGGTGAGAACGGTGCTCGACCAGCTGGTGCGGCAGAGCGAGTTCGCCGAGGCGTACGGGCCGTTCCGCCTGCCGGTGGATCGGATCTTCAGCATGAAGGGTTTTGGCCTGGTGGTCACCGGCACCTCCATTTCCGGCCGCATCGGGGTGGGGGAGGAGGTGGCGGTTTATCCCGCCGGCCATCTTGCCCGCATTCGCGGCATCCAGGTGCATGGCCATGACGAGGAGCTGGTGGAGGCGGGCAAGCGCACCGCCATCAATGTGCAGGGCATCGACGCCGAGCAGATCAACCGCGGCGACGTGCTGGCCACCCCCGGCTGCCTCCGGCCCTCCTACATGCTCGACGCGAGCTTTCTCTATCTCTCCAGCAACCCCAAGCCGCTCAAACACCGGACCCGGGTAAGGGTGCATGCCGGCACCGCCGAGATCATGGGCCGTATCGCCCTGTTGGACGGCGAGGAGCTGGCCCCCGGCGAGGAGGCCAACGTGCAGCTGATGCTGGAAGAACCCATCGTTGTCTGGCCTGGCGACCATTACGTGGTGCGGAGCTACTCGCCGGTGGCGACCATCGGCGGCGGCATGGTATGGAACGGCTCGCCGCCAAGGCGGCGGCGCGGCCGCGATGAGAACCGCCGGGTCTTTGCCCTCTACCAGCAGGGGGCACCCGAGGAGCTTGCCCTGTTGCATCTTCGGGAGGCAGGGTTCGCCGGACTCACCATCGAGGAGCTTTCCGTCAAGACCGGCCTCTTTGGCAAGCGGTTCAAGAAGCTGCTTGAAGGGCCGATATCCAGCCGCAGGATCGTGGTGGTCGACTCGGAACGGCAGCGGATGATCGCGGCCGAAACCCTGGAGGCGCTTGCCGCCAAGCTTCAGCAGCTTCTGACCCGTTTTCATGAGGAGCAGCCCATGCTGCCGGGGTTGTCCAAGGAGGAGTTGCGCTCGCGTCTGCATGGCTCCCTGGACCAGAAGCTCTTTCAGCTGTTGCTGGCCGGGCTTGCCAAGCAGGGGAGCGTGGTGGTGGACGAATCCGTGGTGCGGCTCGCGACCCATCAGGTCTCCCTCAAGGAGGACGCCAGCCTGCTCCGCCAGGAGATGGAAAGCTTCTTCGCGCAGGCCGGCCTTGCGCCCCCCACGGTGCGGGAGGTGCAGGATCGCTTCAGTGAGACGTACTCGGCCAACCTCACCCGCGAGGTGCTCAATCTCCTGGTGCGCGAACAGCGGCTGATCAAGATCAGCGAGGAGCTGTACTACCACGTCGATGCCTTGGCCGATCTCAAGGAGCGGTTGGTCGCCTTCATCCGCCAGGAGGGGGAGATCGACGCGCCGCGCTTCAAGAACCTCACCGGCCTGACCCGTAAGTTCTCTATCCCGCTGCTCGAATACTTCGACCGGGTCAAGCTGACCATCCGGGTGGGCGACAAGCGGCTGCTCCGGGAGCGGCAGGGGTGAGCATGGTTTCCGGCCATACCGCCGGCCTCAAGCCCGCACAGCTCAAGGGGCTTGAGCGCCTTTCCCGGAGGCGGGTCGATCCGGACCTCATCGTTGGGCCGGACCTGGCCAGGGAGATGTGCGTCTTTTCCCAGGACACCGGCCGCCAGCTTGGCCTGCTGATCAGCCGGGCCGGCCAGGTGGAGGCGGTGATGGTGGGGGACCACAAGTCCATCCTCATCCCCTCCCTTGCCGAGTTCCGCGTCTCGGGCGGCCGGTTGCGCGGGCTGCGCTGCGTGCATACCCACCTGGCCGGGGAGGGGATCAGCGAGGACGACCTGATGGATCTCCTCTTCCTGCGCCTCGACCTGATGAGCGCCATCGCCATGGGGCCGGACGGCCTGCCTTTCCAACTGCTCTCCGTGCATCTGGTGCCGCGCACCGTGGAGGGGCATGACTGGCTGTTTCTTCCCCCCGAGCACCCGGCCCGCCAGGGCCGTTCCTGCCGCGACCTCATCGCCGCCCTGGAGGAGGAGTTCGTTCGGCAGCGGCCCATCCGCGAGGTGGACAAAGGCAAGGACCGGGCGATCCTGGTCAGCGTTACCACCGAGTCCAAGGCCAGGGCCCAGGAGTCCATGGACGAGCTGGTGGAGCTGGCCCGCTCCGATGAGGTGGTGGTGCTGGACACCGTGGTGCAGCGGCGCGACCGCATCAACCCCAGGCTGATCATGGGTCGGGGCAAGCTGGGCGAGATCATGCTTGCTGCATTGCGGCTGAACGCCAACCTGCTCATCTTCGACCAGGAGCTCAATCCCTCCCAGATCCGCTCCATCACCGACCATACCGAGCTTCGGGTCATCGACCGCACCCAGCTGATTCTGGACATCTTTGCTCGCAGGGCCTTGAGCCGCGAGGGCAAGCTCCAGATTGAAATGGCCCAGCTCAAGTACATGCTGCCAAGGCTCACCACCCGCGACGACGCCCTTTCCCGGCTCACCGGCGGCATCGGCGGCCGCGGCCCCGGCGAGACCCGCCTTGAGGTGGATCGCCGCCGCATCAACGATCGGTTGAGCAAACTCGAAAAGAAACTGCGCGAGGTGGGCCGCGAGCGGGAGCACCGCCGGTCGCGCCGCCGCAAGCGCGAGCTGCCGGTGGTCTCCCTGGTGGGCTACACCAACGCCGGCAAGTCCACCCTGCTCAATACCCTCACCAACAGCGCCATCGTGGCGGAGGACAAGCTCTTCGCCACCCTGGACCCCACCAGCCGCAGGCTCCGCTTCCCGGAGGAGATGGAGGTGATCATCACCGACACGGTGGGCTTCATCCGCCACCTGCCCGCCGAGCTGCTCAAGGCCTTCAAGGCCACCCTGGAGGAGCTTGGCGAGGCGGACGTGCTGGTGCAGGTGATCGATATCAGCAATCCCCGTTTCCCCGACCATATCCGGGTGGTGGACAGCCTGCTCCGGGAGCTGGATCTCGACGATCTGCCCTGTCTCAAGGTGTTCAACAAGATCGACCGGGTGAGCGAGGAGGAGGTGGCCGAGCAGTTGCGCCAGTACGACGGCGTGGCCATCAGCGCCCTTGACCCTGCTACCTTTGGCCCCTTCCTTGCCCGGACCCAGGCGCTGGTGCGCCGTCAGTGGCGGGCGCTCGAAAACCGGGCCGCGGTGTGACATGAGCCTGCCGCGTCTTTCCCTGCATCCAGGCTGCCGTCTGGGATTTGTGCTGCTTCTGGGCTGCTGGTGCCTGGCTATGGCCTTGCTCGGCGAGGCGGTGGCCCAGGAGGCGGTGATCGACGAGCTGACCGTCACCACCACCAGCACCGACTTGCTGGTCTTTGCCAGCGTCCGCGACGCCTTCAGCCCGGAGATGGAGAAGGCGGTGAAGAGCGGCATCCCGGTCTCCTTCGGCTTTTCGGTGGAACTTTCCAAAAACCGCACCGCCTGGCTGAATCAGGAGATCGTCGCCATCGAGCTGGAGCACACCCTGAGTTACGACACTCTCAAGGATGAGTTCACCGTTTTCCGTTCGGAGCTTGCCGGCCAGTCCCTGCACACCAAGTCGTTGACCGAGGCGCGGCTGGCGATGTCCCAGGTCAACGGCCTGCTGGTTCTTCCCCTCAAGGGGTTGCAGACCGACGAGCAGTACCGGCTGCGGGCACGGGCCAGGCTGCTCGACAAGGGGTTGCCCGCCTCGCTGCACGGGGTGGTGCCGCTCTGGGGGCCGTGGGACTTCAAGACCGACTGGCGGGTGGTGGAGTTCAGGTACTGAGCTATGGAGACAGGTCAGCACGAACAGATCATCAGGGATAGGGAACGCCGCAGCCGGCGGATCCAGGTGGTCATCCTCTGCTGCCTGGTGATGATCCCGCTCTTCTGGCATCTGGAAGGCAAGGTGATGCGGCTTGGCCAGGTGTCGTTCCCGGTGAGCGGCAACCTGCTGATCTTCGTGCTGCTCAACATCAATATCCTGCTCCTGCTGCTGGTGATCTTTCTGGTGCTGCGCAATCTGGTGCAACTGGTCTTCGAGCGGCGCAGGAAGTTCCTGGGCACCCGGCTCAAGACCAAGCTGGTCATCTCCTTCGTGGCCATGTCCCTCATCCCCACCGGCCTGCTCTTCTTCACCTCCATCCAATTCGTCTCCACCAGCATGGATTACTGGTTCAACAGTAACGTTGCCCAGTCCCTCGACGAGTCGTTGCGGATCGCCAAGGGGGTCTACCAGGAGGCGGAGCTCCAGGTCGCCCGCCAGGGCGCCTACTTGGCCAGCCGTCTGGGCGAGCGTCCGCATCATTCCGCCACCCCCGGGAGCACGGAGCTGCTTTCCCTGGAGATGCTGGAGAGCCACCATCTGACCGGGCTTGAGATTCTTGCCAACGGGCAGCGGCAGGTTTCGCTCTGGCGAGAGCCACTTGCTGGCGGCGTCATTCCGGATCTTCCGCCGGAGTTGTTCGGCAAGGTCCTTGCCGGCACGGGACAGGAGACGATCATCCAGCCGGTCCCCGAAGGGGAGCTGGTGCGGGGGCTTACCGTGTTCAAGGGGACGGGGGCGGAACCTTCCGGGGTGCTGGTCCTCTCGCTGCTCATTCCCGTCGAGCGGCTCAGGCAGATGCACACCGTTTCCGCCGGGTACGAGGGCTACCAGCAGCTGATGCAGCTGAAGAAACCCATCAAAACCAGCCTGCTGTTCATGCTGCTCATCGTGACCCTGCTCATTGTTTTCTGCGCCATCTGGTTCGGCTTCTATGTCTCCGCCGGGCTCACTGGCCCCATCGGCAAGCTGGCCGAGGCGACCCGACGGGTGGCGGAGGGGGAGCTCGATTTCGTGCTGGAAAAGACCTCCGGCGACGAGATGGGCACCCTGGTGGATTCCTTCAACCTGATGACCAGCGACCTTGCCGCCAGCAAGCGGCAGCTCACCGAGGCGAACGAAGCCCTCCGGCAGAGCACCCAGGAAGCGGAGGCGAGGCGGCGCTCCATGGAGATCATCCTCCAGAACGTCGCCGCCGGCGTCATCTCGCTGGATGAAACCGGCCGGATCACCACCATCAACCGTTTCGCCGAGCAACTCCTGCACATCGACCGCGTCGCCCTGGAAGGCCGCCACTATCGCGCCATTTTGCGGCAGGAGCACATGGCAATGCTGGACAGCTTCCTTGGCGAGCTGTATCGCTCCGGCAAGGGCACCATCGAGCGGCCGCTCAGGCTGACCATCGGCGAGGAAACCTATTCGCTCAGGGTGAGCTTCACCCGGCTTGCCGACGAGCAGGGGCAGGCCTCCGGCGTGGTGCTGGTGTTCGACAACCTCACCGAGCTGGAAAAGGCCCAGCGGATGGCGGCCTGGCGCGAGGTGGCCCGCCGGATCGCCCACGAGGTGAAGAACCCGCTCACCCCCATCCAGCTCTCGGCCCAGCGGCTGCGTAAACGGTATCTCGATCGGCTGGGCGAGGATACCGAGGTTTTTGACGTCTGCACCCGCACCATCATCGATCAGGTTGAGGAGCTCAAGAAGCTGGTGGGCGAGTTTTCCAGCTTCGCCCGCATGCCGGTGCTGCAAAAGAGCATGGCCGATCTGTCCGCCATGGTCGGCGACGTGTTCGGCCTCTATCGGGAGGCGCACAAGGATCGGGTTTTCGAGCTGCGGCAGGAAGGGGAGATGCCTTCCTTTCCGTTCGACCGGACCCAGATCAAGCGGGTTCTCATCAATCTGTTGGACAACGCGGTGGCAGCCACCAAGGCGGGGAACACCATCGAGGTCATCCTGACCAGCGATCTTGCTCGCCGGGTCGCCTGCCTGGAGGTGCGCGACAACGGCCCCGGCATCAGCGACCGGGACAAACCGCGCCTCTTCGAGCCCTACTTCTCCACCAAGCAGGGCGGTACTGGCCTGGGGCTGGCCATCGCCAGCACGGTGGTGGCCGACCATCAGGGCACCATCCGGGTGCGGGACAACGAGCCGCACGGGGTGCGGTTCCAGGTGGAGCTGCCCATGGGGGATGGCTAGAAAACCGGGATGTTTTTTGGTACTATGGAACATATTCCCGGCGGCGGTGGTCACTCTTGTATGGTTGGCGCTGTAAGCGCTGGCTTCTGTTTCCAGGTGAACCCTGCCCCCTGCAGTTCTGAATTCAGTCGACCCGCGGAGTTTTCATGCCAGCCACCATCCTGATCATCGACGACGAGGCGAGCATCCGCGAGACCCTGGCCGGCATCCTGGCCGACGAGGGATTTAGCCCGCTAGCCGCCGCGGATGGGGAGCAAGGGCTCAAACGGCTGGAGGAACAGGGCATTGACCTGGTGCTGCTGGACATCTGGATGCCGGGCATCGACGGCATGGAGGTGCTGAAAAGGATCCGGGAGTCGTGGCCCGACCTGCCGGTGATCATGATCTCCGGTCATGGCACCATCGAAACCGCTGTGGCGGCCACCAAGCTGGGGGCCTTTGACTTCATCGAGAAGCCGCCCTCCTACGACAAGATCATCCTTTCCATCAACAATGCTCTGCAACTGGCCAAACTGCGCCGGGAGAACCGTATCCTCCGGCAGCAATCGTCCCGCCGTTCCGGGCTTACCGGAAGTTCGCCGGCCATGGCGCGGCTCAGGCAGCTGGTGGAACGGGTGGCTCCCACCGAGGCCTCGGTGTTGATTCGCGGCGAGCACGGCACTGGCAAGGAACTGGTGGCCCAGACCATCCATCGTCTTTCCCGCGCCGCCGACAAGCCGATGGTGGAGCTGAACTGCGCCGCCATTCCGGAGGAACTCATCGAGTCCGAGCTCTTTGGCCATGAGAAGGGCGCCTTCACAGGTGCCACCGAGAGCAGGCGCGGCAAGTTCGATCTGGCCGACGGCACCACCCTGTTTCTTGACGAGATCGGCGACATGAGCCTCAAGACCCAGGCCAAGGTGCTGCGCATCCTCCAGGAGCGGCGTTTTGAGCGGGTTGGCGGCAGCCGGACCATCCAGGTCAATGTGCGGGTGCTGGCCGCCACCAACAAGAACCTGGAGGCGGAGATCGAGCAGGGCGGCTTCCGCGCCGATCTCTTCTACCGCCTCAACGTGGTGCCCATCGAGGTGCCGCCTCTCAGGGAGCGGCTTGAGGACATTCCCGCCCTGGTGGCGGACTTCATCGTGGACAACAGCGCCAAGGGGCTTGGCGAAAAGCGCTTTTCTCCGGCCGCCTTGCGGACGATGATGCAGCATGCCTGGCCCGGCAACGTCCGGGAGTTGCGCAACTTCGTGGAACGGGTGATGATCCTCTGTCCCGAGGAGGTGGTTGAGGAGGTGGCAGTGGGGCAATTACTGGGGCTGACGCCGGCCGCCCAGGCAAGCGTTGCCCCAGTGGCGATCGGGCTTGGCGCGGGCTTCCATGCCCTCGGCTACAAGGAGGCCAAGCGGGAGTTCGAGCGGGAGTACCTCCGCATGCGGCTCGACGAAAACGACGGCAACATCTCCCAGACCGCCGATCGTATCGGGCTTGAGCGCAGTCATCTGCACAAGAAGCTGAAAACCCTGGCCCTGGGCGAGGACGAAGGCACGCCGGGGCCGGAGGGAGGTGGGTGATGGATGAGTTCGATAACAACCTGCCCGACCAGAAGGAGCTGGAGCGGGAGATTGGCGACTATCTGACCCGGAAGTACGGCAGGAAGGTCAAGATCGTCTCAAGCGGCATGCTGCCGCTGCCCATGGCCGATGACGGGGCCGGCGAGGAGTCCGCGCCGCCAGTCAAGGAACGCTTCCGTTTCGACCTCACCCCGGAGGAGCTGATCGCCTATCTGGACGAGCACGTGGTGCGCCAGGACGAGGCAAAGGCCATCCTGTCCACCAAGATCTGCACCCACTTCAATCGGATCAGCCAGGCCCTGGACAAGCCGGGCCTGACCCGCCGCAACCTCGGTCGGATCAAGAGCAACGTGCTGCTGATGGGTCCTACCGGGGTGGGCAAAACCTTTCTCATCAAACTGATCGCGCAAAAACTCGGAGTGCCCTTCATCAAGGGTGATGCCACCAAGTTCAGCGAAACAGGCTACGTGGGCGGTGACGTGGAGGATCTGGTCCGCGACCTGGTCCGTGACGCCGACGGCGACATCGAGCGGGCCCAGTACGGCATCATCTACGTGGACGAGATCGACAAGATCGCCGCCAGCCCCAACCGCATCGGCGCCGATGTTTCCCGCACCGGCGTGCAGCGGGCCCTGCTTAAGCCCATGGAGGAGACGGAGGTGGAGCTGAAGGTGCCCCACGACCCCATCTCCCAGATCGAGGCCATCGAGCACTACCGGGTGACTGGCAAGCGGGAACGCCGGGTGGTCAATACCAAGAACATCCTCTTCATCATGAGCGGCGCCTTTGCCGGCCTGGACGAGATCATCCGCAAGCGGGTGCAGCAGCAGTCCATGGGCTTTGAAAGCGCCGTCACCTCGGTGAAGGCGGCCAGCCGCTTCCTCAAGCAGGTCAAGGCGGAGGATCTCATCGAGTTCGGCTTCGAGAGCGAGTTCGTGGGCAGGCTGCCGGTGATCGCCGTGCTGGAGGAACTCTCCGAGGAGGACTTCTTCCAGATCCTTGTCAACCCAAACAGCGCGGTGGTGGTGGCCAAGAAGCAGGACTTCGCCGCTTATTCCATCCGGCTGCTCTTCGAGGAGGAGGCGTTGCGGGAGATCGCCAGGCTGGCGATTCGGGAGCGCACCGGCGCCCGCGGCCTGGTGAGCGTCATGGAGAAGGTGCTGCTCCACTACGAAAAGAAGCTGCCCTCCACCTCCATCCGCCAGCTGGTGGTCACCAGCGCCATGGTGCATGATCCGGCCCAGGAACTGGAGCGGCTGCTGGTCGATCCCAGGGTGCAGGAGGGGCAGCAGGTCCGATTCGAAGAGCTTTTCGTCGCCGAGCACAAGCGGCTGATCGATTTCATCCTTGCCCGGATGGGTGGATACCTAGAGGAACACCAGATGCTGGCCACCCCCAGGCGGCTGAGCCTGATGGCCAAGGAGAGCCTTGCGCACAACCTGGACCCAAGGGAGGTGTGCGACAGCTTTATCCGGCTGGTTGCCGCCATCCACGGTTGCGAGAAGACCATCTCCGAGAAAAGCGGCGTCTCGGTGGTGTTCAGCGAGGAGGCCATCGATGCGATGCTTTCCCGCGAACCGAGGTCGCCTGAGACCATCAACGAGTTGTGCGGCACGATCCTCCAGGCCATGGAGTATGGCTTGCGACTCATGGCCCAGAAGAAGGGGGTGGCACAGGTGGTCATTCCCCAGGAGGGGATCGATGCGCCTGAGAAGTACATCAACCGGTTGGTGGCGGAGACCTTCCGGTCGGAGTGAGAAAAGAGAAGCGGCATCAAGCCGCATCAGGAAAGGAGAGAACCCATGATGTTTCCCGAATACCGGGCCAGAAGGCTCAGACGAAACGAAACCCTGCGGGCGCTGGTGCGCGAAACCAGCCTGGCCCCGTCCCATCTCGTCTACCCGCTTTTCGTCATGCCTGGCAAGGGCAAGCGCGAGGAGGTGGGCTCCATGCCCGGCGTGTTCCGCATAACCGTGGACCAGCTGGCCAAGGAGGCCAAGGAGTGCATGAGCCTTGGGATCAACAACGTCATTCTCTTCGGGCTGCCCGACAAGAAGGATACCAAGGGCTCGGGCGCGCATGCCAGCGACGGGATCATCCAGCGCGCCATCAAGGAACTCAAGAACAAGGCGCCTGAGCTGATGGTCTGCACCGACGTCTGCCTGTGCGAGTACACCAGCCATGGCCACTGCGGCATCATCATCAACAAGGAGGTGGACAACGACGCCACCCTGGAAGCGCTGGCCAAGACCGCGCTCTCCCACGCCATGGCAGGGGCGGACATGGTGGCGCCCTCGGACATGATGGATGGCCGGGTCGCCGAGATCCGGGCCACCCTGGACGAGAACAACTTTCCGATGGTGCCGGTGATGTCCTACGCGGTCAAGTACGCCTCCGCCTTCTACGGGCCGTTCCGGGACGCGGCGGATTGCGCCCCCCAGCATGGCGACCGCAAGGCCTACCAGATGGACCCGGCCAACGTGCGCGAGGCCCTGAGGGAGGCGACCCTGGACGTGGAGGAAGGCGCCGACATCCTGATGGTCAAGCCGGCCATCGCCTATTTGGACGTGATCAGCCGGCTTCGGGAGGAGTTCGACCTGCCGGTGGCCGCTTACCAGGTGAGCGGTGAGTACGCCATGATCAAGGCGGCGGCCGCCAACGGCTGGCTGGACGAGGAGCGGGTGATGATGGAGAGTCTGATCTCCATCCGTCGCGCCGGCGCGGACATCATCCTCACCTACTTTGCCAAGGAGTGCGCCAAAGTGCTCAACAGGTAATGCCCCCCCTGGACAGGGACAACCCCCTGTCTCTGACGCTCAGCTACAAAGACGCCACAGTCCGGCATGCCAGCCCGGGCTGTGGCGTCTTTGCGCATGCCGTCAATAGTTCACCCATCTGTCCTTGTATCCAGGAACCGGGGTGATCGTCCCCGGGTATGCCGGGGTGCGTGCTCCAGCCCAGTCCACCCCCTTCGAGTCTCCTCCGGACACGGTGATACTGTCTCCCAGCGTCTGGACGGTTTTCGGGCCGATGCCCTTCACGCGGTCCAACTCCGCCACCGATCTGAACGGTCCGTTCTTTTGCCGATCCTCCACGATGGCCTTCGCCTTGACCGGGCCTATGCCCTTCAAAGTGGCCAGTTCCTGTTCCGTGGCGAGGTTGATGTTCAGCGCGGCCAGGGCAAGGGCTGGGCCGAAAATAAAGACGCAGAGGAAGGCGATGACAATCCTGCAGAGCATGTTCATTCCACCCATGATTCATGTGTATGGCTTTCTCTCCATGCAACGCAACGCAGAGATCATGTCAGGAGGATAGGGGAATGTCAGGCAGGTGTCAAGCGTAACTCAACGTATTGACGAGTCAGGCGGGGCCTCCTCGGAGGGAAGCCAGAAGAGGATGAGCATGCCGGGCAGGGAGAAGAGAAAGCTTGCCCCGAAGAAGTAACCGTAGCCGAGCCACTTGGCCAGAAAGCCGCTGGCCGCGCCGATGTACAGGTTGCTGACGCTCATCAGTCCGGTGCCGATGGCGTAGTGTGCCGCCTTGAAGGTGGGCTTGCAGAGGCGCATCAAGAAGATCATCAGGACCGCGGTGCCCAGGCCGCCGGCAAACTGATCAAAGGCATGCACCGCGACCACCCCCAGCAGACTGTTTACGCCCAAAGGGTTTTGAGCACTCCCGCCCCCGGCGAGGGAGGGGGCGAGCAGCAGCGCCAATCCCATGTAGGCGAGGTTGGTGAGGTTCTGCAGAAGCAGAAAGGGCAAGGACATCCGGCGCAGGGAGTGGCGGGCGATCAGGTGGCCGCCCAGCATGGCGCCGAGGATGGAGAACGGCAGCCCGACGCCGCCGGATATCCAGCCGTAGTGGTGCTTGATCCCCAGATCGACCATGAAGGGCGCCACCATGATGGAAAGCATGTATTCGCCGGTCTTGACCAGCATGATGAAGGCAAGGATTGCCCCGAAGGCAGGTCGGTCCATGTAACTGAGCAGGGCCTGGCCGAAGCGGGAGTCGCGGCTGGCGAGCCAGGCAGTGATTCGATTGCGCGCCAGTCCGATTATCGCCAGCGAGAGGAAGAGAGTGCTTCCGGCCAGCAGCGGAAGATTGAGCGTGGTGAGCAGACGCGGCATCCCGGCCAGGGGAAGGGTGTTCCGCGCCAACACGGCAAAGAGGACCAACACTGCGGCAAGGCTCAGCGGCCGCCATGGAATGGTGCGCTTTGCTGATGGCAAGGCGGCGGACCAGACGTGTCGTGGCAGATAACGAAGATGGTAGGAAAAGAAGAGGGCCATGATGCCGGCGGCGCCCCAAAATGCGGCCGGCCAGCCCAGGTTGGCGCCGATGGTGACGATCACGCCGGTGCCGCTCATCAGGGCGATCCGGTAGGCCATCGTCCGATAGCCCACCAGGCCGGCCTGGTGGGCCGGATCGAGGGCTTCAAGATAGTAGCCGTCAATGGCGATGTCGTGGGTGGCGGAGACGACGCTGGCAACAAAGAGTAGAACGACCAGCAACGGCAACAGCTCCTGGTTGCCGCTCAACCAGGCAACCCAGGAGAAAAGGAGGATCAGTGCTCCCTGGGAGGCGAGAAGCCAATCGCGTTTGGTGGCATGGCCATCCACCAGATGCGCCCAGAAGAACTTGATTACCCAGGGAAGGCCAAAGAGGGAGGTAAGGCCGATTGCCTCCAGACTCATGCCGATATCCCGGAAATACACCGAGGAGACATTACGGATCAGGGAAAAGGGGAAGCCTTCCGTGAAGTAGGTGGTAAAGGCCCAGACGCGCGGGTGGCGCAGCCAGGAGGTGTGGGCGGAATCGGAGGATGTGTTCATGGATAGGGACGCTGGAGGATGAAAAAAAATTGTGTCTGGAAATCGTTTCTGTATATAATTTTTTTGTGACGCACCAGAGCCCTCCTTGAGGGGGCCGCCTCCCTCAGGCAGGGACGCGCACGCTGCGATCGAGGGGCTTGCCCTCGTTTCTCACGGAAACATTTTGGGAAAGGAGTCCGTCCATGGCCAGACACATCATGATCCTCGACCGTTCAGCCAGCATGCGTCGCATCCTCCGCACCGTGCTGCAGGCCACGGTCAACGATGCCATCGTCACCGAGGCGCAGAACGTCGAAGAGGCGGTGGCCAAGATCGAGGAGGGCCAGTTCAATCTGGTGCTTTTCTCCAAGGAGTCGGTGGACAAGGAATGGTTGGATTATGCCCAGCAGCGCCTCTCCATGCCCGGCAGGCAGCAGACCCATTTCGCCCTGCTCTCCTCCAGCCGCAACGATGATTACCTGGCAGAGTTGAAGAGCCACGGCATTACCGAGCATCTCCTCATCCCCTGTTCTCCGAACAGTCTGGGAGAGCTGGTTACCAGGATCTGCAGCCCCTTTGCGATGCGGGCGGCAAGACGCTACAGCGCCCCGAACACAACCGCAGTGGTGTCACAGGGGGCGAACAGCTTCAAGGCCGAGGTGGTCAACTTCAGTGAGGGCGGCATGCTCTGCGAGTTTTCCGCAAATGGGCAGTACAACTGGGCAGCGCCGATGATGGTCACCCTGGATTTCGATCAGGATGGCGCCCATACCATTGTGCCAGGACTCTATACCCTCTTGGCCAGGCTGATGGTGGTGGAGTCCAATCCGGACTATACCCCGAGCCGGGTGCGACTGGCATGTCGCTTCCTCATGGTGCCCGAGGAGAGCAAGCAGAAGCTGGCCACGATCTTTTCCACCATTGAGGAGCACGAAAACAAGCTGGGGTGCGACGGCGGCGACTGAACAGGTCGGCCTCTGGTTACCCCCGCTTCCCACACAGGGTCAATGCCTCCGCCACCATGGCCGGCACGTCGATGCGGCCGTCGTGGCGGAGTTGTTCCTGGCTGCCATGTTCCATGAAGATGTCCGGCAGGCCGAGCAGCTTGACGCGCACGCTGGAGAGTCCCTTGCGGGCAAGTAGTTCCAGCACCGATCCCCCGAAACCGCCTCGCTTGACGTTGTCCTCCACCGTGATCACCCGGCCGGTTTTCTGCGCCCAATCGCAAATCAAGGCTTCGTCCAGCGGCTTGATGTAGCGCGGATTGATCACCGCCGCTTCTATTCCCAGTTTAGCCAATCCCTCCGCCGCTTCCAGGGCGGGATAGACGCGATTGCCCACCGGCAGCAGCAGCAGATCGCCACCCTCCCGAAGCAGCTCTCCCTTGCCCAGCGGCAATCGTTCAAGGTCGCCACTCATTGCCACCCCCTCGCCATTGCCGCGTGGATAGCGAACTGCGGCCGGGCCAGGATGGAGGATGGCGGTATGCAGCATGTGGCGGAGCTCGTTTTCATCCTTGGGCGCCATCACCACTAGATTGGGGATGAAACGCAGGAAGGACAGGTCGAAGACCCCGTGATGGGTGGGGCCGTCATCGCCCACCAGGCCGCCCCGGTCCAGGGCCAGGGTCACCGGCAGGTTGGGCAGGCAGACGTCGTGGATGATCTGGTCCAGGGCGCGCTGGAAGAAGGTGGAGTAAACCGCCACCACCGGCAGGAGTCCTTCGGTGGCAAGGCCGGCGGCATAGGTAACCGCGTGCTGTTCCGCGATGCCCACGTCAAAGAAGCGGTCGGGAAACTCCTTGGCAAAGGGGATCAGGCCGGTGCCGGCGGGCATGGCCGCGGTGATGGCCACCACCCTGGGATCGGACTTGGCGATCTCGATCATGGTGTCGCCAAAGACCTTGGTGTAGCTGGGTGGCGCCGGTGTGGCGGGCAGCGGTTTGCCGGTGGCGATGTCAAAGGGGCCGACCCCATGGAAATCGCCCGGGTTGGTTTCCGCCGGCGCATATCCCTTGCCCTTGGTGGTAAGCACGTGGATCAGCACCGGGCCGGTGGCGAAATCGCGGACGTTTTGCAGGGTCTCGATGAGGCTTTTGAGGTTGTGGCCAGGGATCGGTCCCACATACTCGAACTTGAGCGCCTCGAAGAGCATGCCAGGGGTGAAGAAGCCCTTGATCGAATCCTCGCTGCGCTTGAGCACGCTCAGGATGTTTTCGCCCACATGGGAGAAGGATTTCAGGAAGTGCTCCATCTCCTTCTTGACTCGGACCGCGGTTTTGCTGGTGAGCTTGCGGCTTAAAAAGCTGGAAAGCGCCCCGACGTTCGGGGAGATGGACATCTCGTTGTCGTTGAGGATGACGATGAGATTCTTGCCCAGGTGACCGGCCTGGTTGAGCGCCTCGAAGGCAATGCCGCCGGTCATGGAGCCGTCGCCGATCACCGCGATGGTCTTGGCCGGGTCTCCCTTGAGTTCCTTGGCGGCGGTGATCCCGAGGGCCGCGGAGATCGAGGTGCTGCTGTGGCCGGTGTCGAAGGCGTCGTAAGGGCTTTCGTCCCGTTTGGGAAAGCCGCTGATTCCCTTGTACTGGCGCAGGGTATGAAAACGGTCGCGCCGGCCGGTGAGCAGCTTGTGGGCGTATACTTGATGGCCCACGTCCCATACCAGCTTGTCGTCCGGAGTGTTGAAGACGTAGTGAATCGCCAGGGTCAGCTCCACCACCCCCAGGCTGGGGGCGAGATGGCCGCCGGTTTGGGCGACAGTGTCGATGATCGTCCGCCGGAGCTCGCCGGCCAGCGACTCCAGGTGCTCTTCCGACAGCTTTCTGAGATCGGTCGGAGAGTCGATGGTGTCAAGCAGGGGAGTGGTGGTCATCGTGCTGGTTCCTTCCGGAGCGCGTAAAGCCCCGGTTATTTCCTGCGTTCATAAATATACCGCGCCAGGGCACGCAGCGGTTCGGCGCGCTGGTCGAAGGAGGCCAGCGAATCCACGGCAGCGTCCACCGCCTGGCGGGCCATCTCCCGGGTGCGCTCCACCCCGAAGAAGGCCGGATAGGTGGCCTTGTTGCGGGCCTGATCCGCGCCGGCCTGCTTGCCCAGTTCCTTGGTGTCTCCCACCACGTCCAGCAGATCGTCGACGATCTGGAAGGCGAGCCCGACATGGCCGCCGTAGGAGGTAAGCGCCTCATACTGCGTGCTGTCCGCGCTTCCGAACAGAGCGCCGACCTGCACCGAGCCGGTGATCAGGGCGCCGGTCTTGCAGGCGTGGATGTACTTGAGGTGGTCGAAAGGGATCTCGCGCCCCTCCGCCGCCAGATCCAGGGCCTGTCCGCCCACCATACCCAGCGGCCCGATGGCCCTGGAAACCACCCGGACCATGGAGACCTGCGCGCTGGCGTCCATGGCCTTTTCAAGGTCCGGGTGGGCAAGCAGTTCGAAGGCGAAGCTCAGAAGTCCGTCACCGGCCAGGATGGCCCCTGCCTCGCCAAACACCACATGGTTGGTCGGCTTGCCACGGCGCAGGTCGTCGTTGTCCATGGCAGGCAGATCGTCATGGATCAGCGAATAGGTGTGGATGCACTCCAGGGCGCAGGCTGCGGGTAGCAAAGCGGCTGCGTCCGCACCCAAGGCCTCGGCGGTGGCAATGGCCAGGATAGGCCGCACCCGTTTGCCGCCGGCAAAAAGGCTGTAGCGCATGGCCCGGATGTGTTCGGCAAGCACCCCTTCCTCGGGAAGCATGTAGCGGCTGAGCGCCTCTTCAACCAGCGCTGCTTTGCTTTTGAGATACGCTTTGATGTCCATTCCGGTCAATCGTTCGTGTCGTCGTTTTCGCGTTCAAACGGGACAGCGTCCAGATTCCCATCCTTTTTGAGCAGCAGGTCAACCTTCTGTTGCGCCTCGTCGAGCCTCCGGCTGCAAAACTCGGCAAGCCGAACTCCTTCCTCGAATCGTTTCAGGGATTTTTCAAGGCTTAGCTCGCCGTTTTCAAGCTCGCCGGCAATCTGTTCCAGGGAGGCCAAGGCCTCTTCGAAGGATTTTTTGCTCATGGTCGCCCCCGCCGCCCTGTTTGACGGTTTCGCGAAGCTGTTGAACGCACGGTGTAGGCTGCCTTTGGTTTTTTGCGAGCGCACTGCCGCGCACAGCAGCCGCCAGTCTTCATGCTGAATGGCATAGCATAAAAGAACTTGCTGGAATGGGCAACGTCTTTCCCAAAAAAGGGGTTGGAAGGGATGGGCGGCAGGCTCGCTGAACGTTTATCCGCCCAGATAGGTGGATCGGATGGTATCGTCGGCGAGGATGTCCTCGCTCTTGCCGCCGTGGGTGATCTGGCCGGTGGCCATGACATAGGCGCGGCTGGCAAGCCGCAGGGCCATGTAGGCGTTCTGCTCCACCAGCAGGATGGTGGTGCCAAGCCGGTTTATCTCGGCGATGATCTCAAAAATCTGCCGTACCAGCAGGGGGGCGAGACCCATGGAGGGTTCGTCGAGCAGGAGCAGGCGGGGCCTGCTCATCAGGGCACGGCCCATGGCGAGCATCTGCTGCTCGCCGCCGGAAAGGGTGCCGGCCTGTTGGCTGGCGCGCTCCCTGAGGAGTGGAAAGAGCGTAAAGACCTTTTCCAGGTCCGCCGTGATCTCGTCCCTATCGTTGCGCAGGAAGGCGCCCAGGTCGAGGTTTTCCCGCACGGTCATGCGTGGAAAGATGTGCCTGCCCTCCGGCACCAGGGAGATGCCCAGCCGGACAATCTGGTCAGTGGGCAGTCCGCTCAGCTCCTGGCCATCGAACTGGACGCTGCCCCTACTTGGCCGGGGATTGCCGCAGATGGCCTGGAGGGCCGTGGACTTGCCCGCGCCGTTGGCGCCGATCAGGGCGACGATCTCACCGGGATGGATGGCCAGGGTGATCCCCTTCAGGGCATGCACCCGCCCGTAGTGGGCGTGCAGGTCGGTGAGGGAGAGGAGCGGAGAGGCGGTCATTCCGTGGCCTCACCCAGATAGGCAGCGATGACCTTGGGATTTTTGGCGATCGCCTCGGGCGGCCCTTGGGCGATCAGCTCGCCGTGGTCCATGACCAGCACGCTGTCGGAGATGTTCATCACCAGCTTCATGTCGTGTTCGATGAGCAGGATGGAAAGGCCCAGCTCCTGTTGCAGCTGTTTGATCAGCCAGTCCAGCTCCTCGGTCTCTCGGGGGTTGAGACCGGCGGCCGGCTCGTCCAGCAGGAGGAGTTTGGGGTCGGCGGCAAGGGCCCGGGCGATCTCCAGACGGCGTTGCTCGCCATAGGGCAGGTTACGGGCCCGGATGGCGGCGTGGTGGGAAAGGCCCACCAGCTCCAGGATGCGTATGGACTGGGCAACGATCTCCCGTTCCTCCTTGCGCACCCAGGGCGGCCGGAGGATGGCGCCGAGGATGCCGGCCCGGCTTTGCACGTGTCTGCCCACCATCACATTCTCCAGCACGGTCATGTTGGCAAAGAGACGGATGTTCTGGAAGGTGCGGGCCAGACCGAGACGGGTAACCTGATAGGGGGCAAGGCCGTTCACGACCCTGGGCTGTTCGCCGCCACGCCACTCGATGGTGCCGCTGCTCGGTTGGTAGAGACCGGTGAGGCAGTTGAACAGGGTGGTCTTGCCGGCGCCGTTGGGGCCGATCAGAGCGGTAATCAGGCCCTTATCGATGGCGCATTCCACCCCGTCTATGGCCTTGAGCCCTCCAAACTGCTTGGATACCTTGTCGAAGACCACAAGCGCGCTCACTGTCTGGTCACCTCGCGCACCGACTGGTTCTCGTGCTCGATCTCGCTGCGGTCCTCGGGGTGCAGCTCGTACATCCTGCGCCGGGCCGGCAGCAACCCCTCGGGCTTGAAGAGCATCAGCGCCACCAGGGCGCATGCGAAGATGATCATCCGGTACTGGCTGAACTCGCGGGCAAGCTCCGGGATGATCACCACCGCCAGGGCTGCCACGGTGACCCCGGCGATGGAGCCCATGCCGCCCAGCACCACGATGGCCAGGATGGTGGCCGACTCGATGAAGGTGAAGGACTCGGGGTTGATGAAGCCCTGGCGCGCCGCGTAGAAGGCGCCGGCAAAACCCGCCCAGCAGGCGCCCAGGCCGAAGGCGGAGAGTTTTGCCAGGGTGGTGTCGATGCCCATGGCCTCGCAGGCGGTCTCGTCCTCGCGCATGGCGATCCAGGCGCGGCCAAGGCGGGAGTGATGGAGGCGCTCGATGACCGCCATGGTAAGGATCGCCATGGCCAGCAGCAGCAGATAGATGAAGATCTGTTTGTGGTTGCTGCTGTATTCAAGACCGAAGAATTCGTGGAAGGTGGCTGCCCCCTCGCTGGCGGAGCGGTTGAACTCAAGCCCCATCAGGGTGGGGCGGGGGATGCCGGAGATGCCGTTGGGGCCGTTGGTGAAGGAGTCCCAGTTGTTGAGGACCAGCCGGATGATCTCGCCGAACCCCAGGGTGACGATGGCCAGGTAGTCGCCGCGCAGCCTGAGCACCGGAAAGCCGAGCACCACCCCGAAGAGGGCGGCCATGACGCCGCAGGCGGGAAGGGCCTGCCAGAAGGAGAGGCCCCAGTACTGGTAGAGCAGGCCGTAGCCGTAGGCGCCCACCGCGTAGAAGCCCACATATCCCAAGTCAAGCAACCCGGCCAGACCGACGACGATGTTAAGCCCCAGCCCCAGGATCACGTAGATGAAGGCCAGGGTGAGCACGTCCAGGGAGGCTTTGGAGACAAAGGGCATGAAGGGGGTGATCAGGGCAAGGCCGGCAAGCAGGGAGAGGAGCAGGCCCCGACGCTTGGGGGCGGTCAGGTAGTTGCCGAGTCGGATGGAGAGGGAGTGCTCCAGTCCCTGCTGCTCGGCTTTTTGGGCTCGCCGTGCCGCCAGCAGGCCGAAGAGTATTCTGGTCACGAAGAGGATGGCGCAGATGCCCGCCATGTCGTGCCAGCGGAAGACCACCTCCTTGCCCTCCTCGCCGAAGCGCTGGGCCAGGTCGAAGCCCGCCAGCGGAAAGGCGAGCAGACTCAGCCACAGGGTGTCGCGCAGGGCGGCAAGCAGCATGGTCATACCTTTTCCACGTGGCTGTGTCCAAGGAGGCCGGTGGGCTTCCCGATCAGCACCAGCGCCAGGATGGCGAAGGCAAAGACATCCTTGTATTCGGTGGTGAAGTAGGCCGAGGCCAACGATTCGATCATGCCCAGGAGCAGGCCGCCCAGCATGGCGCCGGGGATGGAGCCGACCCCGCCCAGCACCGCGGCGGTGAAGGCCTTGATCCCGGCCAGGAAACCGATGGAGAAGTTGACCAGCCCGTAGTGGAGCGAGACCAGCACCCCGGCCAGGGCCGCAAGCCCCGAGCCGAGGATGAAGGTCTGGGAGATGATCCGGTCCGGATTGATGCCGAGCAGGGCGGCCATGGAGCGGTCCTGCTCGGTGGCGCGCATGGCCATGCCGATCTTGGTGTATTTGATAAAGAGGGTGAGCCCCGTCATGACCGCCACGGTGACCCCCATCAGGAGCAACTGCACGTGGCTGATCCTGATGGCGAAGCCCGCCGGGTCGCCCAGGGAAAAGCCGCCGTCGATGATCGGCGGCAGGGCGAGATCCTTGGCGCCCTGGGCGAGCTGGACATAGTTCTGGAAGAAGAGCGACATGCCGATGGCCGAGATGAGCGGGGCAAGCCTGGGCGCGTTTCGGAGCGGCCGGTAGGCAATCCGCTCCATGGTCCAGCCGTAGGCGGCGGTGAGCAGCACCGCGATGGCGATGGCCAGAACCAGGGCTACCGGCGTGGAGGTGATCCCGAAGATCCCGGCCAAGCCGATGGCGATGATGCCCAGGTAGGCGCCGATCATGTAGATCTCGCCGTGGGCGAAGTTGATCATCCCCAGGATGCCATAGACCATGGTGTAGCCGATGGCGATCAGGGAGTAGATGCTGCCCAGGGTGAGGCCGTTGATCAGCTGCTGGAGAAAGTACATGCGTGTCCCGTCAGCGCCCGGATGGCCGAATCAGTTGCCGATCTCCGCGTAGGTGCCCTTGCTCCACCGGTAGATCACGTAGGGCGAGGTGGCAAGATCCCCCTTGGCGTCGAACTTGAGGGTGCCGATCACCGTGTTGAAGGAGTGGGACTTGATGTAATCCGCGGCCTTCTTGGAGTCGAAGGTCTTGATGGCGTTGTAGGTCTCGGCCAGCACCTGCATGGTGGCGTAGGAAACCAGGGTGTAGCCCTCGGGATCGTATTGTTCCTTCTGCTTGAACTCGGTCACGATTTCCTTGGCGGAAGCGATGTTGCGCGGGTCGGCCTGGAAGGTCATCAGCACCCCCTCGGAGGCGGCGCCGGCCACGTCGGCGAAGGCCTTGTCCATGATGCCGTCGCCGGACATGAAGAGCGCTTTGAGCCCCTGGTCCCGTACCTGCCGGACGATCAGGGCCGCCTCGGCGTGGAGGCCACCGAAGTAGATGAGCTCCACTTCGGCCTTCTTGAGCTTGCTCACCAGGGCGGAGAAGTCCTTGTCGCCGATGGAGATGCCCTCGTAGAGGACCTCCTTGAGTCCCTGGGCGTTCATGGCCTTCTTGGCCTCGTCCGCCAGCCCCTGCCCGTAGGTGGTCTTGTCATGAACGATGGCCACCTTCTTGGCCTTGAGCTTCTGGACGATATAGTTGGCCGCCGCGGTTCCCTGCTGGTCGTCGCGGCCGCAGGTGCGCAGCAGAGTGGGGATGTTGCGCTCGGTGACCTTGGGGTTGGTGGAGGCGGGGGTGATCTGGAGAAGCTGTTCCTCGGCATAGACATCCGAGGCGGGCATGGTGGAGGAGGAGCAGAAGTGGCCCACCACCGCCACCACCTTCTGGTTGACCAGATTGCTGGCCACGGCGCGGGCCTGCTTGGGGTCGCAGGCGTCGTCGCCGGGGACGATCTCCACCTGCTGGCCCAGGATGCCGCCCATCTGGTTGAGGTGCTTGGCGGCCATGCGGGCGCCTTTTTCGAGCTGGGCGCCGAACTGGGCATAGGAGCCGGTGAGAGGCCCGGCCAGGGCGATTTTGACAGAATCCTTGGCCTGGACCGGGGCATGCCAGGCAAGGGAGAAAAGCAGCGAGACGAGACAGCAACCGTAGACGCGGAACGGATGGAGGATGCGGGTGTTCATGGGCCTTTCTCCTGCTGATTTGGATGACGGAATGCTGGTCTTGCAGCCCTGATCGATGATCAGGCAGCTTTTGCCTGATGAAACAAAGGGTTAAGCTGTATATCCAGAATAGGGCGAAATGTCAAGGTCAGGGCGGCGCCCCCCCCCCGCGCCCATCCGTTGCCATGGTGTCACGACCAGGGAAGGTGCGCGGGTACGCATTTCCGTTGGATTAAGCGCCATCGGGCGGGACACGGTTCGGCCTTGGAATGCTGATGGTGAAGCAAGCTCCTCCTGCCGCGTCGTTGCTGGCGCTGATCCAGCCATCGTGTCCCTCGATGATCTGGAGCACGATGGCGAGCCCCAGCCCGGTGCCGCTCTCCCGCGTGGTGAAGAATGGATCAAAGAGCCTTGGCAGCGCCTGCTCGGGGATGCCCGGCCCGTCGTCGCATACGGTGAACACCAGCGATTCCTGGGTGTTTCCTTGATGCGGCGGCACGGTGAAAAGCGACACCCGGCCGGCGCCTGCCGCGGCGCTGTTGGCCAAAAGGTTGATGAACACCTGCCGGAACAGATTCGGATCTCCCCAACAGTCGAATTGGGGGCCCTCGTTGAACTCGATGCGCAGGGAACTGTTCCAGGCTGACCCCTGACGGAGGGTCTCCAAGGCGTCTTTGGCCACCTCGGCCAGGTTGAACCATTTCCGTTCCGGAGCCACCGGACGAGCAAACAGGAGAAATTCATGGATGGTGGCGTCCAGCCGGTCTGATTCACGCACGATAATCCGGAAAAGGCGCTGGTTGATGGGATGGGTTTCCGTCTCCTTGTCCAGCATCTGGGCCGCCCCGGAGATGGCGGCCAGGGGGTTGCGCAGTTCATGGGCGATGCCGGCGGCCATTTCGCCGATGGTGGCCATCTTTTCAGCCTGTCTAACCTTGGCTTCCATTTTTTTAAGCTGACTGAGATCCTGGATGGTGCAAACCTGCTGATTGGCGGAGCCGTCTTCGTCACGCAGGCGGGACCAGGAGTAGCCCACCGGGATCAAAACGCCGTTTGAACGGCGTATACTGGCGGAAAGCCGTTCTCCCTCCTCGGCAACCGGTGTCAGATCGGGAAGAAGTTGGGTGATCCCGAGGCCTACGGCGTGTTCGGCGTGATAGCCGGTAATCCGTTCCGCCGCCGGATTGAAGGAGGTAATCCGGTGGTCGCTGTCCGTGGTGATGATCCCAGTGGAAACGTCCTCGAAGATCCTGCGATACAGGGAAGAGAGGCGGTCGAGATCGCTGGTGGTCTGGAACAGGGCGGCCTCGGTCCGTTGCAGTCTGGCGGAAACGAGGGAGGCAAGCAGCCCGACCACGAAAAAGGTGATGCCATGGATGGCGAAGAAATGAAGCACCACCTCCAGGGAAACCAAGGGCGAGTCCACCCTCGACAGGATCCGTGGCGCCAAGCCGTTGTACTCGACCACCAGCAGCCCGCCGTAGAGCAGGGTGGAAGCGGCCGCGAAAAAGGTGCCACCACGCTGGAAAAGCATGGCGGCGCCCATGACGATGGGCAAAAAGAAGGCCACCGTGAAGACCGACTGGCTGCCGCCGCTGACAAGCACCAGCAGGGTAACCAGCACCGTGTCCACACCGATCTGGAGATACCCGAAACGGCGATAGCATTGAATAACCCGGAGCGCCAAGGCCGAGGCGATACTGAACAGATAGAGGCCGGCGATGAACCAGGCAAGCAGATGGCGGGACGGCAGCAGAAAAGGTTGGTTTTTGGGCTGCAACAGCACGCTGATCCCGAGAATCAGGGACAGAAAGAGCACCCGCAGAAAGAGCAGCCAACGGATCTGTTTTTTCAGGTGTTCGTTGGCTGCCGGCGAGCCCGCGTGGGGGCAAATGGAGGAAAACATCGCAGCCCCTATTGGATGTCGTACTTCTTGACCAGATAACGAAAGGATCTGAAGGACATCTTGAGCAGTTCCGCCGCCCTGGTCTTCGAGTTGCCGGTCCGTTCCAGCGCCTGGCGGAGCAAGCGTTTCTCCAGTTCCACCACATAGGGTTCAAGCCCCACCCTGAACGCATCCTCTTCCGCCGGGAGGATCTGGTGCGCGGGCAGCGTTTGTTCATCGTTGGTTTGGCTGAGTTGGCCACGGCGGTGCGTCGAGAGGGTGAGGCTCTCGGGGAGTATGATGTTGGAGGACTCCAGGGCCACCCCCCGCTCGATGATGTTCTCCAACTCCCGCACGTTGCCGGGGAAATCGTACCCCATCAGCACCTCCATGGCGTAATCCGAGATCTCGCCGACCTCCTTACCGAAGAGAGCCGAGTACTTCTTCAGGAAGTGATCGACCAGGAGGGGAACGTCGCCCTTGCGCTCGCGCAGGGGCGGCATGCGTACCGGCACCACCGCCAGGCGGTAGAAGAGGTCTTCGCGAAAACGCCCCGCCATCACCTCCTCTTCAAGATTCTTGTTGGTGGCGGAGATGATACGCACATCCACCTTGATGGTTTCGGTGCCGCCCACCCGCTTGAACTCCCGTTCCTGGAGGACCCGCAGCAGCTTGGTCTGGATGAGCGGGTTCAGTTCGCCGATTTCGTCGAGAAAGGCGCTGCCGTGGTTGGCCACTTCGAACAGGCCGGTTTTGTTGGCGATGGCGCCGGTAAACGAACCCTTGGCGTGGCCGAACAGCTCCGACTCGATGAGGTTTTCTGGGATGGCGCTGCAGGTGATCGGCACAAAGGCGTTCCCTGCCACCTTGCTGTGGCGGTGGATGGCCTGAGCGACCAGTTCCTTGCCGGTGCCGGACTCGCCATAGATGAGCACATTGGCCGGAGTAGGGGCGATGCGGCGGATCAGATCGTAGATCTTGAGCATCTCGGGGCTTGCGCCGATGATCCCCTCGAAGCTGGTGGCTTCCTCGGCGGCCTCGGCGCTTGGCGCGCTTCCCAGCGCGGCGCCCACCACCTTGAGGATGTTTTCCACCTTGAACGGCTTGGTCAGGTAGTCGAAGGCGCCGTGCTTCATGGCCCGGACCGCGTCCTCGGGCGAGGCATAGGCGGTGATCAGCACCACCGGCATGGTCAGGTCATTCTGCTTTATGTGTTCGAGCAGGTCGATGCCGCTCAGATCCGGCATGCGGATGTCGGAAACGATCAGGTCGAAACGGCGCTGCTCCAGCAAGCCAAGGGCCTCTCTCCCGCTGGCGACCTCATGGGCCACATGGCCTTCCTTCTCAAGCAGGATGGAGAGAAACTCCCGCATGCTCGGTTCATCATCGACAATGAGTATCTCGGCCATGATATGGGTTCCGATGGAGTTTCTCGCTGTGGTTCAGGTTGCACCCCCATTGTAACAAAATTTGTCACATGAACAAAGAGAAAGGGGAGAGGCCTGGGGGGGCGGCAATAAAAAAGCCGCTTCCGGATTCCGGAAGCGGCTTCGGTACCACACAAAAAAACGGGAATGACAGGCGATTACTCGGCGCCGACTCCCAGGTAGGTGCGGAGCTTCTCGTCCTCGAACATCTGCTCAGCACGCTCTTCCTTGGTCATCAGCGAAACGATCCAGCCGACGAAGAAGGAAGCGGTCATGGAGATGATGGCCGGGTTCTTCAAGGGGAAGAGCACGGACTCCTTGGGGTTCTTCAGGACGTCCACCCAGACGGTGGGGCTGACAATGATCAGGCCCACGGCCAGGAAGGCGCCGGTGAGGATGGACCAGACCGCGCCCGTGGTGGTGAAGCGCTTCCAGAAGATTGAGTAAACCAGGGCCGGGAAGTTGGCGCTGCAGGCGATGGCGAAGGCGAGGCCCACCATGAAGGCCACGTTCTGGCCCTTGAAGAGGATGCCCAGGCCAACGGCCACGATGCCAAAGAACAGGGTGGCAATCTTGCTGGCCCGCACTTCCTCCTGCTCGGTGGCATTGCCGCCCTTGATGACATGCACGTAAATGTCATGGGAGAAGGAGGAGGCGGCGGCCAGGGTGAGGCCGGCGACCACCGCCAGGATGGTCGCAAAGGCCACCGCGGCGATGAAGCCCAGGAAGGGGGTGCCGCCGAGGAATTCGGCAAGCAGGGGGGCCGCCATGTTGCCGCCCTTGTCCATCTTGGTGATGATGTCACGGCCGATGAGGGCCGCGGCGCCAAAACCGACGATGGGGATGATGATGTAGAAGTAGCCGATGAAGCCGGTGGCGTAGAGGACCGAGGTGCGGGCCGCCTTGGCGTCGGGCACGGTGAAGAAGCGTTGCAGAATGTGCGGCAGACCGAGCAAGCCGAACATCAGGGCCAGTCCCAGGGAGAAGGCGTCAACCGGGCTGGTGATCAGGCCGCCCGGCTCCAGGGTAGCCTGGCCGTACTGGCTGGACACGGCGGCGTACAGGTCGCCGGGGCTGTAGTTGAACTTGGCCAGCACGATGACCATCATCACCGAGGCACCGAAGAGCAGCAGCACCGCTTTGATGATCTGCACCCAGGTGGTGGCCAGCATGCCGCCGAAGAGGACGTATGCCAGCATGATCGCGCCCACCAGGATCTCGGCGGTCTCATAGTTGAGGCCGAACATCAGCTTGATCAGGCTGCCGGAACCCACCATCTGCGCGATGGTGTAGAAGAGTACGGTGAGGATGCCGCCGATGGCAGCAGCGATGCGCACCGGGGTTTGCCGCAGCCGGAAGGCGACAACGTCGGCAAAGGTGAACTTGCCCAGGTTGCGAAGCGGCTCGGCAATGAGGAACATCAGGGCCGGCCAGCCGACCAGCCAGCCGATGGCGTAGATCATGCCGTCATAGCCCTTGAGGGCCACCATACCGCAGATTCCCAGGAAGGATGCCGCGGACATGTAGTCACCGGCCAGGGCAAGGCCGTTCTGGAAGGCGCTGACGCTGCGGCCGGCGGCGTAGAACTCCTTGGTGGTCTTGGTCTTCTTGGCGGCCCAGTAGGTAATCGCCAGGGTAATGCCGACGATGAGCAGGAAGAAGAAAATGGCTGGGGCGGTGGGTTGACCAAGGGTGGTCTGCATTGCGCCCGCTGCCTGTTCAGTCACTGGTGGCATGAGTTATTCTCCTTAAATATCGTTTGTCGTTGTGGTCGTGATCAGAGGCAATGGATTACTTGCCCAACAGCAAGGCGCGCAGTCGCTTCACTTCCGGGTCGTAGCTCGCGTTGGCCCAGAGAACATAGATAACGGTAAGCAGCCAGGAAGCGAGGATAACCGATACCGCCAGGGGAATCCCCAGGGTGGTCGCCCCCTCCTCGCTGAGTTTCTGAGCCAGGTACGGCTTATTGAAGCCGATCAGCAGAATATAGCCGTAGTAGCAGGCGAAAAGCAGCAGGCACAATATGGTGGAAACCTTTGCCCGCTTTGCCACGAGCCCCTTGAACTCGCTTGATTCGAGCATGCTGTGGACGTCTTTTTCCATTGAATCCTCCTTTCAAATGATGACGTCATTGGTTGACACCCTTGCCGCGAGCGACAGGGCACGGTGAACAAATTAGGCATAATTACCCTGCGTAGTTCTACCCTGTCAACACTTTTGTCGGTTGCTTATAATCCCCAACGGGCGCCTTGCCCGGCCTGGAAAATCTGCCGCAGGCTGTGGTAACCCTCCTGCCGGAGTTTACGAATGAGGAAGAGGAAGAGATAGGCGGTCTGGAGTGCGTCCTGCAAGGCGTCGTGGGGGGTGAACTCGGGCAGCCCATACATCTTCCCCAGGCCGGCCAGGGTATGAGGAGGCTCGTCGTGGCCACGCCCCCTATAGAGGTGGCCGCAGAGATGGAAGTAGAGGTTGGAGAGCCGCAGGGTGTCCACGCAGGGGTTGCTGACCGTGGCGCCGTAGAGCTGTCCGCAGGCCCGGTTGAGAAAGGCGGTGTCGATGTCCAGGCAGTAGCCCACCAGCAGAGCGCGGTCGCAGTACTTGATGAAATCCGGCAAGGCTTCGGCGAGGCAGGGGGCGTTCTCCAATTGCTGGGGGGTAATGCGGTGGATGAGGGTGCTGTCCTTGGGCAGGGGGCGGCTTGGCTTGATGTGGATGGAGAATGCATCGGCGGCAAGAATCTGGAGATTTCTGATCCGTACCGCTCCGATGGAGACGATCTCGTCCCGCCGTTCGTCGAGGCCGGTCAGTTCGGTGTCAAAAACCACGAACTCATACTCTTCCAACGGCGCATCCTGGCTGAACTCCTTAAAGAAGGCGGCGGTGTCGGCGAGCAGCGGATGGGGCTTTCGTCCGAACAGGGCTGCGAGCAGTGACATGGTCAGCCCTCCAGCCGGAATTCCTGCTTGATGTGACTCTGCAGCCTGCGCACCACTTCAAAGGCGCCCTTGAGGGTCTGTTTTTCCAGGTCGGAAAGCTCGGCCGGGTTGATATAGTTGTCCGGCTCCCGGCTTTCCTCCAGCATCTGAAGCTGGTGGATAAGGCGCAGCTGCATGATGAACTCGTAGGCGTCCACCGCGTCTCCGTAGAGCTCCCTGGATATGTGTTCTCCTTCGTAGAGCAGCTGCAGGCGGCCCAGGGTATTGCTCTCGGCAAAACCGTGGCGCAGGGAAAAGAGTCGGGCAAAGTCCACGAAGGGAACCAAGCCCTTGCTCTTGAGATCCAGGGTGTTGCGGTGTTCGCCATCCTTTTCCACCATGAAGTTGCGGAAAAAGGAGAGCGGCGGCGGGGCCTCAAGGGCATTTGCGGCCAGATGCAGCTGGAAGCGTTCCTGCTGGGGCGACTGCCTGACCAGATGGCTGCGCAGCTCGCCGGCCAGGGCCTTGTCACCGTAACCGGCGCGAAAATCGAAGAAGATGGTGGAGTGGAGCACCTCTTCCGGGTTGGGGGTGGCAAGCCACTCGTTGAAGTACCGTTTCCATACCGAGAGAGGCTGTCGCCACCTGGGGTTGCTGGCCATGATGTCGCCCGGGCAGCGGGGGTAGCCGCAGGCCACCAGATGGTCGATGGCGCGTTCGGCCAGTTTCTGGAAGTACTCCTCCGCCAGCTTGGCCTCCACATGGTCGCGCGGCTCGGCGTAGAGGATGGCGTTGTCCTGGTCGGTCTTGAAGGTCTGCTCTCGGCGACCTTCGCTGCCCATGAGCAGCCAGCAGAAGGGCAGGGGGGGCTCGCCCAGCTCGGCGACCAGCAAGGTGAGGATGCGGTCGAGGATGTAGTCGTTGAGGATGGTGATCATGCGGGTGACGTTGTTCGCCTTGGCCCCTTCCTCGATCAGGCCGCGGATCACCTGGGGCACCTTGCGGGAGAGCGGGTAAAGCCCGTCGATCTTGCGCTGCGCCATGATCTCCCTGAAGAGATAGAGGGGCGAGGAGCCTTGCAACAGCATGATGTCGTGAGTGGTAACCATGCCGACGATCCGGCCCTGGCGCTCCACGGCCAGATGGTGAATGCGTTGCCGCATCATGCGGAGCATCGCGTCGAAGCAGACCTTGTGGGCCGGGATCGACTGCACCGGCGAGGCCATGATCCTCTCCACCGGGGTCTGGTAGTCGAGGCCGGCCGCCACCACCTTGGTGCGCAGATCCTTGTCAGTGATGATGCCAACGATCGCGCCAGCGGAGTCCTCCACCAGCAGCGAGCCGATGTGCGCCTCGGCCATGCGGCTGGCCGCCTGCTGCACGGTGTCGCTGACCGGGATGGTGTAGAGCTGTTTGTCCTTGAGTACCTCGCCCACCTGGGCGGAGAAGAGGTAGAGCGCCCCCTCGGTGCGTGGATTGACCCGGTGCTGGCGCAGCTCGCGGTAGGCGGTCTTGACCAGTTTGGTGGACATGGAGCGGAGGAAGTAATGGCTCACCTTGGGCGAGGACTGCACCAGGCGCAGGAAGGCCTCCTTGCTGAAAAGGAAGCAGAAGGTGTCCTCCACTGTTTCGATGTTGAGGTTGGCCGGTCCACCCTGGATGATGGGCAGGGCGCCGAAGTACTCCCCCTCGCCGCGGAAGTCCTTGAGGATGACCTCGCCGCCCTCGTCACGCAGATAGATCTTCACCCCTCCTTTCTGGATCAGGTAGAAGTGGCTGACTTCGGTGTGGCCCTGCTGAAAGATCACCGTTCCCTTTGGGAAGAAGTCGATGATGCAGTGGCTGGCCAGCTCCTGAAGGACCTCGCGTTCCAGTTCGTTGAAGGGAAGGGTGCGGGAAAGAAACTCAATGACCGTTTCCAGGGCCACGGCGTGGACGCTGTCTTGCTGGTTGCGCATGGCTGGCTCCTTGGTCCGGGAATGGGAAGGAAAAGGTTTGGTGTGGGGGAACGAGGGGGTCAGTCTCCTCGCATCTCGTCGCTGTCCACATAAGCGTAGGCGCTGTGCTTGTGGATCGATTCGAAGCTCTCCACGCCCACCGAGAACCAGGTGATCTCCGGGTGGGACATGGCCTGTTCCGCCACCTTGCGCACCACGTCCTCCACGAACATCGGATTGTTGTAGGCACGTTCGGTGACGAACTTTTCATCCGGCCTTTTGAGCAGGGCGTACACCTCGCAGGAGGCGCCCGCCTCGGCCATGGCAATGAGATCCTCCACCCAGATGAAGCCGGAATACTTGACGGTGAGGCACACCTCGCCCCGCTGGTTGTGGGCGCCTGCGTCGCTGATCTCCTTGGAGCAGGGACACAGGGTGGTGACCGGCACCCAGACCGTGAGGAGAAAATCCTCGCCCTGGCCGATGCCGCCGGTGAAGCGGCAGGTGTACTCCATCAGGCTGGCGGTACCGGTGGCCGGCGCCCGTTTCTCCAGGAAGTAGGGGAAGGTCATCTCCACGTGCGCCGATTCGGCGCGGAGCTCCTCCTTGACCTCGGCCAGCAGGGTGCGGAAGATGCGGTTGCTCATCCGGTCCTGGAACTTGTTCAGGACCTGAATGAAGGTGGCCACGCACGAGTCGCGGTGCTGGCTGGGCAGCCGCGCCTCGAGGCTGATCTCGGCCACGGTCTGCTGGAGGCCGCCCGATTTCTCGCGCACGGTCACGGGATAGCTGATGTCCTTGATGCCGACGGTCTGGATGTTCATGGGGCTCACTTATACCACCCTTTCGGTTTCCGGGGAAAGGGGAAATCCCAGCTCGGCTGGAGATCGCCGGCGCTTCGTGCCTCAGGAGGCGCGGCGGCGATTGAGCGAAAAGACCACCCAGGCAAGGGGCAGGGCGGCGACGGCGAAGCAGGCCGGCCCGAGTGCCGGCCGCATGGTGGCGAGGGCCGCCAGGGGGAGCAGCCAGAGGCAGTTGACCGCCAGGGCCAGCAGACTCACCTTGGCGTGGGAATTGAAGCGGCGTGCGAGGATCTGGTAGGCGTGGCCGCGATGGGCGGTATGGAGCTGTTCGCGCCTGTGCATGCGGGCAAGCAAGGTAAGGGTGGCGTCACACAGGAAGAGCGCCCCGAGAATCAGCCAGCTCCAGAGGGTGATGGCGCCATGGCGGGAGGTGATCAGCGCCAGTATGCCGAGGGAGAAGCCCAGAAATCCACTGCAGGTATCTCCCATGAAGATGCGGGCCGGCGGCAGGTTCCAGACCAGAAAGCCAAGGGTGGCGGTGGCGAGTAGCAACAACCAGGCGATTTCTCCGGGATTGCCTTGCCCCATCCACAGGATTGCCGCCGCGCCCAAGGAAATGAAGATCGCTTCGCCAGCGGCCAGGGAATCGATGCCGTCCATGAAGTTGTAGAGATTGATGCCCCAGGCAAGGCCAATGGTGAGGGCCGGGGCGACCAGCCAGATGGGCAGGGGCCAGAGTGATTGATCGAGCAGCCCGGCGATGGCCAGGCTGGCGTTGCTTGCGGCGAGATGGACAAGGAGGCGCGCCAGGGCGGGCAGGCCGCGATAGTCGTCAATCAGGCCCACCAGGGCTATCAGGCCACCGCCCCAGAGCATGGCGTGCAATGCCTCGGCCGGCAACAACTGCCGGTTGTTCAGCCAGCCGCTGGCCGCGAGAAAGACCACCACCACCGCAAGGCCCCCGCCGCGGGGAACGGGGTGGTGGTGGGAGCTGCGCGGACCGGGAATGTCCAGCATGTCGGCGCGCAGGGCCATCCGGCGGATCAGGCCCGTGAGCGCCCAGGCGCAGAACCCAGTCAGGAGCAAGAGCGTCATGGTCATGCCAGGCACCGCCGCAGCCCTTCTGCCAGGGGGCAGGCCGGCCGCCAGCCGAGCAGCCGGCGGGTGAGGCTGTCGTCCACCTCCAGGCTGTCGAGCAGGCGGGCCAGCAGATCGCCCGTGCCGCTCAGCTCCCCGAAGAGACGCAACACGGTGGGAGAAGCCGGAAAAAGCCGCGCCGGTTTGCCCATGGCGGCGGCCAGAAGCCGGAAAAGCGCCGGGGTGGAGAGGCTGCCGTCGGCGGCAAGCCAGGCATGCCTTGGGGCTTCTGGGTGGTGCAGGCAGAGGAGGATGAGGTCGCAGAGGCTGTCGAGGGAGAGCAGGCTCCGCTGGTTGTTGACGGAGGCCAGGGGCAACGGCAGGCCAGAGGCGGCCAGCCGGAGCAGTTTGCCAAAGTTGCCGGCGGCGCCACGGCCGTATACCAGAGGCGGCCGCAGGATCACCAGTTCGAGGCCGCTTTGGCGGGCCACCCCGGCCAGGGCCTGTTCCGCCTCGTGCTTGGACCAGGCATACGGGGTGGCGGGATTGGGGGAGGCATGGGCGGTGAAGGGGGTAGGGGAAGACTCCCCCAGCACCTTGACGCTGCTCAGGTAGATAAGCCGTTTGACCTTTGCCCGTGCCGCTTGACGGGCCAGGTTGACGGCCCCCTCCACATTGACCTGCAAGAGGGCCAGGTCATCGCGGCCGCGTCGCGCCGCGCTCTTGCCAGCCAGATGCACCACGGTCCGCACCCCTGTCAGGGCATGCCCCCAATCGGTGGCGCCATGGACATCCCCCACATGCAGCAGGTGGTCGTGGCTATGGCGGCGGGTCGTACCCCTCACCTCGATGCCGGCATGGAGGAGATGGCTGCACAGGGCGCGGCCGATGAAGCCGGTGGCGCCAGTCACCAGCACCCGCCCACCATGTCCTGTCTCGGGCCTCACCACAGCCGCCACCCATGCCGGTTGAAAAAGGTCCACGCCGAGGCGACGAACATCCGGACATGCCTGAGACCCTTGCGGCCGGCGTTGCCGCCGGCGTGAAGGATCCGCATCCCGGGCACATAGGCGAGGCGCGCCACTCTGCTGGTGCGGAGGGAGAGGTCGAAATCCTCGAAGTAGAGAAAGAAGTCCTCGCAAAAACCGTGGAGTTGCTGCAGCAGTTCCCGGCGGTAGAGCATGAAGCAGCCGCTGATGATCTCCATGTCCAGGGCGGGGGATTCGCCGCAGGCATCGCGCCGCTCCGCCGCCGCCAGACGGCGGGCGAATGGCCTGCGCGCAAAGGGCGGGGCAAAACCACGCAGGAAGAGGTCGAGCAGGTTGGGGTAGATGCGGCACAGGTACTGGCGCACCCCAGGCGCTGATTCGGCTTTGGGGGAAACCACCCCGGCTTGCGGATGTTCCTTGAGGAAGACGAGCCCAACGGAAATGGCATGGGCGTCGAGGATCACGTCCGGATTGAGAATCAGATGGAAATCGGCGGCGGAGTCGCGAATGGCCATATTGTGGCCAGCACCGAAGCCACGGTTACCATGGCCCGAGCGGACCTGAATCGGCAGAAGAAAATCCGGCCTGCTCCGCAGATCGTAGCTGAGAGCCAGGAGTCGCTCGCGCCATTCGTTGCCGGGACCGTTGTCGATCAGGTCAAGGGAGGCATTGGCAAGAATGCCTTGCTGTATGGCAACGCAAGCCGCGGTGTTGAGGCTGGCAATGCACTCTGAGAGCAGGGGAAGGTCAGGGGCAAAGGTGACGATGGAGACGGTGAGGGTGCAGGGAGTATTGCCAGGGGAAGCGTGCGCTTCTTCGGCGTCGGAATGGGGAACTGCCGGGTTCTTGCTCGCTGCCGGATGCACCAGGAGGCACCCCTTCTTCGCCTGGAATAAAAAAAGGGCTTCCTGGACAACCGGAAACCCTTGTCGTTCGCTGGCTGGGGGACAGGGATTCGAACCCCGACAGGCAGAGTCAGAGTCTGCAGTCCTACCGTTAGACGATCCCCCAGTGGCTCTTGGAAAGAACGGATGCAAAATAGAGGACGCGCACCTGTCTGTCAAGGGAATTGTCACCTGGGCAACGGCTTTGTTCAGGAGATCGCCATTCCAGCGTATCCCACCACCTGCCGGGTGTCGCCGCTCACCTCCCCGGAGTCGGTGTAGCGCACCAGCCGCGCCTGCTTGGCCCCCAGCCGGATGGCGGCCACCATGGCGATGGTGGCTGGCATGATGCCGCACATGGTGATGCGGCGGTCCATCACGGTTCGGTAGAGGCCCTCCGGGTCCATGGCAAGGACGCGTTCCATGGCAAGGCTGTCCTTGGCGCTGGCCGACTCGCGGGATTCGTAATGGCTCATGTCCGAGCTGGCCACGATGAGCACCGGCCGGCCATATTCTTCGATTGCCGCGGCGATGGCCTCGCCAACCTCCTGGCAGGAGGAATAGGAAAGATGCGAGATCACCAAGGGGGTTATGGTCAGGCTCGGCTGGAGATGCTGGAGAAAGGGCACCTCCACTTCCAGGGAGTGCTCGAAGCGGTGGGCCAGGGTATCCTCCTCGATGAGCCTTGATCGCTTCAGGAGCAATCCGGCCAGGGTGTTGTTGATCGGCACGTTTCCCATGGGCATGCGCCAGCCGCCGTGGGTCATCAGCGAGATCGGCGCGCCATAGCCGTGGTGGTTGGGCCCCATCAGCACGATGTCAGACGGGATGGTGACCGAGGCGAAGGTCTCTCCTGCCACGCCGCCGGAGTAGACATAGCCTGCATGGGGGGCGATGAGGGCAATGGCCGGTTGCTTCTCCGCGACCACCGGAACAAGCTGGTCAAGGGTGTGGCGTAGGACAGCGGGGTCTCCGGGGTAGAACTGGTGGGCGACAGCGGGTTCGCGCAGCATGGCTGGCCTCCTCGTTCAATTGCTTTATTCTCTATTATAGTAAAGAAACAGCACGGGGAGGGAAAAAAGTGCGCGGCGGGTTGCATGGCGAGACGAGCGCTCCTAGCGTATGGCCTCGCCGTCGTCCTTGATCCACACCGGCAACCCGGGACAGAGTCGGGAAAAGCGGCTGTCCTGCTCGATGGCGGTGCTGTTCTTGTGATTGGCGATCAGGATGGCGCCTGGCCGGAGGCGATCCTCCACCAGCCGCTCGAAGCGAAGTTGCAGCTCCCGATCCGCGAATGGCCGGAAGTAGTAGACCACCTCGAAGCGGTCAAATCCCCCATAGCTCCAGATATCCGCCTGATCGATCCGGTCCTCGCCGATGAGCCTGGCGGCGATTGTCGCCGGATATTGATCTTTTTCAATGCCGTAGACGGCAAACCCGAACTGCTCCGCCATGAGCAGCACGTTGCCGATGCCGCAGCCGATGTCCAGGAAGCGTGGCGGATCCGCCATCGGTGATTCGGGATCCAGGCCAAGATGCTCGGCGACGCAGGCGATCTGCGCAAAGACCTGGCGGGGATCCATGGCCACGAAAGGGTACTCGCGGCTGGTGTCGTTGATGGTGTGGCGAACCGCATCACGGCTGTGCAGCCCGATGAAGCGGTTGATGATGCTGAAGAGGATGTCCTCGCGGGTATCCGGGGAAATGGGCGTGGTCATGGTCGTGACGGTGTCTGCTCGTGGGTCGGAGGAATGGATGCCATGTGGGCCAGGGCGGCGACGGCCACCCTGGCCAGGAAGAACGCGCCGGTGGGCAGGATCTCCTCATCGAAGTCAAAGGTGGGGCTGTGGGCTGGGCCGCCGGCGCCATCGTCGCGTCTTGCCCCAAAGCGGACCATGCAGCCAGGGGCAGCCTGGCAGAAGTAGGCGAAATCCTCGGCGCCCATGCTTGGCAGGGGCTGTCCGCGCACCAGCTCCGGGCCCACGGTGGCGGCGGCCACCTGTCCCGCCAGGGCGGTGGCTGCCGCATCGTTCACCACCGGCGGGTATCCTTCGCTGAGGGAGCAGTGTGCCTGGACGCGATGCATGGCGGCAACCGCCGCCACCATGCGGCGCAGGGCCTCATGGCAGGAGGTTCTTGTCTCGGGACTGGTGGCGCGCACCGTGCCTTCGATGACCACGCGGTTGGCAATGACGTTGGCTGCCGTGCCGCCGTGGATGCTGCCCACGGTGACCACCGCCGGCAGGCAGGGATGCAGTTCCCTGGAGACGATGGTTTGCAGGCTGTTGATCAACTGGGCCGCCGCCACGATGCAGTCCGCGGTTTCGTGGGGCTTGGCGCCGTGGCCGCCTGGCCCGGTGATTTCGATGCGAAACTCGTCCGTGGAGGCGCAGATCAGGCCGGGCTGAACCACCAGTTCGCGCAGGGAAAAGTTGCGGTCGATATGGCCGCCGAAGATCATCCCCACCCCGTCCAGCGCCCCTTCCTCGATCATGCGGGCCGCTCCTCCATCACCCTCCTCGGCAGGTTGAAAAAGCAACACCACCCGCCCCGGCAGGGCGGTTTTGGCAAGAAGGGCGGCGGCCCCCAGCAGCATGGCCACATGGCCATCATGGCCGCAGGCGTGCATCACCCCGGGGACCTGGGAGGCAAAAGGCAAGCCGGTCTCTTCGCTGATGGGGAGGGCGTCCATGTCGGCGCGCAGGGCAACCCCCGGCAATCCTGGCCGGTTCCCGCCCAGCCAGGCAACCACGCCGGTCCCGGCCACGCCACGGCGATGGGCGATCCCCAACTCGTGCAGGGAGGAAGCGATCAAGGCGGCGGTTTCATGCTCCGCTCCAGAAAGCTCGGGGTGCTGGTGCAGCCTGCGTCGTATTCCCCGCATCCATTCGGTCAGGGCATGATCCGGGGCGGCAACCTCCATCGACATCATCATGCCGCGCCCATGCTGGCCTTTCTGGTTTCCACGTAGTGAGCGGCGGCCAGGGCGGCGGTGCATCCGTCGCCGGCCGCGGTGACGATCTGGCGGGCGTACTTCTCCTTGAGGTCGCCGATGGCAAAGATGCCTGGGATGGAGGTTTCGCACTTCTCGTCGGTTACCACATACCCGTTCGCGTTCATCTTGACCCCGGCGGGCACGATGCTGTTGTTGGGCTCAAAGCCGATGAAGACGAAAACCCCATCGGTGTCGATCCGACCCTCGGAGCCGTTCACGGTATCGCGGGTGGCCACAGCGTTCACCCCCTGGGGATCGGCCAGCACCTCGGTGAGGACAGTGTTCCACAGCACGGTGATCTTCGGTTCGGCCAGCACCCTTTTTTGCAGGATCATGCCGGCGCGGAAGGCATCCCGGCGGTGGGCGATGTAGACCTGTTTGGCGAGTTTGGCCAGATAGAGTGATTCCTCCAGGGCCGCGTCCCCGCCGCCCACCACCACCACGGTCTTGTTGCGGAAGAAGAAGCCGTCGCACACCGCGCAGTAGGAAACCCCCTTGCCGTAATAGGCGTCCTCGCCGGGAATGCCCAGCTTGCGAGGACTGCCGCCGGTGCCGAGGATCACGGCGTGGCAGGACAGGGTCTTGCCGTCGTCGAGATGCACACGGTGATGATCCGGGCCAGGTTCGATGACGGCTGCGGCCGCGTTGACCACGGCAAGATCGTAGCTCGCCGCATGTTCGGAAAACTGGATGGCCAGCTCGGCTCCGCTGATGAGCTTGGTGCCGGGCCAGTTTTCCACCTCGCCGGTGTTGTTGAGCTGTCCACCGGGGATTCCTTTCTCGAGCAGCACCGTGTCAAGGGCGGCCCGGCGGGCATAGATGCCGGCGGTGTAGCCGCCGGGCCCTCCGCCGATGATGACAAGGTCGTGAATGGCAGGTGCGGTCATGGCATGCTCCTCTCGGGTAACGGAGAATTTTTCTTGTCTTCACTATACACCAGCCTGAGGCCTGGACAAGGGGGTTGGCTGGGAAATCCTCATTTCTCTAGCGCCCTTGTGCGTTTGTCCATCCCACAAAGCCACTTGACAAGAGGGGCTTTTGCAATAATATTCAAGATTCCAGTTTTTTTCAGGAGCGGCTGTTCTCGGAGTGGCCGCCGATTGCCGCCATACAAGAGAGATTACATATATTTTTTTACCACCAGAACCCACAAGGTAGGAACAGCGTATGAAACTCACAGGTGCGCAGGCGTTCATCAAATGCCTGGAAGAACATGGGGTTGAGGTTATCTTCGGCTATCCGGGCGGAGCGCTCATCGATGTCTACGATGAGCTGATGAAGCAGGACGCCGTTCATCACGTCCTGACCCGTCACGAGCAGGCCGCGGTGCACGCCGCCGATGCCTATGGCCGGATCAAGGGCGATGTCGGCGTTGCCCTGGTCACCTCCGGGCCCGGGGCCACCAACGCGGTCACCGGCATCGCCTCCGCCTACATGGACTCCATTCCGCTGGTGGTCTTCACCGGCCAGGTGCCCACCAAGCTGATCGGCAACGATGCCTTCCAGGAGGTTGACATCGTTGGCATCACCCGGCCGATCACCAAGCACAACTACCTGGTCAAGGACGCGGCCGAGCTGGTGCCGACCATCCGCGAGGCCTTCCATCTGGCTCGCACCGGCCGGCCCGGCCCGGTCCTGGTCGACCTGCCCAAGGACGTGCTGGCCACCCGCATCGCCTATCCGGAGTCCAAGCCGATCCGCATGCGCACCTACAAGCCGACCTACGAGCCCCATCCGGGCCAGGTCGAGAAGGCGTGCCAGTCGATTCTCAAATCGAAGCGGCCGGTCTTGTACATCGGCGGTGGCGTCATCGCGGCCAACGCCCACGAGGAACTCACCGAGCTGGCCAAGAAGCTCGACATCCCGGTCACCATGACCCTCATGGGGCTGGGCGGCTTCCCGGGCTCCGACCCGCTCTCCATGGGCATGCTCGGCATGCACGGCACCTACTACGCCAACATGGCGGTGGCCAACTGCGATGCGCTCATCGCGGTGGGCGCCCGCTTCGACGACCGGGTCACCGGCCGGGTGGATGCCTTCGCGCCGCACGCCGAGATCATCCATGTGGACATCGACCCCTCCTCGATCAGCAAGAACGTCAAGGTGGACATCCCCATCGTGGCCGACTGCAAGCACGCCCTGGCCGCCATGAACGACTGGTTCAACCGTTCCAGCGAGTTCAGCCGCGAGGCCATGGCCGCCAAGCACAAGCCCTGGCACGATCAGATCCGCGAGTGGAAGAACAAGCATCCCCTGGGCTATGTGGAGGAGACCGACGTCATCAAGCCGCAGTTCGTCATCCAGAAGATCAGCGAACTGACCGGCGGCGATGCGATCATCACCACCGAGGTTGGCCAGCATCAGATGTGGACCGCCCAGTTCTATCACTTCAACAAGCCGCGCCAGTGGGCCACCTCCGGCGGCCTGGGCGTCATGGGCTACGGGTTCCCGGCGGCCATGGGCGCCCAGATGGCGGCGCCGGACAAGGTGGTCATCGATATCGCCGGCGACGGCTCCATCCAGATGAACATCCAGGAGCTGGCCACCTGTCGGCAGGAGCGGCTGCCGGTCAAGGTCGCCATCCTGAACAACCAGTACCTGGGCATGGTTCGCCAGTGGCAGGAGCTGTTCTACGACAAGAAGTACTCCCAGACCGTCATGGAGGTCGCCCCCGACTTCGTCAAGGTGGCCGAGGCGTACGGAGCGGTTGGCCTCAGGGCACTGAAGCCGAGCGACGTGGAGCCGGTGATCAAGGAGGCCCTGAAGATCAACAACACCGTCTTCATGGACTTCGTCATCGCCAGGGAAGAGTGCGTCTACCCGATGGTGCCGGCCGGCAAGGCCACCACCGAGATGCTGCTGGTTTAAGGTCTAACCGAGAACGGACAACGATAGGGTATCAACCATGAGACATACCATTTCCGTACTGCTGCAGAACAAACCGGGCGTGCTCTCCCGGGTCACCGGCCTCTTCTCCGGACGCGGCTTCAACATCGAAAGCCTCTCCGTGGCCGTGACCCTGGACCCGGAGGTCTCCTGCCTCACCCTGGTGACCACCGGCGATGACATGATCATCGAGCAGATCACCAAGCAGCTCCACAAGCTCATCGACGTGATCAAGGTCACCGACATGAGCGAGCACGAGTACGTGGAGCGCGAGATGGCCCTGATCCGGGTCAAGGCCGAGGCGCATACCCGCGCCGAGGTGCTGCGTATCGTGGACATCTTCCGGGGCAAGGTCATCGACGTCGGCCCCAAGAGTTACGTGGTGGAGATCACCGGCAAGGCGAGCAAGATCCAGGCGGTGATCGACATCCTCCGGCCCATCGGCATCCAGGAGATCGTCCGCTCCGGCACCATCGCCATGACCCGGGCCTCCAAGGCGTAACCATCCCGGACCACCGGGGCATGTGGAACTGGGAGGCCAGCCTCTTCCCGTTTTGGGAGGGCCTGGCCTGCCAGTTCATTTTTATTGGGGCCTGGGCAACCAAGGCATGGCCACGCCGTGGTCGGGCTTCCGCCGGCCGGCACAGGCGGTTCGAGAAGCGACAGTGAGGATATGAAAAAACCGCAAGTTCCGGTGGCCCTGGAAGGCTATCCGTTCATCGGCTTTGCCGCCCTGACCGCCGTGGTGCTGGCGCTGCTGGATTACGACTGCGCCGCCCTGATCATGCTGGCGGTCACCGCCTTTGTCCTCTACTTCTTCCGTGATCCGGAACGGATCGCCCCGGAGGAGGAGGACGTCATCGTCTCGCCGGCGGACGGCAAGGTCATCGTCATCGAGAAGGTGTTCGACAACCGGTTCCTGAAGGAGCATGCCTACAAGGTGAGCATCTTCATGAACGTCTTCAACGTCCATGTCAACCGGGTGCCTTTTTCCGGCACGGTGAGCCGGGTCCAGTACTTTCCCGGCAAGTTCTTTTCGGCCGACACCGAGCGGGGCGCCCTGGAGAACGAGGCGTGCGCCTTGACCATCGACACCGGCAACCATCGCAGGCTGGCCGTGGTGCAGGTGGCCGGCCTTATCGCCCGCCGGATTGTCTGTTGGGCGGGCAAGGGCGATGCCTTGGCGCGGGGCGAGCGGTTCGGGCTGATCCGCTTTGGCTCCAGGGTTGATCTCTACCTCCCGCAGCAGGTACAATTGGAGGTGGTGCTGGGCCAGAAGGTGCGGGCCGGCGAGTCGGTCCTGGGGTATCTGCCTTGAGCACCATCGGAACAGTCTTGGAGGGAGCATGAGCAAGGGCAACAAGAAGGGCGGCGAAGAGGGCAAGAAGGGCAAGATCTGCCTGTTGCCGAGCGCCCTCACCACCGTCAGCCTGTTCAGCGGTTTTTACGCCATTGTTTCCGCCATCAACGGCCAATACATGCATGCCGCCGTGGCCATCCTGGTTTCCGGGATTTTCGACGGCCTGGACGGCCGGGTGGCCCGGATGACCGGCACCACCAGCCGTTTCGGCATGGAGTATGACTCGCTTTGCGATCTGGTCGCCTTTGGTGTCTCCCCCGCCATCCTCGCCTACGAGTGGGTGCTGCGCGACTACGGTCGCTATGGCTGGCTTGCCGCCTTTCTCTATGTCGCCACCACGGCGCTGCGGCTGGCCCGCTTCAACACCCAGGACACCGGCTCGGTGAAGACCGCCTTTACCGGTCTGCCGTGCCCGGCAGCCGGCTCGCTCATCGCCACATCGGTGCTGTTCTGCGACTTCTTCGGCCTCTCCGGCCCGATCCGGAACAACACCGTGCTGGGGGTGGTGTACTGCCTTTCCTACCTGATGGTCAGTTCGGTTCCCTACCAGAGCTTCAAGCATCCCAAGACCGACCGGGCCAAGAAGTTCCAGGTGCTGGTGGGCATGGTGCTGGTGATCATGGTGCTGGCCACCGAGCCGCAGGTTACCCTCTTCGCCATTGTCGCGCTCTACATTCTATCCGGCCCGCTTGCGGCGGGGTACCATCTGCTGGTACGGGATAAACACGCGGTCGAGGAACAGGAAAACGTGATATAGAGCGGTGGTTTGGCTGGCGCCAAGCGCGGCCAGGCCTTGAGGAGCAGAGACATGTCAGAAAAATTGTTTATCTTTGATACCACCCTGCGCGACGGGGAGCAGTCCCCCGGCGCCAGTATGAACATGCAGGAGAAGTTCCGCCTGGCCCAGCAGTTGGTCAAGTTGAAGGTGGACGTGATCGAGGCCGGCTTTCCGGTGGCCTCGCCGGGCGATTTCGAATGTGTCAAAAACATCGCCGACAACATCCGGGGCGCCCAGATCGCCGGCCTGGCCCGCTGCAATGTGAAAGATATCGACACCGCCTGGCAGGCGCTCAAGGGCGGCGAAAACCCGCGCATCCATACCTTTCTGGCCACCTCGGACATCCATCTCAAGCACAAGCTCCGGATGGACCGGGACCAGATGTTGGAGCTGGCCATTGCCTCGGTGAAGCACGCGGCCAAGTATACCAGCAATGTGGAGTTCTCCGCCGAGGACGCCTCCCGGAGCGACCTGGACTTTGTCTGCAAGGTCTTTGCAGCGGTGATCGATGCCGGCGCCACGACGCTCAACTTTCCGGACACCACCGGCTACGCGCTGCCCGACGAGTTCGGCCGGAAGATCGCCTATCTGATCGCCAACATCCCCAACATCCACAAGGCGGTGCTGAGCGTCCACTGCCACAACGACTTGGGGCTGGCGGTGGCCAATTCCCTGGCTGCGGTGAACAATGGCGCCCGCCAGGTGGAGTGCACCATCAACGGCCTGGGCGAGCGGGCCGGCAACACCGCCATGGAAGAGGTGGTGATGGCCATCCGCACCAGGCGCGACCAGATGGTGGTGCACACCGACATCGTCACCGAGCATATCTATCCCACCAGCCGGCTGGTCACCACCATCACCGGCATTCCTGTGCAGCCCAACAAGGCGGTGGTCGGGGCCAACGCCTTTGCCCATGAGTCCGGCATCCACCAGGACGGCGTGCTCAAGGAGCGCACCACCTACGAGATCATGAACCCGGCCGACGTGGGCATCTCCACCGGCAACATCGTGCTGGGCAAACACTCGGGCCGCCATGCCCTGAAGGACCGCACCGCCGCCCTGGGCTACACCCTCTCCGAGGACGAGTTGAACCGGGTATTTGCCCGTTTCAAGGAGGTGGCCGACGTCAAGAAGGAGATGTTCGACGAGGATCTGGAGGCCATCCTCATGGACGAGGTGCTGCGGATCACCGAGACCTACTCCCTGGTCCACCTGGGCGCGATGAGCGGCAACAAGAGCCTGCCCACCGCGGCGGTCCGGCTGTTGGTGGACGGAGAAGAGCGGGAGATGGCCTGCATCGGGGTCGGGCCCATCGACGCCTGTTTCCGGGCCATTGCCGAGTTGACCCGGACCACCAGCAGGCTGCTCTACTTCTCGGTCAGCTCCATCTCCGGTGGTACCGATGCCCAGGGCGAGGTGCTGGTGCGGGTGGAGGACCAGGGCAAGGTGGTGGTGGGGCAGGGCGCCGATCCGGACATCATCACCGCTGCGGCCAAGGCGTATCTGAACGCCCTGAACCGGCTGGTCTTCATCAGAAAGGAAACCACGCGGTAGGCTCTGTGGTTGCTGGCCAATAATCCTCTTGAAGACTGGAACCCATTGTTTACCGCACTATTTCGCGTGGAGGATACAGTGAAGAAGGGAGTGTTGGCATGCATGACGGTTTGGCAGTTACTGTTCGGCGCGACGGCTTTTGCTGGAGAGTATGATGGAATTTGGATAACCCCGGGCAGCCCCTGGTTTTATCAGGTTTACAGTAACGGCAACACGTTGATTTTTACTGAAATCGACAGTGACTTTCTTACCTGTGATGTATTGGTGGGAGCACTCCAAGGAAATCTTGGTACAGTCCAATTCATGACTGATGCTGATGGATCCAACTGCCAATTTACCGTTGAGTTTACCTCCGCAACGACAGGGGCGTATACTGTAACCTCATGTACTCGTTTGCATAATCTGCCTCCAATAGGGACTTCAGTATCAATCCAGAAATTACTCTAAGCCTCTGGTTGGCATCACGCGTGAAGCAATGGGGTGATGCCAATGGTACTCGGAGAACTCCATAATCAAAATTTTGGTATCGTCCTCATTTGATGCCAGCAACCTATATTCGGGAAGGAAAGCTTCCTGGTTCTTTTACGAGATAAGGGACAACAATGACTGCATCAACACGGAAATTCAAGGTAGCGGTTGCCGGCGCCACCGGCGCGGTGGGTGGCGCCATGCTGGATGTTTTGGAACGCAGGGACTTCCCCCTGGATGAGCTGCGCTTGCTTGCCTCGGCCCGCTCAGTGGGCAAAAAGCTCAAATTCAAGGGCCAGGAGATCGCGGTTCAGGAGATGACCAAGGACTCCTTCAAGGACATCGACATCGCCCTCTTCTCGGCCGGCGCCTCCCGCTCCCTGGAGTTTGCGCCTGCGGCCGCCGCCGCAGGCGCGGTGGTGGTGGACAACTCCAGCGCTTACCGCATGGATCCTGAGATCCCCTTGGTGGTGCCGGAGGTGAACCCGCACGCCATCGCCCAGTACAAGAAGCGCGGCATCATCGCCAACCCCAACTGCTCCACCATCCAGATGCTGGTGGCATTGAAACCCATCCACGACAAGGTGCGGATCAAGCGCATCGTGGTCTCCACTTACCAGGCCGTCTCCGGCACCGGCGCCAAGGCCATCGAGGAGCTGGATGCCCAGGTGCGCGCCTATGCCGCCGGGAAGCCCATGGAGAAGAGCGTTTATCCCCACCAGATCGCCTTCAACTGCCTGCCGCAGATCGACTCCTTCCTTGACAACGGCTATACCAAGGAAGAGATGAAGATGGTCAACGAGACCCGCAAGATGTTCGAGGATCCCACCATTGGGGTCACCGCTACCACCGTGCGGGTGCCGGTCTTCTACGGCCACTCCGAGTCGGTGAACATCGAGACCGAGAAGAAGATCACCGCCGCCGAGGTCAAGGCGCTTCTGAAGAATGCACCCGGCGTCAAACTGGTGGACGAGCCGACCCTGAGCCAGTATCCCATGGCCATCGACTGTGCCGGCAAGTTTGAGACCCTGGTGGGCCGTATCCGCGAGGACGAGTCCATCGCCAACGGCATCAACCTGTGGGTGGTGGCCGACAACATCCTGAAGGGCGCGGCCCTCAACGCGGTGCAGATCGCGGAAGTGCTGATCAAGGATTACCTGTAATTTGCGGATAATCAGCGGCAGTGCCCGGGGCCGGCGGTTGCTTGCGCCGGGCAACCGTTTTGGCAACCTGATCCGTCCCACCTCCGACCGGGCTCGGGAGGCGCTCTTCAGCATCCTGGCCGGCCGGGTGGAGGGGGCAATGGTGCTTGATCTTTTTGCCGGCACCGGCGCCTTGGGCCTTGAGGCCCTGAGCCGGGGCGCGGCCCAGGCCGTTTTTGTCGACAGCGACCGCCAGGTGGCGGAGTTGATCAGCGCCAACATAAGTGCCTGCCGTTTTACCGAGCGGGCGCGGGTCATCCAGCGCGATTTGTCCAAGGGGGTGGCCTTTCTCGAAGCAGTGGCGCCCGCTGCCGGCTTCGATCTGATCTTTCTCGATCCGCCCTATGGCAAGGGCCTGGCCCAGGCTGTGCTGGCCGCGCTTGCCGCAAGTGCACGGCCCCTGCTTGCGCCCACCGCCACCATGGTGGTCGAGGAGCGCAGTACCGGCCAGTGTCCCGAGGAGGCCGGCCCCTGGCATTGCGTTGACCAGCGGCGCTACGGCGAGGTCGGCTTCTGGTTCTACCGCCACAGGGAGGACGATGGCCATGAGTAACTACGAGCCCTTCACCCCGGTTCAGACCACCGAGTCCATCGCCGTCTACCCTGGCACCTTCGATCCGATCACCAACGGCCATCTGGATATCATCCACCGCAGCCTCAATCTCTTCGACCGTGTCATCATCGCCATTGCCAGGAACCCTGGCAAGCAGCCGCTCTTCACCTTGGAGGAGCGGGTGGCCATGATCCGCGCCTGTTTTCCGGCCGAGGAGAACCGCATCGACGTGGAGGTGGTTTCCGGCCTCCTGGTGGACTTCGCCTACCGCCGCGGCGCCAAGGCGATCATCCGCGGACTGAGGGCGGTGTCCGATTTCGACTACGAGTTCCAGCTCGCCCTGATGAACCGCCGGATCGAGCGGGAGGTGGAGACGGTCTTTCTGATGACCGGCTTCCGCTGGATCTACATCAGCTCAAGCATCATCAAGGACGCGGCCCGCCACGGCGGTGACGTGAGCGGCCTGGTGCCGGACCACGTCTGCGAGCGGCTGCGGGCCAGATTCATCGCGCCATGAGCGGCGGGGCAGGGGAGTGTTGCGGCGGGAGCGACCAGCAGCCGTCCCTGGATCGGCGGCGCTTGCTCGTCTCGACCTGGAGTTGGCTGCGCTGGCTTTCCGCTGGGGCGTTGCTCTACCCGGTCTTCCGCTTTCTGGGTTACCAGCTTCCCAGGCAACCGCGTCTGGTCACGGTGGCCAAGCCGGTGACCGGCGCGGGCTTTCTGGTTGAGCATGACTTCATCCTTTTTGTCGATGGCCATACGCCGCTGGCGGTCTCCCGCAAGTGCACCCATCTGGGCTGCCGGCTGAACTTCCAGGAAAAGGAGGGGCAGCTTGTCTGTCCCTGCCACCAGAGCCGCTTTTCCAAGGATGGCGTCCGGCTGGCTGGCCCGGCCCGGAAGAACCTCCCCCGTTTTGATGTCACCGTCAGCCGCGAGGGCAGCGAGGTGAAGGGGTACACCGTTGCCATCCTCTGATTTCATGCGGTTGCGCACCCTTTTTCTTGAAAGCCGTTGGGGCGGCATGAGCCTGGTCAGCCTCTACCTTTCGGTCGTCTCCGGCCTGGTGGTGGCGCTCCAGTACGACCCCGCCAACCCCTTCTACTCGGCCGGGGTGGTGGAACTGCTCGCCCCCTTCGGCCGCTTCTGGCGTTCCTGCCACTTCTACTCGAGCCAGCTCTTCTTTCTCTTCTCGCTGCTCCACCTGGCCGCCATCGTGCTCGACCGGGGCGACCAGAAGATGGCCTCTCCCAAATGGCTTCTCCTGGCAGGGTCGGTGCCCGCGAGCCTTCTGCTGCTTTTCACCGGGTATGTACTGCGCGGCGACGCCACCGGCGAGGCGGCCGGGGTGATCGCCGAGAACATTACCCTGGCCATCCCGGTGATCGGCAAGTTTTTGAATTCCGTTCTCTTTGCCATCGAGGCCGAGGGCATGAAGCGGGTGTACGCCAACCACCTCATCGGCCTGGGGGTGGGATGGGGGATCTGCTGCTGGGATCATCTTCGCCGCTACCGGGTTTCCCCAGGCCAGCACAGCCTTCTCCTGGCAGGCCTGGTGCTCTTTTCGTTCTTGGTGGCGGCGCCCATGGAGCCTGCCCGCCTGGGAGTTTCCCATATCCAGGGACCGTGGTTCTTTCTGGGGTTGCAGGAGCTGCTGCGCCACTTGGACCCGCTGGTGGCCGGGGTGCTCATTCCGGCCACCCTGCTCGGCGCCCTGCTGCTCGCGCCCAGGGAGGAGAAATGGCGCGGTCGCTTGTGGGCCTTTGTCCTTGTCTGGCTGACGGCATACGGTGGTTTGACGCTGGTTTCGGTGTTGCGGGGCATGGGCTGAGAAGATGGGCATGGAGAACTCCCTGGCGCCCCATATCGCAGGATTTCTCGAGTGGCTCTCCGTGGAGCGCCGCTACTCCGAGAAAACCGTGGAGAGCTATGGCCGGGATCTTGCCGAGTTTGCCGCCTCTGTCGGCGCGCAGAGCGCCATTGCCGCCATCACTCCCCAGGCGGTGCGGGCGCATGTGCATGGCCTGAACCGTCGCAACAAGGCAAGTTCGGTGGCGCGCAAGCTCTCAGCCTTGCGCACCTTTTTCCGTTTTTTGATCAGAAGGGGAGCCTTGGTCGTCGATCCGGTCTCCGCCATCGCCACCCCTCGTCAGGAGCGCCATATCCCGGTGTTTCTGACAGTGGACGAGGTCTTTTCCCTGCTTGAGGCGCCTGGGGCCGACGACCCCTTTGCCGCCCGCGACCGGGCAATTCTGGAGATCCTCTACTCCACCGGGCTCCGGGTGGCGGAACTGGCGGCGCTCGATCTTGAGCGCCTTGACCTGGACCAGGGGATGGTGCGGGTGCGCGGCAAGGGGGGCAAGGAACGGCTGGTGCCGGTGGGCGATCCCGCGGTGGAGTCGGTTCGGCAGTACCTGCCCCAGCGGGAGCGCCTCTGTAGGGAGCGTCTCGCCAGGGGGGATGCGTCGGAGCGGCAGGCGGTTTTCTTGAACAGCCGGGGAGGCAGGCTCACCACCCGCAGTGTCGAGCGCTTGGTGGGGTTGTATGCCCAGCGGGCAGGGATCGCCAACAGGGTCACCCCCCATGCCCTGCGCCATTCCTTTGCCACCCACCTGCTGGAGATGGGAGCGGACCTGCGCACGGTTCAGGAATTGCTCGGCCATGCCAGCCTCTCCACCACCCAACGGTATACCCATCTGAACCTTGACCATCTGAGCGCGGTGTACGATCAGGCCCATCCCAAGGCAAGGCGCGCACCCCAGGCGTCCATCGAGGAGGAACTCTCATGAAGATCAGATCCACCACCATCATCACGGTCCGTCATCGGGGCGAGGTGGCCGTGGCCGGCGACGGCCAGGTCTCCCTGGGCAACACCGTCATGAAACACGAGGCGCGCAAGGTCCGGCTGCTGCACAATGGCCGGGTGATCACCGGTTTCGCCGGGGCCACCGCCGACGCCTTCACCCTGTTCGATCGGTTGGAGCAGAAGCTGGAGCAGTTTAATGGCAATCTGATGCGTTCAGCCGTGGAACTGGCCCGCGATTGGCGGACCGATCGGATGCTCAGGCGGCTTGAGGCGATGCTGGTGGCGGTGGACAAGAAGCATTCGCTGCTCCTCTCCGGTACCGGTGACGTGATCGAGCCGGACGACGGGGTGCTGGCCATTGGTTCCGGCGGCCCCTATGCCCAGGCCGCCGCCCAGGCGCTGGTGGCGCACAGCGACCTCTCCGCCGAGGGGATCTGTCGCGAGGCCATGCGGATCGCCGCCGGTATCTGCGTTTTCACCAACGACCGCATCGTCCTTGAAAAGATGGCCGCGGAAGAGGAGTGATGGATCCCGCCCCGTGTTTCTGGGCGAACATGGAAGGGCCGGGTGCCAGAAGGCTGCTCTGAATTCTCTTGACATATTTCTGATAATCATTATACAAAATAAGTAAGATCAAAGGGCAAACGGAGGGAAACCTCCGGACGCAAAGCCACGGGCCCTCCCCTGTTTTAGGAAGGGTAGCCGGGTTGCATAGATCTGGGTGTCTTGCGGGTAGTTTCCACTCCCCAGGTTCGTCCGGCGAGCGCGCCACCTCGGTTTGTCCGATAAGGACAGCAGGAGGTGACTTATGTCGCTCGCTTCCTGGACCGACCAACAGATCCAATCCCAGCTCGCCTCCAGCTATCGGTGGACAGGTTCCACCATTACCTACGCGTTCCCCTCGGCCTCCAGCGGCATCTACGGCGCCACCGAGCGGGTCGGCTTTCAGGCGCTGACCCCGAGCCAGCAGTACTATGCCGAGTATGCCCTCCACGAGTGGGACGACCTCATCGCCCCTGACCTGCAGAGGACAACCGCTACCGCGTCCAATATCGAGTTCGGTTTTACCGGGACCGGCGTCGAGTACGCCCACACCTATTCGCCATCCCAGGGCAGTGTCTGGTTCAGTCGGTTGTACGCCGATCTGCTCAACCCGAAGATCGGGGAGCACGGGTTTTTCTCATACCTGCATGAGATCGGCCATGCCTTTGGTCTTAACCACATGGGTAACTACAACGGCAGTGGCGATTTCACCCCCTCCTGCCTCCAGGACAGCACGGTCTATTCGGTGATGTCCTATTTCGGCCCCAACTGGTGTGGCGGGGCGAGCAGCCCCGACAGCCTGGTCGCCTGGGCCGACTGGGTTGGCGGCGACGGCAGGGTGCATGCCCCGCAAACGCCGATGCTCTATGATATCATGGCGTTGCAGGCCATGTACGGCGCCGAAACCACCACCCGTTCCGGCGACACCATCTACGGTTTCGGATGCAATGTCACCGGCAGCCTTGCCTCCATCTACAACTTCACCATCAACCTCCACCCGGTCCTCACCATCTACGATGCGGGCGGCCTTGACACCCTGGATCTGAGCGGCTGGAGCACCCCCTGTACCATCGATCTCAATCCCGGCCACTTCTCCTCCTGTGGCAGCATGACCAACAACATCGCCATCGCCTTTAACAGCGAGGTCGAGAATGCCACCGGCGGCCGCGGCGCCGACATCATCAACGGCAATGCCGTGAACAATCGTCTGGATGGCGGTGCCGGCAACGACCAGCTCTTTGGCGGCGCCGGCAACGATACCCTGGTCGCCGGGGCTGGCGACGACCTGCTCGCCGGAGGCGAGGGGACAGACACTCTCATCCTCGCCGGGCTGTTCTCCTCCTACGCGGTATCCTTCGTCAATGGCCAGTTCACCATTGCCGGCCAGAATACCGGGACTGACACGGCAAGCGGGATCGAGCGGTTCCAATTCTCGGACACGGTTCGTTTGGCCAGCGATTTCGGCGTTACCGCCACCGAGCGGCCCATTGTCTCGGTCAGCGCGAGTGCGGCCTCCTTGGCGGAAGGCAGTGGCAATGCCACTCTCTTTAACTTCACCGTCAACCTTACCGCTGCCGCCGCCACAGAGCAGCGCCTCCACTGGAGCGTGGCCGGGGCGGGCGGATCTCCGGCGGATGCCGCCGACTTTTCCTCCGGAACGGCCGGAAACCTGCTTATCCAGCCAGGCCAGACCAGTGGGGTTATTCAGGTTGCGGTTGCCGGAGACACGGTGTGGGAGGCGGATGAGAGCTTTGTGTTGACCCTCGCCAACCCCTCGACGGGGATCGAGCTTGGCGCGGCGGTGGCCACGGCAACCATTTTGAACGACGATAGCAGGCCGGTTGTCCAGGTCGACGACTACCCCCTCTCCGCCTCCACCACCGGCGTGGTCGAGGTGGGCGGGCCGCTGGTCTCCGGAGCGATCGAGACCGTCCAGGACGGCGACCTGTTCCGGGTCGAGCTTGAGGCCGGCAACACCTATGCCTTTACCCTGACTGGCCGGTGCGGAAACCTCGATCCCCATCTGGAGCTGTATGGCCCCTCCCTGCAAGGGCTTGCCTACAACAACAACGCCGACGGAACCACCACCGCCGCCAGGATCGTTTACACCGCCACCGAAACCGCCACGTACTTTCTTGGCGCCTACGACTGGTGGACGGGGGTTGGGGGCTATTCCATCGGCGCGGCGTTGTTTTCCGGGTTGTCGCTGGTCGGTGACGGCGGGGGAGACCGGCTGGAGGGATCGCCGGTCGCGGACACCCTTGCTGGCCTTGGCGGCAACGACACCCTCACCGGCAACGCCGGGGATGATCAGCTCGACGGTGGCGCCGGCATCGACCGGATGATCGGTGGGGCGGGGAACGACACCTATCTGGTGGACGACAGGCAGGATGTGGTTGTTGAGTCCATGGCCGGCGGGATCGATCGGGTTGAGTCCTCGGCGAGTTATATCCTGGCGAATAACGTCGAGCAGCTGCTCCTCACCGGGGCCGCGGCGATCAGCGCCACCGGCAACGGCCTGGCCAACGTGCTTATAGGCAACAGCGCCAGCAATCTCCTGGACGGGAAGGGCGGCCTCGATGTCCTGGACGGCGGGGACGGCGCGGATGTGTACCTGATCGGCGGCACCGTGGAGCATGCTGCCGCGGAGATCAGCGACAGCGGCATCGCGGGGGAAGATGAAATTCGCTTTGCCGCGCAGCGGGCGAGCACCCTTACCCTGTTTGCCGGGGACACGGGCATCGAGCGGGTGGTCATCGGCATGGGGTCTGGCGCGCTTGCCAACAGCAGCGGCACCATCTCCCTGCATGTTGATGCGGCGGCGGTGGGCAACGCCCTGGCCATCAGCGGCAACGCCGGTGCCAACCGGCTGGTTGGCACCGCATACGACGATACCCTTGGCGGCGGCGCCGGAGCGGACACCCTACTGGGCGGCGCTGGCAACGACTGGCTGAGCGGCGGCAACGGCGCCGACCTCTTTGTTTTTGGCGCAGGGTCGAATGGGGCGGCTGGGGTGGATGTGGTGGCTGATTTTCAAACTGGAGCAGACAGCATCCAGCTCAGCCGGGCCGTATTCACCGCCCTGACCGCCACTGCCGACGGCGGCTTGTCCGACGGACAATTCCTGGCCGGGAGCGAGGTGGTTGCCGGGCGCGATGGAGACGATCGCCTCCTGTACAACACCGCCACGGGCGTGCTCTCCTATGATCCGGACGGCAGCGGAGTGGCGGACGCTGTGCAAATCGCTATCCTCGGCGGAACAACGACGCATCCGGCCCTGGCGGGCAGCGACTTTCTCCTGGCTTGAGCCTGGCAACCTTGGGGGCTAAAGGGAAGCAAGAAGCAACGGTTGCCTACAGGTAAAGGAGACTTCGCCCCGGAGATGATCAGAAGACCTTTTCCGTGAGAATCCCGAGCAGGTAGCGGCAGTAGCCGTTCTTGGAGAGTGGCTGGACCAGGGAGCGCAACTGGTCGGCGTCGATCCAGCCCCGCCGGTAGCAGATCTCCTCGGGGCAGGCCACCTTGAGCCCCTGGCGTTTCTCCAGGGTGGCGATGTACATCCTCGCCTCCAGCAGGCTGATGCCTTTTCTGGGGAACATGGAAGGGACTCTCTCTGGTTGGCTGATGTGTTTACGTTTTCGTTGGCCGCATATGCGAACTGCGTGCATTCATGCAAGGCCTGACCCTGAATTTTGGCTACCCTTCCTCCCAAGGGTTGATGACTTGCAAACCAACCGCTTTATAGGGAGACGTGTCGCGTGATGCCACGATAAATCCCCGCGAGGCCGCAATGGCAGCTATATATCCGTCCGCCATGGGGAGGCCGCGACCGCTGTTTTTGGCCATTACGGCCAGTTTGGCGTAGTGGCGTGCTGCCTCGGCATCAAACGGCAACACGCGATCCCGGAACAGCTCCAGCAGTCCATCGAGAACACGTTCCAACATATTCTTGCGGCTGCCCGCCGGCAAGGCCCCAATGCCGAACAGTATTTCGGCCAGTGCCACACTGGACAGATACAGGGTTTCGGCCGCTTGCGCATTCAACCAAGCCCGCACAGCCGGGATCGGATTCGGTTTCATCGCCTCGGAAATGACGTTGGTGTCGAGAACGATCATTCATGAAACCTCAAAGGTTCGGCCGGGGTCTTGTCGCGCACTGTTTCAAAGACCTCGAAATCTTCGTCCGTAAGCCCAATCTTGCGGCCCAAAGCCGCCAGCTCCTCGCCGAGACGAATCCTTTTCGACGGTTTTACGGCATGCTCCAAAATGTCGCGTATTTCCGCTTCCGCACTGCGGCCATGTCGTGCGGCACGGACCCGCAATGCGCGATGCACCTCGTCTGGCACGTTTCGAACAGTGATGGATGGCATGATTTCACTCCTCCCATTCTTGCATGTTTTGCTTGCATTATATCACGTTGCAAGCAAGCAGACACAAGCATTTGTGTCTCCCTCATTTTTCAACACCGCCTCCCGTTCGAATATTCGCCTGGCCACGCTTATGCCACGCAGGCAGCGGGCCTGGCGGAACCGAGCCAGTTCGATCAGGTGGGCCGGCGTTCCCACCGCCGAGCCGAACTCCTTGAGAAAGCGGTCAGCGTGTTCGATATGTAACCATCCCGTATAATTGGGCCATGCAAAAATAGAGTTCTTCAGGCAAAATCGAGCCAGGAGGACTCAAATGAAAAAGAGCAAATCACATCGTAACCCGTGGCGAGGAAGGGGAGATCGAGACAGGGACGATCGCCATCGTGCCGGTAGCGATGGGTCCGGGATGAAGGTGATTGACGGCAGAATATAATCTGATTATTATATGGAATATTCATCCAATAAAGGAGGAGAGATAATGTACGCAAAAGATTACCTGTCGGCCACCACACTTTCAAAAAAAACGGCCACCACCCTTGATTCACTGGAAAAGGGGGAAGTGGAAAAATTTATAATTCTTAAAAATAATGCGCCCAAGGCGATTCTTCTGTCTATTGATGCATACGAAGCCATGGAAGAGGAAATGGAAGATTTGCGCCTCGCCGCCCTTGCCTTTGCGCGCCGGCAAGGCTTTAAACCAGAAGAAGCACTCTCTCATAAAGAAATGATGAGAAAATTTGGCAAATGAATTGGACCATCATATACCACCAGGATGTCGAGGATGACCTGAAGAGTATCAGCCCAACTGCAGCCCGCCGTATAATGCGGGCAATTGACACCAAGCTGACGAAAGCCCCTGTACAGTTTGGCGCCCCACTCTCCGGGAATTTGGCCAATTTCCGAAAACTCAGGATAGGAGACTATCGAGTGGTTTACGAGGTGGTTGATGCAAAGGTTACGGTTTACGTTCTTGCTGTTGGGCCGCGCCGAGACAAAGAAATATATAACGCGGCCATTAGGCGAATTGAGTAAGGCATTTCCAACTTTCTTGCTTGGTCTCCACTGTTGCAGACAGGCCCCTCAGCTCACCCCGGAGGTGATCAGAAGACCTTTTCCGTGAGAATCCCGAGCAGGTAGCGGCCGTAGCCGTTCTTGGAGAGTGGCTGGGCCAGGGAGCGCAACTGGTCGGCGTCGATCCATCCCCGCCGGTAGCAGATCTCCTCGGGGCAGGCCACCTTGAGCCCCTGGCGTTTCTCCAGGGTGGCGATGTACATCCCCGCCTCAAGCAGACTGTCGTGGGTGCCGGTGTCGAGCCAGGCATAGCCCCGGCCCATGATCTCCACCTGAAGAGCGCCCTGTTCCAGGTACAGCCGGTTGAGATCGGTGATCTCCAGTTCTCCCCGCGCCGATGGCTTGAGGGCTTTGGCGTACTCCACCACCCGGCGGTCGTAGAAGTAGAGGCCGGTGACCGCATAGCTCGATTTAGGGCGGTTCGGCTTCTCTTCCAGGGAGAGCACCGTGCCTGCCCCGTCGAACTCGGCCACCCCATAGCGCTCCGGATCATGGACATGATAGGCGAAGACCGTGGCCCTGTTCTCCCTGGCCATGGCGTTGGTTAGCAGCGTTTGGAAGTCGTGGCCGTAAAAGATGTTGTCACCCAGGACCAGGGCGCAACAGTTGTCGCCGATGAACTCCTCGCCGATGAGAAAGGCCTGGGCCAGGCCGTCCGGGCTGGGCTGCACCGCGTAGCTGAGGCGGATGCCCCACTGGCTGCCGTCCCCAAGCAACTGCTCGAACCGGGGCGTATCCTGGGGAGTGGAGATGATCAGGATCTCCCTGATCCCAGCATAGAGCAGGGTGCAGAGAGGGTAGTAGATCATGGGCTTGTCGTACACCGGCAGCAACTGTTTGGAGACAGACAGGGTTGCCGGGTGGAGGCGGGTGCCGGAGCCTCCCGCCAAGATGATGCCTTTTCTGGGGGACATGGGAGTAGTTTTCTCTATGCGTGATGGCGGTTGGCTTGGCGCTTACGTTATAGGCCATGTTTGGTAAAAAGTTGTCGATCTGCATCGGAAAGCTTCTCTACCATTTTTGTAATCAGTCGTTCGACGTCGTATCGGATGTGTTGTTCGTAAAAATCCAGAATTTCTGCAACCACATTATTCTGTGAACGATCGTCGATGATACTCCGAATTTTGGTGCGGAATTTGTCTATTTCTGGTGAATTTGGATGCAATCCTTCCAATCGCGCTCGGAGTCCACACGCAAGACCGGAGAGAAATTCAGCAGTGAAAAAACGTTTTGTTCCTGTTGCATTATCGTGTCGATCTTCAAATGCGGACTCGAATCCCAGTGTGCGCATAACATTATTGGTTAATCCGCCAGGATTTTTTCCCAACGATAGCGGCAAAATACTGATCGGTACCCCACAGGTTTCTAACATGCGAATACCATTCGCAATGTTAGATGCTAGTAATTCATATTCGTAGAAGCCTTCATTGATGCAAAACGCACCATTAGACACAAGTTGCATCAGAAAGGATCTTGCCCAATCCGAAAATGGCCTTACGACTAAAAGAAGTTCAACGTCAACGTGATCAAGCGACTGGAGCGATTCGATAAAAATATGAAACAGAGATGGATGACTGGTTAATGAAAAGAATTCCTCGCTTGACAGCATGGCCGTTCTGGCAGAGAATGACATGGCCATGTTCACATATTGCTCAAGGTACGTCCGTATTTTATTTTGATCACCTTTTGCCGCCCACACAAAGAGCTGGTAGTGGTTCTGGAATCCGCTGGAATCCATCTCGGTGTCATAAAAAAAACCCGATTGTTCACGCAAACGATCCTTGGCTTCGGACAGGGTATTCTGAATCGAAGTAGAACCCGTCTTGTTCATGCCGATATGCACAATTAGGCGCAACCGATTCATATCACGCTTTTCCTCAATGGCAGCACTGTTATTAATTTTGTTGGCTTCCATGTCGGCATGTTTATATTGCATCTGATAGCACCCATTCTGATCCTCCTTCAAAAGGATTCCTGTATTCGAATCGTTTGTCGCGCATAGAACGGAATTTATTTCGATCCGGTTTTTCAATTGCTTGACCATTCTTGTAGTATCCATAGAACCACTTAGTGTCCATAAACTCCATGGTCTTGTTTTGCTGGGATAGCTCTGCTACATAGGCGTAAAATAACTCTTCGAAAAGCGTATCCTGCCCAACCATTCGTTCTAGAGCATCGTTCCCAATATGCGTTGCCTTGGTAAAGTGGCAGAAGCGAAGCGGTTGGCCGTTTACTATTGCTTGGTCATTTACAAGATTTACGTCACGTTCGCGTATGTTCCATGTGGCAACGTTATAACCTGGGTGTCGTAAAATATGCACACCATCAAACATGGCAGGCACAGCATCGAACATTTTTTGGTCAGTGAACAAGCCGCGTTCTGGTTCGGAAATGCAATAATCGTAACAACGGTCACGCCACCAATTAGCTACTTTCTTGCCGTTCGCCGTCGCACGCACCGAAAGAAAACCGAGATTGTAAATGCCAAAGCGCAAGGACTCTAGCTCTGTGGCCTCAATGACCCAGCGCTCTTGCTGCGGCATGATTTGATGCGGAGTCAAAGCAACGTCCCATTTGATATGATTTGTGAACAATTCATCTAGGGTCGAATACACAAGAATATCTGGGTCTAGATACGTGACGTGATGGAATTCCCGCAAAAGGTGGCACAGGCCAAAAGGTTTGACAGCAGTAGCCGCCTCGACGATATCCAAGCCATAGATCCAGTGCTCAAAGTTCGGGATGTTAAGATTTTTTGCGAAAAGGATCTCGTCGAAGGCGGAGAAGAATTGTCTATCTTCCAATGAGACCTCGTCTACAATGAGTGCCTGGATGTTGATTTTGTCCCCGTGATGATGCCGTAGTGATTTGGCAAGCAGCAAAGCTTGAGATGCATAGGCTTTGTTAAACGAGGTATAGAAGCAGTGTTTTTTCAATTTGTTGCCTCATCAGAAAGAAAAGATTTGTTGTCCTTGAAAACAAGAAGTCGTGTTTTGTTGCGCCAGGTGGGTAATTTTGTACGAAAGTCAGGAGCGACCATGACGTCTATCGCTTCCTTCCAGTCATCCACGACAACTCCAATTTTAAATGTGCGCACGAACTCAGCGACATGACCTGAATTTTTAAGCGTCATGATGGCAGCGCCTGCCCTTGCTGCTTCGTGTGCCACAAAGTTAAAGGTTTCACGCCAAGTAGACCCGACGAATACAATATCGATATCATGTTCCAATAGCTTTTCTGTCATGGTCGAGACGCCGTTTCTCAGTGCGACCGAAACGTGTTTGAGCCAGGGTTCATTTGGATCGTGTGACCCAAACATATAAAATTCATAACCATCATATGTCAGCAATTGATTGGCGAGTTCCAGAAAGTGTTGCCAACCCTTGTGTGGTGCCGGATGTCCGCAGTACGCCACTCTTATTGGACGGTTGCTATCTGTTTGTTTAGCACCGGGTACATGGCTGGTGGACCTGAGGATCGATACAGATATGTGCGGAACAACCATCCCCTTCAGGCCATATGCTGGCTTCGCCGTTTCGAAAATCTTTTGTGCCGTTTTCGAGGGGTAGAGGGCTATAGGCGTAATCGCTTTAAAAATATGCTCAAAACCTTTTACGTGTTCAGCACGAAGCCCTGCATGCACACAGATATTGCAAACATTGGACTCTATGTCAGGACCGTCGCAAGGCGTCAGATTGTTTCGCAGCAAGCGATATTCCGGGCAGAAAGCATGGTAGTCATGTACATAGAAAAACATCCTTGAGAATCGTTTACCTAATAGTAATTCCAAAACATCAGGACTCCAGCCCATCGCTGAATGCAGGATGCCCACATTCATGACCTCCGGACGCTTGCGTTGGATTGAGTCGAACGCCTCGGCGACATCCTTGGCTGAAAAAGTACCGAGAAAGGAGTCGTTTAAGTTTACGTGTACGAGGAATGTGTAGACACCCTCCTGACTCAAGCGTACGTCAGGGATGGCCGGTGAAATGTGAAGATAGTCCATCCCGGCATCCTGAGCATGTTGGCTCTCGTCGCGTATGAATTTTTGTACTCCTCCGGTGTGTTTGAGGTAGTCGTCATGACTGACTGTCACACATACTCTTCCTTTACCTTTCCAAAGAGCTATGAATAGATCGCTTGAATCGATAAATTTTATGAAAGGTTTGTTTTTCCGGTAATCTCTGGATAGGTCGTCGAAGCCGCGCAGGGAGCGCAGCAAGTTTCGGCGAACTGGGTCGCTAGGCCGCCCCGAACGGCCTTCTGTATGCCCGACGCTGCAATAGTGGACAAAGGGATTTATGCCTGCGGCTGCTACATCCTTGTTAGAAGTGATGTAATACATTGTGTCAAAGGTAGCGGCAGGATTACGCCCCTCTCTCCAGCCTTTCTCGCAATAATGGATGAGAGCATCCTGTTCTTGTGAAATGTCTGGATAACGACGGCGATAGTATTGCCCATCGAAGCGTGACAGCATCTCGTTGCATTCCCAACACGATGTATGACCTGTGTCTTTGGGTGTGCCTGTATTGCACAATGTTTCGAAACTGGTTTCGTCTAGCCCTGGTAAGTGTATCAAGAATAACATAAATATTGGTGTGGTAGTATTCGCAGCCTGCAGTGCTGGTGGCACCATAGAGTCGTGAAACCATCGATTTGGTCGACGATTTTCTCGCCAACCGGATTTCAAGTAATGGTCTATTGGTTTAATATCTGTGCTGGCTACATCCGGATAGCACTTGAGATAGTAATCTTGGTCGAAGAACTTTTCTATGCGGCGCAACAAGATATCTTTCGAAGGATAGCCTGCGCTTTTTGTAACGTTAAGGTTCATTTTTCCCCTTTTCTGTTATCATTTTCAAAAAGAAAATCATAGTGCTGGATATTTCCTGCATGATTTCTGGCTGTTGTCACTTGCTCATTCAACTAAACCGCTTGAATGCAGGAGGCAAAGTTCATGACCGCGTCGAAGCGGTAGCGGCGAAAGATGGTGTCCTGAACAAGGCGGTCGGCAATGTCGCCATGCACGACGTCGCCGTGCAACACCGCGTCGCGGTGACCGCTGGAAAGGTTGTCCAGGGTGACGACCTCTGCACCCTTCTGACCAAGCAGCCAGACCATGTGGGAACCGATAAAGCCGGCGCCGCCAACCACCAGAATACAGGGGGGCTTGCTGGTCATATTGAGGCTCCCATCTTCTCTGAATGCATCATTGCGCCGGGCTCTTCCGGCAAGACGCCCCGCTGGCCAAGGAGTTCGACAACCCGCGCTACGCATTCGCCCAGGGGATAATCGCCGGTGTCCACCACCAATTCAGCACGTACCGGTTCCTCGTAGGGCGATGAGATGCCGGTGAACTCCTTGATCTCGCCAGCCCTGGCCCGGCGGTACATGCCCTTGACGTCCCGCTGTTCGCACACCTCCAGGGGGGCGCGGCAGTAGATCTCCATAAAATCGCCATGGGGGGCCAGGGAGCGCACCTTGGCGCGGTCCTGGCGTAGGGGGGAGATGAAGGCCGCCAGGGTGATCATGCCGCCTTCCAGAAAGAGCTTGGCCATCTCGCCGATACGGCGGAGGTTCTCGCTCCGGTCTTCCATGCTGAAGCCCAGGTCGGCGCAGAGGCCGTGGCGGACGTTGTCGCCGTCAAAGACAAAGGTGCGGCACCCCATCCCATGCAGGTGTTCCTCCACTGCGTGGGCCAGCGTTGACTTGCCGGCGCCGGAGAGGCCGGTAAACCAGAGAATGGCGCCACGATGGCCATTGAGCTGCTCCCTGCGGGCGCGGGTGACCGTGGCATGGTGCCAGACCGTGTTTGCCCCGTTCACGGGAGGTGGTGGATCGATCCGCGACATAACTTGTTTCTATTTCCTCGTTTTTGCAGATGATTTTGTGGTTTTTGCCGCCAGGGTCGGGGGGGCGGGCTTTTTTGCCGCGCCAACCTTCCCTTTCTTGTTCTCCGCTTGTGCCGGGGCGGTCGCCTTTCCTCCCTTGGGGGCAGGGGACTTGGAGGCCTTTGGCTTGGTGGCGGCCGCGGGCTTCGCTGTGGACGTGCCCTTGGCCCCGGTCTTTGCCTTGCCGGTACTCCTGCCTTTGGGGGTGGCCGCCGGCTTGCGGCGGGAAGCGGTTTTCTCGCCCTCCAGCTTCTTGATCGTTTCGGTCAGGGCGGTGAAGCGCGGTTGCAGGGCCAGGGCCTGCTTGAGCAGGGTGAGCGCCTCGGCCGAATCGCCTTGGGCATGACGGGTCAGGCCGAGGTTGATCATGGCCTCGGCAAAGCTTTCGTTCAGCTTGAGGGCCGCCCGGAACGCCTCCTCGGCCTGGAGGAGCGTGCCCAGTTTTTTATAGGCAAGCCCCAGGTTGTTGAAGGCCTGCGGGAAAACCGGATTGATCTGGGTGGCGCGCTGGAAGAAGCGGACCGCCAGGGTGGGGTCGCCCTTTTCCCAGTGGAACATACCGTAGTTGTTGCAGAACTCGGCGCTGTTCGGCTGCAGCGCCAGCGATTTTTCCAGAAGTTGCTTGGCCTCGTCCAGCCGGCCGGTCTGGTAGCAGACCAGACCGAGCAGATGGGTCGCCTGGGCGTGTTTCGGATGCCAGGAAAGCACCTCCTTGAAGCACTCCTCGGCGGTGCGGAAGTTCCTGCCCTGCTGGGCGCGGATCCCGTCATGCAGCACCGCCAGCAGCCGTTCCTCCTCGCTGCCTGCCTGGGCGGCGGCCAGTTGCTTGGCCGCCTCGCTGGTGCGATGCAGGGCAAGGCTCGCCTGCCAGCTCTGGATCGCCTTGGCCCGCTCGCCAAGCCCGGCCTGGGCCGTGCCGATCTCAGCCAGGATTCTCGCCTTGGTCTCCGGTGGAACAGCGTCCGAATGCTCGGTCTCTCCCCACGCCTTGACCAGCCACCCCAGGGCGTCGCGGAAGCGGCCCAGCCGGTTGCAGACCCGGCCGGCTCCCAGGGCCGCCTCGGCCCCGGTCTTGCCGCCGGCGGCATTGGCCTCCAGAAATACGCTCAACGCCTGATCCAGTTCTCCGGCGGCCTCGTGCTGCATGGCCTGTTTGAAGAGTTTCGCCGTCTTGTTCTGCATGCTCTGTCCCGTTGGTCGTGGTTGGTGTGCTGTTTCAGCCATTCGGGTGTGCGCCGCGCATGGCGCTCACATGGTGGCAAGTATCTTGGTGTAGCTCCGCAGTCCGTGCCGCTGAAAATCCAGGCGCCTCCTCATGGTGGCCCGCGCCTTGGCGCCCAGCGCCTTCCTGTCCACCCCATCGCCCAGCCCGGCGGTGATGGCCTGGGCGATGGCGGCATGGTCGAAGAAATCGACGAGCAGGCCGTTCTTGCCATCCGCCAGCATCTCCCGCACCGGGGCTACCCTGGCGCCCACCACGCAACAGCCGGCGCTCATGGCCTCCAGGAAGGACCAGGAGAGGATGAAGGGGTAGGTGAGATAGGCATGCACCTTGGAGACCTGCAGCACCTTCAGATACTGGCCATAGGGGAGTGGGGCGAGGAAGTGGACCCGCTTCATGTCCAGCCCGGCCTTCACCTCGTCCAGATACCGTTTTTTGTAGCTGATCCCGTCCTGGGGCGGCGGGGTGTAGTACTGCCCCTCTTCCCCGACGATCAGCACCCGGCAGTCCGGTCGCTCGGCCAGCACCCGTGGCAGGGCGCGCAGGAAGGAGTGGACGCCACGATACGGTTCAAGCGCCCGGCTTACAAAGGTGAGCACCTCGTCGCCCGCCCTGACCGTCGGACCGCCCGGCATCCGGAAGGAAGCGGCCGGGTCCGGCTTGGCCAGCTCGGTGTTGATCCCCTCGTGCGCCACCGTGAGCTTGGGGTGGTAGGCCTTGGGGAAGAGGCTCTTCTGCCAGGCGGTGGGGCAGACCCCCGCGTCGCACGCCTCCAGCATCATCAGGTGCAGGGCGTTGATGGTGCGCAGCCTCAGGGCGTCGTCCGGCCTGGCCGGGAACTCCGGGTCGAAGCCCACGTCGGCGCCGCTGGCGTGGTAGTAGTACTCGAAGAAACAGAGCAGCGGCGTGTTCGGGAAGATGTCCTTGAGATAGAGGGCATCCCCCCAGCCGGGGTGGGCCACGATGATATCCGGGGTAAAGCCTGCTTTGCGCAGGCCGGCGCAGGCCCGCGCCACCTGCTGGCCCCGGCGTACCGCCGTTTCCATCCCCTGCAGGTAGCGGTGCACGGTTTCGCGTAGCGCCGCCGGTGGTTCGTATTCAAAGATCCGTACCGTGTCGTTGCCCCGGGCAGCCTGGGGCGCGCGTTCCCGCAGGGCGCAGACCCGGTACTCCCCACCGGCGGCGAGGGCCTCGGCAATCCACTTGAACTGCCCTGGGAAATTAGGATGCAGAAACAGGATATTTTTCATGGGCCGCAAGGTGGCTTTTGATTTCCGAAACGAGCCAGGCAATGTCCAGACCGTTCGCGCTGGGCCTTGCCCTGGCGGGGATGGGCTTGCCGGCATGGCTCTGCATGGTTGTCTTTTTCCGCTCGACCGCGCGCAGGGATTTGACCATGGCCGGGAGCAGGGAATTTCGTGCCTCCGGATGTTCTGGTATCCGGAAGGCCAGCGACTCTGCCCGGCGGCACTCCTCGATGAACCGTGCCACCGGGTAGGGGACGCCCCGATGGTGGAGGAGATCGCTCGAGATGAAGAAGGCCTTTCGGTCATCCTCGACCCCGGAAAGAAAGCTGGCGGGCTTAAAGGGCAGATCGAGGTGCACCACCAGGCGCCGGGGTTCTGAAGGGTCTTTCCCCCAGGTCGGTTGATTGTCCGCGTGGTGCCGAGGCATTGGCGGACCAGCGAGGATGTGGCTGTATCCTTCCTGGTCCGACAAAGGCGCATGCTCTTCGATGACCACGGCGATGTTCATGGCGCCGTCCTCGGCCGGTGGCGGTGGTGAATCGCACAGGGTAACGATCACGTCCGCCACCCGGCGGCTGGCTGGTTCGTCGTCCAGTCCCTCAAGCCAGGCCACGCAACCAGCATGCCTGAACTGGTCGAGCAGGGCGTTGGCCGCGAGGTGCCGGGTGGCCAGGAAGGGGAGCTGGTCGCCGCGCACGCCGGTGCGGATGGCCACCCGCGCCAGGCGGGTGGAGATGGCCGCCATGGTCGCGAAAAGATCGTGCCCTGGAAGGCAATTGTTCTGGTCAATCAGAGAAGAAGCCGAGGGGGTGGTGCCGGCCGGCAGGGGAGAGTGGCCATCCAGCAGCGAGGTGAGGTCGATGGGACCGAGCGAGTCCAACTCCACCGCCGGGCAACCCGTCACCCCGCCCAGGGCGCGGATGCGTTTGCCGGTGAGGGCGGGGAGATCCTGGCTGTAGACCACCAGCCGGCTGGCGCCGATCAGCCGCTCCAGGCGTTGCGGCTGGGGATCGCCCTGCCAGAAGGCCAGGGCTGGGGCAAAGCTCTCCCAGCCGGCGCCGAGGATGGCGATGGTTTTGTCCAAGGGCAGACCGGCCAGGGATTGGCGGGTTTCCTCGCGGACGGCGTCGAGGTCCGCCACCACCAGCAGATCGACGTTGACCAGGGGGGGGGCCTCCGGGACGGCCGCCTGGGGAAACCGGCAGGCAACCACCCGATCCGGGCCGAACCGTTCGGTCAGCAGGGCATGGGCGACCGGACCTGCCGCGATGAACAGGTCGAACTCCGCAAAGCACGGGTTGGCCTCCCACTGGTCGAGGAGGGATTCGTCCAGCCATGCCAGCCGGAGCAGATCCGCCCTGGCCTCGCGCATGAGCCGCAGATCGTACCAGGGATGCATGGCCACCAGCACGTGGGCCTGGGCAACCTGATCCCAATCCTGACCGGCCTCCAGGAAGAGTGCCCGTATCGGCAGCCCATCCCGTCGCCATTGGCTTGCAGCTTCCTGGGCCGCCCGAGTGGCGCTGGCAAAGGGCTCCCTCTCTTGCGTCGGCCCAACCGCGAAGGCGACGGTGGTGGCTTCTCCGCCCATGGCCTCGCCGCCAAAGAGGCCTTGCAGAAAGGCCCGCTTCAGATGGAGGCCGAGGTGGCGTTGCAGAACGCCCTCGTTCTGGCCCAGCCGGGCGCTCACCGATTTCTCGCGGCCGGTAAGGCGGGTGTAGCCATGATGGTGCAGGGCCACCAGGTCGTTGCGGCAGACGATCTTCTTGCCAAGCGCCCCGGCCAGACGGCTGCAGAACTCCACATCCTCGAACCCGTAAAAGTACTCCTCGTTGAATCCCCCCACCCTCTGGAACTCATGCTTGCGGCAGAGCAGGACGGCGCCGGTCGTGGCGGGAACCTGCTCCGCCGCGTATGACTGGGTCGGCGCGCCGTCGCCCGGCCGGATCTCGAACGGCCAGTACCGGTTGCCATGGAGGCCATAGGCGATACCCATGTGCTGCACCTGGGGGGCGTGGCCGAGGCCGCCGCCATTCCGGCCGTCATTCTCGACAAAGAGCAGCTTCAGGCCGGCCGCGGCAACGCTCTCGTCGTCCAGGGAGGCGAGCAGCTGGGGAAGGGCGTCCTGGAGCCAGACGATGTCGTTGTTGAGGAAGAGCAGGTGCTCGCCCAGGGCCACCGAGGCGCCGTGGTTGCAGGAGGCGGAAAAAGAGTCGTTGTAGGAAAGGGGAACGATCCGGACCGGCATGCATGCGGCCCAGCGCTCGATGACCGCGCGACTGGCGTCGTTGGAGTCATGGTCGATGATGATGAACTCGTAGTGCGGGTGCGAATTGTGCTGGCGCCAGGAGATGAAGAGGTTCTCCAGCAACGGGGCTCCGTTGCGGTTGAGCACGATCACCGATACCAGCGGCCTGAGAGCGGCGGGCGGCGGCGAGTGGGGCCACGGCTTGCGCGGCGGCGCGGTCAGGCCCGAAGCACCATGCGGGGACAGCGTCCTGGGGGTGTGGAAGCGAACAACCTGTCCTCCCGCCAGTCTTTCCCCGGTTTCCGTTGCCACCACCTCGACCAGGTGCTCCTCGCCATCGAAAAGCTCCGGGGGGGAGGGGATCCGGAAGGCGTAATAACCGGCAGTCTCCCTGGTGAGGTTGAGTTTTTCCAGCACCGAGAGGTTGTGGGCGGTGGGGCGGAAGAGCTGGCGCTGCCGGCCATCGACGTGCAAGGCAAGCTGGATGGTCGCGGCGGGCCGTTTTCGGTTCAGGGCCCAACCGGAGATCCCCTCTTCGCTGATGGCGTCGATATTGCCCCGGATGTCCAGGAAGTCCTTGCTGGTAAGCGGCGAGCCGGCCAGCTCGTAATGGCCGGCCAGGCAGTGGATCTTATGGGGGAGCGACTCTGGCGGCGCAAAGTCGAAGCGGGCCGCGCACACGCCGCCCGCCTTGCGGATCTCCGCATCCAGGGGTGCCTGAACCGCCCGTAACCGCGTGAGCATCACCCCGTTTTCATCGAGAAGATCCACCACCGGCGGGGTGTCCCATGTGGCGCGGCTGGCGATCTGGCCGGTTATCCTGCCACCTTCCAGGTGGATCTCCCCGAAAAGATCGCCGTGGGCATAGGTGAGGGGGGCGCTCTCCACCCCTTTTTTGCCTGCGCCCGCCAGGGGGCATCTCGCTGTGATCGCGTGGGGAAAGCCATCCAGCGCCTGGGCGGGAAGGGGGGCGCTGAAGCGATGCGTTTGCTGCTGGTCGTGTTGGCAAGGGGAGGCGGTTGGCGGAGCATCCGCGAGCGCCACGCCGGCGGTGCCCCCATCCACCAGGATGCGAACGGTCAACGGTACGGTGAGATGCGGACGAGGGGGGACCACCAGGGTGCCGTGGATAAAGCCGTCGCGGACCTGGAGCGGCCCGCGAAAATAGGCGACCTCATTCTGCCGCTGCCCACCTTCGCCTGCCAGCCAGAAGGGGCAGCCGGCCAGGGGGAAGCCGTCCGCCAGCACGGTGAGGCGATGCGGCCTGCCATCGTTGATGGCGGCAGGCAGTGTCAACTGGAAGGGCAGGGGAGATGCCGCGATGAGCCGCTGACTGCACTGGCTGACAACCCCGGCCAGATCGGAAACAGCCATGATCTCCACCTGCCGGCTCTTGCCTGCGGACAAGCGCAGCCAACCGGAGATTAGCTGTCCCGATATCGCATCCACCTCGCCGAGGAGAGCGGAGGGGTTGGGCGGCTGCTGTGCGGGCATTTTCAGTTCCATGGCCTCTGTCTCCTCACCCCTTGGCCGGGAGGATTTCTCCCGTGTCGGCGACGCGCACTCGTGCCTGTCGGCTTTGCGTGCGCAGGGATGGGTTGTCCACCTTGCAGGCAAAGCCACAGGCACCGGTGGGATGGAGGCCCTTGCGTTTCAGCCAAGGCCAGGGCCGGTTGGCAATCACCTTGAGGGTGGCGTCGCCGATGGCGATCTCCAGATGTACCGGCAGGTCCGGGTGTTTCTCGTAGGTGGCCCACCCCATGATGTAGCCGTTGCCTGCCCTGGCCACCTCTCCACGCACCTGCTTGGTGTGGGTGTTGCGCCGGTACTCGGCCGGGCTCACCCTGATGAAGCGCACGGCCTCTTCCCGGCGGGCGTCCGCGGAAGCGCCGATGAAGGAAGCCAGGGCGGAGACCATGGCGCCTGGATGCTGCAGCGCCTTTTCGTAGGAGAGCATGAGGGTGGGCAGCTTGAGTCGTTCGATGTGGTCAACCAGCAAGGCGTAGTAGGAGAGGGTGATCTTCAGGTTGTCCACAAGAGGATAGTTGACCGAAAGGCTGTTTCTGTTGGCCACCGCGAAGGGGTCACGGAAGACAGCCACCAGGCATGGATCCTCGAATCGCTGGATGTGCTGGGGGATGAGCTTGATCGCCTGGGGGAGCTTCCAGCCCCAGCAGGCGAACCGCTGATTCCGGTCCGTGATGTGGGCACGCAGGCCATCCTGATCGTCCTGCTGCAGGAGGGTCAGCAGATGGCGGTCCTCGAAGACCGGCGATGTCCCGCCCATCTCCACCCCGAGGGTGGCCAGCACCCCCGCGACCATGGAGGTGCCGCCGCGCGGCGCGCCCATGACCACCACGGTTTTGCGCGATCTCTCCGTCAGAGTCCCCGCGGAGGCGAAGAGGGTGGCAATGCCGGTGTTGGCGAGGACGGCATCGGTGGCGGCGGGGCTGGGGCAGGTCATGCGGCTACCTCCCGAACCCCTGGCGGAAGCACATACCTGCCGCCGTCAGCCACCACCTGTATCCTGTCTCCCGAGCGAAGGGCGCCAATGGCCTCCCTGAAGCGGAATCCACACAGGCCGGTGGCGTGCATGCCAAGCTGATAGAGATCCTGCCGGTGGACAACCGCCTGCTGTTTCGCGACGGACCGGTTGTTGATCAGCAGGCTCACGGTGAAGGGCTCTTGCCGCCTATGGGAGTAGACCCAGCCTGTTACCGCCTTGCCTCTCTGGATGGGGTCGAGAAAGCCGATTATTTCCTGGGAGTGCTGGGTTTCCCGGTGCCGGGCGAGGCGCTGCTGGCGTTTGGCCGTGTAGTCGAGTTGGAACTGCCGCTGTCTTTCTTGAAAGCCTGCAAGACGTGTCTCGAAAAAACTCCTGCCATAGCTTGCCAGGGTGTTGTTCTGGAGCTCGTTGGCAAAGCGCCACAACGCATGGTCCAGACGGTTCATCTCCCGCAGCGTCGTTTCCGTGGCTGGATCAGTGGACATCGGCGCAGTGGCGAAGGAGTTGACAAAGTTGGTTGCCGACCAGTCTGCGAGATCGGCAAGCACGAGATAGAATTCCGTGAACCGTTCCGTCGCCCCGACCAGATGAAATGCCTTGAGGCGGGCCTTGGCAAGCGAGAGGTGATGTTCGGTGAGTTCCTGTTCTTCGGCGCCGCAAAGCAATCTGGTTTGGAGGTTGCTCGCCCATCCCGGTTTTGACGCGGCAATATCCTTGAGCTCGATGTCTGGCTCAAGGTCGCCCCTTTTTTGGTGGTACTGAAACTGCGAAATGGTCCTTGCCACCGGCTCGCGGATGAGGGTGAGCCGCAAGCCGGACATGGTGTCGGCGTGACTGTAAAGGCTGGCAATTTCGCCGATAACGAATCCAATCCTTTGCAGAAACTGGGGAGCGAGCGAGCGGTAGGTGGGCAGGTCCATGAAGGGTGGGGTTTTACCAGGGTAGATCCCCAGCCAGGAACCATCCGCGCAGTGTGCCGAAATCAGCTTGCGCAGGGTCCCCCCTCCTGTTCGTGGAATATGCAAAAAGTAGTAACGTTTCATTCCAAACTGCAAGAATACCGCTCAAAATCAGGCAAAAAGTTACAACGCAAAAAAACCGCCCATACCGGGCGGTTTTTTTGCGTCATGCAAACCCCAACCGTATCAGGTCAAAAGGACATTGCTGTAGTTGAGGAGGCTAAGCCCCTCGGTGTCAACGCCCACCAGGGTGATGGAGACGTTTTCACCGAAGTGGATGGTAACTCCCTCGGAGCCTTCGGATATGGCGGAAACCAGCCCAACCAGTTGGGCGAGGGTCTGGACGCCCACGTCCGAGACATGGAAGGTGACGACGTCGCCTTCGGTGAGGTTGAGATCGTTGATCGTCGCGTTGATGTTCGCGCCCTGGGCAACCGAGGAACCAGAGAAGGTGAAGTTGTCCGATCCGCCGCCGCCGGTGAGGACATCGCGCCCGCCGGTGATGATGATGTCTTCAGCGCCGGCGCCGCCGATAACGGTCTGGTTGCCGGTGTCGGTGGAAATCAGGGCATTGTCTCCCAGTTCGCTGACCACAGTCATGTCGCCAGCGATAACAATCGCCTCGGCGCCGCGCACCACCACGTCGGAGCCGGCGTCGGTGGCGGTGAGCACCGCAACATGGCCGCCTTCCGAGCTGGAGAGGTCAACAACCGCCTGGCCGGCACCGCTGGCGTTGTCGATGGTGATGACCTCAACACTCACCATGCCCTCGTTGCGGGTAGCCACCGTTGCGGTAAGGGTGTTGATGGCGGAAACGATGACGTTGTAGACCAGTTGCAAGGTGGCGTCGGCGCCGGGGTCGGGAATGGCGCTATCCAGGACATCCATTGCAACTTGGGCAGCCTCCTGGGCGGTGGCGGGGGCATTGGTGCCCTCGATCATCATGGACATGCCCGCGCCGAGTTCGGCATGAACACTGCCCAGGTCCACGGCGGTAGCCTCGCTGACCGGGGTGACGGCCATCTGAACGCCACCGTCGCCGTTATCAGCGGTAATTACCTGGGCGCCCCCGGAAATACGGGTAACGTTGGCGGTGCCGGCAACCGTGTCGTTGAGGAAGAAGTCCAGGAGTGCCGAGGTTGATTCGTCAAGGGTGACGTCTCCACCTAACAAGGATTCAAAAGCCATAAAGCCTCCTTTTAATCCCGAATGCGGGGGTGTGAAATTATACCTAATACTTCTCAGTTAAATACTGAGACAAGTAAGTACATGCACTCAAAGTGTTTGTCAATTGGAAAATCATTTTTTTGTTAGCGGATGCCCCCGCTGCCATCCCGGCGCGAACTGGGTCAGGACAGACGATGTGGCAAAGTTGCCCCGGCGGGAGAGAGTACAACCGTGCAGGTGCGGAACAGGGCGGAAAACAGGGTCAAGCAACCTGGACGCGGTCTGCGCCAGCAGGGAAGCGAGAGAGGTAAAGCGGGAGGTCAAGGCGCAACGCGGAGCGGCCCAGGAACTGGGGGCAGGCAAGGGGAAAAGCATGGAACGGCGCAAAGATCCATGCCGAGTCAATGCCGAATGCGGCATTGACAGAATACGAGTATAAGGATATAAATAAAACAAGGCAGGCACCTACCACTGGTGTTTGCTGCGGCCTGTGCGTTGGGGGTGTTCTTGGCGGAGCAACCCAGCGCGCAGGCTCTTTTTTTGATTCTCATTGTATGCCCGTCGGGTCCTTGCGCCTATGGCGAGGAAGACGGTTCACTCAGTCTAAGCCCATCCCATGATCATGTATTTATACTGTTAGGCTTAGTCACTGCCAACTTAGCAGGGTGATGCTGTGGCTGCAACACAGAAAAAATACGGGCAACAAAAAAAATCACTACGTAGTCTGATCCGTAGTTTCGGTGAAGCGGGTGGTCGCGTGATGGGCCCCCCTCTCCTCAGGGACACGGAAGCCCATACTGGTTCTTCCTTTGTTTTCTTCGGATTGACAATGGGTTAGCGGTTGATCGGGCGCGGGCGTCCTGTTTGCAAGGCTCCGTATTTATACGGAGAAGGCAGGGGGGGGCTGGGTGCATGGTTCAGTAGGGGGGCGCTCTCAGCCTATGCGCACCTGCCAGGCGGTGCCGGTGGGACCATCCATCAGCTCGATGCCAGCAGCGAGCAACTGGTCACGGGCCGCGTCGGCGCGGGGCCAGTCCTTCGCCTCCCGGGCGGCGGCCCGCTCGGCGATGAGGGCCTCGATCTCCGCCGGGGTGATGGTGAGCGTCGCCAGCACCCGCTCCCGGTCCTTGCGCACATGCTCGCCCGGCTCCTCGGTGAGCAGACCGAGCACCTTGCCCAGCTGGCGCACCGTGTCGCCCCAGTGCCGCAACTGGGCAAGATCGTTACTGGCCGGCCGGGCCGGGAGATGCTGACGGAGCTTATTGAGCAGCTTCACCGCCTCGAAGAGGTGGCCCAGGGCCAGGGCGGAGTTGAAATCGTTGTCCATGGCCTTATGGAACCGCTCGGTCAGGCTCTCCAGCTTCTGACGATCCTTGGCCGGAAGGGCGCTGGCGGCTTTTTCGTCGCCGGTCGCCGGCAGTTGCTCGATCTCGGCCAGGCAGCCATACAGCCGGTTGAGTCCGGCCACCGCGTCCTGCATGGCTGATTCGGAATAGTCCAGCGGGTTGCGGTAGTGGGTGGAGAAGATAAAGAGCCTGAGCGCCTCGGGCGGAAAGGCTTCCAGCACCTCGCGGATGGTGAGGAAGTTGCCCAGCGACTTGGACATCTTCTCGTCCTTGATGGTGACAAAGCCGTGGTGCACCCAGCAGCGGACAAACTCCTGGCCGCTGGCGCCCTCGCTCTGGGCCAGCTCGTTCTCATGGTGCGGGAAAACCAGATCCTTGCCGCCGCCGTGGATGTCGAAGGTGTCGCCCAAAAACTTGCGGCTCATGGCGGAGCACTCGATGTGCCACCCGGGCCGCCCCGGACCCCAGGGGCTTTCCCAGGCGGGCTCCCCGGGCTTGCTGCTCTTCCAGAGGGCGAAGTCCATGGGATGCTCCTTGAGCTCGTTCACCGACACCCGGGCGCCGGCCTGCATATCCTCAAGGTTGCGTCCCGAAAGAGAGCCGTAGCCGGCAAAACCGGTGACCCGGTAGTAGACGTCGCCTTCCACCGCATAGGCCAGCCCTTTTTGGATCAGCCCCTCCACCATGGCGATGATCTCGGGTACATGCTCGGTGGCCTTGGGCTCGGCGGTGGGGGGCAGGATGCCCAGTCGGTCCATGTCCTCGTGAAAGGCCTTGATGAAACGGCTGGAGAGCTCTTCGCAGGTGGTGTTCTGCTCCTGCGCCCTCTTGATGATCTTGTCGTCGATGTCGGTGAAGTTACGGATAAAGGTGACCTGGTAGCCGCGATGGCGCAGGTAGCGGACGATGAGGTCGAAGACCAGCGCCGAGCGGGCATGGCCGATGTGGCAGTAATCGTAGGCGGTGATGCCGCAGACGTACAGCTTGACATGCCCCTCTTCCATGGGAACGAAGGGACCCTTGCGTCCAGTCTTGGTGTTGTGGATTTCTATGCGCATGGCCTTGTGGGGGTGGGCGGTCCTTGCGGGCCGTTCCCTCATTTTTTGGGTTTTTGCGAGACCATCCTGTTTTGCTGCGGCAAAAGATATGTTATATACCTCTTTCCGTGGGTATCGGCAACCCTGTTGTGTGCATATGCCAATATCCTACCGGAGGCAAGCGGAATTCAGAATTGAGAATCCAGCATGGCTGAGACCTGTCGTTACTCTGAATGTCCAATTCCGAGTTCTGGCCTTTCCCGCGAGTTGCCTTGCCTGGGGGCGCACCCCCATTGAGCGCAAGAAAGTCGGGAGTTAAAATGGCGGTTGCTTGTCTTTTTCAACATCAACTGAATCCTGCCCTTCCCTGAGAGTTGTCATGAATATTTTGGCGGAACAGAAACTGGAAAACGGAGCGTTCCTCCTCGTCGAGGACCGCTCCCGCAAGATCGCCGGCGACCGGTGGCTCAGCAAGGTGTCCTGCCGGGCCATCATCCCGCTTGCCGAGGCCTGCGACTCCCTGCCAGCCGATTTGGACGATCCGGCATTGCGTGCCGAAGTCTTAGCCAGGCTTGGCCAGGAGATCGTCTTCTCGCTGGACAAGGAGCGCAACTTCGTGGACGAGAAGGAGCATCCCGAGGTGTTGCGCAAGATGGTGGAGGATGTCTTTGCCAACATGCGCGCCTACCTGGCCACCCCCAGTTTCCCAGAGAAACTGCTGCGCAAGCGCTACGAGGAGGCACGACAGGCCTGCCTGATCGAACGGCAGTACGCGAGTCTTCCGCAGTCCGGCGACGAGGACGACGGGCCGGCTGATTTTTCCTCCTGTTTCCGCGATTGACAGCAGTCGGCGGCGATGCCGGTCTTCCTGTTTTGTGCTTGACAATCCGCCGGATTGGCTTAATAATCGCCATTTTACACAGATGCGAGCAGCCGTACCGGGGCAACGGCCCCGGAAAACACCTTTTTATATGATGAAGGAGAAGCGATGAAAGTTCTGATCAGTGACAACCTCTCCGAAATCGGCGTCAAGATCCTCAAGGATGCCGGTCTTGAGGTTGACGTGAAGACCGGCCTGCCCCCCGAGGAACTCAAGGCGATCATCCATGAGTACGATGGCCTGGTGATCCGCAGCGCCACCAAGGTTACCGAGGAGATCATCGAGGCGGGCACCAAGCTGAGGGTGGTTGGCCGCGCCGGCATTGGTCTTGATAACGTCAACATCCCGGCGGCCAGCAAGAAGGGCATCATCGTCATGAACGCGCCGGATGGCAACGCCACCACCGCCGCCGAGCACGCCATCGCCATGATGATGTCCATGACCCGCAACATCCCCCAGGCCACCGCCTCCATGAAGGCCGGCAAGTGGGAGAAGAAGAAGTTCGGCGGCCGCGAGGTCACCGGCAAGACCGTGGGTATCATCGGCATCGGCCGCATCGGCGCCATCTTCGCCGACCGTGCCCAGGGACTCAAGATGAAGGTCATCGCCTTTGATCCCCACATGCCCAAGGAACTGGTGGACAAGATGGGCGTTGAGCTGGTGAGCCTGGACGAGCTGTGCCGCCGCGCCGACTTCATCTCCGTGCATGTGCCGCTCACCAAGGAGACCAAGCATCTGGTCGGCGCCGAGCAGTTCAAGTTGATGAAGAAGGAGTGCGTCTTCGTCGATTGCGCCCGGGGCGGGGTGGTGGAAGAGAACGCCCTGTACGATGCGCTCAAGAACGGGGTTATCCGCGGCGCCGCCCTGGACGTCTTCGAGGTGGAGCCCACCACCCTGGACAACTGCAAGCTGCTTGAGCTGGACAACTTCATCTGCAGCCCGCACCTGGGCGCCTCCACCGCCGAGGCCCAGGAGAACGTGGCCGTCGCCATCGCCGAGCAGGTGGCCGATTACCTCAAGACCGGCACCGTCACCAACGCGGTCAACGTGCCCTCGGTGAGCGCCGACGTGCTCTCCCAGGTCGGCCCCTACATCACCCTGGCCGAGATGCTGGGCAGCTTCCATATGCAGATGGCCAAGGGCGGGGTCAAGGAGATCGTCATCGAGTTCTGCGGCGATCTGGCCGACATGGTTACCAGCCCCATCACCGTGGCCTTCCTCAAGGGGCTCTTCACCCCGATCCTGAAGGACGCGGTCAACTACGTCAACGCGCCGATCATCGCCTCCGAGCGGGGGATCAAGGTTGTGGAGGCCAAGACCAGCAGGGCCGACGACTTCCTCAACCTGCTCAACATCAAGGTGGTCACCACCGAGGGCGAGAACGTTTTGGCCGGCACGGTGTTCGGGCGCAACGAGCCGCGCCTGGTCCGGCTCAATGGCTTCCGCATGGAGGCCCTGCCGGCTGGCCCGATGCTCTATGTGCAGAACAACGACGTGCCGGGGGTGATCGGCCTGCTTGGCACCACTCTGGGCAACGGCGGGGTCAACATCTCCCGGATGACCGTGGGTGTGCAGCGCGACGGCGACCGCGATGTCAACGTGATCCTGCTCAACACCGGCTCCTTGGTCTCCAAGGAACTTCTGGACAAGGTGCGTGCCCTGCCCAACATCCACGAGGCCATGGTGCTTGAGACGCCGGAGTTCACCGGCGCCTGATCGAGCGGACAGGGGTAAGGACGATGGCCGAGGAGACGAGCAACGGAAAGGATTGCCCTGGCGGGCGTCCCTGCGTGATGCCGGAGGTGACCTTCACCACCTTCATCATGTCCTTGAACACCTCCGCCCTTTATCATCTGGGTGAGATCAAGGATCCGGCCACCGGCCAGACCGGTACGGACCTGGTGCTGGCCAAGCATGCCATCGACACCTTGCAACTCATCAAGGAGAAGACCAAGGGCAACCTGCTCGACAAGGAGCAGGAACTGCTCGACAACATGCTCACCGACCTGAAACTCCGCTACGTGCGGGCCAGGGGGTAGGGCGCGCATGGCTGGGAGGCGCGGAAGCGACCTCCTGGCCTCTCAATTTGTTGACATGCCAATCGTCCGGTCAGTCTCTGGCCGGACGATTCTTTTTCCGCCCCACCTGCAAGCGGGGAGCGAACGCCCACATGACCCACCTCACCATCCCGGCCCCGGCCAAGATCAACCTCTATCTCGCCATCCTGGGGAAGCGGCCGGACGGGTATCACACCCTGGCCACCGAGATGGTCAAGCTCGCGCTGTGCGACCGCATCCACCTTGCGCGGCGAGCCGCGGGCATTGCCGTGGAGTGCCCGGGGAGCCCGCTTTCCCCTGGCCCGGACAATTTGGTGCATCGTGCGGCCAGCCGGTTTCTCGACCGGCTCGGCGAGGGTGGGGTGCGCATCGTGCTGGAAAAACAGATCCCCATTGCCGCCGGGCTTGGCGGCGGCAGCAGCGATGCCGCCGCGGTGTTGCTCGGGATGAACTCCCTGTGGGGCTCTCCCTTTGAGCAGGAGCAGTTGGTGGAGCTGGCCCGGCCGCTGGGCGCGGACGTGCCGTTTTTCGTGGTGGAGTGCGAGGCCGCCTGGGCAACCGGCATCGGGGATTTGATCCAGCCCAACCAGGTGACGATCCCAGGGTGGGTGGTGCTGGTAAATCCCGGTTTTTCCGTCTCGACCAAGTGGGTGTACGAGAATTTTGCGTTGACAAAACAGGGTGTTCCGGATAAGGTGGGCCGCGAATTCGTGCCCGGGACGCTTGCCAGCACTCACCCATGGGAAGTGCCGTTGCGTAACGATTTGGAGGCGGTCACCATCAACCGCCATCCAGAGCTTGCCCGCATCAAGGAGGAACTCCTGGCGTCCGGGGCGAGCGGCGCCTTGATGTCCGGGAGCGGCCCCACGGTGTTCGGCCTCTTTGCCGAGCAAGACCGGGCGAGCCAATGCGCCGAGCACTTTGCCGGGCGTTATGGCGGCAACGTTTTTCTGACCCGGCCATTGGGCGCTTCATGATGCGTGTTGGGGCGTCGTCAAGCGGTAAGACACAAGACTTTGACTCTTGCATTCGGAGGTTCGAATCCTCCCGCCCCAGCCAGTTTTGCAGTGATCGCACCACCGCGCCATATCAGGAAACACCATGAATGAAATGAAGGTATTCGCCGGCAACGCCAATCCGGCCCTGGCCAAGGACATCTGTAACTACCTGGGGCTTCCCCTCTCCAAGGCGGAGGTTCGCCGTTTCAGCGACGGCGAGATATTCATCGAGATCGGCGAGAACGTGCGCGGCCGGGATATCTTCGTTATCCAGCCCACCTGCCCGCCGGTGAACGACCATCTCATGGAATTGGTCATCATGGTGGATGCGCTGCGTCGCGCCTCGGCCCGCCGGGTTACCGCGGTGCTGCCTTACTACGGTTACGCCCGCCAGGACCGCAAGGTGGCGCCGCGGGTACCGATCACCGCCAAGGTGGTGGCCGAGATGCTGATGGTCGTCGGCGTGCGGAGGGTGCTGACCATGGACCTCCATGCCGGACAGATCCAGGGCTTTTTCAATATCCCGGTGGACAACATGTACGCCGCGCCGGTCCTGCTCGACTACATCTCCAAGAAGCTCAGCAACGAGCACGAGGTGGTGATGGTCTCTCCGGATGCCGGTGGGGTGGAGCGCACTCGTGCCTTTGCAAAAAGGCTGGACGCCGGGCTCGCCATCATCGACAAGCGGCGGGAGCGGGCCAACGAGTGCTCGGCCCTGCACGTCATCGGCAATGTGGAGGGGAAGACCGCCATCCTGCTCGACGACATGGTGGACACCGCCGGCACCCTGTGCTCGGCCGCCGAAGTGCTGCTCAAAAACGGCGCCCGCGAGGTGCATGCCTGCTGTTCCCACGGCGTGCTCTCCGGCCCGGCCATCGAGCGGCTCACCAACTCGAAGATCAGCTCCATGGTGATCACCGACTCCATCCCGCTCAGCGAGGCGGCGCGCAAGTGCGACAAGATCAAGGTTCTCTCCGTCTCCAAGTTGCTGGGTGAGGCGATCCGCTGCATCCACCACGAGGATTCGGTCAGCTCACTATTTGTGTAGTATCTCAATAATCAACCGGCGTCGGAGGCTGCGCGGATTGGCGAGGCCAGGCGAAGGGACCAAGGAGGAAATTTCACATGTTGAACATCGCAATGACAGCCCGGGTTCGTACCACCAAGGGAAAGGGCGCCGCCAGAACCATGCGCCGCAACGGCAACACCCCCGCGGTGATCTACGGGCCGCAGGGTGAGCCCATGTCCCTGGAGTGCAACACCAAGGAACTCACCATGGGGCTGCTTTCCATTCACCGCAAGAACGCCTACGTCAATCTGGAGATTGACGACAACGGCAAGAAGTCCGTCCGTCACGTCATGACCAAGGAGATCCAGACCGAGCCGGTCTCCGATGAACTCCTGCATGCGGATTTCTACGAGATCTCCCTGGAGAAGCCGATGGTGTTCAAGGTGCCTCTGGTATACGGCGGCAAGGCCAAGGGCGTGGAGATGGGCGGCGACATGACCATCCTCAAGAACAAGGTTGCCCTGCAGGGCACGGTGGTGGACATGCCCGACTCCCTGGAGATCGACGTGACCCCGCTCGGCCCGGGTGGCAAGTTTACCTGTGGCGAGTTGGCCCTGCCTGCCGGCATCAGCCTGGTGGATGGCGCCGACGCGGTTTGCGTTTCCATCTCGGGTACTGCCGAGTAAGTTCGGTTTTCAGCAGAAGAGACAAAGGCCGGCAGGGTTCGCCCCTGCCGGCCTTTTTTTTGTTGCCGGGCGTTCAGTCCTGAATGGCCAACTGGCCGCAGGCCGCGGAGATGTCGGCGCCGCGCGACTCGCGGATCAGGGTGGTGAGGCCGGCGTCGCGCAGGATGGTCTGGAACCGCTCCACCCGTTCCCGGGGCGGGCTCTGGTAGGGGAAGTGGGGATTCTGGTTGTAGGGGAGCAGGTTGATCTTGCACCGCAGGCCATGCAGCTTCTTGATCAGCAGCCTGGCGTGGCGCTCCGAGTCGTTGAGGTCCCGGATCATGATGTACTCGATCATCACCTTGCGCCGATTGGGCAGGGGAAACTCCCGGCAGGCGGCGAGCAGCGCGTCCACCGGCCAGGTCTTGTTCACCGGCATCAGCTGATCGCGGGTGGGGTCGTCGGCGGCATGCAGGCTGATGGCCAGGTTGACCGGCACCGCCTCGCCCAGCTCCTTGATGCGGGGGATGACCCCGCAGGTGGAGACGGTAATCCGCCGGCTGGAGAAGTCCAGGCCTCGTTGTTCCAGCAGGATATTGAGGGCGGTGATCAGGTTGTCGAAGTTGGCCAAGGGCTCGCCCATTCCCATGAAGACCAGGTTGTTGATCCGGGTCCACCCTTCGGCCTGGGCCTTCTCCTGGGCGGCCTGCACCTGGCCCACGATCTCGGATGGCCGCAGGTTGCGGACAAAGCCCATGGTGCCGGTAAGACAGAAGGCGCAGCCCATGGCGCAGCCCACCTGGGAGGAGACGCAGAGGGTAAGGCGGTCCTCCTCGGGGATGAGCACCGATTCGATCATCGCCCCGTCATCCAGGCGGAAGCCATACTTGATGCTGCCGTCCTGGGAGCGTTCCTCCACGGCGATTGCAAGATGGCTGATCACTGACTTCTCGGCGAGCAGGCCGCGCACCTCCTTGGAGATGTCGGTCATCTGCGAAAAATCGATAATCCCGGGCCGGTAAAGCCAGGCAAAGATCTGCTGGGCCCGAAAGGCGGGGAGCCCCAGCGCCAGCACCCAGTCGCGGAGCTGATCCAGGGAGAGATCCTTGAGGTCGGTTTTTTCCATTACAGGGCTCGCAGAAATTCAGGTTTGAGGCGGGTGCGGCCGGCCAGGGCCTGGTCGATGGAGGCCAGCACCGCCTGCTTGTCCTTGGGCAGCCGGGCGGAAATGGGCAGATGATTGGAGGCGTGGTTGGTCTGGAGCTGCGACCGTTTCACCTCGATGTGCTCCACCATGGTCCGCAGCTCGGTCAAGAGGGACTGCGGGCCTGGGAGGCTGAATTTCCCCGCGCTTTCATCGCGATACAGCGCGGTGTTCGGCAGAAGCATCAGGCTCAGGATCCCGATCTGGTTGGGCTCCATGGCCGAGAGCACCCGGCCGGTGGCGCGGGCGTGCTCGTCGGAAAGGGTGGGGCCGGCAATGCCCAACAGCACGGAAACCGAAAGAAAGAGCCCGGAGGCGCGTACCCGTTGGCCTGCCTCGATCATCCGCGCGGCATCGGCGCCCTTGTCGATGGTGGCAAGCACCTCGTCATGGCCGCTTTCCAGCCCCATGTAAACCCGGTCCAGGCCAAGGGACTTCAACTCCCGGAGCTGTTCAACACTCTTGTTGCGGATTGCCCTGGCGTTGGCGTAGAGGCTTACCCGGTTTACCCAGGGGAGTTTGGCGCGGATCTTTTCGAGCAGGCGAGTCAGCCTTTTTTGACTCAGGGCCAGCACGTCGCCGTCCGCCAGAAAGACGCGCTTCTGCCTGCGGCAGTACTGGGCGGCAAAGTCGAGGTCCGCGTCGACGATCGCCTCCTCCTTGATGCGGAAGTTCACATCCTTGTAGGTGCCGCAGAAGGTGCAGCGGTTGTGCGAGCAGCCCACGGTTACCTGGAGGATGATACTGTCCGCCTCGCTGGGCGGGCGGATGATGTGTTCGCCTTCGTAGTGCATCGCACGTGATCAATAAAAAATGGTCAGCGCCTTCAGAGAAAGCAGCTGACCATTGGGTTGTAGTTTGATTGAATCAGCCGTTCTTCTTCTCGAACTCGCGCATGAACTCCACGAGCGCCTCGACCCCGGCCTTGGGGAAGGCGTTGTAGATGGAGGCACGGCAGCCGCCCACCGAGCGATGGCCCTTGAGGCCGTCGAAGCCGGCGGCGGTGGCCTCCTTGACGAACTGCGCCTCCAGCTCCGGGGTGGGCAGGTTGAAGGTGACGTTCATGTTGGAACGGGAGCCGGGCTTGGCGTGGCCGCGGTAGAAGTCGGTGGTGTCGATGGCGTTGTACAGCACGGCCGCCTTCTCCTGGTTGAGCTTCTCCATGGCCGCCACACCGCCCATCTTCTTCAGCCACTTGAGCACCAGGCCCACTACGTGGATGGCGAAGCAGGGCGGGGTGTTGAACATGGAGCCGTTGTCGGCGTGGGTTTTGTACTTGAACATGGTGGGCAAGTTTTCCGGGGAGCGGTCCAGGAGATCCTCGCGGATGATCACCACCGTCACCCCTGCCGGGCCCATGTTCTTTTGCGCCCCGGCATAGACCAGGCCGAAGGGGGTGATGTCGAACTCGCGGGAGAGGATGTCCGAGGACATGTCCGAGATCAGCATCGGCTCGGCCTTGGGCATGGTGGCAAACTGGGTGCCGTAGATGGTGTTGTTGGTGACGAAGTAAAGGTATTCGGACGCCGGATCAACGGTATAGTCACCATCCTTGGGCACGTGGTTGAAGGTGGTGTCCTCGCTGGAGTAGGCAACCTTGATGTCGCCGAAGAGCTTGGCCTCCTTGATCGCCTTCTTGGCCCAGACGCCGGTATTGAGGTAGGTGGCGCTCTTGCCCGGTCCGAGCAGGTTCATGGGGATCATGGCAAACTGGGTGGAGGCGCCGCCCTGGAGGAAGAGCACCTTGTAGTTGGCCGGGATCTTCATCAGCTCGCGGAGGTTGGCCTCAGTCTCGTCCACTACCGCGATGAAGTCCTTGGAGCGGTGGCTCATCTCGATGAGGCCCATGCCCTTGTTGTTGAAGTTTACAATGTCCTGGGCCGCCTGGGTGAGCACCTCGTAGGGCAGGGTGGAGGGGCCGGCGCTGAAGTTGTAAATTCTCTCGGGCATGATCTTCTCCTTTATGGAATATGTGGTAAGTTTATATGTTCGATGGGTATGGCGAGGGTGTTTCGGCGCGATTTTCGTTCCAGAAAGTCATAAGCCACATATATTAACCGGAAACCGCGATTTTAGACAATCTTTTTTGGCGTCAAGCCGCCTTGGGTTGCATGGATACGGATACACCAGACATAACCGCGCCGGTGCTGGCGCTGGTCGGGCCGACCGCCATCGGCAAGACCGCGCTGTCGCTTTGGTTGGCGGAGCGGTTTTCCTGCGAGATCGTCGGCCTGGATTCCATGCAGATCTATCGCCATATGGACATTGGCACCGCCAAGCCCACCCGGGCTGAGCGAGCGGTGGTCCCCCATCATCTCATCGATGTGGTGGACCCGGCCGAGGAGTACCATGTGGGCCGCTATGTCGAAGAGGCGACGGTTGCTTGCCGGGAAATCATCGGCCGCGGCCATGTTCCCATGCTGGTGGGCGGCACCGGCCTCTACCTGAGGGGGGTGTTGGACGGGCTTTTCGAGATTGCCCCGGCCGAGGCGGGGGTGCGACAGGAGCTTAAGCAACGGCTCGACCAGGAGGGCAGGGCGGCGCTCCATGCGGAGCTTGCCCTGGTTGATCCGGAGTCTGCCCAGCGGATTCACCCCAATGATACCCAGCGGTTGCTGCGCGGCCTGGAGATCTTCCTGCAGACAGGGCAGCCATGGTCCGCCCTGTTGGGACAGCAGCGTGGCCGCCGCCGTTTTGCCAGGGTGCTGCGGATCGGGCTCGGCTGTGAACGGGAACTGCTCTATCAGCGGATCAACCTGCGGGTTGAGAAAATGATGGAAGAGGGGTTGCTCGCCGAGGTGGAGGGGCTGCTCGCCATGGGGTACGACCCAGGGCTTCCCGCCATGCAGGCCATTGGCTACCGGCACATGGTCAACGTTCTGCGTGGGGCATGGCCCCTGGAAGAGGCGTTGACGCTTCTGGCCAGGGACACCCGGCGCTACGCCAAACGGCAGCTCACCTGGTTTGGGGCGGACCGGGAGATGCGCTGGTTCGAGCCCGGGGATCGCCAGGCGATCATGGGTTTGATCGAGGAATTTTTCGCATCGGCAACCAAATACCAGGGAGAACCGCGTTGAACATCCCAAACTTCCTTACCATCGCCAGGATTCTGCTCATCCCGGTCATGGTGATTTTTCTGCTGGACGGGGAGCTGGTTTCCGCCTTCTGGGTCTTCGTGGCGGCCGGGGTGACCGACGGGCTGGACGGCTTCCTGGCCAGAGTGTTGCACCAGCAAACCGAGTTTGGCGCTTTTATCGATCCGATTGCTGACAAGCTGTTGCTGCTCACAGCCTATGTCTCCTTGGCCGCCCTGGGTTTTTTGCCAAAGTGGCTTGCCGTGGTGGTGGTGAGCAGGGATGTGCTGATCTGTGGCGGCATTGGCGTGCTGATGCTTTACAATCGGAGCTTTGTCATCCGACCCTCTCTGGTCAGCAAGATGACCACCCTGCTCCAGTTGCTCACCGTGGCATTCCATCTGGGACAGCAGTACCTGGAGGGGGTGTTGGGCTATCGTCACGCCTTGATCCTCCTTACTGCTGCCTTCACTCTCATCTCCGGTGCCCACTACCTTGCCCGCGGCTTCCGGATCCTCGGCTCGCCGGAGGAGGCTACCCGAAGCGGAATAGAATAGGGGGTTCGTTCGGGCACCGGCTATCCCCGGCTCTTCCTCTTGGTCATGGCATTGCTCACCCTCCCTTTCCCGCAAGCCCACGCACAACAAGCGAGGCTCATTTTCCCCACGGATTTGTTTCGAGGAAGCCAGCCATAAAGGCATAACATTGATTTTCAGCGATGTATCGGTGTGTTGAGTGAAAAACCTCAAAATAAGACGACGTTAATGGCACGAGACAACCTTGTATGGCAGGTGGCCCGGCATGACATGGAGCAGGTGAAGGCCTTTGCTCGGGAGCTGCGCGTTCCTGAGCCCATGGCGGGATTGCTGCTGGGGCGGGGGATTGTCAACAGGCAGCAGGCGGAAGCCTTTTTTTCCGCTTCCCTGGAGGATTTACCATCGCCATTTCTGATGGAGGGGATGGAGGAGGCGGTCGGGGTTGTGTTCAAGGCGCTCGAGCGAAATGCGCCGGTGTTGGTGTATGGCGACTACGATGTGGACGGGACCACCGGCACTGCCTTGTTGTTGCTCTTCCTGCGGCGAATTGGTTTCAGCGAGGTTGCGGCTTGCCAGCCGCACCGACTCAAGGATGGATACGGTCTCCATCCGATGGTGGTGCGGCGAAGCGCTCCAGGGTATGGCGGGCGCAAGCCGCTTCTGATCACGGTGGACTGCGGCATCTCCTGCGCCGACCAGGTCCGGGAGCTGAGAAGGGAAGGGTGGGAAGTGGTGGTGACCGACCATCATCTCCCCCCCTCGCAACTCCCTGATGCCGATGCGGTGCTGGACCCTCAGCAGCCTGGATGCAGGTATCCGGAAAAGCATCTTGCCGGGGTGGGGGTTGCCTTCCATCTGGCCATGGCGGTGCGTAGTCGTTTGCGGGAGCGGAGGGGGCTGCGGGATGGCGGCCCAAACCTCAAGGAGTTTCTCGATTTGGTGGCCATGGGAACAGTGGCGGATTTGGTGCCGCTGACCGGGGTGAATAGGATCTTGGTCAGAACGGGGCTGGAGGTGCTGGCCCAGGCTCCGCGACCGGGGCTTCGCGAGTTAATTCGGCTGTCAGGCATTAAGGGGAGGGTGGCTGGCGACGACATTGCCTACAGGCTCGCGCCGCGCTTGAACGCTGCTGGCAGGTTGGGTGATGCGGACAGGGCGCTCAGGTTGCTTGTGGTAGAGGATGCCGAGGAAGCGGCGCGGCTGGCTGTGGAACTGGATGAGGAAAACAAACGCCGGAAGCAACTGGTGTCGGATATAGAGGCTCAGGTGGAGGCTGCGGCGGAACAAGCCGTGGCTGCTGGCCGAAAGGGACTGGTGCTCAGTGGCGACCAGTGGCATCCAGGGGTAATCGGCATAGCGGCAGCGCGGGTGGCGGACCGGTTCCGCAGGCCCACCCTGCTGTTCAGCCTGCAGGATGGGCGGGCGCGAGGGTCGGGCAGGGCCGCCGTCGGAGTCGACATCCATGAGATTTTGAATGAGCTAATCCACCTATTTATCGAATTTGGCGGGCATAAGGCAGCGGTTGGCGTCACCATGGACGAGGCGTTGCTGCCCAGGCTGGAGCACGAATTCAATCAGCGGGTTGCGGCGGCCATGACCGAGGAGATGCTCGAGCCGCGCCTTGATGTGGATTGGGTGGACAGGGATGGGCAGGTGTTTTCGAAGGACTTTCTGGAGCTTTATCAGCGCATGGCGCCGTTTGGGCGAGGAAATCCTGAGCCAGTACTCTCGGTGCAGGGGTATCTTGACGAGGCGCGCATCGTTGGGGGGCGGCACCTCAAGTTCTCCATGAGGACAGCCGGAAGCCGGTGCGATGGAATCGGGTTTGGGCTCGGCGATGTTCTGGATGGCACACCCCTGGTTCAGCCCGTCGAGGCAGCCTTCCGGTTGCGCCTTAATACCTACGGCAAAAGGGACACCTGGCAGATGGAGGCGCTTGCTTTTTCCCGGTAATCGCCTGATTTTTAACAATTTAATATTAGTAAACATAATATACATTATGCGACATTGTGTATTGAGGTGATGATTGAGGTGGGTTGGGCGCCCTTTTGTGGCCTGGGCCCTTGAACTGTGAGCTTTTTGGATGTTTTTCTGGTAAATGGATGTTGCTGTGAGCTTGTTGGGATGCACGGCATGTCCTTGGCCAGAGAATTTTGTATGATCATGCTCTTTATTTCGGAGGTTTTCCCCTGTGAATCGTGAAATCTACCAAGAACCATTGGTGAGTCGTTACACCAGCCGCGCCATGCAAGAGCTGTTTTCCGAGCGCACCAAGTTCGAAACCTGGCGCAGGTGCTGGATTGCACTGGCCGAGGCGCAGTACGAGTTGGGGCTTACCGACATCATCACCCCTGAGATGCTCGATGAGCTGCGTGCCCATGCCACTGATATCGACTACGAGGTTGCCGCCAAGAAGGAAAAGGAGATCCGGCACGATGTCATGGCCCATGTCTACGCCTATGGGCTGGTCTGCCCCAAGGCCGAGCCGATTATCCATCTGGGTGCTACTTCCCAGTTTGTCGGCTGCAACACCGACCTGCTCCTCCAGAAGCAGGGTCTGGCCCTGATCAAAAAAGCGTTGGTCAACGTCATCGCCAACCTGGTCAGGTTTTGCCGTGAACACAAGGGGTTGGCCACCCTTGGGTACACCCATTATCAGGCTGCCCAGCCAACCACGGTTGGCAAGCGCAACACCCTCTATCTTCAGGATCTCCTTATGGATCTTGATTATCTGGAGTTCCTGGAGACCCAGATCAAAGCCCGCGGCGCCAAGGGCACGGTTGGTACCCAGGCAACCTTCATCGAGCTCTTCAAGGGCGATCATGCCAAGGTTCGCGCCATGGATGCGCTTGTTGCCAAGAAACTCGGGTTTGACAAGGTTTTTGATGTCACCAGTCAGACCTACACCCGGAAGCTTGATATGAAAACCGCCGAAACACTGGCCGGTATCGGCGCCACCGCCCACAAGTTCGCGGTTGATCTCCGGTTGCTCAGCAATCTCAAGGTGCAGGAGGAGCCGTTCGAAAAGAATCAGGTGGGCAGCTCGGCCATGGCCTACAAGCGCAATCCCATGCGTTCCGAGCGGATGACCGGCCTGGCGCGCAAGCTGATGGGGCTCACCGCTGATTTTGCCGCCACTTACAGCAATCAGTGGTTCGAGCGCACCCTGGATGACTCCGCCATCCGCCGCATGGATATCCCGCAGGCCTTCTTGCTCAGCGATGCAATCCTCAAGTTGTTTCTCAACATTACCAGCGGTATGGTTGTCTATCCGAAGCAGATCGAGCGCCATCTGCGTCAGGAGCTTCCCTTCATGGCCACCGAGAAGATTCTCATGGCCTGTGTGGAGCGCGGCAAGAGCCGTCAGGAGATGCACGAGGTGATCAAGGTGCACTCCGTGGCCGCCGGCCTGGTGGTGAAGCAGGAGGGAAAGGACAACGATCTGCTGGTGCGGCTGGGCGAGGATCCGGCCGTGCCGTTCACCACTGCTGAACTTCACGAGTTGGTCGGAGATGGCAGCGAGTTCGTCGGCAGGGCTGCCGAGCAGACCGACGAGTTTCTGGATGAGGTGGTGATGCCGCGCCTGTCCCGCTATCCCGAGCTGCTCGAAGGCGGCGTCGACGCTACCCTGACGGTATGATCTCTCATCCTGGCGCGCGACTCGATGCGCTCCGTTTGCAGGTACGGCCGGAGCGCATCCATTTTCTCAAGTTCATCCTGGAGGGCTACGACAACATGGCAATCCTCTCCACGGTGGACCGGAACCAGGGGCTGGTGGAGTTGAAGTACCCTGCCGAACTCTCCGACGATTTGATGTTGTTGCTTGCGTCCATGGCTGGCCAGATCAACTGCGTCGATCCCTCCTGATAGGCGTAAGACATGCGCTGTATTGCATCGACAACGTGTATTATTTGTGTTGCGATTATCGGCTCGCTCCCCCCTGCTCTTGCCGCCAATCCTGACGCATCCTCACCCCTTGGTTTGGATGCGTGCGTGCGGCTGGTCCTGAGCCGCAATCCCGATCTCGCCATGGCCAAGGCCGGCCAGGAGGCACAGAAGGCAGAGCTTGCCGCCAGCCGCAAGGATCTCTTCCCTACCCTCTCCGCCTCCTACGCCTATACCCGTCAGCCTGCCGAGGCCACCTATGCCATACGGGTGCCCGAGAACTACTATACCTATGCCTTTTCGGTGGAGCAGCCGGTCTTCAAGGGCAGGGCTCTGGTGACCACGGTTGAAAAGAACCGCCTTGGCCTGCTTGCTTCGGAGGCCGGGGTGGCCAAAAGCAGAAACGACGTGATCCTGGCGGTGCATGACGCCTACTTCTCGCTGCTGCGCGCCGAGAAACTCGCCGATGAAACCAGGCAGGCGGTGGCCCGACTGGAAGGCCACCGCCGCGATGCGGAAAACTTTCATAAGGTGGGGTTGATCTCCCGCAATGACCTGCTCGCCAACGAGGTGGAACTGGCGCAGGGCAAGCAGAACGCTCTCAAGGCCGAGAACCTGCGGCGGCTGGCCGCCTCCCGCCTCAACCTGCTCATGAAACAGCCGGTGGACGCGCCGCTGGCCCTGGAGGAGCGCCAGACCATCGATGCCGTCGCGCCCCAGTGGGAGGCCACCCTGGCCACTGCCCTGGCCAACCGACCCGAACTGCGACAAGCCAGGATCGAGGCAGAAAGCGCCGACGCGGACATCGTGCTGGCGCGGGCCCGCTTCCTGCCGGAGATAAGCCTGGTCGCCACCTATCTCAAGCGGGGCGACTCGCCCGAGGCGGATTTTTATCCCATTGGGCCCGCGGAACAGAGCACCGCCCAGGCCGTGGCCCGCTGGCGGCTTTGGTCCTGGGGGCAGAGTCTGGACAAGGTCGAGGCGGCCCGCAAGCGGCTCAGTCAGTTCCAGGAGCGGCTGAACAAGCTCACCGACGCCGTCACCCTGGATGTGCGGCAGGCCTTTCTCAACCTGGAGGAGGCGCGCGCCAGTATCGAGGTGGCCCGGGCGGCCGTGGGACAGGCCGAGGAAAACCATCGCATCAACCAGGAGCGTTACCTTGCCCAGGTGGCCACCAACACCGAGGTTCTGGATTCTCTGACCCTGCTGGCCCAGGCCAGGCTCAACCTTTTCAATGCCGTGTACGGCCATGACCTGGCGCTTTCCACCCTGCGGTGGGCCAGCGCCACCTTGGACAATCCCACCCCATGACCACCAAACATCTTTACATAGAAACCTTTGGCTGCCAGATGAACGAGCGCGACTCCGAAATCATGGCGCAGCTACTTGGTCAGCACAGTTATCTACCGGTAAAAAAACTCGACCATGCCGATCTGGTGGTGGTCAACACCTGCAGTGTGCGCGGCAAGGCGGCCCAGAAGGCATACAGTTCCTTTGGCCGTTTCAGGAAGCTCAAGGAGAAAAAGCCCGACCTGATCGTGGCGGTGGCCGGTTGCGTGGCCCAGCAGGACGGCGAGGAACTGCTGACCAGGATGCCCTTTCTCGACATCGTCCTGGGGCCGCAGGCGATCTACACCCTGCCCCAGCTGGTGGAGCGGGTGGAGCGCACCGGCAAGCCGGTAGTGGCCACCGGCCTTACCCCGGACTTCATCATCCCTCCCTTTCTGCCTGATCTGGCCAGCGGCGCGCCGCACAAACGGTTCGTCACCATCATGCAGGGCTGCGACAACTTCTGCACCTACTGCGTGGTTCCCTACACCAGAGGCCGCGAGATAAGCCGCGCCTTTGGCGATATCCTTGCCGAGGTGCGCCACCTGATCGACCATGGCGTCAAGGAGATCACCCTGCTCGGCCAGAACGTCAACTCCTACGGCCGCGACCGCCGCGGCGAGGGCGTTTCCTTCCCCGACCTGCTGCGGGCGGTGGCCGCCATCGAAGGGGTTGAGCGGCTGCGCTTCACCACCTCCCACCCCAAGGATCTTTCCGAGGAGCTGATGCGTTGCTTCGCCGAACTGCGCAACCTCTGCCCCCACTTTCATCTGCCGGTGCAGTCGGGGGCGAACCAGGTTCTGAAGCGGATGAACCGCAAGTACTCGGTGGAGGAGTATCTGGACAAGGTGGCGCGGTTGCGGAGCTACCGGCCCGACATCGCCCTGGCCACCGACATCATCGTAGGCTTCCCCGGGGAGAGCGACGACGACTTTGCCGCGACCATGGAGCTGCTTGAAAAGGTCCGCTACCACGGCGCCTTTTCCTTCAAGTACTCCGACAGGCCAAACGCCAAGGCTGCTGATTTTCCGGACAAAGTCGACGAGGAGACCAAGGCGGCCCGCCTGGCCGTGCTCCAATCCCGGCAGGAGGAGATATCCTTGGCGCGGCGGCAGGAGCTGGTGGGCAAGACCTTGGAGATCATGGTGGACGGCAGGAGCAGCAAGGCCGAAGGGCGGCAGCAATGGAACGGCCGCACCGACACCAATCAGGTGGTCAACTTCCCAAGCCCGGTGCGGCTGGCGCCCGGTTGCATGGTGTCGGTGTGCATCGAGGAGGCCTGCCGCAACTCCCTGCGCGGCAGGCTGGCTGAAGACAGCTGAACCATTTTGCCACTAACTACACAAAAAACGCGAAAAACAATAAAGCTCGGGAGACGCGCCAATGATCGATCTGCACACCCATTCCCTGTTCAGCGACGGCGAGCTGGTTCCGGCCGAGCATGTGCGCCGGGTGGAGGTTCTCGGCTACGAGGCCATCGCCATCACCGATCACGCCGATTCCTCCAACCTGGACCTGATTATCCCCCGCATCGTTCAGGTGGCTGCTGATTTGAACCGGTATTCCAAAACCCGCCTCATCCCGGGCATCGAGCTGACCCATGTGCCACCGGAGCTTTTTGCCGAACTGACCCGGCGCGCCCGGGAGCTTGGGGCGCTTGTCGTGGTGGGCCACGGCGAGACGCCGGTGGAGCCGGTTCGGCCGGGCACCAACTTGGCGGCCATCGAGGCGGACGTGGACGTGCTTGCCCATCCGGGCTTGATCACCATGGACGAGGCGCGGCTTGCCGCCGAGAAGGGCATTCTGCTCGAGCTCTCTGGCCGCAAGGGCCACTCGCTCACCAACGGCCATGTGGCCAAGGTGGCCAGGGAGGCGGGGGCGATGCTGGCGGTGAATGCCGATGCCCATGGGCCGGGCGACTTCCTCACCGCCGGGATGGCGGAGCTGGTTGCCTTGGGAGCCGGTCTTTCCGGCGAGGAATACGCGCAGGTCCGCCGGAACATGAGCGATTTGGTGGAAAGGGTTTGCCGGTGATGCGCCGTTGCGCTCGCTTATTGTCCTTTGTCGCAGCTATCCTGCTGCTCGCGGCCTGCTCGCCCTTTGGCCATCTCACCAGCGTGAACCATGACGGCCCGGCTGCCCATGGCCCACGGGCAGCCGAATGCGGCCAGTGCCATATCGAGCAACACCGGGAGTGGCAGACCTCCAGCCATGCCCATGCCTTTGGCAACCCCCGTTTCCAGGCGGCCTTGGCCGGCAGTGGCGAGGAATGCCTGGGCTGCCACGCGCCAGCCACCGTGCGTACCGGCGGCGTGTCCCCACAGCCCCGCCGGTACCACCGCGAGGACGGGGTTTCCTGTCTGGCCTGCCACCTGGACAAGGGGACGATGACCGGGCCTGGCGAGGAGTCCGCCCTCTTTACCCCGCATCCGGTGCGGCAGGAAAGCGCCTTTTTCCGCGACAGCGCCCTTTGCGGCAGCTGCCATCAGGAGACCTTTGCCGCCTGGCAGGCAAGCAGTCGCGCCACCCCCGCCACTCCCACCTGCCAGGAATGCCATATGCCGGCGGTTTCCCGCACCGCCACCCAGGGGACCAACCCCTTCTCCCGCGCCCTGGTCTCCTTCGAGGCGGTCCAGGCCAGCCGCCGCCACACCTTTGGCTTTGCCCATCTCGCCGGAGCACCCGGCCTGGTCGAGATGTCGCCCCTTCCCGGATGGCGGCCGACAAAGAATACCGCTCTCTCCCTTGCCGTGCGCAATCAGCTTCCGCATCCTCTCCCAGCCGTGGGATACCGTTCCCGCTCTGTCCGGGTTACCGTGCGACTGCGCGGCCAGGATGGCACACTGCTTGGCCAGGGGAGCACCGTGCTTGGCCAGGGGGACGGCGCATCCTTCCTCAGTCCGGGCGAAAACCGCATCCTCTCCATTCCCATGGCCGTGGCCCCCGCTGCCGCAACGCAACCCGTCACCCTTGCCGCCGCGCTTGTCCTCCTGCCGCTCGGGGATGAGGGGGATTTGACCCTCGCCCAGACCGAATTCCCCCTGCCTCCCCCGCCATGACCTGGCTTGGCGGAGAAATCCGCCTTGACAGTCGCGCGGCCTCTTTCTAGTCTTCATCATTCCCCTTCTGCCGATCCAGACAGCGGAGGAGGGGGACATACTCCCTTGTTACAACAGGATGTCATTGCATGCTGCTCACCGTACCCACCACCTATACCGCCTCCATGGTGGAAAGCCTTGCCGCGTTGAACCAGGAGTTCGCTGGCGCCGGCAGGGTGGCGGAAATCTATGGCTCGCTTCAGAGCGCCCCTTTCAATTCGGCCCGGCCTGCCAAGTATCTCCCCGCTCCCACCCGCAAGCAGTTCCGCCGACACGTAGAGCAGGCGGCACGCCAGGGCATCGCCTTCAATTACCTGATCAATGCCCCCAGCTACGCCAATTACGAGTACACCAGCCAGGGCCGTGCCGACTTGGAGGCCCTGCTGATCATGCTGGTTGAGAGCGGCGTCCGCTCGGTGACCGTGGCGGTGCCCTATCTGGCCAGGATCATCAGCAGCCGCTTCCCTTCGCTGGAGGTGGTCACTTCGACCATCGGTTACGTGGGGGGGATGCGGGGCATCGAGCAGTGGCTGGAGGCGGGCGCCCAGCGGATTGTCCTCGACATGGAGGCCAACCGGGACTTCCGCTTCCTGCGGCGGGCGGCCGAGGAAAGCCCTGTACCCCTGGAGGTCATCGCCAACCCGGTTTGCCTCTGCCAGTGCCACTACAAGTTCAATCACAACTGCGTGGCTGGCCACGGTTCGCAAGGCGGCCAGGGCAACGTGCCGGGACAGCCATACAACGGCTTCTATCTCAACTGGTGCTTTCTCAAAAAACTCGCCAACCCGGGCGAGTTCCTCAAGAGCCCCTGGATGCGGCCCGAGGATCTGGGCCTGTGGCAAAAGGCGGGCATCCAGTACTTCAAGCTGGCCGGGCGCGGCATGCCGGAGCAGCAGATTCTGGGGCTGACCAGGGCCTATCTCTCCGGCCGGCACGAGGGCGATCTGCTGGAGTTGCTGGGCTGGCCGCACTGGCTTGGCTTCCGCAAAAACGCCGACGGCACCATGCTGCCGCCCCTTGCCATCCGCATGCCCAATCAGGCGCTTGCCGGCTTTCTCGATTATTTTGCCGAGAAGACGCCCGATTGCCGGCTGGGCTGCAAGGGGTGCGAGTACTGCACCGCCTGGGGGAAAAGGGTGTTGGAGCTGGGCGAGCCGGGGCTGATCGACCGTTATGTCGTGAATATGCGTCGCAACCTGGAAGATCTGGCGGCCCATCTTCCCACCCCCGAGGAGGACGCCGCCTTGCGGGCGCAGTGGCAAGGGCAGGCGGCAAGCCAGGTGATGGACCAATGAACAGGGCCGTCGTTGTCACCGGCGCAAGCGGCATCATCGGCAGGATGCTCGTCTCCGGCTATCTGGCCGAAGGGGTCGCGGTTATCGCCCTGTCGCGCACCAGGCCGAACCTGCTCACCCTTGGCCAGGATTCCGCTCGGCTGCTCGAATGGCATGAGGCCGACGTGAGCCAACCCCGCCTCGGCCTTGCTCCCGCCTGCTATGCCGAGGTGGCCCGCCGGGCCGGCCAGGTCTTTCATCTGGCCGCCCGCACCGACTTCAAGGACCAATCCCCCGAGAGCTACCTGCCGGTGAACGTGGCCGGGGTGCAACACGCCCTGGCGCTGGCCGAGGCGGCCCAGGCGCCGTTGCACCAGGTGAGCACCGCCTTTGTCTGCGGCGACTTTTCAGGCGAGTTTGGCGAGGACGATCTCGCCCTGGGCCAGGGGTTTCGCAACGGTTACGAGGCAAGCAAGTTCCTGGGCGAATCCATGCTCCGTGAGGCGATGGCCGCAGCCACGGTACCGGTGACCATCCACCGGCCCGGGATCGTGGTGGAGCGCCATCCGTCCGCCACTTCGGGCAAGACCTTCGGGCCGCTGCTCTTCCTGGACGCCGTCGACCGGTTGCGGGAATCGGCCCTCAATAAAAGCGGCCACTTGCCGCCGATCCTCAGGGTTGCCGGCAACCGGGCGGCCCATCTTCCCCTGGTCTTTGACGACGCGGTGGCTGCGTGCCTGCGCCATTGCGCCAGCAGGCCGGAGGCTCGCGGCAAGACCTTGCAGCTGGTGGCGCCGCAACCGGTGGGCAACGCGGTGCTGGAGGCGGCCTTCAACGACGCCTTTGGCTGCGAGGCCGCCTGTTTCGCCTCGCCCTCGGATTTCGCCAACCAGGCCATGACCGGCCTTGAGGCGCTGCTGGCCAGAAAGACCGTTCCCTATGCCGGCTATCTCGACCTGGGGGTGCGCTTTCGCCGCAACCACTTGGATGAGCTTCTTGGCCCCGAGGCGCTGCCCACCCCCAGCCGCCAGGAGCTTGCCGACTCCTTCCGCCTCTTTCTTGAAGCCAGGAGGGCGACGCCATGATGCCAGATAACGACCACGGCCCGGTGGTCCGCCACTACTTCGGCGCCTATCTGTCTGGATTTATGGGGCAACAGCTGATCAAGAATCTCATGAGCCTTTCCGCCCGGTTCTGGATCGAGATCACCGGCCACGCCTGCTGGTCATTGACCATCGAAAAGGGCGTCCTCCTGGCGGTTGATGCGGAGCAGAAGGAGGGGCGGTTCGGCTTCAGCACCGACGCGGCAACCTTTCTGGCCGTGGCCGGCAACCGGCTCTCCCCCCAGAAGAGCTTCTTCACCGGCAAAACCAGGATCTCCGGCAGCTTCCCCGAGGCGCTGCGCACCGCCACCGCCCTGGAGGAGTTCTTCCAGCGCTACCCCTACCCCGCCGACGAGGCGGGACGATCTTCAGCATCGGAGCGGCAAGGATGAACATGCACCCCAACTGGATTCCCCTGGCCGAGGTGGCCGACCGCCCTTACAGCGAGGCGGTGGAGCTGTTCCGCAGGCACGTGAACCCCGGCCTGGTCACCCTGCTCGAAATGGGCGAGTACACGGCCATCGACCCGCGATCCGCCCAGGGTGCGGTGATCACCGACGCGGCCGGCCGGGAGATCCTCGATTTCGTCTCCTCCTACGGCGCGCTCAACCTGGGGCACAACCATCCCAGGGTGCGGGCGGCGATCATGCGGGTGCTGGACGACGGCAGGGTGGATCTCTCCAAGGAGCTGCTCTCCCGCCACGTGGCCTTCCTGGCCCACAACCTGAGCCTGCTCACCCCTGGCGACCTGGATCAGGTGTACCTGTGCAATTCCGGCACCGAGGCGATAGAGGCGGCCCTCAAGCTCGCGGCCCGCTGCTTCAAGGGGAAGCGCTCGCGGTTCGTCTACGCGCACGAGGCCTTGCACGGCAAGACCCTGGGAGCCCTCTCCGTGACCGGCAACGCCAGGCTGCGCCAGTACTTCCCGCTCCTGCCCAATCAGGCCGTGCCCTACGGCGATGCGGCGGCCATCGAGGCGGTGCTTTCCCACGCCCCCGCCGAGGGGCCGGACGCCATCGCCGCGGTGGTGCTGGAGCCGATTCAGGGCGAGGCCGGGGTGATCGTGCCGCCGCCAGGCTATATTAAGGCGGTGCGGGAGATTACCGAACGGTATGGGGTGCTGCTCATCCTGGACGAAATCCAGACCGGCTTCTGCCGCACCGGCGATTTCTTTGCCTGCCAGCACGAAGGGGTGGTTCCCGATATCCTGGTGCTGGCCAAATCCCTGGGCGGCGGTCTGGCCTCCATCGGCGCCACCGTTTCCAGAACCCCGGTGTTCCGCCAGGCCTACGACAATCCTCATGACTGCCTGGTGCAGACCACCACCTTCGGCGGCCGCACCCTTGCCTGCGCCGCCGCCCTGGCCGCTCTGGAGGCGTATCAGGAGGAGGGACTGGCCAGCCGGGCCAGTCGGCTAGGTGAGCGGCTCAAGGCGCAACTCCTCGAGCTGGCGGCTCGCTATCCCGAATGGATCGCCTCGGTGCGGGGACGTGGGCTGATGCTGGGCATCGAGTTTCGCGAGTCGATCATCGACGAGGCCCGCTACCTGCCCCTGGCCATCCCGGGCCTCAAGAACGTGCTGCGCGAGCACCTGCCCGGCATGATCGCCTCCGCCCTGCTGCACAGGCATGGCATCCTCGGCACCCTGATGCTCAACAACCGGGCGGTGCTCCGCGTCTATCCGCCGCTGGTCATCGAGGAGAAGGATCTGGACCGCTTTGCGCCGGCCCTGGAGGCAGTGTTCAAGGAGGGGCCCAAGGAGCTGGTGAAAAAAAGGGTCAACCATGCCATGAGCTTTGCCGGCCTCAAGTTCGTCGCCCCCTGGGTGGCCTCCCTCACCGGACGCTAGGGAGGGGGCAGGATGGAGCGTTTTTTCCTGGCCCTCGCCACTCGCCTGCGCCGCCATCGCGCCGTGGTGCTGCTGTGCTTTGCCGGGATTACCCTGTTTCTGGGGCTTGCCGCCGGCCGCTCCACCGTGGACAACTCCATTGGGGTGTGGCAGACCCAGAACGACCCGCACTGGCTCCACTTCCAGGAGTTTGCCGCCCGGCACCGGCTGGAGAACCCGCTGATCGCCTATCTGCCCGACACCACCCCGTCGATGGCGCGGGCGTTGCTGCCCAAGGCCCGCGCCA
>JBMONS010000028.1:219914-222565 GCA_049323635.1 Thermodesulfobacteriota bacterium
CCCCCAGCCCCCCCCCCATCGACGGGGTGGCCAGGGCCAACCTTTACGGGCTCGGCAATGGCCAGGGCCAGCTTCTGCTGCTGACCCCCAAGCCGGAATCGCCGCCACCGCTCCTGGCCGGGATCATCCAGGACGCCAGGGCGTTGGTCAGCCGCGAGCTGCCGGGCCAGCGCCTGCACCTAGGCGGGGTCTGGTACCTGACCGACACCCTGGACCGCTTTTCGGCCAGTTCCACCAGAAGCCTCTTTCCGCTGGTGGTCGTGATCCTCGCCGTGGGAGTCTTCCTCTCCCTGCGGCGCAGTCCCCGCCACACCGCGCTGACCCTGGTCTGCGGCCTGCTGCCCGCCCTGTATCTCGCCGGCCTGCTCGCCCTGGCTGGCGAGCCGCTCAACATGGTGCTGCTCTCCCTGCCTCCCTTCACCATGATCATGGGCATTGCCCACGCCGTCCACTTCCTCAAGAAGGAGTCCGGACAGGAGCCGCTTGCCTTGTATGCCGAAGTGGCGGTGCCCTGCCTGCTCTCGGCGGTTACCGACATGCTCGGTTTTCTTTCCCTGATGGTCAGCACCTACGAGCCGGTGCAAAAACTGGGGCTCTGGGGCGGCGGCGGCGCCCTGCTCGCCGTGGTCGTCCCCCTGCTGCTGGTGCCGGCCCTGGCCCACACCGAGACGGCGTCTACACCTCAGGGTGCGCCTGCCAAACTCCTGTGGCAAGGGTGGGCCAGGGCGCTCACCCACCATCGGGGCATGGTGCTGGCCGGGATGGGTGGCCTGCTGCTGCTGGCCTCTTTCGGCATCAATCGCCTGGAGCATGGTTCGTACATCCTGGCCTTTTTCAAGCCTGCCTCGCCGGTAAACAGTGATTACCGCGCCATCGAGACGGCCGGCATCGGTCTGACCCCGCTGGAAATCGACCTGGATGGCGCTCCCGTCGAGGGGCGAGCCGTCCAACAGGCCATGCAGGAGCTGGGGGCGCGCCACCCCGAGATCACCCACTTTCTCTTCACCCATGACAGGGCCGGCTCCCTGGTCCTGCCCCTGGCGGTCAACGACGGCGCCTTGCTGGATGCTCCGCTCCTGCCGGGCCTGAGCGCCGGCCCGCCGGTGCGGGTCACCATCCTCACCCGCACCCTGGCCTCGGAAAAGACCATGGCCCTGGTGGACCGGATCGAGGAAGAGCTCCAGTCCCTGCTCGGCCCCCGACAAACCCCATACGTCACCGGGACGGTCCCTTTGTACACCGCGGGGCAGCGTGCCCTGTTCACCACCCTGCTGGGCAGTTTTTCCTCCGCCTTTGTATCCATCTCCCTGATCATGGCCCTTGCCCTGCGCTCGCTCAGGCTGGCGGTCTTCGCGGTGATCCCCAACCTGACCCCGGTGGTCTTCATCCTGGGGGCCATGGGGTTTGGCGGCATCCCGCTCAGCGTGGCCACGGTGACCGTGGCCAGCGTGGTGTACGGCATCGTGGTGGACGACACCATTCATTTCCTCCACACCTGGCGGGCCAGGCAGAAAAGCTGCCCAGACGCCATGGTCCGCCTGGCCGAGGTGCTTACCCAGGTGGGCCCGGCGATGCTCACCACCTCGATGGTGGCGGGCGCGGGCTTCCTGGGCTTCCTGGCCTCGCCCTTCATCCCGCTCCGGGACTTCGGCCTCCTGATCAGCCTGGCCCTGCTCTTCGCGGTGCTCTGCGATCTGGTGCTGCTGCCGGTCCTGCTCCTCTCTTTCAGGAAAAACCCATGACCGCCCTCCCCCCTTCCCTTGTCGAGGAGATCATCGCCATCCACTTCGATCCCCGTTTCGGCGCTCCCTACTGGCTGGATCTACAGAGGCGGCTTGGCATTGACGCCAGAGCGGAGATCCGTCGCCGCGAGGACTTCCACCTCCTCGGCCCCATGGACCGGCAGGCCATGCGCCACCTGCCGCTGCTCGACTTTGTGCCCCGCCGCTTCCACGGCGAGCTGGCCGCCATGATCCTGGCCGAGACCGGCGGCACAACCGGGCCTCCGATCCGCAGGGTCTATCGGCCCGACGAGTTTGCCGCCGCCTTTGTCGATTCCTGGGAACGGGCCGCCATGAAACGGGGCTTCCCCGCAGGAGGGCAATGGCTCTTTGTCGGCCCTTCCGGCCCGCACGTCATCGGCCAGAGCGCCAGGGCCATGGCCAGGCGGCTGGGGAGCCTGGAGCCTTTTTCGGTTGATTGCGACGTGCGCTGGATCAAGCGGCAGGCCAAGGGATCGCTGGGATTTTCCCTCTACCTCGACCATGTGCTCGACCAGGCCATGAACATCATCCGTTCCCAGGCCATCGAGGTGCTCTTCATCACCCCGCCCCTGCTGCTTGCCCTGGCCAGCCGGATGAACGACACCGAACGCGACCGGATCCGGGGCATCCACCTGGGCGGCATGGCGCTGACCGCCGCCGACTCCACCGCCATCCGCGACCAGCTCTTCCCTGGGGCGGTGGTGCTGCCGGGCTACGGCAACTCCCTGCTCGGGGTGCTCTTCGAGCAGGAGCCGCCGGCCCCTGGCGCGGATCCGCTCTATCTTATGGACGATCCGGCCCTGTGGCTTCAACTGGTTCCCTGGCGGCCCGAAATGCCGGAGGAGACGCCCGGCCTCGGCCCCCCCCCGCCGCCAGGCCCGCCCGGCC
>JBMONS010000029.1:0-7470 GCA_049323635.1 Thermodesulfobacteriota bacterium
TGCGTAAGCTCGCAGAGCGCAGTCAGGTCTCCGCCCAGGAGATCAAAGGGGTGGCCTCGGCCAGCGTCGAGACCGCCACCAACGCCGGAAGATTGATCAACGACATCGTACCGCAGATCCAGAAGACCGCCGAGCTGGTGCAGGAGATCGACGCGGCCAGCAACGAGCAGGCCCGCGGCATCGAGGAGAACACCAAGGCGATCCAGCAGTTCGATCAGATCATCCAGAGCAACAGCGCCGCGGCCCAGCAGATGGCTGCCACCAGCGAGGAGCTTTCCTCCCAGGCGGCCCATCTTCAGGAAACCATCGCCTTTTTCTGCATGGCTGACTGCGGCGGTCAACGCGGGGGGACGGCACAGGCCCTTCCAGGGCGCAAGGATATGCCGCGCTTGCCTCTCCAGGCTCCGCCGCGTTTGGAAAAAAATTTGCCTCCGGCAGGCAGAACGGGACATCTCCTTGATCTTGGCGATCGCAACAGCCGGGAGGATGATTTTCAGCGCTACTGAGGCTTTCCGAAGTACTTTCGAGCCTGACGGCTCTTCTGGCGCGGGGATACACGTTTTCGGTTTGCTTTCCCCTTTCCTTTTCCCCTATAACAAAAAAAGAGGGCCTGCTGCCGGGGCTTTGCCCCCGGCAGCAGGCCGATGCCTGTTCACTCAATACACAAGGAGGCTGTATGATGCGGAAAAATATCGTTGCTGGCTGTCTGGTGGGCTTCTCTCTGGCGTTGGTTGGTACCGCCCTGGCCGCCGAGAAGGCGCCGCAGAAGATCGTTGACCTGGCCAACAGCCAGCTTGTCAAGCTGGGCACTGATCCGGTCATCGTCCAGGCGGTGAAGGATGAGAATGCCAAGGCCAAGACCCTGGCCCAGATCAAGGAGAAGGATGCCAAGTGGATGGCCACCCCCGGCGTGGTGGACTACATGAAGTCTCTGATGGACAATCCTTGCGGCAAGCGGCTCAAGGAGATCCAGAAGTCGGCTCCCTACTACGCGGAACTCTTCGTCATGGATAACCAGGGCGCCAACGTCTGCATGTCTGACAAGACCTCCGACTACTGGCAGGGCGATGAGCCCAAGTTCACCGAGTCTTACAAGGGCGGTCAGGGCGCGGTCCACATCAGTGATGTCAAGTTCGACGACAGCACCCAGGTTTATGCGGTACAGGTATCCGTGCCCGTAAAAGACGGCGCCACCACCATCGGCGCCATCACCATCGGCCTCGACGTGGACAAGGTCAAGTAAGGGGGCTGTAAAGGAACGACTCGGTGACGATCCACATCTCTTAATATCCAAGGGGGGAGACCATGTTGCGGTTCGCGGATTTGAAAGTGAGTCATAAATTGACGGCGGGTTTCGCCACCCTGATCCTCTTCATGCTGGTGGTAGCGGCTGCGGGCTACTGGAGCCTTGGCAGGGTCGAGGAAAGCCTGACCCGGCTTTTCGGGGTCAATCTGCCCAGCACCCAGTATCTCATCTCCGCGGATCGTGATCTCCAACAGTTGCTCGTCGCCGAGCGTTCCATGATCTTTGCCGACGTGGAAACCGATGTTTTCAAGGAGCTGCTCAAAAGCTACGAGGAGAACCTCCAACAGTCCGAGCAGCGCATCGCCAAGTACAAGCAGTTGGCCGACACCCCGCAGGAAAGGGAACTGCTGGCTAAGTACGAGAAGGACCGCCAGGAATGGCGGGCTCTGTCCAAACAGGTGGTGGATGGCCGCTTGGAAGACAGTCGCGAGGGCCGCCGGCTCGCCCTGGATCTTTCCCTTGGGCCGGCCAAGGAGAAGTTTGAAACCATGCGTGACTCCCTGGATGCTCTCCAGGACCAGAACGAAAAGGAGGCGCAGGCAGCCGACCAACAGGGTCATGTCACCCACATGCTGGCCTTGTATATCCTGGGCGGCGCCACCGGCCTGGGCGTGGTCATCGCCGTTTTGCTCGCCGTGTTGATTGGCAGATCCATCAGTCGGCCGCTTGCCGAGGCGGTGGCCCTCAACGAGCGGCTCGCGCTTGGTGACGTGGAGATGACCATCGACACTGGCCGCAAGGATGAGATCGGCCAGATGCTCAAGGCCATGCATGCCGTGGTGGAGAGCTTCCGGACCACCGCCCGCATGGCGGAGCATATCGCCCAGGGCGATCTCAACGTTGATGTGCGGGTGCTTTCCGACAAGGATCTGCTCGGCAAGGCGTTGGTGAACATGGTTTCCAACCTCAACGAGACCGCGGTCATGGCGGAGCGCATCGCCCAGGGGGATCTCGATCTCACGGTACAGGTGCTCTCCGAGCGGGACGTGCTCGGAAAATCCTTGGAAATGATGGTTGCCAACCTCAAGGAGACTGCCCGCATGGCGGCGCAGGTCGCCGAGGGCGATCTGGATGTGGCCGTGCGGGTGCTTTCCGACAAGGATGTGCTGGGCAAGTCGCTCGCGCAGATGGTGGAGAACCTCAAGCGCACCGCGGACAAGGCCGAGCTGATCGCCGCCGGAGACCTGCGGGTGGATGTGGAATTGCTCTCGGAGTGTGATACTCTTGGCAAATCGCTCTCCACCATGATTGAGAAACTGCGTCAGGTGATCGGCGACGTCCGCGACGCCGCCGATCAGGTGGCGTCGGGCAGCATGGAGCTGGGTAACAGCTCCCAGCAGGTCTCCCAGGGGGCTAGCGAACAGGCCGCTGCCGTGGAGGAGATCTCCAGCTCCATGGAAGAGCTGGCCTCCACCGTTGCGCACACAGCCGATCATGCCCGCCAGACCGCCTCCATCTCCAGCAAGAGTGCGGCGGATGCCGTGGAGGGCGGCCGGGTGGTCATGGAGACGGTGACCGCCATGCAGCATATTGCCGAGAAGATCGCCCTGATCGAGGAGATCAGCCGTCAAACCAACCTGCTTGCCTTGAACGCCGCCATCGAGGCGGCCCGCGCCGGCGAGCATGGCAAGGGCTTTGCGGTGGTGGCCTCGGAGGTGCGCAAGCTCGCGGAGCGCAGCCAGGTTTCTGCCCAGGAGATCAAGGCGGTTGCCAGCGAGAGTGTCGAAACCGCCGCCAACGCCGGTCAGTTGATCAACGCCATCGTGCCGCAGATTCAGAAGACCGCCGAACTGGTGCAGGAGATCGACGCGGCCAGCAACGAGCAGGCCCGTGGCATCCAGGAGAATACCAGGGCGATCCAGCAGTTCGATCAAGTAATCCAGGCCAACAGTGCGGCGGCTCAGCAGATGGCCTCCACCAGCGAGGAGCTTTCCGCGCAGGCGGCGCAGTTGCAGGAGGCCATTGCCTTCTTTCAGGTGGGAACCGAGGCCGAGGCTGCACGCGCGGCCAAGGTCGCAACGCAGCGCACGCTCCCGCGTCCGGCCCCCGTGGCTGGCAAGCTGGTTCGGCCTGCCAAGCCTGTCAGTGAGCGGGGAGTCCATATCGAGCTGAAGGACGGGCATGGGGATTTCGAGCGGTATTGACCGGGATGGTTGAGCGTTAGGGTGTATTTGCCAAAGGGAGGGATGGCATGCGGATCGTTGACATGAAGTTGTCCGTGAGGATTCTTGGCGGGTTTGTGGCGGTGTGTGCCATTCTTGCCATTGGCATCGGCTACCAGCTCTACTCCACCAGCGCATTGGCCAAGCTCCAGGACATCGGGGCGGGTAGAGCCAATGCGGTCATGGTGGTCGGCCAGATCATGGAGCGGTCAGTGGGCGCCTATGCGGTGATGGCGGATGCGGTCATCAACCGCAACATCGCCGAGAGCAGGAAGGCTTTCGCGGAAACCAGGATGCAGGCGGAAAAGGACATCGCCACCCTGCGCGAGCTTGTGGACACCCCGGAAGAAAAGGCCTGGGCGGACGAAGTGGCCCGACACTATCCCCGTTACCTGGAGACCTTTGAGAAGGAGATGCTGCCGCTGCTGGAGGCAGCGGCGCAGGCCAACACCCTTCCCGCCATTCGCGAGGTGGACGCCCGGCTGGACCAGTTGCGTGGCAACATCGACGAGCCGCTGGAAAAGATCATCCGTTCCTTGAACGAGGAGATGACCGGGGCTGACCAGACCTTTGATGCGGTGCGGCGCCGTGCCACGATGGTTAGCGTGATCCTTACCGTGCTGGGTTTTGCTTCGGCCGCCCTCATCGCTTATTTGACCTCTCGCAGCATTACCCATCCCATCAGTACACTGCGCGGGTTGCTTGCCAGGATCGCCCAGGGTGAGACCAATGTGGCGGTGGAGGTGGACCGCGAGGACGAGGTGGGTGAAATGACCGCCGCCCTCAAGGAGGTGGTGGCCTCCATCAACGCCATGGCCCATGACGTGGAGAAGCTGGTGGAGGCCTCCTGGCAGGGGCGGATCTCCACCCGGGCCGACGCCTCGCGCCACCAAGGCGATTACCGGAAGATCGTCGAGGGGATAGACGACATCATGAACCGCCTGGTGGGGCTGCTGGATATCATGCCCGCGCCGGCGATGATCATCGACAATGATTTCAACGTGCTCTACATGAACGAGCTTGGCGCCAAGGTGGGCGGCAAGACTCCTGCCCAGCTGCTTGGCACCAAGTGCCATGACCACTTCAAGACCAGTGACTGCCAAACCGACCGTTGCGCCTGTGGTCAGGTTATCCGTGGCGCTGGGGCGGCGAGCAGCGAGACCGATGCCCATCCTTCCGTGGGCCTGGATTTGGACATCTCGTATAACGCCACCCCGCTTCGCGATGCCCAGGGCAAGACCATCGGCGCCTTCGAGGTGGTGAGCGACCAGACCGCCATCAAGCAGGCAGCCAGGGTGGCCGCCAAGGTGGCCGCCTATCAAGAGGTCGAAACCAGCAAGCTGGTGGAGCTGCTCAACCGGCTCGCCCAAGGGGAACTCAGGCTGGTCATCGAAACCGAAACGGCCGACAGCGATACCCAGGCGGTGAAGCAGGTCTTTGACGGCATTGGCGCGGCGGTGCGCACCCTCATCGTCGCCATGGGCGAGATCACCGAGGCGGCTCGGGAAATCGCCAGCGGCAACCTGCTGGTCACCCTCAGAAAGCGGAGCGACCACGATGATCTTATCCAGGCCCTCCAGGATATGACCGCCAGACTCAAGGAGGTGATCGGCGACGTGCGCAAGGCGGCCGATCAGGTGGCCAGCGGCAGCAATGAATTGAGCAACAGCTCGCAGCAGGTCTCCCAGGGGGCCAGCGAGCAGGCCGCCGCCGTGGAGGAGATCTCCGCCTCCATGGAAGAACTGGCTTCCACCGTCAACCAGACCGCCGATCATGCCCGCCAGACAGCCTCGCTTGCCACCAGAAGCGCCAGCGCCGCCGTGGAAGGCGGCAAGGCGGTATCCGAGACCGTCACCGCCATGCAGCATATCGCCGAGAAGATCGAGCTGATCGAGGAGATCAGCCGCCAGACCAACCTGCTCGCCTTGAACGCCGCCATCGAGGCGGCCCGGGCCGGCGAGCACGGCAAGGGCTTCGCGGTGGTAGCCTCGGAGGTGCGCAAACTCGCCGAACGCAGCCAGTATTCGGCCCAGGAGATCAAAGGGGTCGCCACCGCCAGCGTGGAAACCGCGATCAATGCTGGCCGGTTGATCAACGACATCGTGCCGCAGATTCAGAAGACCGCCGAGTTGGTGCAGGAGATCGACGCGGCCAGCAACGAACAGGCCCGGGGCATCGAGGAGAATACCAAGGCGATCCACCAGTTCGATCAGGTGATTCAGGCCAACAGCGCCGCCGCCGAGGAGATGGCCTCCACCAGCGAGGAGCTTTCCGCCCAGGCCGTTCAATTGCAGGACACCGTGGCCTTCTTCAATCTGGGCGAGGTGGCGTCGACCGAGGTGCGCAAGCGTTCGGGGCACCCTTCCCAGAAGGCCTTGTCCTTTACGCCGGGCCGGAAGCTGAGCCGGCCGACTGTGAAGGATGAGGGACATGGAATCCATCTTGAGATGAAGGAGTTCCCTGGAGAGTTTGAGCGGTATTAACAAAAGCCTCTGTGCGGCATCCTTTTCGTTGCGGTTCGGCGCAAACACAAGGGATTGACTGACTGGAGGCAGAGAAGGGGGATTGGGATAATGCAAAGAAACATTCGCAATAAAATGCTGTTTGCCTTCGGCGGTGTCTGTCTGGTGTTGGTCATCCAGCTCCTGGTGAACGGCTATTTTATGAGCCGGGTGGTAAACAGCGTCGAGGAAGCGCGGGACAAGGGCTATGGCGGCAACGAGCTGGCCATGGGCCTCAAGCTGGAGATGTTTCAGGTGCTGGAGATACTGACCGATGCCAGCGCGGTGCGCACCGCCGAGGTGCTGGCATCGGCCAATAAGGATGCCGGTGAACATGTCGCGCGGTTCCGGGAGAAGGCCGATGCGTTGAAAGCGCTGCATACCGAGAATAGGCGGGAGATCGAGGAGGCGGAAAGCCTGTTCGCGGCCATGGTCGAGAAAGGCAAACAGACCGCCGAATTCTATGTCAAGGGAGACCTGGCGCAGGGCAACAAGGCCATGGATGCGTTCGACGCCGCCGCCGAGGAGTTGGGCAAGCGGGTTGATTCGCTGGAGGAAGAGATGGAGGGTGAGGCGACAAATGGTATTGCGCAAGCGCTTTCCACCATCCGGTTAACTAGCGTCGTTTCCATCGTTATTGCCCTTGCGATCATCACCTTCACAATCATTCTGGCCTTTGTCTTTTCGGGACGGATTTCCGATGCACTTCAAAAGATGGTCGGCCTGGCCGAAGCAATCGCAAATGGCGATCTCACCAAAGAGCATGTCGTTCTGTCCCAGGAAGACGAGATCGGCCAGCTTTCCCGGTCGCTTTCCCGCATGGAAGCAAAACTACGCCAGATCATCAACGATGTTGGTGCGGCGGCGGGTCAGGTTGCCAGCGGCAGTATGGAGCTGAGCGGCAGTTCGCAGCAGGTCTCCCAGGGGGCCAGCGAGCAAGCCGCCGCCGTGGAGGAGATTTCTTCCTCCATGGAGGAGTTGGCCTCTACCGTGGCGCAGACCGCCGACCATGCTCGACAGACCGCCTCCATCGCCGGCAAAAGTGCTGCCGATGCTGTGGAGGGGGGCAAGGCCGTTTCAGCCACGGTCACCGCCATGCAGCATATTGCCGAGAAGATCGAGCTGATCGAGGAGATCAGCCGCCAGACCAACCTGCTCGCCTTAAATGCCGCCATCGAGGCGGCCCGTGCCGGTGAGCATGGCAAGGGCTTCGCGGTGGTGGCCTCGGAGGTGCGTAAGCTCGCAGAGCGCAGTCAGGTCTCCGCCCAGGAGATCAAAGGGGTGGCCTCGGCCAGCGTCGAGACCGCCACCAACGCCGGAAGATTGATCAACGACATCGTACCGCAGATCCAGAAGACGGCCGAGTTGGTCCATGAGATCGACGCGGCCAGCAACGAACAGGCGCGGGGCATTGAGGAGAACACCAAGGCGATCCAGCAGTTCGATCAGGTGATCCAGGCCAACAGCGCCGCTGCCGAGGAGATGGCGGCGACCAGCGAAC
>JBMONS010000030.1:0-12369 GCA_049323635.1 Thermodesulfobacteriota bacterium
TGAAGGAGGCCGAGAAGGGGTTGGTTTCGGTGAGTCTGCGTTCCAAGGGGACCAACTACGATGTCGCCAAGGTGGCAGCCTCCTTTGGTGGCGGCGGGCACCGCAACGCTGCTGGCTTCAAGGTGCTGGACACTTCCATCGAGGAGGTGCGGGAGAAGCTGCTGGAACGGCTGCTGCCGCTGGTGAACGGACAGGGGCAATGACCGAATTGAATTCCGCCCCTGCCTCCGTCGAGGTGGCCGGGGCGCGGCAGTTTGGGGAGCCGGCCCTTGAGGCCGGTGTTTTTTTGGTGGACAAGCCATCCGGCCCAAGCTCCTTCCGCATGGTACAACTGGTGCGACGTGCGTTGGGGATCAAGAAGGTCGGCCATGCCGGCACCCTTGACCCCTTTGCCTCGGGGCTGCTGATTATCTGCGCGGGCAGGGCCGCCACCCGGCTGGTCCCCCGGTTGATGGGGGGCGACAAGCGCTACGAGGCGGTGTTGCGGCTTGGAATCGCCACCACGACCCAGGACCGCGAAGGCGAGGTGGTGATCGAACGCCCGGTGCCGCATGTGAGCCAGAAAGAGCTGGAGGCATGTCTGGCCGGTTTTATGGGCGAGCAGTTGCAGGCCCCCCCAGCCTTTTCGGCGGTGAAGCACCAGGGCAAGCCGCTCTACCACTATGCCCGCAAGGGAATCGTCGTCGAGAAGGAGCCGCGGCCGGTTGTCATCCACCAGTTGCGGCTGCTGGAGCGAGACCAGAACACCCTGCGGTTGTTGGTGGATTGCAGCAAGGGCACCTATGTACGCACCCTGGCCGCCGACATCGGCGAGCGGTTGGGATGCGGCGGCCATCTGGTGGAACTGCGCCGGCTCGGAAGCGGCCCGTTTGACGTGACCGCGGCGGTTGACGGCGGACTGCTCGTCGAGCGGGAAACGGCCAGGCAGGCCTTGTTGGCGAAAGCCATGACCGTGGCCGAGGTGGAGGGGCTGCTGCCGGTTCCTGGCTGACCAGGGGCGTTGCCCGGACTTTCGTTGACTTGTGCCGCTCAATCAATTATAAAGCTATGTTCCTGAGTCGGCTCGCGTGGCAAGGCCGCCATGCCGTGCTCGGGTGTGTGTCCGATGGCCCAAGGAGGCCATCATCCTTAGGACCCGATGGATGGGAATCTCTGTCGGTATCCCGAATCTTATACGGAGTAGAAAGATCATGACCATGAATGCCGAAGCCAAGAAGGACGTTATCACCAGCTACGCTCACCACGACAAGGACACTGGCTCCCCCGAGGTGCAGGTTGCCCTGCTCAGCGCCCGGATCACCTATCTGACCGAGCACTTCAAGACCCACAAGAAGGACCATCATTCCCGTCGCGGCCTGCTGAAACTGGTTGGTCAGCGTCGTCGGCTGCTCAACTACCTCAAGAGCAAGAACATCGACACCTACCGCGAGCTGATCCAGAAGCTCGGCATCAGGAAGTAATTTGTGGGGGCCGCCGCCGCTTCTGGCTGGCGGCGGCCTTGTTTTCCCTGGGCGAGATTTACCCCAGGATAAGGCGCCGACGAGCTTGAGACTCGGGTGCCGGTGGCATCTCCGCGCTGCATGTCGCGGAGTTCTGTTTTTTGCAAGTGGAATGAATTCAGTAATGTTGGCGTGTCGGCGCCACCACCGTGACCGTTGGGGATTCCCCTGCAAGCCCCGGTGGTGACGCCGATGCACCAACGCCATGAAGTCCGCACCGACGCCGGAGGGCGTGGCCGGGCGCATCCCCATCCCCCATTGAAAGCCCCGGCCGAAGAACGGCGAGCGGGCGGGCAGCCGATCCTGCAGCGCATGCGCGACAGCGGTTGCCAGAGGAGAATCCCATGAAGAAGGTAACAATTGACCTTGGCGGCCGACCGCTCACCATTGAGAGCGGCCGGTTGGCCAAACAGGCCAACGGCACCGCCCTGGTGACCTACGGCGACACCGTGGTGCTGGTCACCGCCACCGCGGCCCGCGATCCCAAGCCGGAGATTGACTTCCTGCCGCTCACCTGCGAGTATCAGGAGCGGTTCTACGCGGTGGGCCGCATTCCGGGCAGCTATTTTCGCCGGGAGATCGGCCGTCCCACCGAGCAGGAGACCCTTTCCGCACGATTCATCGACCGGCCGCTTCGGCCCCTCTTTGCCGACGGCTATCAGCACGAGACCCAGGTCATCGCCACGGTGCTTTCCGCCGACCAGCAGAATGAGCCGGACGTGCTCGGCATCATAGGCGCCTCCTGCGCGCTGGGCCTTTCCGAAATCCCATTCCACGGGCCGGTGGCCGGCGTGCGGGTTGGCTTGGTGGACGGCCGCTACGTCATCAATCCCACCCCGGCGGAGCGTGACAAGTCCCGCCTGAACCTGATCGTGGCCGGCACCCGCAACGCGGTGGTCATGGTGGAAGGCGGCGCGGACAGCCTCTCCGAGGCCGAGGTCTTGGAAGGCATCTTCTTTGGGCATCAGGCCATGCAGCCCATCCTGGACATGCAGGAGGAGCTGCGCGCCGCCCTGGGCAAGCCCAAGATGGAGGTCGCCCCCAAGCCGGTCAACGAGGCGCTCAAGGAGCGGGTTCACGCGCTGGCCGCCGAGGGGATGCGCGCGGTGATCACCACCGCCGACAAGCATGATCGTGGCGAGGCCTATTACCAGCTCGAGAAGAAAACCCTGGCAGCCATTGCCGAGGAGTATCCTGAGAGCCTCAAGGAGGCCAAGGAGCATCTCTACAGCCTGAAGAAGACCATGATGCGCGACCGCATCGTCAAGGAGCAGAGCCGTATCGACGGCCGTCGCTTCGACCAGGTGCGCCCCATCTCCTGCGAAGTGGCCGCCCTGCCGCGCGCCCACGGCTCCAGCCTCTTCACCCGCGGCGAGACCCAGGCGCTGGTGACCGCCACCCTGGGCAGCGGTGAGGATGAGCAGAAGATCGAGTCGCTCAAGGGCATGTCCTCCAAGCCCTTCATGCTCCACTATAACTTCCCGCCCTACTGCGTCGGCGAGGTACGGCCCCTGCGCGGCCCCAGCCGCCGCGACATCGGGCACGGCGCCCTGGCGGAGCGGGCGATCAAGGCGGTACTGCCCGCGGCCGGCGATTTTTCCTACACCATCCGGGTGGTTTCCGAGGTGCTTGAGTCCAACGGCTCCTCCTCCATGGCCACCGTCTGCGGCGGCAGTCTGGCGCTCATGGACGCGGGCGTGCCGATCAAGAAGCCGGTTTCCGGCATCGCCATGGGGCTGATCAAGGACGGCGACACCATCGTCATCCTCTCCGACATCCTGGGCGACGAGGACCACCTGGGCGACATGGACTTCAAGGTGACCGGCACCGACGAGGGCATCACCGCGCTCCAGATGGACATCAAGATCGAGGGGGTCTCCAAGGAGATCATGACCCGCGCCCTTGACCAGGCCAAGTCCGGCCGTGTCCACATCCTAGGGGAGATGGCCAAGGCGATCAACGAGCCGCGTGCCAGCGTGCCCGAGCATGCGCCCAAGATCTTCGCCATGCAGATCAACCCGGACAAGATCCGCGATCTGATCGGCCCGGGCGGCAAGATGATCAAGTCGATCACCGCCGAGTTCGGGGTGAAGATCGACGTAGAGGACTCCGGCAAGGTGACCATCTTCGCCCCCAACGGTCAGGTGGGCGACGCGGTCACGGCCAAGGTCAACGAGCTGACCGCCGAGCCCGAGGTGGGCAAGGTTTATGACGGCGTGGTCCAGAAGATTGTCGACTTCGGCGCCTTTGTCCAGATCATGCCCGGCGTCGATGGCCTGGTGCACATCTCCGAGCTTGAGAACCGCCGGGTGGAGAAGGTCACCGACGTGCTCAAGGAGGGCGAGGCCGTGCGGGTCAAGGTGCTGGAGATCGACCAGCGCGGCAAGATCCGGTTGAGCCGCAAGGCTGTTCTGCAGGAGTCCGGCTCCTGATGCAGGCGTGATCTTTTTTTGTGTAATCCCAGGGGGAAGAAGGCCATGGCCTTGCTTCCCCCTTTTTGTGTCATCTACCCAGGAAAACCATCGTGTCCGAAAGCTATCAGAAAACCGTGCTCGAAAACGGTGTCAGGATCATCACCGAACGGCTGCCCTCCCGTACCGTCTCGGTGGGCATCTGGGTGGACGCCGGCGCCAGGGATGAGGAGCCAGCCATCAACGGCTGCGCTCATTTTGTCGAGCACATGCTCTTCAAGGGCACCAGCCGTCGTGGCCCCCAGCGGATAGCCCAGGAGTTCGACCTGCTGGGCGGCCATTCCAACGCCTTCACCTCCGGGGAGACCACCTCCTACTATGCCACAGTCCTGGACGACCGTCTGGAGCAGGTGGTGGATTTGCTGGCCGACATGTTCCTCAACTCGACCTTTCTGGATGAGGAAGTGGCCAGGGAGCGGGAGGTGGTGCTCCAAGAGATCTCCATGGTGGAGGACACCCCGGACGACCGGATCCACGAGCTTTTTTCCGCAGGCCTCTGGGGGGACCATCCCCTGGGGCAGACCGTGCTGGGGACGCGGGAGGTGGTGAGCTCCATGACCTCGGAGCGTTTGCGCGATTTCGTGGCCCGGTTCTATGCGCCAGGGCGGGTGGTGATCGCCGCCACCGGCAATGTCGATCACAACCGCTTCCGGGATCTTTGGCAAGGACACCTGGCCGCCATGGCCGATCCGGGTTGTGGCCCCGCCAGGACTGCACCATCCGGCCAGCCGGTTTTCCGTAGGGTGTACAGGAAGAAGTTGGAGCAGGCCCACCTGGTCATCGGCAGCCAGGGTCTACCGATCGCCGCGCCGGAACGCTATGCCCTCTACCTGTTGCACGTGGTCTTGGGCGGCAACATGAGTTCGCGGCTCTTTCAGGAGATTCGCGAGAAGGAGGGGCTGGCCTATTCGGTTTACTCCTACCTTTCCTCGTTCACCGACAGCGGGGTATTCGCGGTCTATCTGGGGGTGGACCCCGGCGTGGCCAACCGGGCCATGGCCTTGGTTGCCAAGGTGATCGCGGAGGTGTGCCGCGGCGGGGTAGGGGATGAACTGCTGGTCAACGCCCGCGAGTACGCCAAGGCCGGGATCTTCCTCGCCGCCGAGAACATGGAGTCGCGGATGACCCGGCTGGCCAGAAACGAGCTGGCCTTTGGCCGGTATATCCCTGCCGAGGAGGTGGTGGCCGGCTTCGATGCCGTGAGCCAGGAGCGGATCGTCGCGCTTGCCAATCGTCTGCTGGCAAAGCCGCTCAGCGCGGTGGCCATGGGGCTGGTCAAGGAGCGGGAGATGGATTGGAGTCCGTTGGAGGCGCGGCCATGAATGGAAACCAAACCGAACATTGTGTCCAACTGCGCTGGCTGGCGGAACATGCCGATCTGCCCCTGCCCGCCTATCATTCGGAGCTTGCCGCCGGCATGGATGTGGCGGCGGCGGTGGAGGGGCCGGTCGAGATCCCGCCTGGCGCCATCGTTCTGATTCCCACCGGCTTCGCGGTGGCCATCACCCCGGGCTACGAGCTGCAGGTGCGGCCGCGCAGCGGCCTGGCCATCAAGCACGGGGTGACGGTGGTCAACAGCCCAGGTACCATCGACGCCGATTACCGGGGCGAGGTGAAGATCGGCCTGATCAACCTGGGCAGGGAGCCCTTCACCATCCGGCGCGGCGACCGTGTCGCCCAAATGGTGCTAGCGCCGGTTTGCCGGGCAATGGTGCGGGAGGTTGCCGAGCTGGACAGCACCAGGCGCCAGGACGGCGGGTTCGGCCACACGGGGCGGTAATGCGTTTTTGTGTCCTGGGCAGCGGCAGCAAGGGCAACGCCACCTTTGTCGAGGCGGGGGATACCCGGCTGCTCATCGACGCCGGTTTTTCCGGCCGAGAGATCGAGCGGCGGCTGGCCGAGATCGGCGTCGAGGCGGGGAGCCTTGCCGGCATACTCATTACCCATGAGCACGGCGACCACATCAAGGGGGCGGCCGTGCTCTCCCGACGGTATGGCCTGCCGGTGCTGGTCAACGATGCCACCCTGGCCGCGGCTGGCGAGATTCTCGCCGATCTGCCCCGGCGTCACGCCTTTGTCACTGGCGACACCTTCCTGTTCCGGGATATCAAGGTGCATCCCTACCGGGTTTCCCACGACGCCGCCGATCCGGTCGGTTTTCTGCTGGGCCACGGCAGGCTGACCCTGGGCTACTGCACCGACACCGGCACGGTCTCCAAGCTGATGCGCCATCGCCTGAGCGCCTGTCACGGTCTGGTGCTGGAGGCGAACCACGATCCTGAGCTGCTCAGGAGCGGCCCCTATCCCCCTGCTCTGCAACAGCGGGTGCGGGGCAAGAGTGGCCATTTGGCCAACCACGATGCCGCCGAATTCCTGAGCTCCATCCTGCACGACGGCCTGGAGCATGTAGTGCTCTCCCATATCAGCGAGACCAATAACCGGGCCGAGATCGCCCAGTCGGTGGTGGCGGCGATGCTCGCCGAGATTCGGGCCTTGCGCGGCGACGACTGCGTCTTGCCCGCCGTCTCGCTGGCCCACCAGGACCGGGTGGGGGAATTGGTCTGGCTGGGCAACCGGCGATGACCAGCAAACGGATTCGGTATCCGTGGCGGCTTGGCGCGCCATCCTTCGTGGTGGCCGGCGACATTGCCGAGAACGTCGCGGTGCTTGCGCCGCTGGTTGACGCGGTGCAACTGCTTTTTTTCGAGAGCCGTTCCGCAAGCACCCTGCCGCAGCCCATTGATCTCGAGTTTCTTGCCGAGCAGGCGGCACTGCACGATCTGCGCTACACCGTGCATCTGCCCACGGATCTGCGCCTGGGCGCCGATGATCCCGGCGGGCGGCGGCAGGCGGTCGAAGAGATCGCCTGGCTGACGTCGCACTTGGCCCCGCTCTCCCCGGTGGCCTATGACCTCCATCTGCTCCGCGAGCCCGGGCTTGCCGAAGCCCAGTGGCGTGCCAACCTGGAGCAGGGGCTCATGGGGTTGGCCGAAGTCTTGGGCGAGGGCCGGCGTCTGGTGGCGGTGGAGAACATCGACTATCCCTTCGCGTTGGTCGCAGACCTGGTCGCGGCGGCCGGTCTTGGCCGCTGCCTGGATCTCGGCCATCTGGTTCGTTATGGACATGGCGACGGCCACCTGCCCGATGGACTGGCCAGGGTGGCCCATATCCATTATCATGGGGTGGAGCGCGGCAGGGATCACCGCGCCCTGACCGAGGCGGGCGAGGCGGCCTGTTTGGGCCAGGCGCTTGCGGCGGCGGGATATTCCGGGGTTATCACCCTGGAGATGTACAGCCTGGAACGGCTTGAAGCATCGCTGGCCTTGCTGGCCGAGGCATGGCACCCTTTTTCGCGTATTGAATAGGCAAGTAAATCCAAGGGCGCCGGACGCCTTTGCTACGAGAGGAGACAATAAACATGATCAAGACCAGGGAAGAACTGCAGGCATTGTGCGCGGCCATCCGGCCGGTGAACCAGGAAATCATGGCGCAGGCCCAGGCGCGGCTCGATAACCTCACCAAGCCCAGGGGCAGCCTGGGCCGGCTGGAGGAGCTGGCCGCCCGCACCTGCGCCATGCGGGGCACCCTGGCGGCCAAGGTGGACAAGAAGGTGATCCTCACCTTTGCCGGCGACCACGGGGTGGTGGCCGAGGGGGTCAGCGCCTTTCCCCAGGAGGTGACCCCGCAGATGGTGCTGAATTTCCTCTCCGGCGGCGCCGGGGTCAACGTGCTGGCCCGCCATGTCGGCGCGGAGGTGCGGGTGATCGACGTGGGGGTGGCCGTGGAGGTGGAGGGCGAAGGATTGCTCAACCACAAGGTGCGTCCCGGCACCGCCAACATGGCCCAAGGGCCGGCGATGAGCGTGGACGAGGCCCTGGAGGCCATCGGGGTCGGGATGCGGGTGGCCCGCGAGGCCATCGCCGACGGCGCCGATATACTCGGCACCGGCGACATGGGCATCGGCAACACCACCCCGTCGGCGGCCCTGTTCGCGGCGCTGCTGCCCTCCTCGGTCGCCGAGGTGACCGGCCGGGGCACCGGCATCGACGACGCCACCCTGAACCACAAGATCAAGGTGATCGAGCGGTCTCTGGCGGTTAACCAGGAACGGCTCGGTTCACCCCTCGAGGCGCTGGCCGCGGTGGGCGGGCTTGAGATCGCCGCCATCTGCGGCGTGGTGCTGGAGGCGGCCAGGAGTTGCATCCCTGTGGTGGTGGACGGCTTCATCTCCAGCGCCGGCGCGCTGGTCGCTCTGCGCCTTGCGCCGGTCGCCCTCGAGTACTGCCTCTTCAGCCACCGCTCGGCGGAGCAGGGGCACCGCATCTTCCTGGAGAGCATGGGGGTCAAGCCGTTGCTCGACCTGGACCTGCGGCTCGGGGAGGGCACGGGCGCGGCGCTTTCCATGAATCTGGTCGAGGCGGGACTTGCGATCATGAACGAGATGGCCACCTTTGGCGAGGCCGGAGTGAGCGAGGCCAACTAGGTCATGCTGCTTGAAGCGCGCATTGCCCTCGCCTTTCTGACCATTCTCCCTCTCCGGTTGCCCGACGGCCTGCCGGCGGCGCGGCTCCAGCGTAGCGCCGCCTTCTTCCCCTTGGCGGGCTGGCTGATTGGGGTGCTGCTGTCCGCGGGCGCCTGGCTGGGCAAGGGGCTTTCCGGGCTGCCGCCGCAGGTGGCGGCAATGCTGCTGGTGGCCCTGGCCGCCTGGTTCACCCGGGGGCTGCATCTCGATGGCGTGGCCGACCTGCTGGATGGCTTGGGAGGCGGCCATGATCCGGCCAGGCGGCTTGCGATCATGAAGGACTCCAGCATCGGCGCCTTTGGAGTGGTTGGGCTTGTGCTGCTGCTCGGCCTCAAGGCCGTCTGTCTGGCAGCCCTGCTTGCTGCGGGCGAGCCCCGGAGCTGGCTCTGGCCGCTTGTGGCCGCGCCGGTGGCGGCCCGCTGGGCCATGGCCGCCCTGGCCTGCGGCGCCAGCTATCCGCGCCAAGCCGGCACCGGCCATGTCTTTGTCGGCAAGGTTTCCGGACGGGAGTTGTTGTTGGGCGGGCTGTTCCTGCTGCCGCTCCCGCTGGGGGGGGGCGTGGCGGTGGCCACCATGTTTGCCGCGCTGCTGCCGGCCATCTGGCTGCGCCCCAAGGCGACTGCCGCATTGGGGGGGGTCACCGGAGATGTGCTGGGCGCCGCCTGCGAACTGGGCGAGGCGGCAGGCTGGCTTGCGGCGGTGATCGCCCTCTCCTGAAGAAAAACGCGAGAGCGGGTGCGCCGCCCTTATCCTCCTTCCACCACCCGTTCCAGGGCGACGATGTTTTCCTGCAGCCGACCGGCCTGGGTACGCACCGTTTCGGCGCCAGCGGCCAGTTCCTCGGCATTGGCGGCCAGCTGCTGGGTGCCGCTGTCCATGGTGGTCACCGCCGTGGTGATCTGGGTGATGCCCTGGGTCTGTTCGTTGGATGCCCGGGAGATCTCCTCCACCAGCACGCCCACCCGGCGTGACGCCTCGACCACCGCATCGGTGCTTTCCACCACCGAGTTGACCTTGGCAAGGCCTTCGTTGACATTGGCAAGGGCCTGGCCGACCAGATCCCCGGAGTTGCGGGCCGCCATGGAGGTGCGGTGGGCCAGGTTGCGCACCTCCTCGGCCACCACGGCGAAGCCGGCCCCCGCCTCGCCGGCCCGTGCCGCCTCCACCGCCGCGTTTAAGGCGAGCAGGTTGGTCTGGAAGGCGATGGCGTCGATGTCGGCGATGAACTTGCTGATGGCATCGCTGTCGTGCTTGATCTTTTGCATGGACTCCTGCATGGTGCGGACGTCAATGCCGGCCTTGGCGCTGATCTCCATGTTCCGTTTCATGGCCTGATTGGCCTCGCCGGCATTGGCGTCGCTCTGTTGCACCCGGCTGGCGATCTGGGTGAGGGTGGCGCTGGTCTGTTCCAGGCTCGCCGCCATGGAAGAGGCCATGTCCGCCACCTCCTGGGAGCTGCCTGCAGTGGCTCCCGCCTCCTCGCCGATGCTCTCCGCGCTCTGTCGGAGATCCTCCACGATCCCGTTGACCAGGGAGATCAAGAGCCGCACCAGAAAGAGCGACATGACCACCGTGGCGCTGATGCCCAGCAGCGCGCCGCCGGTGAAGATCATCCGGTAGACGCCCACCTTGGCAATGGTCTTTTCCCGCACCGACTCCAGCGCCTTGCGCAGGGCGTCCACCGCCTCCTTGGAGGCCGTCATCACCTGATAGAACTCCTCCTGATATTCCGCCTCGAAGATCCCCACCGCTTCTTGGCTGTTGCCGGCTGCGGCGGCGGGCAACAGCCGGTTCGTGGCAATGGCGCGCATCGTGGTCCAGGAGGTGGCGAGGGTCTCCAGGGAGGAGACCACCGAGGTGGCCCTTTCCAGGCCATGGCAGGAGAGACAGGTGGAACCCGACGCGCCGGTGGGGGGGGCGAGGTCGGTCCGCATCTCGCCGATGACCGCGTCCATTCTGTCGAAGGTCTTGGTGATAGAGGCCTGCCGCTCCGGGTCGTGGCGCTGGATGTCGAGCAGGATCAGGCTGTTGATCAGGTTGAGATTGAGGCGCGCCCTGGCGATCTTGTCGATGTGGCCGCTTTTCAGTTCGATGCCCTGGTAGGTTTTCCCCCCCACCTGCACCTGGCTGATGACGTACTGGGAAAAAACGGCGCCGGACACGGAGATGATCACCGCCACCGACACCAGCAACAGCAGTTTTCCCCGCAACGAAAGGCGTTCAATCCATACATGCATGCTCGTTCGACCCCCTAGTCTTCTATGGTGAGGTGGCCCGTTTGGGCATTGGGCTATCCCGGGAAAGGATATTTTTTTTATTGTATCGCGAAACCGGCTCGGAGAGGCAAACGAAAATGTTGGCGCATGACCATCAAACGACGTGGTTCATGTTTGGCGGTGGATGTGGAAAGAACGGTTATTTCACGAATGCTCCCGATTACGGCGAAACCGATTTTTTCTGTTGTCGGCCTGCGCTGGACCGGTTTAATAGACCATGCCCACACCCCCTCCCTCCCCATCGCGCCTTCATTACGGTTGGCACATCGTCTGGACCGGCACCTGCTGCATCTTCGCCTGTCTCGGCCTGGGGCGGTTTGCCCTGGGCATGCTGCTGCCATCCATGCGTGATTCTCTGCATCTTTCCTACAGTCAGATGGGGCTGATCGGTACGGTCAACTTTGTTGGCTATCTGCTGGCAGTACTGGCTTGCGGGCCGCTCACCGAACGGTTCGGCTACCGGAAGGTCATCGTGCTGGCCCTGACCGCCGTTGGCGTCACCATGCTGCTTATAGGGCGCGGTCATGATTATTCCACCCTGCTGCTCTGCTATACCATCACCGGCATGGGAAGCGGCGCGGCCAACGTGCCGATGATGGCCCTTGTCTCCCGGTGGTTTGGACGATCGAACCGGGGGCGGGCTACCGGTTTCGTGGTCATCGGCAGTGGTTTTGCCATCCTGCTCTCCGGCAGGCTGATTCCCTGGCTCAACAGGCTGGGCGGTTCAGAGGGCTGGCGGTTGAGCTGGCAGGTGCTGGCCGTTATCATCCTGGCGGTGGCGGTGCTCTGTCTGGTTATGTTGCGGGACAACCCGGCAGCCCTTGGGTTGCGCCCCATCGGGGAGGGAGACGCGCAGTTGGGCGAGGCGACGGTGGGAGGGGAGGAAGGCGTGACCGTACGGGATATCGTCCACCTTGGGGGATTGTACTTCCTGTTTGGCTGCACCTATGTGATCTACGCCACCTTCATCGTTACCGCCTTGATCCAGGAGCACGGTTTCTCCGAGGCCGCGGCGGGGAATTTTTGGTCGCTGGTGGGGCTGCTCAGCCTCTTCTCCGGCCCGGTGTTCGGCTCTCTTTCGGATCGGATCGGCCGCAAGCATACTCTCTCCATCGTCTTTGTCATCCAGACCATCGCCTATCTGGTGGTGGCCCTGCCGCTGCCCTCCGGCTTTCTCTATCTCTCCATCGGTTGTTTCGGCCTGGTTGCCTGGTCCATTCCCTCCATCATGGCGGCGTTGGCCGGAGATTATGGGGGACCCCAACGGGCGGCCCGTATCTTCGGGTTGATCACCTTCATCTTTGGCTTCGGCCAGATAGGCGGCCCGGCGGTGGCTGGGGCGCTGGCCGAGATCAGCCACAGTTTTTCCTCCTCCTTCCTGCTCTCCGCTTGCCTCACCGCCCTGGGGGCACTGCTTGCCCTGGGACTGCGATCGCCTCATAGGGACGCTTTTTAACGACTCTTTTCCGGGGGCGGTTAGAGGGCCTCCCGTGACAATTGCGGTGGCGCTTGACTTGAATCAATTTACCTTCATCGAAGTTGGGATATGGTAATCTGAACAAAGATTGATTCCGGCGACTTCGCCTTTCTCTTTTTCCTTC
>JBMONS010000030.1:12469-52536 GCA_049323635.1 Thermodesulfobacteriota bacterium
CATCGAAGTTGGGATATGGTAATCTGAACAAAGATTGATTCCGGCGACTTCGCCTTTCTCTTTTTCCTTCTTTGATGAGGTCATGCCATGTCGTTCATCCGGAAACTCGCTATCAAGGGGCAGATGCGGTTGCTGGTTTCCTTGCCGGTCCTGTTTTTGATCGGGATTTTGGTGACCAACAGCCTGGAGCGTTACGCCACCATGGTCCAGGCGGAAGAGGTGCAGGAACTGGCGGTCATCGCTGGTCTTGTCACCGAGCTTGCCCACGAGGCGCAGAAGGAGAGGGGAATGACCGCCGGTTTTCTCGGCAGTCAGGGCAAAAAGTTCGCCGATCGCCTGCCGGCGCAACGGACGGAAACCGACAAACGTCTGGGATTGTTGCGGGATTGTTTTGCCATCTACAAGGCCCATCAGCCTGATGTGGCCCTTGCCGAGGCAATGCAGTCCGCCATGGCCGGAATAGACAGGCTCGCCTCCGTGCGTCAGCAGGTCGATGGGCTGGCCATTCCGGCACCGGAGGCCATCGCCTTTTACTCCGAGGCCATCCGGCAATTCCTTGCCACCATCCCGATGATTGCCCGGGTGAGTCCGGACGAAAAGGTGATGAAGGCCTTGACCGCCTACTCCAATTTCGTTGAGGCCAAGGAGCGCATGGGCATCGAGCGGGCGGTGCTCAACAACACCTTTGCCAACGATTCCTTCGCGCCCGGAATGCGGAGGCGCTTCGTGGAGATTCTTGCCGCGCAAAGGGTATTCCTTCAGAATTTTCTCGCCTTTGCCGAGCCCACTGCCAAGGAATTTTATCAGGTGCAACTGAAGGAGGCGGTGGTCGCCGAGGTGTCCGCCATGGAGGAGGCTGTTTTCGCCAAACTTTCCAAGAACGAGGAGAGCGGCTTCGGGGTTAGTGCCGAGCGCTGGTTTGACGCGATGACCAGCAAGATCGATTTGATGAAGAAGGTCGAGGCGAAGTTGTCCGAGGAGTGCGTCGCCATGGCCAAGGCAAGCATGACGCAGGCCAGGAACTCGCTCTTTTTTACCAGCGGAATCGCCTTGCTGGTGGTGGTTTCCAGCGTCCTGCTGGCGGCCTATCTCTCCAGCCTGATCAGTGGCACCCTGGAGCGAATCAGCCAGGATCTGGACAGCGGCGCTGAAGAGGTCACCTCGGCGGCCGGGCAGGTTTCCTCGGTAAGCCAGTCCCTGGCGGACGGCGCCAGCAACCAGGCCGCCGCCATCGAGGAAACCTCCGCCTCCCTGGAGGAGATCGCCGCGGTGATCAAGCAGAACGCCGACAACGTCGGCGAGGCAGAATCACTCACCAGCGCGGCCCGGACGGTGCTCGACAAGGCCAATGCCTCCATGGACGAGCTTGTTCATTCCATGAAGGAGATCACCAAAGCCAGCGAGGAGACATCCAAGATCGTCAAGACCATCGACGAGATCGCCTTCCAGACCAACTTGCTCGCTCTGAACGCGGCGGTGGAAGCGGCGCGGGCCGGCGAGGCGGGAGCGGGTTTCGCCGTGGTGGCTGAGGAGGTGCGCAATCTGGCCATGCGGTCCGCGGAGGCGGCGCGTAATACCGCCGGGCTGATCGAGGGGACGGTGGAGAAGGTGCGCGCCGGTGAGAGACTGGTGGTTGCCACCAACGACTCCTTCCAGGAGGCGGCCGAGGGGACCACCCGCATCGCCATGCTGATGACCGAGCTGGCCGGCGCCTCGCGGGAGCAGGCCTCCGGGGTGAGCCAGGTGAACCTGGCGGTCAACGAGCTTGATTCGGTGACCCAGCAGAACGCCGCCACCGCCGAGGAGGCTGCCAGCGCTTCGGAGGAGTTGAGCAGCCAGGCGGAACGGATGCGCGAGGAGGTGCGGGCGTTGATCTCCCTGGTCCGTGGTGGCGGCGCAGCCTAAACTTGCTGGCCGAAGTCGAGCCCCAGCAGCTCCGTGGCGTTGCGCCAGAGGATGCGCTCGGTGCGCTCCTGGTCCAGGCCGAGAGCGGCAAGCTGGGTAAGCACCTCCCGCTGGTCGGCCCAGGGGCTGTCGGTGCCAAAAAGAATGCGGTCCGCCGGGTGGGCGAGTACCATCTTCCTGGCTCGCTCCGGCGTGAGCAGATGAAGGGCGTAGGAAAGGTCCAGATAGACCGACCTGCCGATGAGCAGCGTCTCCACCTCGTCCCAGAGCTCCCATGCCCCGAAGTGGGTGGCCACGAACTTGAGTTCCGGAAAGCGCTCCACCACCTCCACGATCCGGGCCGGGTTGGCGATGCGCTCCCTTGGAAAACCGATGTCGAAGCCGGTGTGCATCACCAGGATCAGCCCTTCCTCGCTGATCCTTTCGTAGAGGGGGAGCATCCGCTCCTCGTCCAGCACGAAGCCCTGATAGTATGGGTGCATCTTGATTCCCAGAAAGCCGGCCTCCCGGATGCGGGAGATCTGGGTAAGCGCGTCCTCGGCCTCGGGATGGAAGGAGGGGAAGGGGATGATCCGTTCCGAACGGATCGCCTGGGACCAGGCGAGGATGGCATCGAACTGGCTCGGCCTGGTGGCTATGCAGCAGATGATGCTGGCGAGGATGCCGGCGCTGTCCATGGTGTTGAGCAGCCCGGCAATGGTGCCGTCGTGGGTCGCGGTGACCTGACCGATCTTTTCCAGGGTGGGGATGGCCTGAGGCGCCACCTGATCGGGAAAGGCGTGGGCGTGGAAGTCGATGATCCTGGCGTGCATGGTTCCTCCCTCTTCATGCGACACTCTACCAGTTCCGCCGTTTCGCGCAAAGTTTTTCCCCTGCTTGGCGTTGCTCTTGATACACTGGTGCCATGCAGGCGATCATCACCATGCATGGCTGGCTTCAGGGGCTTGCGCGGCCCCCGTTTCGAGGGCGCGTGGAGATTCGCTATCCCCTGTCCCGCCGCGCCTCGGTCAAGGATGTGGTGGAAGCCCTCGGCGTGCCGCATCCCGAGATCGGGAGCCTTGCCATCGACGGGCATCCCGTCGGTTTTGGTCATATCCTCGCCCCTGGCGAGTATCTCGCGGTCTATCCCCTGCGGCCGCCAGTGGCGGTGACCATCCCCTCGCCGCTCCGGACCGCCTACCCCGACATCCGCTTCCTGGTCGATCACAACGTGGCTAAGTTGGCCGCCAAGCTCCGCATGGTGGGGTTGGACGCGATACACCACCCGGCCTGGCACGATGCGGAGCTGGCTGCCCTGGCCTGCTCCAAACAGCGTATCCTCCTGAGCCGCGATGTGCAGTTGCTCAAGCGCAGGCAGGTGGAACACGGCCATCTGGTGCGCGAGTGCCTGCCGGATCGCCAGCTGGCCGAGGTGATCCACTTCTATGGCCTGTGGGAACGGCTTGCCCCCTTCAGCCGCTGCATGCGCTGCAACCAGCCGCTGGAGATCGTGGAAAAGTCCGAGGTCATCGACCTGCTTGAGCCGCTCACCAAAAAGTATTACCATGCCTTCCGCCGCTGCCCCTGCTGCGCCGCCATTTACTGGGCGGGCTCCCACCGGGCGCGGATGGAAGAACTCCTCCGCCGATTGGAACAATACGACCCCTTGCCCTGCTGAGCGCCTCCTTGATTGCCAAGCTGCCAGTCACCGACATCCTCCCCGAACTACGCGCGCAGTTGGCCAGTCACCCCGCGGTGGTGTTGGCCGCGCCGCCTGGTTCCGGCAAGACCACCGTGGCGCCGCTGGCCCTGCTTGATGAGCCATGGCTTGGCGGGCAGGGAATCCTGATGCTCGAGCCGCGCCGCTTGGCCGCCCGTTTGGCCGCCTCCTTCATGGCCGCGAGCCTCGGGGAGGAGGTGGGCGCGCGGGTGGGCTATCAGGTACGGTTCGAGTCGCGGGTCTCGCCCGCCACCCGACTTGCCGTGATGACCAGCGGGGTGCTGATCCGGCGGCTTCAGGATGACCCGGAGCTATCCGGCGTAGGGCTGGTCATCTTCGACGAGTTCCACGAGCGCGGCCTCCAGGCGGACCTGGCGCTGGCTCTCTGCCGGGAGGTGATGGCCGGGCTGCGTGACGATCTGCGGCTGCTGGTGATGTCCGCTACCCTGGATACCGGCGTGGTGAGCAGTTTTCTTGGCCAGGCGCCGGTGGTGATCGCCAGCGGCCAGAGCTTTCCGGTGGAGGTTGCGCATTGGCCGCCTGCCAAGCCGACCGGGCAGCATGGTTATTCAAGCCGCGACACCGCCAGCCGGATGGCCGAGGCGATCCGGCGCGGCATGGCCGAACAGCCCGGCGATCTGCTCGCCTTTTTGCCCGGCACCGGCGAGATTCGCCTGGCTGCCGAACTGCTCACGGAGCGGTTGCCCCAGGATATTGTCGTGCATTCCCTCCATGGCGACCTTGCCCTTGCCGAGCAGGCTGCGGCGGTGCGGCCGGATCGCCAGGGGCGGCGACGGGTGATCCTGGCCACCTCCATCGCGGAGACCAGCCTCACCATCGAGGGGATACACACCGTGGTGGACAGCGGCTGGCGGCGGGTTTCCCGCTTTGATCCCAACAGCGGCCTTTCCCGCCTGGCCACCCAACGCATCTCCCGGGCCGCCGCCATCCAGCGCGCCGGCCGCGCCGGCCGTCTGGGGCCTGGTCATTGCATCCGGCTGTGGGGCAGCGGCGAGGAGCACGGCTTACTGGCCTTTGACCCGCCCGAGATCCAGGAGGCGGATCTTGGCGGCCTCGTACTGGAACTGGTCCGCTGGGGGGTGAGCGAACCTGCCTCCCTGCAATGGCTGACCCCGCCGCCCCCTGGCAACGTGGCTCAGGCAAAGGGGTTGCTGCAACGACTGGGTGCCCTGGACGACCAGGCCAGAATCACCTCCCTGGGGCAGCGCATGGCGATGCTGCCTGCCGAACCACGGCTTGCCGCGATCCTGCTGGCCGGCCAGGAGCGCGGCGCGCCGGGGCTTGCCTGCGACCTGGCTGCGCTGCTTTCCGAACGGGACATCCTGCGGGGGAGGGAGCGTTCTGCCGATCTGGAGGAACGGCTGCGGCTGCTCGCCCGGTTTCGTGAAAAAGGGGCGACCGGGCTCCGCGCCATGGATGGCGACCCGGACGGGTGCCGTCGGGTGGACCAGGTGAGTCGTCAGTTCCGGACCATGCTGGCTGGCAGGACAGGCTCCGCCGGCTCCAAGGGGATCCTGGCGGCCGAGCTGCTGGCCGCCGGCTTTCCGGACCGTCTGGCCCGCCGCCGGCCCGGCGGGCTTGGCCAGTACAAGCTGGCCAATGGCCGAGGAGCGCGGTTGGCCGGGCATGATCCATTGGCCGGCGTGGAGTATCTGGTGGTGGCCGATCTGGATGCCGGCAGCGCCGAGGGCCGTATCTTCCTGGCCGCGCCGCTTGCTGCCTCGTGCATCCCGGAGTTGTTCGCCAGCCGGCTTGCGTGGCGGCAGGAGGTGGCCTGGGACGATGGGGCCGGCGCGGTGCGTGCCCGTAGGGTCTGCCAGCTCGATCAGCTGACGATCGAATCCGTTTCGCTCGCCAGGCCGGATGACGAGGCGGTGCGCGGCGCGCTCATCGAAGGGATCCGTCGGCACGGGCTGACGGCGCTGCCCTGGAGCGAGGCGGCCACGGAGCTGCGCTGCCGGCTCGCTTCGTTGCGCTGCTGGCAGGCGGATGGCGGGTGGCCGGAGGTTTCGGAGGAGTACCTGCTGGCAGGCCTGGAGCAGTGGCTGGCCCCGTTTCTTGACGGCATGCGTTCCCTCACCGACCTGCGCAGGCTGGATCTGGCCGTCATCCTGGGGAGCCTGCTCGACTATGCCAAGCGCCGGGAACTGGATCGGTTGGCCCCCACCCATCTGGAGGTGCCCAGCGGTTCGCGCCTCCGCCTGGCCTACTGCGACGACGGCCAGCCGCCGGTGCTGGCGGTGCGGCTCCAGGAGATGTTCGGCCTGGCCGACACGCCCGCCGTCTGCGACGGCCGGGTCAAGGTGCTTCTGCACCTGCTGTCGCCGGCGCGGCGGCCCATCCAGATCACCACCGACCTGCGCGGCTTCTGGGACAACGCTTATCATGAGGTGAAGAAGGAGCTCAAGGGCCGTTATCCCAAGCATCACTGGCCGGACGACCCGTGGAGCGCCCAGGCCACCGCCCGGACCAAACCGCGCCGGTAGCGGTTTTGGCAAGAGACGCTTTCCCTTGACCTGACCACCGTGCTTGCACTACATCGTAAGCAGGGGGGATGATCCGGATGTAACAGCAATCCTTGTGCACACGGGAGGAGCCGGCCATGAACACGCGTGCATCGTTTTGTCGCCGCTACTTTCCGCTGCTCGCGGCAATCGGCCTTGTTTTTCTTTCCATGATCCGGGGCACGGCCGCCCTGGCCGCCAGCCGGCCCTCCTTTTCCGCCACCGCCAGCGGCATGGTCGACAACCAGACCCTGATTGCCCACCTGACCGTGGCCGACGCTGATCTTGGCGGAAACGGCAAGGTCTATATGGCAGCTGTTTACGGCACCCTCCTGTTCGCCCACAATGGCGCCGGCTGGCAGCGGTGGGAGGGTGGGGCCCTGCCGGCGTATTTCTCTGGTTTTCTGGCAAGCCAGAATATCACGGTGGTGAGCGGCGCTGATCTCACCCCGCTGGCCGGGCTCCATCTTTACGTGGGATACGGCCTCACCGAAGCGGACATGCTGGCCAACGGCAAGTTCGGGCTGGTCCACACCGTGTCCGGCGAGATGGTCACTCCCTACGTTGATGCCGCCGATATGGCCTCCATCGTGCAGGTATTCAACGCCATGGGCGAGATCGTCATGCCGGACGGATCAACCGGATCCATCCATGACGGCCTCGATATCGTGCCAGCCGTGGATCTCGCCGCCTTTCAGGCGGTGTGCGCCGGCAGGGTTGACTCGGTGTTGGAAGCGGGCGAGGACGTTGTGGTTTTTCTGTCCTGCGATTCTTCACATATGGCCGAGTATGTCTTTGAGCCACAGTCCTCGACTGGCGAGGCCGGGCCAAGTCAGCTCGCCAACATGGAGGTCATCGCCGGCCAGACGGTGAGCCAGGGAGAGGTCATCGGCAGGCTCTTCCGAGCCAGCGGGGATGCGCACGTCCACTTTGCCGTCCACCGCGACTGGGTACCCCATTGTCCGGCGCCGTATTTTACCGAGGCGGCGGCGGATTCGATCCTCGGGCTGGTGCGGGGTCGTTTCCCTGGCGGCGCGGCCTGCTATGGAGCTGATGCGACTCCGGCGCCGCTGGTCACCCCCTATGTGGCCGAGGCCGACATGGCTTCGGTCAACGAAAGCTTCAGCACCGCCGGGGTTTCCTCGCCGTGGGGATTCACCCATAACGGCATCGATTTTTCGCCTCAAGGGAATCTGCGGCCATTCCAGGCGGTTTGTTCCGGCACGGTAGACTCCCTGACGCTATGCCAGAACGATGTCACAGCCAACTGGCAGGTAAACCTCACGGTCGCATGCGATCAGTATGTGTCCAACCCGGGCGGCTATTTCCCACCGTTCACCATTGTCTATGGATTCGAACCCATGTCCGCCTCCCAGGCGGACGGCCAGACCCAGTTGGCCAACATCGCGGTCAGCCAGGGGCAGGCGGTTGCCCAGGGGGATGTCCTCGGCAATCTCTTGGTGGTGGGGGCGGGCGCCCATGTGCATTTTGGGGTGATGGCCTATGGCGGCTCGGCGTGGTCGGAAATCGGGTCGCCCAGTATCGCCTTCTGCCCGGAGCAGCATTTCTCCAGCGGGGCGCGGGATTCCATCCTGCGCCTGTTGCGGGTGGTCTGGGCGGATGCGGATTTCTGTTATCAATAATCGATCGAGGATGGGAGCCCTGGGGAAGGTATGAATTTTGACGCACGCGTGATCGGCATCTTGCGGGGGATCGACGGCGACTTTTTCGGAGAGGTGATGCAGCTTGCCTTTGTGGCGGGACTTCCAGCCATCGAGATCACCATGAACACCCCCCGCGCCGAACGGATCGTGGCCGAGTGCCGGGCCGCCGTGCCAGCGGGCCGTATGCTGGGGATGGGTACCATTCGGAATCTCCACGAGGCGGAGCGGGCAGTCGGGGCTGGGGCGATGTTTCTGGTCACCCCCAATCTGGACACGCGGGTCATTGAATTCGCCAACGCCGAGGGGATCCCGGTGGTGGCCGGTGCGCTCACCCCCACCGAGGTCTACACTGCCTGGAGCGCCGGCGCGGATCTGGTCAAGGTCTTTCCCTGTTCAGCCATGGGCGGGTCGCGCTACATCCGCGACCTGCGCGCCCCCTTGGAGCAGGTGCGTCTCTGCGCGGTGGGTGGGGTCTCCGCCGGCAACGTGGCCGAATACTTCGAAGCGGGCGCCGTCTCGGTGGGGGTGGGGGAGAGCCTCTTTGGCGGCAGGGCGCTCCGGGAGGGGGATCTCCACCAGGTTGGGCTCAACGTCCGAGGCTTCATGGAAAAAAGCACGGCCGTCCCGGCGGAAGCAAGGACGGCCGTGTGAGTGAAAATCCGGATTGGGCGCTGATCAGGCCATGCTGCCGTCCTTGAGGATCTGGCCCTGCGCCGAAACCACCAGCTCACGCACCGGGATCTCCTTGCCGGCGCGGCGAAGCGCCTCCTTGACGATCCCGCGCATGGTGCCGCAGCAGGGCACCTCCATGATGGCCATGGTGATGCTGTTGATGCCGCTGGTGGCGAAGATCTCGCTGAACTTGGCGATGTAGCTCTCCGCGTCGTCGAACTTGGGGCAGCCCATCATCACCGCCTTGCCGCTGAGCATCCCGGCGTGGAAGGCGGGATAGGCCACCGGCACGCAGTCGGCGGCGATCAGAAGGTCTGCCCCCTTGAGGAATGGCGCTGAGGGAGGCACCAGCCGGATCTGCACGGGCCAGTGGGTCAGCGCCGAGCCTGTCCCGGCAAAACCGATCGGCTGGTTGGCCGTCTGGCAGGGGGTGGCCGGGGCGAAGCTCTGCAGCTGGCTTGAGGGACAGCCACAGGCCATGGCCGCGGGCTTTGCCGTCTCTGCCTCTGCTTTCTGGCGGGCCAGCAGCTCATGCACCGCCTCCTCGTCGAAATCGTCCGCCTCCCGCTCGATAATCCTAAGCGCGCCCACCGGGCACTCGCCCAGGCAGGCGCCCAGGCCGTCGCAGTACTTGTCCGCGATCATCTTGGCCTTGCCGTTGACGATCCTGAGCGCCCCTTCAGCGCAGGCCGGCACGCACTCGCCGCAGCCGGTGCAGAGATTCTCGTCTATCTCAATTATTTTTCGCAGAACCTTCATTGCTGTGTCTCCGAGGTCGTAAGCAGCACCCTGGCTGCCAAGGCCGCTCCGGCCTTAGTGAGGAAGGAGCGGTCGATGATCTTGTGCAGGTGCGCCGCAGGGGTGGGCGCCTCCTTCTGTTTCTCTTCCAGGTTGGTGATCAGATCCGCGTCGTAGAGGACCTTGAAGTTCATGGTCTCATCAGGCCGCGGCACATGGTGGTGGCCGATGATGTCGCACACCTCCTCGATGAGCGGCTGGGGAGCTCCCAGGGCGGTCAGGATATCCCGAGCCACCGGCGGCCCCTCCACATGCTGATATTTGGGCGACGAGCTGTTGTACTTGCGCTCGCTCTCCTTGATGCCGATGTCGTGGAGATAGGCGGTGATCTCGACGACCGCCGGGTTGCACTCCTCCGACTTCGCGATCTCCACGGCGTGGCGGGCTACCCTGGTGGCGTGGCCGATGCGGCGGAAGTCGTCGCCAAAGTAGCGCTTCATCTCCACCGCCACCCGCTCCTTCAAGAGTTCCTGTTTCTTGGCCAGCAGCTCGGGCGGCAACGAGCCCAAGCACTGGGCGGCATAGGGGCAGTAGGAGGCGCACCCGAAGTCGTTCTTGGGGTTGAGCATCTTGGTGCCGCACTGGCCGCACTTGCGGCTCGCGTCATCCTTGAAAAATTCAACCGTATTCCCACACTTCGGGCAGGGCGCCTCGAAGACGGCGTTGGCGTCCCAGTAGCGGCTGTCCTGGCCTGGGCACTGCATGGTGTTCTCCTTTCGAGGGTGGACTCAACCGGTTTGGGAGCGGAATGCAATCCCGACCCCAAACCGGTTGTCTGTATCGCTTACCCGAGGATGGCCTTCAGGTCATCCTCCGGGGTGGAGATCGGCTTGATGTCGAAGTTCTTCACCAGCACATCGAGCACGTTGCTGGTCACGAAGGCCGGCAGGGAGGGTCCGAGCCGGATGTCCTTGATGCCCAGGTGCAGCAGGGTCAGCAGGATGACCACCGCCTTCTGCTCATACCAGGAGAGGACCAGGGAGAGCGGCAGGTCGTTGACTCCGCAGTTGAAGGCGCCAGCCAGGGCAACCGCGATCTGGATGGCCGAGTAGGCATCGTTGCACTGCCCGATGTCCAAGAGGCGCGGGATGCCGCCGATGTCGCCCAGCTGCTTGTCGAAGAAGCGGAACTTGCCGCAGGCCAGGGTCAGCACCATGCAATCCTTGGGCACCTTCTCCACGAACTCGGTGTAGTAGTTGCGGCCGGGTTTCGCGCCGTCGCAGCCGCCCACCAGGAAGAAGTGGCGGATGGCCTTGGATTTGACCGCATCGATCACCTTGTCCGCCACGCCGAGTACGGTGTTCCTGGCAAAGCCCACCAAAACCTGGCCCTTGTCCACCGTGTCGGTGAAGCCGGGCAGGGCCAGGGCCCGGTTGATCACGGGGGTGAAGTCCTTGTTTGCACCCACATGCCCAACGCCGGGCCAGCCGACCAGGCCGGTGGTGAAGACGTTGTCTTTGTAAGTGTCGTTCGGCTTCTGGATGCAGTTGGTGGTGAAAAGGATGGCGCCGGGGAAGTCGGGCAACTCCTTCTGCTGGTTCTGCCAGGCCGTGCCGTAGTGGCCGTAGAAGTGGGAGTACTTCTTCAGCCCCGGATAGGCGTGGGTGGGCAGCATCTCGCCGTGGGTGTAAATGTTGATCCCCTTGCCCTCGGTCTGCTTCAACAAGAGTTCCAGATCCCTCAGGTCATGGCCGGAAACCAGGATGCATTTGCCGGGGATATGGCCCAGCGGTACCGGCGTCGGGGTCGGGTGGCCGTATGTCCCGGTGTTGCCGGCATCGAGCAGCTCCATGGCACGGAGGTTTATCTCGCCGCACTTGAGCGCCAGGCCAACCAGCTGCTCCAGCCCCAGATCCTTGCGGGTCAGCTCGGCCATGGCCTCGTGGATGTATGCATAAACCTTGTCGTCCTCCTGGCCGAGGATGGCGGCGTGGTCGGTATAGGCGGCCAGTCCCCGCAGACCGTACATGGTGATCTGTTTCAGGGACTGGAGGTCCGCGTTGGCGTCAAGGCTGGTGATCAGGGTGAGGGAAACGCCCTGCGCCTCCAGGCCTGCCAGGGAATCGGCCGGGGTGAAGGTTGCCGCCGCCGCTGTGGAGGCGATGGCGCCGCCCGCGGCCTGCACCTTCTGCTTCAAGGACTCGCGCAGGGCCACGGTCTTGCGGATCAGGGCCTCGAAACGGGCCGGATCGAAGTCCACATTGGTGAGGCAGGAAAAAATTGCCTCGCAGGAGAAGCGGTTCACCTCGTTGTCCACCACTCCGACCTTGCGGCCGGCGGCAGCGACAATGCTCAGCCCCTGCACGGCGTGGGTCAAGAGATCCTGCAGGCCGGCAACGCCCTCGCTCTTGCCGCAAACGCCCATGACGGTGCATCCGGTTCCCTTGGCGGTCTGCTCACACTGATTGCAAAACATGGCGATTCTCCTTTGTGTTGTGGTGGATAGGTGCGGGAGTGAAACCCGTTGTATTCCCTTTTTGTTGACCACACTCTATCAGCCAGTATGCGCAGGGACCTTGACTTGGATCAAGAACAAAGAGTTTTTTGGTCTTTTTTGAATTTTTTTGCGGGGCGATACGGAAGAAAGTGCCGAGGCGGGGAAGGAGAGGCCGGGTGGGTGGTGTTCTGGTTTTTTGTAAGATATTGATATTCAATAAGAATTGAATCGGATCCGGGTGGGGAGGGTGAAACGTCACGCAGTGGGAACGTTTTTTGCTGGGAAGAAGGAAAGAGGAGCAAAGACGGGAAGAAAATTCCAGCAAGAGGTGCGAGAATGTGTCCGGTGATCAGTCATCAACTGCTTGAGATCGGTCCGGCCGGGGAACTCCCCAGGCCAGACACAGAGCATGGTAGGCATCGAAAAGCCGTTGCGGCGTGGTGTGAAGCGCATTGCACAGCTGGTCGGCCGTTTGTAGAGAGCGCAGCGCCAGACACTGGGGATCGCCGAAGACCTGCAGACGGTCGCTGAAGAACCAGAAGGGGTAGAGATGGCAGAAGTGCGGCCGGGCCTCCTGCGGCAGCAGGCAGCCGGCCGGTCCCAGGCAGGCGCATTGGCCCAGGTGGTTTTGGGCAAGCCGCAGATGGTGGCCGCCAAGCGGGAAGGAGGCGGCTACCTCATCCGATCGATCCGGAAAGAGGCGGTGCATCTCCTCGATGAAGAAGGCGGTGTTCGGTTCGCGCACCACCACCCCCGCCAAGGTCGTCCATGGCGCCATGGCCTGCATGCGTTCCCACTCATCGGCGGAGAGCGGCGCCACCAGCACCTCCTCGCCGGTTTCGCAGCGGCAGCAGGTGGGGCCAATTCGTGAGCAGTTGGCGCAAATCTCTGGTCCTGCGAGAGAAATGGCGGTTGTTTGCTGTTCGGTTATGAGCAAGTTCATCAATAAGCACCTTCCCTTGTCGTTCATATCGTCCAGTCGGGTGCCGACCTTAAGGGATTTTTTTGAATAGGTAATTTTTTTTCACTTTTTAGTAGGGAATTTTTCCTGGCATCGCCTCCCAGATTCCGAAGGAGGCAAGGGCCTCCTGCCGCATGAGCTGGTGCATCGGCAGGCTGCGGTCCAGCCGGGGGCGGGCGAACTCCTCGTAAAGGCGAGCATCGGCGAAACCTATGGCGGCGGCGTCCTCGCGGGTGGCGGCGTAGTAGATGGTCTCGATGCCGGCCCAGTAGGCGGCGGCCAGGCACATGGGGCAGGGCTCGCAGTTGACATAGAGAGTGCAGCCGGCCAGGCTGAAGCTGGTTAAAGCGCTGCAGGCGTCACGGATGGCAACCACCTCGGCATGGGCGGTCGGATCATTGGTGGCCACCACCTGATTCCAGCCCTGGCCAATGATTCGGCCTTCCCTGACGATCACCGCCGCGAAGGGGCCTCCTTCGCCCAGGGGAATTTTGTTTTCGGCCAGGGAGATGGCCGCCTGCATGAATTCTTGATGCATGCTGACTCCTTGCGCGTGAGGTGAGGGCGGGAAAAAATGGGCGCGCAGCGTTGGCCAAGATGCTATTATGGATGGTCACGGGATTTGCGGATCAAATCCCAGCTGCACCTAGCAGCCCACCCTATCGGTTAGCCTGGGAGCCTGTCAATGGAATATCTTCTTGTCCTCGGTGGCTACCTGCTCGGCGCCATCCCTTTCGGGCTGGTGCTCGGCAGGCTTGCCGGCATCGACGTGCGCACCGCCGGCAGCGGCAATATCGGCGCCACCAACGTGGCCAGGCTGGCCGGCAAAAAACTGGGGGTTCTTACCCTGGCCTGCGACGTGGTCAAGGCCATCCTGCCCATGGTGGTCGCGGCCCGGCTGCTGGCCAGTCATCCCCAGCAGGAGCTCTGGGTGGCTGCCTGTGGTGGCGCGGCTTTTCTTGGGCATCTCTATCCGGTCTACCTCGGGTTTCGGGGCGGCAAGGGGGTGGCCACCGCGTTGGGGGTCTTCCTCTATCTCGCTCCCATGGCGGCTGGCCTGGCTGCCCTGATCTTTGTGGGAGTGGTCTACAACTGGGGATATGTTTCCCTGGGCTCCATCACCGCCTCGCTGTTGATGCCGGGGCTGGTCTGGCTGCTGTATGGTTCTCCAGCCAACAGCCTGCTGGCCGTGGCGGTGGCGGCGCTGGTCTGGCTGAAGCATCGGGACAACATCGGCAGGCTGCGCCGAGGCGAGGAAAAGAGTTGGCGGAAGCAGCCGCCGGAAGGGAAGTAAGATGACCAACGACCAGTGGAAGAAGCTGGTGGCGGCCAAGGAGTTGCTGCGGCTGCCGGATCAGGCCACCATCGCCGAGGTGAAGCAGGCCTACCGCAAGCTTTCCAAGCAGCATCATCCCGACCTGGCCGCAGGCCGCGCGGAGCAAGACCAGCAGCAGATCGAGATGCACCGGCTCATCGAGGCGTACAAGCTGGTGATGGAGTACTGCAAGGGCTACCGCATCCCGCTTACGCCGGGGCAGGATCAGCCCTTGGACGGGGAGGCGTGGTGGATGGACCGCTTCGGTTGCGATCCGCTCTGGAGCCCCAGCGCCGGCAGGGATCTTCGCAAGCGGCGATAGGCGTATTGCCTGTGCCCGCCTATTTCGGCGTACCCAGCAGCTGCTGGTTGATGGTCACCTTGGCGGTGGACTGCAACGAGGCTAGCCAGCCTTCCAGGATGCGGCGTTCTTTTTCCTGCCGCATCTGGGCGGTGAGCAGTGCCTTGCGCTTGGCGAACTCCTCGGGGCTGGCAGGCTGACGCTCCTTGAAGTGGAGCACCAGGAAGCTGTCGCCGCTCTCGGCCACCGTCTCGGGCCAGGGCGAGGCCGCCCCCAATTGGAGGCCGGTGGCGGCGATGGCCTTGTCCAAGCCGCTTTCACCGACCTTGGCGCGGGAGTAGAAGGGGGTTTCCCGAATCGGGGCCCCGGCCTTGACAGCTTCGGCGGCGAGGCTGGCTCCTTCCTTTTTCACCGCGGTCAGCAGGGTAGAAGCCGCCTCCTTGGCCAGTTTCCTGGCCTGCTCCTTGCGGAACGCCTGTTCCACCCTGGCCCGGACCTCGGCAAGCGGCGGCGCCTGGGGTTCCTTGACCTCCTCGACAAAGAGGATGACAAAGCTGTTCTTGGTCTCGATCAGGGAGCTGAGTTCCCCCTTCTTCAGGTTGAACACCGTATTGAGCAGCGCCGCGTCGGCAAGCTCGGCGGGCGGGTTGTTCCGGCCGAAGAAGCCGGTTTCCTGAATCTTCTTGCCGGACTCGCCGGCATACTTGTCCAGGCTGCCCGCCAGCATGATTCCCTCATAGGCTTGGTTGGCCGCCTTCCATGCCTGATCCCGGCCGCGCTGCTTCGTGAATTCCTCGGCAATCTGCGCCTTCACCTCGGCAAGGGGCACGGTCTTGGCCGGTCTGATCTCCTCCAGCTTGATGATGTGCAGGCCGAATCGGCTCTCCACTATGTCGCTGATCTCGCCTTGGGCCATGCCAAAAGCCACATCCTCAAAGGGTTGCACCATCTGGCCGCGTCCGAAGAAACCCAGGTCGCCCCCCTTGGCGGCGCTGCCATCCTCGGAGTTCTCCCTGGCCAGCTTCGCGAAGTCCTCGCCAGCCTTGGCCTTGGCCAGGATCACCTTCAGCCGCTCCCGCTTGGCATCCCGCTCCGCCTGCGGCTCCTTGGCCTCTGAACGGATGAGGATGTGGCGGGCCTGACGCTGCTCGGGAACAGTGAAACGATCCTGGTTCAGCTGGTAGAACTGCTCGATCTCCTGATCGGTGATTCCCCCTTCGCCGGCCGGCAGCTCGTTACGGAAGGAGAGGTAGCGCAGCCGTGCCTGCGGCTCGGACTGGTACTCCTGCTTGTGTGCTTCATAGTAGGCGGCAAGGGCCTCATCGGTGACCTTCACTGCCCCTCGGAAAGCGTCGGCGGCAAAGGAGACATACTCCAGCCTGATGCGGTCGTTTTCAAAGGCGAAGCGTTCGGCCAGCTCGGCATCGGTCGCCGTGGCAAAACGGGAAACCTGGAGCAGGATGCGGTCGGTCAAGAGGTCGGAGCGGATTCCCTCCTCGAAGTCGGCCGGGTTCATCCGGGAGGAGGCCAGCCGTTCCTTGTAGCGTTCCAGCTTGAAGACGCCGTTGTCGCGGAAGGCCTCCATCCCCTCGATCGCCTTGCGCAACTCGTCGCTGCCCACCAACAGCCCGGACTGGGTGGCTGCCTGGCGCATGAGAACCTGTTGCACCAGCTGGTCGAGTACCTGCTGCTTGAGGTTGAGCGCCTCCAGCAAGGCGGGGGGGATGGTGCCGCCGAACTGGTCGCGGTAGCGGTTCATGAGCTGTTCGTAGGCCCGGCTGTAGTTTTGGTAGGAGACCTTTTTGCCGTTGACCGTGGCCACCGCGTCCGGACCGCCCTGTTGGTTCTGGTTGACGCCCCAGAAGATGAAGACCAGGACGATGCCGAGGATGGCGGCCTGGATGAGGGTGGACTGGGCCTTGCTGCGCATGAAGTCGAGCATGAAACACCTGTGGGATGGTTGTTGCCTGTTTTTTGGTCTGGATTCAGGCCGTTATCCTAATTTTTTTTGACTGGCGAGTCAACTGAATGATGGCCTGGCCGGCTCACGCTTTGGCCAGGTTCTCGCCAATTGTGGTGTTGACCACCAGCGGGACGTCCAGCGCCAGCACCCCCTCCATGGCCGGCCGCACCAGGGCGGTGACCGCATCTACCTCGTTCAATGGCACCTCGAAGACCAGCTCGTCGTGGATCTGGAGCAGCAGCCGGGTGGTGAGGCCGTTGGCCGCGATGGCGCGGGTGGCGGCGATGGTGGCCAGCTTGATGATGTCGGCAGCGGTGCCTTGGATGGGGGTGTTGATGGCGGTGCGCTCGGCGAATTCCCGTACCGTCTTGTTGGAACTCGCGATGTCCGGCAGGGGGCGGCGGCGGTTGAGCAGGGTGGTGACAAAGCCATCCTGCCGCGCTTTGGCGACGATCTCCTCCATGAAGCGTTTCACACCGGGGTAGTGCTCGAAGTAGCGCTCGATGAAGGTGGCCGCCTCCTTACGGCTGATATTGAGCTGGCTCGAAAGCCCGAAGGCGCTCATGCCGTAGACGATGCCGAAGTTGATGGTCTTGGCCACCCGCCGCATCTCCGGGGTGACGAAGGCCTGGTTGACCCGGAAGATTTCGGCGGCGGTGCGGCTGTGGATGTCCTGCCCGTCGCGGAAGGCGGCAAGCAGGGCCGGATCCTGGGAGTAGTGTGCCATGACCCTCAGGTCGATCTGCGAGTAGTCGGCGGAGAGGAAGCAGTGTCCCGGCGCGGCCACGAAGGCGGCGCGGATCTTCTGTCCCTCGGGGGTGCGGATGGGGATGTTCTGGAGGTTGGGGTTGCTGCTGCTCAACCGGCCGGTGGCGGTGACGGTCTGGTTGAAGGAGGTGTGCACCCGGCCGGTCCGGGAGTGGATCAGGCCAACGAGCTTGTCCACATAGGTGGACTTGAGCTTGGAAAGGTTGCGGTGGGCGATGACCGCCGCCGGCAGGTCGTGGTAGCGGGCCAGGTCCTCCAGCACTTTCGCGTCGGTGGAGTAGCCGGTCTTGGTCTTGCGGCCCTGGGGCAGGCGCAGCTTCTCGAAGAGGATTTCTCCGAGCTGGCGGGGCGAGTTGATGTTGAATTCCTCGCCGGCCAAAGAATAGATGGTGGCCTGGAGGTCGTCGAGCTGCTGGCCGAACTCACTGGCCAGGCCGGCGAGCACCTCCTCGTCCACGGTGATTCCCGCTTTTTCCATGGCGGCCAGGATCGGCACCAGCGGCATTTCCAGTTCGGAGAAGAGCCGCCACAGGCCAAGCGCCTCAAGTTCGGGCCGGAAGTGTTCCCAGAGCAAGAGACAGGCGGCGACGTCCTCGCAGGAGTAGTCGCGGGCTGCGGGGAGTCCCACCCTGGCGAAACAGTCCGGCCGTTTGTCGCCGTGGGTGACCTCGGCGAAGCTGGTCAGTTTTTTCCCAAGCAGGGTGGCGGCCAGGTCGTCGAGACCGTGGGAGCGGCGGGAGGGATCGATCAGGTAGGAGGCGACCATGGTGTCCCACAGGGGACCGGCCAGAGGCAGACCGTGCTGTTCGAGCACCGCCAGGTCGAACTTGAGATTGTGGCCGAGCTTGGGCAGGGCAGGGTCGCCAAGCAGCGGCGCGAGCATGGCCAGGGCCTCATCGCGCGGCAGCTGGCCGGGCAGGAGGGCGCCGGCCTCGTCCCGGTGGCTGATGGGCAGATAGTAGGCGGCCTCGTGGCCGCTTGAGAGGGAGATGCCCACCAGCTCCGCGTCCAGCGGGTCGAGGGAGGTGGTCTCGGTGTCAAGCACCAGCAGCGGCGCGGTGTGTAGCGCGTCCAGCACGGCGGCGAGCTGTTCGGTGCTTTCCACCAGGATGAAGCCCTGGGTGGAGAGGGAGGCGGCGGGCAGCTCGGTTTTGAGCAGCCGGCTGAAGTCGAGCAGGGTGTAGAGCTCGCGGAGCTTGCCACTGTCCGGTTCGGGCAGGGCATATTCTTCCAGGGGAGGCGTTGTGACGGTCTGGTCCAGGGCGATGAGCCGGCGGGAGAGTTGGGCGCTCTCCCGGCCCGCCTCAAGCTTCTTGCGGAGGCCGGCCTGCTCCACCTCCTCCAGGTGTTCATACAGCCTGTCCAGGGAGCCAAAGCGGCTGATGAGTTTTTCAGCACTCTTGGGGCCGATGCCTGCCACCCCTGGCACGTTGTCCGAGCTGTCCCCCACCAGGGCAAAGTAGTCGAGCAGCTGTCCCGGCCCCACCCCGTACTTGCCCCGGACCCCGGCCGGATCGAGAAGCAGGTCCTTCATGGGATCCCACATGGTGACTGTCTCGGAGACCAGTTGCAGCAGATCCTTGTCCCCGGAGACCAGCACCACCGGGATACGCCGGTCAGCGAACGCCTTGCAGGCCGAGGCGAGCAGGTCGTCGGCCTCATAGCCCTGCCGTTCCAGGACGGCGATGCGGTGCGCCGTCACGATCTCCCGGATATAGGGGATCTGGCAGACGAGATCGTCGGGCATGGGCGGCCGGTTGGCCTTGTACTCGGGGTAGAGATCGTGGCGGAAGTTGGGGCCGCGCACGTCGAAGGCCACTCCGACAAAGCGGGGCTTTTTGTCGCGGAGCAGCTTGAGCAGGATGTTGGTAAACCCGTATATGGCGTGGGTGGGCAGGCCGTTCTTGTTGGTCAGCGGCGCGATGGCGTGGTAGGCCCGGTAGATGCAGGCGCTGCCGTCGATGAGGTAGACCGGTTCGGAGGTATGCATGGGCCGATACTACCAGCGGGGGGGATATTTGGCAATGCGGGCTTTCGGCAGGGGAGGCGAAAGGCGGCAGGAGCGGGTTTTTCGTCGCTTGTTTTTTTTATTTTAGATTTGTTTTTGATAGACCGATATGATAAGTACAGGAAGAGGCTGTACGCTGTGGAACAGGGTGTTCCTGGGGCGGCGGCCCTTCACGAATGGCTGACAGTCCCTGCAGGGAAGCCAGGAGTTGGTCATGAAACTCACAGGTGTTTTACCACCGGTAAAGACGGAAAAGGTTCAGGTCAAGCGGTCCGAGGGGAGCGCCCGCACTGAGGGGGCCACTGCGGCCCAGAGCGATCGGGTGCAGTTGTCCGCCGGGTCGCAGGAGGTGCAACGTATGCGCGAACTCCTTGACCAGACCCCCGATGTGCGGCTCGACAGGGTCCAGGCCTTGCGGGAGCAGATCGCCAGAGGGGAGTATACTGTTGACCCATACCGTCTTGCCGACAAGATGATGGAAACCCTCCTGTCCGACGGGTTGGAGTAATTCCACGGGTGTCCGCTCCGCCGGGTTGCTGACCTCGGCGAGTTGCCAAACCATTGCCATCGCGCCATCGATTCCATCCGCCGACCACACAGGTCGGCGGATTTTTTTTGCCCAGCGCTCCTGGGCTTTCCCCAGTGTCGGGCGGCACGGTTCGCCGCTTGCCGCCCGATGGGGCGAGTTCCCATGCTCACTTCCCCCCCTCCTCGGGGGCCACGGTGAATACGGGCCAGCATGCGTCGTAGCGGGTCGGGTCCTGCAGGACCTGCCTGGCCAAACGGCTGTCGGCGTTGATCACCAGGGGGCCCAGCAGATTGGCGGTCATGCCCTGGGGGTTTTCCTTGGGGATGGTCAGGATGAGCAGGATGTCCATTTGGCCACCGGGCGTTCCGCCCAACTCTTCCCGGACAATCTCCGGCACCACCGGCCGGTACTGGGGGGCCAGCACCGCCGCCGGAATCACCACAAAGGCCAGCGCCGGCTCGTCCAGGGACTGCAACCACATGAAGGGAGACTCCTCTGAATGCGGCCGCAGCATGAAGTGGCGGGAGCCAGGAAACCCGAGGAAGGGCGCGGTCATGGTGATGATCTTGTCCGGCTGGACCGTGAGAGTTCCGAAGCGGGTGGTCTGGACGGAGATCTCCGAGTGAACCGTGTTGGGGGTGGCGATCGCCATGGCGTGCATCATTTGTTCTCCTCCCGATGGGCGTGTTTGGAGCCTGGTCTGCCGGCCGCGAAAACCGTGGCCAGCTGGTTCAGATCGACAGGCGCTTCCTGAGCAGCCCGTTTGTTCTCTTCGACAATGCGCTGGTAAACCTCTTGACGGTGAACGGCAACTTCGGCTGGCGCCTCCACGCCGATCTTCACCTGCCCGCCTTTGATCTCCAGCACCCTGATGGTGATATCATCGCCGATGGCGATGGCGTCTCCGGTTTTTCTGGCAAGTATCAGCATGATCGCCCTCCCTGGCTGGGGTTGTCGCCGTTGTCCGGCCTGCGCTCTTCCCTGAACGCATTCATTGTCTCTTTTTTTTCACGGCCATGCAACGGCCGTGTCCATCTCCCATTACCTCAGAAAATCCACCAGGCTCAGCTGCATGGTTTTGGCCGCAGCGGCCAGCGCCGCCTGATAGGCAAGCTCCTTGGCCTTGATCTCCATCACCGCCTTGGTGAGGTCGGTATCTTCGGTTTCGGAGAGGTTCTCCTTGGTGGCCAGTCCCAGATTGAGATAGATTTGCTGCTGGGCGACAATCCGGTTGGCCCTGGCGCCGAAGTCGGAGATGCGGTCGGTGAGGGACTGCATGGTGGCATCCAGTTCGGCGATGGACTTGCCCACGTTATTCACCTGCACTCCTTCCTCGTCAAGGCCGGCAACCCGCAGGAAGTTGCTGGTGTCGTCCTTGAGGGCGAAACTGAATCGTTCCGGGTCGTCGCTCTCGATTTTCAGATGACCGTCCTCGGTCCAATGGGCCGAGAGTCCCGGCACGCCGTTGATCCGTTGGGCGATGTCTTCCAGGGTGTCGTTTTCGATATCGATACCGATGGAGGTGGTGGCGTGGAACGAGGGCGGCGTGGTGTCGTGGCTGGTCACCTCGATGCGGAATGATCCGTCCTGCAGTTCGTCTGCCAGTTCAAGGCCGGTTTCGCCGCTGTTCAGCAATGCATTCGTGTCGGTGGCCACGAAACCGCTGGTGGCGGTTTGGTAATTACTTCCATTAAGAAAGTTCTGGAGGTTTCTGAGCGTGTTGAAAATGCCGCTCAGCATCACCGAGTCTTCGCCGTTCTTGGCCACCGTGATGGTGCTTTTCTGGCCGACCTTGATGGCGAAGTCGTTGTCGCGATCGCCTGCGTAGCGAACATAGCCGGTCTCCGCATTGATTTTGTTCACATAGAGTTTGCCGTCATCGGCCACGTCGCCGGTCTGGCCGGTGAGGGGCTCGCCGCCTGTCAGGCCCAGCGCAGCGAAACCAGTCTCATAGTCGGTGATGGCGTCCACCGTTGGGGTGGCGCTTTCCAGGAAAAATTCGTTGCCCCCCCACAGCCGCACCTGGCCGAAATGTACCCAGTCCTGCGGTCCGCCGGAGGGAGAGAGGCCGGTCACGACCTGGCCGCCCGCCGAGGTTTGGAGGTGAAGGTTGCGGCCATCCACCGCGGTGAGCAGCAGGTGTCCATTGGCATCGCGGCCGGCCTTGACCCCAGTCTGGTCGGTCTTGGCGTTGATGGCGGCAATCAGGGTGTTGCTCTGGTCGTTGGCCATCACCGAGATGGGGGGGGTGATGATGTCCACCCCGTTGATCATCAGATCGCCGCTGCCAAGATAGGTTGGAGTGGAGCCATACTCCAGCATGCCGTCGGTGCTGGTGTCGCCGGCAATGCCGGTGTCGGACTCACCACCACCAAGTTCCAGCTGGTCCAGGATGGTGTCGTCGGTCGGGTTGTTGGGGCTGGAGAGCTGGAAGGCCGTATTCGAGGAGAAGGCGACGGTGCCGGTGTTATGGGTGGCATCGGCGGCCTGGCTGACGTTGGCAAGGCCGGTGCGGGCGGTTTCCGCCGCGCTCAACCCTGACAGCACGATGGCGGACTCGTCGCCCTCAAGCCGGTTATAGAGTACCAAGGAGTCGAGGATGCCGCCGTTGACGCCGGAGCCGGTGGTGGCGATCACCCCGGTCTGTTCGGTCTTGGCATTGATGGCTTTCGCTACTGCCGTGGCCACGGCGCCATTGGTAACTCCAGTTGCGTTGACGCTGATCGAAACACCATTGAGGGTGAAGGTCACCTCGGTGACGCCGGCGGCACGGTTCGCAGCGACGCCGCTGGTGGAGAGGGTTCTGAGCGAAGCGGTCACTCCGGTGGAGCCGCTGATCTCGTTGACCGCGGTTTTGAGGTCGCTGGCCCGCTGCATGTTGAGACCATTGGTGGGCGCTCCGATCACCGCGACATTCGAGATGGTGGGCACGCCATTGATGGCCAGATCGCCGGCGCCTATGGCCAGGGTATCCTGTACGTTGGCGATGAGCTTGGTCGTTTCGACCCCGCTGGTTATGGCGGAAACCGCGGTGATGGAGGCGGGAATCACCGTGGCGGAAACGCCGGTCTGGCTGGTGGCATTGTTGATCGCCTCCGCTTTGGCGGCGGCGGAAACATCCTGATACACATCGGAGATGCCGTCCGCGGCGGTGGTGATCGCGATGCCGTTGATGTCCAGGTCGCCGGAGGCGAGGGCGGATCCGAAGCGCAACACGCCGTCGCCGGCGTTATCCGCAAATCCCTTCAGGCCGCCTCCCAGGCCCAGCATGTTGAGCACGGTATCGTTGGTGTAGTTGTCGCTGGTAATGGAGAAGGCACTGGTGGAGGAGAGGGAGATGGCGCCGGTGTTGCGGCCCGCCGTCACGCTGTATGAACCGGCGGCAAGGCCGGTGTCGGCGTTGGCGTTGACGAGCGCCCCCACCACGATGTCGGATTCGTCGCCGGCCAGGGTATTGTGCAGCACCACGGCGTTGACCGCGCCGCCGTTGGTGCCATCGCCCAATGCGGCGGAGACCCCGGTCTGATCGCTGATGGCGTTGATCGCATCCACGGTGGCTTGGGCCACTTGCGCCGAGGTGGCGCCGTTGGCCACGACCACGTTGAACGAGATGCCGTTGATGGATTGGGTCATGGTTTCGCCGCCATTGCCGCCTTCGGCGGTGGCGGCTGCGCCGGCGTACAGGGTGGTGAGCTTTGCGGCAACGCCCTCGGTGGCCTTGTTGTCGATAAGGCCGCTGACCTCTTTTTCGGTGGCGTTCAGGCCGGTGATGGTCATGTCTGAGCCGTCATCCGAGGTGAGGATGATGGCGTTGGCCGCGCCGCCGTTGGCGCCGTTTCCCTTGGTGGCGGTGATGGTGGTGCTGGCGGCGTTGATGGCGGCCACCAGGGCGTCGGCGACGTCGCTGGCGGTGTCGCCTGCGTTGGTGGTCACGTCGATCAGGTCGCCGTTGAGGTAGAAGGCGACCCTGGTCGCGCTGTCGGTGCCGGTGGCCGCGACGCCGGCGTAAGGCGAACTCAGGGTGTCAGTGACGCCGGTCTGGGATATGACCTTCTGGTTGTTGATGGCTTGCGCAATGTTCCAGGCGCCGGCCATGTTGAGGCCGTTGACCCCGGCATTAGTGATGTCGATGTCGGCGCCAACCGTTGCTCGCACGTCGATGTCGTTGATGAGCAGATCGCCGGTGGTTATATCCGCCGCGGCGCCGGTGGGCACCGTGCCGGTCAGCCGGGTATTGGAGTTGTCCGGGAAGCGCGAGCCGTTAATGAAGTAGCCGTCCCGCGCATCCTGGATGAAGGGGGTGGGCTCGTCCTCGGTATAGCCGGTGGTGCGGTAGCCGCCAAAGATGTACTTGCCGTTTACCGAGGTGTTTCCCAGCAGGATGGTCTCCTCGAAGAGCTGTTGCACCTCGGCCGCCGCATTTTTTCGGTTTTCCGCGGTCATGGAGCCGTTGGCCAGTTGCAGGGCCAGGGTTTTGGCCCGCATGGCGATCTCCTTCATCTGGGTCAGCGCATTTTCCGCCGCGGTGATCGCCTTGTCGCCAAAGGTGAGGTTCTCCTGGTACTGCTCGATCAGGGAGATGTTGCTGCGAAAGCCCAGGGCGGTGACCACCCCGACCGGATCGTCCGAGATCTTGGAGAACTGCTTGCCCGAGGAGACCTGGGTGTTGATCCTGTACATGTCCTCGTTGATCTTGTTGAGGTTGGCCAGGATGGTGGTGTGCATCGACCGGGTGGTGATCCGCATGGCTTCGCTCCTATCGTACCGCGTCGAGCAGGGTGGTGAGCATCTCGTCCGACATGGTGATCAGCCGGGCAGCGGCGGTATAGGCCTGCTGGTATTTGACCAGGCTGGCCATCTCCTCGTCCAGGGAGACGCCGGAAACCGAATCCCGCATCTCGTTCATCTGGTTGCGCACCAGGGTGTTGAACTCGTAGGCCCGCTCCACGGTACGGGTGTTGTTGGCCACGTCGCCGACCAAGGCGTTGTAGAAGCCGTCCAGGGTGTTCTGCCTGCCGCCGGTGTAGGTGACGTACTCGTCGTGTTGAATCCCGGCGATGGCCAGGGCGTTGGTGTTGTCGCCCCGGTAGACTTCGCCGGTTTGGGTGACGGTGGCTGCGGCCAGCAGGTTGAGGTCGTTGGCAACCAGGGAGTTGACGTTGATGCTGGCCGCGTCGCTTCCGGAAAAGAAGGTGTTGAGCCCCGTCACCTGGAGAATGTTGGTGGTGTCGTTGGCAAAGGCGATCTGGTGGGCGGCGTCCGGGGTGAGGCGCAGGCTGTTGAGCGAGTTGGAGGCCGTTACCCAGCCGCTGCCGTTAGTGGCCACCGCCACGGTCTTGTTGATGATGCTCACCGCGTCATCCAGGGTGTAGGCGCGGTCCAGGGAGATGGTCACCGGGTCCGGCATGGCCAGGGAGCCGTCGTTGTTATAGATCCAGATGTCGAAGGTGCCGCTGTCGAGGTTGAGTTCGTCGAAGTAGTCAAAGCCTGCCAGCAGGGGGCCGGCCGGACCGTCTTCGTAGTCGAAGGTGAACGTGCCGTCGTTGGCCACCGAGTCGCCGGCCACCCCGCCCACCTGGGCGGTGAAGTTGCCAAAGCCGAAGATGGCGCCGTTGCCGGCGGTGGTGGTGAAGCTGTCCACCACGATGTCGGTGTTGTCGCCAGAGGCGCTGTTGGTGAAGCGGATGGAGCCGTTGACCAGGCTTACCGTGACCGGAGAGGAGGCGGGTGCAAAGGCGGTATCGATGCCGGTTTGCAGTTTGCTGATCATGGTGGCGGCGTCATCGGCTGCCAGAACGCTTGCGGTGACCGCCGTGCCGTTAAGGTTGAAGGTTATGGTGGTGGCAATGCCGGCAGGGTCCGTCACCGCGCCGCCGTCATAATAGGTGGTGGTCAGGTTGCCGCCGCCCATGCCGAGCTGGGCAAGGTAATAGTCGTTGGTACCTCCCTCCACCGTGAAGCTGCTTTGGGAGAAGAGGGTGATCTCGCCGGTGTTGTGGCTGGTGTCCGCCTTCTGGGCGACGCCTTCCAGAGCGTCGAGCCCCAGGTCCGAGGTGGTGGCCGCGCCGGCGAAAGTGCCGCTGAGATTGTCCACCGTGATGGCGGCTTCGTCGCCGGCATTGATGTTCCTGAGGACGATGGCGTTGCTTGCCCCGCCGTTGGTGCCGTCGCCCACCACCGCCTCGATGGTGACCGGGTTGGTGGTGGAGGTGGCGGTATTGTGGGCGGTGAGGGCCGCGTTGATCGCCGCCACCAGATGGGCGGAAAAGGCGGCTTCGTCGCCCACATCGCCGGCCACCACGGTGTAGTTGACGCTGACGTCGTTGACCGTGAAGCTGATGGTGTCGTTGGCAAGGATATCGGTGGCGTCCACGGCGTTGCCAGCCGTCAGGGTGGTCAGCCGCGCCTCCACCCCGGCCTCGGCCTTGTTGATCGCCTCCACCGCGTTGGCGGTCTTGGCCATGGCCAAACCATTCACCGCACCGCCACCCAGGATCTCGCCGACCTTCCGGTTGTTGATGGTGATGGTGCCCGCCGGGATGGTGTTTATGGCGGAGGCGCTGTCCACCGGGGTGGTGAGGCGGGCCACGTTGCTGGCCTGCTCGGTGCCGGTGGTGGTGTCGCCAAAGAGCACCATGCCTACCCCCTGGGAGTGCTGCTGGTTGATCTCCCGGATCAGGGATTTGGCAAAGTCGTTGAGGCGGCCCAGAAAGTTGTTCGGGTCGCCCTCCTCGATGTTGGCGCGCATCTGGAGCCAGCCGCCGATCTTGCCGCCCAGTTCGTTGTTGCCGAGCGACTTGCGGGCCTCCTCGCCATTGCTGTCCCGGTTCACCCAGATCAGCTCGTTGTTCTCCCAGTCCACCTGCCAGTACTCGATGTCCGCAACCAAGGTATGGCCGTCGGCCAGCAGCACGGTGGTGGAGCCGGCGCTGTTCTCAAAGGAGGAGATGTTCAGCAACTCGGAGAGGTCGCTGAGCAGCTGGTCGCGGTTGTCCCGAAGATCGTTGGCAGTGTGACCCGCCGCCTCGGCCCCGGAGATCTGGCCGTTCAAGGTGGCGATCTGGCTGACGATGGAGTTGACGTCGGCGATGCCGGTGTTGAGGCTCACCCCGATGTCGTATTTGGCCTGGGCCATCTCGGCGCTCATGGCGTGGAGCTGGTCGACGAGCAGCTGCCCGGACTGCACCACCGCCTGCCTGGAGGCGGGCAACTCCGGGTTGTTGGAGAGGGTTTGCCAGCTCGTCCAGAACTGGTTCATCAGGTCGTTGATCGCCAGGCCAGGCGCCTCGTTGAATACCGCCTCGATGAGGCGCATGGAGTTCTGCTGCGCTTCCAGTTCGCCCATGGTGGACTGCTGCTCGATCAGGCGCTGCACCATGAACTGGTCATAGACCCGCATGATCTCGGAGCTGCGCACGCCGCCGCCCAGGTTGCCGGCGGAGACGGGGGTGGAGGGGTTGGAACCCAGCTCCAGCATCTGCCGGGTGTATCCCGGGGTATCGACATTGGCGATGTTGTTGGACGCCACCTGGATGGACATCTGGTGGGTCAGCAACGCCTCCTTGGCGATACTCAGAACATGGGAGACACCGGCCATTGCTTCAGACCTCCCGGCTGATCAGGGTGGGCATGGATGCGGTCGGTCTGGCCGCGGATCTGCCCCTGCCGTACATGGGCCGCTCCGTCACGGCGCCGGTGATGGTGGTCATGGCGTCGCGCAGGAACTGCCTGGTTTCCTCGGTGAACTTCCTGTTGACGATGGTCTTGGAAAGGATGTCGTCGCGGAGCGAGACAAGCCGTAGGCGGTGCGCCTCGACCTGTTCGGCGTCGTTGGGGGCAAGCACCTCGATCAGGGCGCGCAGCCGGGCCGTGCCGCTCTGGGGTTGGCCGAGCAGCGAGCGGGTCATCTCCTGGAGCTGGCCGTCCATGGTGGCAATCCTGGCGGCCAGGGTGCCCTTTCTGGTGCTGATGCTGATCAGCGCCGGCATGTCCATGTTGACCAGGGCCTGCTGTTCCTCGCCAAGAAGGGTCACCATCTCCTCGGAGAGGGCGATCTCCTGCTCCATGGCCTTCAGGAGCACGGGCGGCATGGCCTGGGTGGTGTTGGGCCTGTTCTGGGTTTCCATTTCGTTCCTCTATCTGGCGTGTTCAGCCTTGCTGAGTTGGCGGTAGAGCGTTGCCCCCAGTCCCATTCCGTTGCCGCTTGCCATGCGCTGGGCCAGCTGATCGTCGTGCATGGAGCGGAACAGCTCTTCCCCGTACCCGCCGTCGATCAGGCCTCCCTTGGGTTCGCATTCGCGGGCCAGGGTCAGCATCTGGCGGAGCAGCATGGCCTCGAAGCCGGCGCACGCCTCGCGCAGTTTCCTCTCCTTGGGCGTATCGGCCGGATCGGCGTTCGGCTTGAGTCCATTGGTTGTTGCGTTGATCAGGTTCATGCCGTTCTCCTAGATGATCTCCAACTCGGCCTGCATGGCGCCCGATGCCTTGATGGACTGGAAGATGGCGATCAGCTCCCGGGGCGAGACGCCCACCGAATTCAAGGCCCGCACCATCTCGCCCAGGGTGACGCCGGGCTGCATGCTCACCAGTTTCTCGCCGGCCTTGGGCGAGATGGGGGTGGCCGGGGTCGGGCTGACCTGGAGGCTCAGGTTGCCATGGGAGACGGCCAGCTGGCTGATACGGACGTTTTCGCCCATCACCACCGTGCCGGTGCGTTCGTTGATCACCACCCTGGCCGGCAGCTCCGGTTTGATTTCCAGGTTCTCAATGGAGGCGAGCAGGGCGATCTCCTGGGCCTTGTAGGTGTCCGGCACCGCCACTTCCACGGTGGCGCCATCCTTGGCCTTGGCGAACGGTCCGCCCAGCATGGTGTCGATGGCGCTCTTCATGATGGAGACGGTGGTGAAGTCCGGCGCGTCCAGGCTGATGGTGATGCTCTCCTTGCCGGCGAAGCTCATCGCCACCTCGCGCTCCACGGTGGCGCCATTGGGAATACGGGCCACGGTGGCGTGGGTCTTCCTGGCGCCGGCGCCGCCGCCTGCTCCGCCAGCTTCAGCGCCGCCAAGGCTGATGGCGCCCTGGGCGATGGCGTAGACGTTGTTGTCCAGTCCCTTGAGTGGCGTGGCCAGCAGGGTGCCGCCGGAAAGCGATGAGGAGTCTCCCAGGGAGGAGACGGTCACGTCGATGGTCTGTCCTGCCTTGAAGAAGGCAGGCAGCTTGGCGGTGACCATGACGCTGGCCACGTTCTTTACCTTGATGGTGGCCGGGTCCACCTTGACCCCCATGTTGGTGAGGAGATTGGTCAACCCCTGGCCGGTGAAGGCGGCGTTGTTGCCGTCGCCGGTGCCGTTCAGGCCCACCACCAGGCCGTAGCCCACCAGCTGGTTGGCCCGCACCCCCTTGACAGAGGCGATGTCCTTCACCCGTACCGCATGCGCCTCGCCCGCCGTGCAGAAGAGGAGGGCGGCCAGGGCGGCGAGGAAGAGCAGAAGCAGGCCAACGGGCGCCTGGTTCTGGTTGGGGGTGGCTGTCGCGGGCATGGGGTGATTCTCCTTGGCGAAGCGGCGTTTTCTTTGCAGATTTCTAAATGCAAACCATATGCCATGCGGTTCGATGTTATTGTAATAGGCTGTTTCTAATGGAAATGTTCTTCTTCTCATGGCGATCTCCGCGGGGATGGAGGAATTATTTTCCCGGTCGCGCCGGATCAGAAGGGCCACACCGCATCCAGGCCGCGGGCCAGCCAGCCGGGCTGCTGCTTGTCGCCAAGGGTGCCCTGGCCGCTGTATTCGATGCGGGCGTCGGCGATGTGGGAGGAGAGCACCGCATTGTCGGGGGTGATGTCCGACGGCCGGACAATGCCGGAGAGGATGATGTGCTGGGTCTCGTTGTTGACCTTCACCTCCTGGTAGCCACGGATGGAGAGGTTGCCTTCGGTGGTGACCTCCACCACCCGGGCGGAGATGGTGGCGGTGACGTTGCTCTTCCGGTCGGTGGAGCCCTTGCCCTGGAAGTCGTTGGTCAAGCCGGCGTTCAGCTCGGTGAGCGATGGGGTGAAGTTGCTGTTCTTGTTGGCCAGCCAGGTTTCCAGCCCGAACAGGCTGCCCACGCCGCCGGTGACCGTGGATTCACGCTGGGTCTTGGTGTTGGCCTCCTTCTTGGCATTGGAGGTCTCCACGATCCGCACCAGCACGATGTCGCCCACCCTGCGCGCCCGGCTGTCGGCATACAGGGAGAGGGGACCGCCCGTCGAGGCGGCGGCCGAATAGATCGATCCTTCCTGGCGGGGCTCGGCCGGGCGCGGCGCCTCGGGGAGGCTGTAGCGTTCCGGCAGGCTGGCCTGGTTGGTCTGGGTGGCTGTGCAGCCAAGGAGACTGGCCATGACGATCAGGGCAAGGGGAAGATGGAATCGTTTCAGCATGGCGTTATCCTCATGAGTGGTGTTCAAAATTCCGTTTCGACCAAGCCTGCGCCGGCAACCCTGGCCATGATCTCCTTGCGGCTGGTCAGGTTCTTGACCCGGATCGTCTCACCCAGCGCGCCGGCCTCCTTGGCCATGCCCGGGGTGCTCACCCGCACTGTGCTGGTGCGGGCCACGATGGAAACCGTCTCGCCCCGCGCCACCATGTGCGGTTCGGCGACGAGCTGGCGGTGGAGCACGGCGCCCGCCGGCACGGAGGCCTTCATGGCGCGGCCCACCGCCAGGGAGGGCTCCTGGATGAGATCGGCGTTCTGCATGGAGATATCCTGACGCCGCACCGCCACCGCATCATCGGTGATCGTCTCGCCGCGCCCCAGCCTGCGGGTGGTGTGCACCACGTTGCCATAGAGCCGCAGGTCGCCGTTCAGCCGCACCTGTGCCACCTCCCGGTCGTCGGCCAGGATGATCACCACAATGCTTTTGCGCCCAGGCTGGCCATCGGAGGGCGGCTGGCTGACCCGGTGGCTGATCCGGCCGGCCGGGAGAGCCACCTCCGTCGGGCGGGCGCTGAAGTTGGTGATCTCCACATCCTGTCGCCGCCAGGGGCTGTTGGCAAGCACGGCCTCGGTGAAGATCCGTTCGAGATCGGCCTCGTTTAAGGCGCTGCCGATGGAACCGGCCTGGCTGGCCGCCGGAAGCAACAGGCAGCAGAGCAGGGCGGCCGCAAAGCGGGCGAACAGGGATGTCCGGATGGAGATGCTCATCGCCTCACCAATGCTAGCGGACCAGGGTGTTGGCCACTTCCAGCAGCTTGTCGGCGGTCTGCACCGACTTGGAGTTCACCTCGTAGGCGCGTTGGGTGATGATCATGTTGACCATTTCCTCGGTGACATCCACGTTGGAAACCTCGACAAAGCGCTGCACCAGGGTGCCCATCCCCTCCGTGCCGGGGTTGGCTTCGGTGGGGGCGCCGGAGGCCACGGTCTCCTGGAAAAGGTTGGAACCGAGGCTGCGGAGGCCGCCTGGGTTGATGAAGCTGTTCAGGGTGATCTGGACGGTGCCCAGCACCTGCTGTTGGGCGTCCCTGGCGGTGAGCAGGCCGTTATGGTCGATGGCGATGGAGGTGGTGCCGGCCGGCACCGCGAATTCCGGCTGGAGCCGGTCGCCGTTCTGGGTGACGATGTAGCCGTCCGCGTCCTGGGTGAAGGCGCCGGAACGGGTGTAGTATTCCTCGCCATTGCGGACCACCCGGAAGAAGCCGGTGCCCTCGATGGCCCAGTCCAGCTCGTTGCCGGTTTCGGTGAGGCTGCCCTGGGTGAAGATCTTCTGCACCGAGGTGGGCCGCACGCCTAAGCCCACCTGGATGCCGGAAGGGATCTGGCCGCCGTCCGCGGTTTCGGTGCCCATGGCCCGGAGTTCCTGATAGTAGAGGTCCTCGAACTGGGCGCGGCTTTTTTTGAAGCCGGCGGTGTTGGCGTTGGCCAGGTTGTTGGCGATGGTGTCCAGCTGGAGCTGCTGGGCGTTCATGCCAGTGCGGCCGGAGAACAGTGAGCGGATCATAGGGAAGCCTCGTTTTGGTTATGAAACGGAACGTCGCCGGGTGGCGTCATCATCCTGTCACGACCCCGACCCGACGCACCGCCAGGTCGTCCAGGTCGTCGCTGGTCCGGATCATCTTCTGCTGCGCCTCGTAGGCCCGATACAGGTCGAGCATCTCCGTCATTTCCGTGACGGTGTTGACATTGGACTTCTCCACGAAGCCCTGTTGGATCTGGAAGTCCTGCGCTGGCAGCTCCTCGCCGCCTTCCGAAAGCTGGTAGAGGTTCTCGCCCGCCTTGGTGATGGCGTTGGGGGAGATCTCGATCACCGGCACCTGATTGACCGGCGCCCCGTCCACAAAGAAGCGGCCCTCCCGGCTCACCTCCACCTTCTGGCCGTCCACCACCACCGGGCCTCCCTCGCCGAGCAGCTGATAGCCGTCCGGGGTGACCACCTGGCCGAGGTTGTTGATCTGGAAGTTGCCGGCCCGGGTGTATCTGATGCCGTTGGGGGTCTGGATCCGGAAGAAGCCTTGTCCGGAGATCGCCAGATCCAGGGGATTGCCGGTTTGCTGCAACACTCCCTGCTCATGGACGGTGCGGATCTTCAAGCCCTTGCCCACCCGCTGGCGGGTGCGGTTGGCGTTGTAGAGCATCTCGCCGAAGGTGACCGTCTCCCGCTTGTAGCCGGGGGTATCGACGTTGGCCAGGTTGTTGCTCACCTGATGGAGCCGTTGTTCGTGGGCCAGCAGGGTTTCGGTGCCCTCGAGCAGGCCCAGCCGGTTGTGGATGAACATGGCGCACCCTTTTAGGTAATGGTGAAAATGGTTGCCGCCTGATGGAGCTGTCTTGCTGGGGATGATTGCTAGCAATATGCGTGCCGTGGTTTTTGGTGTGGCGGGTCTTGTTTTTAATGTCTTGGAATCACGATATTTTGTTGCGGCGCATGGAGGGAGGGGGGCGAGGCGGGAGGCGTCAAGAAAATGGCTGGCCCGGGAAGGGGCATTTTTTTCCCAGGAAAAAAGGGCGCACGTCTCCTGCCCCGGGGTCGGGCAGGGGTGGCGTAAGCTCGGCCAAGGGCGCGGTGGTTCAGCTTACTGCTTCAAGCGTATGGCCACCTCGTAGATCTCGTTGGCGGTCTTGATGGAGGCGGAGTTGGCCTGGAAGGTCCGCTGGGTAAGGATCAGATCGGCGAACTGCTGGGCAAGGTCCACGTTGGACATCTCCAGGGAGTTGCCCCGCACCGCCCCGAAGGAGCCGCTGCCCGCCGTGCCGATGGTGCGGTCGCCCGCCGTGTCGCCGGCGGTGAAGCGGTTGCCGTCCTCGAAGACCAGGCCATTGTAGTTCTGGAAATCCGCCAGCAGAACCTGGGCCTGCGCAACGGTCTGGCCGTTTGAGTACCTGCCGTTGATCACCCCGTCGTTATCCACGAAGAGGACCTCCAGGTAGCCGCGGCCAAAGCCGTCCTGGCTCTGGAAGATGGTCTGCGATTCGTTGGCGTAGTTGGTGGTGGCGGCGGTGGACGGCGTGTAGGCCTGGCCGGGCTGCACGGTGAACTCGGCGTTGTCCTCGCCGAAGACCTGCGCCAGTTGCGGATTGGCGGAGGGCGGGTTGCCGGCGGCGTCGGTGTAGGTCATGGCGGTAATGGCCAGCTGGCTCTGCCCCAGGGTGTTGTCCCGGAGCTGGAGCTGGCCGTCGCTGAGCACGGCGGTGCAGGCAAAGGTCTGTTCCAGTTGGGCGAGCAGATCGGTGACCGGCGTGTCCAGGTCGATCTCGTAGGTGAGGCTGGCCGGGTCGCCGTCGCCGGTGAAGCCGGTGAAGTTGATGCGGTCGCCGGCCTGGGGCTGGTTGCCGCGGGCATCATAAACATTGGCCCAGGTGTCGAGCGCCGATATCGGCGGCGCGGCTGTGCCCGAGGCGTCCGTCCTGGCGCCGGCGGGGCTGGTCACCGCTTGCGGCTCCGCAATGGTGCCGAAGTTGAGGCTGGCAATGCGGTCGTCCCCGGAGCCGGTGGTGTTGAAGGTAAAGGTGTAGTCGCTCTCTCCCCGCCCGAGCGAGAGGCGGTTGGCGTCGGTGGGCTGCAGGTTGCCGTCCGCCGGTACATCCCAGCAGCGCACGTCGGTGAGCTGGCCGGTGGCATTGAAGCTGAGCCGGCCATACAGCAGGGCGCCGGCTCCCCGCACGGCGGGGGGAGAGGCGTCGTTGTAGCGGGTGCCGGTGGCCTCGTCGAGCAAGCGTCCATCCATGGCCGGGTCACAGGTGACCAGGAACTCATGTTCCGCGTCGGTGCTGGTGCCGTCGAAGTAGACGGTGAGGTCGAAGGCCGAGCCGTTGTCGTCGTATGCCCGGATGATGCTCCGGTAATCGTAGGTCAGGTCATCGATGGGATTCGCCTGGGTGCCGTCCCAGCTCTGATAGAGGTTGATTTCCGAGGCGGCGTCCTCGCGGTTTGCCGGATCAGAGGTGAGGTTGACCGCCAGGGTAACCCGTTCCGTGGCCGAGGGCAAGCACTGCCGTTGGATGATGATGTCCTCCACCGTGTTGGTCGGGGTGGTCACCGAACCGAGGTTGATGCCCTGCACGTAGTATCCTTCGGGGGTGACCAGGGTGTATGCCGCATCGGCCGAACCGGTCAGATCCGCTGCCCGGAACTGGCCGTCCCGGGTGTAATAGCCAGCAGTCTCGTCCATGGGACCCCGGAGCATGAAGAAGCCATTCCCGTTGATCCCCATGTCGGTGGAGTTGGAGGTCGCCTCGAACTGCCCCACCTCGAAGGATCTGCTGATGTGGGAGATCTGGGCGCCGTTGCCCACCTCGCCGATGTTGCCGTAGGAGTTGGTGAGGATGTCCTGGAAGTTTGCCCGCGTGCTCTTGTGGGAGACGGTGTTGACGTTGGCGACATTGTCCGACAGCACGTCCATGTTGTGGGCAATGGTATTGAGGCCGTTGACCCCGGTGTACATCAGGTTCTGGATACCCATGGCGATTCCCGTCCACTGTGTTGTCCGGCCTGAGGATGAATGGATGCGGGCCGGCGCTCTCTGTATGCTGTCGTGTTAAGCAACAAGCGTGCCATGGTTGCGGATGAGTGTTCCGGAAGGCTAGATTGCCTGCCAGAAGCGAGATTCCGGAGGCCTGGCGTCAGCGGAAAAAGAAGCGAGAAGGGCAGGGCAAGGGGAAATTTTTACCGGGTGGGGGCCTGCCGAGTGAAGCCGGCATTGGCCCGGTAGACAAAGGCAAGAATCTCCGCCACCACCAGATAGGTCTCCGGCGGGATTTCGCGGTTGAGGTCGAGGCGGGCCAGGATCTCCACCAGATCGCTGTCCTGTTGGATCGGGATGCCGTGTTCCTCGGCAAGCGCGATGATCCGGGCGGCCAGCTCGCCGGCCCCCTTGGCCACCACCTTGGGGGCAGTGTCGCGGCTCTTGTCGTAGCGGAGGGCGACGGCCTTCTGCTGGCGGGATTCCTGGGGCATGGACGGCTCCTGGCTGAAGGGGGTGGCGGTGCGACCCGCTTTCCACTATATATACTCTGCACCATGACGGAGGTGAAAGGAAAATGCGTTTTGCCAATCCCCTGATCCCTGGCCGGCTGATCCGCCGCTACAAGCGGTTCCTGGCCGATGTCGAGCTTGATGCTGGCGGTCTGCTCACCGCGCACTGTCCCAACTCGGGCAGCATGCTCGGGTGCGACGAGCCGGGCAGCCCGGTGCTCCTGTCGCGTTCGGACAACCCGGGTCGCAAATATCCCCATACCCTGGAGCTGGTGCGGGTGGGCGAGACCTGGGTGGGGATCAACACCAGCCGGACCAACGGCCTGGTGGCCGAAGGGATCGCCGCCGGGGTGGTGAAGGAGCTTGCCGGGGCCACGACGATCCGGCCGGAGGTGCGGGTTTCCCAGCGCAGTCGCCTTGATTTTCTGCTGACCATCGAAGGTGCCCCGGTCTATCTTGAGGTGAAGAACTGCACCCTGGCCGTGGGCAGGGCCGCCATGTTCCCGGATGCGGTCACCACCAGGGGCGCCAGGCATCTTGAAGAACTGCTGGCCCTGCGGCGAAACGGCCAGCGCGCCGTGGTCCTCTTCTGCGTGCAGCGTGAGGACGTTCAGTGGTTCAGCCCGGCCAGCCATCTTGACCCGGCCTATGCGGAGGGGCTGCGGATCGCCATGGCCGGCGGGGTTGAGGCGCTCGCCTATCGCGCCATCCTTTCGCCTGAGGAGATCCGGCTTGCACATCGGCTGGAGGTGAGGGTAAAGTAGCTTTTTTCATGGATGGTCCGGCCGGGTTTGCCGGCCGTGAGCGAGGGAGAGGGGAATGAGCCAGGAAAAACCCAAGGCGGTGGTGCTGCTGAGCGGCGGCCTCGATTCGGCAACCGTGCTGGCCATGGCCCAGGGCCAAGGCTACGATTGCTGCTGTCTCAGTTTTGCCTATGGCCAGCGCCAGCAGGTGGAACTGGAACGCGCCCGCGCCGTGGCCGACCGCGCCGGGGTTGGCCGCCATCTGGTGCTGCGGATCGATCTCGACGCCATCGGCGGCTCGGCCTTGACCAGCGACCTGGCCGTGCCCAAGGGCAGGAGCCAGGCGGAGATGGAGGCCGATATCCCCGTCACCTACGTGCCCGGCCGCAACACCATCTTCCTGGCCTACGCCACCTCCTGGGCCGAGGTGCTGGGCGCCGCCGACATCTTCATCGGGGTCAACGTCCTCGATTACAGCGGCTATCCCGACTGCCGCCCCGAGTTCCTGGCCGCCTTCGAGCAGGTGGCCAATCTGGGCACCAGGGCCGGCGTTGCCGGAGGGTGCGCCTTCCGCATCCATGCCCCGCTCCTGCGGCTGACCAAGCAGGAGATCATCGAGCGCGGCACCGCCCTGGGGGTGGACTACTCCATCACCCACAGCTGCTACGACCCGGACGCGGATGGCCGCGCCTGTGGCCAGTGCGACAGCTGCCGGCTGCGGCTCAAGGGGTTTGCCGAGGCGGGTCTTGTTGATCCGGTCCTGTATCAAGGTGGAGTATGAATAAGAGATATGACTTGGGCGGCCTCTACATGGTGGGCCTGCCCGGCCTTGTGCTGGACGACTCCACCCGGAGCCTCATCGTCGACCACGGCGTGCGCCACTTCATCCTTTTCAAGCGCAACGTCGAGGAGCCGGGCCAGCTTCGCGCCCTGTGCCGGGATTTGACCGCCGCCTGCCGGGCCGCCGGCCTGCCAGCGCCGCTCATCTCCATCGACCAGGAGGGCGGCACGGTGGCCAGGCTCAAGCAGCCGCACTTCACCGAGTTTCCGGACGCCTGCCGGCTGGCCGCCGATCCCCGCGCCGAAGAGCTGCTGGCCGAGTACGCCAGGACCAGCGCCGCCGAGTTGCTGGGGGTTGGCATCAACATGAACCTGGCGCCGGTGCTGGACGTGAGCCCGGCCGGCCAGGGGCTCTTCATGGAGCGCCGCTCCCTGGGTGGAGATCCCGAGGCGGTGGCCCGGCTGGGCGCCCTGGTGATCGCCACCATGCAGGAAAACCGCCTGGCCGCCTGCGCCAAGCACTTCCCGGGCCTCGGCGCCGCCACCCTGGATCCGCACGAGGTGTTGCCGGTGGTGGACCGGCCGGCGGCCGCCATCCGCGCCAACGATCTGGTGCCCTTTGCCGCCGCCATCCAGGCCGGGGTGGCCGGGGTGATGACCTCCCACACCGTTTATCCGCACCTCGATCCGGGCCGGCCCGCCACCCTCTCCCCCCGCATCCTGACCGGCCTGCTCCGCGAGGAGCTGGGCTACGCCGGGCTGATCGTCACCGACGACCTGGAGATGGGCGCCATCGAGAAGGAGGGGGCGGTGGCGGAGGCCTCCCTTGCCGCCTTCCAGGCCGGCGCGGACCTGCTGCTCATCTGCCATGAACACCACAAGGTTGTCGCCTCCCTGGCCCGGCTTCAGGAGGAGGCCGCTGCCGGCCGTCTCTCCCCGGAGCGGCTGGCCGTCTCCCTTGCCCGCATCGAGGCGGTGCGCGGCCGATTCGCGGCTGGGTGAGTGGAAAGCGGGTCGGGTTCAGGGTAAAGACGCGGCCAGCCATGCTGACTTCTGGCCCCTGAGTTCCGAATCCTCAAAATTGGTACTTCTCCCCTTGCGAATCGTCGCGGGAGTGGTAAATATAATAGGATGCGGGCGGCCTTGCTGCCCGCATTTTTTTTAAGAAATTCTTATGGTTCGATCATGATTGTGGTATTATGAAGGTGCAGGAACTCCATGCCGCCGGCCGGAGGTTGGCGGCGCCCAACCACATTCATGGAGGATGTATATGGAGCTTCAAATCGAAGGACGCAACCTGGACATTCGTAACGCTTGGCAGGAAAAGATCGAGGAGGAGCGTGCCCGCCTTGACCGCCATCATCCAGGGCTTGTCCATCACCTGCGCGTTTCCATCGAGGAGACGTCGCAGCACAAGGAGGGCGGCCACGAGGTGCGCCTGGTGGCTTCCGTACCCAACGACACCGTGGTGGTCAAGCGCAAGGGAGAGACGGTTCGGCCGTTGCTGGTCGAGGCGTTCGACACCCTGGGCCTGCAACTGAAGGAGTTGCAGCGCAAGCGCCGGCAGAACGGCAAGGAGCCCGAGGGAGTGGCGGCCGGCCCGGCGATGGGCACCATCAAGAGCCTCTTCCCCTTTGAGTCCTATGGCTTCATCATGACCATGGACGGCCAGGAGGTCTACTTCCATGAGAATGCCCTCAAGGACGTGGCCATGAATCAGCTTGCCGAGGGCGACGAGGTTCGCTTCGGCGAGGGCCAGGGGGACAAGGGTCCCACCGCCGCCTGGGTGCGGCTGGTCAAGCAATGAGTTGATGGGGCAAGGGAACCTCCCTTGCCCCACCAAGTATAAACCAGCAATAATTGACCCCTTCATGGGGCGCGAACGGGTCGGGGCCTTATGGCCTCGGCCCGAACGTGCATTGAGGGGCAGCAACTAAGGATCGAGAGACCGATGAGCGTTTTGCGGCAGGCCGAGCTTGGCCCGGAATACCTGCAAGAGAGTGAGGAGAAGGTGCTGGCGCGGATCACCGCCCGCAAGCAGGAGCTGGGGAGCGATCTTTTCATCCTCTGCCACCACTACCAGCAGGAGGCGGTCTTCCAGTTCGCCGACCTGACCGGCGACTCCCTGAAGCTGGCCCGCGAGGCGGCGGCGGCTGGCGGCCGTCGCTACATTGTCTTCTGCGGCGTCCATTTCATGGCCGAGTCCGCCGACATCCTCACGCAGCCGAGCCAGGCGGTGATCCTGCCCGATCTGCGGGCCGGTTGCCCCATGGCCGACATGGCCAGCCGCGAGGAGGTGGAGTGGGCCTGGCAGGAGCTGGCCGAGGCCGCGCCCGGCAGGGTGATCCCGGTGACCTATGTCAACTCGTCTGCTCTCATCAAGGCCTTCGTTGGCACCCATGGCGGCTCGGTCTGCACCTCCTCCAACGCCGAGCGGGTGCTCACCTGGGCGCTCTCCCAGGGCGACAAGGTCTTTTTCTTCCCCGACGAGCACCTGGGCCGCAACTCAGCCGCCGCCCTCGGCATCCCCGACGGCGAGGTGGTGCTCTGGCAGCGCGGCAAGCCCCTGGGCGGCAACACCGCCGAGGCGCTGCGCAAGGCGAAAATCATCCTGTGGAACGGCTACTGCACCGTGCACATGCAGTTCAACGCCGGCCACGTTGCCCGCTGGCGCGCCCAGGATCCAGCGGTGCGCATCATCGTCCATCCGGAGTGCCGGCGGGAGGTGGTGAGCCAGGCCGACCACTACGGCTCCACCGAGGCGATCATCAAGGCGGTGGCTGATTCGCCAGCAGGGAGCAAGTGGGCCATCGGCACCGAGATCAACCTGGTCAACCGGCTGAAGCTGCTCTTCCCCGACCGGGAGATCCATTCGCTTTCCCCGTTCCAGTGCCTCTGTTCCACCATGTACCGGATCAAGCCCGCCTATCTGCTCTGGGTGCTCGACAACCTGGCGCGGGGCGAGGTGGTCAACCAGATCACCGTGCCCGCCGAGGTGGCGGCCGAGGCCAAACTCTCCCTGGACAGGATGCTCCAGATATGACGACGATCTACTTTGACAACAACGCCACCACCCCCGTCGATTCACGGGTGCGGGAGGCCATGCTGCCCTATCTCGATCAGTGGTTCGGCAATCCGGCCAGCACCCACGCCGCGGGCGAGCTTGCCAGAAACGGCATCGAGGTGGCCCGCGAGCAAGTGGCCGGGCTGCTCGGCTGCGAGCCCAATCGGATCACCTTCAACAGCGGTGGCACCGAGGCCAACAACACCGCGATCATGAGCGCGGTCCGGGCCAACCCCGGCAAGCGCCACATCGTCTCCTCGGCAGTGGAGCACGGCTCGGTGCTGGCCCCCTTGGAGTATCTCGCCGGCCAAGGCTACGAGGTGGAGCTGCTCGGGGTGGACAGCGAGGGGCGGTTGAACCTGGAGGCGCTCAACAAGGCCATCCGGCCTGACACCGCCCTGGTCTCCCTGATGGCCGCCAACAACGAGACCGGCGTCCTCTGGCCAGTGGGCGAGATCGCCGCCATCTGCCGGGCCAAGGGGGT
>JBMONS010000031.1:0-49206 GCA_049323635.1 Thermodesulfobacteriota bacterium
AGAAACATCCGTCTGGTCGAGGGCGATCACGATATTGATTGCAGAATCGACGGGATTGGGGCAATGCAGTTGAAATCGGAGTTTGTCAAGAAGGCCTAGTGCTCTTCTTCTGGAAGGGAAAGCCTTGGTGATGATGCTTCAGTTGCAAGGGTTATGAAGAGGATACGTTTATGTGCGGAATAGTTGGATATGTGGGACAGCGCAACGTGGTGCCCATTCTGCTGGAAGGGCTCAAGCGCCTGGAGTACCGGGGCTATGATTCGGCTGGCCTGGTCTATGTGCATAATGGCCGGTTGGAGCGGCATCGAGCCATTGGCAAGCTGGTCAACCTGGAGGAACTGCTGGACGGCTTCCGCGATCATGTCAGCCACATCGGCCTGGGCCACACCCGCTGGGCCACCCACGGCGCGCCCTCCGAGCCCAACGCCCACCCGCACAGCGACTGCAGCGGCGAGCTGGTGGTGGTCCACAACGGCATCATCGAGAACTACCACTCCCTGCGTGAGGAACTGAAGGCCAAGGGCCATGTCTTCCGCTCGGAGACCGACACCGAGGTGCTGGCCCACCTGATCGAGGAGCAACTGGACAGCGATCTGCCCAAGGCGGTGCGCCAGGCGCTGAAAAGGGTGGAGGGCTCCTACGCCATCGGCGTCCTGTGGGCCGGCGCTCCGGACATGCTGGTGGCGGCCCGCAATCAGAGCCCGCTGGTGCTGGGGATCCAGGAGGGCGGGGCCGGCTGCCTGCTCGCCTCGGACACCCCGGCGCTGCTGCCCTACACCAATCAGGTGGTCTTTGTGGAGGACCAGGAGCTGGTGGTGCTCAAGAAGGGGGAGTGGCAGATCAGCCGCCTGGGGAGCGGCCGCAAGCTGAGCCGCCAGGTGCAGACCATCGAGTGGAACGCCGCCATGGCCGAGAAGGCGGGGTATCGCCACTTCATGCTCAAGGAGATCTTCGAGCAGCCCCAGGCCATCCTCAATACCATCCGCGGCCGTCTCGATCCAGAGACCGGCGAGGTCTTCCTGCCCGAACTGGGCCTTACTCCTGCGGAACTCAAGAAGATCAGCCGCATCTCCCTGGTGGCCTGCGGCACCTCCTGGCACGCCGCACTGGTGGCCAAGTACTGGATCGAGAAGATGGTCGGCATCCCGGTGGAGGTGGACATCGCCTCCGAGTTCCGGTACCGGCGGCTGCTGCTCGATGAAACCGTCATGGTGGTGCCCATCTCCCAGTCCGGCGAAACCGCCGACACCCTGGCCGGCCTCAGGCGGGCCAAGCAGCTGGGCGCCCGGGTGATCGCCATCTGCAACGTGCTGGGCAGCACCATCACCCGCGAGTCCCATGGCACGGTCTACACCCATGCCGGCCCGGAGATCGGGGTGGCCTCCACCAAGGCCTTCACCTGCCAGCTCGCCGCCCTCCTGCTCCTGGCCCTCCATCTGGCTCAGGCCCGCAAGACCCTGCCCCGCGAGGCGCGGCTGGCCGTGGCCCAGGCGCTGGTGGCGCTGCCGGCCCTGCTGGAGCAGGAACTGCCCCGGCTGCACAAGGAGACGGCCAGAATCGCCGAGGCCTACTCCCACAGCCGCGACTTCCTCTACCTTGGCCGGGGCAGCGCCTTTCCCATCGCCCTGGAGGGGGCGCTCAAGCTCAAGGAGATCTCCTACATCCACGCCGAGGGGTACGCGGCCGGCGAGCTCAAGCACGGCCCCATCGCCCTCATCGACCGCGACATGCCGGTGCTGGCCCTGGCGCCCAGGGACGGGGTCTACGAGAAGGTCATCTCCAACGTCGAGGAGGTGCGGGCCAGGAACGGCAGGATCATCCTGGTGGCCAATGAGGGCGACCACGGCTGCGCCAGGCTGGCCGAGCAGATGATCACCCTGCCGGTCTGCCACGAGGAGCTGAACCCCATCCTCTTTGTGCTGCCCTTGCAACTGCTTGCCTACGAGATCGCCAACCAGCGCGGCTGCGACGTGGATCAGCCCAGGAACCTCGCCAAGAGCGTCACTGTGGAGTGATCCCCTCGGGGATGGAAGGGGAGAGTGATGGCGTTGCTGGAGGCGGCCCGTGAGAGGCCCGGGAATGATCGGACGCGAGTGCTCTTTTTGCCCGGCTGGGGCTTTTCCGGCCAGGTGCTGGAGCTGCTGCCGGGAGTAGGCCACTGGCTGGCGCCGCAGGCCCTGCTCGACCCGGCCACGGCCCTGGCTGACATCAGGGGACTTTTTTCTGGGCGGATTGGTGGCCCGGTGCATCTGGTGGGCTGGTCCATGGGCGGCAACCTGGCCCTCGATTTCGCCTCCGCCTTTCCCGGGCAGGTGGCCTCGTTGACTCTGGTTGGGGTGCGAACCAGCTGGCCTGCACTGGAAATTCGTGCCATCCGCCAAGGCCTGCTGGCCGATCCCGTGGCCTTTCTTCAGGATTTTTACCGGAAATGTTTTCTTGGCTACCGCGCCGCGCAGCAGCGTTTTGCCGCCGAGTTGCAGGCGGAGTTGCTTGCCCGTTTGGATCTGCCCCTGCTTGAACGGGGGCTTGACTACCTGGCCCAGTGGCGGCTGCCTGCGGCGCTGCCTGGCTGTCCGGTCAGCTGCTGGCATGGCCGACGGGATGTGATCGCGCCGCTCAGCGAACAGCTGTGTATCCCCCAGGCCCGTCAGCGTGTGCTGGAGCACGGCGGCCACGCCCTTTTCCTGGACAGGGAGTTTGCAGCGTGATGGAGGAGTCCCGCAAGCGAAGAATCCGTCAGCGGTTTTCCCGGGCCGCCGCCACCTATGATGCCCATGCCGAGGTGCAGCCGCAGCTGGTGACCCGGTTGCTCAGGATGCTGCCCCAGGAAAAGCCCGGCCGGATCCTGGAACTGGGCTGCGGTACCGGCAGCCTGACCATGGGGTTGGCGGCCCGCTATCCTGAGGTGCCGGTGGTTGGGGTGGATTTTGCCGAGGGCATGCTCCGCCAGGCCCGGCTGAAGCTCGCTGGCCAGCCGCAGGTCGTCCTGGTCTGCGAGGATGGCGAGCGCTTCCTGGCTGGCTGTAGCACCCGGTTTGGGCTGGTCTGTGCTAACGCGGTGCTGCACTGGTTCAGCGATCCTGCCGGCGCGGTGGCCCAGGTGCGTCGGCTGCTCGCCCCTGGCGGCAGCTTTGTCGGGGCGATCTTTGGCGAGCGCACCTTTGCGGAGCTTGGCGAGGGCATGCAGGCGGTGCTGGCCGGCGAGGTGAGCCTGCCGTCCAGCCGTTTTCCCGACCGGACCAGGGCCGAGGCCATGCTGGCCAGTTGTTTTGGTGCGGTGGAGATCCAAGAACTGCTGCTGACCCGGCAGTATGACTCGCTCTTTGCCCAGCTTGACCACATCCGCAGGACCGGGGTGGGCGGCGGCCAGCGCCAGGTCGGGCTCTTGACCCGCCGTCGGCTGGTGCTGCTTGATCAGTGGTTCCAGTCACACCATGGCGGCTATCCTGCCACCTACCAGGCCTTTCTCTTCAGGTGTACAGCATGAACGCCATCTTTGTGGCCGGCACGGATACTGACGTGGGTAAAACCTGGGTGACCGGGCTGTTGCTCGCCTTTTTGCGGGAGCAGGGGATCGAGGCCGGCTACCAGAAGTGGGCGGCCACCGGCGCCGGCTATCCGCCGGCTGATCTGTGCCATTGCCTGGAGACCGCCGGCATGGTGCTGCAGCCGGAACTGCTTGCCGATCAGGTGGTCTTTCATTTCGGATTGGCTGCCTCGCCGCATCTGGCGGCGGAGCAGGAGGGGAGGCAGGTGGAGGCGGAGGCAATCCGCCAGAGCTTCGCCAGGCTCATCAGCCGATACGAGCTGCTGGTGGTGGAGGGGGTGGGCGGCCTCATGGTGCCGCTGCGGCGGGATCTGCTGCTCATCGACCTGTTGGCCGAGCTTGTCATCCCCACCGTGCTGGTGGCCAGGAGCGGGCTGGGCACCATCAACCATACCCTGCTCAGCATCGAGGCGCTTCGTCAACGGGCCATCCCGCTCTTGGGGGTGGTCTGTTCCGACGCCCAGCCGACCGAGGATTCAGCCATCGTGGCCGACAACCTCCGCACCATTGCCGAGCTTGGCCGGTTGCCGGTCTACGGGCGGCTGCCCCACTGCAGCAATACGGCCGAGGCCAAGGCGATGTTTGGCCCCATCGGTGATGCGATTCTTGCCAGCCTGTACCGAGGCTGAGCTTCCGGGCCGCTACAGCGGCCGGAACACTCTGCCAAACTCCGCCGGCATCCCCAGGTCAAAGGTCATGCGCTTGCCGCTGAAGGGATGAATGAAGGAGAGCGAGCGGGCATGGAGGGCGAGCCGTTTGAATGGCGACGGCTCGTTGCCGTATTTCTTGTCTCCGGCAACAGGATGGCCCATCTCCGCGAAGTGCACCCGAATCTGGTGCTTGCGGCCGGTGATCAGGTGGATATCCAGCAGGCTGAAGCCCTTGCTCTCCTGGAGCACCTGGTAGGCGGTTTGTGAGAGCTTGCCCTTGGCGGGATTGGGGGTCGAATAGACCTTGAGGGCGCTGTTTTCGGCCAGATAGGTGGAGATCGTTCCTTCCTTGACAGACAACTCCCCGTGGACGATGGCCAGGTACTGCTTGTCGGTCTGATCCCAGTGTTCTTGCAGGAAGCGCTTGGCCTGCTCGCTCTTGGCGAAAAGCAGTATCCCGGAGGTTTCGCGGTCCAGGCGGTGCACCACGTAGGCCCGGTTGCGCGACTTCGCAATGCCCTTGCGGACATAATCATTGAGCAGGAAGTGGACGGTCTTGGTTTTCTCCCGATTGGTACCGACGGTCAGCAGCCCGGACGGCTTATCCACGATAAGAATATCCCGGTCTTCATATACAATCGGCAAGCCGCGCGGGTGGTGCTTTTTGCTGGGGCCTGCGGCCTTTGGTGGCTGGTCCATTTCCCTTCCGTCGCCCTTCATGGGTTTTCATGGAAAACCAGCACGGCCTCCTGGTCGCGGCTGGCTATCTGGCGCGCCACCTTGGCCGCTACCACCTCATAGTTGTCGCCGAGTTTGACAATGGCGAGCTGGCCGCGGCTGAGCTGCTCCACCATCTCCTCGGAGACAAAGATCCTTTTTATCTTCTTGTGCTCGGCAAAGTAGTAGGGCTCGCCATGCTCATCCCGGGCCAGGCGATTGGTTTCGATGAGCTGCTTGACTTGGGCCTGCTGCTCCCGGAGGCGGCTCTCCTCCAAACGCTGGCGGTTGAATTCACGGTTGCGCCGGTCTTGCGCCGCCTGCTCTTCGCGGACCGTGTTGCTCGACACCGTTGGGCTGGCGCCCTTGCCTTGCTGGCGACTGACCCGTTTTTCGTGTTCAGCCTTCTTTGCCTGCTTTTTATTGACCAGGCCAGCCTTGAGAAGCTGCTCCTGAAACGGGTTGCCCATGCGCTTCCTCTCGCAAGATCATTCGCTGAGCATGGTCAGCAGCCGCAGCAGCCTTTCTTGCGCTCTTCCGGCACGCCCAGCTTCTTGAGGATGATCGCCAGCGGGCAGAACTTGGTGAAGCCGTACTGGAAGAGGTTCGCACCCACGAAGGCGGTGAAGAAGTACCAGTAGGGGTGTACCCAGGTTCCCAGGGCGAGACTGGCCAGGATGAAGGTGCCGGCAAAGACGTGGACCCAGTCGGTGACGATCATGATCGTGCTCCTTGTGGAAGGGATTGCGTGGGTAGCCAACCAGGGGTTGGCGGGAACGCTATGGTCGGCGAGGAAGAATGGGAACGGCTGGCGGGAAAGTCTCTACGCCGCGAGCGACAGGGGCAGTCGCGGCGGCAGGGTTCAGTTGATCTGGCAGAAAAGCTCCCGCATGGTCTTGATCAGCTCGGTGACCCGTCCTTCCGCGATCCGGTTGTAGATGAAGTTGGCATCCTTGCGGTAGGAAATGATCCCCTGGTTGCGCAGGATGGAGAGATGCTGCGAGACATTGGCGTTGGTGGTGTGCACTTCCTTGTGGATGTCGCCCACGGTCATCTCCCGGTCCTGCAACAGGCAGAGGATCTTCAACCGGATGGGGTGGGACATCGTTTTCAGAAGTTTGGCAATGTCGTCGATGTGCTGGTCATGCATGGCTCTTTGCTTCCTGCTGGTATTTAAGCGTTAAGCTAATTCCTGTCCGTCCGGTTGTAAACAAAAAAATCATCCCGGGTGCAGGAAGACCTTCACCTGGTCGCCGTTGGCCGCACCGGTGAGCCGCGCGGCACTGCCCATCGCCACCGCCAGCTCCAGGTACCCCCGGCTGTTGATCAGCGCCAGCAGAGTGCCGGCCGGCCGCTCCCCATAGGTGGCGGCCAGGCCATCGATCTGGTGGCCCCGCAGGCAAATCCGCAGCCCGGCTGGCTCCTGGCCACGGGCGACGAGATGACGATGATGGATGTTGGTGGTCAGATTGCCGAAATGATCCCCCAGCATGACGGCGCCGGTAATGGTGCCATGGATTGTGTCAATTTGCAACAGTGGAGGTGAAAGTTTTGTGAGGGTCTCCACCGGGATGGTCGTTCCCAGCTCGAGCAGGGGGACGGCGTTGGCCAGGGCAGCAGCCGCCGGTGCCAGGATGTCCCTGCCGTGGAAGGTGGAGCTCACCGGCTTCAAGGAGTGCCGGGAAGAATCGATGACCACGGCCTCGGCATTCTCCAGGAAGGGGGTGAAGATGCCGTTGTCCGGCCCCACCAGGAATTGGCCGTCCGCCCGCAGGGCGATGAGCTGTCGCGAGGTGCCCACCCCGGGATCGACCACCGCCAGATGGATGGTGCCGGCTGGGAAATAGGGCGCCGCCGCCGCGAGCAGCATGCTGGCCTGTGCTATCCCCTGCGGTTCCACGCCATGACTGATGTCCACCAGCCTGGCCTGGGGCGCCCTGGAGAGCAACACCCCCTTGAGTACCCCGACGTACTCGTCGACGAGGCCGAAGTCGGTGGTGAGGGTGATGATTGCGGCGGGCTCCATGGCGCTTCTCCTCAGTGAACCAGCCTGGAGACCCCGACCAGCACGGTCTGGTCCCGCAACCGGTCGCCTTGGTCCCTGAGCGCGGCGATGGTGGCCGGATGGGGATGGCAGATGCCGATCGCCTCGCCCTCCGACTTGGCCCGTTCGATGAGCACCCCGATCTGGCTGGCGATGGCCGCCTGGTCCTGCTGGTTGTCCAGAAAAACGGTCCGTTTGGCAAAGGGAATCCCCATGGCGGTGGCGAGTCGGGGCCCCACGCTTTCCGGGGTGGTGAGGCTGTCGAGGAAGAAGAGCTGTTTCTGTTTCAGAACGGCAAGCAGCTGTTCCATGGCGACCCGGTCGGCGGTGAATCGGGAACCCATGTGGTTGTTCACCCCCACCGCGCCGGGAACCGAGTTGAGCGCCTCGGTAAACCGGCTCTGGATGGTGGTCGCGTCCATGCTTGCCAGCAGGGTGCCCGGGCCGGGGTCCCATTTGCGGTCCTTGGGCTCCAGGGGCAGATGCAGCAGGATGTCCCGCCCCTTGCCGCGCGCTGTTTTTTGCTGGGCCTCGCCGAATGGAGAAAAGGGGAGAAAGGAGAAGGAGAGCACCAGGTCGAGGGCCAGCATTTCCTTGCCAGCCTCATCTCGCAGCCCCATGTCGTCAACGACTATGGCCAGCCGGGGCTTGCCGGCGTGCTCCGCTGGCGGGCCAACATCCTGGGCCGGGGAATTTTCCGCTGGCGGGTCGGAAGGGAGGTCCCTTTCGCGTGGCATGGGAAGAGGTGGTTCCTGGCCGGGCAAGGGGTGCGCTGATTGTCCCGGCTGGCCGGCGCGAAGGGGGATCGGCGGCTGGTAGTGCTGATTGGTTTTGGCGGGCTTGGAGTCGGCAGCCACCTCCGACCCAGGGGAGCGCAGAAAGATGAAGTAGCCAGCCGCGCCGAGGCTTCCGGCCAGGAGCAGCAACAGGAAGAGGACGGAGAGCAGCCGCCCCTTGCCGCGTTTGCCCCCTTGCCCTGCCTTTTTGCCGGAACGTTTGGCCATTATCCCATCCTTGCGGAAGAGGGTTCAGTGGGCGGACCGGAGAATTGAGAATACAGGAGTCCGAGTTCAGGATTCAGAATAAAGAAGAAAGACAAGTGCCAGCCATTCTGAATTCTGTCCCCTGTCTCACCGGTCCCGTTCCAGCACGTAGCGGGCGACGCCCTCCAGGGTTTGGCGTGGCATGGATTTCGGGAAGCTGGCCAGCCCGGCAATCGCCTCGCCCACCAGCTCGTTGGCGCGGTCCCGCGCCAGCTCGAAGCCCTGGTTGCGGCGGATCACCTCCCGCCCTTCGCCAAAGACCCCGGCCCGCGCCGTCGGGGTGGCGGCCAGCCAGCCGGCCAGCAGGGCGCGGTCTTCGGTGCCGGCCCGGGTCATGGCCAGGATGAGGGGCAGGGTCATCTTGCCCTCCTGGAAATCGTTGCCCACCGCCTTGCCGGTTTTCTCCGGGTCGCCATTATAATCGAGCAGGTCGTCGACGATCTGGAAGGCGAGCCCCAGGTTGGCGCCGTAAGTGAAGAGCGCCCGCCGCTGTTCTGGCGAGCCGCCGGCCAGGGCGATGCCTGTCTCGCAGGCCGCCGCGATGAGCGCCGCGGTTTTGCCATCCAGCACCGCGAAGTAGCGTGCCTCGGAAAGATCGGCCAGAAAGGCGTTCTCCATCTGCAAAAATTCCGCTTCCACCATGGCGGCGGTGGCGCGGCCCACCAGGGCCATGGCCTCTTGGCCGCCCACCTCGCTCGCCAGCGCCATGGCGTGGGCGTGCAGGAAGTCGCCGGCCAGAATCACCGGACTCGCCCCCCAGATGGCGTTGGCGGTTTTCGCGCCGCGCCTCAGCTCGGCATGGTCGATGACGTCGTCGTGGAGCAGGCTCGCCGCATGCAGGTACTCGAAGACCAGGGAAAGCCGCATGGCCTCGTGCGGAGGTTCGGCCAAGAGCGAGGCGGAGAGCATGCAGAGCAGAGGCCTGAGGCGCTTGCCGCCCTGGAAGATGGCATGACTGATGATTTCGCCAAGCTGGGGCGATCTGATTCCGGCCAGATCGTGGCGCATGGCCTGGTCAACGAGCGCGGCCTGCTGCTTGAGACCGGCCAGAAGTTCTTGGCTGTTGGTCATTGCCGATTCCTCCAGGTTTGAAAAGATGATTGGCCCACCCTTTCTTGGGGGCCAGGTGCGGGACAGCGGCTACTGGAGTAAGGGTTATTTCATGTTGTCGATAACCCGTTTGGCTGCGTCGTGTGCTTTTTTGGAAGTGGCGGTCGTTGCATTGCCGCTGGTGTTCGCGGGAGGGGCCGAGATCGCCTTTTTCTTGTCAGCGCCGCTAGCGGGGGAAGCCAGGTTCGTTTCCTCGGCAAAGGCGGGGGCGCTGAACGCAATGCAACCACCAAGGAGTAGCCCGATGATTTTTGTCTGGGTTTTCTTCATGTCGATCTCCTTCTTTTGCAATGCGCGGAGGACCGGTGGCTTGGGGGCCGCCGCAATCTCCGTGGTCATTCGGGGTTCGCTGTCAACTCCTGGTGCCGGCGAATTGCGCGGTAATTCCCGAAAGAACCCGCCCCAGATCTACTCCTCCCCGAAAAAATCCGCCACCGTGTCGAGATCGCGGCAGACTGGGCTTGGCGGCAGGCTTTGCAGGAACAGTCTGCCATACTGCTTGGTGAAGAGGCGTACGTCGCAGATGGCCAGGACGCCGCGATCGGTGGACGAGCGCATCAGCCGGCCCACCCCCTGGCGCAGGGAGAGGATGGCGCGGGGCACCTGGAAATCGAAGAACGGGTTGCCGCCGCTGTTCCTGATCCGCTCCATGCGGGCCATAATAACAGGGTCGGTGGGGACTTCAAACGGAAGTTTGTCGATGATCACGCAGGAGAGCGATTCGCCCGGCACGTCCACCCCTTCCCAGAAGCTGGCCACCGCCAGCAGCACCGAGTGGGTCTCCTTGCGGAACTGTTCGAGCAGCTTGGCCTTGGGTGCTTCGCCCTGGAGGAGCAGCGGAAAGGGAAGCTCATCGCGCAAAGCCTCGTGGGCGGCGCGCATGGCGTTGATGCTGGTGAAGAGCAGCAGGGCACGGCCGCGGGCCAGCAGGATCATCTCCCGCATCAGCCGCTGGCAGGCGGGGGCAAAGTCGCGGCTGGTAGGCTCTGGGAAGTTCTTGGCCGGGATGAACAGGCGGGTGCGGTGCGGGTAATCAAAGGGGGTTGGCAGCAGCAGGGTCTCGGCGGCGGTGATTCCCAGCCGCTCGAAAAAGTAGGCAAAGGAGCCGGCGGTGGCCAGGGTGGCGGAGGTGAAGACCACCGCCGCGGCCTGGCTGTAGAGGCAGTCGCGCATCTCGCCGGCGATGTCGATGGGCGATGAGGCCAGGGCCACGGTTTTTTCCCGCCGCTCGTACCAGTAGATGGAGTTCCGGTCGCTGGGCTCGGTGATGGTGGCGAAGATGGAGAGCATCTCCTCGGTCCGGCGCAGCATGGAGAGCCAGCTTTCCGCATGCACGGCCACCTCTTCAAGGTGGTCGCGCAGGGCGAGCAGATGGTCGGTGAGCCGCTGCCGTTCCTCGTGCCAGGCCGGACAGGCGTTGATGAACTCCGGCAGCGGGAAGCGGCCCCGCTCCCTGGGGAAGATCCCGGCGAAGAGGTCGGCCTGCCGGGCAAGAGCCCTGGCGGTCTGCACCACCCCCTCCCGCTCGCGTCCGGCAAGATCGGCCTGGGCGGCGGTTTCCAGATCGCGCACCAGTTCGGTCACCTGGTAGTGGCTGAAGGAGATGCCGAAGTAGCGGGTGGCCACCGACTCCAGGTGGTGGGCCTCGTCGAAGATCACCGCCTCGTAGCGGGGCAGCACCTCGGCGTGCCCTTCCCGCCGGATGGCCAGGTCTGAGAAATAGAGGTGGTGGTTGACGATCAGCACCTGCGCCTGGGCCGCCTGTTTGCGCAGGCGGGTGACGAAGCACTGCCCCTGCTCCGGGCAGTGGCCCCCCAGGCACTGGCTGGTGGTGGCGCTGGCCATGGGCCACAGGGGGGAGTTGTCCGCCAGCCAGGTCAACTCGGCCCGGTCGCCGCTCTCGGTGCCGGCCAGCCATTCGGCAACGCGGCCAAGCTCCAGTTCGTCGGCAAAGAGGGCGCGCTGGGGGGAGAGGAGCAGCTGGTTCCAGCGGTGGAGGCAGAGGTAGTTCTGGCGTCCCTTGACGCAGACCACGTTGAGTTGGGGGGCGATGTGCCGGCGGATGAAGGGAATCTCCTTGTCGAGGATCTGGTCCTGCAGGGTGAGGGTGTTGGTGGAGACCACCACCTTGCGGCCGCTGAGTATCGCCGGCACCAGATAGGCCAGGGTCTTGCCGGTGCCGGTGCCCGCCTCCACCGCCAGCAGCCGGGCGCCTTGCCCGGCACCGGCCTCGTCCGCCTCGGCAAGCGCCGTTGCCACCGCCTCGGCCATTCGCAGCTGGGAGGGACGCGGTTCGTAGCCGGGGAGTTGCTCGGCCAGCAGGCCATCCGTCCCAAAGAGGGCGGTCATGGCCTCCGCCAGGGGAGCGGTTCCGGAGGAGGAGGTCATGCCTGATCCGCCCCGCCTGGATTGGGGAAGTCTCTGGTTGACAAGGGGAAAATCATTCTGATAGCCTTTTTGTAGAACAGGATTCAGATTCAGGATTCAGCGCCAGGAGGACGTAACGGCCTGGGCGACTGTCCTGGCAGGATTGTCTTTCCGCATCCAGATTCGAAACAGAAGCCAACGAGCAGTGGTTCGTTTTCATAAACCCCGATTCCTGAGCACAGAGGAGGACCAATGGACGAGATCAAGCACATCATGGTTCCTGTCGATTTCTCGGAGAACTCACAGAAGATCCTGCGCAGCGCCGCCGGCTTCGCCGCCAAGTTCGGGGCCAGGCTGTCGGTGGTCTTCGTGGTGCAGAGCTTTGATGACTACTCCGGTTTCTTTGTCCCTCACATGTCCATCCTGGAGTTCGAGGAAGACATGATCAAGAGCGCCTCCGACAAGATGAAGGGCTTTGTCGCCGAGACCCTGTCCGGCGCCACCTCGTGTTCCCCTGCCATCCTGAGCGGCGACGTGGTGGAGCAGATCAACGACTTTGCCCGCAAGCAGGGGGTGGACCTGATCATCATGGGAACCCACGGCTACAAGGGGCTGGAGAAGATCCTCTTCGGCAGCGTGGCCGAGCAGGTGGTCAAGACCGCCCCTTGCCCGGTGCTGACCATCAACCCCTATCGCTGAGGCCTAACGCCGCCCAGCACCGCCAGGGTCACGGTGGCCGGCGCGGCCGGTGCCGTTTGTCTGGCGGCGGGCTGGCGGAGCGAGTCAAAAAGCTCTGCAAAGGATATCCCCCGAAGCCCATAGAGGGTAAGGGGGCGAACGGACGGGCTGTCCTCCAACCACGGAGCGACGGCCCGTTGCATGTCCGCCTCCACGGCGGAGAGCCTGGCCGAGGGCTGGCCGGTGGCGGCCACCTCCGCGAGAATCCCGGCCAGGGCCTGGCGCTGCGGCGCCAGCGCCTTGCGGAGCCCCTCCAGATCGGCATCCTTGCCGGCCGGCAGGAGGAGGGAGCACAGCGGCACGGGCGGCTGGCCGGTCAATGCCTCGCAGCGGTCCGCCAGCAGGGTGGCCGCATCCTCCTGGGGTGTGGCCAGCAGGGTCGCCTCGCTGGCGCGGCTGTCCAGCGGATAGAGGGTAGCCCATGCCTTGCAGAGCCGAACCGGGTCCAGGGCCGTGCCGGTGAGCGGCTGGCCGGCGGTCAGGGCGTGGATCTCCGCAGCCTCGTCTTCATCCAGTTCCTCGCCGCCCTTCAACTCGGCCAGCAGTTCCTCCTCCAGCCCGGAGATGGCGGCAAGGCCCCTGGCGATCTCTTCCTCTTCCTCCCGTAGCATCTCGGCCAGTCGCAACACCAGCATCGCCCGCCAGGCCGCTTCTTTTGGATCCTCCGAGACCGGGGGCGGGGTGGCGCCGGAGCGGATGCTGCTCACCAGCGACCAGGCGGCGGCCTCCTGGCGATCGCTCCGACCGGCAACCAGGCTGGCAAGCTGGCTGGCATGGAACTCGGCCTCATGCCCCTTGATATCCCGCATGAGGAGCTGGAAGCGTTCCTGGTCGGCATGGGGCATGGCCACCGGCAGGGAGCCTTCCACGCCAGGGATCGGCTCCGAGCCGGGCAGGGCGTAATGGCGCAGGCGGTCGCAGACCGTTGCCAGCAGGGCGATTTCGGCGGGGCGCGGCCGGGTGTCAGGGAAGAGCAGCGCGTTGATCTCGGATGTCGATGTGGTCATGGCGTGGTGGTCAGGGGGCTGGCCGGCCCGGGCGACAGGGAGTCGCACCCGGCGCTGGCTCGGTTATTTGGAGAGTGGTGGTGTATGGTGTTTCAATTCCAGGCAAAATGGGCTATCTTTGAGCGCATTGCTTCCGGCCACCTTGAAAGGCCTGCCTTGGAACCAGACGATGCAACAGGCAAAACACTTCATCTTTCTCGGGCTTCTCGGCTTCGTGTATCTGCTGACCAGCCTGCGTTTCTTCCCTGGTCAGCCCATGAAGTCGGTGGTGGAAACCCTGACCCATATCTTTTCCGTGGCCCCCATCATCCTGGGGGCGACCATGGTGCTGGCGTCCGTGCTTCAGCGTCTCGTTGGCCAGCGCCTTCCCTGGGACAGGGTGGCGCGCCTCTATCTGGCCGTGGCCATCCTGCTGGAGTGCATCCTGGGGCTCTCCCACTACTTCACGATCAACGGCGCGGTCTGAGCCCGGTTCAACGGATCAGGGAGTTGCTCGGGTGATAGCCCGACGGCGCGGTGGTGTTGCCGAGCACCACGGATTTTTTGCCGAGCACCGTGCCGGGGTTGGTCACCGCGTTGCAGCCGGTCTGCACCCGGTCCGCCAGGATGGCCCCCAGTTTGCGCAGGCCGGTGCCTATCGCACCCTCCGGCGTGCGCACCTTGACCTCCCCGCCACCGAAGCGCAGGTTGGCCAGCTTGGTGCCCGCCCCCAGGTTGACGTCGTTGCCGAGGATGCTGTCGCCCAGATAGGCGAAGTGGCCGGCCTTGGCATCGTCCAGCAGGATGGCGTGCTTGGCCTCGGTGGCGTGCCCCACCACGCAACGCGACCCGACCAGGCAGTTGCCGCGCAGGTAGGCGGTGTGCCGGATCTCGCTCTGGTCGCCGACGATGAGCGGCCCCCGCAGAAAGGCGCCCGCCTCCACCAGCACCCCGCCTCCCAGGGCGATCGGGCCGCCGGCCAGCACCGTCCCGGCCATCAGCACGCTGGCCCCGGCCAGAATCGCGCCGTTCTTGCGGACCAGGAGCTTGCCCTTGGTGGCGTCGCCAAAGTCGATCTCGCAGCTCTCGGCGTCAAACAACTCGTTCTGGTGCAGGATCAGGGTGGCGGCCAGCGGGGCGGCTTGACGCGGCCAGGCAACCTCGGGGTAGGGGAAAGCGGCCAGATACTCCTTGAGGCGGACAAGCGCCTGCCAGGGATAGGCGTCGGCCTCGAAGAGGTCTGGATGGGCGAAGCGGCTGGTGTCGAAAAAAGCGCTGTTGGTCAGGCTCATGGCAATGGCTGTGCGGGTTGTTTTTTGTCCTCGGGCATGGCATGATGGATTCCATGCGATGCGCCCAGCACTATGGTGTAAATCCTCGATTTGTTCAAGGGGATTTGCGGGGTTGCACGCTGGTTGGCCGCTTGACTTCCCAGGGCGGGGTGCTTATGGTGCCTCTCCTGATGAACCCCTTCCACCTGGCTCCTGTGGCCGGTTCGCGGAATGTTGCTGATCATACGATAAATTTATCGGCATCGCCATTGAAGGCGTGCCGTCCAACCCGGAGGGATGTTTGTGGACATCGATGATGACTCCATGAGTTCCGAGATCAACGAGATGGAAGACGCCGAAGGGCAGGAGATCCCCGAAGAGCTGCCGCTCATGGCGGTGCGCGACGTGGTGGTCTTCAACTATATGATCATCCCCCTGTTCGTGGGCCGTCCCGCCTCGGTGGGCGCGGTCAACGAGGCCATGGCCCGCGACAAGCTCCTGATGCTGGTCACCCAGAAGGATGCCTCCATCGACGAGCCGACGCCCGAGGACATGTATGACGTGGGCATGGTGTGCATGATCATGCGTACCCTGAAGCTCCCCGACGGCCGCCTCAAGGTGCTGGTGCAGGCCCTGCGCAAGGCGCGGGTGGAGTCCTTCACCCAGATCGAGCCCCACTGCATCGCCCGCATCGAGCTGCTGGAGGACGAGGAGGTCGAGGAGGTTTCCGTGGAGGTGGAGGCGCTGATGCGCAACGTCCGCGAGCAGACCGAGAAGATCCTCTCCCTCAAGGGGATCATGTCCTCCGACCTGATGGTGATCTTGAACAATGTCGAGGAGCCGGGCCGTCTGGCCGATCTGGTGGTTTCCAACCTCCAGCTCAAGGTCGCCGAATCGCAGAGCGTTCTGGAAACCTTCGATCCGGTGCAGCGGTTGCGCAAGGTAGCGGACTACCTTCAGAAGGAACTTGAAGTCTCCACCATGCAGGCCAAGATCCAGTCCGAGGCCAAGGAGGAGATGAGCCGCACCCAGCGGGAGTACTTCCTGCGCGAGCAGCTCCATGCGCTCAAGAAGGAGCTGGGCGACATCGACGAGCGCTCCGCCGAGATCGACGAGCTCAGGGAAAAACTGGCCCGCACCCGCATGCCCCCTGAGGTGAAGAAGGAGGCGACCAAGCAGCTCAAGCGTCTTGAGATGATGCACCCTGACGCCTCGGAGGCCTCCATCGTCCGCACCTATATCGACTGGATCCTCGACCTGCCCTGGCGCAAGTCCACCAAGGACCGGTTGGATCTTAAAGTCGCCAAGCAGGTGCTGGACGAGGATCACTACGGCCTGGAGAAGATCAAGGAGCGTATCCTCGAATACCTGGCGGTCCGTTCGCTGAACAAGACCACCAAGGGGCCGATCCTTTGCTTCGTCGGCCCCCCCGGCGTGGGCAAGACCTCGTTGGGCCGTTCGGTGGCCAGGGCCATGGGCCGCAAGTTCCACCGCATCTCGCTGGGCGGCATGCGCGACGAGGCGGAGATCCGCGGGCATCGCCGCACCTACATCGGCGCCATGCCGGGCCGCATCATCCAGGGGCTCAAGACGGTGGCCTCCAACAACCCGGTCTTCATGCTGGACGAGATCGACAAGCTGGGCGCCGATTACCGGGGCGACCCCTCCTCGGCCCTGCTCGAGGTGTTGGACCCGGCCCAGAACACCGATTTCTCGGACCATTACCTCAACCTGCCCTTTGATCTCTCCAAGGTGATGTTCATCACCACCGCCAACATGGCGGACACCATCCCGGCGCCGCTCTTCGACCGCATGGAGGTGATCCGCCTGGCCGGCTACACCCTGGAGGAGAAGGTGGAGATCGCCCGGCGCTACCTGGTGCCGCGCCAGCTGGAGGAGAACGGCATTTCGAGCAAGCAGGCCCAGTTCGACGACGCCATCCTGGCCAAGATCATCTCCAGCTACACCCGCGAGGCGGGCCTCCGCAACCTGGAGCGCGAGATCGGCACGGTCTGCCGCAAGATCGCCCGCAAGGTGGCCGAAGGCGCCAAGGGGTCGTTCGCCATTACCGAGCGGACCTTGAGCAAGTACCTGGGGCCGCCCAAGTTCACCCCCGAGTCGGAGACCGAGACCATCGACCAGCCCGGCATGGCCACCGGCCTTGCCTGGACCGAGGTGGGCGGCGAGATCCTCTACGTGGAGATCTCGATCCTGAAGGGCCGCGGCAACCTGACTCTCACCGGCCAGCTCGGCGAGGTGATGAAGGAGTCGGCCCAGGCGGCGCTCAGCTTTTGCCGCTCCCGGCTCAAGAAGCTCAAGCTCTCCGACTCCTACTTCGAAGAGGTGGACATCCACGTGCATGTGCCTGCCGGCGCCATCCCCAAGGACGGCCCCTCGGCCGGCGTCACCATCGCCACCGCCATGTACTCGGCGCTCATCGGCCGCAAGGTGCGGCAGGACGTGGCCATGACCGGGGAGATCACCCTGCGCGGCCGGGTGCTGCCCATCGGCGGCCTCAAGGAGAAGGCGCTGGCCGCGCTCAGGGCCGGGATCACCACCGTGATCATCCCCGACCAGAACAAGAAGGATCTGGTGGAGATCCCGGAGGATCTGCGCAAGAAGATCAACTTCGTGCCGGTGAAGCACATGGACCGCATCCTCTCCCTGGTTTTCCAGGACTAGGATGGCGGCAGGCCGATCTTGCAGGCGGGCCTGGCGATGACCAGGCAGGGAGGGGGCGGTGGCTGAACAGGAAACCGGCCAGGACCCGCAGGCGGCCGGGGCGACCCGGCGGCGCTGGCTGCTCATCGCCATGGCCGGTTTGGGCGTGGCGGCGATCGCGCTTGGCCTGTGGTTTGCCTCCTTTGCCTTCCTGACCACCCCGGCCGCCGACGCGGAGCTGCGGGTGGTCATCCCCCATGGTACCGGGCTTCCCGGCATCCAGCGCATCCTGGCCAAGCAGGGGGTGGTGCCCCAGAGCATCCGCCTTCTGGTCTTGGCGCGTCTGATGGGGGTTGCCGGCCGCCTCAAGGCTGGCGAGTACCTCTTCACCGCCGAGCAGACGCCGGTGCAGGTGTTGCGCCTGCTCACCCTGGGCGGCAACGTGCCCAGGCCGATCACCTTCCCGGAAGGCGTTTCCATCCGTCAGATCGCCGAGATCCTGGCCAATGGCGAATGGGGAGAGAAGGAGGAGATCCTCGAACTGCTGCGCGACCGTGACCTGATGGAGCGCTATGGCGCTGTGGGCGAAAGCATGGAGGGGTACCTCTTCCCGGATACCTACCATCTGGTGCGCGGCCAGTCGCCGGAGGAGATCATCACCATGCTGGCGGAGCGCGGCCGCAAGGTGCGCGCCGAACTGGGCGACCTGGCCAGAAACGAACTCTCCCTTTCCCCGCACCAGGTGCTCACCCTCGCCTCCATCGTGGAGAAGGAGACCGCTGTTCCCGAGGAGCGGCCGCTGATCGCCAGGGTCTTCCTCAATCGCCTGCGGCTGGGGATGCGGCTGCAGACCGACCCGACGGTGATCTACGGCATCCCCGACTTCAACGGCGACCTGACCAGGCGGGACCTGGAAACTCCCACCCCCTACAACACCTACCAGATCGACGGTCTGCCGCCCGGCCCCATCGCCAACCCCGGCAAAGAGGCGATCAAGGCGGTGCTCCGCCCGGCGAAATCATCGGCCCTCTTCTTTGTGGCCAAGAATGACGGCACCCATTACTTCTCCACCACCCTGGCCGAGCACAACCAGGCGGTGCGGCGCTACCAGCTGAACGGCCGCCGCTGATCTCCTGGCAACAGTTGCCGCTCCGCTCCTCTTGCCTGGGAAAAGTCTGCCCGTCTGGCCCCGGCGATTTTCCTCCTCGTCTTTGCTTTCCTTTGCATCGCCCTGGAAACGTGTGTGTTTTGTGTGTTGCGTGGTTGTGGTCGATCCTGGCATGGCGTTTGCTAAACCTATTGCGCGAACCCAACCAGGAGGCGGACAATGCTCAAGATCGCGGTGGTGGTACTCAGTACTCTGTTTTTTTTGAAGGCGCAGCATGCCCTGCTGGGCGAGGCCGATCCCCTCGCCATGCTGGAGGGGGTGTTGCTGGTGCTGCTCGGACCGCTCTTCTCGGTGATCCTTTCCCATCCCCACGATGACCTGCGCAAGCTGTGGCGGGAGCTTGTCGCCCTGCGCCACCGCGACACCGTGCAGGCCGAAGGGGAACTGGTCGCCCAGATCCGTCAGCTGGCCCAGACCTGGCAGGCGTTTACCCCCAAGCAACTGGAAGAGGAGGCGCGGAAGCTCTCCAATCCCTTCCTGCGCAAAGGGGTGGAGCTGGTGATCGACGGGTACGGTCCCGAGGAGATCCGCCGCGTCCTCGAAAAGAACTATGACCTCTTTCTCTCCCGCAAGGGGGCGCTGGCCGGCATCCTTGCCTCCTTCACCCGCCTGCCCCAGTCCTTCGGCTTCATCGGCACGGTGGTCGGGTTGATCAATGTCCTGGGCAACCTCAACGACCGCGCCGCCATCGGGCCCGGCGTCTCGGTGGCCCTCTTTTCCACCCTCTACGGCCTGCTTTTCGCCAACTTCCTCTTTTTGCCGCTCTCCAAGAAGTACGCCGAGCGGGTCAGGGAAGAGGTTTCCCTCTTTCCCCTCATCACCGAGGGGGTGATGGGGCTGGCCAACCGGGAGTCGTCGCGCTACCTCCACTATAAGCTGGAGTCCTGCCTGGAAGGCCCCGTGGCGGACCAGCCGGTCGCGCAAGCCCAGCGAAAGCCCCGCCGCCGGGTCGCGCCGGTGTCGCTCTCCTTTGTGCGGGTTTTCTCCCTGTTCAACTGACGGAGGCCGACCATGAACAAGGCATATCTGGGCAGATTCCCCTTTGAGGAACAGGAAGGCGATGGCGGTTTCTGGGGAATCATCGACATCGTCACCCTGATGCTGGTTTTTTTCATCGTGCTCTATGCCAGGGATCTGCGGGCCCCCAGCCAGGGGGAACAGCCGCCCGCCAGGACAATGGCGGTGGCCGCGCCGGAGCCTCCAGCCGCGACGGTGGAGGTTGCCCAGGCGGCGCGGCGGCATCTGGATGGCCTGCTGGGCAACGGCTTCTACCTGGCGCCGAGCAGCCGCAACGTCACCCTGGTGCTTGAGGAACATCTCTCCTTTGCCAGCGGCCAGGACACCCTGGCCAGCGACGCCGGGGTCATTCTGGACCGGGTCGCCGGCCTGCTGCAGGAGGAGAGCGGCTACGATGTGGTGATCTCCGGCCACACCGACGACCTGCCCATTCATAACGGCAGCTTCCGCTCCAACTGGCACCTCTCCGCCTCCCGGGCCGTCGCGGTGGCCGATGCCCTGATTGACCGGGGGATCGCGCCGGAACGGCTCACCGCCCAGGGGCTCGCCGAGTTCAGGCCGCTCTTTGCCAACACCGATGCGCCCAGCCGCCAGAAGAACCGGCGGGTGGAGATCACCCTGGTCAGAAGGGAGGGGTGATGCGACCACGGACCATCAGCCGGCAGGCTCATTGCTTGGGAAAGAGCCGCAGGAGGTCGCCGTAGCCTTCCCTGGCCATATCCTCCACCGACACGAAACGCAGGGCCGCGGAGTTGATGCAGTAGCGCAGGCCGGTGGGCGCGGGACCATCGGCAAAGACGTGTCCCAGGTGGGAGTCGGCCGCTCGGCTGCGCACCTCTGTCCGCTTCATGAAAAGGCTGTTGTCCTCCTTCTCCTTGACCGCGTCCTTGTGAATCGGCTTTATGAAGCTCGGCCAGCCCGTGCCGGAGTCGAACTTGTCCAGTGAGCTGAAGAGTGGTTCGCCGGAGATGACATCCACGTAGATGCCGGCCTTTTTGTTGTTCCAATAGGCATTGTCGAAGGCTGGCTCAGTGGCGTTCTCCCTGGTGACCCGATACTGGAGCGGGGTAAGCCGCGCTTTGAGCTCGTTTTCGCTGTCTCCTCCCGAATGGCGCCGTTCGGCGCCCCACACCGAATCAAGGAAGCGGTCCCGCCCCGAACCAGCCCGGTACAGCCGGTAGCGGATCGGATTCTTCGTGGAGTAGTCCTGGTGATACTCCTCGGCCGGCCAGAACCTGGCGGCGGGCAGGATAGGGGTGACAATCGGCTTGGCAAGGATCCGGCGTTCGCTCAGGCGCGCCTTGGACTCCTCGGCCAGCCGCCGCTCCTCGTCGTTTCCATAAAAGATGGCCGTGGTGTAGGAGTGGCCTCGGTCCGCGAACTGGCCGCCTGGATCGGTGGGGTCCACCTGGCGCCAAAATACCTCCAACAGCTGCTGAAAAGAGACCCTGGCCGGATCGTAGACCACCTCGATTGCCTCGATATGGCCGCCCGCCGCATAGTTCTCATAGGTGGGGTTCTCGGTGCGGCCGCCTGTGTACCCGGAGGCGACCGCAATCACCCCGCCCACCTCCTCGAACGGCTTTTCCATGCACCAGAAGCAGCCTCCGGCCAAGATGGCCCGTCGGGTCGCAGCGGTTGCCGGCGAGGCGAGCATGCCCAGCAGCGCCAGGGCGAGGGCCAGGGTCCCGGCAAGGATGATCAGGTGGGTGGCGATGCGCATGTCGGGCCTCCTTGAAATCGCGTACGTGTGTGGCACTTCAATGGTGAATTGATAACTTTTCCTGATAGTAGTCATGGCGAGGTGGAAAGTAAACCATCCATCCAACTTTCAGGATCTCCTTGAACCTGGCGCTCCGTATCCGCTATGCTGGGAAAGAAGGTGCCCCTACTCCGTCCATCCCGCCACTCTCCTCCAGGTGCCATCATGGCCGATCCCGTCGACCGCAAACGCATTGCCGCCTGGTGCCTCTATGATTGGGCCAACTCCGCCTTTACCACCCTGGTGGTGACCTTTGTCTACTCCACCTACTTCAGCCAGGCCTTGGCCCCGGACGTGATCAACGGCACCATCCTCTGGTCGCGGGCCGTTGGAACAAGCGCCCTGCTGGTGGCGTTGCTCTCGCCGGTTTTGGGCCACATCGCCGATTGCGCCGGCCGGCGGTGCAGGGCGCTTGCGGTGGCCACCATCAGCTGCGTGGCAGCCACCGCCCTGCTTGCCCTGGTGTCGCCAGCCCAGGCCGGAGCGATTCCCCTGGCTCTTGGCCTCTTCATCCTGGCCAACACCGCCTACGAGCTGGGATATGTCTTCTACAACGCCTTTCTGCCCGACCTGGCGCCGCGGGGGCGCATCGGCGCCATCTCCGGATATGGCTGGGGGGCGGGGTACCTGGGCGGCATCGCCTGCCTGCTTCTTGCCCTGGCCGTGCTGGTGCGGGAGGATCCCCTTTGGGGGATCGCCACCGAGGCGGGGTTCAACATCCGGGCCACCAATCTGCTGGTGGCTGTCTGGTTCCTGCTCTTCAGCCTGCCGCTGCTGGGGCTCTGCCGCGACCGGCCCGATCCCTCCTTCCGGTTTTCCGGCGCTGCCTTTGCCGCCACCCTTCGCCACACCTGGCGGGATCTTGCCGATTACCCCGAGTTGCGCCGTTTCTTGCTTGCCCATCTGGTCTACAACGACGGGCTGGTCACCATCTTCGCCTTTGGCGGCATCTACGCGGCCGGCACCTTCGGCATGTCCATGCACGAGGTGCTGGTGTTTGGCGTGGCCCTCAACGTGGTGGCGGGGATCGGCTCCTTTCTCTTCGGCCATCTGGACGACTCCCTTGGGGGCAGGCGCGCCATTCTCCTGAGCCTGGTCGGCCTCATCCTGGCTGTTGTCATGGCGGCCGTGGCGGGAAGTCGGGCCTGGTTCTGGCTGGCCGGCCTCGCCATCGGACTCTTCGTCGGACCCAACCAGTCGGCCAGCCGTTCGCTGCTGGGCCGTTTCGCCCCCTCCGGTCAGCAGGCGGAGTTTTACGGCTTTTTCAGCCTTTCCGGCAAACTCACCTCCTTTGCCGGGCCGCTCCTTCTTGGCGCGGTGACCGGCTTTACCGGGAGCCAGCGGGTCGGGGTGGCCACCCTGCTGCTTTTCTTTATCGTCGGGGGGCTGCTGCTTTGGGGGGTTGACGAGACCCAGGGCATGGCTCGGGCAACACGGCAGAACGGTGCCGGGGCAGGGGGGTGAGGTGACGGCCGTGTATGGATTGCTTGCGGATCTGGTGCTGCTCCTCCACCTTGCCTTTGTCGGCTTCGTCCTGTTCGGCGCCTTGCTGATCCCGCGCTCCCGCGCTTGGCTCCTCCTGCATCCGCCAGCGCTCATCTGGGCGGTGGTGGTGGAGATCAGGGGGATGGTCTGCCCGCTCACCCCGCTTGAAAATCATTTCCGGAGGCTCGCCTTCCAGGAGGGCTATGCCGGTGGCTTTGTTGAACAGTATCTGGTGCCGCTCCTCTATCCCGAGGCCCTTACCCGCCATGCGCAGGTGGGGCTTGGGTTGGGAGTTCTGGTTGTCAATCTGGCCATCTACGCCTGGTTGTTTCCACGGTTGCTTCGGCGGGAAACCCGGGCCGCTCTTTTTACGCTGCCCAATCTCATCAGTCTGTCGCGGCTTGTCCTGGCGCCGGGGCTGCTGTTTGTGGCGGCGGCTGGCTGGCGGGGAGGCTTCCTGGGGCTGCTGGCGGTGGTCCTCGCCACCGACGCGGTGGACGGCTGGCTGGCCAGGCGGCTGGACCTGCGGAGCGAGCTGGGCGCCAAGCTGGACAGCTGGGGGGATCTGCTGGTTTTCGCGGTGACGCCGGTGGCGGTGTGGTGGTTGTGGCCGGAGTTGATGGCGCGGGAACGGTTCTGGCTGCTGGCGGCCAGCCTGGCGCTGGTGCTGCCGCTTCTGGTCGGACTTGCCAAGTTTCGGCGGATCACCAGCTATCACACCTACGGCGCCAAGCTCAGCGCCGTCTTGCTCGCCGTCGGCATCCTGGTCCTGCTGCTCGACCTGGCCGCCTGGCCATTCAGGCTGGCGGTGGGGGTGTGGGTGCTTGCCGAGGCCGAGGAGATCGCCATCAGCCTGGCGTTGCCGCGCTGGCGGGCCGACGTGCCGTCCATTGTCCATGCCCTGCGGTTATGCCGATAGCGGGGCAGGACAGCAGGATCCCACCAGTCGGGTGCCTCTCGTTACCAGCACCGCAACCCTGATCGCAAGATCGGTCATGCGAAAAACAGCGTTGTCTTCGCTGGTTGACAACCGAATGGACGCGGTGCGATACTGAAGGAGGATCGTGCTCTGCTCGCGAGTGTCTGGGTGTCCACTGCGAATGCGTGTCGCCAGGGACGGAGGAGGTTGCCATGAAAACCAGGATCGCCACACGGTGTTTCTTGTTGGGGCTTCTCGTGCTTGGCAACGCCATTGTTGCCGAGGCGGACATGCAAACCGATGCGATCAACATCTTCAACGCGGCGGAAATCGATTATCCGGAGTATTTCCCCACCGATACGGCGGGGGAAAGCCGGACCTTCGAGTACTATGGCCTGGATGATGGCCACTATTACATGACTCGCTATTACGGGGAGGGCGGTCTGATCGCCCTGCGGGTCGATGACCAGGGTACTGTTTCCATGGCCTTCGGCGGGGAGGGAGGACTGAACTTCCAGCCGGTCGGCACGGTGGAGGATGTGCAGGCGCTGCTGGGCATTGAAAGCAGCACCGATAACAATCTCACCGACAACGGCGATGGCACGGTCACCGACCCGGAGACGGCACTGACCTGGAAACGGTGCAGCGAGGGGCAAACCTGGACCGGGACCACCTGCTCCGGCGAAGCGAGCACCTATACCTTCGCCGAGGCCAACGCCGTGGCGGTCTCCTTTGCCGGCTACACCGACTGGCGACTGCCGAACGCGCGGGAGCTGCAAACACTGGCCAAGAAACAGCAGCATCTGCCGGCGATTGACACCGCCGCCTTCCCGAACACCCCCAGTTTTTCCTTCTGGACCAGCACCCTTCTCGCCTTAAGTCCCGAAGTCGCCTGGCTGGTGCATTTCTCCAACGGCACGGGCTTCTATTACGCGCTCACCTATGCCAGCCACGTCAGGATGGTCCGTGGCGCGTCGTCGTCTTCCCTCTTGTCGGAGTCGCGGCCGGATGCCGATTACCGCGACAATGGCGACGGCACCGTGACCCACACCCCCTCCGGGTTGACCTGGAAACGGTGCAGCGAGGGCCAGACCTGGAGCGGCACGACCTGCGCGGGGACCGCCACCCTGATGACCTTCGTGCAGGCAAACTTGCTTGATATGGACTTTGCCGGGTACGATGACTGGCGGCTGCCCACCCATGAGGAACTCTACAGCCTGGTTGACTTGAGCCAGCGCTACCCGGCCATCAACAACACGATATTTCCCGCCACCCCCAGTGATTCCGCGGATTCCACCTATTGGTCCTCCTCGGTGGCCGTTGATGACAGCCAACACTGGACGGTGTGGTTTCGCAACGGGTACACCAACAGCACCAGCAACGAGAGCCTCGGCCCGGTGCGTCTGGTGAGGGACGGAGAGTCCCGTGCCCCAATTCCCTGGTCCAGCAGCGCCGATTGTCTCTTTGGCTGGGCGGAGCAGACCTTTCCTGCCTACTTCGCGCCTGCCGGGGCGTCCTCTGCCCTTTCGGGGAGCAATTACACCCGGTACTACGCGACCAGCAATGCCTCTCTCGCAAAGAACCTCAGCGATGGCAACCTCTATTACACCGGGCCGCTTACCAACAATGTCGAAACCAGTCTCGGCCCTGCCTCGGATTGGGCGGGGCAGGCCGGTTGCCAGTAGCCGGGAGCCAGATCGGCTTGGAGTGAATTCCGCATCCGCGCGCAGCAGGGTGGGGCAGCAGAGGCCACGCCAAAGCGTTTCCGTGGTTGTCAGGGCTTGGGGTAAGCGATTGCTCATAACCTGTCATGAGGGAGGAAACCATGAAACAGCTCAAAAGGATCTTTGTCCTCGGCTGTGCCGTGTTGTTGAGCAACGCGACCATTGGCAAGGCGAATACCCTGGAATCGATGGCGCTTACTATCTTCGAGGCCGCCGAGGCCACGTTCCCGCAATATTTTCCCCCAGGCGAAGGAACAGACAGCTATGTCAGGGAAGACCTTCTGTACGACATGGACAGCGGCCATTACCAGATCAGCCGGCATTATGCGACGCCATCCGGTACTACTGTTTTGGATGTGGATATCGATGAGGGCGCCGTATATATGACTGGCGGTGATTTCGGCAGTACTCGGCAGCGGATTGGCACGGTGGAAGAAATCCAGGCGATGCTTGGCATCTCAACCATTTCGGTGGATGAACTCCTTGACAACGGTGATGGAACCATAACCGATACGACCACCGACCTGACCTGGAAACGTTGTAGCGAAGGGCAAACCTGGACAGGCAGCACCTGTGCCGGTGAAGCCAGCACCTATACCTACGATCAGGCCAACGCCGTGGCGGTTTCCTTTGCCGGCTACACCGACTGGCGATTGCCGAACGCGCGGGAACTGCAAACCCTGGCGAAGCGTCGACAGCACCTCCCGGCCATCAACACCGACGCTTTTCCGAACACCCCCAGCTTTTCCTTCTGGGCGAGCACCGTGGTTGCCCTGAGCCCTGAAGTCGCTTGGCTGGTGCATTTCTCCAACGGGACTGGGTTCTATTACGCCCTTAGCTATGCCAGTCATGTCCGCATGGTGCGTGGCGGCGCATCCTCGGCCCTGATGTCCGAATCGCGGCCGGACGCCGACTATACCGACAATGGCGACGGCACCGTAACCCACACCCCGACGGGCCTGACCTGGAAGCGGTGCAGCGAGGGGCAGACCTGGAGCGGCACGACCTGCACGGGGAGTGCTACCCTGATGACCTTTGAGCAGGCGAACCTTGTGGATATGAGCTATGCCGGTCACGATGACTGGCGTCTGCCCACCCATGAGGAGTTGTTCAGCTTGGTTGATTTTACCCAGCGCTATCCTGCCATCAACGGGACGATTTTCCCAGCTACCCCAAGTGATTCCGGGGATTCGACCTACTGGTCCTCGTCGGTTGCCGTCGATGACACCCAACGCTGGACGGTGTGGTTCCGCAACGGCTACACCAACAGCACCGCCGCTACCACCCCCAGCGCCGTGCGTCTGGTGCGGGACGGTCAGTCGCAGGCGCCGACAGCTTGGTCCAGCAGTACCGACTGTCTGTTCTCCTGGGCGGAGCAGACCTTTCCGGCCTACTTCCCTACGTCCGCCGGAACGTCATCGCTTGTGGTGTCCGGTAACGACTTCTCCCGGTACTACCAAGGCACGGGGACCTCTCTCATGAACAATGGCAGCGACAACAACCTCTATTACACCGGTCCACTCACCAACAATGTCGAAACCAACCTGGGGGCGATGGCCGATTGGCTTTCCCTGGCTGGCTGCCAGTAGCCCACGCCATTGGTTGAGGCCAGGCCCATTGCTCACACCCGCTGCGTGGAGCAGGGGAGTTCTCAGCAGAAATTCTCGGTGACCAGCACCCTGCCATCCTGGTCCACGGCCACCCCGATCCCCTGGCGCTGGTAGTGGCGGGTCAGGATGTTGCGGCGGTGGCCGGGGCTGGTCATCCACTGCCGTACCACCGAGGCGGCTATCTGCTCTTCGCTGTTCCAGTCGGTCTGTTGTCGGCCATCCCGCCAGGAAATGGAGCGGTACAGCGCGTTCATGGCAAGATTCTCGCCGCCCAGGCAGGTGGAGGTGCCGCTGGTCCTGATGACGCAGTCAAAACCGGCATGCCGGTAGCGTTCCGAGAAATCGCGGCCATCCGGGCCGGTGTGGGAGAAGAACCCTCGGTTCGCCATCTCCCGGCTGTAGTTGCGGGCGATGCGCTGCAGGGTCGGGTTCCAGGCCAGGGCCGGCAGGCCGGCCTTCTTGCGTTCCCGATTGACCAGATCGTGAATCCGTTTTTCCAGTCGCGTCACGTCGAGGCTTGGCTGGCCGTCCCTGCGGGGCGCTGCCGGGCCGGCCAGGGCAGAGGCGGGAAGAGCGAGAATCAGCATCAACAACAGAGAAACAAGGATATGGTTTCGCATGTCGGTCGAGAGCGAAGAAGAGGGGGGCCGCAATGGGTGCCGGTTGGGTTGGAGGAATATTTCCCCCTGTGTAACGCATTTCGCAAATCAGCGCATCAGAAAGTGAGCACCCGGTCGCTGGCGACGATCAGCTCGTACAGGTCGGTCTGTTTGCCGCGCTGGTGGTATCCGTCCTCCACGCCGTGGAGGTCAAGGCACTTCCCTCAGGCGAGCAGGGTTCCCTCGGACAGGGTGAAAAGCTTGGCAAGCTCCAGGAGCGGAAAGGTATCGCTGGAGAGGGATGCATAGTTCACCGAGGGGCCGTTCAAAAAGATGGTCACCTCATCCATTTTTTCCAGCATCATGTTTCCCATCCGAAAGACATTCCACAGAATTTCCGGATGGTCGCCGCAGGCGATCAGGGTGATATGCATCTTTTCCTCACTTCTGAAAATTTTGTTTGTTGTTGATCCTGCTCCAAGTCTGCAGTGTGAACGGAACAATAAGGCGCAATTTCAGGCCCGCGTTGCTTCTCGTGAGTTTAACTGCTCCTCCCATTGTCCAAGGCGGCCCGGACCTTTGTTGCCAGGGTGCTGGGGGTGAAAGGTTTCTGGATAAAATTGATTTCTTTGTCCAACACCCCCCGATGGGCAATGACATCAGCGGTGTAGCCGGACATATACAAACAGCTAACTTTGGGGCAGAAAGATTTTATCTGTTCAGTCAACTCCCGTCCGTTCATCTCAGGCATCACCACATCGGTGACCAACAGATCAATTTCATCGGCATGTTCCCGGGCTTTTCGCAGCGCTTCGGAAGGCCTCTCTGCCGTCAACACCTTGTAGTTATGGCTCGAGAGAATCCGTTTGGTCAAACTCAAAATCGAGGATTCGTCTTCGACCACCAGCACGGTTTCTCCATTGCCTTTTGGCGGTGTGCTGGAAACTTTCCGGTCGTCTTCCGTTGCATCCTCGCCCTGGTGCCGGGGGAGGTATATTTTGAAAGTGGTCCCTTGCCCTGGCTCGCTATATACGTTGATGCATCCGTTGTTCTGTTTGACGATTCCGTACACTGTCGCAAGCCCGAGGCCGGTTCCTTTGCCTATTCCTTTGGTGGTGAAAAAAGGTTCGAAAATTTTTCCCACGAGAGAGGAGTCCATACCGCAGCCGTCATCGCTTACCGCGAGCACGACGAAATCTCCGGGTATAACGTCGACATGGGTTGCGCTGTACTCCTTATCGAAGGTTACCATGCCTGTTTCGATTGTGATGTTGCCAACGTCGGCAATTGCATCCCTGGCATTGATACACAGGTTAGCAAGAATTTGATCGAGCTGGGATGGATCGATCAGTACTGGCCAAACCGCATCGCCTGGCTGCCAGGTCAGCTTGATATCTTCCCCAATCAGCTGCCGGAGTATCTTGATCGTTCCATCCACGCTTGCGTTGATATCGAGCACCTTGGGGATGATGATCTCCTTGCGGGCAAAGGCAAGCAATTGTCGAGTAATGTCTCGTGAGCGTTCGGCAGCAGCGTAGATTTGGTTCAGCTCTTCGCGCAGCGGGTCATCCGGTCCCAACCTGCTCAAGGCGAGCTCCGAAAATCCCATGATGATGCCAATCATATTGTTGTAGTCATGGGCAACTCCACCTGCCAAACGGCCCACGGATTCCATTTTTTGCGCCTGCTGCAGCTGCAGTTGAAGATTTGTCCGCTCAGCCTCCTCCATACGGCGGGAGGTGATGTCGCGGAAGTACCACACTCTGCCGTAGAGATGCCGGTCGCTGCCAATCATCGGGGCGGAATAGAATTCCACGACCCTGCCGTCGGCGAGGAGCACTTCGTCCTGACGTATCTCCTGCTGGTGTTCGTCAAGAAGCTGGGTACTGATAAGGAAGGATTGGTAGTCAGCCGTCTGGCTCGACACATGTTGCAATATCCGGTTGTCGATTTTGGGTTTGAGGAGTTCTTGCGGGATCCCCCACATTTCCACGAATCGCTGGTTGCAGGAGACGATATTGCCATTTGTGTCCACCACCAGGATTCCGTCGATGGCCGCCTCCTGTTGGGTGGTCAGGATGGCATTGGTGAAAAGCAGCGCCTGTTCCGCCTGCTTGCGTTCTGTGATATCGGATAGAACTCCGAGCAGACAGGGTTCTTTGCCGAGTTCGATCAGCTCCAGCGAAGCCAGCAGGTTGCGAGTCTCGCCGCTCTTGATGCGTGCCTCCAACTCGAAGTTTTGCAGTCGCTTCTTCTCCTGCACCTCCTTGATTATCTGAGCGCGTTGATTCTTATCCCGCCATAGGCCGAGCTCGTCGGAGGAGTGCCCGACGAGTTCATTGCGACTGTATCCGAACAGATCGACAAAGGCGGGATTCACGTCCAGTAATTGTCCGTCGTGCAAAAGGCTCATGCCGATTGCGGTCGGACTGTTGTGGAAGATGGTGGAGAATCGACGCTCGCTTTCGCACAGGGCCTCTTCGGTCCGCTTCTGTTCGGTGATGTCGCGTCCCACCACAACCGAACCGACGATGGTGCCATCCTTCTGGCGGATGGGTGCGAAATTGTAGCTTCCTACCCAGGTTTCACCGGTGTCTTTGCGCCGCAGCGTGTATTGCGCATTGGTGACCACTTCGCCCCGGAGTGCCCGCGGCACCGCCCACTGCTCCAGGGGAGCAAGTTCGCCGTTCGCCGTGTATACATCAAGAAAGGCGGGGAATTCAGCCAGGGTCTTGGCGCATTCTTCCTTGTTGCGGAATTTATGGAAGGTGGCAAAGGCCTCATTGAAGTTGATAAACCTACCATTGATATCGGAGATGAAGACCGCGTCGGTCATGCTTTCCAGAGCCGCTTCGAGCTTTGCCGCATTGACCAGCGTCTCCAAGGCGGCTCGTTTGCGTTCGGTGACGTCGCGGCCAAAGACCAAGGCGCCGTTCTCTCCGCAATAGGTAAAAGGCACTCCAGAAAACTCGGCGTCCAGTTCGGTCCCATCCAGACGGAGAATACGCTCCTCCAGACGGGAAGCTGCTTGCCGTTCCGTATTGAGTTGACGGATGCGCTCGGCAGCGGTTGCGCGAATTTCGGGATGAAACTGTTCGAGAACCGGCTTCCCCAGGAGCTGTTTTTCGTCAGTCGCGCCGAAGAGGGCAACAGTCGCGGGGTTCACAAAGGCAAATCGCCCATTGGTTTGGATGAAAATAGCGTCCGGAGAGCTTTCGACCAAGGCACGGAAGCGTTCCTCGCTTGCCTTGAGCAATTCGCTCCCTCGGGAGCGCTCCTCTTCGATTTCGATCGAGTAGAGGCCGAATCCGATGTCCTCAAGAATTTCGCTAAACAGGGACTGTTCTTCGGGATCGTCCGCGAGTTTTGCCGGGAGCGCCACCACCAGAACTCCGTATGCGTGATCCCCATGACGGATCGATCCGGCAAGAGCTGCCGAGTTATCGTGGTGGGCGCAGGCAAGATGGCAGTACCGGCAGTTCAGTCCCGAGTCTCGCAAAACCACCGGACTCTGGTGAGTTGACGCAAGCCGCCAGCAATTGGGTTGCTCCCCGCCTTTGACCTGCGCATTCAGAGCATCAGCAGAGGAGTCGTCGATGCCGGAACTCCCCGCAATGCGCATTTCCCCACCGGCGTCCCGAAGTCCGATCCAGGCAAACTGATAGCCCCGATTTTCGGTGAGGATTTTGCATATCCGCATCAGCAGCTTCACGCGATTTTTTTCCTGAGAGATCAGCTGATTGACGGCGCGTATGGTGCGCAGGACATTGCTGAGATGGCGTTGCCGTGTCTCCGCCGCCATGCGAGCGGAGATATCCATGAAGGTCACCACAACCTGGTGCAATCCCCCTTCGGCGTAAAATTCCGGATATGCACGCACCAGGACCCAGGTTATGTCGTTGGAAGAGGATCGGGCTATGCCCAGGGTGAAGTCATGAACCGGTTGCCCCGTGGCCATAACCTTGGTGATTGGATATTCGGAGACGGGCATCGATGTCCCGTCATCGCGCACAAAAGACCAAACAATGCTTTGGGCGGTCATTCCGGACATCTGCACGGCAGGCAGTCCGAGCAGCCGGGCGGCCTCATGGTTGGCATAAAGAATAGTGGTGTCTGGAGCGTGAATGACTATGCCGACAGGGAGGTGCTGAAGCTGAAGGAGATGGTGGCGTTCACTGGATTGTGGGTTACTCATAATCGCCACCCCCTTGTTCCATTGAGACTACTGCTGGATACGGCAATGCGAGGTTATGGTTTTCCGACCCTGTGTGAGTTCTTGTCAGCACATATGGCAATTGGAATCCGCGGAGGGATTAAACAGGTTCTGATTTTTTTATCTCGAAAATTGGCAACCGGGTCAACACAAAAGCCTCTCGACTGCAGGATACAACCCAAGCAAAAATTGAGGCCGGGTTGCAAGGATCGCTATAGGACTGCCAATTTTTAATGCATGGAAGCGAGTCCCGCCAGGGCAGGGAGTTTTCATGCCCTGGCGGGGGCGATCGAAGAGGCAAAGGAACAGTCTGAAGACATTATTTGAAGGGAGGTTGGTTTGTTCCCTTGTCTTGCTCGCTCTGCTGCTTTTGTTTTGAAGGCGGAACCGGAACAGAAATGGGGGCCTGCCTCATCGGCTGCGGCTGGGGAGTATGCACCACCGTTGGCGGCTGCTTGGGTTCAAACTGCTGAACGCTCGGGGTAGGCGGCCGGCTGACCGGAGCCCTGTCCTCGAAGCTGCGGGAGCTGCCAGGGCTTTCGTATTTGCCCGGCTCGGGAGGGGTGGTTGGAACGCTTTGCTGGCGGACGGCGGGGGGAGGTACGGTTTTGTCGGTCTCCTCCGCTCGCGGGGCAGCAGGCTGCGGGGAGGGCGGGCGATCCACGGAACCGGGAGTCTTGCTGGGGGGCTCCTCTCTTCCTGGCTGGGAGGGCTGCTCGGGACTCTGTGTCCGGAAGGGGGCGGCGGGCTCGGTTTTGGTTTCCCCTCCCTGACTGGAGGGTCGGGCGGCCGGCGGCCGGTCCTCATAGATCCGGGTCTTTACCGGGGGGATTGCGGGAGTAGAAGGGGGGATCGCGGGGGCGGCCTGGGGCCGACCGGTGAAAGACGGGGCGACCTTTGCCCCCTCCGCCGCTTCGTTCGGACGGGCCGAGGGTTGACGTGCCTCAGGCGTGGAGGAGGCGGGAGGTGTGTCGGAAGGTGTCTTGGGGAGCACCTTCACCGGCGGCCCAGCCTGCTGGTCGGAATGTGGCTGGAGTTGATGCGATTGGGGAATGCTGATCGGCCGGCCTTTGTTCCCCTCGATGGCGGTTTGTTGGGCGGTAAAAGCCGGGGTCGCCGGCGGGGGTGGGGTCTTGGCCACCACCGGTCGGGTGATCGTGGTGGGGGGGGGCTGTATGCCGGCGGCATTTCCTGCCCCGAGGACCGCCTTGGTGGGGGGCACCAGGGCGGGAGCCAGGGTGGTGGCCGGGGTGGTGCGAGGCCCCTTGGGAGGGGCTTGCAGCATGCTGCCCGACACCGGTTGGGCCGAGGTGAAGCTTTGCGGCGAAACCGAGGTGACCGCGCCGGCGACGTTGCGGTTGGCGGAGCTGACCGTGCCCGCGGCGGGATTGTTGTAATAATTGTTGATGATGGTCTGGTTCACCGTGGTGTTGGTGATGTTGACGTTTTTGACATAGTGACGGCTGGCCGGGTATGCCGGCACATAAACGTCGCCAGGCCCCAGCGGGAACCAGCTGACCGCGCCGATCGCCACTCCGACCCCACCGTGGTGTCCGCCGCCGATCCAGGCCACCAGCGCCGGCGAGTAGACCGGTTTGAAATACGTCCCCCCGACCATCCGGGGCCGGCACGGAATCCAGCCCCAGGCGCCATGGACATGGACCCAGCGCCCATAGTGGAAGGGGGCGAAACCCCACGGCGCGTCGTCGATCCAGGTCCAGCCCCACGGCGACACCCATGCCCAGTGGCCAAAACGGTAGGGGGCCCATCCGGCCACGGCGACCCGCGGGAACCAGACGTGGCCGTAATGGGGCACCGAGCGCCAGCGGCCGTAATCGTCGTTGAGGTCCTCGTAGCCGATCACGTCCTCGGAGACATAGGCACGCGCCGGGAAGGACGCTTCGCGGTTGTCGCGCAGCTCCGCCCAGGCATCGAACCCGTCCGGAGGGGGGATGGCCTCGAAGCCGGAGTGGAGCGAATCCGTGCCCCGGAAATACCCCTGTTGGCCGGCATGCACGGCGTAGCTGGCGCCGTGGGCGAAGACCTCTCCCTCACCCTCCCGGACCTGAATGATGGTGGTGTCGCCGGCCTCGTTGACATCGAGGCGGTAGCGGCCGGGCTTGCGGATGGAGAAGGCGAGGTTGGGGGTGTCGATTTCGATGATTTCGTTGGCCTCCAGGCGGCGGACCCGCAGGTGCAGGCCGCCCTCGGCCAGCCGGATCTGCAGCATCCGGTCGGTGAGATTCAAAAACGAGAAGGCGGTCCTGTGGCCAAGCCGGATGGCGGCGGAGCCGACATGGAGTTCGGCGCGGGCGTTGGCGTCGCACCAGAGCTTGTCTCCGGTGATGATCGGCCGGTTGATCACCGCCGTGACCCAGTCGTCGGTGCCGGCGGGGTTGAAGGAGACCTCGCCCTCCAGCGAGGAGAGGCGGGCGACCCTGAGGGGGGGATCATCCTGGGCCATGGCGGGATGGACGGAGAGCATGGCCGAGACGACAACGACAAGGCAGGACAGGAATACGCGAATGGGATGGGTTTTCATGGGCCGTGCCTCATTTTCCTGGCGCGCCGGGCGCCGTGCTTGCGAGATGAAGGGAACCACCGTTCGTTCCACCGGTTGGGCTATCCGTCTTGGCGCAGCGCCGAAACCGCTGCCTCCGCATTTGCCCTGCGCGCTGCTTCGGCAACTTCCTTGCTGACGATGGTTTTGCCGATGGGGGCAAGAGCGATGCCGGCAAGCTTCAGGTGTTGGATGCCGAAGGGGATGCCGATGATGGTGATGAAGTTGAGGGCGGCGGCGCAGACATGGCCGATGGCCAGCCAGCATCCTGCCAGGATGAACCAGACGATGTTGCCGACAATCCCAAGGCCGCCGGTGCCGATATCGTCCTGGTTGCGCAGTTCCTTGCGGCTGATCGCCTCCCGGCCAAAGGGGAGGAAGGTGAACTGGCCGATCACGAAGCAGGCCTTGCCCCAGGGGATTCCCACGATGGAGACAAAGGCGAGCATGCCGGCAAGCCACCAGGCCAACCCCATGAACACTCCACCCAGGATAAACCAGAGAAAGTTGCCGATCGCCCGCATCGTTGCGCTCCTTTAGCGGTAAGCCCGTTCACTGCATGGTGGCCAGGCGCACCGCTTGCAGCAAGCGCGCGCTCCAGGCAAGCTGGCCATAGGCTTCTTCCTCGGTCATCCGGGTGCGTTGCGGTTGTTCATCGCGCATGGCGTAGCCCAGGGCTGCGGAGCGGTTGGCAAGCTCGGCGATCTCCGCCGCCAGCTCCTGGGTCAGGCCCGACCCATCGTTGGGGAGCCGCAGGGGGGGCAGGTCGCGCATCCGCCTCTGGATCTCGCCTGCCAGCCTGGCCACCTTGGCGTCGGTCGCCTCGCCGGTGGGGCCGCTTGCCTCAACCGTGGCGTCGTTGGCGCCATGGTGGGCCCGGTTGAAGTCGTCGTAGGCGATGTTGTGGAAGGGCATGGAGAGGTCGCCGAGGTAATGGGCGGCATAGCCGATGGAGTAGAGGGCGTACTTGTTGGCCGAGTTCTTGCGCAGGAAGTCGTTGACCGCGGCGATGATGGCGCCGTGCAGGTGGCCATCGGCATCGTTCGGTCGGTTGTAGTCGCCAACCTGGGCCAGCACCATTGCCGTGGTGATCTCCACCCCCTTGGGGGTATTGTGGTAATGGTTCTTCGCCTCCCGGTCGCCGGCCTTTTCCTTGGCCATATCCGGTCCCACCGCAAGGTAGGCGAGGTTGTCAAGCCCGGCGGCCTTGGCCACCGCCATGTGGGTGGCGTCGTGCCAGGCCCGGGCCGGGGTAGGAACAAGCAGGGTGCAGGCCAGGGCAAGGTGCTTACAAAGAGAGACAATCTTCATGGTGGTTTCGTTCCAAGCAAACGTGTGCGGGTCTTGGGCGGATTCCCATCCTGCCAACCGAGAGAAACCGATTACATTATAATGCAGACGGAAGGGAAAATCCTCATAAACCCATTCCTGCTTTTCCATTGCCCTTGCGCCGATTCTTCGTTACCGTGCGGGCATGTCCGCCCAACCCATCACCCCATTGGCCCTGTACAAGGTGTTGCCCAAGACCAACTGCGGCAAATGCCAGTTGCCCTCCTGCCTGGCCTTTGCCGCCGCCGTGGTGGCAGGCAGCCGCAAGCTCGGCGATTGTCCTGATCGGGATCGTGCCGCCACCGCCGCCTTTGCGGAGCACGCCTCCGGGCCGGACGCGAGAGAGGCGAACCAAGCCGAGTTCATCGACAAGCTGCGCGCGAAGATGAGCCGGACCGACCTGGCCGCGGTTGCCCCCAGGATCGGGGCCACGGTGCGGGACGGCATGCTGGTGGTCAACTCGCTGGGCAAGGATTTCGTGCTGGACCAGCAGGGCGGCATGAACTCGGAATGCCATATCATCCCCTGGGTGCAAGCGCCGCTGCTTTCCTACGTCACCCACGACAGCCATGAGGGGATCACCGGAGAGTGGATCTCCTTTCGGGAGATCAAGGGGGGGATCGAGTGGCAGGGGCTCTTTTCCAGCCGCTGCGAGGAGCCGCTGCGGCGGCTGGCGGACAGCAACCCCGATCTGCTGAACGATCTGATCGTTCTGTTCATGGGCAGGACCATCGAGTGGTACGAGGCGGACATCGCCCTCATCCTCCATCCGCTGCCCCACATTCCCATTCTCATCTGCTACCAGGGGCGGGAGGGTGATCTGGCCTCGAAACTCACCATCTTCTTCGACGCCTGCTGCCCCACCAACCTGCACATCAAGTCGATCTACACCCTCTGCGCCGGGCTGGTGCGGATGTTCGCCGTGATCGCCGAGCGGCACGGCTAGGATAGGGCCATGGTCCAGCGGAACCAAAGCGGAATACCCATGAGCGGCACACGATACATAGTGGCGGGAAGCCTGATCGACGGCAGCGGCGCCGCGGCGCGGAAAAACGTCTTCCTTAAGGTGGTGGGCGCTACCATCGCCGCCATCGGTCCGGTCGAAGCCCTTCCTCCGCTGGCCGGGGCCGACCTCGACGATTTTTCCCACTGCGTCATCGTGCCGGCCCTGGTTGATTGCAGCGTCTCCCTGGCCTCCTCGCCCGCCGTTGCCAGCCAAAGGGCTGGCCAGGACGACGAGGCCGCCATGCTGTCCCGGCATCTTGCCTACTGCCATGCCCACGGGGTGCTGGGGCTTGCCGACACCGGCGATCCTCCTGGCCTGGCGCACCGGTTGGGCGAGGCGCTGGCTGGGTCCGGGGTGGTTGCCGTCCGGGTCGCCGGGGATGCCGCCCCGCGCAGTGAGGACTGCCCTGGGGATTGCGGCGCGGGCGGGGATTTCATCAAGATCAACTACTCCGAAAACATCGATGCCGTGCCAGGGCCGCTGTCTCGGCCCTCTCCGGAGTCGCTCGGCCGGGACCTTGCCCGGAAAGGCGGCAGGAAGGCGGTGGTGGTGGCCAATGGCCAGCAGGAGGTGGCGGAGGCGCTTGCGGCCGGTGCTGACGCCATCGAGCAGGGATACGGCATGGGCACCGAGAACCTGCGGATAATGGCGGATCGGGAGGTGCTCTGGATTCCCAGCCTGCTGCGGGCCAAGAATGCGCTGGATGGCGCCTCGGGCGGCGGCGATGTCTGCTGCCGGTTCTCCACCCGCTACGTGGCGCCTGGCAAGCCCTTGCCAGGCGCGGAGGCCCTCTGGAAGAAGACCCTTGCCGAACAGCTCGCCCAACTCGGGCTGGCGAGGGAACTGGGGGTGCGGACGGCCGTGGGAACCGGCGCCGGCAGTGTCGGCATCCTGCACGGGGAATCGGCGGCCGAGGAGATGAAGCTCTTCCTCAAGGCGGGCTATACCCTGGAGGAGTCCATCCGGTGCGCTTCCGTGCAGGGCGCCGGGTTCTTCGGCATGGAGGCGCTGGGCATGCTCGCGCCGGGTCGGCAGGCCACCTTCCTGATCGTCAGGGGCACGGTACAGCAGTTGCGGCGCAAGCTCTCCTACCTGGAGGGCATCTACATCGGTGGCGCGCCAAGCCCGGCCTACCGCAAGAATCCGGTCAGATCAGCCTGAGCGCGCCCCCTGGGGGTATGTCTGGCGCCCGACCCCGTTGCCTTCTCTCTTACCGGGTTTCCTTCACCTCGATCGGGGCGCCCTGACGGAGCACCCCCTCCCGGATCACCTTGGCGAAGACCCCCTCGCGGGGCATGATGCAGTCGCCTACCTGACTGAAGATGTTGCACTTGGCATGGCATTTCTTGCCGATCTGGGTGATCTCCAGTTCCACCTCGCCGCTGACCAGGCGGGTGCCCACCGGCAGGGTGCTCAATGCCAGCCCCTGGGTGGTGATGTTCTCGGCAAAGTTGCCGGGCACCAGTTCCAGCCCCTTTTCCCGCATCTTGTCGATGCTTTCGATGCCCAGCAGGCTGATCTGACGGTGCCAGTCCCGTGCATGGGCGTCGCCCTCCATGCCGTGGTCGCAGCGGACCGTGATCGACTCGACCGGGGTCTTGCCGGTGCCGGTGGTGGTGCTGGTGTTGAGGGAGATGATGGTTCCCATGGATGGCGCCTCGCGATGGTTATTTCAGGAAGAGGTCGGTGGAGAGGTAGCGTTCGCCGGTGTCGCAGATCACGGTGACCACGCGCTTGCCTCGGTTTTCAGGACGGGCCGCGACCAAGAGCGCGGCGTGGACATTGGCCCCGGAGGAGATGCCGCAGAGGATGCCTTCCTCAAGCGCCAGTTTGCGCGCGGTCTTAAAGGCGTCGCTGCTCTGCACCGTGATGATCTCGTCGAGGATGGCGGTGTTCAGTACCCGAGGCACGAAACCGGCGCCGATGCCCTGGATCTTGTGCGGTCCGGGCTTGCCTCCCGAAAGGACCGGCGAGTCGGCCGGCTCCACCGCAATCGCCTTCAATCCCGGCCGGCGGGCCTTGAGCACCTCGCCGACCCCGGTGATGGTGCCGCCGGTCCCGACGCCCGCCACGAAGCAGTCGATCTCTCCCCCCGTGTCCTGCCAGATCTCCTCGGCGGTGGTGCGGCGATGACTCTCCGGGTTGGCCGGGTTGGCGAACTGGTTGGGCAGGAAGCTGTCGGGAGTCTCCGCCGCCAGGGCCTCCGCCCGGGCCACCGCCCCCCGCATCCCCTCGCTGCCGGGGGTGAGGACCAGCTCCGCCCCCAGGTGCTTGAGCAGCGCCCGCCGTTCCAGGCTCATGGTTTCCGGCATGGTGAGGATGAGCCGGTAGCCGCGGGCCGCGCAGATGAAGGCCAGGGCGATGCCGGTGTTGCCGCTGGTCGGTTCGATGATGGTGGTGGCAGGGGTAAGGGCGCCCGCTTCTTCCGCCGCCGCGATCATCGCCTTGCCGATGCGGTCCTTGACGCTGCCCAGCGGGTTGCGGGATTCAAGCTTGACCAGCACCTCGGCGCCGAGGCCCTTGCTGATGCGGTTGAGGCGCAGCATGGGGGTGGCGCCGACGATAACGGAGATGTCCTGGTTGATTGCGGTCATGGCGTGGTCCTCTCGCTTGGATGGCGGCCGATGAGAAAGATGCCGTAGGTGGCGCGCAGATTGGGCAAAAAGTGGACAATGTTGCCGGAGCGGTCGTGCTGGTGGGTGTTGATCGCCGTCTCCCGCAGGATGGAGCAGCCGACGATGCGGGCGAAGCGCCGGAAATCGCGGATGGTGATGACCCGGATGTTGGGGGTGTCGTACCACTCGTAGGGCAGTTGCGGCGAGCGCGGCGCCTGGCCCTGCACGAGGAACTGGAGCCGGTTCCGCCAGTGGCTGAAGTTCGGGAAGCTCACCACCACCCGGCGGCCGATGGCGAGCAGGCTGGTGATCAGCTCAAGCGGCGCGAGGACCTGTTGCAGGGTCTGGCTGACGATCACGTAGTCGAAGCTGTTTTCGGCGTAGTCGGCCACCTCGTCGCGGATGTCGCCCTGGAGCACGGTGAGCCCCCTGGTGAGCGCGGCGGCGGCCTTGTCTTCCCGTATCTCGATGCCGGTGCCGGCCACCCCCTTGGTGGTCTTGAGGTGATGGAGCAGGTCGCCCTCGCCGCAGCCGAGATCGAGCACCCTGCTGCCCGGTTCGATCCAGGAGGCGATGATCGAAAGATCGTAACGGAGCGGATTAATTGCTGGTTTCATCGTGCACCCGGTCGAGGAAACTTGCCATGAGGCCCGAGAGCCGCGGGTTGGGGATCAGAAAGGCGTCGTGGCCGCAGTCGGCGGCGATCTCGCAGAAGCTGACGTCGAGGCTGTTTTTCTTGAGCGCCCGCACGATCTCCCGCGATTGATAGGTGGGGTAGAGCCAGTCCGAGGTGAAGGAGACCACCAGGAAGCGGGCCCGCGTCCGGCTGAAGGTCTCCACAGCCGAGGTGGCGCCGCCCCGGTGTTCGAGGTCGAAGTAGTCCGCCGCCTTGGTGATGTAGAGAAAGGAGTTGGCGTCGAAGCGTTCTACGAACTTGCTGCCCTGGTGGCGCAGGTAGCTCTCCACCTGGAAATCCACGTCGAAATCGAAGGAGAAGTCCTCCTTGTTCTGCAGCCTGCGGCCGAACTTGCGGCGCATGGCCTCGTCGGAGAGGTAGGTGACGTGGCCGATCATCCGGGCCACCGCAAGCCCGGTGGCCGGGACGGTGTCGCCGTGGTAGTGGCCCCCCTGCCAGTTTGGGTCCGCCATGATCGCCTGGCGGGCGATCTCGTTGAAGGCGATGGAGAGCGCCGAGTGGCGCATGGTGGTGGCGAGCGGGATGGCGGCCTGCACCCGCTCGGGGAAGCGCACCGTCCATTCCAGCACCTGCATGCCGCCGATGGAGCCGCCCACCACCGCCAGCAGCCTCGGGATGCCCAGGTGGTCGATGAGCGCCCGCTGCGCCTCCACCATGTCGCCGATGGTCACCACCGGAAAGTCGAGGCCGTATGGCTTGCCGGTCCGTGGATTGAGCGAGCCGGGCCCGGTGCTGCCCATGCAGCTGCCGAGGAAGTTCGAGCAGATCACGAAGTAGCGGTCGGTGTCGATCCCCTTGCCCGGTCCCACCATGTATTCCCACCAGCCGGGCTTGGCATCCTCCGGACCGTGGTAGCCCGCCACGTGGGCGTCTCCGGAAAGGGCGTGCAGGATGAGAATGGCGTTGCTCTTCTCCGGGTTGAGGGTGCCGTAGGTCTCGTAGGCCAGGGTGATCGGCCCGAGGATGGCGCCGCTCTCAAGACGCAGGGCGGCGGGCGGCTCGGCAAAGGTATGGAACCGCTTCTCGACGATGCCGACGGAAGCCCCGCTCTGCTCTCGGTCGGTGTACTCGCTCATCAACCGACCCGCGCCAGGGCCTGTTCGAGGTCGGCGATGATGTCGCTCGCCGCTTCGATGCCCACCGAAAGGCGGAGCAGGTCGGGGGTGATGGCCAGCTCCGCGCGGTTCTCCTCGGTAAAGGCAATGTACTGCGAGGAGTAGGGATGGATGATGAGGCTCTTGCAGTCGCCCAGGTTGGCCAGGTGGTAGATCAGCTTCAGGGTGTCGATGCAGCCAAAGCACTCCTGCTGGCCGGCAAGGCCGAAGGTGAGGAGGCCGCCGAAGCCCCTGCCGCCGAACTGGCGCTTGGCCAGGCCGTGGTCCGGGTGGGAGGGCAGGCCGGGGTAGTTCACCCAGCGCACCTTGGGGTGGTTGCCGAGGAATTGGGCCACAGCAAGGGCGTTGGCTGTATGCCGCTCCATGCGGAGCGCCAGGGTGTCGAGCCCCAGCATTGTGAGATAGGAGTGCCACGGCGCGGCGGTGGTGCCGAAGTTGATGTGGATTTCGCGCCACACCCGGTCGCGGTAGGCCAGCGGCCCCTTGCGCTCCACAAAGGGGGCGAAGTCGGCAAAACGATCCGGATGGGCGGCCCAGTCGAAGCGGCCGCTGTCGATGACCACCCCCCCGGTGGCATCGCCGTGGCCGCTCAGGTACTTGGTGGTGGAGTGGATCACCACGTCCGCCCCCAGCTCGATGGGGCGGCAGAGCCAGGGGGTAGCCACGGTGTTGTCCACCAAGAGCGGCAGGCCGTGATCGTGGGCCAGGGTGGCGACCCGGGCGAGGTCCGGCACGTCCATCTTGGGATTGCCGACGGTTTCGAGGTAGACGAAGCGAGTCTTGTCGTTGATGGCCCGAACGATCGCCTCGGGATCGCGTGGATCGACGAAGCGGGCGGTGATGTTGTACTTGCCATAGACCCTGGCAAAGAGCAGGTAGGTGGACATGAACAGGGAGTTGCCGGTCACGAACTCGTCGCCGGCGCGCAACAGCGCCATGCAGGCGTTGTTGATCGCGGCCATGCCGGAGGCCACCACCACCGCTCCCATGCCTCCTTCCAGGGCGGCGAGTTTTTCCTCCAGAGCCCGATTGGTGGGGTTGGTGAGCCGGGCATAGATGTGGGCGTCCTGCTGGCCGGCAAAGGTGCGGCTCAGGCTTTCCGCCGACTCGTGGCGGTGGGCGGTGCATTGGTAGATGGGCGGCAGGGTGGCGCCTTGCCACTCCTCCGGATGCAAACCGAGATGCACCACCTGGGTGTCAAAGGCGTGGCCGTTGCTTAAAGCCATGGTTTTTCTCCTTGAAAACGTGTTTTGGACGCGCCCACGGGTTGGGCGGTCCCGGAGCAGGCAAGACGCGCTCCAGGCAGAGCCAGCCAGCCGCGCCCGGCATGCATGGCAAATCCTGCCCCATCCCAGCCGCGGAGGGGAACCCCATTCGGAAAGCGATTCCCCCAAGACAAAAGCGGCAGGCCATGAAGGCCTGCCTCGATTGGGGGCGGGGTTGCTTCGTCACGGCGCGGTCGTGGCCTCCCTCCGGGGAGACGAGCGAGAAGCGACGGGAGCAACATGCGCTTATAACTGTCATAAATGAAATAAAGGAGTGAAGTCAATCCCCCATCCGTGCAAGGTGTGCTTTTCCAGGACGCCGGTCGGCAGGCAGGGGGCGGGCAGCGGTCAATACTCGGTGCCGGGCGGCCCTGCCTGCGGGTAGGGCCAGCCAAACCCCCATCTGAATGGGGTCGGCAGCCAGTATGCGCCGCCAATGCGGGTTCCGTGGTACATGAGCGTGCCGATCAGCGGGTGGCCTTTCTGGCGCACGCACTCCCGCAGCGCCGCATCCGCCCTCTCCCTCTCTTCCCTGGTGCCACCCATCCAGTAGATGGCATCATGTTCCACGCAGCATTCCAGCCAGCCATCGTCCGGCCAGCAGGAGCACCCGTCCGAGGCAAAGGGGGAGGGGGGAAGCGGCTGCCGCCAGGTCTTGCGGTTATACACCTCCTGGGTCAGTTGTTGCAGCCTGGGGTCGGCGAAAGAGCAGCCGCAGGGCAGCAGGCAGAACCAGAGGAGGAGGGGGAGGATGCGACGTTGCATGGCCATTGCTTCCATTCCTTCAGCGCGGCAGCCGTTCAAAGTGGACCAGTTTGCCGCCCTGTTCCGTCTGGCGCACAAAAACGCGCAGCCGGACCGGCCGCAGATCCTGCAACGCAGGGACAGGCCAGCAGATCCGGTAGGGAGTGAGGGTGATCTCCCCTGGCGGCGCTTCGCCTATCACCGCGCGGTCGGGGAGAAAGATCATCTCGCGCGGCAGGGTCTGATACGCCGGAAAGCCGGGGATGATGGTGGGCTTGGCAACGTCGCTGCGATAGCGCAGCTCGACAAGCACCCCTTCCGCGACCCAGTCGGCCAGCTGGTCGCACTCTGCCTGCGCATCGGTGAGGCATGGGTTGTCCGGGCATGGGGTAATCGCGGAGGCCGGGGACCCCCACAACAGGCACCATCCCAGCAAGCAGGCCAGGAGAAGCACCGGCCGCGCGGGTGGCTTTTCTTCCACACCGCCAAAGGCGCAGGCAAGCTCGCCGAGCCCGTCGGGCGATGCTGTCTGGAGCGGTTTGTTATTCACGCGTCCAATCATGAAACCACTGTATCGCCGAGGCATCCGTTGTCAAGCGGTGTTGCGTGGGCGCGCGACCCCTGGCGGCCGCGATTGCCGCATCCCAAGCAGGACCGGCGGTGCCTGGATTTTCTGGTAATTTTAATTTGCATATTAAATGTATATTTGAATTTCTAATATTCGTGCTTATTATCTGATCATAAAGGATAATTCCAAACCAGAAAAGCAACAACTTTCTCCCTCGCCACGAGGGAAGGAGGTTTGCCATGACGACCAACGAACTCTTCCATGAGGCACAGGACTTCTTTGTAGAAGGGCAGTATCCGGAAAGCATCAAGGCCTTCACCAAGGCCCATGAAGAAGGATACGATCCGGTGCGGTCATACCTCAGCCGCGGCGTGGCATTTCTGAAAAATCAGCAACCCGAGATGGCCATCGATGACTTCAGTGCCGTGGTGGCCCTTGATCCGGACAACGATCGGGCCTATTACTACCGGGGCATCGCCCATATCGGCAAGCGTGAGTATGAGGATGCGCTGGATGACTTAACCCACTCCATCGCAATCAATCCTGGGCGTGGGGTGGCGTATTTCGCCCGGGCCATCGTTGAAAGCGAGTTCGGTTGCGAGGAGGATGCGTTACGCGATTTCCAGGCGGCTGTGGCACACTCCGACCGGGAAACCGCCGCCTTCGCCCACACCTTCGGCAACACCCATACCCTGTTTGACCGCTCCATGGCGCTGCTTGAAGGCGAGCGCGGCCCGCTCTCCATCGTGCTCACCGACGAGGAGGTGGCCAAGCTTGAAAAGTGGATGGAACATTGAGCATCAAGAGCAGCAAAGGGGCTCCCGGAAGGGGGCCTCTTTGCCATTCCATGCGCCAGGGTTCCAAATGGGTGAGAGCGATCGCAATACCCGGCGTTTCCTGACGATTTGACATTTTGCCTGGAGTATGACCTAATGGTCATTGTTCCGCATGAATGAATCGACGGCAGGATGCGCGCAATGCCCAAAACGGTTTCCGATCTAGGGAGAATGCAGGATGTGCAGGCGGTTTTTCCCGACGCGTCGGCCTGGGAGGAGGTCCGGCTGGTCAGGAATTCCCCCTTTTCCTACGATTGCCAGGGCTGTTGCCGCTGCTGCCAGCACAAACGCATCCGCGTCAATCCCTATGAGGTGGCGCGCCTTGCCAATGGCCTCGGCATCTCGACCACCGATTTTCTGGGCCGTTATAGCCGGAACAGCGGCACCGAACTCCAGGTCGATGGAGAGGATCGCTGCGTTTTCCTCACCGGCAAAGGCTGCGGCGTCCATCCGGACCGGCCGCTCGTCTGCCGGCTCTATCCGCTTGCCCGCCATACCGATAACCAAACCGGTGAATACTTCTCCCTGCTGCCGCCCCATCCCCAAACCCAGGGACTGATCGGCCAAAAAGCAACCGTGCGCGACTATCTGAGCGGGCAGGGGGCGGAGCCGTTTATCACGGTCACCGATCGGTATCTCTCCTTTGTCGGGAAACTTGCCGCCTTTTTGCTGGAAAGCGAAAAAAAAGAGTGGCGGGAAAAACTGCGCACCGCAGACCCGGTCAGCGACATGCTGCCGGTTTCCGAACTGCTCGACATGGATCTGGCCTTGACCCGCTTCGCTTTACCGGCGCATCCTGTCGAGGCCATGAGCCTTGAAGACAAAACAGAGGCACATCTACGCCTGCTGGAGGAACAGATCCAGGCAATTGTCGTGGGCGATGCACGCACCACGAAACACCCATCAGGAGGACGACATGGAAAAAAGAGAAAAGGCTAACGGGAACAAGAAGGCACTTCTCGGCGCAACCCTGCTTGCCCTGGGGGCATCCATCGGGGCTGATTTTACCAGCATCGCCCATGCGGAATCACGGCAATTGAAAATCGATACCAACCAGTCCAAAATTGAATCACAGCAATCGAAACTCAAATCCGGGCAGATGAAATTGAAGAACCCGCAAGCGGTTCAACAGAAGTTGAACCAGGGGCAGGGAAGCGGCTCGGGGAAATTTTCACGGTAAAAGGTCCCCCCTGCCTCAATTGATCGCGGAAAAGGAAAGCCCCTCTGCCATGTTTGGCCAAGGGGCTTTTTGTATTGAGGTGATGGGTGGACGTTGTGCCGGTTGTGGAAATATAGCGTGTGTTTGCTTGCAAGACCTGACGGCCACGGGAACCTAGGGCTGACGTTAAAGTCACCGGCGCTACGCGGCTTTATCGCGCAGCGCTGGTGGACCGTAGTGTTAGAGATCACTGCTGAGGCGGCTTGACGGTGAGAAGTTTTGTCTTGTCCCGTAGCTTGTCAAGCTGCTCTGCGAGCTTTTTCGCATCCTCAGCCTTCTTGGAGCTATCAGCTTTACCGGTCTTTAATTGGGACAGCGATTCCTGCATGCTATCGAGTTGGAGCTTGGCGGCAGCTTGGTCAAGCTTGAAGTATTCGACACAGGTTGCCTGAAGCTGCTTTCCAGCTTCAGATAACTTCTCAGTTGGGCGCTGCATATGCATGAAACACATCTGCCCGAGATCGCTGGTATCGAGTACTGACTGAACAATATTCTCGACAGCTTTAGTTACCGCTTCGATATGTTTATCGCTCTTCTGTGTCGGAACTGCGACGTTGCTAATTGATGATGTGGCCGTCCCAGAGACTAACGTACCCCGTGCGGTTTCAATCCCCTTTGCAATAGCGTCTTTATCGCCTTGGAGTTGCTTAATCCTATCGTCGATGGCTTTCTTTTCATCGTCTGTAGTGGCCTCATCGTCTTTCTTCTTTTGAAGAAAGACTATTGCTTTGTCGACTTCACCCATTTCGATGCGAAGTTCAGCAATAGATTTCGCGGCTTCAGCGCTACCGTTTGTATTGATAGTTGCTGACGGTGCACGAACGACACCCGTTAGCTGTTCAATTGCCATAAGGGCAATAGTTAGCTTCTGGTGTCGGCGTGCTTGAAGATCATATTGTGGGCCGTCTAAGGCACCGTTCATGTATGCCTCACAATCGCGATAACGAGAGTCGCGTAAGAGTTGAATTGTCTGAGTTCGTAATCCTGTAAACGATGAGCTCTCTTGAAATGCGCTCGAAATGGCAACGCTGGCCTTATTAGGAACATCAGCCTTTGCCGCAATTTCGGCAGCGTAAGCCGATAAGGCGTCGGGGCTTGGCTCGGCGCAAACGATCGTGCCGTAGGGAGCCTTTGTGTCCTTTGAGGCAAAGATTGCACGCTGTTTAATATCAACCAACGCTCCGGAACCTTCGCTCACCTTTATTTCACGATGAACACTGTTGAGATTGGCGCATCCGGTCATGACAAGGGCAATTGTGATTACTCCAGCCAAGCTATAGATCTTCATCGCGGCTTCTCCTCCATGAAATGTAACGTGGTGCTGGCATACGAGTTCAACGTTTCGCATAACCAGCGGGCCACCCGAACTTGCCGCGTCAGCGCCCCAGCGTTCTTCCCGTCTGCGTTAATACGGTTGTTCGGCGATTTTTTACCGTTGGTATAAAAGAATGATTACTTAACACCCTCTAGTTTTTAGGTTGCCATCGCAATTAGTTTTTCAAGAAATGTTTTGTATACAGAAAATTGTTTCTTAATATCTTGAATATTGTCTGAGTTATCCTCAATATATTTACTGATATAGCTTGGTATTTTATTTTTATATCCATCAATAAGTTTATTATTTGATGCTCTGTACTCTTTATTGCAGAATGTTTTCCAGCTATTAAGTAGCCCACTTTTGTCAATATCTTTTCTCCTGAATTTTGGATTAGGGGTTTTCTCCAGGATTTCTTCCAAATATTCATTAAAAAAACTTAACATTAAATTGAGTGGTAATAAGTCTTCAAGAGTGAGATCATCTAACTTTCTGTTAGATAAATCTTTGTAGGTTAGAAAAAAACTCCGAGTCTTAGAAAATTCTTTAGAAAAAATACACTTCTCTTTATTGCCAGGCCCGTCAAAGTCCGCTATGGCTATAAATCTTCTTTTGTCGTCACTAAATAGCGGTTTAATTGTTTGGCATATTTTATTTGCACTCCCACTCCATAGTATGCCAAAACGATTGGTCAGTTCAGGCAAACCTGGTATATCGTTCTTGAAAAGTTCTCCAAGTATTTTATAAATTTCTTTGTCGGTCCACCCTTCAAAGCAAAAACAATCAGGTTTCAAAATATCGTAGATTGAAAAACCAAGAGCTCCATAAAGTACTTCCTCTTCTGTGAAATTTTGATATGTGGCAGGTTTTATAAGGGTGCTTTCATTTTCCTTCTTTACAATTACATGTCGATCAATATTCGCTCTATCAATGAAAAAGATTGAATGAGATGCAATAAAACAATATGTTTTATTGCTAAGCTTAATTATCTCATCAAGAAGGTGCCGCGTGCCGGAAGGGTGTAGGCTTATGTCTGGTTCGTCAAAAACAATTATTGTGTTTTCTTTAAGTTCGCCAGAGTGATACTGTGCTGAGAGAATGAATAAAAAGGATATAAACCTTTTGAAACCATCACTTCTTTGATTAAAGTTGAAAAGATTTTTTGTATCTAAAACTTGTACGGATAAACGACCATTTCTTTCGTTTAGTTCTATTTTAATGTCTTTATAATCTTTCCATACGGTATTTAAATGGGTCGTGGCAGCTTTTGAAAGAACTCTTTTCAAGTTATGGAATGCACTATCATTTTTGTAGTCGTGGGTAATTCTTTCTTCGATATTGTCTATACCAGCAAGTAAAAATATATTTTTCAGAGGTAAACAACTGTCGGGGTCTGTCTTGAAGGAAGCTATATCAACTGAGTCAACAAGAAGATATTTTTTATCGTACTCCCAATAAACAACTTCAGGAAGATTGTTGCGGAGATATTTTGCAGCATTATGACCAAGAATTGTTTGAATTTTATCTTTAGTAAGAACATCAAAATATTTTTTTAATAGTTCAGAGTTGACTAAGTTTTCTTGTTCGGCATCAATTATACTTCCTTCAATAAAATTTTTAGTTGTTTCTCCAAACTTAATATCAACATTTGCTTTGGTGGTGTATTTCCCAGTTTTTAAATTAAAATAAAATCCATGGACTGAATAAGTCACATGACTACTTAGTGTATTATCTTCTTTTATTGTAATTTTATAAATTAATTGCCCAATAATTTTGTTAATAAATTCATTTAAAGATTTGCTATACTTTTGTTCATATATAAAAGGCCATGATTGATATGATTCTCCAAAATTGTCTTCAAGGATTTGTTTTTTTTCCGGCTCAGTTAATTCAAAAAAATATGATATTTTTGGTTCTTTAAAAGTATAATTTTCGTCACTTATAGGTATTTTTGAGTCCTCGCTAAAATCATATTCAAAATTGCTCGATATAGCAGATAATGCCTTCAAAATGTTTGATTTACCCGACTCATTTATTCCCAAAAAAATTAAGCAATTCTCATTTACATCCACTGTTAGATTGTCAATCGATCTGTAATTCTCAATCTGGATTTTTTTTAGAAACATCTCTTCACCTTGCCATTAATATCTTATTCAGTATCAAATATTTCAAAGCCGAATGTAGTTGACCCCAATTGAACCGGACACCCTAGTATGCTAAATAACGACTAGGGGTACGACTATGTCAAAGACTAGTAATTTCGAGGTAATCACCTCGGTACAACGCCGGAGGCGCTGGACCACAGC
>JBMONS010000032.1:0-44353 GCA_049323635.1 Thermodesulfobacteriota bacterium
CTGTGGTCCAGCGCCTCCGGCGTTGTACCGAGGTGATTACCTCGAAATTACTAGTCTTTGACATAGTCGTACCCCTAGTCGTTATTTAGCATACTAGGGTGTCCGGTTCAATTGGGGTCAACTACACGCAGGATCACCGGGTCGTTGGTGATAAGCGGCAGATCAAGATACCGGGCGGTGGCCGCGATCAGCCGGTCATGGAGTTCGGGGATGTCGGTTATCCCGCTGGCGGTCTTCAAAATCTCCCAGCTCAAGGAATAATAGGGGACGCAGAATAATAGGGGACGGAGCCCGCAGAATAATAGGGGACGGAGCCCGGTTTTACTTAACATGCATGGCCCCGACGTGTAGATCAAATGGGTCAGAATAATAGGGGACGGAGCCCGGTTTTACTTAACATGCATGGCCCCGACGTGTAGATCAAATGGGTCAGACCCCTTTTGTTTTGCTTGGTATTCCGTCGCGGAGATTCAACGCTCCCAGTTTTCAATGTCAAGCCCGTCCACCCGCTTGAACTCACGTTCGTTTCTGGTAATAAGGATCAGCCCGCGAGCGCGGGCCTGACCGGCAATCAACACATCGTACCCCCCAATGGGAGTTCCTTGCGCGGCGAGAAAAGCGCGGATTTCTCCAGCATGTCGGGCATCGTCCAGATCAAACGGCAACACCTCGAAGAGGAGGCCATCAACAACGGCCATATTCCTGGAGCGCTGACCGCTTTTGTATGCCCCGAAATACAGCTCGTGCATGACAATGGATGACACGGCGAAATCGGCTGGTTGATACTGCCGTATTCGCTGGGTGATTCCGGCCTTGCCACTGAGAATGGCGATGATCGCGTTGGTGTCGAGCAGGAAGCGCATGGCTAGCGGAATACCTCCTCCAGTTCCGGCCGCTCCTGCGGATCAGGTTGCTCTCGGCGGAGGTCAATCCCCTTGGCGACCAAGGCGTCGAGCCAAGCCCAATCAGTGGGGATCGGCTCGAGGATGACCTCCGCGCCATGCCGGCGAATGCGAACCTCTTTGCAGTCGAATCGGAATTCCTTGGGCAGACGTATGGCTTGCGACCGTCCGGACCAGAACACCTTTGCTGTTTCCATGTGTTGCTCTCCTGTACAATGCGACAATGTAGTATATCATACATATATATCGTACTGGGTACTGTGTCAATGCCGTCTCGCGTTTGGTGAAGACGGTATCGGCCCCTGTTTTCCCTACTGCCCGTGCTCACGCCTGGGACCAGTCCCACCCACCCCAGAGTCGGGCACGCCACAACGCCACGATTGCGCCGTGGCAAACGCCCACGCCCTCCATTCTTCATTGCCGACTCGGCTGGTTGCTGGTATCTTTTTGTCAAGAACGGCGCGTTGCGCGCCACTGAGAACCCAGAAGGATACCCTCCCATGCCGCTTTCCCGTCTCATTGTCGCCGCCTGCTGCTGGCTGGCCGCCCTGGCCGCTCCCTGCCTGGCCGCCCCCTCAGCCGGCGACCAGCCCATCAACATCGAGGCAGACCGCATGGTTTCGCAGCAGAAGGACAACGCGGTCTTCTTCGCCGGCAACGTCACCGCCACCCAAGGCGAGATGTCCATCCGGGCCGACGAGATGACCGTCCACTACCATCCCCAGCCGGACAAGGGCGACCAGGCCGAGGGGGTGGGCGGCGGCAAGCTCAAGAAGCTCTCGGCCAAGGGCAACGTCCAGGTGCGCAGCAGCGCCTGGACCGCCACCGGCAACGCCATGGACTACCTGGCCGCGGAACGCAAGGTGCTGCTCAACGGCAACGCCAAGGTCTGGCAGGACAACAACGTGGTGAGCGGCGAATCCATGGTCCTCTATCTGGACGAAGGCAAGAGCATCGTGGAGCGCAGCCCCAGAAAGGGGGAACGGGTCAAGGCCTTCTTCTACCCCACCGGCGAGGAGAGTGGCGCGCGGCGATGAAAGCGGGCAATGCCGTCTCCGTCCTGGAGACCAGGGAGATCGTCAAGCAGTATCGCCAGCGGCGGGTGGTGGACGGCATCAGCCTGACGGTACGGACCGGCGAGGTGGTGGGGCTGCTCGGCCCCAACGGCGCCGGCAAGACCACCACCTTCTACTCCATCGCCGGCTTTGTCCGGCCGGACAGCGGCGCGGTGCTCCTGGACGGCGAGGAGATCACCACCCTGCCCATCCACCTGCGCGCCCAGAAGGGCCTTTCCTACCTGCCCCAGGAGTCCTCGGTCTTCAAAAAACTCACCGTCGAGGAGAACGTCCGCATCGTCCTTGAGCCGCTGGGCCTTTCCCGGCGGGAGATCCGCGACCGCTCCCGCCAATTGATGGAAGACCTCAAGATCGACTACCTGGCCGACAACCGCGGCCACTCCCTCTCCGGCGGCGAGCGGCGCCGGGTGGAGATCATGCGGGCCCTGGCCACCCACCCCAAATTCATCCTGCTGGACGAACCCTTCGCCGGCATCGATCCCCTGGCGGTGGCCGACCTCCAGCAGATCATCCGCGACCTCAAGGACCGGGGGCTGGGGGTGCTGATCTCCGACCACAACGTCCGCGAAACCCTCTCTGTCTGCGACCGGGCCTACATCGTCAACCAGGGTACCGTCCTGATCCACGGCGACGCCGAGGAAATCGTGGGCAGCGAGGAGGCCCGCCGCATGTACCTCGGGGAAAACTTCTCCCTCTGATCACCCCTTCCCAGGCTTCCCGTCCCGCCGTATTTTTCATCCCCCACCGCTTTTCCTGTTGCAAGAACCTTGCCGGGTCTGGTTATACTTGAGCAAAACCACACGGGATCTCCCTGATTTTGCAACGGACCGCGCGCCATGGCCCTTGAACTGCGACAGCAACTGAAACTGAGCCAGCAGCTGGTGATGACCCCCCAGCTCCAGCAGGCCATCAAGCTGTTGCAGCTCTCGCGGCTGGAACTGGTGGAGACCATCCAGCAGGAGATGGAGATGAACCCGGTGCTGGAGGAGGCCACCGACCTCCAGGAGGCAGGAGGCGAGGCGCCCGGGGAGGAAGGCCCGCCCGACGAGGCGGCCGCACCGCTCCCTGAGCCGGAACGCACCGCCGAGGTGCAGATGGAGAGCACCTCCGGCCTCACCGAGATCGACTGGGATAACTACAGCAACGAATACGAATACTCCCTCTCCCCCAGGAGCCGCGACGAGGACGATCTACCCTCCCGGCTGGACATCCTGGCCGCCAAGCCGGACCTCCACTCCCACCTGGCCTGGCAGCTCGCCCTCTCCCACCTCGACGAGGAGGAGCAGGAGGTGGGGCGCTTCATCATCGGCAACCTCAACCGGGATGGCCTGCTGGAGCTGAGCGAGGAGGAGATCACCCGGGCCGCCGGCTGCTCGCTGGACCTGGCCCGCCGGATGATCGGGGTGGTGCAGGAGATGGACCCCCCGGGAGTGGGCGGCCGCGATCTCAGGGAATGCCTGCTGCTCCAGCTTGGCCGCCTCGGGCTTGCCGGCTCGCTGGCCGCCGGGATCGTCAACTTCCACCTGCACGCGCTGGAGACCAAGAACTTCAACGCCATCTGCCGCGCCACCGGCCGCCCCATGGCCGAGGTGCTGGCGGCGGTCAAGGTGATCATGGGCCTCGACCCCCACCCAGGCCGCATATACTCCGACGAGGAACCCCAGTACATCGTGCCGGATGTCTATGTCCACAAGCTGGGCAACGAGTACGTCATCCTGCTGAACGACGAGGGACTGCCCCGCCTCAAGGTGAGCAACTATTACAAGGATATCCTCAAGAAGGACTCCGACGCGCCAAGCGACACCAAGGACTATGTCCAGGACAAGCTCAAATCGGCGCTGTGGCTGATCAAGAGCATCCAGCAGCGCCAACGCACCATCTACCGGGTGGTGGAGTCGCTGCTCAAGTTCCAGTACGACTTCTTCGAGAAGGGGGTCGCCCACCTCAAGCCGCTGGTGCTGCGCGACGTGGCCGAGGACCTCGGCATGCACGAATCCACGATCAGCCGGGTCACCAGCAACAAGTATGTCCACACCCCCCAGGGCACCTTCGAGCTGAAGTACTTCTTCAACTCGGCGATCAGCCGCCATGACGGCGGCGACGCCATGGCCTCGGAAAGCATCAAGGAGCGGCTCCGCTCCATCGTCCAGGCCGAGGACCGGACCAACCCGCTGAGCGACGAGGCCATCGCCGCCATCTTCGCCAAGGAGAACATCAAGCTCGCCCGCCGCACCGTGGCCAAGTACCGGGAGCAGCTGGGGATCCTCCCCTCCAAGCTGCGCAAGAAGCCGGATCTCTCCTGACCGGGAACCGCGATGAGCGCCGACCGCCCCTCCCTCACCATCATCACCGGTCTCTCCGGGGCCGGCAAAAGCACCGCCCTCAACGCTTACGAGGACGCCGGCTACTTCTGCATCGCCAACCTGCCCTCCTTCCTGCTCCCCCCCCTGCTGGACGGCTTGCGCCACCGGGAGGACGGCCCCAAGCGGCTGGCCCTGGTCATGGATGTGCGCGACGCTGATTTCCCGGATGCCTTCGCCATGATCGAGTCGCAGGTGACTGCCTGCGCGGTGCGGCTGCGGCTGGTCTTCCTGGAGGCGGCCGAGGAGGTGCTGCTCCGGCGGTTCGGCCATCTGCGCCGCTCCCATCCCCTGGCCGCCTCGGGGCTGATCCTGGAGGGAATCCGGGCGGAGAAGGAGCAGCTGGCACCGCTCCGGCGCTTGGCGAATCAGGTGATCGACACCAGCGCCCTCACCCCGGCCGAGCTTGCCCACCGCCTGCTGAGCGAGGAGGAGGCCTCGCCGGCCACCATGCGGATCAGCGTGCTCTCCTTTGGCCACAAGCACGGCCTGCCCCATGAGGCGGACCTGATGTTCGACGCCCGCCTGCTGCCCAATCCCTTTTACGTTCCCGCCCTCAAGGACAAAACCGGCCTGGACCCGGCGGTGGCGGCCCATGCCCTGGATCACCCCCAGGGCAGCCAGTTCCTGGCCCTCCTTGTTGCGCTGCTCGACTTCGCCATCCCCCAGTACGCGGCGAGCGGCAAGCCCTACCTTACCATCGCCGTGGGCTGCACCGGCGGCAGGCACCGCTCGGTGGCGGTGGCCGAGGCGATCCATCGCCATCTGGCCGCAGGCCCGTGGCCGGTGCGGCTGCTGCACCGCGACATGGACAAACGCTGAAAGGCTCTCCTCAACCGGCCGCCGCCTCCAGCCGCACCGTCACCTCCCCATCCTCGCCCCGCTCCAGCAGCGCCACCTGGCCGTTGGCCACCTTGATGGCCCGGAACTCATCGATGGCCTTCCCCATATAATGGAGGAGCAGACTGCGCACCACGATCAGATGGCTCACCACCAGCACCCGGCCGCCTGGATGGACCGAAAAGATCTCCTCCAGGCAGGACACCGCCCGGCGCTGCACGGCGGCGATGGTTTCGCAGCCAACCACCGCGAAACCGGCCGGATCGGCAAGCCAGGTGGGATACTCTTGGCCGAAGCGCTCCCGGAGCTGCTGCTTGGTCAGCCCGTCCCAGTGGGGGATGCGGATCTCGTTCAGGGCCTCCTTCTGGCTCACCGGCACGCCCAGCAGCCGGGCAACCACCTCGGCGGACTGCCTGGTCCGCACCAAGGGGCCGCAGTAAATCGCATCGATGCCGCCCGCCTGCCGCAAGGCGCCGGCCACCGCCTCCAGCTGGGCGATCCCCTCCGGGAGCAATCCCTCGTCGGTGCGGCCGGCAAAGACGTCGCGCCGGTTCGCCGCGGTTACGCCATGCCGCGCCAGGGCAATGGTGGTCCCCATGCCTTTTCTCCTTTCTTGTTTCCCGGCCACGCCCCCTCCCGGCCAGGACAAAAAAGTCTTGCCCTTTGCCGCCGGCTTGAGGTACTACTAGCCAGCTGTAACAGGCCGTTGCTCCGGGCATCCATGCTCCGGAACGGCTTCACTGCAGCGGACGCACCCACCCGCCGCGCCCCCCGGAAAGGCCTCACCAGAGACGCCGGGTCCGCTTCGCGGAACTACTTACGATAAAGCCAACCATTTGGCAACAGGATCGCGCTATGCTTCGTCCGGCCCCCTTCCGCACCGCTCCCCTGCCTTTCTTTCTCCTGCTGATCGCCCTGCTGCTCGGCTCCGCCCTGCCCGCCCTGGCGGGAAGCCGCGCCGCCCTGCCGCCCATCGCCGCCCCAGCCGCCGAAGGTCGCCAGCTTGCCGGCCCAATTCGGGACATGCTTTCCAGCCGGCTTGCCGCCGAGCTGGGTCTGACCATCATCGACCGGGCCGCCACCGACAAGGCCGCCGCCGGCGCCAACCTGAGCCAGCCCGAATCCGTGGTGAAGCTTGGCAAGGGGGTACAGGCCGATTATGTGGTGACTGCCTCCATCACCGCCCTGGGGAACAGCCTTTCCTTGGACGCCAAGGTTTTCGAGGTCGCCCGCGGCACCCACCAGAGCTTCTACGCCACCGCCAAGGGCGAGAACGAGATCATCCCGGCCATCGATGGCCTGGTGCTTGACATTGGTGAAAAGGTCTTTGGCCGGCCGCGCCCTGCTTCGGCCCAGCCCTCGGCTGCTGCGGCAGCCGCTCCGCAACAGCCGCAGTACGCCACCGCCCACCCTGATCGCGCTCTGTATGGCCGGGGCGGCCGTGGGGTTTCGCCCTTCATCTACCCCACCGGCATCACCAGCGAGTTCCAGAAGAGTCAGAACATGAAGCTCGGCCTCCAGTCCATGGACATGGCCGATCTTGATGGCGACGGCCAGGCCGAGGTTATCCTGGCCGACCGTGAGGGCGTCCAGATCTTCAAGCGCAGCGACAACCGCCTGAGCAAGGTCGGTCAGATTGCCGGACAGTCAGGCTTCGCCATCCACGCGGTCAGCGTGGCCGATCTCAACCGCAATGGCAAGGCCGAGGTCTATGTCAGCGCAGCCGACCATCAGGCTCCCTCTTCCTTTGCCTTCGAGTGGGGCGGCAGCGACAAGGCCAGCTACCTCTTCCAGGGCGCCCGCTGGTACGTGCGGGCCATTCCGGTTCCGGGCGAAGGCATGGTGCTGGCAGGCCAGAAGGCGGACATCGACAGGGCGGTGCGGCCCGGCATCTATCGCCTGGAAACCAAGGGCAACGAAGTGGCCGCCGGATCGCGGCTGGACGTGCCTGATTCGGTCAACCTGTTCGACTTCACCATCGCCGATCTCGACAACGACGGCAGCCGCGAGATCGTGGCCATCGACCAGTTCGACCGGCTGCAGGTGCTGCGCTCCAGCGGCTCGCAGCTCTGGAAGAGCGATGACTTCTTTGGCGGCACCACCCGCTTCATCGGCGGCAAGTCCAGCCTCAACATGGCCCAGACCGCCCGGGCCGAGGATGACATGGGGCGCATCTACATCCCGTCCCGAATTCTGGTGGCGGACGTCAATGGCGATGGCAGTCAGGACATCGTCATCAACAAGAACCTCTCCACCTCATCCAGGCTCTTCGCCAACATGAAGAACTACCCCTCCGGCGAGATTCACGCCCTCACCTGGAACGGGATCGCGCTCACCGAACTGTGGCGGACCCGCAAGATCGACGGCACGATCATTGACTATCTGCTCCAGCCTTCCAAGGACAAAAAGACCGCCGAGCTGCTGGTGGGCATCATCCTGGGCTCGGATGCGCTGGACATTTTTTCCGATGCCACCGCGACGGTGCTGATGTACCAGCTGGACACTCAGGCCAAGCCGGGCAAGCAATAGCATGCCTTCATAAAAAAAATTACACAGCGTATAAAAAACTTGACTTTTAACCTAATAATTTGCTTTAAGTGTTACGAGAGTTGTTTTTTATCAACACCAACAAAGGGGATAAAGAGATGAAAAAGGTACTGTCCACCGTGGCCGCCTTCGGCCTGATCGCCGGCCTGGCCACCACCGCTTCCGCCGTTGAGTTCAAGATGAGCGGCAGCTACGTCGTCGAGGGTTACTACCTGAGCAACCCGACCTATCTTGGCAACGATTCCTCCGACGCGCTGTATCAGCACACCTTCAAGGTGCTGCCGGTAATGAAGGTCAACGACAAGATCTCCATGTTCGGCGACATCCGCCTCGCTGACGACACCATGTGGGGCAACACCACCGACACCGTTACCACTGATGGCGGCAACGTTGACATCCACAAGCTGTACATGGAGTACGCCTCCCCGATCGGCAAGTGGCGCATGGGTCGCGTTTCCACCGGCATGTGGGAAGGCAACTTCCTGAACGGCGATGATCATGGCAACCGGATCATGTGGTGGCCGAGCTTCCTCTCCAAGCCGTGGTCCGCAGTGCTCTTCACCCAGAAGATCACCGAGAACGAGTATGGCGTTGTAGCCGACGATCAGGACATCGACATGTATGAGATCGGCATCGCCCACACCACCGATGCCGGCAAGACCTCCATCAAGTGGGATCAGTACAGCAACGGCTCCCTCGACACCGACTACTATGTCATCCAGGCCTTCGCCAAGTACGGCTTCGGCAACTGGGGCTTCGAGGCTGAGTACGGCCACAAGGGCGGCGAGGCAACCACCACCCGCGACTTTGACGCCAATGCCTTCATGCTCAACCTGACCGCCAAGGCTGACGCCCTCTCCGGCGGCGTGATGTACTTCTTTGCCTCTGGCGACGATGACACCACCGCTGGCGATGCCGAGAACTACATGTCCACCGCCAGCATGCTGACCGGCGGCACCGGCGACCAGTTCCAGCCGCTGTACATCATGACCGGCTACATGGCTGGCATGCTGAACCCGCACTGCGGCACCAACACCTCCATGGCTGACGACGGTGTGCATGCCGTTCTGCTCCATGGCGACTACAAGGTTTCCGACAAGTTCTCCGTACATGCCGCTCTGGGCTACGGCCAGGCTGACGAGGAGACCGCTGGCTACGAGGACGACTACGGCTGGGAGTTCAACCTGGGCGGCGCCTACAAGCTGCTGGACAACCTGACCTACGAGGCACACTTCGGTTACCTCGATGCTGGCGACTACTTCCAGTACGGCGTGAACACTGCTGACGTGGACAACGTCACCCTGCTCAGCCACCACCTGACCATGACCTTCTAATTCGCCTGAAGCGAATACGCAGGTTTTCGGTATCGAACCCGCTGGCGGTAATCCGCCGGCGGGTTTTTTTTATCTGAATACCAAGAAAACTCAGCAAGTAACGCCATTCCCTCCATTGCCACGCCGCCGAACACCGCAGAGGCTGCCGGATAAGGAGTTTGCACTGTTTGAGGCGAAGCCGAGTTTGCAAACTCCCGGCAGCATCGAGGAGTACCCCGAAGGGGTATAAACTCCAGGTATCCCGCCATAGGCGGGACAAGTGGCGGGGTGCCCTTTCTTTTTGGTTCTTTTTCTTTGCTCCCTGAAGGGGATAAAGTCCAACAAAGAAAAAGAACAGCTACGCCATGCCGAGAAATTCCCCTGGAGCTGAGACTCCTTGGGAATCACATTTTTATATGCGGTATCCTCCGTCCATCGCTATCTTCTTCCATCTGCGCTGCGCTTTGCGCGCAAACCACACGGCACAGGACCCGACTCAACGCACCCACATAACGTTCTATTGTTAGCGCAGCAAAACGAGAGGGGGCTTCCCCTCAATCGGGAAAGCCCCCTCTCAAAAAAACCGTATATGGGTGCAGGAGCGCCTGCAGCTTAATACCGGTAATGATCGGCCTTATACGGCCCCTCCACCGGTACGCCGATGTAAGCGGCCTGCTCCGGGGTAAGTGTGGTGAGATGGGCGCCGATCTTCTTCAGATGCAGGCGAGCCACCTTCTCGTCCAGGTGTTTGGGCAGAACGTAGACCTTCTTTTCATACTTGTCGGCGTGGTTGTAGAGTTCAATCTGCGCCAGGGTCTGATTGGTGAAGGAGTTGCTCATCACGAAGCTCGGATGACCGGTGGCGCAGCCCAGGTTGACCAGGCGGCCCTCGGCGAGCAGGATGATCCGCCGGCCGGATGGGAAGATGATGTGATCCACCTGCGGCTTGATGTTCTCCCACTGATACTTGCGCAGGGAGGCAACGTCGATCTCGGAATCGAAGTGGCCGATGTTGCAGACAATGGCCTGGTCCTTCATGGCGGCCATGTGGTCGTGGGTGATGACGTTGACGTTGCCGGTGGCGGTGACGAAGATCTCGGCCATGGCGGCGGCCTCCTCCATGGTCACCACCCGGTAGCCCTCCATGGCAGCCTGCAGGGCGCAGATGGGATCAACCTCGGTGATCCACACCGTGGCGCCCAGACCGCGGAACGCCTGAGCGCAGCCCTTGCCCACGTCGCCGTAGCCCAGCACCACGCAGATCTTACCGGCAATCATCACGTCGGTGGCGCGCTTGATGCCATCCACCAGCGATTCCCGGCAACCGTAGAGGTTGTCGAACTTGGACTTGGTGACCGAATCGTTGACGTTGAAGGCCGGGAAGGCAAGCCTGCCATCGCTGGCCATCTGATACAGGCGGTGGACGCCGGTGGTGGTCTCCTCGGTGACGCCCTTGATATGAACGATACGGTCGGAATACCAGGTGGGCGCGGAAGCAAGCCGGTCACGGATGGCCGCGAAGAGCACCCGCTCCTCGTCACAGGTGGGGTTGGCGATGGCCGAGGAGTCCTTCTCCGCCCGCGCCCCCAGGTGCAGGAGCAATGTGGCGTCCCCGCCGTCGTCCAGAATCATGTTGGCGGGCTCGCCGTGCCAGTCGAGGATGCGGTGGGTGTAGTCCCAGTACTCCTCCAAGGATTCACCCTTGTAGGCGAAAACCGGAATGCCGTCCGCGGCGATGGCGGCGGCGGCATGGTCCTGGGTGGAGAAGATGTTGCACGAAGCCCAGCGCACCTCAGCCCCCAGCGCCACCAGGGTCTCGATCAGCACGGCGGTCTGGATGGTCATGTGCAGCGAGCCGGCGATCCTGGCTCCCGCCAACGGATTCTTCCCCGCATATTCCTCGCGGAGCGCCATGAGGCCGGGCATCTCGGTCTCGGCAATGCGGATTTCCTTGCGGCCCCAGTCGGCCAGCCCCAGGTCGGCAACCTTGTAGTCGCCGGATTCAATCACGGAATTCATCAGCAGCTCTCTCCTGAGTTTTCCCACGAAAAACACGAAGCATGCAAACTTCGCGACCTCCGTGTAGTTCGTGGTGGTCTATTCTGAAACGCCCAAGCCCAACGGCGTCTATTTGAGCCCGGCGGCCTCGCGCAGGGCATCCGCCTTGTCGGTGCGCTCCCAGGTGAACTCCTCCCGCTCCCGCCCGAAGTGGCCATAGGCGGCGGTCTTCTTGTAGATGGGGCGCAGCAGGTCAAGATGCTGGATGATCGCCTTGGGCCGCAGGTCGAAAAACTCCTCGATGAGCTGCTTGATCCGCTCGTCGCTGATCTTGCCGGTGCCAAACGAGTTGACGTTGATGGAAACCGGTTTGGAAATGCCGATGGCGTAGGCGACCTGCACCTCCAGCTCGGTGGCGATACCTGCGGCCACAAGGTTCTTGGCCACATAGCGGCCCATGTAGGAGGAGGAGCGGTCCACCTTGGAGGGGTCCTTGCCGGAGAAGGCGCCGCCACCGTGCGACCCCATGCCGCCGTATGTGTCGACGATGATCTTGCGGCCGGTTACCCCGCAGTCGCCCACCGGGCCGCCGATGACGAAGCGGCCGGTCGGGTTGATGAAGTACTTGGTGTTCTTGTCCACCATCTCCGCCGGGATGATCGGCTTGATGATCTCCTCCATCACCCCTGCCTTGAGGTCTTCGTAATCCACCTCCGGCGAGTGCTGGGTGGAGAGGACGATGGCCTCCACCCGTTTGGGCTTCTTGTTCTCGTATTCGATGGTCACCTGGCTCTTGGCGTCGGGGCGGAGCCAGGGCAGAAGCCCGGCCTTGCGCACCTCGGACTGCCGCTTGGTGAGGCGGTGGGCATAGGTGATGGGCATGGGCATCAGCACCTTGGTCTCGGTGCATGCATAGCCGAACATCAACCCCTGGTCGCCGGCGCCTTGATCGAGATCGAGGCCGGAACCCTCGTTGACGCCAACCGCGATGTCGGCGGACTGCTTGTCGATGGAGGTAAGCACCGCGCAAGACTGCCAGTCAAAGCCCATCTCCGAGGAGTTGTAGCCGATTTCCCGCACCGTCTCCCGCACCACCTGGGGCATGTCCACCCAGGCCGAGGTGGTGATCTCGCCGGCTATCACGGCCATGCCGGTGGTGACCAGCGTTTCGCAGGCCACCCGCGCATGCTTGTCCTGGGCCAGGATGGCGTCGAGCACCGCGTCCGAGATCTGGTCGGCAACCTTGTCGGGATGTCCCTCTGAAACAGACTCCGAGGTGAAAAGATGGTTCGACATATGGGTTCCTCATCATTATTTGCGCAACCACCGTCCGGCTTGGTCGGTGGTGTTCATTGGAACGGGCATTGCCCGCAACTCTTCTTATGACACACTGGCAGGGAAACATGCAGCTTTATTTGCAATCATGCCCTATGTCAAGGGAAATCCGCCAGATATGCGCTCTCCAAGGCCTTGATCTCCCGCACCAACTCCTGGTTGGCGGCACACGGCAGCCCCAGCCGCCGCGCCTCGGCCACCACCGCGCCGTTGATGGCGTCGATCTCGGTGGGGCGCCGGCGGCGGACGTCCTGGAGCATGGAGGAGATATTGCCTGCGGTGGCACGGCAGACCGAGAGCACCCACTCCACCGGCTCGGCGGAGAGGCTGATCCCCTTGGCCCGCCCGATTGCCGCGGCCTCCTGGACCGCGGCCCGCAACAACCGTAAGGCTTCGGGCCGCTGAAGCAGACCGCCGTTTTCGCACCCGTGGATGGCGGTGAGGGCGTTGATGCCCACGTTGGCCAGGAGTTTGTTCCAGACCTGGGTGAGGATGTCGTCGCTGACCATGGCCTCCATGCCTGCCGCGTTGAAAAGGACGGCAGCCTGGACCAGTCTCGCCCTTTCCCGCTCCCCCGGGGAGTTGCTCGCCGCCCCAAGCATCGTGCGGCCGGCCCCGCCAAAACGTGCCTGCCCAGGGGCCAGCAGGGTGGCGCCCATGGTGGTCACCGCCAGCCCAAGAATGCCTGGCAGACCCGCATCGGCCAACGGCCCCAGATGACCAATGCCGTTCTGGAAGGCGAGCAGCAGGCTTTGAGAGCCGAGCAGGGGAAGAAGCGAGGGGATGGCGGCACGCACCGCCGTGGACTTGACCGTGAAGAGCACCAGATCCACAGGGCCGATCCGGTTCGGGTCGGCGGTGGCGCGCACCGGGAAGCGTTCGGTCCGCCCGGCCGTTTCGAGGCAGAGGCCAGACCGGTCAACCTCCTCGGCGCGCGTCGGGTCATGATCCAGCAGCCAGAGGGGAGCTGGGGCAAGGCGACTCAGGCGGGCGGCGAGCAGGCACCCCAAGGCGCCTGGCCCGACCACCGCGATGCGGCGGAAACCGCCCGCGCCGGGATCGCCGGGGCGATCACTTGCTGACTGCGGCATCCTCGACGATCACGTCATACTTGTAGCCGTAGCCAAAGTCCTTGTCCGCCGCGAGCACACCCTCCACGGTGACCATGTCGCCCTTGGCCGCCTCGGAGGCGGTGGTGACCACCAGATCATGGGTGTTCTTCATGGGGTCGCCGGTGCCGTCCTGGATATGCAGCCAGTTCTTGCCCATGATCGCCGGGGAGAACTTGACCACCTGGCCGCGCACCTTCACCTTCTTGCCGCCCAACTCCTTGGCCTTGGCAAAGATCTCCGCCACGGTACGGCCGTTTTCCCCGGCGGCCTTCTCCACCTTCAGCTCGACAAAGGGCACGATCGCCTTGCCGCTGCCGGCCGCCACCTCGGGCTGGCCCATGGGCATGGCCTGATTGCCGCCCTCCTGATTCAAGGCGGACTGGAAGGAGTCCCCGCCCTTGCCCTCGGCCGGGGCAGCCTTGCCAGCCGCCGGCGCAACGGCCTGGGGGTTGCCGTCCTTGGGCGCCTTGCCCTCAAGTTCCTTGGCGAAAACGATCTGGCTGAAGGTTCGATTCAGGGTTCTGCTGGGGAAGTTGACCATGATATCCCCGGACGCCACGGTCACCTCCTCCCCCACCGCCACCTCGGTGCCCGGCACCGCCGTCCAGACCTCCTTGCCCTCCGCGGCTATCAACACATAGGTATATCCGCTCCCAGAGAGCACCTCCTTGGCCTTTCCCTTGACGGGGAAGGTGATGGCGGCTGCGGGGGCGGCCTCCTGGCCGGCCTGGGGCGCGGCCGGGGCGGCATCCTGTTTCTTGCCGTCACAGGCGGCGAAAAGGAACAGACAGAGTGCGGCGGCAAGACAGGAACTCCATTTTGCATGCATGCGGCGGGTCTCCTTGCTGGTTTGGGTCACAGATGATTGGTTTTATACGCACGAAAGCAGCGGCCCGCGAGAGGAAAAGGCCGCTCGCCTCCGCGGACGCGCTTTGGTGCAAGCCGCCCACCAGGCGACTTGAGAAAAAGACACCCCTGGAACGAAAAGGTTCCTATTTCCTGGCTGCCTCGAAATCGTAGGCGAGCTTCCGGTCGCGCACCGAGACCCGCGCCGTGCCCCCCTTGCTCAGCCGGCCAAAGAGGATCTCCTCGGTAAGGGCGTCGCCGATCTCCTGCATGATCAGTCTGCGGAGCGGCCGTGCTCCGAACTCCGGCTCATACCCCCGGGCCGCAAGCCAGGTCCGCGCTGCCGGGGTGAGTTCGATGGCCACCTTGCGCTCGGCCAGCTGGCTCGAAAGCTCAGCCGCCATCTTATCGACGATCCGCTCCATCAACGCCGAATCCAGCGGGTTGAAGGTGATGGTGGCGTCCAGGCGGTTGCGGAACTCCGGCGAGAAGAGGTTCTTGAGCGCCTTCTGGTCGCGGCCGCTGCTGGTGGAGGTGAAGCCGATGGCCCGCTCGCTCAGTTCACGAGCCCCCGCATTGGTGGTCATGATCAGGATGACGTTCCGGAAGTCCGCCTTGCGGCCGTTGTTGTCGGTGAGCGTCGCGTGATCCATTACCTGGAGCAGGATGCTGAACAGGTCCGGGTGCGCCTTCTCGATCTCGTCCAGCAGCAGCACGCAGTGCGGGTGCTTGCGGATGGCGTCGGTGAGCAGCCCTCCCTGATCGAAGCCCACATAGCCGGGAGGTGCGCCGATAAGCCGCGAGACGGCGTGCTTCTCCATGTACTCGCTCATGTCGTAGCGCTCGAAGTGCACCCCCATGGCGGCGGCCAACTGGCGGGCCACCTCGGTCTTGCCCACCCCGGTGGGGCCGGCAAAGAGGAAGGAGCCGGTGGGCCCCTCCGGTCGCTTGAGTCCGGCCCGCGCCCGTTTGACCGCGGTAACCAGGGCTCCGATGGCATGATCCTGGCCGAATATTCGGGTCCGCAGGGTGGCATCCAGCTCACGCAGCCGGGAAAGATCGGCGCCGGTGGCGCTCTTGGCCGGGATCCTGGCCAGGCGGGAAACCACCTTCTCCACGTCGCGCACCGTCACCGCCCGCCGCTTGCGGCCCGCTTCGGCCAGGCGGAAGGAGGCGCCCACCTCGTCGAGCACGTCGATGGCCTTGTCCGGCAGGAAGCGGTCGGTGATGTAGCGGTCGGCCAGCTCGGCCGCCGCCCGCACCGCGGTGGTGGAGTAAGAAACCCCGTGGTGCTCCTCGTACTTGGGCAGAAGGCCGGTGAGGATGGCCACGGTCTCCTCGACGGAAGGCTCGGTGATATCGATCTTCTGGAAGCGCCGGGAAAGCGCCCGGTCCTTCTCGATATGGTTCCGGTACTCCTCGTAGGTGGTGGAGCCGATGCAGCGCATGGTGCCGGCCTGGAGAGCAGGCTTGAGCAGGTTGGAGGCGTCCATGCTGCCGCCGCTGGTGGCGCCGGCCCCGACGATGGTGTGGATCTCGTCGATGAAGAGGATGATGCGCGGATCCTGCTCAACGGCGGTGACCACCGCCTTGAGGCGCTGCTCGAAATCGCCCCGGTACTTGGTGCCGGCCAGCAAGCCGCCCATGTCCAGCAGACGGATCTCCACGTCGTTAAGCAGCTCGGGGACGCGGCCCTCGTGGATACGCAGGGCCAGCCCCTCGGCGATGGCGGTCTTGCCGACTCCGGGCTCGCCGACCAGCATGGGATTGTTCTTGCGCCGGCGGCACAGGGTCTGCATCACCCGCTCAAGCTCCAGATCGCGGCCCACCAGGGGATCGATCCGGCCCTCCTCGGCCCGGTCCCTGAAGCTGATGGTGTACTTCTCCAACGCATCGCTCTGCTTGGGCTCGCCGCCTTCCTTCTTCTCCTCGGGCTTCTGTTCCTCGCGGGGCTGGGCGCCGCCGGGCAGGGAATGGGAGATGTACTCGGTGACATCGAGCTTGCTGATCCCCTCGGAGTGGAGGAAATAGACCGCGAACGACTCGGTCTCCGCGAAGATGGCGGCCAGCACGTCGCCGGCATCCACCTCCTTCTTGCCGCAACTCTGCACGTGGGCGATGGCCCGCTGCAGCACCCGGTTGAAGCCCAGGGTCTGGATGGGGTCGTGGCCCAGGCCGCCCTTGATCGCGGGCAGGCTGGCCTCGAAGAACTCCTCCAGCTTCTTCTTCATGGTCTCCGGCTCGCCGCCGCAACCATGGATGATGCGCGCCGCCAGTTCATCGTCCAACAGACCATAGAGGATATGCTCCACGGTGACGTGTTCGTGCTTGCGGACCTTGGCTTCCCGGATGGCCCGGACCAGGGCCGCCTCCAGTTTCGCGTTGATCATATGGTGCTCCTTGCGGCGTTGCCGCATGCCATCATTCTTGTAGCTATCCAGCAGCATCACATCTGCAGAGTTTATCCCCCCTCGCGGGGGATCATCAGCCTGCTCGTGTTCCATCAGTACACTTCGCAGGCCTCTTCCTCGTCTCTGCGGCACAGCTGAACAGTTACAGTTCCGTGGTTTTCGCTCAGTTCCGGCATCAAGCTTGATAGTTACTCATTCTTTTTCCATGGAACAGCGCAGCGGATACTCGTGGCGGCGGGCCAGATCGTGCACCAACAGCACTTTGGTCTCCGCCACGTCGCGCGGGTACAGGCCCGCCACCCCGATGCCCTGGCGGTGGACGTTCATCATGATCCGCCGCGCCTCGGACGGGCTCTTATGGAACACCGACTCCAGCACCATGACCACGAAATCCATGGTGGTGTAGTCGTCGTTGTGCAGCAGCACCTTGTAAAGGGGGGGCCGGATGGCTTCCACCCGCTTCTTGGTGGCCACCTCCCCGCCCGCATCCCGTCGTGTCTCAGCCATGCCTGTCTCGCCAGTCGAACCGTTCAGCCGCCCGCTTTATGGGGCGCCATTGCAGATGAATAATAATCACTTTTCCACGATTCGCAAAGAATCCCGCCGCCCCTCATGCCTTTTGCCCGGCCGGACGCGGGCGGGACGGATTCAGGAAGCCAAACAGGAACTCCTCCAGCACCAGGAACTCCGGCAGGCCCGAGCCCTTGAGCCGGTATTCCGCCTCAAGCAGCCCGGCCAGGGCCTCGCGCAAGGCGGCAAGCGGAAAGGCAGCCGCCTGCTTGAGACTGTTGTAGACGGCAAAGGGATGGGGCTGCTTGCCCTTTTTGCCGAACAAGGCGGCGAACCGCTCCTCTTCGGACAGCCTGGGCAGCACCCCCTTCTGGAAGGCGGCAAAGGAGAGGCCCTCGCTCATGCCCAGGCCAGGCTGCTCGATGAAGGCCCGGAGCAGCAGCAGGCGGCGCAGAAAGTTGCGCAGCCCGGCCACCATGGCCAGGGGATGCATGCCGTCCTGGCGCAGCCTGCTCAGGATGGCCAGGGCGGCGGCCAGATCCTGGCCGGCCACCGCGTTGTTCAGCTCGAAGAGCGCCTCCTCCCGGGTGCGGCCCACCATGGCGTTAATGTCGTCCAGGGTGATGGCCGGCGCCTCGCCCGCAAAGAGGGCCAGTTTCTCCGCCTCCATGGCCGCGGCGACCGGCGAAATGCCAACCCGCTCCAGCAGCACCGGCAGGGCGCGCGGCTCAATCCGCTTGCCGAAATCCCGCAGGGTCTCCTCGACCACCGCGGCGAGCACCTGCTGCTGGCCCTCCTTTGCCGCCTTGGTGGAGCCTGTCTCCACGGAGAGGTCCACCACCACCCCATGCTTTTCCAGAAACTTGAAAAGCTTCTTGCGGCGATCCACCGCTTCGGCGATGAGGATCAGGGTGTTGCCGCCGGGCAATCCGTCGGTGAGCGCCTGCTGCAAGGCCTCGGCCGCATCGGCCTGGAGGGCGGCCGCGCCGGCGGCGCAGCCAGCCAGGGTCTCCGCCACCCAGGCAAGCTCGGCAGGCTTGTCGAAACCGAACAGTTCCCGCCAGCGAACCTGACTCTGCTCGGCCAGCCCCTCCTCCTGCCAGCCCGCCGGGGCCAGATCCGCCAAGGCGAGCATCTGGACGAGGAACCGACCGGCCCGCGCCTGGTCCTTGGCCGCATGGGCCTTGAGCGCCTTGTCCCAGAGCTCGCCGGCCACCACCTTGGAGTGGAAGAGACGCGAATCCACCACCCGCGCCACCTGCCGACCGCCAAAAAGGCTGAAGGTCTTGAGCAGGCTGATGGTTCTCGCCACGTCCTCCTGGCCGCCGTCGATGTTCTGGAGGCTAGCCTGGCGCTGGGCCGGGTCGGGGAGCAGTTGGCCGATCAGCCGCTCCACCGCCTCCTGGCAGAGGTAGCGGTCGCCGAAAAAAAGATAGGCAGGCGCCGGCTGGCTGGCCGCGCTTGCAAGCAGGCTGGAGAGGTCTTGGCGTTTGAGGAGGGGCATACGCTTTTCTGAAGACCGGGAAGGCAGGCAGCGATGGAGGCGCTTCCCTCCCTTCGGGAACTTGGTGGTGAGTACAACCCGGGCCTGCCGGTTCGGACCGTAACCAGACAGTGCGGCAGTGCGCTCCCTATTGACCGGCCATGGCGCTGGCTGCTACTCTGTAAGTACAGCGTCCCGGTCCGGTTGTCACTGAAATTCACCGTGGAGTCCTTCCTGTCGCATGGCCATGGCACAGCGTTCTTCCCAGAAAACCGGGGTACTCATCGGCGGCTCCGGCCTGATCGGCGGCGCCCTGATGCACCACTTCAAGACCATGGCCGGGGCCCCGGTCAACCTGCTCGCCCCCAACAGCAAGAAGCTGAGCATCCGGGAACCCGAGGACATCCGGCGCTACTTCGAGCGGCTCAAGCCGGACTTCATCATCAACTGCGCCATCGCGGCCATCGACTCCGATCCGCTGCTCGCCTGCGAGATCAACTACCTGGGCACGGTGGCCCTGGCCCGCGCCGCCATCGAGCTGGGCATCCCCTATATCCACCTCAGCTCTGCCGCCACCATGCCCATGGGCCGCGACCTCTCCGAGGAGGCGCGCCTTTCGCTCTCGCCGGAACTGCCCAACTACACCAAGTCCAAGCTGATGGCGGAGCTGACTCTGGAGCATCTTGCCGCGACGAGAGGGCTCGACTACACCACCATCCGGCTGGCCATCGTCTACGGCACCCACGATCACAAGATCCAGGGCTTCCACCGCCTCTTCTTCTCGGTGGTCGACCAGGCCATGCCCGCCCTCTTCACCAGCCCGGGCGCCATGCACTCCTACTCCAACGCCAGGAAGCTTCCCTACTTCGTGGCGCACGCCCTGGCCAACCGGCGGGAGTTCTCCGGCAGGACCTACAACTTTGTCGATCCCAACCCGGTGCTGCTCTCCCAGCTGATCCTCACCATCAAATCCTATCTCGAACTCGACACCCCCAGGGAACTCCACATCCCCTACCCGGTGGCCCGGGTCGGCATGGGGATCATGACCCGGCTGGTCCGGCTGGTCTCCCGGCTGGGCATCGAGGCGCGGCTGCCGGCGGAGCTCCTCTTCCTTGAGAACTTCTACCAGACCCAGACCCTGTCGGCTACGCGCCTGCAGGCGTCGAGCTTTGTCGATCCCGACCCGCGGGCCACCGTCTTCACCGAGCTGCCGGAGCTGATCGAGTACTACGTGACCCGCTGGGAGCACCTCAACCTGATCACCCCCTTCAACAAGGAGTTCTTCGACCCGCGCCGCCGGGCCCAGGAATTCCTGGAAAACCCAGGCCAGCTGCTCAGGGAGGTCCATGCCGAGAGCGGCCAGCCCTTCCTGCGCAGCTGCCCCCTTGGCGCGCCCGGCACGGAGGAATCATGACCCACGGCCAACCCAGAACCATCGGCAGATACCGGGTGACCGGCAAACTGGGCCAAGGCGCCATGGGCACGGTCTGGCTGGCCGAGGATGACCTGATCCAGCGGCAGGTGGCGATCAAGTCCATGCGCATGGACCGGTGCGACAGCCCGGCCGCCCGGCAACGGCTGATCGACTCCTTCCTGCACGAGGCCAGGGTGGTGGGCAACCTCAACCACAGCCACATCACCGCGGTCTACGACGTGGGGGTGGAGCATGGGGCCCCCTATCTGGTGATGGAGTTCGTCAACGGCAGGAACATCAAGGAGCTGATCCTGGCGCAGGCTTCCTTCCCGCTCCAGGAAAAGATCGGTCTCCTCGCCATGGTGGCGCGCGCCCTGCACCACGCCCATCAGCACGGGGTGCTCCACCGGGACGTCAAGCCGGCCAACGTGATGATCCTCGAGAAAACCAGACTGCCCAAGATCACCGACTTCGGGATCGCCAGGGTGATCGATCTCGCCTCCTTTGGCCGCGAAAGCGCCGGCGTGGACGAAGAGAGCATCACCCCGGGCACCCCCCTCTACATGTCACCGGAGCAGATCCGCGGCAAGGAACTCGACCGCCGCTCGGACATCTTCTCCCTGGGGGTGCTGGCTTACGAGTGGCTCACCGGCCAGAAGCCCTTCCAGGGCAGCAACCTCAATGCCCGCCTCCACGCGGTGCTGACCGCCGCCCCCAGGCCGTTGACCGATTGGCCGCCCATTCAGGCCGAGCTGAGCGCCATCGTGCTCAAGGCGCTGGCCAAGGCGCCGGAGCAGCGATTCCAGACCGCCGAGGAGTTCGCCGAGGCGCTGGACCTCCATCTCAATACCCTGGAGGACCAGAAGGCCTCCCGCCAGACCACCCTCTCCTTCGACAAGAAGGCCATTGTCGAGCGACTGCGGCAGCGCTACCACTTCTTCTCCGATTTCAGCGAGGAGGAGCTCTACGAGCTCTTCCGCATGTCCAGCAAGCAGCGGTTCGGCCAGGGCGAGTACCTGATCCAAGAAGGCGCCTCGGGCACCCGGATGTTCTTCATCGTCAGCGGCTCGGTGCTGGTGATGGCCGAGGCGGACGGCAGACGGGTGGAACTGGACACCCTGGGCGAGGGGTGCTGCGTGGGCGAGATGTCCATGATCGACCGCATGCCGCGTTCCGCCTCGGTGGTGGCCATCAAGGAGACCGTGGCCCTGGCCTTGAGCGAGACGGTGCTGCGCCACGCCAACCCCAGCCTCTGCCTCAAGCTCTACCGCAACCTGGCCGCCACCCTCTCCGAACGGCTGCGGGCCAGCGAGGGCAGGTACCTGGAATTGCTCGCCGCGGTGAAGCTGAAGGGGGAAGAGTGATGGCGCTGCTGGGCGCGCACATGTCGGTGGCCGGCGGCCTGCACCGCGCCTTTGACCACACCCGGCGGGTGGAGGGGCAAGCGCTCCAGATCTTCACCCGCAACCAGCGGCAGTGGCGGGCCGCCCCCATCTCCGCCGAGGAGCGCCGCCTCTGGCTTGACGCTTGGAAAGAGGCCGGCCCGATCGCGGTGGCCTCGCACGCCTCCTACCTGATCAACCTGGCGAGCCCCAAGGAGGAGGTGGCGCACAAATCCGTGGCCGCCCTGGCCGACGAGCTGCAACGCTGCGCCGCCCTCGCCATCCCCATGGTGGTGCTCCATCCGGGCAGCCACCTGGGGGCGGGGCTCGCCGCGGGGATCGCCCGCTGCGCCGCCAACCTGGACAAGGCCATCGAGACGGCCGGCACGGCCAACCAGGTGATGGTGCTGCTGGAGACCACCGCCGGCCAAGGGAGCTGCCTGGGGGCGGGCTTTGACGAGCTTGGGGCCATCATCGGCCAGAGCCGCCATCCGGAGCGCCTCGGCGTCTGCCTGGACACCTGCCACGCCTTCGCGGCTGGCCACGATCTCCGCAATCCGGCCGCCTATACGGCTACCATGGCGGAGTTCGACAGGCGGATCGGCCTTGGCCGGCTCCGTCTTGTCCACCTCAACGACTCCGAGCGGGGGCTCGGCAGCCGGGTGGACCGCCATACCCACATCGGCCAGGGCGAAATCGGCATCGAGGCCTTCCGGCTGCTTGTAAACGACCCGCGCCTGAATCACCTCCCCATGGTGCTGGAAACCCCCAAGTCCGACGACCTGCGCGAGGACATCGAGAACCTGGCCCTGCTCCGAGGCCTGCTTGCCACGAGATAAACAGCCGGTCCCGCGCGGACCGAAAGGAGGACGCCATGCACCGTATACCGATCCCCGGGATTTTCTCCCTGCTTCTCGCCTTGAGTCTGGCCGGTTGCGCCGCCACCGGGCCAGGGCCGGACGCCCTCAAGCGGGTTGATACCCTGGGCGCCTGCCAGGAGGGCAACGGCACGCTCTGGTCCTACACCTCGCCCGCGCCGGCGCATTCCTGGCAGGAAGCCGCCGCCTTCGTGACCCGGCTCAACAACGAGCAGTATCTCGGCCACAGCGACTGGCGGCTGCCGGTGGCCGCCGACCTCGACCGGCTGCACGGCTGCGTTATTGGAAAACGGCTGGGCGATTGCCCGGTGGAGGATGAGCGGTATCTCTTTGTTGCCGACGAAAGCCGGCCGCTCCGCTACGAATCCGGCCTGGTGGGCTGCGGGCAGGACTCCAAGAAGGAGGTCAACAACGCCGGAATCGGCCACGTGCGGGCGATCCGGGACGGGCGTTGAGAATCAGGCGAACTCGAGCAGTACCGGGCAGTGGTCCGAGCCCTCGATCCCGGAGAGGATCGAGGCGGAACGCACCCGCTCGCGGCTTCCCGCATCCACGCAGAAGTAGTCGATGCGCCACCCGATGTTCCTGGCTCGCGCGCCAAAGCGGTAGCTCCACCAGGTGTAGTTGCCGCCCTCCTGGTTGAAAAGCCGGAAGGTGTCCAGATAGCCCGCCCCGAGGAACTCGTCCATCCAGGCCCGTTCCTCGGGGGTGAAGCCGGGGTTCTTGACGTTCTCCCTGGGGTTGGTCAGGTCGATCTCCGTGTGGGCCACGTTGAAGTCGCCGCAGAGCACCACTGACTTTTTTCCCCGCAACCGGGAGAGAAAATCGAGCAGATCACGGTTGAAGCGCAGCTTGTAGTCAAGCCGGGTCAGGCCGTGCTGGGCATTGGGAAAGTAGGCGTTGACCAGATAGAAGTCTGCAAACTCCAGGGTGAGCACCCGCCCCTCGCCGTCGTGGTCGTCATCCCCCATGCCGTGCAGCACGGCAATCGGCTCATGGCGGCTGTAGATGGCCACCCCGGCGTAGCCCTTGCGCCTGGCCGGGAACCAATGGGCCTGATAACCGGGCAGGTTCAGGAGACTTTCCGGCAGCTGCTCCGGCAACGCCTTGATCTCCTGGAGCGCCACCAGATCGGCGTCCAGCGAGGCGACGATCTCGGCAAACCCCTTCTTCTCCACGGCTCTTAAGCCGTTGACGTTCCAGGAGACCATCCGCCACAACCGATCCGCCGGAACGGCACTCGTTTCCGCCTGCGGCGCCCGACGCGGGGTGACCCCGATTTTCGGGCAAAAGTCGCTGATGACGCAGCGGTCGCAGTGGGGCCGCACCGGCTTGCAGGTCCCCTGGCCAAAGGCCACCAGGATGGAGTTGACCGTGAGCCAGAACCGCTCCGGCAAGGTGGCGCGCAGGGCCATCTCGGTCTCCTCCGGGTTCTTGGTGACAACATAGCCCCAGATGTTCATGATCCGGTGCACATGGGTGTCCACGCAGATGGCCGGTTTGCCGAAGGCCACCGCCCGCACCAGGTTGGCGGTCTTTCTGCCCACCCCGGGCAGTTGCACCAGCTCCTCCACCGTCTCCGGGATTCCCCCGCCGAACCGCTCCCGTATCGCGGCCGGCAGCTTGGCCAGGAAGGAGGCCTTGTTGCGGAAAAAGCCCACCGGCTGAATCAGCAGGGCCAGTTGCTCCTCGCCAAGCCGCTCCAGGCTGGCCAGGTCCGGCGCCTTGGCAAAGAGGCGGCCCGCCGCCTTGGCGGTCACCTCGTCGCGGGTGCGGGCGGAAAGGATGGTGGCCACCAGCACCTTATAAGGGTCGCGGGTCTGCACCGCGATAAGGTCGACAATGGGGGTGGCGTAGGTTTCCACCTCCTTGGCCAGGATGGGCAGCACCGTTTCGATGGGAAAAGGGGGCATGATATGTGCTCCTTGATTGTGCCGGATGTTTGGCAGAGAGGGATCACCCCTCGGCGGCGATCTCCCAGAAAGCCCGGATCATCGGGTTGCGCATGTGCTTGCGGGCGGTACAGATTCCCAGGGTAAAGGGGGCCAGCGGTGGCGCAACCGAAAGCACCTCGATCTGCTCCTGGAGCGGACTCTTCTCCAACACCAGCCTGGGCACCAAGCCCACCCCGCAGCCCAGGCCGACCAAGGCGATGATCGCCTCGTTGCCCGCCACCTGGGCGGCGATGTGGGGCTGAATCTTCCGGGCGGCGAACCAGCGGTCCAGCCGCTCCCGCCCCACCCCCTGCTCAGCCATGACCACCGGCGTCCTGCGCCAGTCGATGGCCGCGCCATCCCGAACCACAACACCAGAGAAGGCCAGGGGCGCGATGAAGACCAGGGGGGTTTCGGTGATCTTCCGGAACTCCAGGCCAGGGGGCAGCCGTTCCGGCCGGGCGTCGATGGCCAGATCCACTTGGCCGTCCAAGAGCTTGCTCAGCCCCAGGGCGGCGTCGCCGGTCTGGAGGTTGACATGCACCTCGGGATAGGCCTGACGGAAGCGGCCCAGGATGGCGGGCAGAATCCCGTAGGCCGCGGTCACCGAGCAGTAAAGGGAGATCTCGCCGTGCAGGGCCGCCTCGCCGGCAAGGGTGGCGCGCAGCTCCTTCCAGCGCTCCAGGGTCTCCTCGGCATAACGGCGCAACGCCTCGCCGGCCTGAGTCAGCCGCACCGAGCGGTTGTCCCGGTCAAAGAGCCGCTCGCCCAGCTCCGCCTCCATGCGCTGGATGGCCCGGGTCAACGCCGAGGGGGTCACGTGGCAGGCCCGGCTGGTGCGACCGAAGTGCAGGCTTTCCGCCAGGTGGCGGAAGAGTTTGAGTTCCTCAAGGTCCATCGAATGATGCCAGAAACCAGAATTCAGGAGCCAGAATGCAACTGCGCCGCAAAGAGCCGACCACGACCGGGAACCAGGTCTTCCCTGGTAGGGGGGCGAACCCGCACTTCTCTCATAATTATTGCATTTCACGCAAAACTATATCGCGAACAAGTCACTTGACGCAACGGCAAATCCCGCTATCATGGCCAAGAAGCAAGAAATCCACCAAATTTTAATACGATAAGGAGAATCACCATGGGAGAGAACTACTTCAACAGCCTGCCGCTGCGCCTCCAGCTTGACGAACTGGGCCGCTGCCGCTTCATGGACGCCTCTGAGTTCAACGGCGTCAAGGCACTCAAGGGCAAGAAGATCGTCATCGTCGGCTGCGGCGCCCAGGGGCTCCACCAGGGCTTGAACCTCCGCGACAGCGGCCTCAACGTCTCCTACGCCCTGCGCGCCGAGGCGATCAAGACCAAGCGCCAGTCCTTTAAGAACGCCACCAGCAACGGCTTCACCGTGGGCACCTTCGAGGAGCTGATCCCCAAGGCGGATCTGGTCATCAACCTCACCCCGGACAAGCAGCACACCAGCGTCATCAACGCGGTCATGCCGCTGATGAAGAAGGGCGCGGCCCTCTCCTACTCCCACGGCTTCAACATCGTCGAGGAGGGCATGCAGATCAGGAAGGACATCACCGTGATCATGGTGGCCCCCAAGTCTCCTGGAACCGAGGTGCGCGAGGAGTACAAGCGCGGCTTCGGCGTGCCCACCCTGATCGCCGTCCACCGCCAGAACGACCCCAAGGGCATCGGCTGGGATCTGGCCAAGGCGTATGCCTGCGGCACCGGCGGCGACCGGGCCGGCGTGCTGGAGTCCTCCTTCGTGGCCGAGGTAAAATCCGACCTGATGGGCGAGCAGACCATCCTCTGCGGCATGCTGCAGGCCGGGTCGCTGCTCTGCTACGACAAGATGATCGAGAAGGGCATCGAGAGCGGCTATGCTTCGAAGCTCGTCCAGTACGGCTGGGAGACCATCACCGAGGCGCTGAAGCACGGCGGCATCACCAACATGATGGACCGGCTTTCTAACCCGGCCAAGATCAAGGCCTTCTACCTGGCCGAAGAGCTGAAGCAGATCATGGCGCCGCTTTTTGCGAAGCACATGGACGACATCATGAGCGGTCACTTCTCCAAGACCATGATGGAAGACTGGGCCAAGGGCGACAAGAACCTGCTTAAGTGGCGGGCGGCCACCGCCAAGACCGCCTTTGAGAAGTCCACCTGCACCAAGAAAAAGATCAGCGAGCAGGAGTACTTCGACAACGGCATCCTGATGGTGGCCATGGTCAAGGCCGGCGTGGAGCTTGCCTTCGACACCATGGTCTCGGCCGGCATCAAGGAGGAGAGCGCCTACTACGAGTCGCTGCACGAGCTGCCGCTCATCGCCAACCTCATCGCCCGGAAGAAGCTCTACGAGATGAACGTGGTCATCTCCGACACCGCCGAGTACGGCTGCTACCTCTTTGCCCACGCCGCCGGGCCGCTGCTTGCCAAGTTCATGAAGAAGATCGGCACCGACGTGATCGGCAAGGGCCTTGACGTGAAGGACAACAGCGTCAGCAACGTCGAGCTGGTCAGGGTCAACGAGGCGATCCGCTACACGACCATCGAGGACGTCGGCGCCGAGCTGCGTTCCTACATGGGGGCGATGAAGCCGATCCTGTAAGCCGCAACCGCCCTACAGTCTTGCAACAACAAAAAAGGGAAACCCGCGAGGGGTTTCCCTTTTTTTATGCCTCATGCAAACCGGGCAGGCTGGGATCAGGCGGCCTGATCCCAGCCGCCAACCAGGCCGGGCAAGTAGGCGGAACCGAGCAAAACCAATGCAGGAGCCTCCATGGGCATGGGCGGCATGGTGGCAGGGTCAGTCGGCGGGGGAATCGTCGGGTCGGTGGCGGGAGGCACGGTGCCGTCCGGGGGTACGACGGTACCATCATCCGGCGGGACCACCGTCCCATCCGGAGGGACGTAGGTGCCATCATCGGGGGGAACCACGGCGCCATCATCCGGCGGGACCACCGTGCCGTCCGGGGGCACGATCCCGGTGAAGTAGTCCTGGAAAGAGTCGTCCATGCCGATGATATCCAGCTGCTCGGTGCTCCAATCGTCCAGAGTGGCCAGGATGGTGGGGTCAAAGGTGGCGATCCGGTCGCCGATATCGAAGCCGCCAAAGCCGTCAAGCAATTCCAGGGTGGTGGGGTCCCAGCCGTTCATGGCGGTGGCCAGGTACTGGTCACCCATGCCGGCCAGCTCGGCGCCCAGATCGAATCCCTCCATCCCTTGCATGAACTGCATCTGGTTGGGATCCATGGCGCCAAGCATCATGGCCATGTACTGATCATCCATGCCGGCCAGCTCGGCGCCCATATCGAAGCCCTGCATTCCGGCCATGAACTGCATCTGGGTGGGATCCATGGTGCCAAGCAGCGTGGCCAGGTACTGATCTCCCATGCCGGCCAGCTCGGCGCTCATGTCGAAGCCCTGCATTCCGGCCATGAGTCCCAGCTCGGTGGCGTCAAAAGAGCCGAACACCGTGGCCAGATACTGGTCGTCCATGCCCTCCAGCACGCCGGCGAAATCAAAGGTGGGAATGGACTGAAGGATCTGCAGCTCATCGGACTCCCAGCCTCCCAGGGTTTCGGCCATGAACTCGGGGGTCATGCCACCCAGGCGGCCAAGCATGTCAAAGCCCTCCACCCCGGCGACCACGGCGAGGTCGCCCAGCTCCCAGTTGGCAAGGCAATCGGCCAGATAGGCGTCGTCCATGCTCTGCAACCGCGCACCCATGTCGAAGGTGGGCCGGCCGGCAAGGTACTGGAGGGCGTCGCCGTCCCAGCCCGCCATCAGTTGCACGGCGAGGGAATCATCCAGGTTGGCCATCAGGCCTCCCAGGTCAAAGGAGTCGGAGGAGTCGAGAAACGCGAGATCGTCGCCGGATAGGCCGCCGGCAACGGAGAAGAGGTCCGAAGAGGGCAGGCCGGCCAGCAGCATGAGCATGTTGTCCGGGTTCATGCCGTGGAAAGCGTCCATGTTGCCGAAGACATCATCGGCGACGCTGAAACCGGGGTTGAGATCCTCCAGCCCGTAAATGGTGGCGGAATCCCAGGCCGGCAGCACAAAGGCAAGATCATCGGCGGGCAGATCGTCCACCAGCTCGGGATGGTCCAGTAACAGATCACCCACGTCGTCGGCCCCCATGGGCTCCAACAGGTCAAAGGCCCCGGCAAGCAGGGCGCCCACTTCCAGAGCGCTGGCCGAGTCGAGGTACCGCATGTCGTCGGCGTCCATGTGGGACAGGAGGGAGGTCAGCTCATCGCCGGAGAGACTGGCCGCCTCCTGAAGCACCTCGTCGCCGGTGAGGGTGGTTCCGTCGCCGCTGGTGGGCAGCCCCTGCTCCCAGCCCTCGGTGAGGAAATGCTCAAAGGGGGTAAGCCCCGATCCCTGGAATCCGGAAGCATTCTGCGTATAATAGGTTTCGTCGAATGTACCCATAAGAGGACCTCCTTCCTTGCGTGTTCACGATTCACGAGCGCACAGGCATGGTCAGCCACCGCGCCCCCCCCTTGTCGTCTTGCGATCTGGCCTCACATGCTGAAAAAATCGGAGTCCTCGGAGATTGCATCCTTCCCCAAGGCTGCTTACTCATTTTATATATGATAAACATTCCCACAAAGAGATGTCAAGAAGGAAGGATGCTGTTCGCACGCAATGCGCTTGGCAAAAAAATGCGCCGAATCAGCCAAATAAATCGTCACTGCCCCCGTCGCCCCTGCCGCCAGAGAATCTGGCGGCAGATGCCCCGAACGATCCTGATCTCCCTGGCCCGCATCCCCACCCGCCCGAAAAACTGGCGGATGCCCTGCATCCAGTAGTCGTCGTTGCCACCCTTCAGAAAACCGATGGCGCTCAAGGCCTCCCGCAGATGGCCATACATGGCGGCCAGTTCGGCCTGATCGGCATGGCGCGGCCCCTCCACCGGAACGCCTTCAAGCACGGTGTCGATCACGGCGCTGTGCAGCTCATGGCACAGAATGGCCACCGCCTGGGCGAGGTTCAAGGAGGAGAAGTCCACGGTTGGGATGGTGACCACCTGATGGCAACGCCGCAGGTCCTCGCTGGTGAGCCCGCTATCTTCGGGACCGAAGAGCAGCGCCACCCGGTTGGCCGCAAGCCGCGGCACCGCCTCGGCCAGCAGTTGGTGGTGTCCCTTGACCGTGGCCCGCTTGCGGCCATGCCGGGCCGAGGTGCCCACCACCCAGGCAAAAGGGGCCAGGGCCTCGTCCAGGGAACCAAACAGACAGAGCGGCTCCACCAGATGACGGGCGTTGTGGGTGGCCAGCCGCAGCATGCGCTCCTGGTCGGGGGACGCATCCGCCACCACGAGCAGCTGGCCAACCCCCATGTTCATGGCGACCCGGGCGGCCGAGCCGATGTTTTCGGCAAACTTTGGCCGCACCAGCACCACGGCCGCGTTGGCCATCAGCTCCTTGACCCGCTCCTCCCCCTGTCTCATGGCCGCCCCGCCCCCTTGCGCGAGGGCTTGCGCTCCACCGCGAAGTTGATCCGCCGCCGGGATTCATCCACGCTCAGCAACCGCACCCCGATCAGGTCGCCGATCTGAAAGACGGTGTTGGTCCGCTTGCCGATCAGGCGGTGACGATTTTCCTCCAGGGTATAATAGTCGTCGGTGAGATCGGTGATCGCCACCGCGCCGCTGACAAAGACCTCGGTCAGCTCCACGAAGAGGCCGAAAGAGGTGGCCCCGGAGACCACCGCCTCGAAGGACTCGCCGATGCGGCTCGCCATGAAGCGCACCTGCAGCCGCTCCACCATCTCCCGCTCCGCGTCCACCGCGGTCCGCTCCCGCTTGGAGAGGAAGGTGCCCGCCTCCTCGGTGGAGGCGGCCGGCGCGTCCTGCCCCCCACTGGCCGCCCCCTTGCCGGCAAGGCTCGCGGCCAGGGCCCGGTGGACCATCAGGTCGGGGTAGCGGCGGATCGGCGAGGTGAAGTGGGTGTAATGGGTGGCGGCCAGGCCGAAATGGCCGACGTTGTGCGGCGAGTAGCGCGCCTGCTGCATGGTGCGCAGCAGCAGGTTGCTGACGATGTATTCCTGGGCCGTGCCTGCCACCAGGGCAAGCACCCGGCCGAACCAGGCGGGCGATCCCGCCCCCTCGTCATCCACGTCGAGCCCCATCGATTGGGCGAACTCGGTAAAGGAGGCCACCTTGAGGACGTCGGGCGGCTCGTGGATGCGGTAGAGGCTGTCCACCTTGCCGTGCGCCAGGGTCTCGGCCACCGCCTCGTTGGCGGCCAGCATGAACTCCTCGATGAGCTTGTGGGCCTGGTTGCGCTCCGAGCGCACCACGTTGGCCACCGAGTTGCCGTCCTCCCCCAGCACCACCAGGGGCTCCGGAATCTCGAAACCGATGCTCCCCCGCTTCATCCGCTTCTTCTCGAGCTGCGCCGCCAGGGCGGCCATCCGCTCCAGATCCACCACCATGTCCTGATACTCGGCCCGCGCCGCCGCATCACCCTGCAAGATCCGCCACACCACGGTGTAGGTGAGGCGATGGCGGCTGTTGATGACGCTTTTCATGAAACGCTTGCCGGTCCGCTTGCCGGACGGATCGAAGTCGAGGATGGCGGTAAAGGTGTAGCGGTCCTCGTGGGGCACCAGGCTGCATAGGTTGTTGGAGAGCCGCTCCGGCAGCATGGGCACCACGGCGGTGGGGAAGTAGACGCTGGTGCCGCGCTGGTACGCCTCCAGATCCACCGGCGTGTCGGGCCGCACATAGTGGCTGACGTCGGCGATGGAAACATAGAGGCGGTGGCCGCCGCCGGGCAACTCCTCGATGGCCACCGCGTCGTCGAAGTCGCGGGCCGTCTCGCCGTCGATGGTCACATGGGCGATGCCGCGCAGATCGCTCCGGCCGGTAGCAGGCGCCACCCGCGGGTCCAACCCCTCCACCTGGCGGATCACCTCGTTGTCAAAAACGTGGGGCAGCTCGAACTTGCGGATCACCATCTCGGTCTGCACCGCCAGATCCTCCGGGTTGCCCAGCACCTCCAGCACCACCCCGTCCAGGTTGCGCTGGCCGGAGGCGAAGCTGGTCACCTGGGCCAGCACCGCCTCGCCGTTCTTGGCTCCCCGGCTATCCTCCCGCCGGATCAGCAGGTTGTAGGGGAAGCGGCTGTCTTCCGGCACCACCAGCCCACGGCCGCCGCTGGCCCGGTAGATACCGACCAGCTGGGTGGTGACCCGGCTGGTAACCGCCACCACCCGCCCCTCGAAGCGCCCCTCCCGCCGGCCGGAGAGCAACACCAGCACCGTGTCGCCGTGGGCGGCGCCGCCGAGCTGGCCGGGCGGCACAAAGACGTCCTGGTCGATCTCCAGCTCGGGCGGGGCAGCCGTCGGGGAGACGAAGCCGAATCCCTTGGGGTTGACCACGATGGTCCCACTGAAGAGTTCGGCGCCGCTCTTGAGCGCGTAGCTCTCCCGCCGGCAACGCACCAGCTTCTCCTGGCAGAGCGCCTCCAAGGCGCCGAGCAGCTCCTGGCGTTTCCCCCTGCCCAGGCCGGCGCCATCCATGAGCTCCTTGACGGACATGGGCGTCCCTGCCCCATGCAGGGTGGCGAGCACGATTTCCTCCAGCTGGGAGCGGAACTGCTGGCGAGGCCGCCTGGCCGGCGCCGCCGCTTCCCCCCTCCCTCCCTGTGAACGGCGCTTGCCGCGATGGACCACCCTGCGTCGGGTCATGTCTCCTCCTCCCGGCCTTGCCGTGGAGATGGCCGTCGCCCGCCCCACAGGGGCTTCCGGCGACAATGCCGTAATTTTTCTTGAAAAACCGAAGGTTATGGCATAAAAGTACCAGAAGGGATGTCTCCTCCCTCTGGCCTGGATCTCTCTGCCCTCATTGTACCTGAAAGCGCCGACCAGAACACCCCATAACCACCAACCGCGCGGCACCTCACGCAAAAACAGCCAGATGGCAGCCATCCGCACCTTCGACATATCCGCCTACTGCGACCGCATGGAGCAGCTGCTCGGCGGCCAGGACGGCCCGGCCCGCGTCTTCTGGCAGGCGCTCTCCTTCGCGGTCAACGCCCACCAGGACCAGAAGCGCAAGTCCGGCGAGGCGTACATCAGCCACCCCCTGGAGGTGGCCCGCATCCTGGTGGAGGAACTGGGCATCCACGATCCGGAGGTGCTGGCCGCGGCGGTGCTCCACGACACGGTGGAGGATGTGCCCGAGGTGACCAGCGAGGTGATCGGCGGGCTCTTCGGCAAAAACATTGAAACCATCGTCGACGCCTGCACCAAGATCACCCACTTCTCCGGCGACAAGCAGACCTTCTACAAGCTGGTGCACCGCAAGCTCTTCTCCGGCGCCGCCGCCCACCTGGAGGTGATGCTGATCAAGCTGGCCGACCGGCTGCACAACTTGCGCACCATGGACTCCATGCCCCAGCACAAACGGCAGAAGATCGCCGAGGAAACCCTGGACATCTACGCGCCGCTGGCCCGGGTCATGGGGCTCTACGCCATGAAGCGGGAACTCTACTCCCTGGCCCTGCTCTACAAGTTTCCCCGCCAGAGCAAGGAGCGGCTCGCCGTCATCGCCAAGCTGGACAAGAGCGAGGAGGTGCTGGCCATCCGCGACACCCTGGCTGCCAAGATGGACGAGGTGTGGATCACCCACGAGATCCGCATCAAACCCAAGGGGCTGTGGTCCTACTACGATCCAGCCAACAAGGTGCTGATCCGCGACATCCCCAACCCGGTGGAGTTCATCATCGTCACCAACGACATCCAGTCCTGCTACCGGGTGCTGGGCTTCATCAACCAGAACTTCCCCCCCATCCCCCGCTCCATCCGCGACTTCATCGCCAACCCCAAGGCCACCGGCTACCAGAGCCTCCACGTGCGGGCCAACATCCGCGGCCACAGCTACCTGTTCAAGATCCGCACCGCCGAGATGACCACCTCCTCCCGCACCGGTCTGGCCAGGGAGTGGTTCGCCAGCAAACGGGTACCCAGCGGCTTCGAGACGGAGCTCCGGGAGATGCTGGGCATCCTCGGCATGGAAGAGGATCTTTCCTACCGGGACATGATCGCGGCCAGCGGCAAGAAATCGATCTACACTTACACCCCCAAGGGCGATCCGGTGGAGCTGCCCAAGAACTCCATCGTGCTGGACTTTGCCTTCAAGGTGCATACCGAGGTTGGCCGGCACTGCGCCCGGGCCCGCATCGGCAACCGGGAGGTCGGCCCGGAGGCGGCGCTTGCCGATGGCGACCAGGTCGTCATCATCACCCAGAAGGAGCCGGTGCGCTTCGAGCCGGACATCCAGCTGCTCTGCCAAACCCCCAGGGCCCGCGCCGAACTCTCCAAGCTCTTCCGCCTCCGCCGCGAGGAGCAGGCCACCAGCATCGGCCGCTCCATCCTGCGCCAGGAGCTGAAGCGCTACGGGCTTCCTGCCGACATCCTGGAAAAGGACGGGGCCGAGGAGGTCTTTGCCTGCTTTGGCGCCCACGCCCTGGCGGAGCTGCTGGTCGGGGTGGGGCAGGGCCAGGTGCGGTTGCGCGAGCTTATCCAGGAGATCAAAGACCGGTTGTACCTGGGCCGGGAGACCCTGCTGCCGCCCACCGGCAGCCTGAACCGCATCGAGCTTGCCAGCCTCGACCCGGTCTGCGTCAAGTTTGCCCGCTGCTGCAACCCGGTTCCCACCGAGCGCCTCTACGGCCTGCTCAGCGAACGGGGCCTTTCGGTGCACCAGAAGGAGTGCGCCACCATCTCCTCGCTGGGAATCCAGCGCGAGGACGTGGTGGAGGTACAGTGGCGGCTCAAGGCCACCCGGGTGAACAAGCCCCAGTCGCTGGTGGTGCTGGAGGCGCCGTCGCGCAACCGCATGCTGATGGTGCTGGGGGTGGCGCCGGAGGAGATGAAGGTGATGGACATCGAGCTGCTCTCCAGCCACGCCGCCCGCACCTCAGCCTGGCAGATCACCTTCCGGGTGGAGACCCTGCAGGGACTGAAGCACATCCTCGCCCACATGGCCAAGACCGGCATGGCCTATGAATTCGGGCTGGAGTATTGACCCCTCCCCTCCGTTCCCTGTTTTTTTCACCCTTCCTGCCGCAAATACCGGATTCTCCCTATTCACGGCCTGCCTCCGAGTATGATATGCTGTCTTTGTGCGTGAGGCGCAAAAGCGCTGGAGGAAAGGGGTCCATGGCTAACAATCAGCCGCAAAAGGTCTTTGTCAAGGATGACGGGTCGGCGACCATCCATTGCCGGCCCTGCGGCCAGGTGCGCGTCATCACCCTCAAGGATCTCGCCGCCCTGAAGCCGGTGCTCAACGTCAAGTGCGGTTGCGGCGCCGTCTTCCCGGTGCGTTTCGAATACCGCAAGTTCTACCGCAAGGCCACCAACCTGGCCGGGGTCTTCTGCAAGCCGTTCGACGGCATACCGCCCTCCGAGCTGGTCAACCCTCTCAAGAAGACCAACTGCCGGGTGGAAAACATCTCCATGCACGGCGCCGGCTTCGTGGTCTTGGGCCGGCACATGCTTCAACCCGGCGAACAGGTCTTTCTGGGCTTCATGCTGGACAACCAGAATAAGACCTGGGTGGAAAAGAGCGGGATCGTCCGCCTGGTGGAGGGCAACTGCATCGGCATGGAGTTCGACGAACCCGCCAACAACGACAAGGCCCTGGGATTCTACCTGCGGCCATGACCTCCGTTCCCCCGTCCCCGCCCCACTCCTTTGACCTGCTGATCGTCAACGCCATCCTGCTTCCCGATCCAGCGCACCCCGCCCTTGCGCCCGACTCCTTTCTGGCAATCACTGCGGGCAGCATCGCTGCCCTTGGCCCCATGGCTTCCCTGCCGCCGCCACATCAGGCACGGCGGATCATCGACGCGGCGGGCGGCCTGGTGATGCCGGGGCTGATCAACTGCCACTGCCACGCCGCCATGACCCTCTTCCGGGGGCTGGCCGACGACCTGCCCCTGATGACCTGGCTTACCGAACACATCTTCCCGGCGGAAGCGGCATGGGTGAAGCCGGAGATGGTCTACTGGTGCAGCCGGCTCGCCGCCGCCGAGCTGCTGCTGAGCGGCACCACCTGCGTGGCCGACGGCTACTTCCACGAGGATGCCGCGGCCCAGGCCTTTGTGGACGCGGGCATCCGGGCAGTGGCCGCCCAGGGGATCATCGACTTTCCGGCGCCCGGGGTAGCCGATCCGGCCAACAACATCGCCACCGCCGCCTCCTTTCTTACCCGCTGGCGCGACGCCTCGCCCCTGCTCACCCCGGCCCTCTTCTGCCACTCCCCCTATACCTGCGGCCCGGAAACCCTGCGCCGGGCCAAGGCCCTGGCCCGCGAGCGCGACGACCTCCTCTTCATTCACTTGGCCGAAACCCGCCAGGAGGCCGCGCAGATCCACGCCCAGCACGGCGTCTCCCCAACCGGCCTGCTCCACCGCCTGGGGCTGCTGGACAACCAGACCGTCTGCGTGCATGGGGTCTGGCTGGACGAGGCGGACACCGCCCTGCTCCGGCAATCCGGTGCCCGGCTGGTAACCTGCCCGGAGAGCAACATGAAACTCGCCTCGGGAACAGCCCCGCTTCCGGCGCTGCGGGCGGCGGCCATCCCGGTGGGTCTGGGCACGGACGGCTGCGCCAGCAACAACGACCTGGACCTCTTCCAGGAGATGGGTGCCTGCGCCCGGCTGCACAAGCTGGCCGGCCGGGATCCAGCCATCCTGCCGGCCAGCGCCTTGCTGGCCATGGCCACCGTGGAGGGAGCACGGGTGTTGGCTTTGGAGGGAAAGGTGGGGAGATTGGCGGCTGGGATGCGGGCCGACTGCATCATCGTGGAGACGGCCCAGCCACGGCTGACCCCGTTTTATGGCAGCGACACCCTGGTGTACGCCGGCCGGGGAAGCGACGTCCGCACCGTGGTGGTGGAGGGACGAGTGGTGGTGGATGACCGCCGCCTGATTGGCTGCGACCTTCAGGAAATCATGACCAGGGTGCGGGAAATGGCCGCACGGGTGGCGGCCGCGCGGCGATGAGGCTCAGGCGGCCTTCCAGCCGTGGGTGCCCACCAGCTTGACGAAACGGACGCTCTCCACCTCGGTCTCGGTGACCACGCCCCCCTCCTTGCGCACCATCATCAGGGTCTGCCCCTCCTCGTCCCCCACCGGCAGCACCAGCACCCCCGGATCAGCCAGCTGCTCCACCAGCGGTTGGGGGATCACCGGCCCGGCGGCGGTGACGATGATGGCGTCGTAGGGGGCGTTCTCCTTCCAGCCTTCGGTGCCGTCGTCCAGCTTGCTGATGATGTTGTAGATGCGCAACTGGTCAAAGGTGCGCCGCGCCCGGGCCAGCAGCGGCTTGAGCCGCTCCACCGTGTACACCTTGGCGCAGAGCGAGGCGAGGATGGCGGACTGATAGCCACAGCCTGTGCCGATCTCCAGCACGGTCTCGTGACCGCGCAGATCGAGCAGCTGGGTCATCAGCGCCACTACATAGGGCTGGGAGATGGTCTGCCCATGACCGATGGGCAGCGGGAAGTCGCCATAGGCCTGCAGGTGGAGGGCGTCCTCGATGAAGCAGTGGCGGGGCACCCGGGTCATGGCCTCCAATACCCGCCTGCTGTCGATACCGCGCGGAATGAGCTGCTCCTGCGCCATCCGCTGGCGCACCTTTTCGTACCTGCTATTCACCGAGCGGCTCACCGACCTCAAACCCGCTTTTCTTCAGTTCCTCGGCGTTGGCGAATCCCCGGTAGACGCAGGTCCGCACCAGATTGCCGGCAAAGGTGACGATAATGACATCGTACTCCTCGGAACCGATGCGCTTGCCGATCACCGGGGCCTTGCGCAGGACGCTCTTGCGCGTCTCACGGTAGGTCCACACCTCCCCCTCCTCGGTGACCCGCCGGTCGTCCGGGGCGCCAAGGGCGCTGACCACCTCTTCCTTGCTCATGTTGGGGGCGATCAGGCAGATGTCCGAGGAGAGATGGCGGACCGGATCGCGGTAGAGCACATTGCAGCCGGAGAGAAGAACCGCCAGGCACAGGCATGCCAGCAGCCGCCCAACCCTGGCGGGCCGGTGCTCGTGAGGTTGTCTTTCGGTACCCATAGTGGTTCACTCCTAGAGAGGTGATGAACGAAACAAAATCCCCAGACGCCGCTGGCCCGCCCCGGAACTGGCCCGGATGCCGCGCGCATTTTACGCCGCGTGCACGAGAATAGCTTGACCGTATGTCAGGATATATAATAAAGTTCTGGTGTTATCCATAGTTTTTTTCCTTGGCACGACCGGCGGCCCCTCACTGCGCCACAGCGAGACAGGAGAACCACCATGCGTTGTCCCAAATGCAGCTTCATCTCCTTTGACCGGCAGAAGTCCTGCGGCAAATGCGGCAACGAGCTGCTCGCCGTTGCTGAACAGCTCCACGGCACCACCCGCCGGGGGGAAATCCCCTTCTACCTGGGAGGAGTCCTGGTCGCCGCGGTCGCGGGCGCCGCCGCGCTTGCCGACGAGGAGCCGATGCTGGGCGCGGCCCCGCTCCTGGAGGATGAATTCGGCGACGAGACGGAGCTGGACCTGTCCATCATGGAGGAAGCGCCGGAGTCCGAGCTGGACCTGGGCTCCCTCGCCCCCCTGTCCGAGGAGGCCGCCGAGGCCTTGAACCTCGAGCCGATGGCCGAGGAAGAAGAGGCGGCGGAGCTGGATCTTGATCTGGCTGGCGCGCCGCTCGAAGAAGAGGAGGAGATGCCCTTGCCGCCCCTTGGGCTTGAGGGCCTCGACGTCTCCGACCTGTTGCCGCCCATGCCGCCGCAAGCGGAGCCGGAAGAAGAGGCGGAGCTGGATCTCTCCCTCGCCGACGAGCCCTTGCCCCCGCCGCCCCCGGCGGAAGAAGCAGCGCCAGCGCAACTCGATATCGAACTGCCGCCCCTGGAGGCGGAGATCGACCTGGCCGGCGAGCCCGCCGCGCCCGAACCCGAGGCCCCAACGGGCGAGGCCGAGGAGATCGTCGATCTCTCCCTGTTCCTGGAGCCGGAGGAGGAGACGCCCGCCCCGCCGCCCCAGCCGCCACCGGTGGACCTCGATCTCTCCATGGCCGATGGCGACCAGGGCCTCTCCCTTTCCCTGGAAGAGGAGGGGGAGGTTGCCGCCCCGGCCGAGGAGGCCGCCAAGGAACCCCTTCCCGAGATCCCCGACCTGGGCCTCACCCTGGAGATGGACGACGACAAGTAGACTCGGCCCCGGTCCGCCATGCGCAACGCTTCCCCTTTCCATCGCAGCCCCGCCTCCTCGCCCCCCCTCCGGCCCGCCGGCTTCCTGGCGCGGGGGGTGGCGGCCGGCCTGGACCTGCTCTTTGTCCTCCTCCTCTACGGCGGGGCCGCCACCCTCACCCTGCTGCTGCTCTGGGCCGCGCAGCCGGACTTCACCCCTGCCCTGCTCGGCTCGTGGCTTCTGGCCCTCTGCTGCTACCTGCTCACCTTCCCCCTCTTCGCCCTGGCCTACCTCTTGATCATGCACGGCTGGCAGGGGCAGACGGTCGGCAAGATGTTCCTGGGCCTCCGGGTGGTGACCCGGGATGGCGGGGAGCTCTCCATGGGCCTCTCCTTCCTGCGCTTGGTCGGCTTCGGGGTTTCCCTGCTCTCCTGCGGGCTGGGTTTTTTCTGGGGCCTCGTCGACCTGCGGGGCCGGACCTGGCACGATATCCTTGCCGCCACCCTGGTGGTGGAGCAGTGAACTTCGCGACCTCATCACAACACCATAACAGGGCGCAAAACCCACCTTTCGCCGCGCCCTCCCTTTTTTCACGCGCACCATTCCGTCTGCTTGCCAGCCCCCCACAAATACTGTAAGATGCTGTAATTTCGATTGAAAAATAAAATGCTACCCGATGCGCCATCGGTTTTTCCGATATTCAAGGCGTCATCCCTCCCATATCTTCTGGAACACCCATGCTCCTCGACCATTGGCAACGCCTCACCCACGGCTCCGTCCCTGTCTATGTTCACCCCGAACGGCCCGACTGGTTCGTGCCCAGCCCGGAGGCCGACCTGCTGCTCCAACAGGGGGCTGGCGACGCCCCCGGCCGCCAGCTCGCCTGGTGCCAGCTCCTCGCCCAGCTCGATTCCGGTCCGGTACCTCCCCACCCGGGCCGGGGCGCGGTGCTCAGCCTGAACCGGCTCAAGGAGTGCTGGTTCCACCTCACCGACCGCTGCAATCTGGCCTGCCGCCACTGCCTCTTTGGCGCCTCCCCGGCCCAGGCCGCCAGCCTGGCCCCGGAGTTGCTCCGGCAGGGGATCGATGAGGCCCGGGCCCTGGGCTGCTCCCTCTTCTGCTTCACCGGCGGCGAGCCCTTTCTCTATCCTCATTTTTGCGAGCTGCTCGCCGGGCTGCTGGTCGAGCCGGCCACCCACGCGGTGGTGCTCACCAACGGCCTGCTGATCGAGGAACACCTTGCCGCCCTGGGCGCGCTGCCCAGGGAGCGGCTGCATCTGCAACTGAGCCTGGACGGCTTGCCGGCAGAGCATGAGGCGCTGCGCGGCCCTGGCACCTTTGCCCGGCTGCTGGCCAGCCTGCGGCTGCTCAGGGAACACAACCTCGGGGTCACCCTCTCGGTGGCGGTGAACCGGGCCAATGTCCATCAACTGGCCGAGATCGTCGCCCTGGCCGCCCAGGAGGGGGTGAAAAACCTCCATCTCCTCTGGCACTTCGTGCGCGGCAAGGGCAGCCGCGACCAGTTCGTCCCGCCCGCCGAGATCCTGCCCGAGCTGATCCGCGCCCAGGAGGCTGCGGAGCGCCTCGGTGTCGCCATCGACAACATGGAGGCCCTGCGCGGCCAGATCTTCACCTCGCCAGCCACCCGCTTCGACCTTTCCAACTCCGGCTGGGAGTCCCTGGCGGTGGGGCCGGACGGCCAGATCTACCCCTCCCCCGCCCTGGTCGGCATCCCGGACCTGGCCTGCGGCCCGCTTGCCGAGGGGCTGGAGACGGTCTGGCGCCACAGCCCGGTGCTCAATGCCATCCGCGCTGCCTCGCTCGTGGAGCATCCCGCCGAACAGGCCAACCCCCTGGGGCTGCTCACCGGCGGCGGCGACCTCGACCACAGCTACCTGGCCGGCAAGACCTTTGTCGGCCACGATCCCTATCTGGAGCTCTACAGCGCCATCGCCCTCTGGCTGATCAGCCGCCAGGCCGGCCAATACCCGGTCCGGCCCGGCGCCCACCTGCTGCTCCGGATGGGGGATGTCCGCCACGACTGCCCCACCGGCGAGGCGGTGCAGCTCACCCACTGCAACTGCCTGATCTCCCTGGCCGACGACCACGGCCACGCCTCGGTGCGCGAGTTCTATGGCCGGGCGGCCCTGGATGCCAACCCGGAGATCGCCAACCCCTTTGCGCCGGAGCAGGGCCTTGCCCTCTACATCCCCGAACAATCGCGCTCCCGCTCCTACGGCTGCGGCAGCCCGGTCAAGGACGCCGCCCCAAAGGAAGGCGAGGTGCTGGTGGATCTGGGCAGCGGCAGCGGGGTGGAGTGCTTCATGGCCGCCGCCGAGGTGGGACCGGCCGGCAGGGTATTCGGCATCGACATGACCGATGCCATGCTGGCCCTGGCCGAGGAGTCGCGCCAGAGCGTGGCGAGCCGCCTGGGCTACGACAACGTCTCCTTCACAAAAGGCTTCCTGGAGGCGATCCCGCTTGCCGACCAGACCGCCGACGTGGTGATCTCCAACTGCGTCATCAACCTGAGCCCGGACAAGCGGCGCACCTTCCACGAGATCTTCCGCATCCTCAAGCCCGGCGGCCGCCTGGTGGTCTCGGACGTGGTCACCGACACGGCGGTGCCGCCCGCTCTCCGCAACCAGGAGCAGATGCGGGGCGAATGCCTGGGCGGGGCGATGCGCCAGGTGGAACTCCTGGCCATGCTGGCCGCGGCGGGCTTCGTGGGCGCGGAGCTGCTCAAGCGCTTCCCCTACCGGCAGGAGGGCGGGGTGGAGTTCCACTCCCTCACCTTCCGGGCCATGAAACCCCGCACCCCCCAGGAGGTGGAGGTGGTCTACCGCGGGCCGCTTGCCGCCGTGGTCAGCGAATCTGGCCGCCTGCTGCTCAAGGGCGAACGCGCCTCCCTTCCCCTGGACGAGGCGATCCGCCTGGACGATTCCTTTTTCCTCCTCGACGAGCAGGGCGCGGTGACCAACCTGGCCTTGGAAAACCCCTGCTGCGCCCCGCCGACCAACGGCCTGCAGAGCGCTGGCTGCTGCCCGCCACTCCAGAAAGAAGCGCGGAGTGACTGCGACTGCGCCCCTGCCAAGGAGCCGGAGCTGGCCCGGATCATCCCCCTGCCGGTCCAGACCAGGCCTGAACAGCCCCCCCGCTTTCAGACCGGCTGCATGGTGTGCGGCAGCACGCTCAGTTATTGCAGCCAGGAGCAGGAGGTCCACTGCCACTTCTGCGGCAGCCGGCGGCGGGCCAATGCCCTCTGCGTGGAGGGCCACTTCATCTGCGACGACTGCCACCAGCAGGACGGCCTCTCGGTGATCCGGATGCTCTGCGCCGAAACCAAGGAGACCGACATGCTGGCCCTGCTCGCCACCCTCCGCAGCCATCCGGCCATCCCCATGCACGGCCCGGAGCACCATGCCATGGTGCCGGGCATCATCCTGGCCACCTATCGCAACCGGGGCGGCGATCTTTCCCGCGAGGCGATCCTTGCCGGCATCGAGCGGGGCAGCAAGGTGCCCGGCGGGGTCTGCGGCTTCTGGGGCAACTGCGGCGCCGCCGCCGGAGTGGGCATCGCCATGAGCGTGCTGCTCGACGCCACCCCCCTCACCCCCAAGGCGCGGCAACAGGTCCAGGAGGTGACCAGCCGGGTGCTCTGGGAGATCGCCCAGATCCGCGGGGCGCGCTGCTGCCAGCGGGAATCGGTGATCGCCCTCCGCGAGGCGGCCCTCCTCTCCCAGAGCCTGCTGCCGGTGCCGCTGCTGGCCGAGGCGGAGGTGGTCTGCGGGCAGTCGCTTGCCAACCGAGAGTGTCTCCGGGTACAGTGCCCGTTGTGGCACGAGCAAGATGCCGCCCGGAGGCTCCCATGACCGACCGCCCACACAACAAAGGCCTTGCCAAGGCCCTGGCCCTGCTGCTCTTCCTGGTCGGGGCGGTGGCGCTCTTCCGCTATACCCCGGCCAGAGAGTTCATTACCCCGGAAGCGCTCAAGGGGCTGATCCGCTCCTCCGGCCCCTGGGGGCCGCTGGTCTTCGTGCTGCTCTACGCCGCCGGCATCTGCCTCTTCCTGCCCGCCCTGCTCTTCACCGGCATCGGGGCGGTGCTCTTCGGCACCCTGCACGGCTTTGTCTACAACGAACTGGGCGCCATGCTGGGCGCCTCCCTGGCCTTCGGCATCGGCCGCTACCTGGGCCGCGACTTCGCCGCCTCCCTGATCGGCGACCGCCTCAAACGCTACGACGACCGCATCGCAAAAAACGGCTTCGCCACGGTGCTCTACCTGCGCCTGATCTTCTTCCCCTTCACCCCCCTCTGCTTCGGCATGGGGCTGACCAAGGTCTCCTTCCGGGACTACTTCTGGGGCACCCTCTTCGGCATCATCGCCGGAGGCTTCGTGCTGACCTTCTTCTTCGCCACCCTGGCCGAGGTGATCGCCTCTGGCCAATGGAACCGGCTGCTGGACGGCAAGACCCTCCTCTCGGTGGGACTCTTCGCCGGCTCCTTCTTCATCCCTGCCCTGACCAAGCGCTTCTTCCGGCAGGAGGAGGAAGAGGGTGCCTGAGCTGCCCGAGGTGGAGGTGATCCGGCAGGGGCTGCTGCCGCTGGTGAAAAACCGCAGGATTCTTGCGGTCTCCTACAGCAACAAGCGGCTGCGCAAGCCCTTTCCGCGGGCGCGGATGTATGGGCGGGTGGAGAAGAACTTCATCCTCGATATTGAACGGCGGGGCAGGTACCTGCTCTTCCGGCTCACCGGAAAGACGGTCATGATCTTCCATCTCGGCATGACCGGCAAGCTCACCGCGCCGCCGGCCGATTCCCCCCGCCGCCGCCACGACCATCTCCGCTTCCTGCTGGACAATGGCCGGGAACTGCGCTTCAACGATGCGCGGCGCTTCGGTTTCGTGGAGGTGTGGGGCGAGGAGGAGCCGGAGGCGCTGGCCCTTTTTGCCGATTTCGGGCCCGAGCCCTTTGATCCTGCCTTTGACGCCCAATACCTGCTTTCGGCGGCGCATGGCAAAACCCAGTCGGTGAAGACCTTTCTGATGGACAACCGGGTGGTGACCGGCATCGGTAACATCTACGCCAACGAGATCCTCTTCGCCAGCCGCACCCATCCCGCCACCCCGGCCGGCCGCCTCTCCAAGCTGGACTGGGGGCTCATTGCCAGGCAAAGCCGGATGATCCTGGAGAAGGCCATCCAGATGGGCGGCTCCACCATCTCCGACTACGAGAACGCCGATGGCAAGTCGGGGTATTTCCAGCTCACCCTGGCGGTGTATGGCAGGCACGGGGAATCCTGCCCTGTCTGCGGCAGCACAATCGCCCGGCTCGCCCTGGCTGGACGGGCCAGCTTCTTTTGCCCTGACTGCCAGCGCTGACCCCAGCCGCTTGTTGCCCTGACTCCGGCTCGGCGGACGCCAAATATTCCGCTGTATTTTCCGGACAATACCCGCACATTTTTCTTTACTGCCGACACCGGCGGATGTACACTCGATCAAGTCTTATATCCGCTGATTCCGCGTCGGCGGAAGGGGTGTCTTGCCGTAACCAAGCGTGATTGTGCCTTGGGCCGCCCGACAAGCGAACGGCTCAGGCGTATCCACAAAAACCTTTCAGATTGAGGATGCACACCATGAAATCCATCAAGACCACCGTTGCCTTCGCCCTTATGGCTCTTCTCGCCACCGGCATGATCGCCTGCAAGCAGCAGGAGCAGCCTGCTCCGGCTCCCGCCCCGGCCGCTCCCGCCGCCGAGGCTCCGGCTCCCGCTCCGGCTCCGGCTGCCCCCGCTGCCGAGGCTCCGGCCCCGGCTCCCG
>JBMONS010000033.1:0-42944 GCA_049323635.1 Thermodesulfobacteriota bacterium
GCAAGCTGGTGAAGCTTGAGGGCAACCCCAAGTCCATCGACAACGGCGCGGCGATCTGCGCCCGCGGCAATGCCGGCGTCAAGTTGCTCTACGATCCGGACCGTCTCAAGTTCCCCATGAAGAATGTAGGCAAGCGCGGCGCCCCGGAGTGGAAGCGGATCTCCTGGGAGGAGGCCCTCGACGAGTGCGCCACCAAGCTGAAGGCGGTGTCCGAGAAGTACGGACCCCATGCCATCACCATGTTCCCGCACGGCGCCTCGGCCACCTATCCCATGGGTTTCTTCGAGAAGGTGGTGGGTACCCCTAACGTTTCCGAGGCCTCCTTCTTCCAGTGTCGCGGTATCCGCGACACCGCCTATGTCGCCACTCTGGATACCCCGCCGGATGAGAACGTCGACATGGCCAACGCCAAGGCAATTCTGCTCCTGGGCGGTCACTTCGGTGAAAACGTCCACGTTTCCCACGTGAAGCGCTACCTGAAGGGTCTGGAGAACGGCGCCAAGCTGATCGTCGTGGATCCCCGTTTTTCCGCCTCCGCGGCCAAGGCCCACATCTGGGTCAAGATCAAGCCTGGCACCGACGCTGCCTTCCTGCTGGCGATCATGAACCATTTGGTCTCCACCAACAAGTACAACAAGGCTTATGTGGAGGCGAACGGCGTGGGCTTCGACAAGTTCACCGCCGGCATTGCCCACGCCACCCTGGATTGGGCTGCCAAGATCTGCGACGTTCCCGCCAAGCAGATCAAGGAGGTGGCTGAGGTGCTGGCCGCTAACGCCCCCAACGTCTCCATCCATCCGGGTCGCCACGTCAGCTGGTACGGCAACGACTTCCAGCGCGAGCGTGCCCTGGCCTGCCTCACCGGTCTGCTTGGCGCCATCGGCGTCAAGGGCGGCTTTGTTGCCGGCAAGGGTCCCAAGGTGGGGAAGGCCGGCGGTTGGCCGGCGGTCAACGAGGAGCATGCCGAGCACAACGCCATCCACAAGATGGCCAAGAAACACCCCTTCTCGCCGCCAGGTACCCCCACCGACTTGATCCGCGAGGCCGCCCTTACCGGCAAGCCATACCCGATCAAGGCCTTTGTCGCCTGGGGCCAGAACCCCATCCAGACCATCCCCGACCAGGCGATGACCATCAAGATGCTCCAACAGATGGATTTCGTCATGGTGTGCGACATCATGCCCACCGACATCACCATGTACGCCGACATCCTGTTGCCCGAGACCTCCTACCTCGAGCGTTATGACTTGGTCAAGCCGGGCACTCAGTGGGATCTTTCCGGTAAGCAGCAGCAGTACATCGCCGCCCGGCTGCCGCTGGTGGCCATGACCGCCGCCGACCACGAGCGCAAGGATCCGGTGTGGATCACCAACGAGTTGGCCAAGCGGATGGGCTTTGAGAAGCACATCCCGGTCAAGTCCCAGGAGGAGAAGACTGAAAAGATCCTTGCTGGCGCCAACCTCTCTATCGAGCAGCTGATTAAGGAAGACGGCATTCGGGTTCAGGATGGCGTCGATCCCTACGGTAAGGTGCTCAAGGTCAACTTCTTCAGCCAGGAACTTGCCGATGCCGGCTTCCCTGGCGTGCCGACCTACACCCCTGTGCCGGATGCGCCCAAGGGCTATGCCCGCCTTGTTTATGGCCGCGCGCCCATGCACACCTTCAACCGTTCTCAGAATAATACCTGGCTGATGAACGAGGGGCCGGAGAATCCGGTGTGGCTCAACGATGAGTCCGCCAAGAAGATGGGGCTCAAGGACGGCGATCGGGTAAGCCTGGTCAACCAGGACGGGGTCAAGTCCCGCACCACCACCGTGGTCAAAGTTACTCCCGGCATCCGCAAGGATGCTGTCTACATGGCCCACGGCTATGGCTCCATGAACCCGGCTATGACCGTGGGCGTGGGCAAGGGCATCGACGATCAGAGCCTGATCACCAAGGGTGCTGTAGATCCGGAGACCGGCGCTCATGGTCTGCGCAGCTGCTTTGTCAAGTTCATCAAGGACGGCAAGGAGCTGAGCATCCCGGCTTGATCCGACGCGTTTTTTGCTGACACAAAAATAATCAGATTAATTTCTGTTCATATGGAGGAATGACCGTGAGTCAATACGGAATGATCATAGATCTTGATAAGTGCGTCGGCTGCCATGCCTGTGCCATTGCGTGCCGGGCGGAGTGGGAGGTTCCGGTGGGCAAGGATTCGTCCGACCGCGAGCGTCGCCGCAATTGGGTGAAGCGCCTCGGTCCCAGCAACACCCCCCATGGCCTTGCGTCCACCTACTACCCCGGCCTGTGCAACCATTGCGACAAGCCGTCCTGCGTGCCAGAATGCCCCGCGGACCAGGTGGACATGACCTTCACCGACCCGAAGACCGGCGCCACCAAGACCATGAAGGTCGCCGCCACCTGGAAGGATCCCTTCAACGGGACCGTCCAGATCGACAAGGAGCGCTGCCTCGGTTGCGGTGCCTGCGCCGACGCCTGCCCCTACAATGCCCGTTACGTCAACGAGGATCTCGCGGAGCCCAAGGCCGACAAGTGCACCTTCTGCGTGGAGCGCGTCGCCGCTGGTCTTGAGCCTGCCTGCGTGCAGACCTGTCTGGCCCGCGCCCGCATCTTCGGCGACCTCTCCGATCCCAACTCCGAGGTGAGTCAGTACGTCAAGAAAGGCGCCAAGCGTCTTGAGAGCGCCAAGGTGAAGATCGGCCCCAACGTCCGCTATTTTGGCAACAAGAAGGACATGGCCCTGCTGGTCGCCACCAGCACCCCGCAGGCCAAGGCCAAGGCCAACCTGCGTCGTAACCTGATGGCCCAGATGATCAAGCCGGCCATGAACCAGGTCAAGGACCTTGGCCTGCTCGGCCTTGCCGGCGCGGTTATCGTCAAGGGGCTTGCCGAGGACGAGGAGAAGTAATCTCCCCTGTCCGAGGTTCCCGGCAGTTTTCCCAAGGCCCGTTCCGCTTGCGCGGAGCGGGCCTTTTTTTGCGTTTGGCGGCCAGGGGGACTTTTTCTGGACAGGGAATGGGAATAGTTTACAATCCCCCTTTGCGGTGCAGGAGGACCACAGAGACGTTGTTAAGCAAGTTGCGAGGTGCGAACGTGTATATGGTGGTTGGCCTGGGCAATCCAGGCAGGGAGTACGAGGCGACCCGGCACAACATCGGCTTCATGGCCGTCGATTACCTGGCCTCCCGCCACGGGCTTGTCTTCAAGGAGAGCAAGTGGCAGGCGGAATTGGTCAAGGCGAGGGTGTGGGGCGAGGATCTGCTGCTGGTCAAGCCCCAGACCTACATGAACCGCAGCGGCCTTGCCGCCCGGGCCATTGCCGGATTCTACCGGCTGGAGAACAGTCACATCATCGTCATCCATGACGAACTGGACCTGCCGCTTGGCCGGGTCAAGGTGATGACCAACCGGGGGGCGGGCGGCCACAATGGCATCCGTTCCCTGATCGAGCATCTGGGCGGCAAGGATTTTGTCAGGTTGCGGGTTGGCATCGGCCGTCCTCCGGCCGGATGGGAGACCGCCAACTTCGTGCTCTCCCGCTTCGCCGCCGAGGAGGATGGTGCGGTGGTGGAGGGTTTGACCCGGATCGAAGAGGCGGTGCGATTGATAGTCGAGGAGGGGGTTGCCGCCGCCGCCAACCGCGTCAATGCGGCCTGAGGCGGGCTGGACGGATAAGCCGCCGGAATGTCATGTCTTTCAACTGGTTGATAATTCGTGATGAATATGGTATATTAAAATATTGTTTTATAGTTAATAATATCCAGGCAGACCTCTTCTGCTTCCTGGATGCGGGGCTGGAAGGGAAAGGTGGCGGCGATGTTCAATGTCGGGGATATGGCGGTCTATCCGGCCCATGGGGTTGGCAGGATCGAGTCGATCGAGCAGCGACAGGTGGGGGACAAGCAGCAATCCTTCTACGTGATGAAGATCCTCGATTCCAGCATGGTGATCATGATTCCCACCGCCAACAGCCGCAACGTCGGGCTGCGCAGCGTTATCGGCCCCCAGGAAGTGGGCAAGGTGTACGACATCCTCAGCGCCCGTGACGTGGATTCCGCCTCCCAGCCATGGAACCAGCGCTACCGCGAGTACATGGAGAAGATCAAGACCGGTTCGGTCTTTGAGATTGCCGCCGTGCTGCGCGATCTTTTTCTGCTCCGCGAGGACAAGGATCTCTCCTTTGGCGAACGCCGGATGCTCGACACGGCCAAGAATCTGCTGGTCAAGGAGATCGCCATCGCCAAGCAGCTCAACGAGACCCAGGTGGCGGAGAACATTGACCGGCTTTTCTCCTGATCGATCCTTCCTGCCCTGGGGTTGCGGCGTTCTCGTCCCTGGGTGGTCCCTGTTTGTTTCTCTTCTGTGTTGGCTTTTCTCGCGTGCCGGCGGATGCACCGCCGGTGCCCCGCATCCATGCGTGACTCCATCGATTCCATGACCGAGATTGCAGCTGGCGAGGCGATGTCCCTGGATGTCCAGGTTGCCGGCCAGCGACTGGACATCTACCTGGCTGACCATTGCGAGCGGCAGGGGCTGACCCGCTCCCGTCTCCAGCAGCTTATCCGCGATGGCCAGGTGCTGGTGAACGGAACCACCCGCAAGCCCGGCCACCTGTTGCAGCGGGGCGACCGGATCTCCCTGGCCATCCCTGCCGCCATCCCCACCGAGCTGGTGGCGGCGCCGGTGGAGTTTCTGCCGCTTTACGAGGATGACGACATCATCGTCCTTGTGAAGCCGCCCAATACGGTGGTGCATCCGGCCTGTGGCCACTGGGAGGCGACCCTGGTGCATGGCTTGCTGCACCATTGCGATTCCCTTTCCGGCATCAACGGCGAACTGCGGCCCGGCATCGTGCATCGGCTGGACAAGGACACCTCCGGGGTGATGGTGGTGGCCAAGAACGACTTGAGCCACCAAAGCTTGGTGGAGCAGTTCAAGGGACGCGGGGTGACCAAGATCTACCTGGCCATCGTGGACGGTATTCCAGCCTCCCGGTCAGGCCGGATCGACCTGCCCATTGGACGTCATCCCGTGCATCGCAAGAAGATGGCGGTCCGCGCGCAAGGGGGACGGGAGGCGTTGACCGACTGGCGGGTGGTGGAGGAGTTTGGCGCGGGTTTTGCTCTGCTTGAGATCGTGCTTGGCACCGGCCGCACCCATCAGATCCGTGTCCACATGGCCTCGTTGGGCTGCCCGGTGGCCGGCGACCCTGTCTATGGCAGGAGCAACCTTCGTTATTCCGGGCTGGAGATCACCAGGCAGTGCCTGCACGCCCATGTGCTCGGCTTCTGTCATCCACGCAGCGGCGAGGCCATGCGTTTTGTCGCACCGCTCTGGCCGGATATGGAACGCACCTTGACCCTGCTGCGGCAAGGAGAGGGGTGATGCCAGCACGGGGCGTGTTGACGGGAATCGGCATCACCGGGGGGATGGGATCGGGAAAGAGCTCGGTCGCCGCCCTGCTGGCCGAATCGGCAGGGGCGCTGTCTCTGAGCGCCGATTGTATCTGCCGAGACCTGCTCGCGCCAGGCGGTGCTGGCTGGCTTGCCTTACGCCAGGCCTTCGGCGACCGTTTTTTGCGTGCCGATGGAACCGTGGATCGACCTGGCCTGCGCACGGCGCTCTTTGCCGATGCCTCCCTGCGCCATGCCCTTGACGCGTTGTTGCACCCTCTGGCCAGGGAGAGGGTGCATGCCCAGGTCGGGGAGGCCCTTGCCGCTGGGAAGAAGGTGGTGGTCGAGGTGCCGCTCCTTTATGAGGCCGGATGGAGTGAGGATTTTTCCCGGGTGGTGGTGGTGTACGCCGACGCCTCGGTCTGCATTTCCCGTTTGGCGGCGCGTGACCGGCTCAGTGTCGAGGAGGCAGGCAAGGCGATCGCCGCGCAACTGCCGCTTGCCGATAAGGCGATGCGTGCCGATCATGTCATCGACAACAGCGGCTGTTGGTGGGAAACCTGCCTGCAGGTGGACCGTTTGCGGCGGCAGCTCTGGCCTGCTTGTGGATGATGGCTGATTTTCCCTCGCAACACTGAAAAAGTATTGACAACCTGTGGATCGGTCGAATACTATCGGCCCATCTTGCAAAGGTGGTTATCCTTGCCTTGGTGTGGCCAGTGTTTGAAGACCTTTCCGCCAGACCGACTCCCATAACACAATCCGTTCTTGTCTTGTTCTCTGTATAAATTTCAGGCACCCTGTCAGGCTTGGTAGTTTTTTGCGCATGGCTTCCGGGACTCCCCGGCTGTCAGCGACCCTCGCCCGCTTCTGCCTCATGAACAGCCCGACCCGGCCGCCGATTTCGCAGCGAGCCCGGCTCGGGAGTGGCCTTGTCAAACAGCAACCCTCGTGCCTCAGGCGCGATCACTACTCTCACTATCCAATCGATTTCCTGTGATGAAAAACAACACTGGCGACAAAGAAGGGACGTGCATGAACCTCTCCGAACTGAAGCGGATGAAAATCACCGAGCTGACCAAGCTTGCTAAAAGCCACAATATCGAGGGCTACAGCGGGCTCAGCAAACAGGAGCTGATTTTTGCCCTGCTCCAGGCGGTGGGCGAACAGGCAGAGAAGAGCGGCGGCAACTGGGGCAGCGGCGTCCTGGAGGTGCTTCCCGACGGTTTCGGCTTCCTGCGCGCTCCCTTCTATAACTATCTGCCCGGCCCTGACGACATCTATGTCTCGCCCTCCCAGATCCGGCGGCTCAACCTGCGTACCGGCGACACCATCGAGGGGCCGGTGCGTTCCCCCAAGGAGGGCGAGCGCTACTTCGCCCTGCTCAAGGTCGACAGTGTCAACTTCGATCCGCCGGAGAAGGCCAAGGACAAGACCCTCTTCTCCAACCTCACCCCCCTCCATCCCCAGGAACGTATCCACCTGGAGCGGGAGCCGGACAATTACTCCATGCGGATCATGGATATCATGGCCCCCATCGGCAAGGGCCAGCGCGGTCTGATCGTCGCGCCTCCCCGTACCGGCAAGACGGTGCTGATCAAGGATATCGCCAACTCCATCATCAAGAATCACAAGGAGGTGATCCTCATCGTGCTGCTCATCGACGAGCGGCCCGAAGAGGTCACCGACATGGCCAGGAGCGTCAATGCCGAGGTGATCAGCTCCACCTTCGACGAGCCGCCGCAGCGCCACATCCAGGTTGCCGAGATGGTGTTGGACAAGGCGCGCCGTCTGGTGGAACACAGGAAGGATGTGGTGATCCTGCTCGACAGCATCACCCGACTGGCCCGCGCCTACAACACGGTGGTGCCGCCCAGCGGCAAGATCCTCTCCGGCGGCGTGGACTCCAACGCCCTGCATCGGCCCAAGCGCTTCTTCGGGGCAGCCCGGAACATCGAGGAGGGCGGCAGCCTCACCATCCTGGCCTCGGCCCTGATCGAGACCGGCAGCCGCATGGACGAGGTGATCTTCGAGGAGTTCAAGGGCACCGGCAACATGGAACTGGTGCTCGATCGCAAGCTCGCCGACCGCCGGATCTTCCCGGCCATCGACATCGCCCGCTCCGGCACCCGGAAGGAGGATCTGCTCCTTACCCAGGAGGAACTCAACCGGGTCTGGATCCTGCGCAAGCTGATGAGCGCGATGAACCCGGTGGACGCCATGGAGTTCTTCCTGGACAAGATGAAGGGCACTCGCTGCAACCAGGATTTCTTCGACATGATGAAGAGCTGATAATTTGCGTTGATTGGCGGTTTCGCTGCTTGCAAAATCGTGCAGTAGCGGTATAATGCCAAATTCAATCATGACCGCCGCCGCCTCCGCGACGGAGGGCGAACAACATAATCACTGAGGATCATCGGAGGACATATCCATGAAAGAAGGCATTCATCCGGAATATCACCGCTTCAAGGCGCTGTGTGCCTGCGGCAACGAGGTCGAGACCGGTTCCATCCAATCCGAGCTCAAGGTGGAGATCTGCTCCGCTTGCCATCCTTTCTTCACCGGCAAGCAGAAGCTCATCGACTCCGCCGGCCGGGTGGAGAAGTTCATGAAGAAGTACGCCAAGCATCTGAACAAGTAGTTTTTCTCTCTTTTGTATCGACAACGCCTTTGGGCGCCCCTTCCCGGGGCTGTCCAGGGGCGTTTTTTTTGTGGCCACCTTCTATTGCGGGACAGGCACCGGGGCAAAGCACCCGTGGCCAGGATCGTCCTCTTGCCAACCAGCATGGGTTAGCGTTTGCCAAGGCTTTGCCAGGAGCGCCATGCCCGCCACTCTGCCGGAGCAGCCATGTTCAGCCAACTGGAAAACATCACCGAGCGCAAGCTGGAGCTGGAAAACCGCCTCTCCGATCCTTCCCTGACCAGCGACCCCGCCGAGTTCCGGCGGGTGGCCAAGGAGCATGCCCATCTTTCCACGCTCGATGAGCTTTATGGCCAGTACCGCCGGGTGGAGCAGCAGATCGCCGACAGCCGCGAACTGGCCCGGGAGGAGGACGAGGAAATCCGCGAACTGGCCCGTGCCGAACTTGCCGAGCTTGAAGAACGACTGGAGCAGTTGACCAAGGAACTGCGCATCGCCTTGCTGCCCAAGGATCCCAACGACGACAAGAACATCCTCCTGGAGATCCGCGCCGGGACCGGCGGCGACGAGGCTGCCCTTTTCGTGAGCGATCTCTTCCGGATGTACTCCCGCTACGCCGAGGCCCAGGGATGGAAGGTGGAGGTGATGACCAGCAACCCCACCGGCATCGGCGGTTTCAAGGAGATCATCGCCCTGATCAGCGGCGAGCATGTCTACAGCAAGCTCAAGTACGAGTCCGGCGCGCACCGGGTGCAACGGGTGCCGGAAACCGAGGCGCAGGGCCGCATCCACACCTCGGCGGTCACCGTGGCGGTGATGCCGGAGGCCGAGGAGGTGGAGGTGGATATCAATCCCAACGACTTGCGCTTCGATGTCTACCGTTCCTCCGGCTGCGGCGGCCAGAGCGTCAACACCACCGACTCGGCGGTACGGGTCACCCATCTGCCGACCGGGCTGGTGGTGACCTGTCAGGACGAGAAATCACAGCACAAGAACAAGGCCAAGGCCTTGCAGGTGCTCCGGGCCCGGTTGCTCGACAAGATGCAGCGGGAGCAGGACGAGCGGATCTCCGCCGACCGCAGGAGCCAGGTGGGCAGCGGCGACCGCAGCGAGCGGATCCGCACCTACAACTTCCCCCAGGGCAGGGTGAGCGATCATCGCATCAACTTGACCCTCTACCAGCTTGACGACATCATGCTGGGGCGGTTGAACGACCTGCTCGACCCCTTGATCGTCCATTTCCAGACCGAGGCCCTCCAGGCCATGCAGTGAGGGAGGCCGCCCGTGCCCGACCCACTGGCCATCGGCCTTGTCCAGCAGCGGCTTGCCGCGCGCCTGGCCGAGGCAGGCATTCCCGAACCCCGGCTGGAGGCGGCCCTGCTGCTCTGTCATCTGCTGGGCTGCAACCGATCCGGGCTGGTGCTGCGGGCAGGCGACGAACTGGCCGCCGATACGGCGGCGCGGCTTGAGGAGTTGCTGCGCCGGCGGCTTGCCCGCGAGCCCCTGGCCCACCTGGTTGGCGAGCAGGAGTTCTGGTCGCTTCCCTTTGCGGTTTCAAGCGAGGTGCTCATCCCGAGGCCAGAGACCGAGGAGCTGCTGGAACAGGCGCTGGCCGTGGCGCGGCAAGGCTTACCGCCCGGGCTGCTGGGCGATTTGGGGGTGGGGAGCGGGGTGATCAGCGTGATCCTGGCCCTGGAGCTGCCGGATCGCTTTGTTGTCGGCGTGGACCGTTCCCTGGCCGCCCTGCGGATTGCCCAAACGAACTGCCAGCGCCATGGGGTGGCAGGGCGGGTGGGGCTAATCAACAGCGACTGGCTTGCCGCCCTGCCCGGTGGGCAGCGCTTTGCCTTGCTGGTTTCCAACCCTCCGTACATTGCCGATGCCGCCTTGCCGGGGCTTGCGCCGGAGGTGCGGGAGTATGAGCCGCGCATGGCGCTCATCTCCGGGCCGGACGGCCTCGAGGCCATCCGGCTGCTGGCTGGAGCGGCCAGGCGGGTGCTGGTGCCGGGGGGCTGGCTCTTTATGGAGATCGGCGCCGATCAAGGCGAGGCAGCGAGAAATCTCCTTGCGTCATTCCCGGAATATGATAGCGTGCTGGTGCGCACGGATCTGGCCGGGCTTCCCCGCATCGCCCAGGCCCGCCGTTGTTGACCAACAACCCATGCGCCCTCGTGGTTGAGGGCTTTTTCCCAAAGCGAGAGATCCATGGACAAGATCGTTATTGAAGGCGGTCGCCCCCTTTCCGGGGAGATCGCGGTGAGCGGCGCCAAGAACGCCGCCCTGCCGCTCATGGCCGCCTGCCTGCTTTCCGCCGAGCCCATCACCCTGCGCAACGTGCCAGACCTGCGGGACACCCGCACCTTCCTCTCGCTGCTTTCGAGTTTTGGCGTCACCTGGAGCCGCGACGGGGCCACCCTCACCCTGGATGCCCGCACCATCACCAACTGCGAGGCCTCCTACGAGCTGGTCAAGACCATGCGCGCCTCGGTGCTGGTGCTGGGGCCGCTGGTGGCGCGGATGGGGCAGGCCAGGGTTTCGCTGCCCGGCGGCTGCGCCATCGGGGCGCGGCCCATCAACTTCCACTTGCAGGGGCTGGAGAAGCTCGGCGCCCAAAACGAGCTGGCCCACGGCTACGTGGATTCCAAGGCCAATCGGCTCTCCGGCGGCACGGTCTGTTTCGACATCCCCTCGGTGACCGGCACCGAGAACATCCTCATGGCCGCCACCCTGGCCGCTGGGGTGACCACCATCAAGAACGCCGCCCGGGAGCCGGAGATCGGCAATCTGGTGGACCTGCTTGTTGCCATGGGCGCCAGGATCAATGGCAAGGATTCCGACACCCTGGTGGTGGAAGGGGTGAAGAAGCTGCGCGGCGCGGATCTCCGGGTGATCCCGGACCGGATCGAGGCGGGCACCTACCTGATCGCCGTGGGGGCGGCCGGCGGCGAGGCGACGGTGACCGGTTGCAATCCGCAGCACCTGCCAGCGCTTCTTGATAAGCTGCGCATGGCCGGGCTCACCATCGAAGAGGGCTACGACCACATCAAGGTGGCCAGGCGGGGCGCGATCAAGAGCGTCGATGTGAAGACCATGCCCTATCCCGGCTTCCCCACCGACCTCCAGGCCCAGATCATGGCCTTGATGACCATGGCCAACGGGTTGAGCGTCATCGCCGAGACCATCTTCGAGAACCGCTTCATGCACGTGGCCGAACTCAAGCGCATGGGCGCCGACATCAAGATCGACGGCCACAGCGCCATCGTCACCGGCGCCCCCGGGCTTTCCGGTGCGCCGGTCATGGCCACCGATCTCCGCGCCAGCGCCTCCCTGGTGGTGGCCGCCCTGGCGGCGGAGGGAGAGACCCACATCTCGCGGGTCTACCACCTGGATCGCGGCTACGACAACCTGGTGGGCAAGCTCGCCGCCGTTGGGGCCTCGGTCAGAAGGGAGAAGGAGTAGGGGGGTTGGGCAGCACCACCGTCACCGTGGCGCCTTCTCCCTCCTGGCTGGCGATGCGGACCGCGCCGCCGTGTTCCTCCACGATTTTGTGCACCATGGCCAATCCCAGCCCGGTTCCATCCGGCTTGGTCGTGAAGTAGGGGTCCAGCACTCGATCCACCAGCTCCGCTGGGATGCCCCGCCCGGTGTCGCGGACCACGATCTCGGCCCATCCCGGCTGCTCTCCGTCGCGCACCGTTACCCGCAGTTTCCCTCCGTTTTCCATGGCCTGCAAGCTATTGAGGTAGAGGTTCAGGAGCACCTGGTTGAGACGGTCCTGATCGGCCTGGATCATCCGGTCCTCTGGCAGGATCTCTGCACTGAGCGTCACCCCCAGCGCGGTGGCGTCGCTCTCGATGAGCTTGAGCGAGGCCTCGATGAACGGCCGCGCCGCAATCTCCCGGAGCTCCAGGGGCAGGGGTCTTGCGTAGGTGAGCAGTTCGGTGATGCTGCGGTTGAGGCGCTCCACCTCGTTTGCCATCAGGGTGGCTGCCTGGCGTTCCTCGCTCTCCTCCTTGAAACGGGAGCCGAGCAAGGTGGCGAATCCCTTGATGGAACTGAGCGGATTGCGCACCTCGTGCGCCACCCCTGCCGCCATCTTGCCCAGGGCCACTAATCGCTCCTGCCGCCGTACCTGTGCCTCCAGCCGCTTGAGCTCGGAGAGGTCGGAGAGCAGCGCCACCCGCCCGATGGGGTTGTTGGCGCCATCCCGGATGGGAAGCGAACTGAGCAGCAACTGCGTCGGCTGACCCTTTTCTGATTGGGGCGCAAACTCCACTTCCCGCAGCACCTCGCCATCCTCCATGTCAAAAAGTTGGCTAAAGGGTTCCGCCATGGCTTCTTGCGGGGCTTTTCCAATGGCCGCCTCCTTTTGAACCCCGGTGAGACGTGCGGCGGTGGAGTTGAAGGTCTGGATCAAACCCTGATTGTTGGTGGCGATGATCCCCACCGGCAGCCTGCCGATGAGTAGATCGGTGAAGGCCTGCATGGAGTCGATGGTTTTTTGCGAGGAGCGGTAGCGCTGCGCGGTCAGCAGGGCGGACCAGCCGCCGATCGCCACCAGCAGCATGGCCACGGACATCAGCCCCAGATGGAAGATGTCCTGGCGCTCGGCCTGTTTCTGTTCCGTCATGTCAAGCCCGACCACGATGAAGAGATTTTTGTCATCGGGCATCCAGGACCCAGGCATGCCGCCACCCGTGGGCTGGCAGGGCGGAGCGGCTCCTGTCTGGCCTGGGCCTGCTTTGGGAGGGGGAGAGAACTGGTCGCGCGGGTGGCGCATGAAATGGCCCCGGCCGCGCATGAAGGGACGGAAGGGGGCGATCACCTCGAAGACGGACTTGCCGCCAACCTCGGTCACCCGATGCATCCCGAGCCGCGGCATCGCGCCGGCGGTCTGGTCGGGCGGCGCAACGGTGGTGCTCACCAGTTCCGGCGCGCTGTGGGCCAGGATTGTGCCCTGTCCGTTGACCACAGCGAGAGAGAGGATGCTGGCGTCGCCGCTGCTCTGCTCCATGAGGTGCTGCAACTGCTGCGGCATCGATGCCCCCATCATCCAGGACGCCCTGGCGCCGGCCCCCACCAGCCGGATGATCGCCTGGCCCTTGTTGAAAAGGCTTTCGGTCATCAGTCGCTTGCCGCGTTGCAGGTTGTTGACCCCGAAGAAGACGGCGATCACCAGCAGCAGGCCGATGGCGCCGGCCAGCAGCCATGGCGAGGCGTAGGCGAATGGTGGTTGCGCGGCCGGTCGTTTTTTTTGCATGTTTTCAGTCCCGTGGCTGGGTTATCCCGCTGGTGGACGGAGGTCTGTCTCCTGCGAGGGGCTGGCGCCGGCGGTGCTGGCCGGCCATCTGTGCCTTTTGGTTGTATGCAATGGGTGTGCCAGCGGTTGTCGGAAGTCTTTCGGGCAGAGGGGGACATCATGGCCGGCAATGGCGTTTCCTCGCCATGAAGGGCACGTAGCAGGTGAAGAGTGGGCTGCTGGCCGGCCACAGGAGACATCTTCTGGACGCTTTGCCCTCTCTGCTCCTGCTGCTCTGCCCGCTCATGCATCTCTTCATGCTCGGCCGCGGCCATCGTGGCCATGGCCGGAAAGAGTAGTCAACGGAGGTGGATGTACGTCCGCCTGGCCAGAAGCGAGGAAGAGGAGGTGATGGCCGAATTCGGGGAGGAGCATGCGGCATGCCGGCCACGGGACCCCTGCCTGGGTCCCGTGGCCGGGTAAAAAGTAGCCAGGGAAGGTGGGGGCTGGATAAAAAGTATCCACCCAAGCGTGGTGTGGAGAGGATGCCGAGCGGTGGATATGGGGAGGGTTTTAAAAGAAGATCGTGATTACGCCTTGTTGGGTGTGGTCTGGTGCTGTTGGCACGGATGTTGAAATTGGGAAGTGGCCAGAAAGCGGTCAGCAGAGCAACCACAATCCACATACCAAGACAAGGAGGTATCGCCATGAAAAAGACACTGCTTGCCATCGCCGCCATCGCCACCATCGGTCTGACCGGGTATCAGTTCGCCGAGGCCCGCCCCGGCTATGGGCCTGGCAATGGCAATGGGCCATGCGCCCAGGGACAGCTCGACGAGGCAACCACCAAGGCGCGGGACAAGTTCTTCAACGACACCGCGGAGCTGCGTAAGAAGATGACCGTCAAGCACGCGGAGTTGAACGCTGTGCTTGCCGCCGCCACACCGGACGAGAAGAAGGCTGCCAAGCTCTCCGAGGAGCTGTTCGATCTGCGCGAGACCATGCAGAAGAAGGCCCAGGAGAGCGGGATCGCCGGCAAGCTGTGCGGCGGGTTCGGCGGCGGCATGGGTATGGGTATGGGCATGGGCATGGGGCCCGGCATGATGCGGGGAGCTTGGTAAGGAGCCGAGCTGTTTATCGGGAGTATCGAGGGGGTGGATGCCTTGGCATCCACCCCCTTTTTTGCTTGGCATTTCGTCGAGGCGGGGGAATAATGGCCTTTTGTTGAGCCGTTGTCGCCTGTTTTCCGTGTTTTCTGGCGACTCCGAGGCTTGTCCAACCCCAGGCGGAGAACCCGATGAGTATCTTTGAAGCCTTGATGCTGCTCTGCTTTGGCGCGGCCTGGCCCTTTTCCCTCTACCGATCCTACCGTTCTCGCACCAACGCCGGCAAGAGCCTTTCCTTCCTCTGCGTGGTGCTCGCCGGCTACCTCTCCGGCATTCTGCACAAGGTTTTCTACAGCCCGGACCCGATCATCGCCCTTTACATTCTTAACGGCTCCATGGTGGCTGGCGACATCCTGCTCTACTGGCGGAACCACCTGTTGCTGAAGAGGGGCTGAGATGGCTGCGGCGCCGGGATATCTCGCGCTCCACGCCACCGGCGAACTCGGTCGCCGCCGGGACGCGGCGGTGGCGCGGCTGGTCGGCTGCGATCTCTGCCCAAGGCGGTGTGGCGTCGATCGTAGTGACAAGGGAAGGGGGTATTGCCACACTGGCAGACTGGCGGTGGTGGCCGCAAGCCACCCCCATTTCGGTGAGGAATCGCCGTTGGTCGGCCAGGGAGGCTCCGGCGCCATCTTCTTTTCCAACTGCAACCTCGGCTGCGTTTTTTGTCAGAACTACGAGATCAGCAACCTGGGGGAAGGGGAGGAGGCGAGCCCCCGCCAACTGGCCGCCATGATGGTGGCATTGCAGGGGCTGGGCTGCCGCAACATCAACCTGGTCACCCCCACCCATGTGGTGGCCCAGATCCTGGAGGCGCTGCCGTTTGCCGTCGAGGCGGGGCTTTCGGTGCCCCTGGTCTACAACACCAGCGCCTACGACGAGGTGGAGACGCTACGGCTTCTTGACGGCGTGGTGGATATCTACATGCCGGATTTCAAGTTCTGGTTAAGCGCCAGCGCAAGGCGGTTCTGTGCCGCCGCCGATTATCCGCAAAAGGCCCGCCTGGCCATCCGGGAGATGCACCGTCAGGTGGGCGATCTGGTTCTCAACGCTGACGGTCTTGCCGAGCACGGGCTCCTGGTTCGCCATCTGGTCATGCCGGAGGGGTTGGAGGAGACCAGGGAAATCCTCCATTTTTTCGCCCAGGAGATCTCCACCGCCACCTACGTCAATGTCATGGATCAGTACCGCCCTTGTGGCCGGGCCCGCGATTTCCCGCCGCTTGACCGGGTGCTGTTGTCGGAGGAGTACCAGGCCGCCCTGGCGATTGCGGACGAGGCGGGGTTGACCAGGCTCGATCAGCGGCAGGTGGTCGAGCTGCTCCGGCGGCTGCGGCTTCTTTGAACATGATTTCAGAGATCCGCAAGGCCCCGTCAAGGTCAGAATAAACACGGAGCGAATTACGAGTCCATTCCACCACGAAGCACACGAAGAGCACGGGGGAGGTCTTGCGGCGCGTTTTTCTTCGTGCCCTTCGTGGTAAAAAAAACATGCCGCTGCCGACTTTGACGCAAGCCTGCAGAGATTCGGGGCGGGGGTTGACAGCGAGGCGATGATCAAGTAATAAGAAAAGATACCAACTGGCGCTCGCTTGCGAGCATAACAGGGAACCCGGTGCGAATCCGGGACGGGCCCGCCGCTGTAACCGGGGACGAGCTCCGCGAAATGCCACTGTGCTTGCACGGGAAGGCGCGGAGCAAGGATGATCCGGAAGTCAGAAGACCTGCCAGGAGGGAGTTGGAGCGGACCGCCGTGGACAAGCGGCCGCACATGATCTAGCGTGGATAGCATGGGAATCCCCGGATCGATGCAACATCGGTCCGGGGATTCTTTTTATTGACCATGGAAGCGCACGCTCTCACCATAAACTCGCTCTGGCACGGCCTGGGCTGGCCGCTTATCCGGCTCATTGCCAGTGTTTCGGCGGGGCTTTTGTTCGCCAACTTCATCGAGGCGCTGAACTGGACCCGGGGGCTTGCCTTGCTGGCCAAACCGTTGATCCGGGTCGGCCACCTTTCGGAAACCGTCGGCGCCAGCTTCTCCATGGCCTTTTTCTCCGGGGTGGGCGCGAACACCCTGCTGGCCGAGGCGTACGACCAGGGACGGATGAACAAGCGGGAACTGGTGCTGGCCAACCTCTTCAACAGTCTGCCCAATTATTTTATCCATCTGCCCACGGTCTTTTTTCTTACCGCGCCGCTTATCAAGCTTGCCGCCTTTCTTTACGTGGGGCTTACTTTGCTGGCCGCCCTCCTGCGCACCGTCTTGGTGCTGGTGGTGGGGCGCCTCTGGGTGCCTGCCCGGGATGGCGGTGATGTGGACTCGGTACTGGCTGCCCACCGGCCGCTCTCCATGCGCCAGGCATTCGATAAGGCATGGCGGCGTTTTCGGCGCAGGATACGGAAGATCATCCTCTTTACCGTGCCCATCTACACCCTGATCTTCTTCCTGCACCGGCTGGGCCTTTTTCACTGGCTGGAGTACGTGCTGACCGACCATCTTACCCTCCTCTCCTGGCTCGATCCGCGCGCCTTCGGCATCGTGATCGCCCATGTGGCCGCCGAGTTTGCCGCCGGGCTCGCTGCGGCCGGCGCCCTGCTCGAAGCAGGCACCCTCGATGCCCGTCAGGTGGTGCTGGCCCTTCTGGTCGGCAACGTGCTTGCCTCGCCGGTCCGCACCTTCCGCCACCAGTACCCGTACTATGCCGGGATCTTCAGCCCGCGTCTCGCCTCGGAGTTGATCTTCTGCAGCCAGGCCTTCCGTATCGGCAGCATCATCGTGGTGGGGATCGGCTATTACTGGGCGACCCTTTAGGGAGGCAGGAAGAACGCTGTAACGAAACCAGGGTCGGGGAACGATTCTGAAAAAATGCAAACCGGCGCTCGTGAGGGCCTAAGCCGCCGAGCAAAAAATAACTTGAACAATCAGCATCACGGCGGCGGCATGAGGCTCCGTAAGGGTGAGGCGGATTCGTGCAAGGCATTTCAGCACGGCGCCTAACAGGGAATCCCGTGTAAATCGGGAGCGGTCCCGCCATTGTCATTCCTGCCTGCCGCCATTCTTTGGGGCAGGCGCGGCTGGCGCAGAAGCCACTGTCTCTGCCGATTCGAGATGGGAAGGTGCGCGAGCCTTGGGGAAGAGCCAGGAGACCTGCCTGTTTGCTGTATGCCACTCGGTTATTCGAGACGCCTTCGCGGAAAGGGGGCGGCAACGGGCGTGATGGGGGAGAGCGTTTCTGCCGCCGCTGCCGCGTCGTCTTCAAAGTGTGGGGCGTATGCGAACGGTCATTGAATTCGCTGCGGTTGCGCCACTTGCGCGCCGTCATTTCGCTGATGCCCAATCGTCTGGCGCAAGCCGCGATGGACTCCGTGGATTGGGCGATCTCCTTGCGGATCGCCGGCGTGGCGCGTGCGTTCTTGTGAAGGGCGATCAGCATGTCGTGGTCTCCAGAAAATTGGTGGCGGCGGGCTCCGCCAGCGCAGTAGCAGTCTCCTGCGACAGATTCAGTTCATCAACAAGTGCTTGCATGACGGCTCTTCCCATGAACAAAGCATACCTGCTTGCAACTATATAATCATGCGGTACCACACACCAACCCAAAGAAAAGGAGAAAAACGTATGCGCAACAACAAAGTGATTCAGGGAATTTTGCTTATCCTGCTTGCCCTGGCCATCCCGCTCACCGCCGGGGCCAAGCCTGGCGAGAAGACGGCCATCGTGCTGGCCGTCTTCGGCACGAGCCACATCGAGGGGCTGCCCGGCATCCTCGTCATCCGCGATCGCGTTCAGCAGGCCTTCCCCAAGACCCGGGTGGAACTCGCCTTCACCTCCAACATCATCCGCCGGATCTGGCAGAAGCGTAGCCAGGATCCGGCCTACCGGGCGGCACACCCCGAGGTGCCCAGGGAGATCATCGAGGTCAAGGGGCCGCTCGCTGCCCTGGCCAACCTCCAGGACGAGGGGTACGACACGCTCATCATCCAGCCGACCCACATGGTCGCCGGCGAAGAGTTCGCCGATCTTGCCTCCTACGTCGACGGACTCAATGCCATCCGTACCGTCAAGGAGCGCAACATGCCGTTCAAGCGGGTGATCATCGGCCGTCCCGCTCTGGGGCTTCCCGGCATCGAGCATGAGTACCGCAAGGACATCGAGATTGCCGCCAGGGCCCTGGCCGAGGATGTCAAGGCCGCGGCCAGGGAGAAGCGCGCCCTGGTCTATATGGGCCACGGCAACGAGCATTACTCCACCGGTTACTGCCTGGAGCTGGAGGCGGTGATGCGGGAGCTGTACCCGGAGACCAGGATCTATATCGGCATGGTGGAAGGGTTTCCGGAGGTGGAGCGGGTGGCGGCGGCGTTGGAGCGTGACAACGTGCGTCAGGTTTATCTCAAGCCACTCATGACCGTGGCCGGCGACCACGCCAGGAACGACATGGCCGGCGATGAGCCCGACTCCTGGCGCAAGGTGCTGGAGGCCAAGGGGATGGATGTGCGGGTCGAGCTGGATGGCCTTGGCGCAAGCGCCCCCTTTGCCGAGATCTTTGTCCAACACATCCGTGATGCGGCCAAGGATCACGGTGTGGAGCTCAAGTAGAGGGATCATGCACTCCACCCAGCGGACATGCTCGTGGCTGGTCCTGGGGCTGACGGTGGCGGTATTCGCCGCCATCGTCGTCTCCACGGGGCTTGGCTTCATCCGCATCACCCCGGTCGAGGTGGTGCGGGTGATCGCCGGGCGGCTTACCGGCGATGCCACCCTTGTCGCGGGGCTTGACCCGATTTTTCCCCAGGTGGTGCTCGAGGTGCGGCTACCGCGCATCCTGGCGGCGGTGGGGGTCGGCGCCGGGCTTGCCGTCTGCGGCGTGCTTTTTCAAGGGATCCTGCTCAATCCCCTCGCCGACCCCTATACCCTTGGCATCTCTTCCGGCGCCGCTTTCGGCGCCTCGGTGGCCCTGCTCGTCAACCACACCCTGCTCGGCCATCTGTCGGTGCCGCTTTTTGCCTTTGCCGGCGCCATGGCGGCCCTGGTGGTGGTGCTGCTGCTTGCCTCCCACGACGGTCAGCTGTCGGCCAATGCCTTGATCCTGGCCGGGGTTATCGTCGGCGCCATCCTGGCGGCGGGGATCAGCTTCATGAAGTACCTGGCGGACGAACAGGTGGGGATGATCGTTTTTTGGCTGATGGGCAGCTTTTCCGGTCGGACCTGGCCGCAGGTCGGGGTGGTTTTTGCCACGCTGCTTGCCGGTCTTGGCGTGGCCGTCTATTATGGCCGTGATCTCAACATCATCGCCCTGGGTAGCCGCATCTCCGACTCGCTGGGCGTGGAGACCGGCCGGGTGCGCAGGATTCTCCTGGTGACCGCCTCGTTGCTGGTGGCGGTGTGCGTCTCGGTTTCGGGGATCATCGGCTTTATCGGCCTCATTGTCCCGCACCTCATGCGGATGGTGGTAGGACCGGACAACCGGCATCTGGTGGTGGTGGCGGCCCTGACCGGCGGCCTGCTGTTGCTCGCGGCCGACACCGTGACCAGGGCGGTGCTGCCCAGTGAGGTTCCCATCGGCGTGCTCACCGCCCTGATCGGCGGTCCCTTCTTCTGCTACATCTTCCGGAGGAGGGGGGCCTTCCATGGGTGAAAGAACGGGATTCCAGTTGGAGGATGTCCATTTCTCCTATCCGGGCAAGACGGCGCTGGCCGGCGTGAGTCTGGCTCTGGTGCCGGGGAAATTTTACGGTTTGGTCGGCCCCAACGGCTGCGGCAAGACCACCCTGCTTGATGTGCTCATGGCCAACCGCCGGCCGCGGCAGGGGCGGGTGCTGCTCGATGGCATGCCGGTTGGCGCTCTTGCCCGGCGGGAGTTGGCGCGGCAGGTGGCCCTGGTGCCCCAGGACTTTTCCATTCCCTTTGCCTTCACGGTGTTGGAGGTGGTGCTCATGGGCCGTCACCCGTACCTGCCGCGTTTCGGCGCACCTGGCCCAAAGGACATGGGCAGAGCCGAGGAGGCCATGGCGGCCCTGGACATCAGCGAGCTGCGGGAGCGTCCGGTCACCGAGCTTTCCGGCGGCGAGAGGCAGCGGGTGGTGGTGGCCCGGGCACTGGCCCAGGACACCCCGATCCTGCTCCTCGACGAGGCGACCTCCAACCTCGACATCGGCCACTCCCTTATGATCTTCCAGGTGGCGCGGGAACGGGTGCGCCAGGGCGGGACGGTGATCGCGGTGGTCCACAATCTGAACCTTGCCGCCGCCTATTGCGACGAGCTGGTGTTTTTGCAGAAGGGCAGGGTGGGGGCTGCCGGGCCAACCGGCTCAACCCTCACCAGTGCGGTTATCGCCGAGGTCTTTGGCGTGGAGAGCAGGGTGGCGCCCGACGATTTCAGCGGCAGCCTGCGGGTCTCCTTTCGCTATGGAGTGCAATGATGCGGATTTTCAGGATATTGCCGCCGATGCTCTTCCTGCTCGTCGGGGTCGCGGCGCAGGCCGGCGCCGTGGCGAGCTTCGTGGACGAGGCTGGCCGCACCGTTACGGTGCAGCGGCCCTTTCGTCGTATTGTCTCCCTGTACCCGGCCCACACCGAGAACCTCTTCAGCCTTGGCCTTGACCGGGAGATCGTCGGGGTCTCCAAGCACGAGGATTTCCCGCCCGCCGCCTTGGCCAAGCCGACCTTCGACTACCGGGGCGACCCGGAGCGGATCATGGCCGCCCGGCCCGATCTGGTGCTGATCCGGCCGATGATCGAACGCAGCCAGCCCCAGCTGGTTGCAAAGCTCATGGAGGCCGGCATCACCGTGGTGTCGCTCCAGCCGGTGAGCATCGACGAGACCTACGATTACTGGCGCCAGCTCGGGCTGCTCACCGACAAGGCCAACGAGGCCGAGGCCATGGTTAAGCGGTGTCAGGAGGAGCTGCATGCCATCGACCGCATCGTGGCCGCTATCCCTGAATCGCAGCGGCAGCGGGTCTACTTTGAATCGATCCACGCCAAGATGAAAACCTTTGCCCCCACCAGCATGGCGATCTTCGCCCTGACTAGGGCGGGCGGCGTCAACGTGGCCAGCGATGCCGAGCGGGTGCGGGAGACCAACATCGCCGCCTACGGCAAGGAGCGGATCCTGGCCAAGGCTGCAAATATCGATGTTTTTCTGGCCCAGAGCGGGCCGATGAATCAGGTGGACAAGGCGGCCATTGTCAACGAACCGGGTTTTTCCGCCATCAAGGCGGTGCGGGAGGGGAAGGTGCTTCTGGTGGACGAGGAGTTGATCGCCCGGCCCACCCTGCGTCTCCCCGGGGGCATCCGCCGGATCGGTCACCTTCTCTACCCGCAATACTTCAAGGAAGGGCGCTGAGCTGTGACCGTGGCCACTTCCCGCATCTCCGGGCTTCTCCTGGCTGGCACCCACAGCGGCTGCGGCAAGACCACCCTCACCTTGGGGTTGATGGCCGCCCTTGCCCGGCGGGGGCTCCTGGTGCAGCCGTTCAAGGCTGGCCCCGATTTCATCGACCCCACTCTGCACCGCCTGGTGACGGGCCGCATCTCCCACAACCTGGACGCATGGATGTGCGGGGAGCCCTTTGTGCGGGAGTGCTTTGCCCGCCATGCCGCCTCGGCCGATGTGAGCCTGGTGGAGGGGGTGATGGGGCTTTTTGACGGCGGCGAGGGGAGCGGGGGCTATCTGGCCAAGGTGCTTGGGTTGCCCGTCATCTTGGTGGTGGATGCCCGTTCCTTGGCCGAGAGCGCGGCCGCCCTGGTCAAAGGCTTCGAGACTCTGGACCCTGCGGTGCGCCTGGCCGGGGTGATCCTCAACCGGGTGGGGAGCGACCGCCATTTGGAGTTGTTGCGAAACGCGATTGCGGCCCATTGCCAGACCGAGGTTATCGGCCATCTTCCCCGGGAGGCATCTTTTTCGATCCCCGAGCGTCATCTCGGCCTCCACATGGGGGACGAGGCGCCGCTCGGCAACGAGGCGCTGGCGAGGCTTGCGGAGACCGTGGCCCGCCATGTCGATCTCGAGCGTCTTGTGCAATTGGCGGCCACGGCGGAACCGCGGCCCGTCCCGGAACCGCGTGATATACCAACCGGAACGCCGGTGCGGATCGGCATTGCCCGGGATCGCGCCTTTTGCTTCTATTACGAGGAGAACCTCTCCCGCTTGGTTGCGGCAGGCGCCGAGCTGGTCGAGTTCAGCCCTCTCTCGGATGCGGCGCTGCCGGAGGGGATTCAAGGGCTCTACCTGGGTGGCGGCTACCCGGAACTCCATGCGGAAGCGCTTGCCGCAAACCTATCCATGCGCCAGGCGATCCGTAGCTGGTCCGAAGCAGGCCGCCCGCTTTACGCCGAGTGCGGCGGCTTTATGTACCTGAGCCGGGGCATCCACGATATGGAAGGCCGCTTCCACTCCATGGCCGCAGTCTATCCGGTGGAGGCGCGGATGCAGAAGGGCCGAGCGAGCCTCGGCTATCGCGAGACGACTCAGAAGGGCATGAGCCCACTTGGCCCGGCAGGCATGGTATTGCGCGGTCATGAGTTCCACTACTCCGTTATCGACCCCATGCCGGGGCATGTGGCGCGCTGCTATCGCCTGGCCGATGGACGGGAGGAGGGGTATCTGTTTAAGAAGACCCTGGGCGGCTACCTGCATCTGCATTGGGGAGCGCGGCCCGAGGTGGCCAGAAATTTTGTCCGTGGCTGTGAGGAGTCTTGACCCAAGGTCTTCCGCGCCGCAAGCCCCGTCCTTCAGGGCGGGGAGGAGGTCAAATGAACGTGCAGTTGCAGCAGGTCAAGCCTGAAGAAATAGAAAGGGAGAGCTTCCGCATCCTCGAGGCGGAGCTTGGCCCAACCACGCACAGCCTTGAGGAGTTCGCCGTGGTGCGGCGGGTGATCCACGCCACCGGCGATTTTTCCTTTGCCGAGAGCCTCCGCTTCCATCCCGCGGCCATGGCCGCAGCGCGCCAGGCCATCCTGGGGGGCAAGAACGTCCTTGCCGACGTGACCATGTCCGCCACCGGTATCAGCAAGGGGCTCCTTGCAAAACACGGCGGCCAGGTGCTCTGCGGGGTGGGCGATCCCGAGGTGGCGGCCGAGGCCAAGGCCAAGGGGCTCACCCGTTCCGAGATGGCGATCCGCAAATTGGCCGGGGCAAACATCGGCATCGTCGCCATCGGCAATGCGCCCACCGCCTTACTCGAGGTGATGCGGTTGATCGAGGAGGGGTTTTTTCGCCCGGACCTCGTGGTGGGCGTGCCGGTGGGCTTTGTCAATGCCGCCGAGTCCAAGGCGATCCTGGCGGAGAAGACATATCCCTTCATCACCACCTTGGGCCGTAAGGGTGGAAGCCCGGTGGCCGCGGCCACGGTGAACGCCCTGCTGCGCTTGGTGGAGGAGGGCTGAAGTGGCCAAGAGGCTGCGTTCCGGATACACCACCGGCGCCTGCGCGGCGGCTGCGGCCAAGGCGGCGGTTCTCGGCCTCCGCGGCGGGGCGGGCGGAGAGTCGGTGATCATTCCCTTTCCGGATGGGAGCCGGGTGCGTTTTGTGCTGTGCCGATCTCAGGCCGAGGCGGATGGCGGATTTCTCGCCTCGGTGGTAAAGGACGCGGGCGACGATCCGGACGTGACCAACGGCGCCGAGATCGTGGCCACTGCCGCATGGCATGCCGGGAATGTGTCGTTGCCGCGTTGTGTGGAACTGGGTGGGTTTGTCCTCTGTGCTGGTGATGGTGTCGGCATGGTGACCAAGCCCGGGTTGCCGGTGCCGGTGGGCGAGCCGGCCATCAACCCGGCGCCGCGGCGGATGATCGACGCGGCAGTCAGTGAGGCCCTGGCCGGGAGCTGGGCAACGGGCAGGGTCAGGATCACCATCGGCGTGGTCCATGGCGAGGAACTGGCCGCCAAGACCCTGAACGCCAGGCTCGGCATCGTGGGCGGACTCTCCCTTCTCGGCACCACCGGCATCGTGCGCCCGGTTTCCGCCGAGGCGTGGACCGCCACCATCAGCGCCTCCATGGGAGTGGCCAGGGCGGCGGGGCTTGAGGCCGTCGTCCTCTCCACCGGCCGCACCTCGGAGCGGGCGGTGCAGGAGCTCCTGGCGCTGCCCGAGGAAGGGCTGGCCATGATGGGCGACTATCTGGAATTCTCGCTCAAGGCCGCGGCGGAACGGGGCTTCCAGCGTATTCATCTCGCCGCCATGTGGGCCAAGGCGGTGAAGGCGGCCATGGCGATTCCCCAGACCCATGTGCGCCACGGCGCCCTGGAGGTGGAGGAGGCGGTGGGTCTGCTGGCGCGGCTTGGCGTGGAGGGTGCGCTCCTTTCGAAACTGGCAGGGTGTAACACTGCCCGCGAGCTTTACGAACGGCTTGTGACCTTGGGCCGGCACGACGTGGTCCGGCTGGTTTGTCTGGAGGCCAAGGCCTATGCCGAGCGGACCGCGGGGCTTCCGGTGGAACTCTTTCTCGTGGATGGCCACGGCAGGGTGGTGGAACGTGTTTGAGGTCCAGCTCGTCGGCATTGCGCCGGGCAGCGTCCTCAGCGGTGAGCAGCGGGCCCTTGTTGTTCGCTGCGGTTGCGTGGTGGCATCGAGCCGCCACCGACCCCTGGTGGAGGGGTTGGGCGTCGAGGTATTACCCATTACCCCGCTGGAGCAGGCCCTGGCAGCGGTTGCGGAGCGCCTTGCTCGAACGGAGGTGGCGGTATTGGCCAGCGGCGACCCGCTCTTCTTCGGCATCGGCCGTGCCCTTGTCCGCCGTCTGGGCCGGGAGCGGGTCGTGGTCCATCCAGCCCTCTCCTCGCTGCAACTGGCCTGTGCCCGTTTCGGCGAGCCATGGGATGATCTGGCTGTGGTGAGCCTCCATGGCCGGCCGCTCGGGGAACTGGGGGCCCGGCTCCTGCCGCACCCTCGGGTCTTCTGCTTCACCGATCAGGAGAACTCGCCGGCCGTGGTGGCCCAGACCTTGCTCGCAGCCTGCGAGAACCTGGGCGACACCGAGCTGGCCGCGGGCTATACGGTGCGGGTGGCGGAGAATCTGGGATTGCCCGATGAGCGGCTCCATGTGGGGTCGCTGGTCGAGATTGCCGGGCGCGATTTTGGCGCACTGAACGTCATGCTTCTCGCAAGGCCGGAGAGGGCAGCGGCCTTGCCGGTCTTTGGCCTGCATGAGCCAGAAATTATCCACAGCCGCGGCCTCATCACCAAGGACGCGGTGCGGGCCGCAACCCTCCATGCGCTGCGCTTGCCTGCTGAAGGGGTGTTGTGGGATATCGGCGCGGGCAGCGGTTCGGTCGCCATCGAGGCGGCGCGCCTCGCCCCTGGGCTCTGCGTTTATGCGGTTGAACGCAATGCGGTGGAGCTTGCCAACATCCGCGCCAATTGCCGTAAATTTGGTGTTTACAACGTCACCGTGGTGGACGCGGAGGCGCCAAAGGTCCTGGCTGGACTGCCCGATCCGGACCGGGTCTTTGTCGGCGGCGGCGGCGGCAATCTGGCGGCCATCATCGAACGCGCCGCCGTCCGGCTCGGGGACGGCGGCCTGATGGTGGTAAACGGCGTCATCCCTGCGACCAAGGAACAAGCGCCCGCCCTGCTCTATCGGGCCGGGCTCGCGGTGACCATCAGCGAGATCAGTGTCAGCCGCCGGGTCTATCCGGCCGGCGAGGAGATGAGGATGAATCCCATAGCCATCATGGTGGGCAGGAAATGAGTGGACATTTTTACGTGATTGGCGTTGGGCCGGGCGACCCGGAACTCATGACCATCAAGGCGGCGCGGCTGCTGGCGTGTTGTCCGGTATGGTTCGCGCCCAAGGCCTACCAGGAGGGGGAGAGCACCGCGCTTTCCATCCTCTCCGGCGTGGTGGCCACGGCGGACAAGGAAATCCTGGAGCTTCACTTCCCCATGAAGAAGATCCGCATGGGCCATGCCCCGGCCCCCGAGGTGGAGGCGGCCTGGAGGTTTGCCGCCGAGGCGATCTGGGCCAAGCTCTCCCAGGGCATCGACGTGGCCTTTCCCACCCTGGGCGACCCGGCCATCTACAGCACCGGCTTCTACGTCTGCGAGACCCTGCTCAAATATGCGCCCGAGGCACGGATCTCCGTGGTGCCCGGCGTCTCCTCCGTGGGCGCCTCGGCGGCGGCCGTGGGCCAGCCCCTCTGCCTCGGTGACGACCGCCTGGTGGTCATCCCGGCCACCTTTGAGAACGGCCGGCTGCGCGAGACCATCGAGCAGTTCGACTCCGTGGTCCTCATGAAGGTGCACCGGGTGATGCCCAAGGTGGTTTCACTCCTCTCCGAACTCGACCTCCTCGACAAGGCGGTGCTGGTGGAGCGGGTGAGCCACACGGACGAGCGGGTGCGCCGTGATCTGGCCGCCGCGGCGGGCGAGGAGCTTCACTACTTCTCCACCGTGATCGTGCGCAAGTGATGGCCATGGCAACGAATCCAATCTCTTTTGTCGGGGCAGGGCCGGGCGACCCGGAACTCATTACGGTGCGCGGCCAGCGCTTGCTTGCGGAGGCCGATCTGGTGGTCTATGCCGGCAGCCTGGTCCCCAAGGTTTTGGTGGCAGGGCTCAAGGCGGAGGTGCATGATTCGGCGCCCCTGCACCTTGGGGAAATCATCGATCTCATGGCCAAGGCCTGGGCTGAGGGCAAGACGGTGGTGCGTCTCCACACCGGCGATCCTTCCATCTTCGGGGCGATCAAGGAGCAGATGGCGGCCCTCGATGGGAGGGGCATTCCCTACCAGGTGGTGCCGGGGGTGAGTTCCGCCACCGCCACCGCCGCGGCGCTCCAGGCGGAACTGACCCTGCCTGAGGTCTCCCAGACCGTGATCATCACCCGCCGGGCCGGCCGCACCCCCGTGCCCGAGGGCCAGGACCTGGCCAGTCTGGCCAGCCACCAGGCCACCATGCTCATCCTCTTGAGCGTCAGCATGATCGGCGAGGTGGTGGCCGATCTCCAACAAGGCGGCTACCCGGCGGAGACGCCGGTGGCGGTGGTGGAGAAGGTGAGCTGGCCCGAGCAGCGGATTATCCGAGGGACGCTCGCCACCATTGCGGAACAGGTCGAGAAGGCCGGGATCAATAAGACGGCGATCATCGCCGTGGGCCGCGTCTTTGCCGAGCTGCCGCCCGAGGCCCTTTCCAGGCTCTACGCCAAGGAATTCAGCCATGGTTGCCGTACGGTCTGAAAAACCACGCCTCGCCTGCCTCGCGGTGAGCGAGGGCGGTCAGCGTCTCGCCGCCCGCCTCGCCGCCGCCCTTGGCGGAACGGTGATCCCGCGGCGGACCGGCCTCGGTGCCATGATGCCCGCCCTCTGGCAGGAGTACGACGGCCTGATTTGCGTCATGGCCGCCGGCATCGTGGTGCGGCTCATTGCCCCCCTGGTTTGCGACAAGGAGCGCGACCCAGGCGTGGTGGTGGTGGACGAGGCGGGGCGCTTTGCCGTGAGCCTCCTCTCCGGCCACCTTGGCGGCGCCAACGAGCTGGCCCAGCGGGTGGCGCAGGTAACCGGCGGCCAGGCGGTGATCACCACCGCCTCGGATGTCCTCGGCCACACCGCCCTCGACCTCTGGGCGCGGGAACAGAACCTGGTGGTGGAGGAGTGCCAGGCCCTCACCCAGGCCAGCGCCAAATTGGTCAACAGTGGCGAATTGCGGCTCTATTCCGAGATTCCCGTGGCCTCGCTGCCGCCGGATTTTGCCGTGGCAAGCGAGCCGGAATCCGCCGACTGTATCGTGAGCCACCGTCATGGCCCCTGGCCGACGGGGACCCTGGTGCTCCGTCCCCGCCATCTGGTGGTTGGTGTCGGCTGCAACCGGGGCGCCTCCAGCGGGCAGATCGCCACGGCCCTCGACGAGGCGTTCACAAGGAATGATCTCTCGCGGTTGGCCATCCGCAACCTCGCCTCCATCGACGTGAAGGCGGATGAGCCTGGGCTCCTTGCCTTTGCCGAGGAGCGAGGCTTGTCCATCGAGTTTTACAGCAAGGACGTACTGAACCGCGTGGCCGGCATCAGCCCCTCTGAGGCCGTGCTGCGCGCCACCGGCGCCCAAGGCGTTGCCGAACCGGCCGCCATCTTGAGCAGCGGCGCCGATAACCTCTTAGTCAGGAAGATGAAATGGAAGGACGTCACCATTGCCATAGCCCAGGCGCCCTCTACGTTGTCGGCACCGGCCCCGGCGGCTTGAAGCACCTCACCCCGGCAGCCCGGGAGGCCCTATCCGCCTCGGAGGTCATCGTCGGCTATCAGACCTACCTCGATCTCATCCCCGAACTCCTCGAGGGGAAGGAGGTGCTCACCTCCCAGATGATGAAGGAGGTGGAACGCGCCCGTCAGTGTCTGGAACTGGCCGCGAGCGGCAAGCAGGTGGCCCTGGTCTCCGGTGGCGATCCGGGCATTTACGCCATGGCCGGCCTGGTCTTCGAGATGGCCCGCAAGCGGAACGACTCGGTGCGCATCGAGGTAATCCCCGGCATTGCCGCCTTGAACGCCTGTGCCGCACGGCTCGGCGCGCCGCTGATGCACGACTTCGCCGCCATCAGCCTCTCCGACCTGCTCACCCCCTGGCCCCTCATCGAAAAGCGGCTTGAGGCGGCAGCACAAGCCGATTTCGTCATCGTCCTCTACAACCCCAAGTCCAAGAAGCGCACCGAACACATCGAACGGGCGCGGGAGATCATCCTTGCCCATCGCGGCCCGGAAACGCCGGTGGGCATCGTCACCGCCGCGACCAGGGAGAACGAGGCCGTCACCCTGACCACCTTGGAGAAGATGCTCGACGCCGAGGTAGGCATGCAATCCTGCGTGATCATCGGCAACTCCATGACCTTTGCCTGGGAGAACTTCATGGTCACCCCCAGGGGGTACAGCGGCAAGTACAACATCGCTGGAGCAAGGTAGGCGAGGGCGATTGGCCCTGGTGGTTTCTCCGATTGACAGTGGCGCGTCTCTCGGGTAATTATGTAAATTATACCAACTGGCGCTCGCTTGCGAGCATAACAGGGAACCCGGTGCGAATCCGGGACGGGCCCGCCGCTGTAACCGGGGACGAGCTCCGCGAAATGCCACTGTGATTCCACGGGAAGGTGCGGAGCAAGGATGATCCGGAAGTCAGAAGACCTGCCAGGAGGGAGTTGGAGCGGACCGCCGTGGACAAGCGGCCGCACATGATCTAGCGTGGATACCTTGGGAAATCCCCGGATCGATTCAAATCGGTCCGGGGATTTTTTTTTGCCGCTCCGTCAGCGGCCCTCCCCGGCCAGACAACCTTGTTTGCACAAGGGAGGAACGAAGATGAAAAAGGTGTACATGGCAATGGCCGCCTTGGTTGTTGCGACCCCGACCGTGGCCATGGCGGCCGCGCCGGTGGCAGTTATGGAAGAGGTGGTGGTGACCGCCACCAAGACCGAGGAGGCGGTGGGCGATGTGCCCAACGCGGTGGTATTCAAGGATGCCTTGGCCATCGAGGACTCGCCGGCCCAAAGCCTTGGCGAGCTGCTGGCCGGCGAGCCGGGCCTTGATTGGCGCACCAGGGGCGACTACGGCGGCGCCTCCGAGGAGATCCACATCCGGGGCATGGGCGGCGATGCCACCCAGGTCTTTCTGAACGGCATCAACATCAACTCCCCCTCCATGGGAACCGCCGACCTGAATCAGCTGCCGCTTCACGGCGTCGAGCGGGTGGAGGTGGTCAAGGGGCCTGGCTCGTTGCTCTACGGCACCGGCGCCATGGCAGGCACGGTCAATATCCTCACCAAGAGCCCACAGCGGGACAAGGCCGACCTCATGGTCAAGAGCGGACTCGGCACCCAGGGGGCCCTTGAACTGGCCGCCGAGCAGGGCATGTACGTGGCGGACGGCCTTGGCTACTTCCTCTCCGCTTCCCGGCAGGAGGGGGACGGCTTCAGGGACAACAGCCACCTTCGCCACAACGACGCCTCCATCAAGCTGGTCCATGACCGCGACAAGCTGTTGACCGCCAATTTTTACGGTGCCTGGGTCGAACGGGAGTTCGGAGTTCCAGGGGTGCGGCCGCCGGTCGGCACCATGGACTATTACGTCAACGGCAGCCGGATGTACGGCAGCGAAGCCGCAAGCCTGGTGAACGAAGGGGGAGACCGCAACCTGTACTCGGCCCTGGAACTCGCCAGCAAGCCATACTCCTGGCTGACCCTCACCATGCGGGGCGACGCGGTGGACATGGAGAATTACTTCTACCGCCGCAACAACGGTCCGGTCTGGCCGAGGGTGGCCGGCGAGGGCCAGGAGAGCTGGGTCACCAACCAGGTGCTCGGGATAGAGGCCAATGCCGAGATGCGACTGCCACACGGGGTTACCCTGCTTCTGGGCAGCCAGTACCGCGACTACGATTATTTTAACGAGGTGGGGGACCTTGACGCCTACGGCGAGGCGGTGGCCGGCTCCCGGGCCGAGGACCAGTTCGGGGTCCATACCCAGGGGATCTACGGTGAGGCGCAGTACCGGTTGAACCAGTATCTGAAGCTGCTCGCCGGGCTTCGACAGGAGGAACACTCCATGTTTGGCCACGAAACCCTGCCGCGCTTCGGCGCGGTGGTGAACCCCCTGGTCGATACCACCGTCAAGCTGGGCCATGGCAAGCATTTCAAGGCGCCCACCATGAACGACCTCTACTGGCCGGACAACGGCTGGACCAGGGGCAACCCGAACCTCATGCCCGAGACCGGCTGGCACAGCGACATCACCCTGGAACAGAACCTGCTCCAGAAGAAGCTTGTCGCCACGGCCTCGGTGTTCCGTTGGAACATCGACGATAAGATCGACTGGGCTGAGAATCCCGACTTTCCCACCGCCACACCAGGCTTCAACTACTGGACTCCCTCCAACGTCAGCAGCTACGAGGCAACGGGTTGGGAACTTGGGCTGGTCGCTCGACCGTTCGAGCTGGTGCGGCTGGCGGTGAGCTATACCCGCACCAACGCCGAGGAGGAGAAGACCCCTGGTTTCTGGCGGCAGGCCCAGTATACCCCGCGTGATCAGGCGCGGGCCGAGCTTGGCTACTACCTGCCAAACGGCCTCACCGCCACGGCGGTTCTCCATTACGTGGGAGACCGGCCTGCCTACTATGCCTCCGCCACCGCCACCGAACCTCGTTACAGCCTGGATTCCTATGTGACCACGGATCTGCGGCTCAGCCAGCGATTCAAGGAGCATTGGCTTGGGGCCATCACCCTGAACAACCTCTTTGACGCCGGCTACGACACCTATCTGGCCAGTTTCCGTGACGAAAGCCTTGGGGTGACCACCCGGCAGGGGTATCCCGGCGCGGGCCGCTCGGTGTTTGTCTCGCTTTCCTATGAATTTTGAGGGTGGCAATGAGTAACTCTCTCTTTGCGGATAGCAGGGATCTTTTACCCAGGAGTGGCTTCAGGCCTGCCTGCCGGCTGGTAGTCGTTTTCCTTGCCGCGCTAGTGCTCCAGGCCGGGATCTGTGTCCCGGCCTGGGCCGATTCCCAGTCTGAAACGCCGCGCCGGGTGGTGTCGTTGGTGCCGGCCGCCACCGAGATGCTCCTGGCCATGGGCGCGGGCGAGAGCCTGGTGGGGGTGACCAGCCACGATGTGTTGCCGGTGGAGCTGGGATCCAGGCAGGTGGTGGGCGGTTTTGCCGCACCTTCGCTCAAGAGGATCGAGGCGCTCCAGCCGGAGTTGATCCTGGTTTCCTCCCTGCACGGCACGGTGAAGAAACGGTTTCGCGACCAATGCCGGGTGGTGGAAATCGCCCCGGTGCATTCGGTGGAGGAGGCGCTTGCCCGAATGATCGGGTTGGGCGAGGTGCTGGGGCGAGCCCGAGAGGCAGAGGCGGTGGCGGCCAGGCTTCGCGAGGAGCTGGCGCTGATCCGCGCCAAGGTGGCGGCTATCCCGGAGGCCAGGCGCCCGCGGGTTATGCGGCTCATGGGCAGCGAGCCGTTCAGGGGGCCGGGGGACGACTCCTTCCAAAACGATTTCATCCGAATGGCCGGTGGCACCCCCCCTGAATTCGGGCAACAGGGCGAGTCCATCATCCTGAGCCCGGAGCAGATCGTCCGCTTTGATCCAGAGGTTATCTATGTCTGCGGCGACGGGGCCGTCGGGGAGGTGCTTGCCAATCCAGCCCTGCGTGCGGTTGCCGCGGTCAAAAACCGCCGGGTTCTCAGCTTCCCTTGCGAACTCACCTGCCGGGCCGGTGTTAATATGGGCGGCTTTGTCTCCTGGCTCGCGGCCAGGCTCCACGAGGAGCACTTTTCCAATCCGTCCAGGCAGGTGTACGGCGATCGGCTGCTCGGAAACAGGCCGTTATCGCTGCCGCTCGGGTATGTGCGCCAGGCGGAGGTGCGGGAGAGCCGCATCCGTGACTTTGTCAACAAGACCCTGGTGGTGGACTTCGCCAGGCCGCAGCGGGTGCTTTCCACCCTGGAGGGGATGCGCGACAGGGTGCTCGCGGTGGGCAACCATTTCTATCCGCCTCCGGCCTGGGGGCTTGGCCACGCAAGCGGGTTGGACGGCCTGCGCCAGACGGTAACCGGGGTGCTTGGCAGGCCTGCCGCCACCACCAGCCTGCTCTTTACCGGGGCGGACATGGATTATCTGGCCGTGGTGGAAAAAAAGTACCGCGACCTCTCCGTCCATGCCCTGGTCACCGCCGGGGTCAAGTCCAACGCCATGCGCATGGCCAGGGACGCTGGCAACTTCTACGAGCCCGGCACTATCAATATCCTCATCCTCCCCAACGTCCGCTTGAGCGAACGGGCCATGGCCAGGGCCATCATCACCGCCACCGAGGCCAAGAGCGCCGCCCTTCAGGATCTGGATATCCGCAGCACCTACAGTCCGCAATACCCTGCCACCGGCACGGGCACCGACAACGTGCTGGTGGCGCAGGGCGAGGGGAAGGCCATTGACGGCAGCGGCGGCCACACCAAGATGGGGGAACTCATCGCCTCGGCGGTCTACGACGGGGTACGCCAGGCAGTTGCCGGCCAGAACCGGCTTGCGGCCAGCCGTTCCGTCCATGCCCGACTGGCCGAGCGCGGGGTGAACCTCTTCTCCCTGCTGCCGGAGCAGGTGGAGGGATGTGGCCTCGGGAACAAGGAGGTCGTGGCGGCGGTGGAGCAGGCAATACTTGCGCCGGAGTATGCCGGTTTTGTCGCCGGCTCCCTGGCCATGGCCGATGCGGTCCAGGCCGGGCTGGCCGATCCAGGCGGGCATCCGATCTGGGCCCGTGCCGTGGCGGCCAGGCTGGCAGGCCGCGAGGTGACCCCCTGGCGGCAAGGCTACCTGGTTGGCGGGGCGTTGCCGCCGCTGCTGGCGAGCACCCTGGAGGCCCTGGTGAACGGGGTGTGTGCCCGGGAAGAGGGGAGGCCGGAATGAAGACGGAGAGTGGCGCGGTCGGGATCTTTGCCGCCGATGCGGCGATTGGCGCGAACTCCGAGGCGGCTCGGAACTCCTTTGCCCTGCCTGGGCGGCTGACCGGGCATGCCACCCAGGCGCCGGCCCTGCTTCTGTCGCTTTTATTCCATGCACTGCTGCTTCTGGTTTGCGTGGCTGGCTGGCGGTTGCGCGGCGTGGCCGATTTGCCGCCCCGGACGATAGCGGTTTTTGCCGTCGAGGAAGCGCCGCCTGGCCAGGCCGAGGATGGGTGGGCTCAGGACCGTGCCGCCACCGCGCCGGTTCCCCGGGGGAGTCGCGCCGAGGTGCAGGAAATAAAGTCCTCGGCGCGGCTTGAGACACGTTCTCGGAATGTGGAGACGCAACATCCCGCGTCCGCCGCTGATCCGGCTCCCTTGACGACCGGTCCTGCACAGGGATCGGAAGCGTTTGCCGCCATTGACGTGGCATCGGCAGGCCATGCCGGCCCAATTGCCCATGGTCGGCCTGAGTCGGGGGAGGCCCCTGGACAGGGGGGCCAGCCGCAGGGCGAGGTGATGGCCCGGCCGCTCTACCAGCTCAATCCGCCGCCTCCCTATCCACGGCTGGCGAGAAGGCTTGGTCAGGAAGGAGTGGTGCTGCTGGAGGTGGCAGTTTCGGTGAGCGGTCAGGTCGATGAAGTGCGCATCCAGACGGGCAGCGGCCATGAGGTCCTGGACGAGGCAGCCCTTGAAGCGGTACGCGCCTGGCGATTCTCCGCCGGTCGGCGCAACGGGGAGCCCGTGGCCATGCGGGTGCAGGTGCCGGTGCGCTTCAACCTCCACGGGAGGAGCGAATAGAAGATGCCCCCCACCCCGAAACTCGATGGACGCGGCTTCGTCCTGGCCGCTCCGGCCAGCAACAGCGGCAAGACACTCCTCAGTCTTGGACTGGGCGCGGCCCTCTCCCGCCGTGGCCTTTCGGTGCAGTATTTCAAGTGCGGCCCGGACTTCATCGATCCGACCCTGCACCGGCTGGTGAGCGGCCGGGTGTCGCGCAACCTCGACCTGCGCATGTGCGGGTCCGCCTATGTCCGCCAGTGCTTTGCCGATCATGCCGATGCGGACACGGTCATCGTCGAGGGAGTGATGGGGCTTTTCGACGGAGGCGAAGCGAGTACCGCCTCCCTGGCTAAAACCTTGGCGCTGCCAGTGGTGCTGGTGGTGGATGCCGCTGCCTGCGCCGAGAGCATCGCCGCCCTGGTGCATGGTTTTGAATCCTTTGATCCTGGTCTTTCCGTTGCCGGGGTGATCTTCAACAGGGTGGCCGGGGAGAGCCATTACCGCTTCCTGGCAGAGAGCGTCCGGCAACATTGTCGGGCCGCGGTGCTGGGTTGGGTTCCCCGCCACGACGATTTCGTGGTGGCGGGCCGCCATCTTGGCCTGCACATGGACCACGACGACCCCTTGTCGCCAGGCCGGCTTGCGCGTATCGCCTCCATTCTGGAGAACCACATCGATTTCGATCAACTGCTGGCCAAGGCCGCGCACCTGGCTCCAGCCTCCGGCGGCGCGGTGGTGGCAGCCCCGTCTGTTCGCGCCCGCATCGGGATTGCCCGTGACGCTGCCTTTTGTTTCTACTATGAGGACAATCTCGACCTGCTGCGGGCCGCCGGCGCGGAACTGATCCCCTTCAGCCCGCTGGCCGATTCCCGGTTGCCCGCTGATATCGACGGGCTCTACCTGGGTGGCGGGTACCCGGAACTGCATGCCGAAACCCTGGCCGACAACCTGCGACTCCGAGAGGAGATCCGCGCCAGGGCGGAGGATGGACTCCCGGTGTACGGCGAGTGCGGCGGCTTCATGTATCTCTGTGACGCATTGGTCACAACAGCGGGAACAGAGCACCCCATGGTCGGCCTCTATCCGGTCAAGACCCGCATGCGGCAACGCTTGGCGCGGCTGGGCTACCGTCGGGCCAGGGTGGAACGAGGAGATCTGTGGCCGACGGGCGCGGTACTGGCCGGCCACGAGTTTCACTATTCCGAAGCCGACCCCATGCCCGAGCGGATCGAGAGGGCTTTCCGGCTTGAAGATGGCCGGCAGGAAGGCTTTCAGATCCACAATGCAGTGGCCGGATACCTGCATCTCCATCTCGGGGCCACCCCGGAGGCGGCCGGTCATTTTGTCGAATTTTGTCGTACGCACGGCCAGGGGAGGGCGCATGTCGTTGTTTCGTAGCCTCATCATCGGGTTGCCGCTCCTCGTATTCGCCGTGCCCAATCTTGGCGGCGCCGCCACCGTGACGGATCAGGCTGGGCGCACCGTGACGATTCCGCACACCCCCAAGCGCATCATCGCCCTTGCCCCCAGCCTGGTGGAGATCGTCTACGATCTGGGCGAGGGGAGCAGGCTGGTGGGGGCGACCCAGTTCAGCGATTTCCCGGCCGAGGCGCAAAGGCTTCCCCGGGTTGGCTCCTACGTGCGCCTCGACCTGGAGCGGATCGTCGCCCTTTCCCCGGATCTGTGCCTGGGCATCAAGGAGGGCAATCCCAAGCATCAGGTGGAGAAGATCGAGGCCACCGGCATCCCGGTCTATGTCATCGACCCCCGTGATCTGGCCGGGGTCATGGAGGCGATACGCGGGGTGGGCGCGGTGCTCGGGGTTGCCACCAAGGCCGAGGCGGTGGCCGTCGAGATGGCGGGCCGGATCGAGAAGGTGCGGAGGCGGGCCGCCGCGGCCACTACCCGGCCCCGGGTCTTTTTCCAGCTCTACAGCCCGCCCATCGTCACCGCCGGCGACAACACCTTCACCCACGAGATGATCACCCTGGCCGGCGGACTCAACCTGGGGGCCGGGCCGGTGGCCTATCCGCGCTTCAGCTGGGAGGAGGTGCTGGCCCGCGACCCGGAGGTGGTGGTGGTTACCGCCATGGGCGGCAAGCAGGCCCCGGAGCATCTGCTGGCCCAGTGGCGGCAGTGGCCGCAGCTTTCGGCCATGAAGAACGGCCGCATCCACGTCGTGGAGGACAACCTCTTCGACCGGCCGACCCGCCGTCTGATCGACGGACTGGAGGCGCTGGCCCGCATCATCCATCCCGAGTTGCATGGAGCCGGGGATGTTCGCTGAGTTGCGCCTGGGCGTCCGCCTGACCGTGGTGAGCATCGCGCTTGCCCTGCTGCTGGCGGCGAGTTTTCTGCTGGGCATGGCGGTCGGCCCCTCCGGCCACGGTTTTGCCGACCTGCTCTCCGCCCTTGCCGGCAGCCTTGACCCGCAATCGGTCTCCAATGTCATTGTCTGGAAGATCCGTCTGCCCCGCATCGTTTTGGCCGCCGCGGTCGGAGCGACTCTTTCCCTGGGGGGCCTGGTCTTCCAGGGATTGCTGCGCAACCCCCTGGCGGAACCATATATTCTCGGCATCTCCGGCGGCTCGGCAGTGGGGGCCATCGGCGGCATGCTCCTTGGCCTCTCCGCCTTCCCAGGTATTCCCCTGGCCGCCTTTGGCGGCAGCATGCTGGTACTGGCCATGGTGGCCGGCATGGTGTCGGGGAGCACTGTCCTGGGCCGGGATTCGTTGCTTTTGGGCGGGGTGATGATGAACGCCTTCTGCGGGGCGATCATCATGTTTCTCATCTCCATCACCCAGACCTCGGAGGTGCACCAAATCCTTTTCTGGCTGATGGGCGACCTCACCATGTTCAGTGCCGAGCGGCTGCCGGTGCTGCTGGCCCTGCTGCCTTGTTATCTGGTGATCTTCGTGCTGGCCAGGCCACTGAATCTGCTGCTTGCCGGCCATGACTCCGCGGCCAGCCTGGGGGTGAACGTGCGGCTGGTCTCCCTGGGGTTGCTCATTGCCGCCACCTTCATGGTGAGCCTGGTGGTCTGCCAGTCCGGGCTGATCGGTTTTGTCGGCCTGGTCATTCCTCATATCCTGCGGCTGCTGCTCGGCCCGGACAACCGGCTGTTGACGCCCGCCTGCATCCTGGGCGGCGCTTCCTACCTGATCCTGTGCGATCTGTTGGCCCGGACCCTGCCGGCCTCGGGGGAGATGCCGGTGGGGATCGTCACGGCGTTGATTGGCGCGCCGCTCTTCATCCTGCTGCTGTGGAGGGCGCGGCGATGAGTCAGGTGGCGGCGGGGAGAGGCCTGCATCTCTCCTACGATGGCAGGCCGGTGGTGAGAGGGCTCGATCTGGAGGTGCGGGCAGGCGAGTTTTTCGTGATCATCGGTCCCAACGGCAGCGGCAAGACCAGCCTGCTCAGGCTGCTCGCCGGGTTGGCCAGGCCTGATGCGGGTACGGTGACGGTGCTCGATCGGCCCCTGGAGGCATGGTCCAGGCGGCGGCTGGCCCAGCGGCTGGCCATGGTGCCGCAACAGCTCCCTCTGGACTTTCCCTTCAGCGTTGGCGAGACCGTGCTGATGGGCCGCGCCCCGCATCTGGGGTTGATGGGCATCGAAGGAGAGCGGGATCGCCAGCTTGCCCGCGACTCCATGCGTTTTACCGACGTGGCACATCTCGCCGCTCGCCGGCTCGATCAGCTCTCCGGTGGAGAGCGCCAGAGGGTGATCATTGCCCGCGCCCTCTGCCAGGAGCCCGAGATCCTGCTGTTGGACGAGCCCACCGCCTCCCTGGACCCGGCCCATCAGATCCAGGTCATGGATCTGTTGGACCGGTTGCGTCAGGAGAAGGGCGTCACCGTGATCATGGTCTCCCACGACCTCAACCTGGCCGCTCAGTACGGCGACCGTCTGCTTTTGCTCAACCAGGGAGGAGCGGAGTTCTGCGGCCCGCCTGCGGCGGTGCTCACCGCGAAACGGCTTTCATCCTGCTACGGTTGTGTCATGGTGGTGGACGACCAGGGGCCGGGTGGGCTCCCACGGGTGATGCCGGTGCCCGCCAAACATGGCGGCGGGGTGCTTGCCGAGCGAACGTGAGGCGCGGCGCAAATCCCGGCGAACTTCCCGCCACTTCTTCCTTCTTTCATGCTACTATAATCAGAATTGTGTATACGGTGGGAATCGTTGGGGGATCCTGTCCTCGCATCGTTTTCCAGATTGGGGAGAGGTGTTATGTCGCAGCGTGTTCTTCGGCTTTGGGTTGTCGCCGTTGGCGTTTTGATAACCCTGTTCATTCTCTGGATCCAGGTGAATCGGCCGTACTTCTGGGGGGACCTGGCTGAACGGCTGGAGCTGATGAGCTATGATATGCGGTTGCGCACCTGGGGGTGTCCTGTCCCGCCGGCATCTCCCGAGGCCGAGCCGCCTGTCAAGGTGGTTATAGTCGATATCGACGAACCATCCTTGGCCACGTATGGGCGATGGCCTTGGTCCCGGGCCAGGGTTGCCGAGTTGGTGTCACGGCTGGGTGCGGCTGGCGTGGCGGTGGTCGCCTTTGACGTGATGTTTTCAGAGCCGGAAGCAAACCCTGTCCATGAGGTTGTGGATTTTCTGAAAAAACAGGATGACGCTCCACAAGGGCTTGGCGAGCGACTGGCGGGATTCGGAGAGCAATTCGACCGGGATCGGATTCTCGCCGAGGTGTTGAGCAACGGTGAAGCGGTGCTTGGGTATGCGTTTCAGCCGGTCATCGCCCAACAGATCGGCCGCTTGCCTGCCCCGCTGACGGTGAGCAACCATCAGGTGGTCGCCGAATCCTCGCTGACCGCCATGCATGGTTACACCGCCAATCTGCCGGTGTTGGCGCAAGCGGCTTCTGGCAGCGGGTTCTTCAGTCTTCTTCCTGACGTTGATGGGGTGGTGCGGCGCGCGCCGCTGCTGGCCCGGTACAACAATCAGCTCTACGCCTCGCTTTCCCTGGAGACGCTTCGTCGGTACCAGCTTGCCGACTCGATCACCCTGCACACCAGCCGGATCAACGACAAGGAAACCGTTGAGGCGGTGGAGTTGGACGGGGTGGTCAGCGTGCCCACCGATGGGCAGGGGCAGATGATCGTTCCCTATATCGGCCCCAAGGGAAGTTACCCTTACGTGTCCGCCGGCGCGGTCCTTTCGGGCAGGGCTTCTCCGGAGCAGTTGCAGGGCGCGATCGTGCTGGTTGGCACCACGGCACCAGGTCTGTTTGATCTGCGCGCAACCCCGCTTCAGGCCGTGTATCCAGGGGTGGAGATCCACGCCAACCTCATCGACGCCATGCTTGCCAAGCGTTTCCTGGTCCGTCCCGCTTGGGCGGAAGGCGCCGACTTTGTGATCATGGCGGTGGCCGGCCTGGCCCTGGCGCTTGTCCTGCCCTTTTTTGCGCCAGGCTGGCAGATTGGCTGGATCAGCATCGTGGTCGCGGCGGTGCTCGCGGTCAATCTGGTCGTCTGGCGGCAGGGTTTGGTGCTCTCCCTGGCCTTGCCGTTGATCCAGGCCGGTATGCTCGCCACCTTCAACCTGGCCTGTGGTTTTTTGGGGGAATCACGGTCGAGGCGACAGCTCAAGGGGATGTTCGGCCAGTATGTGCCTCCGCAGATCGTCCAGGAGATGAGCGAAAACCCCCACAAGTACAGCTTCGACGGTGAAACTCGCGAACTCTCCGTGCTCTTTGCCGATATCCGTGGTTTTACAACCCTTTCTGAGTCTCTGACCGCTGGGGAACTCAAGAAACTGCTCAATCGATATTTCACCCCCATGACCCGGATCATCTTCGAAACCCGGGGTACCATCGACAAGTACGTGGGGGATATGATCATGGCCTTCTGGGGCGCGCCTGTTGTCGATGAACAGCACGCCGTGCATGCCATTGAGGCAGCCTTGCGTATGCTTGCCGAGACCGAGCGGCTCAGCAAGGACTTCGTCGCCGAAGGGTTGCCAAGAATAGCGATTGGGGTTGGCATCAACACTGGCCCCATGAACGTGGGCGACATGGGTTCCGAGTTCCGGCGGGCCTATACGGTATTGGGCGATTCAGTCAACCTGGGATCACGCCTGGAGGGCACAACCAAATACTACGGCGTCGGGCTGGTGGTGGGGGAAACCACCCGGGCTGCGGCGGGCGATGCCTTTGTGTTTCGGGAGCTTGATCTGGTCCGGGTCAAGGGCAAGGCGCAGGCCATCCACGTCTATCAGCCGCTTTGCCGAGCCAGCGAGGCGACTGATGAGATTCTGAGGGAACTTGCCCTTTATCACCAGGCCTTGGATGATTTCCGGTCCCGCCGGTGGCAGGAGGCCAGGAGCGGTTTTGACAATCTGCTGGTGGCTGCGCCGGAATGCACCTTGTATCGCATCTACAGGGAACGGGTCGAGATGCTGCGCGAGCATGATCCTGGCGAGGGGTGGGATGGGGTGTATGAGAGGAAGGAGAAGTAGGGTCCCTGTCTGCGGGACGCAAGCAGAGGGGAGGGGGACCCGGGTGCCCTGGTCAGGAAGTCGGGGAATTGGGGACAGGAAAGGAGATTACGGAGAGTCCTGCAACGCGGTGTCGTTGCAGGACTCTCTCTTTTTTTGCCCCACCCCCTCGCATTACCAGCACTGGATGGAACGGGTGGCTGGAGGTTGTGCGGGGATTTCGAGAACGCCGCCATTCCCTCCCTGGCCGGTCTGCTCGTTAGCCCCGCCTTGTCCAGCCTGGCTAGAGGTTTGCCCAGTCTGGCGACCTGATTGGGAACGCTGGCCTCCTCCTTCCTGCTGTTCGCCTGAGCCGGGAGTTCCCTGGTCCCGGCGCTCTTCCTGCTGCTGTTGCGGCGTCATGGCGCCGCGCAGGGCCGGGTCGGCGGTGAGGATGGGAGGCGGCTCCGGTAGGCGGACGGTCACGCCGGCAGGGGAGGTGAAGCCATACTGGCCAGCGTTGAACTGCTGGGTGCCGACCATGGTCTGGCCGACGTTGGTGGCGGTGTAGAGGCCGTCGGCGGGGGCGCTCACCCCGATGTTGGTGAGATCGAGGCAATCGCCGGCGCAGAAGCGGCCCTCATGGTCGGTGCCACGGATGCCGATGGTGGCCACCGGCGTTTCGATTTTGACGTTCTCCTTGTTCGCCTGGCCGATGGCGCCGGTGACCGAGCGGAATCCACCCTTGACCAGGGAGAACTTGCTTTCATCCTGCTGTTTGTCGCCGGTGTGCTTGTAGGAGTCGATGACAAAGCGGGAGGAAGGCCGCAGGAAGATGACGCCCTGGTCGCTGAAGACGAGGCGCACCCTGGAGTTGGGACCGGTGCTGATGATGTCACCGGCAAAGACCGGGGCGTCCTTGGCCAGGGTGCGGATGGAGCCGTCGGCACCAGCCACGGTCACCTCGCCGGCCACGGCGTCCACCTTGCCCGCCGGGTCGGCGGCCTGAGCCGTCGCTGGGATTCCAGCCAGGGTCAGCGAGAGGCAAAGGGCAAGCAGGGTGATCGACAAAAATCTCTGCACGATTGCAAGGTTCATCATCTGCACACCATATTCTGGCCGGCAACGCCACCGCCGCCCAGGTCGAAGATCGGTTGCCGCGCCAGGGGCACATCGCGGGAGGTTTCACCAACCGGGGTCTGGCCAGCCCTGCGGTCGCGGGGTTCACCATTCTCGCCGCCCTGGCCGGTTGCGGCGGGCGTTCCTCCCGTCGCCCCCCCATCAGGGAGAGGCTCTCCTGGCATGGCGCCAGGTCCGGCAAAGGGAGCGGTCGGGTCAAACTCCAAAATGACGGAGGAAAGCATGCTGGTGGTGGACTCCATGACCGGCGGCAGCAAGGTGGCGCAGCCAGGAGCCATGGGGTTGGCGATACAGGCATCGACGATCTCGGTGGCAAGATAACACCCCGGCGCGGAGGGGTTGGTGGCGCAGGCGTCAATGGAGGGGAGGTCGTTGAGCATGTCCGGTGGCAGCAGCGCTCCGCATCCCGGCATGGTCGGATTGGCGATGCAGGTATCCAGCAGGGTGTTGACCGCGACACATTCCGGCGCGGCAGGGTTGATGGCGCAGTCCACGGTAATGATTGGCGAATCCGGAGTCACTGGCGGCAGGATCACGGAACATCCCGGCAGGGTTGGGTTTGTAAGGCAGGTGTCCATGGTGGGCAGAACCGCTCCGCATCCCGGCGCGGCAGGATCGAGGATGCAGACATCGATGGGCGGCAACACAGCGGTGCATCCCGGCAGGGTTGGGTTTGTGGTGCAATCGGTGAGCGGCGGCAGGACTGCTCCGCATCCCGGCGTGGCGGGATCGAGGATGCAGACA
>JBMONS010000034.1:0-41937 GCA_049323635.1 Thermodesulfobacteriota bacterium
CACTACAACGAGGATGCGCGCGCGTGGTTCGGGGCCCCGAAGTGGTGGCGCCATAGGAAAGACCCGTCGGACGCCGAAGTGCGCGCCCGGGACGGGCCCGCAACCCTGTCGTGGGGGGGGGGGGGGCGCGGCCCGCGCCCCCCCCCCCCGACTCCCCAAATGGAGAAGCGAAGAGGGGCGGAGCCCCGGTTGCCTGATATGGCGATAGTACAACATCCGGCGCCTTCGGCGCAACACCCTGATGGCGGGGCAGGGCACTTCCTGGTGAAATCGCTTGACAATGGCCGCCGATCCTATATATTTGCTGGTTCATTTTTTGGCTTTGCACCCTTGCCGAAGGTGGGCCGCCGTGCGGATTGCATTCGACGATATCCCGGTCACGGGACTCGAAGTGAGCAGCAGCGATGCGTCCTGGCTTCCGGCCGGGGAGTTTTCCCGCCAGGGCGAGGTCGCCTGCGCCGCGAGACTGGAACGGGACGGCGATCGGGTGATGGTCGAGGACTCCCTGCGGTTGACGGTGCTGCTGGCCTGCGACCGCTGTCTGGAAGAGTACGCGTACCCCATCGACACCGTCTTTGCCGTCGACCTGGAGTGGGTGCCATACGGCGAGGATCGTTTCGCCCCGGAGCACGCCTGCGGCGACAGCGAGATGGAGGTGGTTCTGCTGGACGAACCGGCGGTGGATCTGGATTCGCTCTGGGAGCAGCAGTTCTACCTGTCCCTGCCGGAGAAGCGGCTGTGCGGCGAGAGCTGCGCCGGGCTGTGTCCGGTGTGTGGTGGCAACCGCAACCGCGAGCAGTGCGCGTGCGCGAGCGAAGATGCCGCCTCCTCCCCCTTCGCGGTTCTGGCCAAGCTGAAGCGCCGGAAGTGAGTGGGATAGCGTTTTTTGATGTGAAGAGATTTCCTGTTGAGGGTCTGGGAACGCCGGCGCGGTTCGGCAACTCCCCGCTCTTTTGCCAGATATAACTCACTGTCAGTAATGGAGGATTTGCCATGGCCCTGCCAAAGAGAAGACATTCCCACTGCCGTACCCGGCTGCGTCGCGCCCATGACGCCCTGACCCGGCAGACCATTTCCACCTGCTCCGCCTGCGGCGAGCCCAAGCTGCCCCATCGTCTCTGCCCCTCCTGCGGCGCCTACAAGGGACGCACGGTCGTCAAGCTCAGCGACGAATAGCAGGATTCCGCCATGGCGCCGCATATCGCCTTGGATGCCATGGGAGGAGATCGGGGGCCGGCGGAGTTGGTCGCCGGCGCGATCCTGGCCGTGAACGAGTTCGACCTGACGGTTACCCTGTTTGGCGACCAGCAGAAGCTTGCTCCCATTCTCGCCGGGCAGCGCTATCCGGCGGGACGGCTCCATGTCGAACACGCCAGCCAGGTGATCGGCATGGATGAATCCCCCTTCGAGGCCATCCGCCGCAAGAAGGACGCCTCCGTGGTCAGGGCCTTTGCCTTGCACAAGGAGGGCAGGGTTGATGCCGTGGTCAGCGCCGGTAACTCCGGCGCCACCCTGGCCGCCGGCATCCGCCAGCTGGGAAGGCTGGAGGGGGTGGCCAGGCCGGGCATCGCCGGCATCTTTCCCACCCTGAAGGGCCCGGTGGTGATGATGGACGTGGGCGCCAACGTGGATTGCCGCGCCCAGCATCTCTTTCAGTTCGGGGTCATGGCCGCCGCCTTTTCCCAGGTGCTTTTCGGGCTGTCCCGGCCACGGGTCGGGCTCTTGAGCATCGGCGAGGAGGGCGGCAAGGGCAATGTCCTGGTCAAGAAATCCCACGAACTCTTCCAGCAGAGCTCCCTCAATTACATCGGCAACGTCGAGGGCCGCGACACCTTCCAGGGCAACGTGGACGTCATTGTCTGCGACGGCTTTGTCGGCAACGTCTGCCTCAAGTTGAGCGAGGGGCTGGCCGAGGCGGTGATGGGTATGTTGGGCGACGAGATCTCAAAGAGCCTCAAGGCAAAGCTTGGCTACCTGCTGGCCCGCGACGCCTTCGTCTCCTTCAAGAAGCGGGTCGATTACGCCGAGTATGGCGGCGCGCCGCTCCTGGGGCTTATGGGCAACGGCATCGTCTGTCATGGCCGATCCAACGCGGTGGCCATCAAGAACGCCATCCGGGTGGCCGCCGACATGGCCAAGAACCGGGTCAACGACCGGATCCTCGAACTGCTCAAGGTCGATCATCTGCTGGCCGAGGCCGACGACTCCCTCTCCGCCAACGTGGCCGGGGCCTCCGCATGAGTCGGGCAACGGTGATCGGTACCGGCTCCTGCCTGCCGCAACGCATTCTCTCCAACGAAGAGCTGGAGCGGATGGTGGACACCTCCGACGAGTGGATCACCAGCCGCACCGGCATCAAGACCCGCCACATCGCCGTGGCCGGAGAGGAGACCTCCCGGCTCGCCGCCGAGGCGGGACGGGCCGCCCTGGAGATGGCGGGCCTCACCCCGGCCGAGATCGACATGATCGTGGTGGCCACCATCTCCTGCGAGAAGGCGATGCCCTCCTGCGCCTGCCTGGTGCAGAAGGAGCTGGATGCCGTCAACGCCTTTGCCCTGGATATCAACGCCGCCTGCTCCGGATTCCTCTTCGGCCTCGACCTGGCCGCCAAGTACATCGCCGCAAGCCCGGACATGAAGATCCTGGTGATCGGCGCCGAAAACCTCTCCGCCCGCACCAACTGGCAGGACCGTAACACCTGCGTCCTCTTCGGCGACGGGGCCGGCGCGGCGGTCATCACCGGCAACGACCAGGGGCGGGGGCTGCTCGCAAGCCGCCTCTACTCCGACGGCCGCCTGTGGGAGCTGCTCCACCTGGACAGCGCCCCCAGCATGAATCCTGAACTGTGGCCCTCCCAGGGCGACGGCGCCTACATCAAGATGGTGGGCAAGGATGTCTTCCGCTACGCCGTCCGCGCCATGGCCGACGCCATCACCTCCGTGCTCGCCGAGGAGGGTCTTTCCATCGGCGACATTGCCCTCGTCGTGCCCCATCAGGCCAACATCCGCATCCTCAAGAGCCTGGCCGATCATCTTGGCGTTCCGCTCGAAAAAATCTATGTTAATCTGCACAAGTATGGTAATACATCGGCGGCAACCGTCCCCATCGCCATGGACGAGGCGAACCGGGAAGGACGTCTCCAGGCCGGCGATCTTCTCCTGATCTGCACCTTCGGAGGAGGGTTCACCTGGGGGGCTGCCGTCATCCGATGGTAAATCCAGGATCAGCACGCCATATCGCCCGCGCATCGGGCTAAAACCGTGAGATAAACAGGTGGCGCAGTGGACTATTTTCTGACCGAAGAGCAGCAGATGATCGTTGACGTGGCCCGGCAGATCACCGAGGATCTGATCAAGCCGCAGCGGGCCGAGTTGGACGAGACCGAGGAGTATCCCCGCGAAATCCTCAAGGCCATGGCGCAGGCCGATCTCTATGGCCTCTATATCCCCGAGGAGTACGGCGGCCTGGGCGGCGGACCGTTCGCCATGGCCCTGGCCCTCGAGCAGATCGCCCGTGGTTGCACCGGCGTGGCCACCGCCTACGCGGCCAGCGCCCTCGGTGCCTACCCGATCCTGATCTCGGCCAGCGACGAGATGAAGCAGAAGTACCTGCCGGACATCGCCTCTGGCAAGCGGCTCGCCGCCTTCGCCCTCACCGAGGCCAACGCCGGCAGCGACGCCTCCGGCATCCAGACCACGGCGGTGCTGGACGGCGACCACTGGGTGCTGAACGGTACCAAGCAGTGGATCACCAACGCCGGCGAGGCGGACATCTACACGGTCATCGCCATCACCGACCGCAGCAAGGGGCCGCGCGGCGCCACCATGTTCGTGGTCGAGAGCACCGACCCTGGTTTCTCTTACGGAATCAAGGAGAAGAAGCTGGGCATCCGCTGTTCCTCCACCCGCGAGCTGATCTTCAAGGACTGCCGTATCCCGAAGGACCGGGTGATCGGCCGCCCCGGCGCGGGCTTCATCACGGTGATGAAGACCCTCGACCTCTCCCGGCCTGGTATCGCCATCCTGGGCGTCGGCCTCGGCCAGTCCGCCCTCGACGAGGCGGTGAACTACGCCAAGCAACGGGTGCAGTTCGGCAAGCCGATCATCTCCTTCCAGGCGGTGCAGCATATGCTGGCCGACATGGCCATCCAGGTGGAAGCGGCCCGCGCCCTGGTCTACGCGGCGGCCAAGCATGTCACCGCCCATCCGGGCGACGCTTCCAAGGCGGCCTCCATGTGCAAGGTGTTCGCCACCGACATGGCCATGAAGGTGACCACTGACGCGGTGCAGGTGCTGGCCGGTTACGGCTACATGCGTGACTACCCGGTGGAGAAGATGATGCGCGACGCCAAGATCCTCCAGATCTATGAAGGCACCAACCAGATCCAGCGCAACGTCATCGGGCAGGAGCTCAACAAGGAGTACACGAGGGGCTGATGAAGATCGTCGTTTGTGTCAAGCAGGTTCCGGACGCCAAGGACGTCCGCCTCGATCCCAAGACCAACACCCTGGCGCGGGACGGCGTGCAGTCCATCATGAATCCCTACGATCGCCATGCCCTGGAGGAGGCGGTTCGTCTCAAGGAGCAGCACGGCGGCACGGTCACCGTGCTGAGCATGGGGCCGCCCCAGGCGCAGGACACCCTGCGCGACGCGGTCTCCTGCGGGGCCGACGAGGCGGTGCTGGTGTCGGACCGCGCCTTTGCCGGTTCCGACACCTGGGCCACCACCTATACCCTTTCCCAGGCCATTCGTAAGCTGGGCGATTTCGACCTGATCCTCTGCGGCAAGCAGGCCATTGACGGCGATACCGCCCAGGTCGGGCCGGGGCTGGCCGAGCGGCTTGGGGTTCCCTTTGTCGCCTACGTCCGCAAGGTGCGCGGCGTCGGGCAGGGCAACGTCCAGGTGGAACGGCTGATGGACGATGGCTATGACCTGCTGGAGGTGCCGACTCCGGCGCTCTTCACCGTGGTCAAGGAGATCAACGAACCCAGGGTGCCGTCGCTCAAGGGCAAGATGAAGGCCAAGTCCCTGCAGATCCCGATACTTACTGCGGCGGACATCAACGCCGACCCGGAACAGTTGGGACTCAAGGGCTCTCCCACCCAAGTGGTCAAGGTCTTTTCTCCGGAACTCAAGGGCGACCGCTCCATGCTGGACGGGACCGCCGCCGAGCAGGCCGCGCAGCTCTGCGTGCGGCTTGAGGCCATCCTGTAAGGCTTAGGGACTGATTATGCTGAAAATCGATTCGGAAGCCTGCATCGGATGCGGGGTATGCGAGGCCACCTGTACCTTTGGGGCGATCAAGGTTGTTGATGGCTGCGCGGTGGCCGGCGACGGCTGCACCCTGTGCGGCAGCTGCGTGGATGCTTGCGAGGTGGGCGCTCTTTCCATCGAGCGCGAGGAAAAGGCGGTCGGCGATCTCTCCGCCTGGTCCGGGGTGTGGGTCTATGCCGAGCACCGGCATGGCCGGCTGGCTCCGGTGGGGCTGGAGCTGCTTGGCGCGGGCCGCAAGCTCGCTGACCAGCGCGGGGTGAAGCTCTCCGCGGTGCTGCTCGGCGCGGGTCTTGGCGATGCCGCCAAGGAGCTGATTGCCCACGGCGCCGACACCGTCTACGTGGTGGACCACCCCTCCCTTGCCGCCTTTACCGACGACGCCTATGGCAATGCCCTGAGCGACCTGGCCAAGGAGCACAAGCCCGAGATCATCCTGGCCGGCGCCACCGCCATCGGCCGTTCCTTCATCCCCCGGGTGGCCACCACCCTGGCCGCCGGCCTTACCGCCGACTGCACCGATCTGGCCATCCGCGACGAGGACGGCGCCCTGCTCCAGACCCGGCCCGCCTTTGGCGGCAACATCATGGCCACCATCGTCTGCCCGCATACCCGGCCGCAGATGGCCACGGTGCGGCCCATGGTGATGAAGCCGCTGGCCCGTGACGATTCCCGCGCCGGCCAAATTGTCCAGGTTGATTTACCGGACAGCCGCCTCACTCCCCGGATCAAGGTGCTGGAGTCGGTGGTGGAGGAGCTTGACAAGATCAATCTGACCGAGGCGGACATCGTCGTGGCCGGCGGCCGCGGCCTTGAAAGCGAGAAGGGCTTCGCCCTGATCCGCGAGCTGGCCGACCTGCTGGGCGGCGCGGTGGCAGCCTCCCGGGCCGCCGTGGACAGCGGCTGGATCGGCTACCCGCATCAGGTGGGGCAGACCGGCAAGACCGTGGCCCCCAAACTCTATATCGCCTGCGGCATCTCCGGCGCCATCCAGCATCTGGTGGGCATGCAGTCCTCGGACACCATCGTGGCCATCAACCGCGACCCCAACGCGCCCATCTTTGATGTGGCCACCTACGGCATTGTCGGCGATGTCTTCGAGGTGGTGCCCAAGCTGGTTGCTGAACTTCGGCAGAGGAAGGGATTATGAGCCTTGCTGGCAAGATTGCGCTGGTGACCGGCGGCAGCCGGGGGATCGGCAGGGCCATTGCCCTGCGGCTCGCCTCCATGGGCGCCACGGTGGTGGTCAACTACGTAAGCAATCCGGCGGCCGCCGACGAGGTGGTCGCCGCCATCAGTGCGGCCGGCGGCAAAGCCGAGTCGGTGCGTTGCAACGTGGGCAAGAGCGAGGAAGTCGAGGCGATGATCAAGGGGATCACCGACCAGCATGGCCGGTTGGACATCCTGGTCAACAACGCTGGCATCACCCGCGACGGCCTGCTGATGAAGATGAAGGACGAGCAGTGGGACGAGGTGCTTGGCACCAACCTCAAAAGCGTCTTCCTCTGCACCCGGGCGGTCTGCCGCTCCATGATGAAGCAGCGCTGGGGCAGGATCATCAACATTACCTCGGTGATCGGTTTTGCCGGCAACGCCGGCCAGGCCAACTACGCGGCGGCCAAGGCGGGCATCGTCGGTTTCACCAAGTCCACCGCCAAGGAGCTGGCCTCCCGCGGCATCACCGTCAATGGGGTGGCCCCGGGCTACATCGTCACCGACATGACCAGCGGCCTTTCCGAAGAGATCACCAACACCATCAAGAGCGAGATCCCCATGGGCGTGCTCGGGTCGGCCGAGGACATCGCCGGCGCGGTCGCTTTTCTGGCCTCGGACGATGCCCGCTATGTGACTGGACAGTTCATCCACGTCAATGGCGGCATGTACATGTAAGCCGTTGGGTGGAACAACTTGAACATCGAAGCCTGCCAAGACGGCATAAGGAGCCGTAAAGGTGAGGCGGAAGAGTACAAGTAGTTATTGTCGCACGGCTCCTAATCAACAACAAAGGCCGGGCAAACGGGTTGTCCCGGCGATCAGGAAGGAGAGAATACCATGTCTGTACAGGATAAACTCATCGACATCATTGCCGAGCAGCTGAGCGTGGACAAGGAGAAGGTGGTGCCGGGCGCTTCCTTCGTGGACGACCTGGGCGCTGACTCCCTGGATCTGGTCGAACTGATCATGGCCATGGAAGAGGCCTTCGACACCGAGATCCCCGACGAGGTGGCCGAGAAGATCACCACCGTGCAGCACGCCATCGACCACATCAACAAGGTGGCTGGTTGAGCAAGTAGTGGGGAGATTGTTCTCCCTGCCTCCAACAATCAGGGATATTTTGGAACGAGCCTTGGCGGGCCAGCCCCGTCAAGGTGTTCCTGTCTCTACAGACCGATTGCGAGGGCCATTGTGAGCAGACGAGTCGTGGTCACGGGCGCGGGGTTGGTAACCCCGCTGGGAACCGGGGTGGCGAAGACCTGGGAAGGGCTGTGCGCGGGGCGAAGCGGCATCGCGCCCATCACCCGTTTTGACGCCAGCGAGATCGGGGTCAACATCGCCGCCGAGGTCAAGGACTTCGTGGTGGAGGACCACATCGACAAGAAGGTGGCCAAGCACCTGGACCTCTTTGTCCAGTACGCGGTGGCCGCGGCGGGGGAGGCACTCAAGGACGCCAACTTCGAGATCACCGACGCCAATGCCACCAGGGTGGGCAGCATCTTGGGCTGCGGCCTGGGCGGGTTGCCGACCATCGAGAAGTACCACCAGGTGGCCATGGAGAAGGGCACCCGCCGGATCACCCCCTTCTTCATCCCCATGGTCATCCCCAACATGGGCGCCGGCCAGGTTTCGATTATTTACGGCACCAAGGGGCCCAACCTCTGTCTGACCACCGCCTGTGCCGCCGGCACCCACGCGGTGGGCGAGGCCTTCCGTTCCATTGCCAACAACGAGTGCGACGTGGCCCTCACCGGCGGCAGCGAGTCGGTGATCTGCCCCCTGGCCGTGGGCGGCTTCCATGCCATGAAGGCGCTCTCCACCCGCAACGACGAGCCCGAGCGCGCCTCCCGTCCCTTTGACAAGGACCGTGACGGCTTCATCATCGCCGAGGGCGCCGGGGTGCTGGTTCTGGAATCCCTGGAGCATGCCCTGGCGCGTGGCGCCAGGATCTATGCCGAGGTGGTGGGGTACGGCCTTTCCGGCGACGGCTACCACATGGCCGCTCCGCCGGAGAACGGTGACGGCGCAGTGCGCTGCATGACCATGGCCCTGGCGGACGCCGGGATGAAGCCGAGCGATATCGACTACATCAACGCCCATGGCACCTCCACCCCGCTCAACGACGTGGTGGAGACCCGGGCCATCAAGCAGGTCTTTGGCGACCATGCCAAGAAGCTCGCCATCAGCTCCACCAAGTCGATGACCGGCCACATGCTGGGCGGCGCCGGCGGCATCGAGTCGGTCTTCACCGCCCTTTCCATCCACCATCAGATCGCGCCGCCCACCATCAATCTGGAGAATCCCGAGCCGGAGTGCGACCTGGACTACGTGCCCAACACCGCCCGGAAGATGGCCATTGGCGCCGCCATGTCCAACTCCTTCGGCTTCGGCGGCACCAACGCGGTGATCATCATGAAGCGTTACGAGGCTGGGGCATGAGGGTCGCCATCGGTTGCGACCACGGCGGCATCGGCCTGAAGGAAGAGCTGGCCGGGGTGCTCAGGGAGCTGGGCCACGAGGTGGATGACCAAGGCTGCTACTCCACCGAGTCTGTGGATTACCCTGAGTTTGCCCGGGCGGTCTGCGGCAAGGTGCAGGACAAGAGCGCCGACCGGGGCATCCTGGTCTGCGGCACCGGCATCGGCATGTCCATGGTGGCCAACCGCATCGAGGGCATCCGCGCCGCCCTCTGCCATGAGCTCTTCACCGCCAGGATGAGCCGCGAGCACAACGACGCCAACGTGCTCTGCCTTGGCGCGCGCGTGATCGGGCCTGGCCTGGCCGCCGAGATCGTGCGCACCTGGATGGCCACCGAGTTTGCCGGCGGCCGGCATCTCAAAAGGATCAGCATGTTTTAGCCGGGAACGGGTCGCAGCCGCCTAGCGGCTCGGATTTGTAGAGTTTTTCATACAAAAGGATCACCGCCGTGTCTTATCTCAAAAATACCGACCCCGAGGTCTTTCGCTCCATCCGCTACGAACTGGAGCGCCAGAGCAACCAGCTTGAGCTGATCGCCTCCGAGAACATCGTCAGCGAGGCGGTGCTGGAGGCGCAGGGCTCCATCTTCACCAACAAGTACGCGGAGGGCTATCCGCATCGCCGCTACTACGGCGGCTGCGAGTATGCCGACGAGATCGAGTCGTTGGCCATCGAGCGGGCCATGGCCATCTTTGGCGCCGAGTACGCCAACGTCCAGCCCCATTCGGGCAGCCAGGCCAACATGGCGGTCTACTTCGCCTGTCTGGAGCCGGGGGACACCGTGCTGGGCATGGACCTGGCCCACGGTGGCCACCTCACCCACGGCGCCGGGGTCAACTTCTCGGGTCAGCTCTACAAGTTCGTCTCCTACGGGGTGGATCGCACCACCGAGCGCATCGACATGGCCGAGGTGGAGCGGATCGCCATGGAGCACCGGCCCAAGATGATCGTGGCTGGCGCTTCCGCCTACCCGCGCACCCTGGATTTCCCTGCCTTCCGAGCGATTGCCGACAAGGTGGGCGCCCTGTTCATGGTGGACATGGCCCATATCGCCGGACTGGTGGCTGCGGGGGTGCATCCGTCGCCGGTACCCCATGCCCATTTCGTGACCAGCACCACCCACAAGACCCTGCGCGGCCCGCGCGGCGGCCTGATCCTGGCCAAGGCGGATTTCGCCAAGAAGCTCGACAGCAAGATCTTCCCCGGCATCCAGGGCGGCCCGCTGGTCCATGTGATCGCCGCCAAGGCAGTGGCCTTCAAGGAGGCCATGGGCGAGAAGTTCAAGGCCGATCAGGTGCAGGTGGTCAAAAACGCCCAGGCCCTGGGCGCAGCGCTTTCCGGGCACGGGTTCAGGCTGGTTTCCGGCGGCACCGACAACCACCTGTTGCTGGTGGATCTCACCAACAAGGGGACCACGGGCAAGGAAGCGGAGAAGGCCCTGGAGGACGCCGGGCTCACCGTCAACAAGAACGCCATTCCCTTTGATCAGCAGAGCCGTTTCGTCACCAGCGGCATCCGGGTAGGGACGCCGGCGGTCACCACCCGCGGGCTCAAGGAGCCGCAGATGCAGAAGATCGCCGAGTGGATCAACCGGGCCATCGAGCAGCGGGCCGACAAGGAAGCGCTGGCGGCCATCCGTCTCGAGGTCCGGATGCTCTGCGACGAGTTCCCCCTCTATCCGGGGCTTCCCCGCGACGACGAGTAAGGACATGGTTGACACGCGGCCGTCATGGGATGAGTACTTCATGGCCATCACCGAGATGGTGGCCCAACGATCCACCTGTCTGCGCCGCAAGGTCGGGGCGATCCTGGTCCGCGACAAGCGCATCGTGGCCACCGGCTACAACGGCGCTCCGGCCAAGGTGAGCCACTGCCTCGATGTCGGTTGCCTGCGCGAGCAGCAGGGCATCCCCTCAGGCGAGCGCCACGAGCTGTGCCGGGGGCTGCACGCCGAGCAAAACGCCATCATCCAGGCGGCCCTGCACGGCTTCAGCATCGAGGGCTCCACCCTTTACTGCACCAACATGCCCTGTTCCATTTGCAGCAAGATGCTGATCAACGCCCGGATCGAGAAGATCTACTACAAGGAGGGGTATCCGGACACCCTCTCCTCCCTGTTGATGGCCGAGGCGGAGATCCCACTGATCCAGCTGGTTTAATCGAGGATTGAGGGCCGCGTCATGAAATGTCCCTACTGTGGTCATCTGGAAAACCGGGTGGTTGATTCCCGCCTCAACAAGGACTACACCATCACCCGGCGCCGTAGGATGTGCGACGCCTGCAACCGGCGCTTCACCACCTACGAGCGGCTTGAGGTCACCATGCCCATGCTGATCAAGAAGGACGGTCGCCGGGAGTCCTGGGAGCGCCACAAGGTGGTGGAGGGGCTCAAGAAGGCGTGCGAGAAGCGGCCGGTGAGCATGGAGCAGATCGACGACTTTGTTGATTCCCTGGAGCGCGAGCTGCAGGACATGGGCGAGCGCGAGGTGCCAGTCAAGCTGGTGGGCGAGCGGGTGATGGATGGCCTCAGGAGACTGGATGGCGTGGCCTATGTGCGCTTTGCCTCGGTTTACCGCCAGTTCAAGGATCTCAACGAGTTCATGGACGAGCTCAAGCACGTGCTCGCCGGTCAGGAAGAGGCTTGAGCGCGGAAGCGATGGACGATGCGGCCTGGATGCGGCTGGCCATCCGGGAGGCCGCCAAGGGGCTGGGCCGCACCTCGCCCAACCCCTGTGTCGGCGCGGTGGTGGTGAAAAACGGCATCCTGGTGGGCAAGGGCTTTCATCGTCGGGCCGGCACCCCCCATGCCGAGGTGCATGCCCTGCGGGATGCCGGCGACAAGGCGGTCGGGGCCACCATATACGTGACCCTGGAGCCATGCAACCACACCGGTCGGACGCCACCCTGCACCCAGGCCATTTTGGGCAGCGGCATAAAACGGGTGGTGGTGGGCATGCGCGATCCCAACCCCATTGCCAGCGGCGGTTGCGAGTTTTTGGCCGATCAGGGGCTCGCGGTGGTGCATGGCGTGCTGGCCCAGGAGTGCCTGGCGCTGAACCGGCCCTTTGTCAAGCATGTCACCACCGGATTTCCCTGGGTGATCTTGAAGGCGGGCATGAGTCTGGACGGTCGCATCGCCACGACGACCGGCCACAGCGGCTGGATCACCGGCGAAGAGTCCCGCCGGCAGGTGCATCGGCTGCGCAACCGGGTGGACGCCATCCTGGTGGGCAGCGGTACGGCGCTAGCCGACGATCCATCCCTCACCACCCGGTTGCCGGGCAGGAAAGGCAGGGACCCGTTGCGGGTGATTCTCGATTCTCGACTTACCCTGCCGCCGAGCGCCAAGGTGCTGGCCCAGGATTCGCCGGCAGCCACCTGGATCTTCTGCGGCCCCGATGCCGATTCCGCCAAGGCCGAGGCGCTGGTGGCGGCGGGCGCGGTGGTGCGACCGGTGGCGGTGGGACCGGATGGGCTCCTTGATCTTTCCGCCGTGCTCTGCGCCCTTGGCGCCGCCGGCATGAACAGCGTGCTGGTGGAGGGCGGCGGCCGGGTGCATGGCGCCTTTCTCCGGGCCGGCCTGATCGACGAGGTGAAGCTCTTTGTGGCCCCTGCCTTTATCGGCGGCGACGGCCTGCCGCTCCTTGATTCCCTTGGGGTGAAGAGGGTGGGCGAGGCGCCGCGATTGACGATCACCGCCACCCGCCGCTTTGGCGAGGACCTGCTCATCGAGGGGATTTTCTCTGGCAGCCAGGGCGGGGCTGGTTGACGAAAGACCCTTGGGTGGTTACCTGTCTCGGGATTGAGGACTCTACAACATATGTTTACCGGCATCATACTCGGCACCGGCAAGATACTTGAGAAGCGCCCCTCCGGCGGCGGCATGGTCTTCACCATCGGCGCGGATTTTGACCTGCCCGACCCGGAGGAGGGCGAGTCCATCGCCACCAACGGCGTCTGCCTCACCGCCAAGGATATCCGGGGCCGCCGCTTCTCGGTGGATGTGTCGCCGGAGAGCCTGTCACGCACCAATCTGGGCGAGCTGGCCGCTGGCAGCGTGGTCAACCTGGAGCGGGCGCTGCGGCTTGCCGATCGCTTGGGTGGCCACATGGTGAGCGGCCATGTCGACGCGGTGAGCCGGGTGCTTTCCCGAAAGCCGCTGGGCGATTTCACCCTTTTTTCCTTCGAGGTGCCCAAGGGGCTTGGCAGGTACATCATCGAGAAGGGCTCCATCGCCATCGACGGCATCAGCCTGACGGTGAACAGTGTTGACGAGCGCGCCTTCTCGGTCTCCATCATCCCGCACACCCTGGCGATCACCACCCTGGGCAGGCTTGCCACCGGCGACCGGGTGAACATCGAGGTGGACCTGATCGGCAAGTACGTGGAAAAGCTGCTCCTTTCCAAGGAAGAAGGGGCAGGCGGCTCCAAGATCAACCCGGCCTTTCTGGCGGAGCATGGATTTTTGCGGTAACGCGACAGAGGGATGCGTCTTGCTCGATATGCATAGTTGTGTTATTTTATATGCATATGGAGGTGGTTCATGAGAACAACGCTGGACTTGCCAGAGGAACTGCTGGAACAGGTCATGAAGGCGACCCGTATTCCGACCAAGACCAAGGTGATCATCACGGCTTTGGAGGAATTGCTGCGTAAGACCAAGATCGCGGAACTCAAGGATTTCAAGGGCAAGGTTGACCTTGATCTTGACCTTGACGCTGTCCGGGGCCGGCAATGCCGGTTCTAGTCGACACCTCCGTCTGGGTTGACTACTTCAGAAGCGGCGAAGGGCTTGAACACCTTGATGTTCTTCTGGATGAAAATTTGGTGGTCACCAACAAGCTGATCCTGGCTGAACTGATCCCATTTTTGCGGATGAGGAATCAGAAAAGGATAATCGAGTTGCTTCGCAGTATCAACCTGTTAAGGCTGGAAATTGACTGGGAAGAGATCTCGGAGTTCCAATACAAATGCCTCAAGGCAGGGATCAACGGGGTTGGCATCCCTGATCTGATCATTGCCCAGAACGCCCTGCGGCATCGCTGTCTGGTATTCTCACGCGACAATCATTTCCAGTTGTTGCGCGATGTGTTGCGGTTGGAAATTGTGGATGTAAAGAGTCTGCCCCAATGAGAGGGGCTGTTATTTTTTAAGAGGTGCCACCCATGGCAGTAAGCTCCATCGAAGAAGTGATTGAAGACATCCGCGCCGGGAAGATGATCATCCTGGTGGACGACGAGGACCGGGAGAACGAAGGCGACCTCTACATGGCCGCCGAGAAGGTCACCCCGGAGGCCATCAATTTCATGGCCACCCACGGCCGCGGCCTGATCTGCCTCACCCTCACCCCGGAGCAGCTGGAGCGGCTGCAGATCCCCATGATGGTGCGGGACAACAAGTCGCCTTACGAGACGGCCTTCACGGTCTCCATCGAGGCGGCCACCGGGGTTACCACCGGCATCTCCGCGGCGGATCGGGCCAGGACCATCCTGGTGGCCGCCGACCCGAATGCCAAGCCCACCGATATCGTCAGCCCGGGCCACATCTTCCCCCTGCGCGCCCGGCGGGGCGGGGTGCTGGTCCGCACCGGCCAGACCGAGGGCTCGGTGGATATCTCCCGCCTGGCCGGCCTCAACCCCTCTGGGGTGATCTGTGAGATCATGAAGGACGATGGTACCATGGCCCGCATGCCGGACCTGGAGGTCTTTGCCGAAAAGCATGGCCTCAAGATCGCCACCATCGCCGATCTGGTCGCCTACCGCACCCGGGAGGACAAGCTGGTCCACCGGGCCGCCCAGACCAAACTGCCCACCCGCTTTGGCGAGTTCAAGGCCATCGTCTACACCAACGACGTGGACGAGCACGAGCATGTCGCCCTGGTCAAGGGCGAGATCAAGCCGGGCATGGAGGTGATGGTGCGAGTCCACTCCGCCTGCCTCACCGGCGACGTCTTCGGCTCCAAGCGCTGCGACTGCGGCGGCCAGCTCCACAGCGCCATGCGCATGGTGGACAAGGAAGGCTGCGGGGTGGTGCTCTACATGCAGCAGGAGGGGCGCGGCATCGGGTTGGTCAACAAGATCAGGGCCTATGCCCTCCAGGAGCAGGGATTGGACACGGTGGAGGCCAACAAGCAGCTTGGCTTCAAGGCGGACTTGCGCGATTACGGCATCGGTGCTCAGATCCTCCGCGATCTCGGGGTGCGCAAGATGCGGCTCATCACCAACAACCCCAAGAAGATCGTCGGTCTGGAGGGCTACGGACTCCAGGTCACCGGCCGGCTGCCCATCGAGATCGAGGCCGAGCCGGAGAACATCAACTACCTGAAAACCAAGAAGGACAAGATGGGCCACATGCTGGAGCTGCCCGGACTGGCCGGCAAAGAGAACGACTGATATTGAGGGGCCGTTACAAAATAACAGTTACGCCTGTTCATTTTGGTACGGCCCCTTATGCCGTACACTTGTCGATAATATAACAGTTATTTTTTTACGACGGCTTACACGAGCCCCCTGGAGGTTTTATCATGCCCAAGTTCTTTGAAGGAAAACTCCACGCCGAAGGCAAGCGGTTCGGCATTGTCCTTGCCCGTTTCAACGCCTTCATCTGCGAGCGGCTTCTGGAGGGCGCCATCGACGCCCTGACCCGCTCCGGCATCAGCGATGACCAGATCGAGGTGGCCCGGGTGCCCGGCGCTTTCGAGATCCCCCTGGTCGCCCAGAAGATGGCTCGCTCCGGCCGCTACGACGCGGTGATCTGCCTGGGCGCGGTGATCCGCGGCGCCACCCCCCACTTCGATTTCGTGGCCAATGAGGCGGCCAAGGGCATCGCCCAGGCGAGCATGGAGGCAGGGCTGCCGATCATCTTCGGCGTGCTTACCACCGACACCATCGAGCAGGCCATCGAGCGGGCCGGCTCCAAGGCGGGCAACAAGGGAGCCGAGTGCGCCATCACCGCCATCGAGATGGTCAACCTGCTGCCGCAGCTTGCCTGATCGATATGGGTCTGCGTCATAAATCGCGGGAGATCGCGCTCACCGCCCTCTATCAGGCGGAGATGTCCGGCAACCCGGTGCTGGAGGGCTTTCCGCTCCTCTGTGACACCTTCGAGGTGAACCAGAAGGCGGTGCCCTACGCCCGGGAGCTGGTCGAGGGCATTGCCGGCCGCTGGGAGGAGCTTAACGGCCGGATCGGGGAGCGTGCCCAGAACTGGCGGCTTTCCCGTATGTCGGTGCTGGACCGCAACATCATCCGCATCGCCGCCTACGAGATGCTCTTCCGCGACGACGTGCCCCCCCGGGTGGCCATCGACGAGGCCATCGAGCTGGCCAAGCGCTTCTGCACCGACGATTCGCCTTCCTTCATCAACGGCATCCTCGACGCCATCCTGAAGAGCCTGCCAGCTGGCGGCCAGGCGGACGCGGGCGGCACAACCACCACAGGGAGCGGGATTGGCGGCAGGGAGTAAGCGGGAGAAACCGGAGCGGGGGCGCGAGATCCTTGCCGTTTTCACGGGGTTTGTCGCCCTCTACCTGCTGCTTTGCCTGGTGAGCTACGCAAGCCCCGAGGCCGGTGTTCCCCTTGCCGCCAACTGGGGCGGGACGCTCGGCGGCTTTCTCGCCTCGATGTTTCTCGGCTTCATGGGCCTCACCGCCTTCTGGCTGCCCTTGCTGCTCTGCCACTGCGTGGTGCGGCTGCTGGCGGCCGACTTCAGCCTGGAGGATCTCCCCTTCACCATCACCGGCTGCACCGGCATCCTCCTTGCCAGCGCCGGCCTGGCCGGCTCCACCCCCTTCGACACCATGACCCTTTTCGGCCACGGCTATCCGGTGGCCGGCCATCTGGGCGGATTTCTGGCCCACTACGGCAGCAGGTTTTTCGGCGGTCCCGGCTCGGTGTTGCTCTTCACCCTGCTTTTGCTGATCTCTTTGATGCTGGCCACCAATTTTTCTCCCTATCTGGCGGTGTTGTCCCTGCGGGAGCAGTGGCTGGCGCGCCGTGGCGGCATGGAGGAAAAGGGCAAGCCGGCGGTGAAGGAGAAGGCTTCCCCGGTGGTGGCACCGACGGTGGAAGCGGTCGAGGACGAGACGCCCAAGGTGCATGAGCCGGTGCGCCTCAAGGCGACGGAGAGCGTCGGCGGCGACGATGAAGAGGGATTCCGCCCCTTGCCGGCCACTGGCGGCGAGTACCGGCTGCCGCCCCTTTCGCTCCTCGACCGGCCGGAAAGCCGCGAGATCGGGCTGGACCGCGACTACTACTTCGCGGTGAGCAAGGAGCTTGAGGAGAAGCTCAAGGACTTCGGGGTCGAGGGCAAGGTGGTGGGCATCTCGCCGGGCCCGGTGATCACCACCTACGAGTTTTCTCCCGCCCCCGGGGTGAAGATCAACCGGATCATCGCCCTGGCCGATGACCTGGCCCTGGGGCTCAAGGCTGAGAGCGTGCGCATTGTTGGCTCCATCCCCGGCAAGGCGGCGCTGGGCATCGAGATCCCCAACCCGGAACGCCAGGTGGTCTACATCCGGGACATCCTGGCCAACGAGAAGTTCCAGAAGGCGGTCTCCAAGCTCACCATCGGCCTCGGCATGGACGTGGTGGGCAACCCGGTGGTCGCCGACCTGGCCAGGATGCCGCACCTGCTCATCGCCGGCGCCACCGGCTCGGGCAAGAGTGTGGCGGTGAACGGCATCATCTGTTCGATCCTCATGAACGCCACCCCCGAGGAGGTGCGGCTGCTGCTGGTCGATCCCAAGCGCATCGAGCTCTCCTGCTACGAGGACATCCCCCACCTGCTCCACCCGGTGGTGGTCGATCCCAGGCTGGCCAGCCGCGCCCTGCAGTGGGCGGTGCGGGAGATGGAGCGCCGCTACCAGCTGATGGAGGAGGCGCGGGTTAAGAGTCTTGCCTCCTACAATGCCCAGGCAACCGAGAAGCTGCCGCTCATCGTGGTCATCATCGACGAGCTGGCCGACCTGATGATGGTCTCCTCCAAGGAGGTCGAGGACGCGGTGGCCAGGCTTGCCCAGATGGCTCGGGCCGCCGGCATGCACCTTATCCTGGCCACCCAGCGGCCCTCGGTGGACGTGCTCACCGGGCTGATCAAGGCCAATTTCCCCACCCGCATGTCCTTCAAGGTCTCCTCCAAGATCGACTCGCGCACCATCCTGGACGGCAGCGGCGCCGAGCACCTGCTCGGCGCGGGCGACATGCTCTTCATGCCGCCGGGGGCGAGCAAGCTCCAGCGCATCCACGGCGCCTACATCTCGGAGAAGGAGACCGAGCGGATCGTCACCTTCCTCAAGGAGCAGGGCACGGCACGCTACGATGAGTCCATGCTCAGGATGGCCGAGGAGGCCGAAGCGGCCGAGGCAGGCGGCGATGACGCCGAGCTGGACGAGAAGTATGACGAGGCGGTGGCCCTGGTCTGCGAAACCGGCCAGGCCTCCATCTCCATGGTGCAGCGCAGGCTGCGCATCGGCTATAACCGGGCGGCGCGGATGATCGAACTCATGGAGCGGGAGGGGGTGATCGGCCCGGCGGACGGCGCCAAGCCCCGCGAGGTGCTGGTGCGCAAGGGGTACTGATTTTTTTGCAGCCGGGGCTTGCAGGAATTTCAGGAGTGGCTAAAGTAGAAAACAGGTTTCGTCGCTTGCGGAAGCAAGGTTCAGCTCCACCCAGAACGAGGGTTCATGAAGGTCACCAACACAACCCCCATTGATACCACCACGGTGCGTACCGTGGTTTTTCATCTGCCCGACGGCCAGCAGGTGGCCATCAGCACCGAAGGGATCGGCCAATTCGTCGAACTGGGCCCGGGCCGGGTCTGCGACACCTCGGAGATCGACGGGGTACTCCATTTCTTCCCGCGCGGCAATGCCTGATGGCGTTCTCCTGGGAACCTCTCCCGGGGTGACGAGGCCTGCGTGCCGCGGCCTCGGTCATTCCCCTTCCTGGTAGTCCATGTCCTCGCCTGTCATCGATTCCAAGAGCGACGGTCACGTCCATACCCGGTACTGCGGTCACGCCCAAGGCGAGATGGAGGAGTATGTCCGCGCCGCCATCGGCATGGGGCTCAGGGAGATCGTCTTTCTTGAGCACCTGGAATGCGGGATCAGCTACTTCGAAAGCACCTGGCTCACCGACGATGATTTCGACGCCTACCACCGGGAGGGCGAGAGGCTGCGGCGTCTGTACGGTGAGCGCATCCGCATCGGCCTCGGCGTGGAGGTTGGGTTCAACCCGGAAGCGGTGCCGGAGATCCTCGCCCGGCTTTCCCGGCATGCCTGGGACCGGATCGGCGTCTCCTACCACTACTACGGCATCGATGGCCGCCATTACAACGTGGTGAGCCGGAGGCAGCAGAATCTGGAGGCCTTGGCCTCCCATGGGATCGAGCGGGTGTCGACCGGCTACCTTGCCGGCCTGCTCGCGGCGGTGCGCCAGTTGCCCGCCACGGTGGTTTGCCATCTGGACGCGGTACTCCGCCACCTTCCCGGTTTTTCCCTCGCTGCGGCCCAAGGCGGCCAGATCAGCGAACTGCTCCAGGCCATGCGCCAAAAGGGCGTGGCCCTGGAGGTCAACACCTCCGGCTTTTCCCATCGCGGCGAGCCCTACCCGCGCCGGGAGGTGATCCGCGAGGCGGTGTCTCTGGGCATCCCGCTGGTGGCCGGCTCCGATGCGCACCGGCCCAGCGAGGTGGGACGCCACTTCGACCAGTTGGCCGGACTCCTTTCCTGACCGCGCCTACTTCTTCTTGCCGCTCGATTTCTTGGGCGCGGCGGTACTCTTCTTCTTTGTCTTCTTCTTGCCGTCCACATCGATGTCGTACGGGCTTTCGATCTCGTAGGTGGTTCCCGCCACAGTGATGTCCAGGTCGCCGTCATCCTCGAAGCTGTACTGGAAGGGAAGACCCGCAGGCGGCGGAGTGTTCTTGGCGAGCTGGTAGGTGGTCCCGTTCATGGTCACCTCCACGCTGTCCGGCGAGGTGTAGTTGTACTGAAAGGGCAGGTCCGGGGCGGAACCGCAACCAGTTGTGGCGAAGGCAAGCATCAGGGAAAGGGCCAGGGTGGGCAGCATCTTTTTCACGGGGCTCTCCTTGGTCGGATGGGTGAGAAGCAACACGCTCATCCAGGCTGGATGGGCGCGGTGGAAGTCGAAATGGCGGTACCGTCGGGGACGGCCGCCTGCCAGGGGCTGCCGGCCAGCAGGGGGAGCGGATCGACGAGCCGGACCATGTGGTGGCCAGGCAGGGTGGGCCAGGCAAGGTTTGCCAGTGGCAGCTCCGAATGGAACCAGGCCAGCGACAGGTGGAGATGGGCCGGCGGCGTGGTGGGGGTGCGGTTTGGCCTGGCCGCGGCGACGGTGGCGATGGTCTGGCCGGCGGTGACCAGCTGGCCAGGTTGTACCACGGGGCGGATGTGGCCATAGAGGGAGTGCAGGAGCCAGCCGTCCGCGTCGCTGATCCCATGGCGGACCACCACGGTGCTGCCGAGAAAGTCGTCGAAACAGGCCACCAGCAGGCCATCCCATCCAGCTGGTACAGCGGCGTCGGGGGGCAGTTGCCGGCGCATGCCCTGGGGGTCCGAGTAGAAAAGCAGATCGATCCCTTCGTGGGGCTGTTGGCGCTGCCCCTCCTTCCACCAGGCGTCAGTCTCGCCATATCCCATGCCGGCAAGGAAGAGCCAGCCGGCGAAGGCTCCGTCCAGCCGGTTGAGACGGAGCAGGTCATCGGAGAATCCGGTGACTGGAATCATCCCTTCTCGCACCAGGCAAGAAAGATCGGATAGCGCCGGCCATTCTTCTCCATGGCGTGGATCTCCTTGCTGTGCGCCCGGACGCCGCCGTGGGCGGCGAATATCCGGACGAGCTGGTCCGGGTCGATGCCGTGATGAACCACGCCGGTGTTATCGTCGTGAAAGCTGCCATCCTCGGGAGCCAGGTCCGCGATGGCCAGCCAGCCGCCGGGGCGGAGCAGCGCCAGCAGCCGGGCCGTGAGTGACGGCAGGTCGGCGATGTGGTGCAGGACCATGCTGCTCATGATCAGGTCAAAAGGGCCATCGGCAAGCGGCGCCTCGGTGAGGTCGTGCAGCAGGGGGGAGATGTTGGCGATCCCCTCTTCGTCCAGCCGGTTCTGGAGTTGTTCCAGCATGTTGGAGGAGGTGTCCAGCGCGGTGACCTGGCCAAGCAGGGGGCTCAGGGCACGGCAGACCAGACCGGTGCCACAGCCATACTCCAGGGCGGTCATCCCGTTGTGGAGCGGCAGGGTGGACTGGATGGCCTCCGCCACTCTTCTTGCCAGGATTACCCGCTGGGGTTTGTCATCCCAAGCAGCGGCGGCCTGGTCGAAACGGTTGGCTGGGGATTTGGGAGGGTCGAAGCCCATGGTCTCTATCCGATACATGTCGATGGGGAATAAGGTGTTTTCCCCTGATGTCACCAAGCTACCTCGTTACGGGTGGAGTCGCCATACTTTTGTCGCGGCCACACCTGCAGGGAGTTGGTTCATTGGTTTTTTGACTGGACAACGAGCCTTTCTTTTTGGGAGACTGGGGTAGGAAACAGAAAAATCCCCTCTCCCTCACAACGGTGGTTTCCATGGACAAGACCGCCACTCCATCGCCGCGTGCTTGGAAAATACTCCTGCTCGTCCTGGTGGGAGTTTTTGTTCTGGCCTGGTGGCATCCCTTCCTTGCCGTGCTCAGGGGAACCCACGTCATGGCGCTGTGGGGGCATGTGACGATGGAGATCTTTTCCATCGTCGTGGCCGGGCTTGTCTTTGCGGTTGCCTGGAACTCTTATAGCGACGAGCGTCCATCCCCTCTGATTGTCCTGGCCTGCGGGCTGCTCGGAGTGGCCCTCATCGACACCGGCCATGCCCTCTCCTTCAAGGGCATGCCTGATTTCATCACCCCCTCCGGAGCTGAAAAGGCGATCAACTTCTGGCTTGCCGCCCGGCTGCTGTTCGCCCTTTCCCTGGGGGCCGCGGCCCTCTTGCCATGGCGACCGCTCCGCAATCCCCGCCTCCGTCACCTGATGCTGGTGGCCTGTCTGCTCTATGCCGTCCTGGTCTTCTGGCGGGCCATTTTCTGGGCGCAGAACTGGCCGCGGACCTTTATCGAGGGCCAGGGCCTCACCCCCTTCAAGATTGGGTTCGAATATTGCCTCATGGCCCTGTTGCTCGTGCCGGCAGCGGTTTTTTTGGGCAGGGCGTGGCGTGATTCCGCGCACAGCGAGTTCGCCTGGTTGGGGGGGGCGGCGGTGGCCACCATCCTGAGTGAGCTCGCCTTCACCCTTTACAGCGATGTCGCCGATATCATGAACCTGCTGGGCCATCTCTATAAGATCGTGGCCTTTCTCTTCATTTACCGCGCAGTGTTCGTGGCGAGCGTGCAGGAGCCGTTTTTGCGGCTGCATGATGCCAAGAGCCAGGTTGAGATGGCAAGAAAGCAGTACGCTGTTCTTGCTGAGTTGGCGCCGGTGGGGATCTTCCGCACCGATGCCGCGGGCAGTTGTCTTTATGTCAATGACCGCTGGCTGCGCTTTGCCGGGCTTTCTCTCGTGGAGGCCCTGGGCGACGGCTGGTCCAAAGCGCTCCATCCGGATGATCAGGAGCGGATCGTGTCCGCCTGGCTTGCGGCAACCAGGGACGGCACCAAATTCAGCGAGGAGTATCGTTTCATCCGGCCGGATGGGCGTGTGACCTGGGTGTACGGCCAGGCCATGGAAGAGCTGGACGCCAACGGACGGGTGGTGGGCTATGTCGGCACGGTCACCGATTTGACCGACCGCAAGGCTGCCGAGGCCAGGGTAATGGAGGCCGAGGAGCGGATGCGCCTCATCCTCGACAGCCTCGACTCCCTGGTCTATGTGGCGGACATGCAAACCTACGAACTCCTGTTCATGAACAAGTACGGCCGGGAGATCTGGGGAGAGCCAGGCGGCAGACTTTGTTGGCAGGTGCTGCAATCGGACCAGTGCGGGCCATGTCCCTTCTGCACCAACGACAAACTGCTCGATCCCGACGGCAATCCCAACGATGGGTACATCTGGGAGTTCCAGAACATTCTGAATCTGCGGTGGTACGATTGCCGCGACCAGGCGATCCGCTGGCACGATGGCCGGCTGGTGCGCCTGGAGATCGCCACCGACATCACCGACCGGAAGCAGGCGGAGCAGAGTATCCAAAACGCCAAGGACGAGTGGGAGCGTACCTTCGACGCCATTGGCGACATCGCCACCATTCAGGATTCCGGTCATCGCATTCTCCGGGCCAACCGCCGGGCCGGCGAGGTCTTCGGGGTCAAGCCCGAGGAGCTGGTGGGCCGTCACTGTTACGAGGTGTTTCATCAAGCCGATACCCCCTGCCCGGGTTGCCCGGCTCTGCTTACCGCCAGCGATTCCGGCAGCCATACCGCCGAGGTCACCCACCAGCAGGTACACAGAACCTTTGCGGTCACTGCCTCCCCGATCCAGAGTCCTGACGGCGGTCCGGCGAACATCGTCTACATCGCCAGGGACATCACCGAGCTGAAGGCGCTGGAACGCCAGCTCCGCCAGGCGCAGAAGATGGAGGCGGTGGGAACCCTGGCCGGCGGCATCGCCCACGATTTCAACAACATCCTCACCCCGGTGCTTGGCTACTCGGAGATCATCGCCGAGAGCCTGCCCAAGGAGAGCCCCCTGATCGAGCCGGCTCGCGAGGTGCTCAAGGCAGGCCGGCGGGCGCGGGATCTGGTCAAGCAGATTCTCTCCTTCAGTCGTCAGGCGGAGCAGGAACGTAACCCCATTGAGATGCAGCTGGTGGTGAAGGAGGTGCTCAAGCTGCTCCGTTCTTCGCTTCCCACCACCATCGAGATCCGGCAGAACGTGAGCAGCGACTGCGGTTCCGTGCTTGCCGACCCCACCATGATCCATCAGGTGATGATGAATCTGTGTACCAACGCCTATCACGCCATGCGGGACACCGGCGGCATCCTGGCCGTATCGCTGGGGGAGGTGGAGATCGGCCCGGACGATTATGTCACCGAATTGCATCTCAAGCCTGGCCCCTATCTACGCCTGGAGGTGAGCGACACAGGTTGCGGCATGCCCCAGCACATCGTGGATCGCATCTTCGAACCCTACTTCACCACCAAGGAGAAAGGCGAAGGGACCGGCCTGGGCCTGTCGGTGGTGCATGGCATTGTCACCAGCCTTGGCGGGCATGTCACCGTCTACAGTGAGGCGGGCAAGGGCACCACCTTCCATGTCTACCTCCCCCGGTGTCAGCAGGCGAACGGGATCCTTTCCGGAGCGGCGGCCAGGGCGCTTTCCCTGCCGAGAGGCGACGAGCACGTGCTGGTGGTGGACGATGAAAAGGTCATTGTCGACCTGATGCGGCAGATATTGACGAGTCTGGGCTACCGGGTTACTACCTGCATCGATTCACGCCAGGCCCTGGAGCAGTTCGAGGCGCAGCCAACCGGCTTCGACATGCTGATCACCGATATGACCATGCCCCACCTCACGGGCGCCGAACTGGCCCAGCAGGCCATGGCCATCAGGCCGGAGCTGCCGGTCATTCTCTGCACCGGGTTCAGCGAGATCATCAACGAGGAGAAGGCCAAGGCCCTGGGCATCCGTCGACTCTTGATGAAACCGGTGCTGCGCGATGAACTGGCCAGGGTGTTGCGGGAGATCTTTGATCAGAAGTAGGGGGTGAGGGAGGTTTTGAAATCCCTCGGCTTGGCGTGACCCGCTTGACACGCCCGTGTTCCTTTCCGTCCTCGGTTCCTTTCCCGTCGTTTCCCTGTGAATCGTTGTTCCCATGCGTCCTGGTGTTTCACCGTGCCTTAAAGCGGGAGACGGCAAGGACGGGCAAGACCGGCGCCTTGCGAAGTGTCCCGGTCAGGGCGGAAGCGATGGGGTGTGGTTGTGACGGGGCGCTTCCCGGGAGGGCGTTATGCGTCAGCCAGGGTTTGATGCACCGCGGCGAGCAAGGTCTGGTTGGGAAGCGGTTTGCTGAGGTATTGGCGGATTCCCATGGCCATGGCCTTCTCCTCGTTGATGAGCGCACTTTGCCCGGTGCAGAGGATGACCGGCAGCTCCGGCCTGATGGCCATGGCCTGCTGGGCCAGTTCGGCGCCGGTGAGGTGGGGCATGGTCATGTCGGTGACCAGCAGGTCGAAGCGGCGCGGGGCCTTGAGGAAGGCGGCCAGCGCCTCGCTGGGGTTGGTGTAGGTGTCGATCTGATAGCCGTTCTTGGTCAGCAGGGTAGTGGCCATGGCGCATATTTGCGCCTCGTCGTCGACAAAAAGGATGCGCTCGCCGTTGCCGCCAGGAACCCTGTGCTCGCCAAGGGGCTCGGAAGGGGCGGCGGCCTGTTCGATCACCGGCAGGTAGATGTGGAAGGAGGTGCCCTTGCCTGTCTCGCTGTAGACGGTGATGTGCCCATGGTGGCTCTTGACGATGCCATGCACCACGGCCAGGCCCATGCCGGTCCCCTCGCCGAGGCCCTTGGTGGTGAAGTAGGGTTCGAAGATCTTTTCCCGGATCGCCGGGTCAATGCCGCAACCGGTATCGCTCACCTCCAGCTTCAGGTATCTGCCTGCCTGGAGTTTCACATGCTCATAGTCGTCGTCCCCGAGATCCACCTCGTGCAGAGAGACGGCGAGTACGCCGTTGCCCTGCATGGCGTGGGCGGCGTTGGTGCAGAGGTTCACCACCACCTGATGAATCTGGGTGGGCTCGGCCAGCACCATGGCTTCCGAGGCGATGTCCTGCTTGATTTCCACGGTGGTTGGTATGGAGGCCCGCAACATCTTGAGGGCCTCCTTGACAATCAGCGACACCTGCAACGGCTTGCGCTGCTGCTCCATTTTCCGGCTGAAGGTGAGGATCTGCCGAATCAGGTCCCTGGCCCGCTCGGAAGCACGGTAGACCTCCTGAAGATGTTCCTCCCTTTTCCCCGCATCCTCTTCGATCATGGCGAGTTCCGTGAACCCGAAGATGATGGAGAGGATGTTGTTGAAATCGTGGGCGATGCCGCCGGCCAGGGTGCCGATGGCCTCCATCTTCTGCGCTTGCCGCAGCTGCATCTCCAGGACCTGCCGCTCCTCCTCCGCCCTGCGTTTCTCGGTGATGTCGGCGTAGACCCCCAGAACTCCATAGACCGCGCCGTGTTCATCCACCAGCGGCACCTTGGTGGTGTCGATCCAGAGCCGTGAGCCGTCCGCCTGCTGCAGCGGCTCGATGATATGCTGTTTCCCCTGGTTGCTGGTGATGACCGCATGGTCGTCGGCACGGTAGGACTCGGCCTCCTCCCTGGGCCAGGGGAGATCGAAGTCGGTCTTGCCCGTGACCGCCTCGGGATCGTCCAGGCCAATCGCCTCGGCAAAAACCCGGTTGCAGCCCAGGTAGACACTTTCCTTGTCCTTCCAGAAGATGGCCTGGGGGGTGGTGTCCAGGATCTGGCGCAGGGTGGCGCGGTGTTGTTTGAGTCGCGCCTCTGCCTGCTTCCGTTCATCTATCTCCGAGGCCATATTTTCCAGGGTATGGTGCAGCTGTTCGGCCATGGAGTTGAAGGAGTGGGCCAGCTCGCCTACTTCGTCCTGACGGCGGTCGCATGCCACCCGCATGGAGAAATTGCCTTTCTGGATCTCCTCGGCGGCAGCGGCCAGCTCGCGGAGCGGCCGGACAAGATGGTCCACCGCCAGGATGGAGAGGTAAGCGGCCACGGCCACGGTGGTCAACAGCAGCAGGGCAATGGCAAGGAGTGTGTCGTGGGCCAGGCTGAGCACCTTGGCTTCCGGGCGTTGGGCAACCACATGCAGCGGGTGCGCTCCCAGTTCGATCCGGTGCACGGCCAAGGCCACGCTTTCTTGTTCCAGGCCGGCGGCAAAGCCAACGGCAATGTTGGGTAGGGGAAAACGGGTGCCCCGCAGCACCACGGAAGGGTCTGGGTGGGCGATCACGTTGCTTTCATCGTCAACGATGAAGACGGAGCCCCCTTCGTCGCCGGGCAGCGAGGAAAGCAGATCCCATATCTTCTTGAGGCGGGCCTCGGCAAGCAAAGCTCCGACCTTTTGCCCGCTACCGGAAGAGATCAGGGGAATGGCGATGGTGATTAGCGGTTCGCCGGAATTCGGGTCCGTATACACCGGCCCGAAGTAGGTCTTGCCCGAAGCGGAGGGATACTGAAACGCCGGATCGCCCGCCCGGTTTTTCAGATCCTTGTCGAGGACGATGGTCCGGCGGTTGCGGCGGATCAACTCTTCTCCATTGGGGCCGATCAGGCTGATGGAATGGAAGCGGTTCTCATAGGAGAGCAGTTCGTCGAGCAGCCATTTCTGTTCCTGGGACGGGGTGGAGGAGAAGGAGTCGTGCACCCTGGAGAGCAGGGTGAGCTGTCCTGCCAGTTCGCCGAGAAAGGATTCCACTGCCGTGCCGATCCGCAGGGCATACGCCTCTTGGTTGCTCAGGGCTTGCTGTCTGAGGGAGGAGTAGCTCATGCCGGCAAAGATGATCCCTGTCACCAGCAGGGGGATGATGGCCATGAAGAGCAGTGCTGCGGCCAGCCGGGCGCGGATGCTGTGCGGCATGGGCGTTTTTCTCCATTGGAGGGGGCGCCAACTTCCGTTGGAATTCCTCGGTAGCCCTGTGATACGATGAGGGGAACCACCGGGAGATAATCCATCATAGCACAACCTCCTGGGCAAAAAGGAGAACACCCATGCAAAAAAAGATATTTTTGCTGATGCTGGCCGTCCTGCTGGCTGGGGGGGTGGCCTGGCCAGGGTTCGGGCAGGCGGCCTTGCCGGGAAAACGGCCAAAGGTCATCGCGGTGCTGCTCTATTCAAAAAACAATATTCCTTCCCTGGAAGGACTTAAGGCCGGCCTGCGAGAGCTCGGCTATGTCGAGGGCCAGGAGGTTGAGTATGCCTTTGAAGGGACTGTTGAGTCCATTCAGGATCTGGATCAGGCCATGACCCGGCTTTTAAATCGTCAGCCCGATCTGGTATATGCCGCCCCCACTCCGGCGGCCCAGGTTGCGCAAAAGCATTGCCGGGAGAAGCAAATTCCGGTGTTGTTCGGGCCGGTCAACAATGCTGTCAAGGTCGGGTTGGTCGCCGACCGGGCGCGTCCGGGCGGGAATATAACCGGAGTCATGCTGGAGGACAGCGAAGGCAAACGGTTGCAGTGGGGGGTGGAGATCGCGCCCCGTGTCAAAAATGTTCTGGTGCCATACAATCCCGAAGACAAAAGCTCCCTGCTTTCCCTGGAGAGCGCCGGCCAGGCAGCCGCGAGCCTGGGTATTACCGTGATTGGCAGGGAAGTACGTGACCATGCCGCGATTGACGCCCTTATCGCCCAGTGGCCCGAGGGAGTGGATTCGGTCTTTCTTCCCAGGGATTCCCTGATAATGAGTAGGATCAAGGATTTTGCCGCGGTGTCCATCCGCCACAAGATCGTGCTTTCGGCGACACGCATCGAGTTGGTGGAGCAAGGTGCTTTGTACAGTTATGGATTTGACGGCATGGAATTGGGGAGGCAGGTTGCCCGACTCGCCGACCAGATTTTCAAGGGGAGAAAACCTGGAGATCTGCCAGTGGAAACAGCGGAGGACTATTTGGCCATCAACCTGAAAACAGCCAAGGCCATTGGCCTGCAAGTGGATGAGCAATTACTGCGTTTGGCGCATCGGGTGGTCCGGCCATAGGCGGCTGGCAGGAAATCCGCTTGGCCAGTCCGGGAGGCTCATTCAGCCAATTCATTTGTTCAAAAAGGAACGGTGACAGTATGAGAAGGGGGATCTGCTGTGTGCTGGCGGTTGTGTTGGTGGTTGCCCTGTTGGCGCCACTTCGGGGGCAGGCAGGGGAAAAGGTCGGGCCTCCGCTGGTTGTGGGGGTGTTGCTCTTTTCAAAAAATAATCAGCCCGCCCTGGAGGCATTGAAGGCTGGGCTGCGGGAGAGGGGCTACGAGGAGGGGCGGGGAATCGAGTACGTCTTTGACGGGGTGGTGGAGCGAGCCGAGGATCTGGAGCCGGCCATGGCCAGGATTTTGGCCCGCAACCCTGACCTGGTCTATACCGCACCCACCTTTGCCGCCCATGTCGCCAAAAAGGCCTGCCTGGATCGGAATATCCCGGTCCTGTTCGGTCCGGCCAACAATGCGGTGGAAAGCGGCTTGGTCAAGGATCGCAAGCGGCCAGGCGAAAACATCACCGGTGTGGTGCTCTCCGACAATGAAACCAAACGGTTGCAGTGGACCGTGGAGATGGCGCCGAGGATAAAAAACCTTTTGGTACCCTACAATCCCGAGGACAAGAGTGCGCGGGTTTCCATGAAGAGCGCCATGGCCGCGGCCGCCAAGCTTGGTCTTTCGGTGATTCCCAAGGAGGTGCCTGATCATGCCGCCATCGATGCCTTGCTCGGGCAGTGGCCTTCGGGTATCGATTCGATTTTTCTTCCCAGGGATGCCCTGGTGATGTCCAGGGTCAAGGACTTTGCCGATCTGGCCATCAGGGAAAAGCTGATCATCTCAACCGGTACACGTATCAGCTATGTGGAAAAGGGCATTCTGCTCAGCTATGGTTTTGACGATTTGGAGATGGGCCGCCAAGTGGCCCGGCTGGCCCATCTGATCTTCAAGGGGAAAAAGGCCGGAGATCTGCCAGTGGAGACAGCCGAGGATTACCTGGGGGTCAATTTGAAGACCGCCGAGGCCATCGGGATGAAGGTGAACCAGCATATTTTGCGGTCGGCCCATCGGCTCATCCGCGTGGAGTAGGGAAATTGCGCCGGTGGTGCTGGGGGGCTGGCGCCGGGATGCTGTTGTTGCTTGCGACCGGGTTGGTCGCGGCGGAACAGGGGAGCACGACGGCCATGTCCAATGTCGCAGATTTTATCGAGCAGCAGCGTGCCGCCGGGAAGACGGCCAACCGTCTTGTCGACCAGAAGAGCCCCTATCTGTTGCAACACGCCTTCAACCCGGTGCAGTGGCTGCCCTGGGGCGAGGAGGCATTCAGCCGCGCCCGGGCCGAGGGCAAGCCCATCTTTCTCTCCATCGGCTATTCCACCTGCCACTGGTGCCACGTCATGGCCCATGAGTCCTTCGAGGACCAGGAGGTGGCGGCGCTGCTCAACCAGTACTTCATTCCGGTGAAGGTGGACCGGGAGGAACGGCCCGACATCGATCAGGTTTACATGGCTGCGGTGCAGGCCCTCTCCGGCCATGGCGGCTGGCCGCTCACCGTGCTGCTCACTCCGGAGTTGAAGCCGTTCTATGGAGGCACCTATTTCCCGCCGCGTCCCAAGCCGGGAATGCCTGGCCTGGTCCAGGTGCTGCTGGCGGTGCGCGACGCCTGGCAGGCCCGGCCTGAGCAGCTCACCGCCTCGGCGGCCGTCATCGCCGAGCAGCTCCGGCAAAGTGCCTTGCCGGGGGCGGGGGAGGGCGAACTGGGGCTTGCCCTGCTCGATCGGGCGGCTGCCAGCTTCAAGGCCGCCCATGACCCCAGCCACGGCGGGTTCGGCCGGGCGCCCAAGTTTCCCAGGCCGGTGGCCTACTCCTTCCTGCTGCGCCACTTCCTGCGGGGCGGCGACCAGCAGGCCCTGCGCATCACCCTGGCCGACCTCCGCCACATGGCGGCCGGCGGCGTCTACGACCATATCGGCGGCGGCTTCCACCGCTACGCGGTGGACAGCGGCTGGCGGGTTCCCCATTTCGAGAAGATGCTCTACGACCAGGCCCAGCTGGCCGTGGCCTATCTGGAGGCGTTCCAGCTCGGCCAGGATCCCTTCTTTGCCAGCGTGGCCCAGGACATCCTCGATTATGTGCTCCGGGAGATGACCAGCCCGGAGGGCGGCTTCCATTCCGCCGAGGACGCGGACAGCCCAGTGCCGGAGAATCCCACCCTGCAGGGGGAGGGCGCTTTTTATCTCTGGCGGCGCCAGGAGATTGTCGAGGTGTTGGGCAAGGAGGCCGGGGAGCTCTTCTGTTTTCACTACGGCGTGGTGGCCGGCGGCAACGTCAAGGACGATCCCCAGCAGGAGTTTTCCGGCAAGAACATCCTGTACGTCGCCCATACCCTGGAGGAGACCGCCAGCCATTTCCGCAAGTCCGCGGCCGAGGCCGGCCACTCCCTGGAACGTTCCCGCCGCCTGCTTCGCGAGGCGCGGCAGAAGCGGCCCCGGCCGCATCTGGACGACAAGGTCATCGTCTCCTGGAACGGTCTGATGATCAGCGCCCTGGCCCGGGCCTATCAGGTGCTGGGCGAGCAACGCTATCTGGACGCAGCCCTGCGCGCGGCGGGTTGTATCCGGGAGCGAATGGTCGGTCCGCAAGACGGGAGTCTCTTGCGCCGCTTCCGCGACCACGAGGCCGGCCTGCCCGGCCAGCTGGACGATTACGCCTTTTTGAGCCAGGGGCTCATCGATCTCTACGAGGCGTCCTTTGATGTTGCCTGGCTGCAATTGGCGCTGGCCATTACCGAACGCCAGCTCGCGCTCTTCTGGGATGGCGATGCGGGCGGCTTTTTCGATGCCCCCCCCAGCGAGGAAGGCTTGCTGATGCGGATGAAGTCCGACTACGACGGCGCCGAGCCGGCTGGCAACTCGGTGGCCGCCCTCAACCTGCTGCGCCTGGCGGAGATCGCCAACCGCAATTCCTGGCGGGAAAAGGGGATGGCCACCATCCGGGCCCTGGGCGGCCGTTTGCAGGGCCAGCCCGACAGCCTGCCCATGCTGTTGAACGCCCTGGCCCTTGCCCACACGGGCCAGGCTCGCATCGTGGTCGCCGGCAGGCCGGGGCGGCCCGACACCGAGATCATGCTGGCCATGCTGCGCAAGCGGTTGCTGCCTGGCCGGGTCCTGCTCCTGGCCGATGGCGGCGAGGGGCAGGCGTGGCTGTCCCGTTTCCATCCGGAGTTGGCCGAGATCCAGACAGCGATGGGGAAGAGCACGGTGTATCTCTGCCAAGGCTCTGCCTGCGGCCTGCCCATCACCGACCTTGACGAACTGAACCGCCGCCTGGAGGCGCTTGGCCCGAAGGGAGCGCGATAACCTGTGCAGGGGGCCTGCCTCCCTGCCTTCCAGAGATGTGGAGCACGCCATGATTGCGGAAAAGAACCACCAGACCGACCAACTCCTGGACGCCGCCTCGGCCGCCGGGCTCGACGCCATCTTCACCCCGGCCTCGGTGGCGGTGGTGGGCGCCTCCAACCGCGAGGGCAGCGTGGGCAGGGCGGTGTTCCACAATATCCTTTTCAGCAACTACTCGGGCATCATCTATCCGGTGAACCCCAAGGCCAAGTCGGTCTGCGGGGTGCGCGCCTACCCGAGTCTCACCGCCATCCCGGATCAGGTCGATCTGGCGGTGATCATCGTCCCGGCCAGCCAGACCCCCGCCGTGGCCCGCGAGGCTGCAGATAAAGGGGTGCGCGGCCTGGTGGTGATCTCGGCCGGTTTCCGGGAGACCGGCGCGGCCGGGGCTGCCATCGAACAGGAGCTGCTCGCGGTCTGCCGGGAGCGCGATATCCGCCTGGTTGGCCCCAACTGCCTGGGGCTGATCAACACCGATCCCGCCCGCGGCCTCAATGCCAGCTTCGCCCGCCAGGGGGCGCGGCCCGGCAACATCGCCTTCATCAGCCAGTCCGGCGCGCTCTGCACGGCGGTGCTCGACTTCGCCGCCAAGAAGAACATCGGTTTTTCCAAGTTCATCTCGGTGGGCAACAAGGCGGACATCGGCGAGCTGGCCCTGATCCGCTACCTGCATGAAGATCCCCAGACCAAGGTGATCATGCTCTACGTGGAGGAGCTGCGCCACGGCGCCGAGTTCATCGAGACGGTGCGGGAGATCACCGGCGGCGACAACCCCACCCCCATCCTGGCCATCAAGAGCGGCCGCACCAGCGAGGGGGCGGCGGCGGTCAGTTCGCACACCGGATCGCTCGCCGGCACCGAGGCGGTCTACAACGCCCTATTCGAGCAGTCCGGGGTCTTCCGGGTACAGTCCATCGAGGAGCTGTTCGATTACGCGGTGGCCTTCGCCACCCAGCCGCTGCCCACCTCCAACCGCATGGCCATCGTCACCAACGCCGGCGGGCCAGGGATCATCGCCACCGACGTCACCATCCATTCCGGGCTCAAGCTCGCCAAACTCAAGCCCGACACCACCGAGGTGCTCCGCGACCATCTGCCCGCGGCGGCCAATGTCAAGAACCCCATCGACGTCATCGGCGACGCCCGCTCCGACCGCTACGAGGCGGCGCTTTCGGCGGTGCTCAACGACGAGAACGTGGACGGCTTGATCTGCATCCTCACCCCCCAGTCCATGACCGAGATCGAGGAGACCGCCGCGGTCATCCCGGCCCTGGCCAAGCGGAGCGGCAAGCCGGTGGTGACCTCCTTCATGGGGCTGATGGATGTCTCCAAGGGCATCGAGATCCTGGAACAGAACGGCATCCCCCATTACCATTTCCCCGAGGCGGCGGCCCGGGCCATGGGGGCGCTCTACCAATACTCCAGCTGGCTGCATCGGCAGCACCTCAAGGAATTCGAACTTGCCGTGGACCGGGAGCGGGCGGCGGCGATCATCGCCCAGGCGCTCACCGACGGGCAGGCGTATCTAGGAGAGGTGGAGGGCAACGCCATCCTGGCCGCCTACGGCTTCCCGGTGTTGGAGTCGGTTCTGGCCACAAGCCCGGAGGAGGCGGCCGGGGCGGTGGCGCGATTGGGGGCGTGCGCCATGAAGGTGGTCTCGCCGCAGATCGTCCACAAGTCCGACGTGGGCGGGGTGCGGGTGGGCATCGCCACCCCGGAGGCAGCTGCCGAGGCGTACCGCGCCATCGTGGAGTCCTGCCGGCGCAAGGTGCCGGAGGCGGTGATCCGTGGGGTTTACATGCAGAAGATGGCCCAGCCAGGGGTGGAGGTGATCCTGGGCATCAAGCGGTACAGCAGCTTCGGGCCGCTGATCATGTTCGGCCTGGGCGGCATCTTCGTGGAGATCTTCAAGGACGTCAGCTTCCGGCTCGCCCCCATCCGGCGTAACGGCGCCCGACACATGGTGCGCTCCATCAAGGCCTACCCCATGCTCAACGGCGCGCGCGGCGCGGCGGTGGCGGATCAGGCCGAACTGGAGCGCTGCCTGCTCAGGCTCTCCATGCTGGCCACCGATTTCCCGGAGATTGCCGAGCTGGATATCAATCCGCTCATGGTGCATGCCGAGGAGCAGGGCTGCTCGGTGGCGGACTGCCGCATCTTGCTGAAAAGGGAGGGGTAATCCCGGAAAGTCTCCATCGACACCAGGCAGTGGTTTGGCTCTCGCAACCCTCTGATGTTGTGCGATTGTGTGCCGTGCCGTGGCCCGGGGCAGGGGAAGAGGGGGCGCTGGACGGTATCTTTTTTCAGGATTTTTTATTGTTTTATGCTGGTGTTTTTGCCTGCCGCCACGCATAATGCACTATATGCGTCACGGAACCGAAGAGACCAGTCCTGGGAGAGGGAAGCCCAATGAAGGTTGAGTATCTGAACCCTTTTGTGCATGCCACCAAGAACGTGCTTGAGACCATGGCGCAGACCAAGCTCAACGGTCAGAAGCCCTACCTCAAGGATGGGGCCACCACCTTTGGCGACGTGACCGGCATCATCGGCATGGCCTCGGACAAGATCGAGGGCTCCATGATGATCAGCTTCCCGCAGGGGTGCATCCTGCAGATCGTTTCCAGGATGCTCATGGAGCCGCCCAAGGAGAAGATCGACAACGACATCGTCGACGCGGTGGGCGAGCTGACCAACATGATCTGCGGCGGCGCCAAGGCCGAGTTCGGCAAGATGGGGCTTTCCTTCAATCTGGCCACCCCCACCATGGTCACCGGCAAGGGAGTGGAGATCCACTACCGCACCGACGTGCCCATCCTGGTGATCCCCTTCGAGACCGACTGCGGTACCTTCGTGCTGGAGGCCAACCTCTCCGATAAGTAAGGGCTGATTCTCACCCCTTGCGTGTCAGAATCTCCCGCAAGGCATCCTCCACTTCCGCGAATCGAAAGCGAAAGCCGTGGGCCATGAGCGCCTTCGGTACCATCCTGCATCCCTCCAGGGCCAGGCAGGAGAGTTCTCCCAACGCCATACGGATCAAAAAGGCAGGCACCGGCAGGATCGCCGGCCGGTGCAGTACCCGGGCCAGGGTGGCGGTGAACGCCGCGTTTTGCACCGGCCTGGGGGCGCTGAGGTTGACCGGTCCGCTGATCTCCTGATTGGCCAGGATGAAGAGCACGGCGTTGATCAGGTCGTCCTGGTGGATCCATGGAAACCACTGGCGGCCTGAACCCAGCCTGCCCGCCACTCCCAGGCGGAAGGCGGGCAGCATCCTGGCAAGCGCGCCGCCATCTCGCCCAAGCACGATGCCGATCCGGATGGTCACCACCCTGGCCTTGGCTTGGGCGCGGTTTGCCTCCGTCTCCCAGGCCTGGCAGACCTGGGCCAGGAAGTCGTTGCCCAGCGTCCCCTCCTCCCCGACCTCCTCATCTTTCCGAAAGCCATAGAAGCCGGAGGCGCTGGCGTTGATCAGCACCGGCCGTTCGGCGGCCCCAGCCGGGATGGCCTCGACGATCAGGCGGGTGGAACGCACCCTGCTCTCCAGGATGCACTGCTTGGCCTCCGTGGTTCAGCGGGTGAAGATGTTGACGCCGGTGAGGTTGATGATCGCCTGATGGGTGGCCAGCTCACCTTGCCAGGGGCCTGCTTGGAGCGGCGAACCCTGGATGACCCGGAGGTTTGGGGAGGTGATCCCCACGCTTGCTGGGTTTCTGGCCAGGGCGGTGACCGTATGGCCGGTGTCGAGCAGCCGTTGGATGATGGCCTTGCCGAGAAAGCCGGTGCCGCCGGCGATGAAGATCTTCATGGGGAGGCCTCCGGAGGATGCTGTTGTCTGTCGGTTTGGGGTTCCTGGCCCGGTTCGCCGTCGCGCCAGCAGCGCCTGCCCACCGAGCCAAAGGGGGTCAGCAGGGGAAGCAGCCACCAGAGCGACCACCAGCCAAGGCCCACCTCGCCCATGCCGCCCCAGGCCCAGATCGCCCAGGCCACGCAGCCAAACAGGATCGCATAGAGGGGCAGCATCAGCCGCCAGTACGGAACAGCCGGATGTCGCCACGGCGCGGTGGCCAGGACCACCAGCACCGCCAGTCCAGACAGGGCCAGGCCGGACAGGCCCAACGCCGTCCTGCCCTGGACGAGCCAGACGATCCCGAGCAGGAAGATCCAGAGAAACCCGCCCAGCCAGCCGCCGACCCAGCCGATCTTTTCACCTTTGCGCGAGGGGGTCATTGCTGTCCTTCTTCGGGAGGGGAAGCTGGCTGGCCCGTTGCCAGATCTGCTCCGCATGGCTTCCCAGCCACCAGAAGCTCGCTGCCAGCAGGGCAAAGAAGAGCGCCTTGTGGAGGGAATCCCAGAAATACTCGAAAAAACGGGTGTAGAGGTTGATGCACAGAAAGGTGAGCCCGAAGCTCCGGGTCTGGTGGTCGTCGCATTTCAGGCCGTGGTAGATGGCGCCGAGCGCGGCCGCGCCAAAAAGCAGCGCCCAGGGCAGCAGGGTGATCTGGGTGACCGACTCCCACGTGTCGATGTCGCCATAGTTGCCGAAGATGGACATGATCCAGAGGGCGATGAAGAGGTAGAGGAGCCCCATGGCCCGCGTGGGTCTTTCCAGAAAGGCCCGCGCCGGCCAGCGGGCCAGGAGGATGCTGGACAGGATGACCGCGGCCCCGAAGAACACAAAGCGCAGCGGGTAGTTCATGCCAAGGTAGTACGCCCCCCAGCCGGAGACGTAGCCGGTTTCCGCCCCGAACCAGCTGCCCAGCGAGAGCAGGGAAAATATCCAGACCAGGGTGGAGGGGAACCAGAGGCCCAGCAGGCCATAGATCAGGGCGGCCAGGAGAAGCAGCAGCGAATAGTGGCCGCTGCCGCTGTCGATGGCCACGCCCAGATAGGCGATCGCCCCGGCGGTGGCCAGCACCCCCAGCAGAAAGAGCGCCTCGTTGCTGTAGCGTTTGCCCGGATGACGGGTTCGCCGCTGGAGGCCCAGCAAGTAAAAGCACGCCGACAAGACGGCCAGGAAGAAGCATTTGGCCAGGGCCGGCGCGTTGAACAGCCTTTCGATCAGTTGTTGCAGCACTTTGTCGGCCAGGGCGCTGCTGATCGCGATCAGCAGGCAGACAATGGCGATCTGGAAGGAATAGCGGGCCAGGCGTTTCCAGTCAAACGGCACCACCTGGAGGCTGGCGCGCAACCGGGCCGCTTCATCGCTGGAGAGGGTGGTTTCCTCCTCCCAGATGGCGATGGCCTGTTCGACAATCCGGGCTTTTCGTTTGGGAAGCTCCATGGCCGCTCCTTGTCGTGTTGGTTTCCGTCTTGGATCACTGTAGCAGATGGAAATAAACGGTTGGGAATTTTTTGCGGCCGGACAGGGGGGTTACGGGGATGGGGAGCAGGGCCTGGCGGCGCCGGCTGTTTTGATCAGCGCCAGTTTTTCCGGGGCGGCAAGACGTTTGATCGACCACTCCCGCTTCGCCGCGGCCGAGCGTGATGGCGCTTCCTCGCTGTAGGCCAGGGTGACCGGCCGGCGGCCCCGGGTGTAGCGGGCGCCGCGATCCTCGGAGTTGTGTTCGGCAAGGCGTCTGGCCAGATCGGTGGTGATGCCGGTGTAGAGGGTATTGTCGCTGCAGCGCAGGATGTAGACGAACCAGAGGGAGGCGGCGGTCATGGGGAAGCGGTTCAGCCGCCGGCCTTCTTGGCCTTGTGGCCCAGGCGGCCGAGTTCGGCAAGCAGGGTGTCGCGGTGGTCGCCCTGGATCTCGATGACCCCGTTCTTCACCGTGCCGCCGCTGCCGCACCGCTGCTTGAGCTGCTTGGCCAGGGCGAGCAGCTCGGCCTCGGGCAAGGCAAGGCCGCTCACCAGGGTCACGCCCGCGCCCTTTCTGCCCTTGGTTTCCCGGCTCACCCGGACGATGCCGTCGCCCTTGGGCGCAGCCTTTGTCTTCGCGCAGACGCACTGGGCCAGCGGCTTTTCGCAGCCGGGGCACATCCTGCCCTGCCCGGTGGAGTAGACCAGCCCACCCCCGCTCTCGCGCTTCGATTTCACCGGAATCACTCCACCAGCTTCAGCATGGCGTCGATGGTGTTGAGGCCGCCCTGCCAGAAGGCCGGGTCGTTGAGATCGACGCCAAAGGGCTTGACCAGCGCGTAGGGGGTGTCGCAGCCACCGGAGGCGAGCAGGCCCATGTACTTGGGCACGAAGGAGGCGCCCTCCTTCTGGTAGAGGTCGTAGAGGGCCAGGACCAGCAGCTCGCCGAAGGCGTAGGAGTAGACATAGCCAGGGGTGCTCAAGAAGTGGGGGATGTAGGACCACCAGACTCCGTAGTCGTCGCGCAGGCTCACCGAATCCTCGAACATGGCCCGCTGGGTGGCCAGCCAGTGCTCGGAAATCTGCTCGCTGGCCAGCTCGCCCGATTCGCGCCGGGCATTGTGCACCCGATGCTCGAAGCGGTTCATGGAGACCTGGCGGAAGACGGTGGCAAAGATCGACTCCAGCTTCTGGCAGACAAAGGCGCGCCGCTCCTCCGGGTTGTCGAGCAGCCGGACCTGGGATTTAAAGAGCAGCAGCTCGGCGAAGACCGAGGCGGTCTCGGCCAGCACCAGGGTGGTGGAGGCGTTGTAGTAGCCCTGCTTGGCGGCCAGGAACTGATGCACCCCATGCCCCAGCTCGTGGGCCACGGTGGAGACGTCCCGCAGGCTGCCGGTGTAGTTGACCATCACGTACGGATGCACCTCGGGCACGCAGGAGTGGGCAAAGGCGCCGCCGCGCTTGCCCTCCACCACCGGGGCGTGGATCCAGTGCTCCGCAAAGAACCGCTCGGCGATCGAGGCCATCTCCGGCGAGAACTCGCCAAAGGCGGCAAGCACCATCTCCTTGCAACGCGGCCATTCCACCGAGGCGGTGGGCAGGTGGGGCAGGGGGGCGTAGCGATCATAGTCGGTGAGGCTCTCCAGCCCCAGCAGCTCCCGCTTCAGCCGGTAGTAGCGCTGGACGATGTCGTAGCGGCTGGTCACCGCCCCGACCAGCACCTCCACGGTGTCGTCGGCCAGCTCGTTGTGCAGGTTCATGGAGCTGACCCAGGAGCCGTACTGCCTGAGCCGGTCGTCGATCATCTTGTCGGCCAGCAGGGTGTTGAAGATGTGGGTGAGGATGTGCAGCTGGCTCTTGAGCCCAACGGTGAGGTCGTCCGCAGCCTGGCTGCGCACGGCCCGGTCCGGGTGGTAGAGGTCGGTGAGCACCTCCTCCTCGGTGCGGCCCGCCTCGCCGAACTTGAGGTGGCCGATTACCTTGTCGAAGAGGTTGGTCCAGCTGCCCCGCCCCACCGGCGCCTTCTCGATGAGCAGGGTCTCCTCGGCGTTGGAAAGCAGATGCGGCGCATAGCGGCGCAGGCTTTCCAGATGATGGCGGTACTTGCCGAGCAGCGGGTCGGCCATGAGTGCGTCCGCCATCTCCGCCGGGGCCTTGCTCCACTCCAGCTCGAAGAACACCGTCTCCCGGCCGATGCGGCTGCCCGCCTCCTTGATCTTCTGCAGGAAGCCGCCAGCCGCCGCGTCCTTGGTGCGGGTGGCGAAGTTCAGGTAGGCCAGGGTGCCGATCCTGCCAAGCTGGCACTCCAGCCGTTCCAGCCGCTCCACCAGGGCAAGCAGCTCGCCGGCGGCGAGGTCAGCGACCCGGCCCTCGTGCGCCTTGCGGATCGCCTTGGCCTCTTCCTCGCAGCGGGTGAGATCCGCATCCACCTGGGGGGCGTCGATGGCAGGGTAGAGATGGGTCAGATCCCAGAGCACCTCGCTGGTGCCGAGTTGTTCGTTGAGGGGAGTGGTCATGGGAATTCCTTTTGTTTGGGTGGCAACCCCCTCGCCCTCTGGGAGAGGGGTGGGGTGAGGGCCATTATCCCAGGGTGATGATCAGCGGGATGGTGTGCAGCTGCTTGGACACCGACTGGGTGGCGCCGAGCTTCCAGCCGGTGCAGGTGGCCTTGCCCGCGAGCAGGGTGTTGATCTGTTCTACCAGCCCCTTGATGTTGATGACCGGATGGCGGCCAAAGACCTCGGGCAGGCCATAGGTGAGGTTGCAGGCCAGGCAGCGGCCGGGCCGCTCATGCAGCTCCAGGCTGAAAGTGAGGGTGTTGCCGCTCTGCCCGGCAAAGGCCAGGCGGATGTCGTAGGCCCCTTCCTCGGCGTCGCCGAACAGGGCGTCGAAGAAGTCGTTGCTGCGCTCGGGCGGAAAGAGCCGGGTCAGGGTGTCCGGTCCAAAGAGATCGGCCAGGGATTCCATGGGTGTTTCCTTTATCCTAATATGGTTATCGATTCGGTTCAGGGATGACGGTCCAAGGCAGTCTACCAGCGGTCCGGCAAAATTCAACGCTTTTGTCGGCAATTCCCTACAGCACCACCGACTCCGCCGGGCTCACCACCCCGAGGCCGCCGCGGTTGAGGACATGGGTGTAAATCATGGTGGTGGAGACGTCCGCGTGGCCGAGCAGCTCCTGGACCGTGCGGATGTCGTAGCCGCCTTCCAAAAGATGGGTGGCAAAGCTGTGGCGCAGGGCATGGCAGTTAACCCGCTTCACCAGCTCGGCCCGCTGGGCGGCGGATTTGATCGCCTTTTGCAGGTTGTTTTCGTGCAGGTGGTGCCGTCTGACCACGCCACTGCGTGGGTCCGCGGACAGGCGTCCGCTGGGAAAGACATACTGCCAGCCCCATTCGCGAGGGGCGTTTGGGTATTTGCGTTCCAGGGCGTTGGGGAGGGCGACCGCGCCGAAACCCTGTCGGAGATCCTGTTCGTGCAGGGCCTTGACCTTGGAGAGATGATCGCGCAGCATGGCGACAAGATTGGCGGGCAGGGGGGTAATGCGGTCCTTCCCCCCCTTGCCGTCTCGCACCACGATCTGATGGTAGTCGAAGTCCACATCCTGCACCCGTAAGCGCAGGCATTCCATGAGCCGCATGCCCGTGCCATACAGCAATCCGGCCATGAGTTTGTGTATCCCGGTGAGTTCCGTAAAAAGAAGGGATATCTCGTTTCGGCTAAGCACCACGGGCCTGCGCTCGGGACGCTTGGCCCGAATAAAGGAGCCCATGTCTCCCAGTGGTTGCTCCAGCACGGATTCGTAATAAAAGACAAGGGCGTTCAGGGCCTGGTTCTGGGTACTGGCCGCCACCTGGCCCTGCACGGCGAGATGTTCAAGAAAGGAGACAACCTCAGGCCCGCCCGCGCTCTGTAAAGGACGTTCACCAAGAAAACCGGCGAAGCGCTCCACCCAGGCCCGGTATGATTGCTCGGTTCGGTAGGAGTAGTTGCGTTGGCGAATTACCGTAGTCAACCGCTCGATATCAGCAGCAGGGATGGTTACATTGCCCTTGGGCAACGTTTGCTGGCTTGTATTCCCCTGTCGAACCGGCGGGACAGCGCGGGCAGTGCTCGGATGATCCGTGCCAAGGGAGCGGGCGGAGTCCAGCCAGTAACGCCAGTCTATCTCTTCGATCCAGGGCGCCTTTGCCAACTGCAGGAGTTTCTGTATAGCATCAACAATCTGCCGGAATTGCCAGTCTTTGTATCCGCCTATTCGCCCTTGTTTTTCAAGATAGGCCACAACCGCCTTTGGATCATGGGTGGCTGGCGGGCCGCCACCCATGGCTTTTATATACGCCTCGGCCCGTATTACATACCAACGGTCGAAGGGTTTTTTGATCCCGTGCTTTCTCAGTAATTCAAGATAGTTGTCCCACTTGATATCCAACGGATGGATTTTCGTTGCGTTGGGCGTTTGCACGTGATAACCTCGCTAAAGTTAGGTAGCAAAACCCTGAGCAGTACGTGAATTATAAGATACACTATACAGAAAAGAGCAGGGTGGCAATAGGTGGATAGGAAATTTCCACATAGCACGGTTTTTTCTGTCTAATCAAATGTT
>JBMONS010000035.1:0-167409 GCA_049323635.1 Thermodesulfobacteriota bacterium
CTGGTCTCCGCCGCCGCTTCCCTCACCGAGGCGTTCAAGGAGATCAGCCCGCTCTTTTCCGCGAAGAATCCAGGCACTGTGGTCAGGCTCAACTTCGCGGCCACCGGCCCGCTTCTCCAACAGATCGCCCAGGGCGCACCGGTGGACGTCTTTGCCGCCGCCGACCAGGAGAGCATGGACAAGGCGGAAAAAAACGGGCTGCTGCGGCCCGGAAGCCGCAAGAACTTCGCGGTCAATGCCCTGGTGCTGGTCACTCCTCCGGAACAGACGCGAGTTGCCGGCCTTGCCGACCTTGCGTCCACGCGCGTCGGCAAGATCGCCGTCGGCAACCCGGATTCCGTGCCGGCGGGCCGTTATGCGAAAGCCGCCCTCCTGCGGCAAGGGCTCTGGGAATCGCTCACCTCCAAGTACGTCATGGCCATCTCGGTGAAGCAGGCCATGGAGTATGTGCAGCGCGGCGAGGTGGAGGCAGGTTTTGTCTATGCGAGCGACGCAGTGGCCGCCAAGGGCAGGGTGCGGGTGGCGGCGGAGGTTCCCGCGATACCCCCGATCGTCTATCCGGCCGCGGTGGTGGCGGCGAGCCAGCACAGGATCGAGGCCGAGGCGTTCATTCGCTTCCTGGCCGAAAAGCAGGCCCAGGACATCCTGGCCAAATACGGTTTCAGACGGCAATGATCCGGAGACTTCCATGCCCGACCTCGCGCCTCTCTGGCTGACTCTCAAGGTGGCCGCCACCGCGACCGGCCTCTCTCTGCTCTTTGCCGTGGGCCTCGCCTGGCTGGTGGCGCGCCGCCGCTTCCTGGGCCGCAACCTGCTGGACGCCATCTGCACCCTGCCGCTGGTGCTGCCGCCCACGGTGCTGGGCTACTACCTGATCGTGGTCTGGGGGAAAAACGGCTGGCTGGGCGCCTGGCTGTACCGACAGTTCGGGATCTCCCTGATGTTCACCTGGCAGGGCGCGGTGCTGGCCGCCGCCACGGTCTGTTTTCCGCTCTTGTTCAAATCGGCGCGCGTCGCCTTCGAGGGGGTGCCGACCGAGTACGAGCAGGCAGCCCGCATCCTGGGCGATTCGGAACCGGCCCTCTTCTGGCGGATCACCCTGCCGCTCGCCGGCCGGGGCCTGCTCGCGGGGGTGATGCTGGCCTTTGCCCGCGCCATGGGGGATTTCGGCGCTACCCTGATGGTGGCGGGCAACATCCAGGGCCGCACCCAAACCGCCGCGCTGGCGGTGTTCGACGCGGTGGCTGCTGGCGATTACCGGCTGGCCAACACCATGGTGGCCATCATGTCCATCACCTGCGTGGCCATCCTGGTCGCCACCAACCGGCTTGCCGAACGAGGGTATGCCGGACGATGAAGCTCGAGGTCGATATCCGCAAATCCCTCCATTCCCGGGAGCGACGGTTTGATCTTGCCGCCACCTTCGCCTCCACCGACGATCTCACCGTGATCTTCGGTCCTTCCGGGTCGGGCAAGAGCCTCACCATCCAGGCCATTGCCGGACTGATCACGCCCGACCACGGCAGGGTGGCGGTGGATGGCCGGGTCCTCTACGACCACGACGCCTCCCTCAACCTTCCCACCCGCTTGCGCCGCGTCGGCTACCTCTTCCAGGACTACGCCCTCTTCCCCCACCTCTCGGTGCGGGACAACATCGCCTATCCCCTCAAGAAGGCCTGGCAATGGTCGGCGCCCTCCAAAGCGCGCCGCGAGACCGAGGCGATCATGGAATCCTTCGAGATCGCGGCGCTGGCCGACAACCGGCCCCATGAACTCTCCGGCGGCCAAAAGCAGCGGGTCGCGCTGGCCCGCGCCCTGATCAACCACCCCTCCATCCTGCTGCTCGACGAGCCCTTCTCCGCCCTGGACGCCCCCTTGAGGCAGCGCATGCGGCTCGAGCTACTGGAGATCCGCAAAAGATTCGCCGTGCCCCTGGTGGTGATCACCCACGATCCGGCCGATGTGGAGGTCTTTGGCGACACCCTGGTGGTGTTCGAACAGGGCCGGGTGGCGGAGGTAAGCCACCGTTCCGCCTGCCAGGGGCAGGCACAACAAGGGAGCCGCATCGTTGGCAGCAGTGAAGAAATCGGCATGCCTGGCCTGATGCCGGCCCGACCGGCAATGACGCCGCCCCATCAGAATGCTTGATCATTTTGGCCTCCGGCTCTAAGCTGGGACAGGCCTGTATCCATCACGCTCCTCGCAAGGAGACCCGCCATGCCCAAGGACAACATCTTCTCGCTGCTGGAGCGATCCGGCCCCTTCGCCACCGGAGAACGGCCGCCACGCCTGGCCCCCTTCTCCCCCGAGGCGCGCGCCTTTGCCCGGGCGCTGGCGGCGCACGACATGGCCACCCGCTACCGCATCCTGCGCAACCAGATCTTCGAGTTTTTGGACATCGCCTCCTTTGCCGAGATCCCCGGGATCATCGCCAGCCCCGAGCGCCGCCGCCTGGTCAACGAACGCGCCTACCGGCTGCTGGGCAACATGTTCGGCATCGAGGGCAGCCCCCGGGAGGTCATTCTCCGGGTCAACGTCTACTCCCGCATCGCCGACGGGGTGATCAACTACCTCAAGGCCAAGGTGCTTTCGAGCTTCGCCTCCTACATCGAGATGACCAACGAGATCGACTCTTGCAAGAGCCCGGTGGATCTGCTGCTCATCCTCTTTGACGACCGCTACCACAAGAAGGCCCGCTTCGAGGCCAAGCGCAAGCTGATCCTGATGAGCCTGGCCGGCGCCATCGACCAGCGCGAGCGGGAGACCGAGGTGGAGGGCAAGTTCGGCCAGTTCCTCGACTTTTTGAACGAACATGTGTGGAGCAAGAAGAACCGGATCGGCGAGCTGGAGATCGTCTATCTCCTGAGCGAGCATGAGCCCGACTCCTTTTCCTGCCGCAAGGTGCGGGTGATCGACCGGGCGGAGGCCAGGGCCACCAGCCGCAAGCCGGGCCAGAAACTCACCCTGATCAAGCGGCGGCGCTTCGAGGTGGACGGCAGCGAGATCCCCATCTACGTGAGTATCCGCAAAAAGCCGCCCGAGGCCAAGGTGCTGAAGCTGCTCAGAAAGGGCGAGGAGAACCCGGCGGTGGCGGTGGACGACGAGCTGGGCCTCATGGGGGTGGTGGACTCGGTAGCCGATGTCAAGGCCTTCCAGAAGCACCTCACCCGCAGTGCCGCCAAGGCCGGCTCGCTGATGACCCTGGAGGAGGTGAGCGACACCCTGGCCAGCGGCGGCCACCGTAGCGGCAGCATCGGCAGCTCGGCCAAGACGCAGATGTTCAAGTTCTTCGCCCGCATGGGCGGCATGCGCGTCGAGTTCATCGTCCACACCAACCGCTCCTACCTGAACTACATCTACCAGCGCGACGTCTCCCACGACGAGTATGAGGTCCGCCGGATCTTCGAGTCCGGGGTGGCGACCCTGCTCTTCCCGGAGGACATTTACGAGATCGACATCGCCGAGCAGAAGGAGGCGGTGGTGCGCTGGTTCCGGAAACGGATCGAGGAATTCTGATCCGCCCGGGAAAATCGGCCCGGCCCCACGCTGACCCTTGACAGGAGCGGGCAAAATCGGTAAGCCTTTTCAGGAAGTTAGGAGCAGTGCGAAAACACCTTGTTATGAATCCGCATTGCCCTTACGGCTCCTGATGCCGTTGCCGGGATGCTGATTGTTCACGTTGTTTTTCCTCGACGGCGTACGAACCGCCTCAAGAAATGCCAGGCCTGGCCGGCCATAGCCCGCCAGCGGAGACCGCATGCCCAAGCGAGAGCACCCCACCCCTCCTTCCGCCGCCACCCAGAAACTGCTCCGCGCCATTCCCAAGGTGGATGACTTCCTGGCCTGGCTGGATGCGGACCGGGTCGAGGCGCCCGCCTCCCTGACAAAAAAGACGGTGCGCGAGCTACTCGACGCCATCCGCCAGGATATCCTGTCCGGCGTGCCGGTGCAGCCCGCCGACCTCGACCGCCAACCCCTTGTGGCCCGCTGCCGGCAGCTGCTCGACGCCCGGCTTCGTCCCAACCTCCGGCCGGTGATCAACGCCACCGGCGTGGTGGTGCATACCAACCTGGGCCGCTCGCCCCTGCCTCCCCAGGCCATGGCCATGCTTGCCGCGGTGGGCGGCCGCTACGCCAACCTGGAGTTCGACCTGGCCACCGGCAGCCGCGGCAGCCGCTACAGCCTGGTGGACGACCTGCTCCGCGAGCTGACCGGCGCCGAGGCCTCGCTGGTGGTCAACAACAACGCCGCCGCGGTGATGCTCTGCCTGGACACCCTCGCCAAGGGCCGCGAAGTCATCGTTTCGCGCGGCCAGCTGGTGGAGATCGGCGGCTCCTTCCGCATCCCGGAGGTGATGGCCCGCACCGGCGCCAAGCTGGTGGAGGTGGGCGCCACCAACCGCACCCACCCGCGCGACTACGAGAAGGCCATCACCCCGGAAACCAGCCTGCTCCTGAAGGTCCACACCAGCAACTACCGCCTGATCGGCTTCACCTCCGAGGTGCCGCTCCCGGAACTGGTGGAGCTGGGAAAACGCCACAACCTGCCGGTGATGGAGGATCTGGGCAGCGGCTGCCTCCTCGATCTCTCCCGCTTCGGTCTTTCCCGGGAACCCACGGTGGGGGAGGTGGTGGCCGCCGGCGCCGATCTGGTCACCTTCAGCGGCGACAAGCTGCTGGGCGGCCCACAGGCTGGCATCATCGTCGGCAAAAAGGCCCTGATCGAGCAGGTGCGCAGAAACCCCATGAACCGGGCGCTCAGGATCGACAAGTTCACCTTGGCCGCCCTGGAGGCGGTGCTCCGCCTCTACCGCGACCCGGAGGCGGCCATCGCCGCCATCCCCACCCTGGCCATGCTGGCCATGCCCGTGGAGGTGATCGACCGCAAGGCTCGGCGGCTACGCCGTCTGATCGCCAAGCCCTTGGCCGGCCGCTGCCAGCTTGAGACCATCACCATCGATTCCAGGGTGGGCGGCGGCGCCCTGCCCGAGCAGCCGCTGGCCAGCCGGGCCGTGGCGCTCACCCCGCTCGACCGCTCGGTCAACCGGCTGGAATCGAGCCTGCGCTCCCTGCCGTTGCCGGTGGTCGGCCGCATCGAGGACGAACGGCTGCTGCTCGACCTGCGCACCGTGCCCGATGACGAGATAGCCCCCCTGGCCAAGAGCCTGCTTGCCGCTTTCGAGGAGTCCCCCGCATGAGCATCCCCCTGACCCTGGACGCCGGGCCGCTGACCCCGGCTGACCTTGCCCGCCTCTCCACCCTTTTCGTCAAATCGCTCTTTGACTTCTTCGCCTGCGAGGATGTGGAACTGCTGCCCCTGGGCGACTCGGACAGCGGCCTGCCACCGGAGCTGGCCGGTTCGTTGCGCCGCATCCGCAAGAACGGCCTGCCGCTGGCCGAGGCCGAGCGCCAGGAGCTGCTGCTGCCCATCTGGGCCGACGAGCGGCTCTGCGGGCTGGCGATAATCCGGGGCGGCGACCAGGCCCTCTATACCATGCCCCCGGTGTGGCTGGACGAGCAGAGCCACCTGATCTCCCGGGAGTTCTTCCACATCAAACAGAGCTGCCACGACCCAGCCACCGGGCTTTTGAACGGCTTCCACCTGCGCGGCGAGCTGGAGGCGCTGCTGCAGGCGGCCGGCCATGATGGCCAGGTCCCGCCCGCCGCCCTGGCGCTCCTGGAGGTCTCCCCCCACAACCGCGACGCCGACCGGAGTCTCCGCCACATCGTGCGGGCCGGCGGCCTGCTCGCCTCGATGTTTGCCGACGAGCTGGATTTCCACCACCTGGGGGCCGGGGTCTTCGCCCTGCTCTGGGATGACCTGGAGATGGACGAGGCGCGCCAGCTGGGCGACCGGCTGCTGCAACGGCTCAAGCGCGAAGGATTCGCCTCGGCCCGCCTGGGCATCACCGCCATCGTGCCCCATGACCCGGAGCAGCACGGCACCCCGGAGCAGCTTTTGGAGCAGGCGTGGCAGGCCCTGCGCATCGCCCGTGGCCGCGGTCCCTTTGGGCTGTGCGGCCACACCACCAGCCAGGCCATCGAGAACCACCCGTTGCGCAAGACCCCGGAGTCGACGCTGCGCAAGCTGCGCGCCCTCTGGCGGGGCAAGAACCGTTTCGTGCTGGCCCTGCTCCGCATGGACCAGGAGCCGGCCAGCAGCCATTTCTCGAAAAGGCTGCGCTCGGCGGTGGGCCAGGACGCGCCGCTCATCCTGGTCAACCAGCGCGAGGCCTTTCTCTTTCTAGACGACCAGGACGAGGAAGGCGCGCTTGCCTGGCTGGCCGATTTCCGGCAGCGGATGGAGGCGATCGGCGGCAGCACCTTCTCCATGGGGGTTGCCTGCTTCCCATACCACGACTTCAAAAAATCCGTGCTGCCCGCCAACTGCCGCAAGGCCATGCTCCATGCAGAGCTGATAGGCCCGGACTCGCTGGCGGTCTTCGACGCGGTGAGCCTCAACATCAGCGGCGACGTGCATTACAACGACGGCGACCTGGCCGGGGCGCTGGCCGAATACCGCGAGGGACTGCGGCTGGACCCGGCCAATGTCAACATCCTCAACAGCATGGGGGTGGCCTACGTCCAGCTCAACCAACCCAGGCAGGCCCGCGCCTGCTTCGAAAAGGCGCTCTCCGTCGAGCCGGACAACTTCATGGCCCTCTTCAACCTGGGCTTCATCCGCCTGGACGACGGCGACCGCGACGCCACCCGCTCCCTGTGGGAAGGGGCGCTGGAGGTGGAACCGGACCACCACGCCCTGCTCCGCCACCTGGGGATCCTCTACTGCCGGAGCGGCGAGTATCAGCGGGCCCGGGAGGTGCTTGGCCACTGCGACCGGCTGGCCGCGGCCAGCGCCGAGGAGGGGATCGAGCCGGTGATGGTGGCCCGGTGGTTGGGCCGCGCCCACGAAGGGCTTTCGGAAAACCGGCAGGCCATTGCCGCCTACCAGCGGGCGGTGAGCGGCAACCCGCGCGACGCCGGCAGCCTCAGCCGCCTGGGCAGGCTGTACGCCGCCGAGGGGCAGGGGCTGGAGATCGGCCTGTCGCTCTGCCGCCAGGCGGTCGGCCTGGACAGCGGCAAGGCCGCCCACTGGTACAGACTCGGCTGGGTGCAGGAGCAGGCCGGCGACCTGGGCGGCGCGGCCAAATCCCTTGCCGAATGCCTGCGTCTCGACCCCCGCCACTCCGAGGCCACCGCCCTGCGCGCCGGGGTGCTGGCCAGGATGGAAAAGGAAAAACGGGGGAAAAAGAAGGCAGCCGCTGGCCCCCGTGCCAAAAGTTCCAAGGCAAAAGGGGCCAAACCCCGCAAGGGCAAGGCCTCGTAAGGGCATCAGCCGCCCCCGACCGGGGCGGGATCTCGCTGCTCGGAACAACGAAAGACAAGGAGGGATGCATGCGCGTCACCAAGGGGGGAATGGTTATTGACGAACGGCAGCAGTACTCCCTGGACAACTTCCAGGTGGGCGACTCCTGGCGGCTGTTCCGGATCATGTCCGAGTTCGTGGACGGCTTCGACACCCTGGCCAGCATCGGCCGGCCCGCGGTCTCCATCTTCGGTTCCGCCCGGCTTGCCCCGGACAATCACTACTTCCAGCTGGCCGAACAGATCGCCCTCGACCTGGCCACCGCCGGCTACGGCATCATTACCGGCGGCGGCCCCGGCATCATGGCCGCGGCCAACAAGGGCGCCGCTCTGGCCGAGGGGCTCTCCATCGGCCTCAACATCAACCTGCCCTTCGAGCAGGAGCCCAATCCCTTTGCCAACGTGCCCCTCAACTTCAAGTACTTCTTCGTGCGCAAGGTGATGTTCATCAAGTACTCCATGGCCTTCATCGGCATGCCCGGAGGCTTCGGCACCCTGGACGAGCTGTTCGAGTCGCTCACCCTGATCCAGACTCGCCGGGTCAAGGCCTTTCCGGTGATCCTGGTGGGTTCGGAGTTCTGGGGCGGGTTGGTGGAATGGATCCAGGAGAAGCTGCGAGGCGGCGGCTACATCAGCGAGGATGACACCCTGATCTTCCAGGTGATGGACAACCCCAAAGAGGTGGTCAACTACATCAAGCGGACCGTGGTGCTGTAAGGGAAAAGCCCTGGAGCCGGCGGGCGCCGGCCCCAGGGGGAGCGAGAGAGGCTCAGAGGGAACGGCAGACCCGGCCGAAACCGCCGGGGATGGAGCCGGAGGCCCAGAAGACCGTGGCCTGCTTGAAGTCGGCGAACCAGTAGCCGCCTGGCTTGCGCTGGTCGGCGAGGAAGATGAAGGGCTGCTCCCGGGAAAAGCAGGGGTGCAGGTGGATGCCCTTGTCGTTGGCGCGAGGCTCCATAAGGGAGAGGGCCTCCTCCATGGTGGGCAGCCGCCAGTCGTCATGCCCGGCGAACCGCTTGCGGTTCAACTCCTCCACATACCGCTTGACGTTGCGGATATTGGTGATGTCGCAGCCACCCCTCTGCCACATCAGGCCGGTGCGCTGATCGGTGACGGTGAGGCCGTCGCCGTTGTCCACCAACAGGTTGTCGAACCGGCCATTGGGGTGGCGCCGGCTGTCATGGAAGCCTCCCCGCCCCACCAGCGCGGCCACCTCCTGCTCGGCCACCACCCTGCCCTCGGCGCGGAGACTGACCCGCTCCACCTTCGGCAGCGCGACGCCGGCCAAGGGCAGCCCGGTCTCCAAGTCCTCCCGGGCCGGGCCGTCATCCAGCGGCTCCACCTTGCCAAACTCTTCCGCCTCAAAGATGTGGGCCAAGAGCCACGCCTTGACCTTGTCGTCGATGGCGTAGCTCTTGTCCAGCAGCCCCTTGCCCTGCCGGGCCACGCACCGCTCCAGCAGCTCCTGCGGGCAGGCGATGCGGGCGAGGATGCGGGCGTGCTTTACCCCCCGCTCCATGAGGAAGAGGCGCGCCTGCTCGCCCCAGTTGTCGATATAAAAGTAGTAGTGCTTTTCGGCGTTGTTGCGGATGCGCTCCTTGCCGCCCCAGCTTTCGAACATACCGAAGGTGTCCGAAGGGGTGAGTTCCCAATCAATGGAAAAGGGTTGTCCTGCCATACCCAACCGATCCGCGAGTCCCATGTCCAGCCTCCCTTGGTTGCCGAGCCGACAAGCCCGGCGGTTTCGTGGCAATCGGCGCCTGCCCGGGGCCGGCGTCGTCTTTTTCGCTTCATCCCAGTGGGGAAAAGGCTATAATGACGAAAGAAGCCAGTATTTCTTAATAAGAATTATTCTTATAATATAGGCTTTTTTGATGGGCATGCAAGCAAAAAAATCTCCCGAAGCCGCCGCGCCGGTTTTCCCAACCAGCGCCGGCCTGCCGTTGCCCCTGGGGCCAACCCTGCGGCCGGAGGGGGTGAACTTTGCCCTTTTTTCCCGCCACGCCCAGACGGTCAGCCTGGTGCTCTTCCGCTCCGGCCACGAGGAGCCGGTGGCGGAGATCCCGCTTGATCCGAACCTCAACCGGACCGGCGACATCTGGCACATCCTGATCCACGGCTACGACACGAGCCTGCGCTACGGCTACCGCCTCACCGGGCCCTTCGACCCCTGGGGCGAAGGCCACTGGTTCAAGTCGGAGCACCTGCTGATCGATCCCTATGCCAAGGCGCTCACCGGCGGCTCCGACTGGGGGGTCCCCTACTGCCGCAGCGGCCTGTGCGGCCCGCTCTCCACCTTCCAGCGGCGCGGCTGCATCGTGGACAACAATTTCGACTGGGAGGGCGACCGGCCGCTCAACATCCCCCTTCAGGAGAGCGTCATCTACGAGCTGCATGTGCGAGGCTTCACCCGCCACGACAGTTCCGGGGTCAGTCATCCCGGCACCTATCAGGGGGTGGTGGAGAAGATCCCCTATCTCAAACAACTCGGGGTCACGGCGGTGGAGCTGTTGCCGGTCTTCGAGTTCAACGAGCACGAGACCACCAACCGAAATCCCTTCACCAAGGAACGGCTCCTCAACTTCTGGGGCTACAGCCCCCTCTCCTTCATGGCTCCCAAGGCGGCCTACGCGGTGAACGGCAGAAACGGCAACCAGGTGCGCGAGTTCAAGCAGATGGTCAAGGCGCTGCACCGTGCCGGCATCGAGGTCATCCTCGACGTGGTCTTCAACCACACCGCCGAGGGCGGCGCCAACGGCCCGGTGATCAGCCTGCGGGGCCTGGACAACTCCATCTACTACCTGCTCGACCCGCGCACCCGCGACTTTCTCAACTTCTCCGGCTGCGGCAACACGGTGAACTGCAACCACCCGCTGGTGCGCCACCTGATCATGGACTGCCTGCGCTACTGGGTGATGGAGATGCACGTGGACGGCTTCCGCTTCGATCTGGCCAGCGTCCTGGGCCGCGACCAGCAGGGCAACGTGCTCCCCAACCCGCCCATGGTGGAAAAGATCGCCGAGGATCCGATTCTGGCCCGCACCAAGATCATTGCCGAGGCGTGGGACGCGGCCGGCCTCTATCAGGTGGGGCACTTCTCCACCAACAAGCGGTGGGCGGAGTGGAACGGCCGCTTCCGCGACGATGTCCGCCGCTTCCTCTGCGCTGAGCCAGGCTCGGTGGCGGACCTGGCCACCCGCATCGCCGGCAGTGCCGACCTCTATGAGGCGAACGGCCGCAGGCCCTCCAACAGCATCAACTTCGTCACCAGCCACGACGGCTTCACCCTCTACGACCAGGTGAGCTACAACCAGAAGCACAACCAGGCCAACGGCGAGGAAAACCGGGACGGCTGCGACCACAATATCAGCTGGAACTCCGGGGTGGAGGGAGAGGCCAGCGATCCGGCCGTTCAGGCGTTGCGCATGCGGCGCATCCGCACCTTCGCGGTGCTCCTGCTCCTCTCCCAGGGGGTGCCGATGCTGGTGGCCGGCGACGAGTTCGGCCGCTCGCAGTTCGGCAACAACAACGCCTACTGCCAGGACAACGAGATCAGCTGGCTCGACTGGCGGCTTGCCGAGAAGAACCGCGACCTGCTCCGCTTCTTCTCGGAGCTCATCACCATCCGCAAGGCCCACCGCCTCTTCCACCGCACCACCTTCTTCGCCCCCGCCGTGGAGGGCGAGCAGCCCGAGGTCGAATGGTACGCGGAAACCCCCGGCCAGCAGGACTGGTCGCCCGAACGCCTCACCCTGGCCTGCCTGCTCCACGGCGTCCGCCCGGGAGGTGTTCGCATCGACGACGACTTCCTGCTCCTCCTCAATGGCGGCCACCAGACGGCCCGCTTTACCCTGCCGCCGCCCGCCGAGGGCCGAGGCTGGCGGCGCCTGGTGGATACCGGCGCCAAGGCGCCCCGGGACATCATGCACGAGAAAACCGCCCCAACCATCAAGGCAACCCGCCTAACCGTGGCGGCCATGGGCGCGGTGGTGCTGGTGAGCAAACCGGAGGGGAAAGCGACGTGAACCTGCTACTGATCGGCGATTCGCTGGTGGAGTACAACGACTGGAGCCGCGGCCTGCCGGAACACCGGGTGGTCAACGCCGGGGTGGCCGGCGAATCGGTGGGCGGCCTGCTCGCCCGGCTGCCAAGGCTCCTGGCCATACGGCTCGCACCCGAGGCAATCGGGGTGATGATCGGGACCAACAACCTCCTGATGGAGGATTACGCCTTTTTCCAGGAGTACGAGGAGATCCTTGCCACCATCGCCGCCACGCTGCCGCGGGCAGGGCGCCTCGTCACCGGGCTGCCGCCCTTTGCTCTCCCCTGGCTGGCGGACTCAGCCATCCCCAGACTGAACACGGCGCTGACCGGGCTGGCCGCCCGCCACAAGGCCTTCTTCCTCGACCTGCACGCCGCCTTTACCGAAGCGGGAGGACCGGCCTCCTCCTGCTTCGAGCCCGACGGTGTCCACTTCAGCGCCCATGGCTACGCGCGGTGGGAACGGTCCCTCAAGAAGGCGCTCGCCACCATGGCGGCCCACGGTTGAGTCGCTTCGGATGGTTTTTGCCCACCTCCCTCCCATCATCGCTTGACGCTCTCCCCCTTTTCCTGCCAAGATAGGCCATGCCCGCAAATATGGCGGCAAACGCCAACAGGATCGACACCATGGCAATCGATACCACGACCACCCCGGCGGATTACCGCCACCCCATCCCCATAGCCGATGGCATCTACTGGGTGGGCTTTTACGACCAGCCCTCCGGCCTGCACTGCAACCCTTACCTGATCGTAGATCATGGCGAGGCGGTGGTGATCGACGGCGGCAGCCGCCCTGATTTCCCGGTGGTGATGATGAAGATTCTCCGCGCCGGCATCGCCCCCGCCTCGATCAGCGCCCTCATTTACCAGCACTACGATCCTGATCTCTGCGGCAGCCTGGCCAACTTCGAGGAGATCATCGACAACCCCGAACTGCGGATCATCTCCGACAGGGAGAACAACATGTTCATCCGCCACTACTCGGTTTCATCGAAGCTGGTGGCGCTGGACAGCGTGGGACATCGTTTCCGCTTCCGCTCCGGCAGGGAGCTGCGCTTCATCAACACCCCCTACGCCCATTCCGCCGGCAGCTTCGTTACCCTCGATTCCCACTCCGGGGTGCTCTTTACCAGCGATCTCTTTGGCAGCTACGGCAGCGAGTGGGAACTCTTTCTGCGTCTTGAACCGCAATGCCGGCCATGCCTCACCTTTCCCCAGTGCCCCCACGGCAAAAGCTACTGCCCGGTGGCGGACATCGCCCGCTTCCATCGCCGGATCATGCCGGCCACCGCCGCCCTCCGCCTTGCCATGGAACGGATTGCCGCCCTGCCCTATGCGATCCTGGCGCCGCAGCACGGCAGCGTCATCCCGGAACGGACCGACGGCGAGGCCATGCTTTCGATGCTGTGTGGACTCGACGAGGTAGGGATCGACGGGGTGCTGACCCCATTGCGGGCCGGGCGCCCACCCCTTGGCGAGACGCCGCCATGATCAAGACCCTGCCCCATCATGCCGACTTCGACGCCGAGGCCAACCGGCTCATCACCATGCTGGAGTACCAGGCCCGCCAGACCGACAGCGAGATCAACAAAAAGCTGCTCATGGAGCTGGTGCGCGGCTATGCCGAGGCGGAACGGGAGCTTGCGGAAAAACAGCGCCAGATCGAGGAGGATCTCCGCGCCGGGGCGATGATCCAGAAGACCATGCTGCCCCAGGCGCTGCCGGTCACCGACAACTTCCGCTTCGCCTCCCGCTTCATCCCCTGCAACTTCCTGGGCGGCGACATGTTCACCATCTTCCCGGTCACCGAGGAGATTGTCGGCATCGCCATCCTCGACGTCAGCGGCCACGGGGTGCCCGCCGCCCTAGTCACCGTGTCGGTGGCCCAGACCCTGCAGGAAACCTGGAGCAACTCCATGCCCCACTCGCCCAAGGAGGTGGTGGAGAGCCTGGAAAAGGACTATCCCTTCGAGCGGTTCGAAAAATTCTTCACCATGGTCTATCTGCTGCTCGACACCAGCTCCGGCCAGCTCCATTACTGCAACGCCGGCCACCCGCCGCCGCTGCTGCTCCGGCAAAACGGCTCGGTGGAACCGCTGGAAATGGGCGGCGGCATCGTGGGGCTTTCCGGGATGCTGGACTTCGAGGAAGGGGAAAAACAGCTGCGGCCGGGCGACACCCTGCTGCTTCATACGGACGGCCTGATCGAACACCAGAACCTGCGGGAGGAGTTCTTTGGCCTGGATCGCCTGACCGCCCTGCTCCCCTCCCTGCGCCTTCTGGAACCGGAGCCCATGCTCGACCAGATCCTGGCCTCGGCCATGGCGTTTGGCAAGGGTTGCCCGGTGCGCGACGACATCGCCCTGCTCGCCATCCGCTCTCAGGAGGAAAAGCCATGACCACCCAGGAGTTGCGCCGGGAGGAACGGCTGACCATCGCCTCGATCATCTTCCCCTTCCTGGGGTCGCGGAACCGCGATTTCGCCTGTTTCCAGTACCTGCCCCTGGACTTCAGCGCCCATGGGCTCCAGATCGTCATCCCCAGATGGGTGGTGAACCGGGAGCGGTTGCTGGCCGGGGAACGGATCAACCTGCACGTGCCGTTCAAGCTCAAGGGCGACACCTACAGTCAGGGGGAGATCGCCTGGGCACGGGAAGACGCCAGCGTGGACGGCTTCCGCTACGGCGTCCAGCTGACCAGAAAACACCTGCCCAGCTACCCGCTCTACATCTCGCTGGGACTGGACAAGGGGGTGGGGGTCGATCTGAGCGACTTCGAGACCCCGGAGCTGATGCTGGTGCAGCTGATCAAGGACGCGGCGCTCCTCAAAAAAGGGATCCAGATCTATTTCGACCATCTGATCCCCTACTTCTCCCGGATCGCCGATTACCCGGCCGAACTCTATCCAGAACTCAAGAAGCTGCTCTTCCACGACATCGGCGAGAAGATCCGGGAAAACCACCGCCGGCTGGAGGCGCTGCACGCCCGCCTTCTCGCCGATGCCTGGAGCCACCCCGGCATCCCCAAGGACTTCGATCTGGAGGAGCTGCGCGGCTTCATGGAGTCGGAGCTTTCCACCGATCTCCTGCAGCTCGCGCTGGGATCCAGCGCCATCACCCCCTATCTCAGCGCCATCAAGGAACTGGAGAAGAAGCAGTACACCACTTACAACGCTATCGTGCTGCTCTTTGTCCGCTCACTGTGAGCCGCGGCCCGGAAGCCCGCCGGCCAGCCACTGGGCGGCGCTCACCCCGTCCCGCCCCAAGAGTGGGACCACCTCCTTTCCCACTCCCTGCTGCAGCCGCCAGTCGTTTTCCTTGTTGACCTGAAACCAGCTTATGCCGGCAAGGCCCCAAAGTTGCGCCTGCTGCCGTGCCTGGGCCAGCCAGGCGGCCTTGTCGCCGCCCTCGGTGGCCGAGGCGGTTTCAAAGACCACGATGGGGAGATCCGGGGCGAGGGCGGTCAATTCGTCCCGCAGGGGAGAGAAGATCTCCGCAAAACTCTGCCAGCGGCTCTTCCAGCCATGGGTGGCCTGGCAACGGGTGGTTCCCCAGTTGTAGCCGTCCATGCCCAGGACATCCACGTAGCCCCGTCCGGGGAAATAGGCGGCGGCGCGGTTCCAGCCGGCACCCTTGTCGTAAAGGGGGTGGGGGATCGACTCGGCGTTGGGGCAGAAGGCCCACAGCACGTTATGGGCCCCTTCCCGACGGAAGACCCGCACCACATGCCGGAACATGGCCACATAGGCCGCCGGGCTCGCCGGGCCATACTCCTGCCGGGAGGTGCCCCAGTGGTAGCGGGCGGTATTCATCTCATGGGCAAAGCGTATGATCACCGGCCTGCCCCACTCCCTGGCCTGGCGGGCAAAAGCGGCCAGGTAGCGGTCGTAGTCGCCGCCCACGATTTGCTGGGCCGGGATCATGGTCTCCTGGCCGCCCTGGTAGTGCATCGGCTCCCAGGTGATGCAGGGCAGGGCCTGCTGCCGGGCGATGGCGTCGAGGCTGGCCACCGGGAAGTTGTCCGCGCCAGGGTCGGCGGGCCATTGCAGGAAGAAGACCACCAGACCGGGCCGGACCCCGGTTTCCTCCGCCGCCTGGTTCAGCTGGGCATCGCTGAGGGGATTGCCCTCCAGCCCCACTCCCCACAGCATCCCCCGCGACCAGCGCGCCCCGAGCGACAGCCCGGCCAGGAGCAGCAACATCATGCCGATCCAGGGCCGGCGCGCCGACATGGCCATCCCTACTCCTTCTCCAGCGGATGATTGAAGTAGAGCACCCAGGAGAGGATGGCGAAGTGGTAAAGGCACCACAGCGAATTGGCCAGGATGGCGAAAAGCGGCTGCCGCTCGTAGTAGAGGCGGTGCCCGCCCCACACCATGGCCGCGAAGGCGACCAGGGCCAGGAGCAACTGCGGCCAGAGGCGATACAGGGGCAGGGCGCGGCTCTGTCCCTTGGGAGTGATGCCGAAGCTGCCCCGCACCCCGAGAATCGCCAGGGCCGAGGCCTTCATGTAGACCGGAAAGCAGATGGCGTTCAGAAACAGCCCCTGGAACATCTGCCAGGGCCGGTAGTGGCGCTGCTCCAGGGTGCCGAGAAAGACCGAGAGGGAAAGGACCAGATAGGGAGTAAAAACCAGCAGGTAGATCTCCGGATAGACAAAGAAGGAGGGAATGCCGGTAAAGAGGTAGAGGATCGGGCAGGCGGCCAGGATCAGGAAGACCCAGCCCACGAAGTAGTGGGTGCCGGAGAGGAAGTACTCCCACCATTTGGCAGCGGAGAGCCGGTGCGGATTCCGGCGCATCTCGGCAAGAATGGAACGGAAGAGCCCCACCGTGCCCAGGGCCCAGCGGAACTGCTGACGGAAGTAGCCGCCCAGGTCCTCCGGTCCCATGCCGAAGGCGCATACCTTGTTGAGATAGGCCGACTTCCATCCCTTGATGTGGAAGCGGAGCGAGGTGGCGAAGTCCTCGGTCACCGAGCTCTCGTCGAAGCCGCCCACGTCCATGAGCGCCTCGCGCCGGAAGATGACGTTGGTGCCGCAGCAGAACATCGCCTCCTGCAGGCTCTTGCCCTCGCAGATGAACTCATAGAAGACCGCCTGCTGCAACCCCGAGGCCCTGGCCACCCGGTTGGTCTCGAAGTTGGAGTAGTACTGGGGAGTCTGCACGAAGGCCAGGCGGGGGTTCTTCTCCATCATCGCCACCAGCGGCTCGACAAAGTCCGGAAAGGGGTTCATGTCGGCGTCAAAGACGATGATGTACTTCTCCTTCTCGCTGGGCCGGGTGCCGAAATGGCCAAAGGAAAAACCCTCCACATGGCCGCCGTCGATGAAGCGCAGGAAATCGTTGATCATGCCGGCCTTGGCGCCGTGCCACCTGCGGCGGAAGAGGTTGATGCCGATGCGCTGGCACATGGCGTCGACGCTCTCCCGGTAGGCCCGCATCCGCTCCGGCGTGTCCCAGTCCAGGTCGTAGCGGGTGTCGTCCAGGAAGTAGAGGCTCTTGTTGGGGTAGGTGAGGTTGTAGAAGCAGGTGAGGGTGTTCTCCACCACCTCGATGGGCTCCTTGTAGGAGGAGACGATGATGGCCACCGGCGGGTAGTCGTCCAGCTCGGTTTCCGTGGCCAGGGGCGGCGGCGCCTGGGGCCGGTTGACCACGTGGTAGATGTTCAGGAAGTAGCCGAAACCGTGGATCAGGATGAAGAGCTCGCCAAACAGCAGCATGGAGGCCAGGATCCGCTCCTGCCACTGGAAGGGGGCGACGAAGAAGAGGGCGGTCCGCACGGAGAGATAGACGATGATCCCCAGCATGGCCAGCAGCACCAGGATGCCCAGCAATGCGGATCTGCTCCAGTTCCTTGGCTTGAACATGGCGCCTCCTCAAAAGCTATAGCGAAGCGTGGCCCAGAGGCCTGTGGCGTCCCACTCCTCGGAGCGGTGGACGAGCCCCTTCAGCTCGGCCTGCCAGTGATCAGCGAACTCGTAATGCCAGCTGAGCTCGAGCCGGGCGGAGGGGTTCTCCTCGGAGTCGCTGCCCACCCCCAGGCGGAGATCGTAGTAATGCTGCTCGCCGCCGCAGAAGAACCGCCTGGCCAGATCGTGCCGCCAGTCCAGGGTGACCCCGTAGGACCAGTAATCCTCCGGAGTCCAGTAAGGGTGGAGGATGTCGCGGGTCTGCCCGGCCACGGTCCGGTAGATGTTCATCTCCTCGGTGTCGCGATGGCCGGCGTCGACGATCACCCGGAGTTGGCGCGGATGCTCGGTGAGCTGGTAGCCCAGGGCCAGGGTCTGCTGCTCGCCGCGATTGCCGTCGGTGTACTCGAGCTGCTCCGCCATGGCCTCCAGGCGCCAGCGGCGGCCGAGGTTGCCGTTGAGCCCCACCCACCGGTGATCGGCCTCCGTGCCCTGCCGCAAGGCATGGAGATTGGCGATCTCTTCAGTGCGCTTGACCCCGACTCCCACCTCCAGAAGGTCATCCAGGTTGTACCACAGCTCGGCATGACCCGCGGCAAGATCGTCCAGGCTCTCCCGCTCATACCGCTTGCCGCTTGCGCCCACCGAGCCGCGGAGCCATGGGGTGATGGGACCGGAAAGCTTGATGGCCAGCCGCTCGGAGCGGTAGGTTTCCGAAAGAGGGCCAGGCCGCTCCTCCTCCTGGCCCAGGCCGGCCTGGAGGCGAAAACGGCAGGCCAGGGGCAGCTCGGCCACCAGCTCCTCGCGGTGGCGGGAGAGGTCGGCCAGCTCGCCACGGCCCGTCTCCTTCCAGGCGCTGGCGGAAAGACCGATCGCGGGGTTACTGCGGGTCCGCTGGCGGGCAAGCCCGGAGGCCGCCATGTCGTGCAGGGGGGAGATGGCCAGCAGCCGCTGGTACTCCTCGCCCTCCTCGTCGCACAGCCCCAGGGAACAGGCAACCTGGGAGGCGTCGAAGCGGGCCTCCTGATTGCCCGTCTGGAAGGCGAGCAGCTGGCCGTAGGTCTCCCGGGCCGCAAGCGGCCGCTGCCGCCAGACCAGCTCCTTGCCGCGGCTTTCCAGCAGGGCGCTCTTCTGGATGCGGTAACGGCCAAAAAGCCGCTCGCGCTGCAGGGCCATGTGGTGCCACTGTTCGGGCGGCAGGCTCTCCTTGCCCTGCTCCAGAGCCTGGCTGAATGCCTCGTACCGGCCAAAGATCTCCTGGCCGGCCTCCGGCGGCGCGGCAGCTGGCAGGAGGGGCATGGTCGCGCCACCCGCCAGTCCGGCCAATGCCGTGCGCAGCGCCTCGTCCACCGGCTGGCCCCACAGCTCGGCATACATCCCCTTGGCCTCCTCCAGCCGCCTGTCCCAGGCAGCCATCCGGGCCCGCTCGATCCGGGGCAGAGGGTTGCTCGGATCCAGGGACAGCAGACGCGCGTACACCACCTCGGCCTGCCCATACTCCTTGGCCCAGCTCAGGATGCGGGCGCGGGTAAGAAGCAGCTTGGGGGTGTCGGGGAAGCCTTTTTCCAGGATGTCCAGTTCGTTCAGGGCTTCGCCGTATAGGCCATCGCTGGCAAGCGCCTCGGCCAGACCCATCCGGGCCGGGAAACAGGCGGGATCCCGGGCAAGGGCCGCCCGCTGGCAGGCGATGGCGGCCTGGCGCTCGCCGTGCTCGGCATAGAGGTTGCCCCAGCGGACCAGCCGCATGGGCTGCGGGGCAAGCTCGGCCAGCAGGCGGGCCAGAAAGACCGGAGTGGTGCGTTCCTCCCAGCTGGCGTGGTAGCTGGCCTCGACACTGGCCGGTTCCATGGCCAGCGCGGTTGCCAGCGCCTCCCGCCCGGCGGCCCCTTGGCCGGCGGCCAGGCAGGCCCGTCCCAGCCCGAGAAAAACCCGGGCCTCGTCGGGATACCTGGCCGCCACCCCCCGGAAATGGATCATCGCCGCCTCGGCCTCGCCCTGGCGCAACAGCACCTCGCCCAGCAGTAAAGCCGCCACCAGATGGCCTGGATCCTGGGCAAGCACCTTTTCCAACCAGGCACGCGCGCTCGGGTCATCGCCTTCGCCATGCTTGATCCGGGCCAGGAGCACAAGGGGATCCTGCCGCTGGGGCACCGTCAGGAGCAGCTCCCGGGCCACCCCTTCCGCCTCGGCGAATCGCTGGCTGTTGGCCAGCGCCTCGGCAAGCGCCAATCCCGGCTCCACATTGGCCGGTTCCTTTTCCCTCCAGCCCCGGAAAAGCTTTGCGGCCGCCAGGAAGTCTCCCCACAGGTTCAGGCGATTGGCATACCGGCGCGCCAGTTCCTCCTGACCGCCGCCAACGCGCAACGCCTGCTGATAGAGGTCGCGGCATGCATCCAGATGCCCCACCTCCGCCTCCAGATCGGCAAGATCGGCAAGCCCACCGGCCAGTTGCCCAGCGGTTTCGCCCTGGAACGAACCCGCCAGGAGCCGCCGTGCCTCGGCCATGTGCCGGCCTGCCTCCTCGGGACGGTCCAGCCGCAGGAGCGTGCGGGCATAGGCAAGCCGGACGGCCCACACGCCGGGCCGCGCCATCACCAGCCGCTCATAGAGAGCCGCCGCCTGCCGCCGTCCCTGCGCGGTCTCGGCCAGAAGGCCGGCCAGGAGCAGCTCCGCGTCAAGATCCGAGATCCTTGCCTCGGCCGGCACAATGGTTTCCGACCTTGGCGGCATGCCCCAGACCATGGCCCCGCCAGTCAGCAGGACAAGCGATCCCGCCGCAAGGCCAATGGAGAGACGATGTCTGGCGCAGCGCGATTGGGAGGCCATCATGGCTTACTTCCCCGGAGAACCCAGGCTGAGCTGGAGCTGACGGATAGCCTCCTCCCGCTGCCCGGCCCAAGCGAGGACCTGGGCGTACTTGCGCCGCACCTGGACATCATCGGGCAACGCCTCCAGAATCCGCCGATATTCGCGGATGGCCGCCTCGTACTGCTTGAGCCAGCCCAGCAGCTCGGCCAGCTTGAGCCGAACACCGTGGTCGCCCGGAACGCGGCCGAGATGGTCCAGGTAGATTGCCCTGGCCCGCTCATACTCCTTGAGACCGACCAGGATGTCCGCCATGGCGATCCTGTCCGCCTCGCCGAGCTGCTCCAGGGGGAGCTGCTCGAAAAGCCGCAAGGCCTGCTCGGATCTGCCGGCCCAGAAGAGCACCCGGGCCTTCTCCATGCGCAGGGCCGGCTCGCCGGGCCGCTCCTTGAGAAGCCGGTCATACTCGGCCAGCGCCTCGTCGTAACGCTTGGCAAAGCCGAGCAGCCTGGCCAGCTCCCACCGGGCCTGCCAGGCCGAAATCTCGCCTCCCACGGCCACGGCGGCGGGAGGCTCCGTCGGGCCGGGCTGCGCGGCCGCTGTCCCCAACCCCATGAGTTGGCCGGCCATCAGCCCGCCAAGCACCCAGCCACGCCATCGCCACGCCATTGCCCTTGTCATCGCTCATTCTCCAACAGCTTGCGATACTGCTCAATCGCCTCGTCCAGCCGGCCGGCCCACCCCAGCACCCTGGCCAGTCCGAGCCGGGCCGGCCGGTGGTCCGGCTGGCGGGCCAGCACCTGGGCAAAGAGCGCGACCGCCTCATCGTAACGCCGCTGCCACCCCAAAACCGTGGCCAGCTTGACCGACACCGACACCTCGCCGGGGGCGCTGGCCAGAGCGTTCCGGTAGCAGGTTGTTGCCTGCTCGAACCGCTGCCCGGCCACGGCCAGATCCCCCAGGCGTTGCCAAAAGGGGAAGCGGACCGCCGGATCCTCCGGCAACCGGCCGGCCAGGGCGATTCCCTTGTCCAGCTCTCCCGCCTGCGTATAGAGTCCGGCCAACTCGTCGATCAACTGGGTGTCGTGAGGATGATCGCCCAGGGCCAGTTCCAGCTCCCCCATGGCCAAGGCCGTATTCCCCTGCCGCCGATAGGCCTCGGCCAGACGCCGCCGCGCCGTGGCGTCGATCAGGCCGGCCTCGATGGCCTGCCGGTAGAGCAGGATCGCTCCGGGAAGATCCCGATGGACGAAGGCAACCTCGGCACGGCGGAAGAGCACCATCTCCCGGTGCGCATGGTGATACCCGGCGCTGGCCGCCAGCCCCACGGCCAGCAGCAAGACGAGATACATCCCCCATTGGGCCTGCTTACCCTGCCAGTCCATCGCCCTGCCCGCTCTCGCCGCCCCCTCCGTGGGAAAACCACTTCACCAGCCGTAAGACGTTCCGACCTTCCTCGCTGCTGTACTCCACGCTATCCATCACGGTATTGATGATGACCAGGCCAACCCCCCCTTCCGGCGCGGCATCCAAGCCGGCTGGCTCAACGGCCCGCCGAGGCGCATCCAAACAAAGCCCTGGCCGCCCGTGATCGGTGATCGTGATAACCAGCCGATCCGTCCCCACCGCCAGCGACACCGCCACCTCCTGTCCGGCCTGGCCCTGGTAGGCGTGCTTGACCACGTTGGTCACCGCCTCCACCACGCACAGCTCCAGCTGGAAGGCGGTCTTTTCGTCAAAGGGCAGCTGGGTGCAGATCCCCTTCACCGCCAGGCCAACCAGCGCGATATTGTGCAGGGCGCTGTCAATGGCGATGCTGGCCCTGCGCTCCGGATCCCCATGGCTCATCGGCGGTTCCTCACCCGGCAAATCCCCGCAGCGCCTCATCCAGGGAGGGAAAGATCCTGAAGATCCTGGTCATGCGGGTCAGTTCGAAAAGGCTCATCACCTTGGGCGGCACGTTGCACAGCACCAGCTCGCCATCGTTGCCCAGGGTCTTGAGCAGGGAGACCAGCACCCCCAGCCCGCTGCTGTCGATGAACTCCACGCGCTGAAAATCCAGGACGATCCTGCGGCTGCCGTTGTTGACGCAGTCCACCATGGTCCCCTTCACCAGGATGGCGTTGGAGGCGTCGATGCGCTTGCCCTGGGGAGTGGCCACCAGGATGTCCCCCTCGTTGCGGGTCGCTATGTCCATATTGCTCCTTGTCCGCTCCGTGCGTGCTCAACCCCGCCGCGCCGACTCGATAAGCCCCCGCACCGCGCGGGTGAACTGGGGCAGGGGGAAGGGCTTCTGCATCATCGCCGTATTGGGCTGATCCCGGATCAACTCCTGGGAAGAGACCTCGAAAGAGTAACCGCTCATATAGAGGATCGGCAACCCAGGCGCCCGCTCCCGGATGGCCTGGCCCAGCGCCCTTCCTCCCATGCCGGGCATGATCAGATCGGTGATCAGCAGGTCGATACGACGCAGCTCCCGCTCATACACCGCCATGCCATCCTGGCCATTGGTGGCGGTCAGGACCGAATATCCCGCCTCCTCCAGGGTTTCCCGCAGAATGTTCAACACGGTTTCATCATCCTCCACCAGCAGGACAACGCCGCTTCCCTGGTGAATATCCACCGATGGCGCGCCCCCGCCCGCCTCCCCCGCCTGCTGCTCATTGCGGGGCAGGAAGACCGTGAAACAGCTGCCATGCCCCAGCTCCGACTCCACCACCACATGGCCGCCATGCTGGGCCACGATGCCATGCACCGTGGCCAGCCCCAGGCCGGTGCCCTTGCCGGTCTCCTTGGTGGTGAAAAAGGGGTCGAAGATCATCCGGACCTTTTCCGGCTCAATCCCCTGCCCCTGATCGCGTACCGACAACACCACGAAATCGCCCGTCACCTCCTGGGCGTCGACATCGTACTGCGTATGGGGCGCCACGCTCCGGTTCTCGGTGGCGATGACCAATGCGCCCCCCTCCCCCATGGCGTCGCGAGCATTGACCACCAGGTTCAACAGCACCTGCTCCAGCTGGGTACGATCGGCAAGCACCGGCCACACCGTCTCTGTCAGCGCCAGGGAAAGGCTGATGTCTTCCCGGATCAGCCGGCGCAGCATCTTGGTCAACTCCCGCACCAGCTCGTTGAGGTCAACCCGCTGGACCACCATCTCCTGCTTGCGGCAGAAGGCGAGGATGCGGCGGATCAGGTCGGCGGCCCGCTGGCCGCAATTGGCGATGGCGTCGAAGTATTGGCGGAGCGGGTGGTCCTGGTCGGTCTTTGCCTGGCCCAGGCCGCAGTAGCCGATGATCGGGGTGAGGATGTTGTTGAGGTCATGGGCGATGCCGCCGGCCAGGGTGCCCAGGGCCTCGAGCTTCTGGCTCTGGCGGTACTGTTCCTCCAGGCGCCGCCGCTCCTCCTCGGCCTGCTTGCGGGCGGTTATGTCCCGGTCGATGCCGCGAAACCCGGCCACTTGCCCCATGGGATCCAAGACTGGCGCGCCACTGGACTCCACAAAGATCAACCGCCCCGTCTTGGTGAGGCAACGCCGCTCCACCGACTGGCAGCGGCTGGCCGAGGCCACGCAGGAGGCGAAAATCTGGCGGAAATGATCCCGCTCCCCTGGCTCGGAAAGCACCTCGAAAAAGGTTTTCCCCAAGAGATCTTCCGGTTCATGGCCATACAACTCCCGGCACACCGGGGAACAGTAGGTTAAGCGGCCCTCGCGGTCCACCTCCCACACCCAGTCGCTGGTGGTTTCCACCAGGGCCCGGAAGCGCTGCTCCGAAGCAAGCAGCTCCTGGCGCTGTTCTTCCGCCTGGCGCGCCAACAACCACTTGTCACTGAGCGACAGGGCAAGCTGCTTGAGCTCCTCCGGGTCGAAGGGCTTGCGGAAAAAGAGCAGGCCTGCCGATGACCCTACCGCCCGCACGATCTCTTCCCGGCTCCGGTCGGAGTATGCGGTAACAATGACCAGCTCCAGCCGCGGATCACTGGCCCGCAGCCGCACCGCGGTTTCCATGCCGTCCCAGCCGGGAGGCATCCGCACATCTACAAAGGCCAGGGCATAAGGCTCACCGCGGTCGGCGGCGGCCACTGCCATGTTAAAACCCTCCTCGCCCTGCCGGGCAAAGGAAAGAATGAACTCCGGTTCACGGTCCTCGGCGGCATCCCCCCCTAGCAGCCTGCCCATGGCCTCGGAGGCGGACCCTGTCTCCGCCTCTTCCCCCAGCACCATGTCGTATGCCTTGAGCACGTCCGGATCGTCATCGATCACCAGTATCCGCCGCTGCGGCGTGGCTGCGGTCATCCCTCACCCCCCTCGAATTGCCCGCCGTCCGTGAACCCGGCCGGCAGCCGCACCACGAACTCGGCACCTTGGCCCGGCCCGTCGCTCTTCGCCGCGATAGAGCCGTGGTTGGCGATCAGATAATTGGCGCAGGAGTGCAGGCCGAACCCGGACCCACGCTCCTTGGTGGAGTACCCAAAGGAAAAGAAACGGGCCTGTTGCTCCTCGGTGAAGCCGCAGCCGGTGTCCCGCACCGCGATTCGCACCATCGGATTTTCTCCCGGCTCAAGCGCCGTCTCCACCGACAACTCCCGTGGTCTTTCTCCGGCCATGCCATCCATGGCCTCGTAGCCGTTCTTGAGCAGGTTGACCAGCACCTGCAACAGCCGCGCCTCTTCCACCCGAACCGGCGGGGTTTCGCCAAGCTTCAAATTGAGCACGATGCCCCGTTTGGCCACCGCCTCAGCCACCATCTTCACCGCATCGCGCACCAGCCGGTTGATATCGACCAGCTCCGGATTGTCCATCAGCCGGGCATAGCGCATCTGCAGGCCGATGATATTCTCGATGTGGCCGTGCTTGCTGGCGATGTTGTCCAACTCCCGCACCGCCCGCTCAAACTCCTCGGCGATGGAGCCGGGCAGATGGCGGATGATCATGGCCAACCGCCGCCTCTCCTCGTCGCTCAACGCACGGCCGCCTTCCAGGTGCTCGGCAAGCGGCGCCAACGATGGCGCCAGCCGGTCGCGCAACGGGCTGTGCCGCAGGTGGCCAAGCAGCAGGGAGGCGCTCACCTTGGCCGGGGTGATGGCGTTGCCGATATTGTGGAGCACCCCCACCGCCATCTCGGCCATACCCGCCTCATGGGCCTGCTTGAGCAGGATCTCCTGGGCGGCCTCCAGTTCCCGGGTGCGCTCGGCCACCTTCTCCTCCAGGGAACGGGAATAGCCGTCCAGCTCCGCCATGGTCTGCCGGAGCCGGCCAGTCATGGCGTTGAACGAGTCGGCCAGGCCGGCGAACTCCTCGCACACCATGCCTTCAATCCCGATGACATGGGAAAGATCGCCGCCCTCCACCCGCCGCACCCCGTCGTGCAGGGCGCCGGTCCCCCGCACCAGCTCCCGTGTGAGCAACACCGCTGCGAAGAGACCCGCGCCGAAGAAGAGCACCATCACCCCGGCCAGATAGAAGCGGAGGTGGCGCATCTGGGTTGCCCATTCCTCTCTGGCCTGCCCGACTTCCTTCTCCAGGGAGGCCAGCGAATAGCCGCACCGGACCATCCCCCACAGGCTGTCGCCGCTATAGACCGGAAAGACCGCCTCCATCACCGCCCCGCCGCTGGCTGGCACGTCCTCGGGCCAGAAGTACTCCACCTGCATCGCCGTGCCGGGCCGCATTGCCGGGAACCGCGCTCCCATCAAAGCGGCGGCCCGCTTGCTTGCTGGATCGTCCATCCTGAGGCCGACCTGGCCGCTGTCGCTGTGGGCGGCCACCCGCCGCTCCTGATCCATGACCAGGCAGTAGGCGATATCAGGATCGTCGCTGGCCACCTCGGCGATGAGCCCCTGCAGAAAGGTCAGATCCAGACCGGCCACCGCCTCGCCTGCGCTCACCGCGGTGTGGCGGACCAGGGAGGCGCCACGGCTGGCCAGCGACTGACGGATCATGGCGATGTTGCGGCCCAACTGCGCGTCCCGAAACTGCATGGTCTCCCGCGTCACCAGCAGCCCGAAGGCGGGGAAGAGCACCATGAGCAGCAGCAGATTCATGCCCAGCAGATAGGCGCGGATGGATGGTTGTTTTCGCATGGATTGTCTTTGCACAGCCCTCCGCGACAAAATGCAAGCCCCAGCCCTGATGGCAGCCGGATCCATATCAAGAGTAGTTGCGAGGCAGGGGAAAAGACAAGAAAAAAGAGGAGAAGCAAACCGGCGGGAGATGATCAATCACATCTCCCCCGGCTGTTTTTTTTGCGGATCCGGGCACCAGGGGCTCCGCCGCCGATGGTACCCGGATGGGATTGCCTAGAATTTATAACGGAGTTCCCCCCAGAGGGCTCGGCCAGCAATGGGATAATCGTAGGGGATGTACGCGCCGCCCGGAGCGGCAGCCGCGTAGGGGCTGGGGATGCGGCCATCCTCATCAAAAATATTCATGACTCCCATGGCCGCCTCCCAATGCCCAGCGATGTTCTTCCGCCGCACCAGCAGGTTGACCACCTCGTAGTCGGCGATGTCGCCGCGCGGATCACCCTTGGCGCGGTGGCGGTCGCCGATCCAATAGAGCTGGCCGTCCAGGGACCAGTCCGGGAGGAAGGCCCAACTCGGATTCAGGTAGAACTGCATCTCCGGTGCATCCGCCGCCACCGCATCGGTCTTCTTGTTCTCGGAACGCTGATAAGCGAAGTTGCTACGCAGCCGGAAGTCGCGGAGCAGGCGCCAATCCATCTCCACCTCGAAGCCCCGGCCCTCCTGCTCGCCGTAGTTGGTGTACATCTGGGGCAAACTGGGGCCGACAAACTCGATGAGTTCGGTAGCCTGATAGTTGAACAGGTTGAAGATCAAGCGGAGATCCTTGGTGGGCTGGTAGTCAAAAGCCAACTCGATGGTCTCGATCTCTTCCGGCGCAAGATTAGGATTCCCGATTACCACCGGGTTGTTCTTGACATACTGTTCGCCAAAGGAAGGAGCGCGAAAGGCTTGGCCATACATGAGCTTGGTGGTCAGATCATAGCGGGTCTCCCAGACCAACGCGGCCCTGGGATTGACGGTGGAACCGAAGTCGGAATACTCGTCATACCGCGCACCGGCGGTGAGAGTCCATGCAGGCGCTAGCTGCCATTCATCCTGTACCAAGCCGTAGATCAGGGTGCGGCTTGCTTCGTCAATAAAAATAGCGTTAGGAGCGGTCACATGCACCATGGGGCCAAACTGGTTGACCCCGGCTGCCGGACCGAAGTTCTTGTACTGATCGCGGCCAAAGTTGTAGGACTTGGCGCCAGCACCGAGGCGAAGCTGATGCCCTGCAAATCCCTTGTACACGCCGCTCGCCTCCATACCGCCATCCTGGGAGGTTACAATGGGTTCTCCCAACTGGTTACGAAAACTGGGAGGGAAAAACTGAATAAACGTATCTTGGTCGATATAAGAGTAATAAACGCGGCTTTCCAATTCCCAATTCTTGACCAGCTTATCGTTGTGGTAGGTCAAATCGGCAAGCATCGACTTAGTATCCATATCGTTGCCATAGGTGATAGCCTGGGAGCCGCCAGGACCAAGACTGGACTCCTGCAAGGTTCCATAGAGATGGAGGGTCCAGTTTTCCTTGCGCACGTTGAGATGGCTGTCCAACTGTTCGTTCCAGGTGTCCATGTGGCCTGGCGCGTTGGAAAGCGCACCGGCACCCACGGCGTACAGGAAATCCCGCTCGATGATCCGATCCAGATCTCCGCCGGTCTTGCGGCGCTCCACCCCAAAGGCCACGTCGAAGCCGTTGTACTGACCGCCATGCTGCGCCCAGATATCCGAGGTGTCAAAGGAGCCGTAGCGGGCTCCGGCCTGGGTGCCGTTGATCTCGAAGTTGTCCTTGGTGATGACGTTAACCGTACCAGCAAAGGCATCCGCGCCGTGCAAGGCCGAGCCCGGCCCCCGCACCACCTCCACCCGCGAGATCATGGCCACCGGCATCTGAAAATTCATAAAACGGCTGCCCTGATAGTTGGAGGTGAATGGGACGCCGTTGATCAACAGAAGCACCTGGGGATTTTGGCTCGTATGCACCCCGCGGATCGACCAGATGGAGGAGAAATACGCGGTCCCAGACGGCTCCACATGCAACCCGGGCACCGACTCCAGCACCTCGTCCAGGGTGGTGGCGCCCATGGACTTGATGTCCTCGGCGGTTATGACCGAGGCCACCGAGGGGGCCAGATGCACCGGCTTGAGGGAGCCGGTGGCGGTCAGGAGCAGCCGGTCAGCGCGGTAGACGTCCTCCTCCTGCGGTCCCTGCCCGAACATCTCCTGGAAGGATTTCGCCTCGTTCGAGACGGGCTCGGCAGCCATGCCCAGGGACGGGCCAGAAAAAAAGAACAATGCCGCCATGGTCGCCAGTCGTTTCCTACGCATGCTGCCCCCGAAAGAAAGAATATGGAGTTGAGGGAATTCGTTCTCCAGAAAAAATACGGATGCTGTGACCAGCCTAAAAAAAATTCAGAGAATAGGTCAAGATGATTGTCGCACCCTATCCAACAGAACACCCTGAATAGCCAACAAAATCTCAACCATTTCCTTTGCTGTGGGGAAACGGAAACACGCGTTACAGGGAGAGACTCCCAATGGGGGGCAATCAGGAAGGGCGTTACCTGTATCCGATGACGGTGGTGGCCATGTCCAGGGCCTGAGCACTGATGGCAAGCCCGATGCGCTCGGCGACGCCCAGGTTGATGGAAACCTGGGTGTCCAGCGGGTCCATCACCCCGATCTCGGCGGGACGCTGGCCATGCAGCAGGATGTTCCTGGCCACGGCGCCGGCCTGGGCGCCGATGTTGCGGTTGTCCGGGTTGACGGAAAGGGCCAGCCCCAGCTTGGTGATGTTGGGCGACTGGCCGACGCAAAGCAGCTTCTCCCGCATGCACCGCTCCTCCAGCCAATCCATGTTCTCGACGGTGTAGAGCACCGGATCGTTGATCACCCAGAAGGCATCCACGCTCGGGGCGATCTGTTTGAAGGCGCGGGCGAAGTCGCCGGAGCGCTCAATGGAGTCCACCACCAGCTCAAGCCCCAGCAGGGCGGCGGCCTTGCGGGCCTGCTCCACCAGCTGGCGCGAGCCGGGGCCGTGGATCAGGCCGATGCGGCGCACCTTGGGCGAAAAGATGGTCATGTTGACAAACTGGGTGCCCGGCGCCATCTCCGCGGCAATGCCGCACATGTTGGCGCTGCCGGAGAGCAGGTCGTAGCGCTGCCAGTTGAGCACCATGGCGAAGAGCACCGGAATCTCCTGGCGCTCCTTGGTCCACAGCTTGGCGGCGTAGGCGGCCTTGGCCCCCAGCGCCAGGATCAGCGACGGCTTTTGGTCCAGCAGCCGCTCACGCAGGGAGGGATCCTTGGCGATGTCGCCCTGGAGGTTGAACTCCCGCACCTCCGAATCCACCTCCTGCCGGAAAGACTCCAGTGGCTGGCGATACGCCTCCTCGCTGTCGGAGAGCAGCACCACAACCGGGCCCCTGGCCGTGGCAGCGCGCACCTCTGGCGTTGCGGCGCACAGGCCGAAGAGCAGAGCCAGCAGCGCGAGGCTTATGTCAAGGAATCGTTTGCCACGCATCGATCTGCAGCATCTCCATGATGGTTGCCGTGTTCTTGTCCTGCCTGCCCGCCAAAAAGATCTTTTTCACGCGCTCGACCTCGGCGGCGGACACCGCGCCCTGGGCATAGCACAGCACCGGCAGGGGAATGGGATCGGAGACCGCCAGGGTCTTGACCGTCGCCAGGATGTTGGGATTGATCCGCCCCAGCTGCTCCAGGTTGTCCTGGCTGACCAAGGCGGCGCTCACCTGCCGCAGGGTCAGGGCAAAAAGCGCGTCGGAATCCTTGGCCGTGGTGAGGAATTTCAGCTTGCCGCCATCCAGGCCATGGGGCCGGAAAACCGCCTGGTCGAGCATGGCCATGCCCGCTGGCCCCATGGGGGTCATGGCAATGGTGGTGCTGGGGATGTCCCTGATGGTGAACGCCGAATCCGCCGCCACCAGCAACGCCTTCCGGTAGGTGGTGACGCCCTGGCGCATCGGCGCGAGAAAAGGCTTGAAGCGCGCTTGGTTGCCGTCCTGCCGCAGATACCACTCGGGCAGGAAGAGGAAGCCGGGAGGATCGCCCTGCATCTTGGAATCGAAATCCCGCAGCCGGGCAAAGGGCTGGAAGGAGAGGGTGAGCCCCTCGGCGGAGAGGGCCGAATCCATGACCTGCTTGAGGCGGGAGAGGTTGCTCTGGCTGGAATCGGGATTGAAGAAGTAGAAAAGACCGGGCGAGGTCGCCATGGCGCCCCCTGGGCCGGGCAGGGAAAGCAACAGCATTCCGGCCAGGAGCAGGAGGACGATGCTTGCTTTGGCTGGCCGGGGAAGGTTCATGCCGTGGTTCACGCTATCCAGGGAAACGGGCTTTTCGCGCCGCCACGCACCCGGCGCGCGAAAAGGGCAACAGGCGTGGACTATAACGGAAAGACACTCACCGCCTCAACATATTTCTCCAGAAACTCGTCGATGATCAGCCGCATGTTCTCCTCGAAACCCGGGACCCGGGGCAGCTCTTCCCGGATGTTTTCATAGGCCAGCACGTTGAAGAAGGAGTCCGCCGGATCGTCCGGATCGATCTCGACCAGATGAATCAACTCGTTGGCCAGCCGGACGATCCGCGCCCCGAGTCGGCCGGCGCGCGGGTCCGCGCCGCCATGGTGCAACCCCACCGGCACGGTGACGCTCTCCGGCACCCCCCATTTGACGAGCAGCGCCATGCCCACCTCGGCATGGTCGGTGTGGAGCAGCCGGCGCTCCACCATCACCAGGCTCCGTTCATCCTCCTCGCCGAGGTTGTAGGCCTCCAGCCGCAGGGGATGTTCGAGCACCACCTTGCCCACATCATGGAGCAGGCCGGCGGTATAGATGGCGGCGGTATCGAGATTCTTGCAGTGCCGGGCGATAAGGCTGGCCAACATGGCCACTCCCAGGCTGTGGCGCCACAGTTCGCCTCGGCCCAGGGCATAGGCGCGGTGCGAGCCCCCGAGCAGCCCCACCGAGGCGCCGCTGATGGCGAGAATCTTCACCGCCTCCAGCCCGAGGCGCACCACGATGTCCTTGATGGAGGTGATCTTCTGCCGGTAGCCGAAGTAGGCGGAGTTGGCCAGTTGCAGCATGTTGGCGGTGAGGCCCGGATCCTGCTCGATCCGTTCGGCCAGCCGGCTGATGGAGCAGTCCGCTTCGTTGGCCACGGAAAGGATGTCCAGCGCCACTTCGGGGCAGGGCGCGAGTTTATCCACGTCCTTGATGTATTCCTGGGCTATGTCCATGCAGCCTCCTTCTGAGCCTCATTCATGGGTATTATCCCACACCTTTCCCCCCCTTGTAAACAACCCCTTTGGCCACCGCCTTGACAGCCGAACCGGGATGCTTATCTTCATTCCGCCCCGCCGGAAAACCGCTGCGCGGGGATCGCGGCAATCAATCCCATTACCACCCGGCATACGATTCACACGAGGAGAGACCATGAGTTCCGAAGCACACGCCCCCCAGTCCGAGACCAAGGAGTTTCAGGCCGAAGTCAGGAAGATGCTCGACATCGTCATCCACTCGCTCTATACGGAAAAGGAGATCTTCCTGCGGGAGCTGATCTCCAACTCCGCCGACGCCCTGGAGAAGTTCCGCCACCAGTCGGTGGTGGAGAGCGAGGTGTTCGACAGCCATCTGCCGCTGGAGATCACCATCGACTTCGACGCCGACAAGCACACCATCACCATCATCGACACCGGCATCGGCATGGACCGGGGGGAGCTGGAGGCGAACCTGGGCACCATCGCCCACTCCGGCTCCAAGACCTTCTTCACCCAGCTGGCCGAGACGGATCGCAAGAACGTCAACCTGATCGGCCAGTTCGGGGTCGGCTTCTACGCCGCCTTCATGGTGGCGGACAAGGTGACGGTACGCTCCCGCTCCTGGCGGATGGACGATGTCGGCCACCAGTGGGTCTCGGACGGGGCCGGCTCCTACACCATCTCGCTCTGCCCGGGCATCCGGCGCGGCACCTCCATCATCCTGGAGCTCAAGGAGGACGCCCACACCTTTGCCAACGAGCACACCATCCGCCAGATCATCAAGCGCTACTCCAGCTTCGTACCCTTCCCGATCAAACTGAAGGACGAGGCGGTCAACACGGTGCAGGCGCTGTGGACCCGCGGCAAGAGCGAGATCAAGGACGAGGAGTACACCGAGTTCTACAAGTTCGTGGCCAACGCCTTCGACGACCCGCGCGCCAGGCTGCATTTCTCCGCCGACGCGCCGCTGGCCATCAAGGCCCTGCTCTTCGTGCCCAACGACAATCTGGAGACCATGGGCTTCGGTCGCATGGATCCGGGGGTGAACCTCTACTGCCAGCGGGTGCTCATCGAGCAGCACAGCAAGACCATTCTGCCGGAGTGGCTCCGCTTCCTGCGCGGCGTCATCGACAGCGAGGACCTGCCGCTCAACATCTCGCGCCAAGCCTTGCAGGACAACGCCCTGGTCGCGAAGATCAACAAGGTGGTGACCAAGCGGTTCCTGAAATTCCTGGAGGAGATGGCCACAAGCGAGCCGGAAAAATACCGGGAACTCTGGGGCCATTTCGGGGTCTTTTTGAAGGAAGGCGTGATCTCCGACTTCGCCTACCGGGAAGAACTGGGCAAACTCCTGCGCTTCGAGTCCTCCAAGACCGAACCAGGCAGCCTTACCTCGCTCAATGAATATGTGGAGCGCATGGGCGAGGACCAGAAGGAGATCTACTACATCAACGGCCCCAGCCGGGAGGCCATCGAGAACGGGCCCTACGTGGAGGCCTTCAAGAAGCGCAACATCGAGGTGCTCTACACCCTAGAGCCCATCGACGACTTCGCCATGAGCCACCTGGGCTCCTTCAGCGAGAAGAAGCTGGTTTCCGCCGACCGGGGCGACATCGAGCTGCCCGACGCGCCGGAGACCGAGGCTTCCGAGGAGAAGAAGGCCGAGGCCATGCCCCAGAGCGACACCGAGTCGCTCTGCGCCTGGATGAAAGAGGTGCTGGGCGACCGGGTCAAGGAGGTGGCCGCCTCCAAGCGCCTCACCGACAGCCCGGCCATCATCGTCAACCAGGATGGCTTTGTGACCGCCAGCATGGAGCGGATCATGCGCGCCTCGGGCCAGGGGCTGCCGGGGCTTGCCCCGAAAACCCTGGAGATCAACCCGGGCCATGCCCTGATCAAGGGACTGCTGGCCTTGAAGGCAAAAGACAACGAAGTGGCGGCGAGCATCGCCGAACAGATCTTCGACAACGCCATGATCCAGGCGGGGCTGATGGTGGAGCCCCGCTCCATGGTGGCCCGCACCTACAAGCTGCTGGAAAAGCTGGTGGGATAGAAGAACGGTTGCGCCGATGCCCGGCGGTGGCGGGGCATCGGCGCACTTGACAAATAGCTTTACTCATACTTGACTACAGCTGCATAATCATGGCGGCATGGCTCCGTCCGAGCTGTGGACCGCGATGGGCGTCTCCCCCGCCAAGGCGCGATGGATCTGCTCCGCCCCTGCTTGAGGCCGGCCTGCTGAAAAAGGTCGCCGGTAAAAAACGGACGTTATACCCTGTGCAACCCATGAACTTGCGGAGCCCTTGGCCATGACAACGGATACCGCAGCCTTGCTTGTCATGCTTGAACAACTCCTCGCCCTTCCTCGGGAAGCGGCCACGGTGGAGTTCAAAGCAAACTGGGACAACCCACTGGACATAGGCCAGTATCTCTCCGCCCTGGCAAACGCTGCCGTGCTGGAACGGCACGACCGGGCATGGCTGGTCTGGGGGGTGGACAACGCAACCCACGCCGTGACTGGCACGTCCTTCAATCCATTCACGGCCAAAGGCGAAGGGAATCAATCCCTTGTCATGTGGCTGACCCAGAAAACCTCGCCGCGCCCGGACTTTCAATTCCACGAGATCGCGCACCCGGACGGACGGCTGGTGATGCTCGAAATTCATCCTCCCCGCACCGCACCCCTAGCCTTTCAGGGCGTTCGCTATATCCGTATCGATAGCCACAAAACAAAACTGTCTGAGCATCCGGACAAGGAGGTACGTCTCTGGGAGGGGATGGGGGGGATGGAAGACTGGACCGGCCAAGTCGTTCCCGATGCCTCCCTGGATGATCTGGCTCCGGAAGCTGTCACTTTTGCCCGCGCCAAGTTCACCGAATACCTGCTCAAAAACGAACAAGACACAAGCCGGCACGGCAAAATCAGGGAAGAGGCGTCAGCATGGGATGTGGCGACCCTGCTGAACAAGGCGCGCATCACCAGGCAGGGGAGGATTACCCGCGCCGCGCTTCTGCTGCTTGGCCGGGATGAGGCAGCGCATTTTCTGGCTCCGGCGGATGTGAAGATTAGCTGGATTCTGCGCGACTACCAGAACCAGCATATTGGCGGCCAGCACTTCTTCATGCCTCTGCTGATGGCCTCGGAGGCGCTCTTCAAACGCCTCCGGAATGTTTCCATGGAATACCTGCCAGACGGCACCCTCTTTCCAACGCCGATATCACAATATGACCCATGGGTCATTCGCGAGGCATTGCACAACTGCATAGCACACCAGGATTACCGGCTTGGCGGAAAAATCAACGTGGTCGAGCATCCGGACCGGCTGGTCTTTGCAAATCTCGGGTCCTTCATCCCGCCCAGTGTCGAATGGATGCTGGAACACCAGTCTCCGCCGGAGCATTACCGCAATCAGTGGCTGATCAACGGCATGGTGCGATTGAGAATGATCGACCAGCTCGGCAGTGGCATCCGACGGATGTTCGAAACTCAACGCGCACGCTTCTTCCCCTTGCCAGACTATGACATAGAGGCGGATGTGACAACAAAACCACGGGTCGAAGTCTCAGTAAACGGGAAGATTCTGGATGCCAACTATACTCAGGTCTTGATGAAAAGGCGTGACCTGACACTTTCGCAGGTTATCCTGCTCGATCGAATACAGAAACACCGAAAAATCTCGCCCGATGGGGCAAAATTGCTCCGGGCTGCGAAATTGATCGAAGGCCGCGCTCCTAACTATTTCGTTTCGGCCAAAGTCGCAGAATGGACGGGGCAAAAAGCACGTTACATCCGCAATAGGGCCTTGGACGATGATTATTACCGCAGGCTCGTTGTTGAATATCTTCAAAAATACAAGCGCGCCAATCGCAAGGAACTGGATGAACTGCTACTGCCCAAACTATCCGAGGTGCTGACGTATGAACAGAAGCGGCACAAGACAAGGAACCTGATCCAATCCCTGCGCGGGGCGGGAACCATCCGCAACGCCGGCACTAGGGGAGCCCCCTTGTGGGTTCTTGCCGACGGTAGCCACAGCTTTGCTAAATGAAAACGGATCGGATCGTCTAGCTAATGGCCAGCCAGTCATCTCCAATGCCAACTTATTGATATCATTATTTACTTGAACAACACACAATTAAACTTCAATCCAGATCCCCAGCAGACCTCCCAGAGACGGCCACCCATGATCCAAGTAGAAAACCTCTCAAAATCCTACGACGAGGTGGAGGCGCTCTCCGGCGTCTCCTTCTCTGTGCGGGCCGGCGAGGTGATCGGCCTGCTGGGCCCCAACGGCGCCGGCAAGACCACCCTCATGAAGATCCTGGCCGGCTATCTCCACCAGGACGCGGGCAGCGCCAAGGTGGACGGCCTTGAGGTGCTGGACCAGCCCGAGGCGGTGCAGGCCAGGATCGGCTACCTGCCGGAAAACGCCCCCCTCTATCCGGAGCTGACCGTGCAGTCGTCACTCCGGATGATGGCCGACCTGCGGGGGATCCTCAAGCCCGAGCAGAAGGCGCGGATCTCCGAGGCGGTCCACGCGGTGGGGCTTGCCGACCGGCTGACCCGCCCCATCGCCACCCTGAGCAAGGGCTTTCGCCAGCGGGTGGGTCTGGCGCAGGCCATCCTGCACCGGCCCAGCCTGTTGATCCTGGACGAACCCACCAACGGCCTCGACCCGACCCAGATCGTCGAGGTGCGCCATCTGATCAAAAAACTCGCCCGGCAGAGCACCGTGCTCCTCTCCACCCACATCCTTCCCGAGGTGGAGGCCACCTGCGACCGGGCGATCATCATCATGCAGGGCCAGGTCCGGGCCGATGCCCGCCTTTCCGAGCTGGCCGCCACCGCCGACGCCTTGGTCACCATCAGCAATGCCTCCACCGAAGCGGCCCTGGCCGGGCTCGCCGCCCTGCCCGGCGCCCGCCACGCCGAGCTCCTGGAGGAGGCCGAGGGCCGGGGCCGCTACCGGGTGCATGGCGACACCGACCTCGATCTCTGCCCGGCCATCTTCCAGCTGGCCAGCCAGAGCGGCTGGGTGCTCCACGAGCTTAGGCGGGAGGTCCGCACCCTGGAGGCGGTCTTCAACGCGCTGGCCCAGGGCCAGGGAGGTGTGCAATGACCCAGACCATGGCCATGGCCAAAAAGGAGCTCAAGGCCTACTTCGGCTCGCCCATGGCGGCCATATTCATCGGCGCCTTCCTGCTCTGCGCCCTCTTCTCCTTCTTCTGGCTGGAATCGTTCTTTGCGCGCAACCTGGCCGACATCCGGCCGCTCTTTGGCTGGATGCCGCTCCTGCTCCTCTTTCTCTCCGCGGCCCTCACCATGCGCCAGTGGAGCGAGGAGCAGAAGATGGGCACCCTGGAGGTGCTCCTCACCCTGCCGGTGCCCTTCTCCCGCCTGGTGGTCGGCAAGTTCCTGGCGGTGCTCGCCCTGGTCGGCCTCTCCCTCTGCCTCACCCTCGGCCTGCCGCTGACGGTGGCCATCCTGGGCGACCTGGACTGGGGGCCGGTCCTCGGCGGCTACCTGGGCGCGCTGCTCATGGCTTCGGCCTATATCGCCATCGGCCTCTTTGTCTCCTCCCGCACCGACAACCAGATCATTGCCCTGATTTCCACGGTGCTGTTGAGCACCCTCTTCTACCTGCCCGGCGCGAGCGGCGTCACCCATCTGCTGGGCAACCAGGCCGGCGAGTTCTTCCGGTCGCTCGGCACCGGCGGCCGCTTCCTGAGCATCGAGCGCGGGGTGATCGACCTGCGCGACCTGGCCTACTACCTCTCCATCACCGCCTTCTTCCTGGCCGCCAACGTCGCCTCTCTGGCCAGCCAGCGCTGGAGCCAGGGCGAACGCAGCCAGGGTCTGCGGCGGGCCGCCCTCCTTGGAGTCGTCCTCCTCGGGGCCAACCTGCTGGCCGCCAACCTCTGGCTGGCCAAGACGCGCCCCGTCCGGCTCGATCTCACCCAGCAGCGCGAGTTCTCCATCTCCCAGCCCACCCGCGACCTGATCGAGAACCTGCCCGAGCCGCTGGAACTGCGCGGCTACTTCAGCGAGAAGACCCACCCGCTCCTGGCCCCGCTCATGCCGCGCATCCGCGACCTGATGGAGGAGTACCGTGTTGCCTCCGGCGGCAAGGTCAAGGTCTCCTTTGTCGATCCCAAGTTCGATCAGGCCGCCGAGGCCGAGGCCAACCAGCTTTACGGCATCAAGCCGGCGCCGTTCCAGGTGGCGGGCCGCTACGAGACGGCGGTGGTCAACTCCTACTTCAACATCCTGGTGCGTTACGGCGACCAGTTCGTCACCTTGGGCTTCAGCGACCTGATCGAGGCGCGGCCCCGGCCGGACGGCCAGATGGAGGTGGGGCTCCGGAACCTGGAGTACGACCTGAGCAAGTCCATCAAAAAGGTGGTGCTCGGCTTCGAGTCCCTGGACACCATCCTGGCCCGCGCCGCCAAGCCCATGGCCCTGACCCTGGTGGCCACCCCCGCCACCCTGCCCGGCCAGCTGGCCGACCTGCCCACCAACATCCGAGACGTGGCGGACGGCTTGGTCAAGGAGTCGCAGGGCAAGCTCTCCTTCACCCTGCTCGACCCGGATGCGCCGGGCGCTACGCTCAACCGCGGCCAGGCGGCGGAGAAGTTCGCCATCCAGCCCATTGCCGCTTCGCTCCTTGACAAAAAGGAGTTCTTCCTTCATCTGCTCCTGGCTGCCGGCGAGCGGCAGGAACGGGTCTACGTGGACGGCGCCATGGGCCCGGCCGAGATCCGCCAGGAGATCGAGGCGGCCATCAAGCGCACCTCCTCGGGATTCCTCAAGACCGTGGGCATCTGGACCCCCACCCCGGCCATGGAGATGATGATGCAGAACCCCGGCGGCCAGTACCGCTTCTGCCAGCAGCTCCTTCAGGAGAACTACAACGTCATGCCGGTGGATCTCAAGGGCGGCCACGTACCCGGCGAGGTAGACGTGCTGCTGCTGGTGGCGCCCCAGGGGATGAACGACCTGGAACGGCTGGCCATCGATCAGTACCTGATGCGGGGCGGCAGCGTGGTGGCCCTGGCCGGCGGCCAGGTGCTCGACCTGACCCCGGGCGGCCAGACCCTGCATCTGCGGCCGGTGAAGGACGGCATCGCGACGCTGCTGGCCCGCTACGGGGTGACCATCGGGAAGGGCCTGGTGATGGACCGCCAGAACGAGCCCTTCCCCATCCCGGTGACCCGCGACCTGGGCGGCGTGCTGGTCCAGGAGATCCGGCAGATGGCCTACCCCTTCTTCGTGGACGTCCATGGCGACGGCATGGCCAAGGGCAACCCGGCCCTGGCCTCGCTGCCCTCGGTGACCCTGCACTGGCCCTCGCCGCTCACAGTGGACCAGGAGAAGGCCAAGGGGCTCGAACAGGTGACCCTGCTCGCCTCAAGCCCCCGCTCCTGGCTGCGGGACGACCTCGCCATCCAGCCGGACTTTGGCCGCTACCCGGAGCTTGGCTTTGCCGAGGAACAGGCCAAGGGCAGCCAGACCCTGGCCGTGTCGCTCAAGGGCTCCTTTGCGAGCGCCTTTGCCGGCCAGCCCGACCCGCGCCTGACCGCGCCGCCCCCGGAACCCAAGGGACCGGAGCAGGGGCATGCCCATGACGACAAGCCGGGCAAGGCCGCGGCCGCCATCCCCATGGCGCCGCTGCTCCAGCGCTCGCCCGACTCGGCGCGCCTGGTGGTGGTGGGCAGCTCCGAGTTCGCGAGCGACATGGTGATCTCCATCGCCCAGTCCACCGGCCAGGACCGTATCTTGAACAGCCTGGGCTTCCTGCAGAACCTCATCGACTGGTCGGTGGAGGACGAGGCGTTGCTCTCCATCCGCTCACGCGGCAGCCACACCCGCCTCCTGCCCCAACTGAGCCGTCACGAACAGGCCTTCTGGGAGTGGCTCAACTATGGCCTGGCCCTGCTGGCCCTGCTCCTGGCCGCCTGGCACGGCAGCCGGAGACACCAGCGGGAAGAACCGATGGAACTGGACGCGGCGTGAGGAGACCAGCCATGAACAGACGCAATCTCTTTCTGGTGATCCTGCTGGCCGTGCAACTGGCGCTGCTGGCGATTCTTTCCTTCACCAACGGCAAGGGCGACGCGCAGCGGCTCACTTTTTTGGCGGGGGTCACCCCGGAACGGATCACCGGCCTTGAGATCGACGGCGAGGGGGGCAAGGGGCTCCGGCTGGCCAGGGCAGCGGATGGCTGGCGCATCACCTCCCAGGACAACCTGCCGGTGGAGCAGGAACGGATCGACAAGGCCCTGGCCACGCTGACCGCCCTCTCCTCCAATCAGCTGGTCACCCGCACCAGCGAGAGCCACGGCCGCTTCCTCGTCGCCGAGCAGCGCTTCCGCCAGCGGCTGACCGTGAGGCTGGGCGACGGCAGCAAGAAGGTGCTCTACCTGGGCAGCGCGCCCTCCTTCAAGGCCACCCATGTCCGCCTGGAAGGCGACCAGCGCATCTTCCTGGTCCGCGACTTCTCCGCCCTGGATCTGCCGCTGGAGGCCGCCTCCTGGTGGAAGAGCGGCTATGTGGATGTGCCGGAGGACACGCTTACCCGAATCCGCATCGCGAACAGCCATGGGACCCTGGTGCTGAGCCGCCAGCCCGGCGGCAAGTGGGAGATGACCGAACCCAAGGGAACCGTCGATCCGGCCCGGGCCCAGGCCCTGGTGGACAAGGTGCGCCGGATCGTGCTCTCCGAATATCTGGGACAGGAGGACAAGGATGCCCATGGCCTGAAAACGCCGACAGCCACCCTCTCCCTGACCACCGAGGCCGGGGAGATTGTGCTGCGGGTGGGGGCCGCCGACCCGAGCGGCACGGGCCTCGTTATCAAGTCCTCCGCCTCGCCCTCCTTTGCCAGGGCAAGCAAGGCGGCGCTGGCCGGGGTGCTGGACGCCAGGGCCGAGGCGCTGTTGCTGGGGAGCGCGCCCACGCCGGCGAAAGATCAAAAATAGCGATACGCGATAGAGATAAAACCAATATTTCCTATTGGGCTTTTTCCCGTCTCCTCCTTACAATGGCGGAATGACCGGCCGGGATCTCCCCGGCCACCACATCCATCACCGGGAGGATTCTCGCATGCTGCTCACCCACGCCATCCGCCGGGCCGCCGGCCTGCTCGTTGTCCTGTTTGCTCTCCTGTCGCTGCTCGCCGCCTGCACCGGCGCAAGCAGCGACACCAGTAGCGCCCTGCAACCCGACGGCAGCCGGATCGCCAAGGGCAAGGTGATCGAGGTGACCGAGGCCATGGTCACGATCAAGCCGCCGGCCGGCGCGGCGGTCCAGGCGCGGCTCACCCCGGAAACCCGCTACAGCGGCGTGGCCGCGGGCCAGATCAAGAAGGGTCAGGCGTTGGAGATTCGCTACAAAACGGAGGGGATGGCCAACACCGCCATCAGTGTCACCGCCATCAAGGAAGGATCGTGCTGAAACAGAACAACGACCACTGCAAAAAACCCGCCCGGCCCTGAGCCCGGCGGGGGTTTTCGGTTCGGGTCACTCCCAGCTGCGTATATCGCTGTCCTCGTTGTCGCCGCCGGGCTTGTTGTCCTTGCCGAACGAGTAGATGTCCACCTCCCCGTGCTCGCCGGGGTTCTGGTAGAAGTAGGCATTGCCCCAGGGATCGTAGGGCACCGCCTTCTTGAGGTAAGGCCCCTTCCAGCTCTTCCCGCCGCCGGAGGGTTCCACCACCAGGGCGGCCAGCCCCTCCTGCTGGGAAGGATAACGGCCCATGTCCTTTTTAAAGGAGGCCAACCCGTCCATCAGCATCTTGATCTGGGTCTTGGCGGTCTGCTGCTGGGCCCGCCCGAAGTTGCCGAAGATCTTCGGCCCGATCAGGGAGCCGATGAACCCCAGGATGAAGAGGGTCACCAGCAGTTCCAGAAAAGTGAATCCGCGACTGCAGTTTTTCGTGCGCAGCATCATGGTCGTTCCGTCTCGCCAGGCCCGTGTCCCCGAGAATTTTCGCGCCTCTGCTCCCGCCAGGCCGGCGGAATCAGGCGGAGTGTCCTCGGACGGGCTCCTAAGGGGATGGGGTTTCCGATTCGTCGGCACGGCCGCCGACACGTCACCCCGTGGCTCCCTCATATAATGGCCCCCGCGACCATGTCAATCAAAAAGCTCTCGCAAGAAACTCTCTCCTTGCGGAGCACGGCAGCACTCGCATCCCGAAGAGCACGAAGAGTCATATTCCCAGAGCCTTGAGTGCCTTTCAGCGCCGGCAACTCTCACGGCACCCCCAACGCCATCTGATCGGCCAGGGCAAGGAAGATCCCCGGCTCAAGGAAAAGGGCCACACTGGCCAGGGCGGTGACCGCCGCCGCCAGCCAGCAGGCCGCCGGCGCCTCGGCAATCCCCTTCCCCCCTTGGTCGGCCCGGAAAAAGGCCACATAGACGATGGGCAGAAAGTAGGCGGCATTCAGCAGGGCACTGAGCGTGAAAAGCCATTCCGCCCAGGAGAGGCCGGCCCCCAGCCCCCCTTCCACGATCAGCTGCTTGCTGAGCGCCCCACCACCCGGCGGCAGGCCGATGAGCGACAGGGTGGCCACGGAGAAGGCCGTCATGGTGATCGGCATCCTGCGGCCGATCCCGCTCAGCTCGCTCACCTTCCTCTTGCCGGTGGCCACGAAGATGGCGCCGGCGCAAAAGAAGAGGGTGATCTTGGCGCTGGCATGCATGGCGATGTGCAGTAGACCGCCCTTGATCCCCATGGGCGTGGCAAGCCCTATCCCGAAAACGATATACGCAAGCTGGCCGATGGTGGAGAAGGCCAGCCGCCGCTTGAGGTTGTCCTGGAAAAGGGCAAACAGTGACGCCGTCACCAGGGTAACCCCGCTGATCCCGCAGATGAGCGTGTTGAGCCCGCTCCCCCGCAAGAGCTCAAAGCCAAAGACGCCAGATAAGACCCGCATCAGGCTGAAGACCCCCACCTTGACCACCGCCACCGCGTGAAGCAGGGCACTGACCGGGGTGGGCGCCACCATGGCCGCTGGCAGCCAGCCATGCAGCGGCATGAGGCCGGCCTTGGCAAAGCCGAACAGGAAGAGCAGCAACAGCACGGCCAGGGTGAGGCGGCTGGTTGCGGCCGGAAAGAGCCCGGCGGCGCTGAAATCCAGGCTGCCGCAGAGCAGGTGGGTGATGACCATGGCCGGCAGGGCCAACCCAATGGAGGTTGCCAGCAGATACCCAAGGTACATCCTGCCGCCTCGCCTGGCCCCGTCGTCTTGATGGTGGGTGACCAAGGGCCAGGTGGCAAGGGAGAGCATCTCGTAAAAGACGTAGAGGGTAAAAAGATTCCCGCTAAAGGCCACCCCCAAGGTAGCGGAGAGGGCCACGCTGAAGCAGGCAAAGAAGCGGGTCTGACGATGTTCGGCAAGGCCGCGCATGTAGCCCACCGAGTAGAGGGTGGTGATCAGCCACAGCGAGGCGGCAACCAGGGCGAAGAGCAGCCCTGCCGCGTCCACCCGGAAGAGCAGGGAGATCCCCGGCAACAGCCGGCAGAGCTCATAGGTGTGGGTATGATCGGCCAGCACCCAGCCGGCCATGGAGGCCACCAGCCAGAGCTTGGTCAGGCCGGCCGCCATGGAGACCCCTTCCCGCAGATTGGGTCGCTTGCCGCACAGGACGATGAGCGGCGCCGCCAGGAGGGAGACCAGCACGGCCCACAGGGGGGTAGCGGCATGGAAGGGAAGGGGTTGCATGACTCTTACAGGCCAGAGGGAATATTGAAACGGATGAACAGGGAGACGATCTCGCCGGCATACAGCCCGAAAACGACGAGACTGCCCGCCACCAGCAGCATGGGGGCCAGCATGGAGGCAGGCGCCTCCTGGATGGCGGACGAGGCGACCTCGTCATGCCTCTGGGTGGAAAGACCGCCATACCAGGCCCTCTCCAGGAACCGGTAGAAAATAACCGCATGGACCAGGCTGGAAAAGATCAAGGCAGCCACGTAATGGTACTGACCGGAGGCGATGCCGCCCCGCAACAGGTACCATTTGCTGAAAAAACCGCAGGTCGGCGGCACCCCCACCACTGCCAAGCCCCCCAGGATAAAGACCGCCATGGTCAGCGGCATCCGCGCGAGGATCCCTTCCATGGCCTCGATGCCGCTTTTGCCGGTCCGGTGGACAATGGCGCCCACCGCCATGAAGAGGCAGAGGGTCATCAGCCCGTCCGCCACCATGTGATAGAGCGCGCCGACAAGGCCGTCCGGGCTGGCCAGCCAGAGCCCCCCCACCATGTAGCCCACCTCGGCAACGATGATGTAGGCCAGCGTCCGCCGCAGGCTGCCCTGGGCCAGCGCCCGCAGGGAACCGGCGACGATGGCCACCGTGGCCAGGGCCACCATCCCATGGCGCCACGGCAGGGTCTCGAAGACATAGCCCGCCGAGAAGACGGAGAACATCATCCGCGCCATGACGTAGACCGCCACCTTGGTCATCAGCGGCGCGATCAGGCAGCCGGTGGCGGTGGCCGCTCGGCTATAGGCATTGGGCAGCCAGCCGTGCAGGGGGAAGAAGGCCATCTTGATCCCCATCCCCACCATGATCAGGAGAAAGCCGATGCGGATGGAGATCGAGTCCTGCAGGCCGGGCTGGGCCAGCAGCCGGTGGAGGTCGGCCATGTTGAGGGTGCCGGTCTTGATGTAGAGGTAGCCCACCCCCAGCAGGTAGAAACAGGCGCCGATGGTGCCCATGATGATATACTTGAAGGTGGCGTAGTAGGCGTGACCACGGCCGCTGGCCAGCATGGCGTAGCTGGAAAGCGCCGCGATCTCGAGGAGTACGTAGAGGTTGAAGGCGTCGCCGGTGGCAACCATGCCGGCAAGTCCGGTAACCAGCAGACAGAAGAGGGTGTAGTAGTGGTGAAGCCGGTCCGGCAGCTGTTTCCTGGCCGGCCGCCAGGAGTAGATGGCGGTGAGCAGGGCGCAGCCGGTGACCAGCACCAGCACCAGGGCGGCGAGATGATCGACGACCAGTTCGATGCCGATGGGTGGCGGCCAGCCGCCCACCGCGTAGTGGATGGGACCGGAAGCGAGCACGGCACGCAGGGTGACCAGGCTGGCCGCGCCGGCGCCGGCCATGGCCATGACCAGCAGGCTGTATGAGAGGTGGTCGCGGCCGCGGCCGAACAGGCTGATGGCAAAGGCGGCGAACAGCGGCACGATCAGGATGGTGATGGGGGCCTGGGTCTCGATCACTCTTCCACCGCCTCGCCGTGGGCCTCCTGCAGGGCCAGGATCTCATCCTCCTCGATGGTGCCATAAACCCGGTGAATCTTCTGCAGGATGGCCAATGCCACCCCCAGGGTCGCCACCCCCACCACGATGGCGGTGAGCATCAAGACATGGGGCAACGGATTGGCGTAACGGGTCGGATCGATGGCCTGCCCGGCGACGCCATGCTCCAGGATCGGGATGGTGGCACCCTGCTTGTGGCCGATGGAGACATAGAAGAGGATGATCGCCGACTGGAAGATCGTCATGGCAATGACCTTCTTCAGCAGGTTGTTCTTGGCGATCATCCCATAGAGCCCGATGCAGAGCAGGGCAAGCGCTCCCCAGTAGTTGTATTTGGCCACGATCAACGGCAGCAGTTCCTGCATGGCGCTCTCCTACAACCCCTCGTCCAGATCGCCGCCCGAGGCGAGATCGACGTACAGGGAGAACATGATGGCCATGACGGTGATGGCCACGCCGATCTCCACCCCCAGAATGGCGTGGGAATGGGCCATGCTCTCTGAAAATCCGAAAACCGAAAGCTGCCCATAGCTCAGGAAGTCCCCCCCCAGGAGCAGGCAAAGCAGGCCGATCCCGGCGTAGATCAGCACCCCGATGGCGGCCATGCGCAGGACGAGTTGTTCCCACAGCCGTTGCAGCACCATGCCCAGATCATAGGAGAGGGCCAGCAGGATGAAGCTTGCGCCCAGGATCACCCCTGCCTGGAAGCCGCCACCCGGACTGTGGTGGCCCAGGGCCAGCACATAGAGGGCGAAGAGTTGCATGAGCGGCACCAGCAGCCGGGAGGCGGACTGGAGGATGACGTCGGCGCCCTGCCGCCCCGGCCGCGCCCCAACCTGCTTGGGCAGCCGGCGGTGGGTGCGACGCAGCAGGGTGAGTACAGTGATGCCGGCACAGAAGATCACCGTGGTCTCGAACAAGGTATCGTAACCGCGGTAATCGGCGAGCAGCGAGGTGACCAGGTTGGGAACCGCCGTGTCCTCCAAGGACCTGGTGATGTAATGGGGCGAGAGGTAATCGCTGGCCGGGGTATGCACGCCTCCCCACTGGGGCAAATCCTCGGCAGCCCAGGCAAGCAGCAGGAAAAGGAGGATGGAGAAAGGAAGGACCAGTTTCTTCATGTTCCCACCCTCAATCCTGGTTGGCAGGGTCGCCAATGGCTATCCCGCTCAATCGCTTCGATTGCATCTCCGGACCTGTCTCCTTGGGAGGACGTTGCACGACCATCAATCCTTGGACCGCCGCCGAACATGCAAGGCGGTGCTCACCAGCAGCACGGTGCTCACCCCGGCGCCCACCGCCGCCTCGGTGAAGGCGACATCCACCGCCAGCATCCCGGTCCAGAGCAGGCACATCAGAAAGCTGTAGGCCCCACCGATGATGGCGCAACTCACCAGGTCGCGCACCACCAAGACCGCCACCGCGCAGATCAGCACCATGGTGAGGATGAGCAGGTCAAACTGCCAGAGCAGGGTCGGATCGAGGCTCATGAACCTTCCCCCGTTCCAGCCCGCTCCTCAGAGCCATCCCCTTTGGCCCAAGGCACCACCTTGGCCTCGAAGCCGGCGTCCATGATGGCATGGGTGGCGGTCGGGCTGACAAGAAAGATGAACAGCACGATGAACAGGATTTTGACCGCCACCAGAGCCGTCTCCAGGGTGAGGTGCTGAAGATGGTACAGAGCGAGCCCGGTGAGGAGCAAGATGGAAGAGAGGGTATCGCCCTTGCCGGCGGCGTGCATGCGGGTATACAAATCGGGGAAACGGAGCAATCCCACCGAGGTCCCGAAGAAGAAGAAAAGCCCCAACCCCATGAGCATCATGACCACGGAGTTCAGCATTGCCCACCCCTTCTCTCGGTTTGCACAAGATCCACCTTGCGGTGCCGCTGGAAAAGCCGGGCGGCGGCCAGCGAGGCGATGAAGTTCAAGAGGGCGTAGGTCAGGGCGATGTCCACGAACATATCCACCCGATGATACAGGGTGCCGATGATGACGATGAGGATGGTGGTCTTGGTGCCGATGACGTTGACCCCCACCAACCGGTCGATGGTGGATGGTCCGCGCACCGCACGATACAGGGGCATGAACATCATCAGCAGCAGGCAGATCCCGGAGAAGACCAAAAAACTCTCCATGGCGCCCTTAAAGGCGAAATCCAACATCAGGCGCCCCCCTCGAATACCCAGGCCACCCGCCGCTCCATCTCGCTCATGGTCTCGCCCTCCGCCAGGTCGCCGGCGGCATGCCGGCTGATGGCGTGGACATGGAAGAGATCGCCCTCGATGCGGATAGTGATGGTGCCTGGGGTCAGGGTAATGGAGTTGGCCAGCACGAAGCGGGCGAAGTCCGTGGTCAGCCTGGTGCGGAAGGTGATGACGTGGGGGTCGAGATCACGGCGGCAACGGTTGGGAGACAGGGCAAGCGCGATAACGTGCAGGTTGGCCAGCACGATCTGCCAGAGCAGCCAGCCGCAATAGGGAATGAAACGCCACGCTTCCCGGAAACGGACGCGCAGTCCCTTGCCGCGCTCCTGAAAGAGCAGATCGTGGGAGAGCTGGGTGACGAGGAGACAGGCCACGCTGCCCAGCGTCAGGTGAAAGGGGTCGAACCTCCCCGACAGGAGCAGCCAGACGATGGCGAGGAGAAAAAAGGTGGCGAGCTTGAACATCGGCCTCGGCAGGGGAAGAGGTTACGCCGGCGCCCCCTTCAGCCCTTGATGTCCAACAGGCTGCCGAGCATCTCGTCGGCGGTCCGCACCGTTTTGAGGTTGGCCTGAAAGAACCGGCGGCCAAGCATCATGCTGGGCAGTTCCTCGCTCAGCTCGGTGTTGGACTTCTCCACCAGGGCCTCGCCTTCCCGGGTCTGCTCGTAGACCATGGGGCCAGGGGTCTCCACCCGCTCCACCCGGGCGGTCACCCCCTGGGGCTCCTGCTCGGAGAGGGTGACCCGATAATGCTTGTAGCCGTCGGTGTTGACGTTGGCCACGTTGGTGGAGTTGGCCTCCATCTTCTTCTGCAGGGCAACCAGGCCGGAAAGGGCGGAATGGACACCGGAGATCATGGCGACACCTCGCGAGGAATTATACAAATAGAATAATTCCCAGCGGACTGATTGGCAAGTGACGTTTTGGCAACCCCGCCGAAGCTGATCCCTGAAACCCAAACGCCCTCCCGGGCCGCGCCCTTAAAACCGGCGGGATTTCCGCTTGGAACGCTTGGGCGGCGGCTGGGACTGAATGACCTTGATATCCCGTCCCTTGTACATGCTCTTGTTGAGCGCCTTGATGGCCACATCGGCCTGGGAGTTGTCCGGCATATCCACAAAGCCGAACCCTTTGGACTGCCCGGTAAAACGGTCCTTCACCATGGTGATGGAGGCCACCGTGCCGTACTGGATGAAAAGCTCCATCAGGTCGGCATCGGAAACCGAGGCGGGAAGATTGCTCACATAAATATTCATACAATGTCCTTCTTGCTGTGGTTGGAAACCGTTACGAAGTAGAAACAGCCATCATGGTTTTTTCGTGACGGCTTCCTGGAGCGCTTGTGTCGCCAGGATGGTGGTTGTCCGCGGTCACTGGCCATCAGCGCCGGGAGGCGGGACGGCTGGCACCTTTCTTCTCTGAAAAAATCCCGTCCTGGCTGGTCTGGTGACGCGACCGCCGGCCACTGCCCCTGGAATCGCGGCGGCCAGCGGCATCGCCCGCCGGAGCTGTCGCATGGGGCTTTGACCGTTCGCCCGCCTTGGCGATATCCTCCCGGTTGATCGGATTTCCCTGCCTGGCTGGCCGAGGCGCCCCATGTCCGGTCCCCCGCCCACGCGCGGCCTGCCCATAGCCGGCCTTGCCGTTACGGGCCGGCGGCCGCGGCGGACGCTTTTCCGTGGCCCGCTCGATCTCCTGATCGGCATGCACCACATCCTCGGGCAGATCCACCTGACGACGGGACATGCTGGCCCCGATGACCCGCTCAATCTGGCGGATCATCGGCCCGTCCTCGCGGCCGGCGAAGGTGAACGCCTCACCGAACCGATCAGCCCGGCCAGTACGGCCGATCCGGTGGGTATATGCCTCGATGGTGTCCGGGATATCGTAGTTGATGACGTGACTGACCCGCTCCACGTCGATCCCCCGCGCCGCGATGTCCGTGGCCACCAAATACTTGTAGTCGCCGGTGCGAAAACCGTTCAACGCCTGTTCCCGCTTCTGCTGGGAGAGGTTGCCCTGCAGACAGGTGGCCTTGAAGCCGGCCTTCTCCAACTGGACGGCCAGGCTCTTGGCCTTGTGCTTGGTGCGGGTGAAGATCAGCGAGGAGCCCATCTCCACCTCGGCGAGCAAGGTCTTGAGCAGCGTGGTCTTCTGGGCCTGGCCCACCTCGAAAAGCACATGGGAGACGGTAAGGGCCGGCCGGCTGTGGCCGATCTCCACCCGTTCCGGCTGGTGGAGGATATCCTCGGCCAGGGAACGGATCTCCGCCGGCATGGTGGCCGAGAAGAGCAGGTTCTGCCGTTTGGCGGGCAGATGCTTGAAAATTCTGCGAATGGTGGGCAGAAAACCCATGTCGAACATGTAATCCGCCTCGTCCAGCACCAGGGTTTCCACCGTGGAAAGCGCGAAGGCCCCTTCGCCTAAGAAATCAAGCAGTCTGCCCGGGCAGGCGACAATGATCTCCGCCCCTTCCCGGATGGCGCGCAACTGGCCTTGCTTGCCCACGCCGCCGTATACCACCACTGAACGCAGGCCGGTAAACTGGCCCATCCGGGTAAACTCCGCGTGGATCTGCTCCGCCAGTTCCCGGGTCGGCGCGAGCACCAGGGCGCGCACCACCCCGCGCTTGCCGGCCAGCAGGCGCTGCAGGAGCGGCAGGCCAAAGGCGGCGGTCTTGCCTGTGCCGGTCTGCGCCAGGCCCAGCACATCACGGCCCGCCAGGGTCATGGGAATGGTCTGCTCCTGGATGGGGGTTGGGTTGGTGAACCCGCAACGATCGATGGCCTGCATGATCTGCGGGTGAAACTCGAATTTCTTGAAACTCATGTACTTTTTTCCTTGATAAAGATGATGGAGCAAGAGCAGGCATACTGCCTGCGAAGATGCGTAATGCATGACAAAACTTCCGCCGTTCGGCCTGCTTGGCCGCACCGGGTAGAGCCAGAAGCGCGAAGAGCGCAGCTGCAACGGCAGAAACGTCGGATGGGGATTCTGCGTGGAACACCGGAGGCGAGCTTCCTCCGTTGGGCAACGCGGACCGGGGTCAGAATACGGATCTCCCGGAAGGAGGGATATGCTGGGGTTTACAAGGGAACAAGCTTCTTTGGCGCGGACGGGATACTGCACGGCGAGGAAGGAAATACGCGCTTAATTTGTCATTAAAGCACTTATTTCCTCATCCCGCAAGGACTTTTCCGAAAAAAGCACCACAGAGGGGCAGAGCGCCGGGCACAATCCGGGGTCGGGGGGATGGGGCAATCTCATGATGGGACTCACCTTATTGGTGGCAATGATCTCCATTTGCAGGTACTTTTTATACAGTTCGGCCAAGGAGACTGGCCCTTGACCCACACGCCACGGAACAGACCGACATGCCTTTCTACAACACCCAGGACGCGGTGCGGTTCTTCCTGAACCCCCTCTTTCCGGCCTTCCTCCTCTTGCTCTGGCTGCTGCTCAAGAAGGAGCGCCGGCGTGGCGGGGTGCTGGCGCTGCTCTGCTACCTCTACCTGGTCACCATCCCCTGCACCGCGCAGGTGGTAATGCGACGCTGGGAGGTGGAGGATACGGTGGACCGGAGCAAGCGCTACGACGCGGCGGTGGTGCTGGGCGGGGTGGTGGACTACAAGTGGTACCTGCGCCATTCCACCCCCGGCGAACGAGAGATCTTCCAGGGGCTTGCCAACTACCAGCAGTTCGGCCAGAGTGCCGCCCGGGTGCTGATGGGGGCAAGCGTCATCAAGAGCGGTCTGGCCGACAAGCTGCTGCTCAGCCAAGTGAGCATCCGCAAGGTCAACGAAACCAGGATCGTTCAGGACTTTTACCGGAACCAGGGGATTGGCGATGACAAAATCGCGGTGCATGGCCGGGTGCGGAATACCCTGGCCGAGGCCAAGAGCATCAAGGCCTACTGCGAGCAGAACAACCTCAAGGACATCCTGCTGATCACCTCGGCCAGTCACATGCGGCGGGCCGCGGCCCTCTTCCGCAAGCAGGGGCTGGAGCCGGCCCTGCTCTCGGTGTCGCGGCAGAATACCCCCATCACCCGCGAGAGCTTTGTTCCCTCCGCCGACGGCCTGGAGGCGACCTACTCCATGCTGCTCGAGCTGGTCGGCTACTCAGGTTACGCCCTGCGCGGCGACATCGACCCGGCCGACTGAGGACTCACTCCTCCTCGCCCACCTTCTTCGCAAAGCCGCACGCCTTGTCCGGGCAGATCAACCGCAATCCCTCCTTCCGGGAATCCTTTTCCAGCAGGTAGGGCGAGCCGCATTGCGGGCAGGCCTCCTTGACCGGCCGGTCCCACAGGGCGAAGGTGCACTTGGGGTAGCGGTTGCAGCTGTAGAAGACCTTGCCCTTCTTCGAGACCTTCTGGATCAGCTCGCCGGAACAGTTCGCCTCCGGGCAGGGCACGCCGGTGGTGGTGGCCCGGATGTTCTTGCAGGCCGGATAGCCGGAGCAGGCCAGGAATTTGCCATAGCGGCCCATCTTGAAGACCATGGGCTTGCCGCACTTGTCGCACACCTCCCCGGACTCCTCGGGTTCGTCGCGCCGCACCGGCACGATGGCGCCCTCCTCGTTGCGGGTGAAATCCTGGGTGGACTTGCAGCCGGGATAGTTCTCGCAGGCCAGAAACTCACCGTTCTTGCCCCACTTGATCACCATGGTGCCGCCGCAGAGCGGGCAGGGAACCTGGGTGGGGATGGCGGTGCGCTTGATCGCCTTCATCTCGCCCTTGGCCTTCTCCAGGGTGGCGCTGAACGGCCCGTAAAAATCGCGGAGGATGGCAAGCCACTTGGCCTGGCCATGCTCGATGCCATCGAGTTTCTCCTCCATGGCGGCGGTGAACTTGACGTTGAGCACGTCCGGGAAGTGTGCCACCAGCAGCTCGTTGACCAGCTTGCCCAAATCGGTGGGCATGAAGCGCCGCTGGGAAAGCAGCACGTACTCCTTCTCCTGGATGGTGGAGAGGATGGCCGCGTAGGTGCTGGGCCGGCCCACCCCGTTCTCCTCCAGCGCCTTGACCAGGGTCGCCTCGGTGTAGCGGGGCGGCGGCTGGGTGAAGTGCTGGCGCGGCTCGATGCCGGTGAGCGCCACCGTATCGCCCTTGCGCAGGTCGGGCAGGATGGCGTCCTCCTCGCCCTCGGTCGCGGCGCCCTCCTCCTGCCCCTCCTCGTAGAGGGTCATGAAGCCGGCAAAACGCATGATCGACCCCACCGCCTTGAAGCCGTGCTCGCCGGCGGCAAGCAGCACCGTGGTCTGGTCATACTCGGCCGACCTCATCTGGCAGGCCACGAAGCGTTTCCAGATCAGGGAGTAGAGGGCCAGCATGTCCTTGTCCAGGAAGGCGGCCACCTGCTCCGGCGTCCGGCTGACATCGGTGGGGCGGATCGCTTCGTGGGCGTCCTGGGCCGACTTGCTGGTCTTGAAGAGATTGGGCTTGGCCGGCAGGAATTCGGGGCCAAAGGTCGTGTCCACATACTGCCGCACCGCGGCCAGCGCCTCGTCGTTGATGCGGGTGGAATCGGTACGCATGTAGGTGATCAAGCCCACCGGCCCCTCCGCCCCCAGCTCGACGCCCTCGTAGAGGCGCTGTGCCAGGGTCATGGTTTTCTTGGCCGAGAAGCGCAGCTTGCGGTTGGCGTCCATCTGCATGGTGCTGGTGATGAAGGGCGGGCTCGGGTTGCGCTTCTTCTGCTTCTTCTCGATCCCCTCCACCAGCAGGGGGCCCTTGCCCACCGCCGTGACAATGGCCTCGGCCTCGCCGGCGGTGGCGATCCGCCCCTTCTTGAGATCGATCTTGCGGTCGCCGATCCGGTCGAGCTGGGCGGCAAAGGGCGGCGGAGAAACGGCGGCGAGGTTGGCGTGGATGGTCCAGTACTCCTCGGAGACAAAGGCGGCAATCGCCTCCTCCCGCTCGCAGACCATGCGCACCGCCACCGACTGGACGCGGCCGGCGGAGAGCCCGCGCCGCACCTTGTCCCACAACAGCGGGGAGATCTGGTAGCCCACCAACCGGTCCAGGATGCGGCGGGTCTGCTGCGCCTCGAAGCGGTTGCGGTTGACCTGGGTGGCCTGCTCGATGGCGGCCAGGATCGCCTTCTTGGTCAGTTCGTGGAAGAGCACCCGCTGGATCGGCTTCTTGGTCGGGGCCAGCAGTTCGGCGATATGAAAGGCGATGGCCTCTCCCTCGCGGTCCGGGTCGGGGGCCAGATAGATATGGTCGGCGGCCTGGGCGGCCTGCTTGAGCTCGGTGATGATCTTGCCCTTGCCGCGGATGGTGACGTACTCGGGGGCGAAGTCGTGCTCGATGTCCACCCCCAGGGTCTTCACCGGCAGGTCGATGATATGGCCCACCGAGGCCTTGACCGTGAAGGCCTTGCCGAGATACTTCTGCAGGGTCCTGGCCTTGGCCGGGGACTCGACGATGATCAGCGATTTGGACATGATATGGCGATAACCTTGAGCAAAGCGGCCAGGCCGCGATTTGTTCCAGTCAGCATGACAACAAGGGAGGCCGGAACCCCATTACGCAAACGTCAGGCCTAGCCTTATACACCGGCAGCGTCCGATTCCGCAAGCCCCCGGACGCACAAATCCTTGATTCTCCGCGCGGAGGGCGACTCAGACACCGGAAAACCGCTGATACTGCCCGCCGGGCAGGGCGGCGGCCAGGCCGGCCATCTCCAGATGGAGCAGCAGTTCGCTGGTCCGCTGGGCCGAAAGGCCGCTGGCCTCGACGATCTCCTCCACCGAGCGGGGATAGACATCCAGGCAGGCGAGCAGCCGGCGCTCCTCCTCGGAAAGCGCCGCCATGGCAGCCTGGTCGTCACCCCTGGGGCTGGTGGCCGCCAGGGCGGCGGCGCCGAACCCCAACTCGTCGAACACGTCCGCCGCGCAGTGGACCAGCTTGGCCCCTTCCTGCACCAGGCGGTGGCACCCCTCGCTCTTGGCCGAGTCGATGCGGCCAGGCACCGCGAAGACATCCCTGCCCTGCTCCAGGGCCTGACGGGCGGTGATCAGGGTGCCGGAACGGCGGGCGGCCTCCACCACCAGCACCCCCAGGGCAAGGCCGCTGACGATACGATTGCGGGCCGGGAAGCGGTACCCCTCCGGCAGAGCGCCCATCGGCGACTCGCTGACCAGCACCCCGCCGCCTGTGAGGATCCCCTCCCGCAAGGCGCGGTTCTGACTGGGGTAATCCACGTCCAGGCCGCACCCCATCACCGCCACCGTGGGTCCGCCTGCCGTGAGCGCTCCCCGGTGGGCGGCGCTGTCGATCCCCAGGGCAAAGCCGCTGATGATGGAAAGCCCGGCGCGGGCCAGCTCGCTGCTCAGCCGCTCCGCCACCCGCAGGCCATAGGTGGTGGCGGCCCGCGCCCCGACCACGGCCACGCCAGGCCGGGCCAGCAGCGCCACCTCCCCGCGCACGTAGAGCACCGGCGGCGGATCGGGGATCGCGGCCAACAGGGGAGGATAGTCGGGATCAGCCGGGCAGAGCAGGGTAACCTCGGCCTGTTCCGCCCGGCGCATCTCCGCATCCGCCGCGGCCAGCAGGTGGTCGCGCCGGTCGGCCAGGGCGGCCAGCGCATCGCGGCGCAGGCAGTTGCTTTCGGCCAGCAGCGCCTTGCCGGCGGCAAAAACCTGGCGCACCCCGCCAAAGGCCTCGCACAGCCGCCGTATCCCCACCGCGCCCAGCCCTGGGGTCAATGCCAGGGCCAACCATAATCGTCTCTCCATCATCCGGTCTCGCCAATACGGCAACGGCCGCCCCGTTCACGCGAGGCGGCCGTCCGCTGCTCCCAGGCCTGGCTGGCGGCGGCGCGAAACCGCTCCACCAGCGTCAAGCCCCGGAGGTATCAATCGTTGTAAAAGGCAAAGAGCAGGTTGCGCCGGGTGGGGTGCTTGAGCTTCTTGAGCGCCTTGGACTCGATCTGGCGGATGCGCTCCCTGGTCACAGCGAAGTTCTCCCCCACCTCCTCCAGGGTCAGATCCACCGAGGTATCGATGCCGAACCGCATCCGCAACACCAATTCCTCCCTGGGGGTGAGGGTGCCGAGCACGCTGCGCAGGCTCTCTCGCAGACTGGAGCGGACAGTGGCCTCTTCCGGGGGCAGCGAATTGACATCCTCGATAAAGTCGGCCAGGTAGCTGTCCTCGCTGGAACCGATGGGGGTGTCCAACGAAAGCGGCTCCTTGGCGATCTTGAGGATGTTCTTCACCTTGGTCAGGTCCACGCTCAGCCGTTCGGCCATCTCCTCCGGGGTGGGCTCGCGGCCGGTCTCCCGCAGGAAATCCTTGGCGCCGCGGAGCAGCCGGTTGATGGTGTCGATCATATGCACCGGGATGCGGATGGTGCGGCCCTGGTCGGCAATAGCCCGGGTGATGGCCTGGCGGATCCACCAAGTGGCGTAGGTGCTGAACTTGTAGCCCCGGCGGTACTCAAACTTCTCCACCGCCTTCATCAGGCCGATGTTGCCCTCCTGAATCAGGTCGAGCAGCTGCAAGCCCCGGTTGGCGTACTTCTTGGCCACGCTCACCACCAGGCGCAGGTTGGCCTGCACCAGGATGTTCTTGGACTCGCGGCTCTGCTTCTCGGCAACCGCCACCTCGGCCAGCAGCTTGTTCAAGGTCTCATGGTCGATGCCGTGGGCGCGCACGCAGCCCTGGCGATAGCGGCCATACTTGACCGGATCGTCGCTGATCGAAGCGGGCGGGGTCAGTTTGGCAGCCTGCTTGCGCAGCCGCCTGATCATGGCATTGAGGTGCTTGCCGCAGATGCGGTCTTCCTCGAAGAGAGCGGCGACTGCCTTGCTGTTCCGCTGGATGCGGATGCGAATCTTCTGCGCCTCGGCCTTGGTGAGCCCGACCTCGCAGAGGTCGAAGCGGAATGCGGAGATCTCCTCGTTAAGCCGGTGCGCCTCGCCCACCCGCCAGAAGAACTGCTCCTTTTTCTCCGCCTCGGCGGGGCCGCCCGCCTCATCCATGCCGCGCAGCACGTCGGCGATGGAACGCTTGCCGGCCAAAAGCCGGCTCGCCTCTTCCCGCAGGTACTCCATGGCAAGGGGAGTCACCAGGATGGCATCCTGGATGGCCTTTTCCGCCTCCTCGATCCTTTTGGCGATCTCGGTTTCCGCCTCGGAGGAGAGAAGCGCCACCGCCCCCATCTCCTGCAGGTAGACCTTCACCGGATCAAGCTGGCTGCCGGCGGCAAGCTCCCGTCGGGAGACAAGCCCTTCGCCGACCGCAAACTCTTCCTGGGCCGGGGCGATCACCTCTTCCAGGTCATCCTCCACCGCGTGATCGTCCAGGGCAAAGATGCCGGAAAAATTATCCTGCTCTTCGCCTTCCCAGCAGCCGTCCTCCTGCAGCCCTTCGGCCATGGGATCTTCCTCGGTCACCAAAGCCTTGGCCATCTCGGCGGCGTTCAAACGCGGCTTCTTCACTCCCCGTGCCTGCTTGCCATTCTCCTTCTTGATCCCCATGGAACTCCCCCTGTTTTGGTTCTGTTTCCCCTCGTCGATACCGCCCAACCGCGCCGTTGCGGCGCGTTCTCCTTTTGGCCGGCTCGACTCCATCACCGCATGGCTTCGTCCAGTTGCTTCTTTTGGGTCATCAGCTCAAGGCAGAGCTGTTGATTGTTATCCCGGTGCGCCTCGCTGATCCGTTGCACCAGCCGCTGCTTGCGTATCTTCAGGCTGTGTGACCACAGCCACTCGATCATCTCCCGGGCGGTATGCTCCCGCACTTCCTCGTCCAGGCAGGGCGAGGCGATGAGCAGACGGGAGACAAAGGTCCGGGCCTCGCCGCTGGCCAATTCGAGCAACCGCTCCGGCCCACCGGCCTGATCGACCTGTTCCTTGAGGAGCCGCAATAGCTCGACCCCGAAGGGGGCCACCACGATATCCTCGATCCCCGCCTCGAGAAAACCGGCAAGATACTCGGGATAGGAGATCAGAAACTCCAGCAGCTGCCGCTGCTTCATGGGCAGCGCCGTGCCGACCGGCCGCGGCGGGGCCGGGGCCGCCTTCGCCTCCGGGGCGCGCACCCCTCCCAGCAGCTGCTCGGGGGAGATCTCCAGCTTCTTGCTGAAATGGGAGACAAAGAGGGTGCGCTGCAGGTGCTGGTCATCGAGGCCCTTGGCCAACTCGCGCAACTCCTCGACGATTTTCACCTTGCCATCCACCCCCAGGCCATGCTGTGCCACCAGCCGCGCGAAAACAAACTCCGCCAATGGCAGGCCGGCCTCCACCAGATCGTGCAGGCCGGCGGCGCCGTGGGCGCGGATAAAGGTGTCCGGATCATGGCCATCCGGCAGCACCACCACCCTGGCCGCCACCTGCTCGGCCAGGAAGAGGGGCACCGCCCGCATGGCCGCCTTGAGACCGGCCTGGTCGCCGTCGAAAAGCAAAATCACCTCACCCGCATAGCCCTTGAGGGCGCGGACATGGTGCTGGGTCAGGGCGGTGCCCAAGGGCGCCGCCACATGCCGTACCCCATGCACCACCAGGGAAAGCAGATCGAAGTTGCCCTCCACCACGAGGCAGCGGCCGGCCTTGCGGATCTGCTCCCGGTTCTGGTAGAGGCCGAAGAGGGTGCGGCTCTTGTCGAAGACCGGCGACTCCGGCGAGTTCATGTACTTGGGCTGCCCCTCGCCCAGGATGCGCCCGCCAAAGGCAACCACCCGCCCGGTCAGGTCGAGGATCGGGAACATCACCCGGTTGCGGAAGCGGTCGTAAAAGCCGCCCGAGTCGCGGCTCACCAGCAGGCCGGCTTCCCTGGCCGTCTCGATGCGGAGCTGGTGGCGGGTCAGGGCCGGAGCGAGGAAGTTCCAGTTGTCCGGCGCGAATCCCAGCCGGAACTCGGCGATGATCTCCTGGGGAATGCCCCGCTTGGCGAGGTAGTCGCGGCAGGCCTGAGCCGAGGGATCGGAGAGCAGCTGCGCATGGTACAGCTCGGCAGCCTTGGCATTGACCGCGTACAGGGCGTCGCGCTTGCGAGCCCGCTCCAGTTCGCCGGGATTCAAAGGCTTTTCCGGCAGTTCGACCTGATAGCGCCGGGCCAGGTCGCGGAGCGCCTCCACGAAGGAGAGGCGGTGGTAACGCATCACGAAGTTGATCACATCGCCGCCCTCGCCGCAGCCAAAGCAGTGGTAGGTACCGCGGGCGGGATTGACCGTGAAGGAGGGGGTTTTCTCGGCGTGGAAGGGGCAGAGCCCCTTGAGATTGGCGCCGGCGCGCTTGAGGCTGACATGCTCGCCGACGACTCCGGCGATGTCCGCTGCCTCCTTGACGCGTTGCACTGCGTCGTCACGCTGGTAAACCGCCATGGGCAAATGCCTCGCGGGCCATTGGTGCCGGCCCGGTAAAAGGATGATGCGCAACCCGCCGCACCTGATGTATGATTCTGGAAGTGTATCTTCTTAGTAATCAATCCACAATGACTGTCAAGCAAAAATTGAGAAAAAATTAAGAAAGTCAACTTTTTAGAGAGTATTTAGAGTTAATTATTTATTAAATAATTAAATCATTAAAGGCTTTCCGTCTGTCAGGCAGCCCGAAGGAGTCGCCATGAAGAATCGATACAACGAAGAGGACGCCCGCGCCTCGGTCCGGGCCATGCCGGACTGCCCGCCGGATCTGGCCATGCGGGTCCACACCTCCCGACTGCTCGGCGCCGAGGAGGATCTGGTCCTGCACGGCGGCGGCAACACCTCGGTGAAGACCGTGGTCACCTCCCTGCTGGGCGAGGAACAGGAGGTGCTCTTCATCAAGGGCAGCGGCTGGGACCTGGCCACCATCGCGCCCCAGGGCTTTCCCGGCCTGGATCTTCCCTACCTGCGCCGATTGCGGCGCCTTGAAGCGCTTACCGACGAGGAGATGGTCAACCAGTTCCGCACCCACCTGCTCGACGCCTCCTCGCCCACCCCTTCCATCGAGACCCTGGTGCACGCTTTTCTGCCCCACCGCTTCATCGACCACACCCATGCCGATGCCATCGTCACCCTCACCAACCGCGACGATGCCGAGGTCATCCTCCGGGAGGCCTTGGGCGAGCGGATCGCGGTGCTGCCCTTCATCATGCCCGGCTTTCCCCTGGCCAAGGCCATGGCCGAGCTGTGCGAGGCAAACCCGGATGCCGAAGCGATCGTCCTCAAAAACCACGGCATCTTCACCTTTGGCGACGAGGCCCGCACCGCCTACGACCGGATGATCGACTACGTCAGCCGGGCCGAGGCATACCTGGCCAGGAAACATGCCGCCTCTCCGGCTGTTGCCGTGGCAACTCCGCCACCGGTGGATCCCCTTCTGGCCCTTCCCCTGCTGCGCGGCTTCCTGAGCCTCACCGACGACCACGGCAACCGCCGCACCTGCCATCTCTGCCTGCGCCGCGACGAGGCACTGCTGGCCGGGCTCGCCCGTCCGGACGCCAGAGAGCTGCTCATAAGCGGGGTGCTCACCCCGGACCACGTCATCCGCACCAAGAACCATCCCCTCTGGCTGAATCTGGGCGGACTTGGGGAGGAGGACACCCGGGAGGCCATCGCCGCCGAGGTCTCTGCCTACGAAGCGCGATACCAGGCCTACTTCGAGGAGCAGATCGCCAGCAAGCGCCTCCATCGCACCATGCTCGACCCCAAGCCCAGGGTGGCGCTGATCCCCGGCCTGGGGGTGGTGACGGCGGGATTCACCCGCAAGGATGCGGAGATCGCCGCGGACATCGCCGCGCACACCATCCTCGCCAAGCTGGCCGGCGCGGCCCTCGGCCCATACCGCGAGCTGGGCGAACCGGACATCTTCGACATGGAGTACTGGTCCCTGGAGCAGGCCAAACTGGGCAAGCAGAAGCCCCGACTGCTGGAAGGCCGCGTCGCCTTGGTCACCGGCGGCGGCGGCGCCATAGGGCTCGGGATCGGCCGCCAGCTGCTGGCTGCCGGCGCCATGGTCTTCATGGCCGACATCAACGAGGAACGGCTGGCCACCGTGTGCGACAAGCTGGCGGACACATACGGCGCCAATCTGGTGCGCCCCTTGGCCCTGGACGTCACCAGCGCCGCCTCGGCGGAGGCGGCCATGGCCCGGCTGATCGGGGAGGCGGGCGGCCTGGACATCCTGGTGCCCAACGCCGGGATCGCCCAGGTGGCCCGACTGGAAGAACTCGACCCGGACGCCTTCCGCAAGGTAATGGAGGTCAACTGCATGGGGGTCTTCACGGTGATCCGCGCCGCGATCCCCGTCTTCCGACGCCAGGGCACCGGCGGCAGCGTGGTGATCAACAGCTCAAAGAACGTCTTCGCCCCTGGCGCGGCCTTCGGCGCCTACAGCGCCTCCAAGGCCGGCGCCCACCAGCTGGGCAAGATCGCCGCCATCGAGCTGGCGCCGCTGGAGGTACGGGTGAACATGATCAACGCCGACGCCATCTTCGACGACGACGGCGTCTCCTCCGGCCTCTGGGACGTGGTGGGGCCGGACCGCATGCGCTCCCGCAACCTGGACCCGGCCGGGCTCAAGGAGTACTACCGCCAGCGCAACCTGCTCAAGACCACGGTTCGTGCCGAGCACGTGGGCAACGCGGTGCTCTTTTTCGCCAGCAACCAGACCCCCACCACCGGCGCCACCCTGCCGGTGGACGGCGGCATCACCGAGGCCTTCCCCCGCTGAACGCAACGAGGCGCACATGCTGATCAAAGCGGAAATCACCTTTCGGCTGGACAACGTCGCCCAGGTGGCGCAACGATTTGTCGCCCTGCCACGATTGCCGGACCACCTTGAGCTCACCGGCCCCTTCTTCCGCATGGAAGAGGGACGCCGCCTGCGCGCCATGGCCTTCTACCGGGTCGAACTGGACCGCCGGAAGGAGAGCGAGGCGTACCTGCGGGAGCGCTACCACGCCTTTGCCGATCAGCCGGAATTCCATCTCTCCCTGGAAGCCTGGGAGGAGTACAGCGACGCCCTGAAACGGCTGGGAATCCTCTAGGGGATGGCGACGCTCCCATAACCCGCTGGAAAAAGCCGCTGGCCTGGTGTATCCTTTCCGCAGAACACGAAAAAAGAAACGGATCGCTGGCCGATTTCCTCGGCCCTGCCACAGACCAAACAAGCAACAAGGAGCACCATGGCGGAAATCAAGAGCACCATGGAGATGGTGATGGAACGGGCGGCCCGCATGGCCGGCTCCTCCACGGACACCACTTACGACAGCGAGGAACAGCGCAAGGAGGGCATGCGGCTTGCCGCCGCCTACATGCGGGGCGAACTCGACGATCCGACCGGCCGCCTCGCCACGCTTCCGGCGGAGCGACAGCCGGCGACCCGGCAGGGCGCCGTGGAGGGCCTCTTGCGCAACATCTTTCTGGCTCGGGAGGAGGAGCAGTTGCAGGCCGCCGAAAAGGCCATGACAGCACTGCTCGCCATCGGCCGCGGCGAAGGGCAGCTGCCGCAGGTCTTCGCCGAGATGCAGCGGATCCTGGCCGGCTATAGCCAGCACCGGGAACAGCTCAGGCAGCAATTGGAGGCGCAGTTTTCCCAGCAGATGGAGCTGATGGAACAGAATCTGGCCCGGCAGACCGGCATGTCCATGAAGCTGCAGCCCTCCCAACACCCCAAGTTTCAGGAGGAGTGGAGCCGTCTCCAGGCCCAGCTCGACGACCAGTACGGCCGGGCGCTTTCCCAGCTCAAGGCCATGACCGAGGAACTGCTGACAGGGGGATGAGCCTGGAGCGTTTGCTCTTCGCGACAGACGCAAAGATCACGGGCTGTCCCCCTCACCAACCAAGGAGAATCCCATGGAAGCGGAAATCTGGCTCGACGTGGAAGAGGCTGATCCCGGCAACCTGCCCGAGATCGAAAAGCGGTTCATGGAGTGGTACCGGGCCGGCGAGGAGGCCCGCTACAACAAGCCCTGCTTCGAGTTTTTGGCCGTGCTCGAGAAACCGCACCGCTATCAGGTGGACTTCGGTCAGTCCGACTTCACCCGCGCCATCCAGGATCTGCACGCCCGCCTCCACCGCTTCGGGGTCAAGGTTTTCATCCACTTCCTACACTGACCCACAAGACACCAATGTATCACGCCCTTGACCGCCTTCGCCATGGACTCGGCCACCGCCGCCTGGATGCCCTCCTGGTCACCCAACCGGACAACCGCCGCTTTCTGAGCGGCTACACGGCCATCGACCACGCCATCAACGAGAGCGCCGGGGTGCTGTTGATCCCCAGGAGCGGCGACCCGTTCCTGCTCACCGATTCCCGGTTCGAACTTCAGGCCAGGGAGGAGGCGAAGGACTTTGCCGTCAAGCTCTATCCGCGCGGCCTTTTCCCCCTGCTGCGCTCACTGCTCAGGAAACTCAAGATCAAGCGCCTTGGCTTCGAGAGCCACTACTTTCTTCACGCCACAGCCCAGCGGTTGAGCGCGCTGGCGGAGAAGCTCACGGTGGAACTGGTTCCCCTCAGCGGGGTGGTGGAAGAGCTGCGGCTGGTCAAGACCGGAGAGGAACTCGCCAAGATCGAAAAATCGGTACGCCTCAACGAGCGGGTGTTCCAGGAGGTGTACCGCACGTTGCAGCCGGGGCAGACAGAAAGAGCCGTGGCGCGGGCCATCGAGAACGCCATGTACGCCATGGGCGCCGAGCGACCCTCCTTCGACACCATCGTGGCCAGCGGCCCCAACGCGGCCCTGCCCCACGCCACCCCCTCCAACCGCCAGATCCAGCAGGGCGAGACCATCGTTATCGACATGGGGCTGATTCTGGATGGCTACTGCTCGGACATGACCCGCACCGTGGTGCTGGGAACCCCGGACGAGCGCACCGTCTCCCTCTTCCGCCTGGTGCGACGCGCCCAGCTGGCCGGGCTTTCCAGCCTGCGGGCCGGAGTTTCCGGCATGGCGGTGGACAAAATCGCCCGCGGCGTCATCGAACAGGCGGGCCTGGGCGAGCGCTTCGGCCACGGCCTGGGCCATGGAGTCGGCCTCAACGTCCACGAAGGGCCATCGCTCAACTGGCGCAACCGCAAGCCGCTGCAAAGCGGCATGGTGGTCACCGTCGAGCCGGGAGTCTACCTGCCGGGCTGGGGCGGCATCCGCCTGGAGAACATGGCGGTGATCGAGGAACACGGTTGCCGCATACTGAACCAGGACACCACCTGCCTCGATTTCTAGCTCGGCGCGGGCAAGGACTCCCCGCCCCAAAAGCGCTGTCTCCCCAGCACGACAACCTACCCCGCCTGTCGGCAGGCAGCCAAGGCCACCAGACTGCCGAACATCCACTCGTTGGGGAAAAGGTCGAGTGGCACCTGCTCGGCCCCCATCTCGCGGGCCGCCTCATGTCGAGCGCATTGGGCAAAATCGCCCCGACAGTACAGGGAGAGGAAATGGTCGAGCAATTCGCCCTCGCCGCCGACAAGCGTGGCAAGGAAAGGGCACTGTTCCAGCATGGCGCACTCTTGCATGGCAAACTCCGGATGAAGGGGTGACACATCACCCGACACTTTACCCAGTCGCGCCTGTGATTCCTATGGGGAGAAGCCGGTAAAGATGAATGGGGAGATCTCCCCATTCTGTCGCTTCAGAGAATGCCCAGCACCTTGAGCGGATTGATCCGCCAGCGCTGGACCGACTCGTAGCCGACGATGCGGTCGCCTCCCCCCTTGCCATCCGGCCGGGAAAGATCGATGTCCCGCTCATGCACCGGCCACTCGTGCCGGGTATCGTAGATCACCCGCACCACCGGCCGGAGCAGGTTGCCGGTGGACTCCACCACGACCCCGATAAGGCCGCTCTCCAGCTGCACCAGGGTTCCCACCGGATAGATGCCGATACAGCGGATGAAACGGTGCACCAGCGCCTCGTTGAAATGATCCTGCCGCCAACCGTAGATACGGCGCAGCACCTCCACCCGGTCGATACCGTTGCGATAGCAGCGGTCCGAGGTCAGGGCGTCGAAGACATCGGCAATTGCCGCCATCTGCCCCCCCAGACTGATTCCTTTCCCAGCCAGGCCATGGGGATAGCCGGTGCCGTCGAATCGCTCGTGGTGTTCGGTGGCGATGCGGACCACATCCATGGGGATGTTATGGGTGGTGGTCAGGATATCCTGGCAGCGAACCACGTGCTCCTTCATCCGCAGGTACTCGTCATCGTTGAGCGCCCCGGGCTTGTTGAGAATCTCCAGGGGCACCGCCATCTTGCCCACGTCATGGAGCAGGCCGCCAAGCCCGATGGAGCGGGTGGTTTCATCGTCCAGCCCCATGGAACGGCAGAGGGCCAGCAGCAACACCCCCACGCTCACCGAGTGGTCGAAGGTGTACTCGTCCCGCTTGCGCAACTGCATCAGCACCAGGAGCGCGTCCCGATTCTGCTGCACGGAGCTGTCCAGCCCCGCCACCGCCACCCGCGCCTCTTCGGTGCGGATCCTGCCGCCGGCCTGCACCGTGGCGAGGATGTTTCGGGCCGCCCGGTGCGCCTGAATCCGGACCTGCCTCGCCCGGGCAAGCTCATGCCGCAACGGCACCCGCCGCACCTGATAATCAAGCTGCAGCTCCTGGGCAAGCTCTTCCGACTCCCCTGGCGGCGATAACGCGGGAGCGGCAGGGGCATCGGCCACCGCAGGCCCGGCCTGCACCTCGCGCCCGGCGGCATCGAGATCGGCCACGTAGAGGGTGTTGACCCCCCACGACCTGAGCCGCTCAACCTCCTTGAGGGATTTGATCTCTTTACGATTGAATAGAAAGGGGTGATGGAGCCAGCCGCCACCGAAACGCTCTACGAACATCCCTGGACGCAACTCGTCGATGGATATCTTCTTCGGCATGGCTGCCCTCCGATGGCTCCGGCTTGGGCAGCCTGGAGTGGGGAGTGACTTTCAATCCATTCTCATTTACTATACGCCCAGTTCCACATCAGGGCAAGCCCCACCCGGCCACCTTCCGGAGACCCCAACCATATGCTTTCGCTCCCACGACACCCAGGCCGCCACCTGGTTCTTCTGTTGGCGCTGCTGCTTGCCCTGCCCGGCTGCTCGGCGCTCAAGCCCGACCAACCCGACTGCGACATCGCCTCCTCGTCACTTGCCCCCATGGGGCATGCCATCCAAGTGGGCGCCTTCCGCCTCCAGGAAAACGCCGTCCGCCTGACGGAACAGCTCAACCGCCAGGGCCTGGACGCCTACCACTTCCGCGAGCAGGGGGGGCTCTACAAGGTGCGGTTCGGGGACTTTCCAACGGAAAAAGAGGCGCGACGCCGAGCCGAACGGCTGCGCCAGACCGGGGCGATCACCGACTTTCTCCTGATCCCCCCGGCGGCACAGGGGGCTGCCAGGCCCTTCTGCCGGGAGCCGAACGAGATGCGGCGGATGCTGCTGCGTACCGCCGAAAGCATGCTGGGGATCCCCTACCAATGGGGCGGGGAGTCGATGGAGAGCGGCTTCGACTGCAGCGGCCTCACCATGACGGTCTACCGTTTAAACGGCCTCAGATTGCCCCGTCATTCCGTGGCCCAGTTCGAGGCAGGCCAGCCGGTGCATCGCCGGGAACTCCGCCCAGGCGATCTGGTCTTTTTTGCCACCAACGGCGGCGACACCGTCTCCCACGTGGGCATCTACGCCGGCAACGACCGCTTCATCCACGCTCCGGAGCAGGGCAAGTCCATCCAGTACGGCTCCCTGGCCAGCGACTACTTCGAGAGCCGGTTTCTCGGTGGCCGCACCTACCTTGCCGGTGGCTGATCCGCGTCATTAGGCAGCCACCACCGCCGCCTGATTGCTCAGGAAAAGAGGCGAATCGGTAAGCGCCTTGAAGTCGTTGAAGTACAGCCCGCCAAACTGATGGGTGCAGTGCGGACATCCCCGCAGCCACAGGATATGGTGCCGGTAGTTGAAACGGGAATGCCGTCGGGATATCCACTGGCTGCTGCAGCATTCGAAACAGTACAGCAAGGTCCACTCCTCGCCCAGCAGCGCCTCGGCGCACTCACGGCACACCGGCACCACCAGTTCCCGCACGCTGACCGCCTCCACCTCGTTCTGGGTGTAGCCAAAGGGCATGACCAGATAATCCACCGCCGGATAGTCCTCACGCCGGGTCTCGGGCCCGTGGTTCAGTTCACAGAACTCGCCGGTCAGTTCAGCCAGAAGCTGGAGCCTGTCAATCTCGTTCATGGGGCCTCCTTCAGCCTGGGCAGGCTTATGGTTGGGACACGCTTGCAGCGATTCCCTTGACCATCATATCGGCAGCCCCAATCGGTCTGATAACACCCATTTTGGGAAGAAACAGGATCTTTCTTGAATAAAAACAGTGCTCAAGAAAAAGAAGCGGGAACCGATAAGAAGCGTGGAAACGAAAGAAGACCCCTAAGAGGCGACGAGGCGTTCCATGCTGAAATGGCGGATCAACAACATCATCCGGTGGCTGTGCCCGGAGTGCACCAAGGCCAACGCCCACCTTTTTCTGCTCTACCAGCATCAATGGCTGGGGGAGGAGACCGATGCAGAGGCGGCCTGCGACTGTTGCCGCTGCACCAGGACGCAAATCGAACGCTTCGGCAAGCTGCGCTGGCTGCTCTATCCCTTCCTGGGGCTCTTGCCGCGCTGGTGGCCCGCCCCGGCCAAGGCGATGCGTCGGGCGAAATAACAGGGACTCCAAACAATAAAACTCCAGCCGGCATGACGCCGCTGGAGTTTTCCGATGACATGGCGCGCCCGGCAGGATTCGAACCTGCGACCATCGGCTTAGAAGGCCGGTGCTCTGTCCAGCTGAGCTACGGGCGCCCGGGCTTCCGATATTAGAACGATCACGGCCGGAAAGCAACAGGCTTTTGCCTGCCTCAATACGGCGACCTCACTCCTGCCGCCCCACCTCCTTCCACACCGGCCCCTTGGCGGTGTCGATCACCTCGATCCCCTTCTTGGCCAATTCGTCGCGCACCGCGTCTGCCCTTGACCAGTCCTTTATCCGTCGCGCCTCCTCCCGCTCCCGGATCAACCGATCGAGCTCCGGGGCCAGCGGGCACTCCGCGAGCCGCATCACATTGAGCACCATGTTGATCCGCCCCAGGGATTCCAGGATGTACTCCTTCTGGTCGCGATCCAGCTGGCCCTGGTTCAGGATCGGGTTGGCCAGCTTGACAAAATCGAACAGGGCGGCCAGGGCGCGGGAAACATTGAGATCATCATCCAGGGCGGCGCCAAAACGCTCCTCCAGGTCGGAAAGGTAGGCAGCCACCTGCGGGTGGGGCAGCCCCGGCGGCAGGCAGCGCAGCTTGCCGGCGAACTCGTCCAGGCGCCGCAGATCCTTGCGGGCCGCATCCAGCCCACGGGAGGTGAAACTGATCGCCTTGCGGTAGTGGGTGCGCAGCAGATAATAACGCACCTCCCGGCCGGTGTAGCCTTTGGCCAGCACATCGCGCAGGGTGATGAGGTTCTGATTGTCGGCGCTCATCTTCTTGCCATCCACCAGCACCAAGCCGCTGTGCAGCCAGAAGTTGGCCAGCGGCTTGCCGGTAATGGCCTCGGCGATGGCGTTCTCGTTCTCGTGGTGGGGGAAGAGCAGATCGCTGCCGCTGGTGTGGATATCCATGGTTTCCCCGAGCAGCTGCTGGGTCATGGCCGCGCATTCAATGTGCCAGCCTGGCCGCATGTTGCCCCACTCGGTCTTGAAGAAGACCCCGCTCTTGAGCTCCCCCAAGGTGGAACGCTTGAGCAGGGTGAAATCCACCGGGTTTTCCTTCTCGTAGTCATCCAGGTCCACGGTTTTCCCGACCTGGATCTTGCTAAGATCCACGCCGGACAGCACGCCGTAGCGGCTGAACTTGGAGATGTCGAAGTAGATGGAGCCGTGCTTCTCGTAGGCGATCCCCTTACCGACCAGTTCAGCAGCCATGGCGATCATGGACTCCACATACTCCGAGGCCTTGGGGTAGCCGGTGGCGGGCAGCACCCCCAGGCTGGCCAGGTCGACATGGAACTCCTGGATGAAGCTGCCAGTGAACTCGGAAAGCGGCAGCTTGGCGCGCTCGGCTCCCTGGATGGTGTTGTCATCCAGATCGGTGAAGTTCATGTAGAACCGCACCCCGTATCCCTTAAGCCGCAGCACCCTGTGGACCAGATCGGCGAAAACGAAGCGGCGACAGTGGCCCAGGGTGGCCAGTTCATGGGCGGTGGGGCCGCAGGCGTAGAAGGTCACCGCCTCGGGCTGCTGGGGCCTGAAAACCTCCTTCTTGCGGGAGCGGGTGTTGAAGAAGCGCAGGGTCTCGCCATGCGCCTCCTCCTCCGCCTGCCGGGTAAAGAGTTCGGTGCTCAGATACTTCTCGCCGCCGTCCGGAAAGAGTACCACCACCACCCCCTCCTTCAGCTGGGCGGCGCGGGTCAGGGCCGCGCACATGGCGGCGCCGGAGCTCATCCCCGCGAAGATCCCCTCCTTCTGGGCAAGCAGCCGGGCGGTACGGAAGGCCTCCTCGTCCGGGATGTTGATGATCTGGAAGGGCAGCTTCTTGTCGAAGATCCCGGGAGTGTAGGACTCCTTCATGTTCTTGAGCCCCTGGAGCTTATGGCCCAGGAAAGGCTCCATGGCGGTGACCCGCACCTCGGGATGGTTTTCGGCAAAGTACCGGCAGAGCCCCATGGCGGTGCCGGAGGTTCCCAGGGTAATCACCACATCGGTGACCTTGCCGCCGGTCTGCTCCCAGATCTCTGGGCCGGTGGCCTTGAAGTGGGTCAGCCAGTTGGCGTCGTTGTTGAACTGGTCGGTGAGGAAGTACCGATCCGGATGTTCGCGGGCCATGGCGTAGGCCTGCTCGATGGCACCGTCGGTGCCCCGCTTGCCAGGGGTGAGCAGGATCTCGGCGCCAAAGGCCTCCATGATCTTGCGGCGTTCGATGCTGGCCGACTCCGGCATCACCAGCTGGCAGCGGTAGCCCTTGACCGCGCAAACCATGGCCAGGCCGATGCCGGTATTGCCGCTGGTCGCCTCCAGCACGATGCGGTCCGGGGTGAGCTCGCCACTCTTCTCCGCCGTCTCGATCATGTTGAGGGCCACCCGGTCCTTAACCGAACCGCCAGGGTTGAAGGACTCCAGCTTGGCGTAGATCTTCACCTTGCGGTGGGGATTGAGCCTGCGGATCGGCACCAGCGGGGTGTTGCCGATCCGGTCCAGGATGGAGGCAATGGGCTTGTCTGCTTTCTTATGTGCTGCCATGAGCGCGCGTCTCGTGCCGTAAAAGGGGGTCAACCGTGGGGAGCATGAAAATTCCCAGCTCATCAGCAATTAGCAGCCAACCCGCCAAAAGACAACCCATTTCTGCTGGCCACAAAAAAAGGCAAGCCCCCGTGGGAGGCTTGCCTTGATGAAGCACCAAGAAATTTCAGCTTGGATCAGGCTTCCTTCTCAAGCTTGACGCAGATGGCCACCTTGTAGAGGATGGTCAGGATGAAGAAGCCGGTGGCCCAGATGGCGGCGGTGATGCCAAGCTCCTGAACGGTCGGGACATACTCGGTCACCTGATCCATCATGTTCGGCACGAAACCGCCCAGCACCAGGCCAAGGCCCTTGTCGATCCAGAAGGCGATGAAGATCATCAGACAGGAGACGACCAGCAGGCCGTCGGACTGTTTGGCCCTGGAAAGGAAGAGCAGCGCGATGCCGGCCAGCCCCATGACCACCGAGGCGCGCATGAAGGGCACCAGGTTGTTGTACACCTCCTCGCCGTGGCTCAGGCCCCAGAAGAGGTAGTCCAGGGTGTGCATGTGGCCGGGGATCTGGCTGTAGTAGGCGACAAAGAACTCGCAGCCCAGGAAGAAGAAGTTGATCATCGCGGCATAGCCGATGATGGTCACCAACTTGTCCTGCGCCTCGCGGCCGATGTCGAACTTGGTGGTGCGCTTGAGGATCATGGCGATGATCATGAGTAAGCCCGGACCAGCGGCAAAGGCGGAGGCCAGGAAGCGCGGCGCCAGGATGGCGGTGAGCCAGAAGTGGCGGCCCGGCAGACCGCAGTACAGGAAGGCGGTAACGGTGTGGATGGAGATGGCCCAGGGGATGGAGAGGTAGATGAAGGGCTTGATCCACTTGGGATACTTGACCCCCTTATACTCGGACTGCAACACCACCCAGCCGCAGAGCAGGTTCAGGAACAGGTAGCCATTCAGCACGATCATGTCCCAGAAGAGCATGGAGTTGGGGGTCGGGTGGAGCATGACGTTCAGAGCGCGCATGGGCTGCCCCAGGTCGGCGAGAATGAACATCAGGCACATGATCAGGGCGGCGATTGCCATGAACTCGCCCAGGATGACGATACGGCCAAAGGCCTTGTAGTTATGGATGTAGTACGGCAGCACCAGCATCAGACCACCGGCGGCCACGCCGACCAGGAAGGTGAACTGGGAGATGTAAACGCCCCAGGTCACGTCGCGGCTCATGCCGGTGACGCCCAGGCCGTAGTTGAACTGCTGCACGTAGCAGAGACCGCCCACGCCCATTATCGAGAGCAGGAAGAGAATCCACACCCAGTAGCCGGTGCTTCCTTTCAATGCTTTTTCAATCATGGTGTTTCACCTCAAATGATATAGAACAGGGAGGGCATGGTGCCGGCGGAGGGCTTCCGCTGCATGGTCATGGTCTTGTTCAGCACCTCGCTGATCTCCGACTTGGGATCGTTGAGATCGCCGAACACCAGCGCCTTGGACTCGGCGGCCGCTTCGACGCAGGCCGGGATCTGACCAATGGCCAGCCGCTCCACGCAGAAGTTGCACTTCTCGACCACGCCGCGCATACGGGTGGGGAACTTGGGGTTCTCCTGCTTGATGAACGGGTTGCCGTTCTCGTCCTTGCCGCGCGGGTCGCGCCAGTTGAAGCTCCGCGCGCCGTAGGGGCAGGCGGCCATGCAGAAGCGGCAGCCGATGCAGCGATGGTAGTCCATGGCGATGACGCCGTCCTTCATCTTGTAGGTGGCCTTGGTGGGGCAGGCCCGCACGCAGGGCGGCTTATCGCAGTGGTTGCACAGGGTGAGGATCGGCATGTTGTGCAACGCCTCGGGCCGCTTGTAGTGGGTATCGTCCGGGAAGACATGCTGATAGGTGTCCACCCAGATCCACTTGATTTCATCCTTCTTGTTGCCGAAGTCCGGAACGTTGTGGATGGTGTGGCAGGCGCTCACGCACTTCTCGGCAAGCCCCGGATTGGCCACGAACTTGGGAACGTCGATGACCATGCCCCAGCGGGTGCCGGTGGCGGCTTCACCGTGAGCCGCGCCGGTGGAGGCCAGAGCCTCGCCCTTAAGCAGGCCGCTGAAGGCGGAAGGGGCCGCGATGCCGGCGATGGCGGAAAGCCCCGCAATCTTCAGAAAGTCTCTTCTTTTGCTATCCATGATTACATCGCCTCCTTGGGCTGGATGTGGCAATCCCAACAGTACGGGGTTACGGAGGTGTATGTATGGCACTCGTCACAGAACTTCTTCTTGTTGTCGTGACACTTCATGCAGCCGTTCTGCAGACTCTTGACATACTCGGTGCCGTTGGCGGTGGTGCCCTTGCGGACGCCGCCCTCGCGGAGGATCTCGTCGCGCCACTCGTTGAGCATCACCATGTGGCTGGTGCGCATCTCCTGGGTGGGGGCAACGCACTGGGTCCCCTCCTTCGGCTTCTCAGGCTTGGGCAGCTTGCTGGCCTGACCGAGATTGTAAAAAATCGGGGAAAGGCCGATGCCGAGGAATATAAGCAACGCCAAAATTATTCTTGCATTCATCTCTCTCACCCTTCCATTCCGGCGAGCGGCTCAAACCTGAGACCGGTCTCACGCTCTTTTTCTCCATCCATGACCAGGGCGTTGCCCACCAGCTCGGACAGACCGCACACGTTCACGTCAGGATTCCAGTAGTTCATCAGACTCGTCAAGGTGGCGCGGTCGATGGCGCAGACACAGGCCAGGGTATCGACCCCGTGCTTGTCCCGCACATGCTTGACCGCGTTGGCCCTGGGCAGGCCGGAGCGCATGCGCAGCTCCATGATCTCGTCGGTGTTGAGGCCGGTACCGCTGCCGCAGCAGAAGGTGGACTCGCGGATGGTGTTCTCCGGCATCTCGTGGAAGTTGTTGGACACCGCCTTCAGCACGTGGCGCGGCTCGTCCAAGAGGCCCATGGCGCGAGCAGTGTTACAGGAGTCGTGCCAGGTGATGGTGCGGTGATCGTTGCGCTTCGGATCGAGCTTCAGCTTGCCGTGCTTGATCAGGTCGGCGGTGAACTCGCTGATGTGGATCATCTTGGTGGAGGCGGCGTTCTCGAACACCGTGCCGGTGATCGGCGACTTGGGCACCTGCAGGAAGTCCGGCGCGCCGTTCATGGTGTCCATGTACTGATGGAGCACGCGCCACATGTGGCCGCACTCGCCGCCCAGGATCCACTTGACCCCAAGACGCTTGGCCTCGGCGTACATCTTGCCGTTGAGCTTCTTCATCAGCTCGTTGTTGGTGAAGAGGCCAAAGTTACCGCCCTCGGAGGCATAGGTAGACCAGGTGTAGTCCAGGCCGATGTGCTCGAAGAGGAGCAGGTAGCCCATGGCGGTGTAGATGCCCGGCTCAGCGAAGACGTCGGCCGAGGGGGTGATGAAGAGAACCTCGGCGCCCTTGCGATTGAAGGTCGGGTTGATGCGAACGCCGGTGATCTCCTCGATATCGTCGCAGAGATACTCGATGTTCTCCTTGAAGGTGTGGGGCTGGAGACCCATGTGGTTGCCGGTGCGGTTTGAGTTTGCAGCCGGCTCCAGTATCCAGTTGGTGTTGACGCCCACCAGGTGCAGCAGCTCACGGCCGATCATGGTGATCTCGGCGGTGTCGATGCCGTACGGGCAGAACACCGAGCAGCGGCGGCACTCAGTGCACTGGTAGTAGTACATGAACCACTCTTTGAGCACCCCGAAGGTCATCTCCCGGGCGCCGGCCATCTTGCCAAGCAGCTTGCCGGCCAGGGTGAAGTCCTTGCGGTAGACCGAGCGGAGCAGCTCGGCGCGCAGCACCGGCATGTTCTTGGGGTCGCCGGTGCCGAGGAAGAAGTGGCACTTGTCCGCGCAGGCGCCGCAGCGCACGCAGCAGTCCATGAAGATCTTGAGCGAACGGAACTTCTCCAGCCGCTCGGAAAGCCCGTTGATGATGATCTCCTTCCAGTTCTCCGGCAAATGCCAGTCGTCACTTTCCGGATCCCACACCCGCGGCTGCCCGCCGAACGCCTGGGGCAGGTTCTTCTGATGGTATTCGTGAATCTCCGGCTTGGCGGGGTAGCAGTAGTTGCCGGGCTTGAACACCGCCTCCACGTCCCACCAGTCCTTGTTCGGAACCGCTCCGGTCATCATGGACGGAGCGGTGGCCACGCTTACACCGAGTTTGTCTGCATTCATGATCGCCATGGTTCTTATTCCTTCTCAACTGGGATTCCGCCGTCCTTCATAAACTCCCTGAACTCGTCCTCGTAGGAAGCGTAGGAGTGCGGCTTGATGTTGGGGTTATTCCACGGATTGATGTGGCGGACCATGCGGCTGTTGTTGATCATGTTCCGGGTCGGGCTCATGAAGACGCCGCCCATGTGCATCAGCTTGCTGAAGGGGAAGTAGATCAGAAGCGCGCAGACCAGCATGACGTGGGCATAGAAGATTGCCCCGATCTGACCGTTGATCGCGGGCGAGAAGGTGGCCAAGCCGTAGGTGAGCTGCTTGATCGCCACCACGTCCACCCGCAGCACGTACCGCATCAGGATGCCGGTGATGGCGATGCCCAGGATGAGGAAGAGCGGGAAGTAGTCGGCCGGCAGCGAGATGTAGCGGATGTTGTTCAGCACCAGGCGGCGCAGGAAGAGGAAGGTCAGGGCGCCGACGAAGATCAGGTCGGTCTGGTAGAGGACCGGCGCGCCCACCTGCATGAAGCCGTCGCCGAACTCAAGCGCGGCCACGAACGCCGGCACCGGGTCCATGAAGAGCCGCATGTGACGCAGGACGATGACCAGGAAGCAGTAGTGGAAGAGGAGGGCGAACAGCCAGAGGAACTTGCTGGAACCGTAGACCAGCTTGGGGCCGTCGTGGATCTCCGCCTTGGTGTTGCGGAAGAGCGAGCGGAACAGCGCCACCTCCAGGATCATCCTGGCGATCACCCCGGCCCTGGTGGAGGGGCAGTCGATCTTGTTCTGCTTGATCCAGGGCAGCGAATTGGCCTGACCACAGGTGGTCGGAATCCGGAAGGGAACCGGCGACTTGGCCCACTGCGTCACCCGGAAGGCGAACCCTCCCAGGAAGATGGCAAAGGCCAGGTAGGGAAGCACTATCCCCACCAACCCCTGCCCGCCTGGCACCTGGGCGGCCGCAAGGCCGACCAAAACCAGCGCCAACACCGCGATGAATGGATTGAGAACTCTCATGTACTGTTACCTCGCATCGATGGTTACTAAAGGTTGCCTGAGCCGTTGTTCCAAAGAAACCGGAACGTTGCCGGCGGGGTACACGGCATCGGGGCCCCGCGCCAGGGGAAAAACGCCCTGGCTACTTCGCCGCGGGCCCTAAAAACTGAAGCGGCTTGCCATCCGCCTCTTCAGTGCTTGCTTGATCGAGGAGCTTCGAGGGACAACCGCTGTCGGTGACCAGATGGTTGCCGCTCTTGAGCTCCGCCACCCGGGTCTGATACAGCCGTTCCCGACAGGCGACGTACAGGTCGAACAGGGTATAGGTCAACACCTCCACCTGCTCGTCGAACCACTGCCAGCCGGCCAGGTCCGCCACCTTCTCCCTGTCGCAGAACTCCCGGACCACCTTTTTCAGGAGGTAGGCCATGGAAACCGCCTCGGAGGGGGCAAAGGTCTGCACCGCCCGGATCTGCACCATCTGTTCCAGCGCCGGCACGATCTTCTCCGGCTGCCCCTGCTCGAACAGCGGGCCATACACCTCCCAGAGGGCGCTCTTGATTGCGAATCCCACCGGGTTGGCGAACTGGTCCTTTCCCTTCTTGAAGACCCGGGAGCCATCCGCAGGATAGGTGGATAGCACCCGATCGACCCAGGCATCAAGGATCTCGCCCTTGCGTTCGATCAGTAGCTCCTGCAGCTGCATACGCCTCCCAAGGCCAACTAGGGGAAAACACCCACATTCTGAATGACCATTCAGAATGCGATTGGCATTGGTAGCACGTTTCCAGGTGGATTTCAACAAGAAAGATGGTTTTGCAACCGCCCCAAATATCGCGCCGCAGCCACGCCCCCCCATCGCCTTGGAAGCAAACAGGCCCGGAATTCTGGCGCGAGGAATGAGGATCGTTCTGGTTTGGGCAGGGACAGGCAGGGGATCAGGAGATGGTGTCGAGAAGGATGCCCGACTCCTGTTCCAGGTGGCGGAGCAGCGCCTCCAGGTCGGCGAGTTCCACCACCACATCGCCGACAATGGCGCATCGCTCGTTGCCGGTGCAGTCGTAGACATCGATGGAGTAGCCGCTTTGATCGCGGATAAGCACAAGATGGATGAGGATCCCCCGCGCCTCGAGCCGGGAGTTGATCATCGCCAGCAGGCGGCGGATGGTGGCCTCGTCCCGGGGCGGCAGCTCTTCCCGGCCACGGGTATGCCGTTCCTCCCGGCTGCGCTGCCACTCACGCCGGAAGGCGCCGACCGGAGAAACCACGGGCGTGCCGTCCACCGGCGCCACCTTCTTTTCCGCGCGGTAGGGATCAACCCGGATGGGTCGCGGGAACTTGATCTCCTCGGTGATGACCATGGCGCCCTCCTGGGGGCATCGCTCCTGCCCCACTGACCCCATCGACACCCTCCAACGGGAACTGGAGTCTTTTTTGCCAGGGGCTACAACGTGATCTCCATCCCTTCCCGGGCAAAGAAAACCCTGGTTTGGCCGGGACCGGGCTGTTCGACGCAATAACGCTCCGCCAGCGCATCCATCTGGGCGTCGGTACGCACCGGCTCGTGGTGAAAGAGGGCCATGGCCTTGACCCCGGCCCGGTTGGCCGCGGCAATGGCGTGCTCGAAGGAGGAATGGCCCCAGCCGAGATAGCGGGCGCGGTACTCCTCCTCGGTGTACTGGGTGTCGTGCACCAGCAGGTCGGCCTCCCTGAAGAACTCCTCCAGCACCGCGTTCTGCTCCTGGGCCACCAATTCGCCCTCGGTGGCCATGCCCTCGTCGTAGGAGGGGTCCTCGGGATCGGTGCAGAAGACGTTGCGGAACGGCTCGGTGTCGTAGGCGGTGCAGAAGACCTTGCCCCGATAGGCAACCCGGTAGCCAAGGCAGAGGATGGGGTGGTTCAGGTACTTGGCGGTCACGGTGATCCCGTCCCCCAGGGAGAAGGAGCCCTCCTTGAGATCGACATATTTGATCGTGGCGGCGAGCTCGGCCTGGCGCACCGGGAAGTAGCGGTAGGTGAGCTGCCCGCCCACGATACCTTCCAGGGTGTCCCCCTCGTAGCTGACCGGCCCGTAAACGATGATGCGGCTTCCCGGCACATAGATGGGAACGAAGAAGGGGAAGCCCATGATGTGATCCCAGTGGGTATGGGTGAGGAAGATCTCGGTTTGGATCGGCCCCTTCTTGAAGTCGTTGGCCATCATGTGGTTGCCCAGCTCCCTGAGCCCGGAGCCGGCATCGATGATGATCCGCCGGCCCAACTCGGGGAAAAACAGCTCGATGCAGGCGGTATTGCCGCCATACCGCATGGTGTTGGGGCCAGGACAGGGGATGGAGCCGCGCACCCCCCAGAAACGGATCATCATGCTCATGCCGCCCCCCTTGCAACCTGCAGGAATATCTGAGCCTTACGGATCTCCGCCTCCACGGTCTCATGGAGGGTGGAGATATCCTCCCAGCGCATGCCGAGCTGGGAAAGCAGCTCCGGCATCCACAGGATATCAGGATACCGGTCGCCGGCGGAACCAAAATCGAACAGGTTGGCGTAGCTGTTGGCCAAGGCCACCACCCCAACCAGGGCCCTGAATTTCTCCCCCGCCTGGTGCGGGGCGTGGTGAAACGCAAGCAGCTCGCGGAGCGCCGGGCTGAGCTGCCACTTCTCGGCGATCATCCTGCCGACCACGCCGTGATCCAGACCTAGCATCATCTCCTCCGCCCGGACCAGCGCCCCCTGCTCCAGGTCCGCCAGATCAAGGGTCTGGCGGTATTCGGCGGCAAAGCAGTTGTTGAGTGGGATCTTGCCCAGGTCGTGGAGCAGGCCGGCCACGAAAAACTCCTCCTGCAGGGCCACCGGGATACCCTTGCGCACGGCCATCGCCTTGGCGGTGACCCCGACGCAGATGGAGTGCGCCCAGAAGTCATCCATGCGCAGGGACTGGAAGGACTCCTCCTTGCCGATGGTGCCAAGCACCGCCGTGCTCAGCGCCAGGTTCTTCACGGTGTTGATACCGAGCATGATGATGGCCCGGGTCAGCGAGCTGATCTGGTTGGGCAGGGAGTAATAGGCGGAGTTGATCAGCTTGAGCACCTGACCGGTGAGCACCGGATCCAGGGAGATGACCCGGTTCAGGTCGTTGGCCGAGGTGTTTGGCTTGTTACAGATCTCCAGGACCTTGGTAACCGTGGTGGACAGGCTCGGCATCCTGTCGATATATTTCTGGATCAGCGCAAGACGCTGTTCGCTGGTGAGCGGCGCCGGGGGCATTGGCTGGCCTGTCGCGAAGGTTTTTCCTGGGAGGGCGCGGGAAAACCCACCTTGACGCACATGATCCCGCAGGGATGAGCGACTCTTATTTGATACTACCTGACCCCAGGCCACAGGTCAAGGAATGGTCAACACCCGTGCTTGACCAGGAAATCCCTGACCATCTCCTCCATGATCTCCGGCTGGGAGCGGCCGGTTTCGTGGACAATGATCCAGCTGCATCGCCGGAAGGCGCGGGCTAGGGCCGGCTCCACCCAGAGCTTGAGCAGATCGTGTTCGCCAGCTGCCCCCGCCCCAGGGTCATCCTCGCCACCTGGCTCGCCCATCCCTCAATGCCCCTCCCGGCGGTTGAAGGCCACGGCCTCGGCATAGGTGATCCCTTTGCCCCCGAAGATATCCAAGGCGCTGCCGATGGTGGCGTCCAGGCGGTCATGGCCCAGCTCTTTGATGCGCATGAGATCCTCCAGGCTCCGCACCCCGCCGGCATAGGTGGTGGGGATGGGACTGAGCCGACCAAGCAGCCCGGCCAGCTCCTCCTCGATGCCGGCGCACTTGCCCTCCACATCCACGGCGTGGATCAGAAACTCCTGGCAATGGCCGGCGAAGTAGGCGAGCGACTCCTCGGAGATGGTCACCTCAGTGAACTTCTGCCACCGGTCGGTGACCACGTAATAGGCATCTCCGCGCCTGCGGCAGCTGAGATCGAGCACCACCCGCTCCTTGCCCACCGTTGCCACCAGCTGGCGCAGCCGATCCTCGTGGATATGGCCGTCCCGGAAGACATAGGAGGTGACGATCACCGCGCTTGCCCCCTGATCCAGCCAGTAGCGGGCATTCTCGCAGGTGATGCCGCCCCCCACCTGAAGGCCGCCCGGAAAGGCTCGCAAGGCCTCGGCCGCCGCCTCTTCGCTGCCGGGCCCCAGCATGATGACATGGCCGCCATCGAGACGGTCATCCCGGTACATGCGGGCGTAATGGGAGGAGGGCAGATCGGAGGCGAAGTTGGTGGCCAAGCCATCAGGCACGGCGTCGGAAAGGGTGGAGCCGACGATCTGCTTTACCCGGCCCTGATGCAGGTCGATGCATGGTCTGAATTTCATGGATCATTGCTCCATAGCTGCAAAGCCACTGGCACAAAAAAGGGGATGAACACCTGGACCGGCGTTCACCCCCTGGACACGCAACAACAATGGTCAACCGTGCTTACTCGCAGCTTTCCTTGACCATGAAGGTGATGGGGTCAAGCTTGAGCAGCTTGCCGCACTTGCTCATGGCGGTGGCGCCCTTGACGACCTTCAGGTCCAGGCAGGACTTCTCCGGCGCGGGCTGGAGCACAACCACGGTGTCGAAGAGGTCGTCCATGGCGTGGCAGGATTCGCCGTCATCCTCGCAGAGCGAGGAGAACCAAACCTGCAGCCCCATGGCCCTGGCCATGGCCTTCACCTCCTCCAGCACCGAGCGATCGGTCTTGGCGAAGTCGAAGCCGTCCACCACCATGCAGCTGGGGCGGATGACGTTCTGCTGGATCAGGTCGCTCAAACGCTCCTGCAGCTTGGCCCGGCTGAACTTGGACTCGTTGAAGGTGATGATCATGCGGTGACGCATAATCTCGTCGTGCACCTCGGTGGCGTTCGAAAGATTGCAGCTCTCGGCGATGTCCTTGAACATGTCCTCGTACCACAGCTTGGCCTTCTCGATGGTCTGGCCGACGCTGACATGCACAACCTCCTTGTCATTGAGCAGGCTGTCCAGGGCGATCTGCACCAGAAGGGCGGTCTTGCCCACCCCGGCCCGCGCCATTACCAGGCCCATGCGGCCGGCATCCTGGGTTCCACCCTCGCTCTTGAGGTGACGGATGGGGTTCTTCGCGATCAGGTCTTGCTTCAACATGGTGGCACCTCTTCCTTTTCGGCCCCGCGCAGGCGCTGCCGACGGTTATCGCGTACGGCCCGCGGCGTAGCCACGGGCCAGATGCGTTATCACTTTTTATCCTTCTTCTGGGCCTTGGTGATCAGCTCATCGGCTACACCCTTGGGCACCTGCCGGTAGGTGGCAAACTCCATGGTAAACTCAGCCTTGCCCTGGGTCAAGGAGCGAAGATCGGTGGAGTAACCAAACATCTCGGAGAGCGGCACCTCGGCCTCGACCACCGTGTAGGCGTCTTCCTCGTTGGTGCCGATGATCATGCCGCGGCGCTGGTTGAGGCTGCCCATGATCGACCCCTGGAACTCGGAGGGTCCTTCCACGGCCACCTTCATGATCGGCTCCAGGATCACCGGCTTGGCCTTGGTGTATGCCTCCTTGAACCCGCCGATGGCGGCCAGCTGGAAGGCGATGTCCGAGGAGTCCACCGCGTGGGAGGCGCCGTCGTTGATGGTGCAACGCACCCCGGTGACATGGGCGCCCAGCAGGGAACCTTTTTCCAGACACTTCTGGAAGCCCTTGTCGCAGGAGGGGATGTACTCGCGGGGAATGGCGCCGCCGACAATCTGATCGACGAACTCGTACTCACCTTCTTCCAGGGGCTCGATGAAGCCTGCCACCCGGCCGAACTGGCCGGAACCGCCGGTCTGCTTCTTGTGGGTGTAGTTGAACTCGGCCCGCTGGGTGATGGTCTCGCGGTAGGCGACCTGGGGCGCGCCCACGGTCACCTCGGCCTTGTATTCGCGCTTCATCCGCTCCACGTAAACGTCGAGATGCAGCTCACCCATGCCGGAGATGATGGTCTCCAGGGTTTCCTGATCAACATAGGTCTTGAAGGTGGGGTCTTCCTTGGTGAAACGGTTCAGGGCCTTGGACATGTTGTCCTGGGCCTTGTTGTCCACCGGGGTGATGGACAGGGAGATAACCGGCTCCGGCACGTGCATGGAGCTCATGGAGAAGTTGTAGTCGCCGCGGGTGAAGGTGTCGCCGGAGGCGCAGTCGATGCCGAACAGGGCGACGATGTCGCCGGAGCCCGACTCCTCGATCTCCTCCATCTCGTCCGAGTGCATGCGCACCAGACGACCGACCTTGGCCTTCTTGCCGGTACGGACGTTGACAATGGTGTCGCCCTTCTTGAGAGTTCCCTGGTAGGTGCGCACATAGGTGAGCTGTCCATACCGGCCGTCCTCCAGCTTGAACGCCAGGGCCAGCAGCGGATCCTGCGGCATGTTGGTGACCTTGACCTCGGCCTCGTTGTTGTCCAGATCCAGGGCGAAGTTCTCGACATCGGTCGGGCAGGGCAGGTAGGCGTTGACCGCGTCCAACAAGAGCTGCACGCCCTTGTTCTTGTAGGCGGTACCCATCATGACCGGGGTGAACTCCAGGGAGAGGGTGCCCTTGCGGATGGCGGCCATGATCATCTCCTCGGAGGGGGTGCCTTCCAGCACCGCCTCCATCAACTCGTCGGAGAACATGGAGACCGCGTCCAGCATCTCCTCGCGCTTCATCTCGGCCTCGTCCTTGTACTGGGCCGGGATCTCCTCCTCGCGAATCTTCTCGCCGTTGTCGCCGTCGAAGTAGATCGCCTTCATCCGCACCAGGTCGATCAACCCCTGCATGTCGCCCTCAAGGCCCATGGGCACCTGGATGGCCACCGCGTTCAGGCCCAGCTTCTCGCGCAGCTGCTTGATGACCTTCTCCGGGTTGGCGCCGGTGCGGTCACACTTGTTGATGAAGGCGACGCGGGGAACCCGGTAGCGGGTCATCTGGCGGTTTACCGTGATGGACTGGGACTGGACGCCGCCCACCGAGCAGAGGATCAGCACGGCGCCGTCCAGTACCCGCAGAGCGCGCTCCACCTCGATGGTGAAGTCCACGTGGCCCGGGGTGTCGATGATGTTGATGGAGCAGTCCTTCCAGTCGCAGTAGGTGGCGGCGGAGGCGATGGTGATGCCGCGCTCCTTCTCAAGTTCCATGGAGTCCATCTTGGCGCCGACGCCGTCCTTGCCGCGCACCTCGTGGATCGCGTGGATACGCTGGGTATAGAACAGAATGCGCTCGGTCAGGGTGGTCTTCCCCGAGTCGATATGGGCGCTGATACCAATGTTACGGACCTTGCTGATGTCTTTCATTGCCACTCCTCATCCACTCCGCGTGTGCCGGCCCGCGAAAAGCCGCGTGACCGAAGGTTTACCCCCGCAACGAGATTGCCTTCTGGTTGGGGTCTCATTTCATCAGAACATGTGCATGCCGGATTCATCCCGCGCCATGGAGCGGCATTGGGGCCGAGCTCCATCGAAAAGGCGTTCGTTTTGCGACAACGCCGGGCGGTCCGGTTTTTTTAGAACCGGCACTTTTACCCTTGAGCCATGCATCTGTCAAGCGAAAAAGAGAGCGTAATCGCGGGGAGTTACCAAAGCCGGCACCCCACCTGGCCGCCCGATCCCACCAGAGCACCTTTTTTCACGCGCCAGCGCGGGCTTGGGAAAAAAAACTTGCCAGCCCTGGCGGCTTTAAGGTAAAGAACGCCAGAATGGCGCGCCACGGCAGCGACATCCCTGCAAAATATCGACATATCAAGAAGTTGGCGCACAAGCGCAACGGCAATCCCGGGGTGGAATTCCCCGCGAAAGGACGCCCCATGCACTTCCAGGACATCATTCTCGAACTGAGCCGCTTCTGGGCCGAACAGGGCTGCGCGCTGCAACAGCCCTACGACATGGAGGTGGGGGCCGGCACCTTCCATCCCGCCACCCTGCTCCGGGCCTTGGGCCCGGAGCCGTGGAGTACCGCCTACGTGCAGCCCTCCCGCCGCCCCACCGACGGCCGCTACGGCGAGAACCCCAACCGGCTCCAGCACTACTACCAGTATCAGGTGATCATCAAACCGTCGCCGCCCAACATCCAGGATCTCTACATCGAGAGCCTCAAGCGCTTTGGGCTTGATCCCCTGGCCCACGACATCCGCTTTGTCGAGGACGACTGGGAGTCGCCCACCCTGGGCGCCTCGGGCCTGGGCTGGGAGGTATGGCTGGACGGCATGGAGATCACCCAGTTCACTTACTTCCAGCATGCGGGCAGCCTGGAACTCCACCCGATCACCGTGGAGGTGACCTACGGCCTGGAGCGCATCGCCATGTATCTGCAAGGGGTGGACAGCGTCTACGACATCTCCTGGAACGGCAAGGTGAGCTACGGAAACATCTTTCACCAGGCCGAGGTGGAGTTCTCCACCTTCAACTTCGAGCACGCCAACGTGCCGGTGTTGCTCGGCTTCTTCGACACCTTCGAATCCGAGGCGCACCGGTTGCTCGACCTCGAGCTGATCCTGCCCGCCTACGACTACTGCCTGAAATGCTCGCACACCTTCAACCTGCTGGACGCACGAAAGGCAATCAGCGTGGCGGAGCGCACCCGCTACATCGGCAGGATCCGGAACATTGCCAGGAAGGTGGCGGAGAAGTACGTAGAGCAGCGCGAAAGGCTGGGCCACCCGCTGCTGAAGGGAAAGGACTGAGGGACGGGGCCAGGAAGTGGCGGAAGTGCATGGGAATCGAACCCACCCACCAGGCTGTTAACCCGGTGCACCGGATTTGAAGTCCGGGAGAGCCACCAGTGCCCTTTCCACTTCCGTCCTCGGCCTCATACCATAAAGAGTCGCGGCCTGGGAGGCAAGGTTTTTATTGGCCCCACGCCCCTCGCCCCGTGCAATCGAGTATTTTTTGGGGAAGCAGGCCGCAAGGGGCTGGCCGACGGGGGAAAAATGCGGTACATAGAGGCCGCCCCAGATTGTGCCGGCAACAAGGCCCAGTCAACACTAACGCAAAGGAATTACAAGGAGTCTGTTCGCCATGGAGTGTGAGCGCCTGCAACGGCTTATAAAATCATGGTATGTCCAGGTGCAGGACGAAACCATGGCCCCTGCCCGCATGGTCTCTTTCATGGAAACCCACCTTGCGGAATGCCATGTCTGCCTGGCCGACCCGCTGGTCCGGCAGGAGGTGGAGAAGATCACCGCCATCGTGCTGCCGCCCTCCAAGGTCCGCAAGCCTACTACCGCCGAGGAAGAAGAGGAGGAGGTAGTCGAGGAGGCGAGCGAGGATGACGAGGCGGGATCCTATGGCCGCGAAGAGGACATGGACGAAGCCGGCGAGGACGAGGGCGATGAGATGGACGAGGAGATAGGAGACGAGGACGACCTGGAGGACGAGGACGATCTCTAGATTCCTAGCCGCTTCCCGGTGCTGACTCTTCCAGCCCCGCTGCCAGCCGCCAGGCCAGCAGATCGCTGGCCACGGTGGTGTGGCTCCCCTCCTGCCCTCCCCATTCCCGCTTCCAGCCGACAATTCCCAAGGCCAAAAGATCGACGAGACTCGCCTCCCCCCGGGCCACCTCGGCAAGCCCATGCCGGGTCGGTGGTTGGCGGAGGCAGGCGACCAGTTCCTCGGCAAGCCCCATGAAATCACTGCCGGAGGGGCGCCGTTCGCGCGCCAGCGCCGAAAGGGCATGCTGGGCGACCAGCTGCCCCACGCTGACGGGCAGCGGGATTCTGCCAGGCTCCCGGTCCCGATACTTTCCCGCCAAAAGGGCAAACTGGTGGCCGGGCGGGTCGACAAAGACCGCGGGCCAGACAATATCCGCGCCATCCTCCGGCAAGGCCATTGGGCTCTTGTGGCCATAGCCACGCAGCAGCATCTCCGCCACCACCTGCAGATGCCGCATGGCCAGGGCAGGGAGGTGCCCCTGCCAGCGCAGGGTCTCGGGGTGGCGTGAATACCCTTTTCGCCCCTGGCTCACAACCACGTGAATGGCGTGGATCTCCCGGTGCTCGCCCAGGAGGCTCTGCCGGTTGAGATAGCCGGGATGGATGTCCCAAACGCGCATCACAGCACCGTGCCCATCAGATGGGCAGGATATGCATCTCTTCCCGTACCGGGTGCGCTCCCTTGAGCACCAGCCCCTTGCGGCCGTCGATGCTGATCTTTTCGCCGCAACGGAACTCCTTGCCGCCGATCTCGCACCGCTCCTCGCTCTCGTACACCTTGAGTCCGCCCACCCCCACCACGCAGGTCTTCTCCAGCCGGACGGTGATCACCGCCGCGTGTGAAGTCTGGCCGCCCCGCGCGGTGAGCAGGCCATCGGCCATGGCGATCTCCTTGATGTCGTCGGGCACGGTGTCCTGACGGATGAGAATCAGCGATGCGTGCGGCTCTTCCCGGCGCAGGCGGCGGATATCCTCGGCGGTGAAGACCGCGAGCCCGGACAGGGCGCTGCCGGAGACGCCCACCCCATGGCCGATCACCGACTTCTCCAGACACTTGCTTTCCTTGAAGACAAAGAGGTTCTCCCGCTTCTTGATGGTGATCATGTCGCGGGTCTGGAGCAGGTAGAGGTCGTCCTCGGCGGCGCTCTCAAAGGTGAACTCGATCTCCTGCGGGTTCCACCGCTTCTCGTAGACCAGTTCCCGGCTGATGGCGAGGAGCCGGTTGTAAATGGCCGGGAAGCGCCGCTCCAGGCTCGCCTCTTCGTCACGGCCGTCGATCTCCGCCTGCTCCACCGAGATGGGCTGGGTGGCCACCAAGCCGCCGACGATATCCTCGCCCTGGTCGTTGGTGGTGTAGTCGCCCCACAGCGCCACCCGGCTCACCTTGCGGTAGGGATGGGCGGTGAAGAGCACGCCGGTGCCGGAATCCGGCCCCAGGTTGCCGAAGACCATGGCCTGCACCAGCACCGCCGTGCCCCACGCCTCGGAAACCTCCATCAGCGAACGGTACTCCCTGGCCTTGACCGAGAACCAGGAGTTGAGCACCAGTTCCACCGCCCCGGTAAGCTGGCGCCAGGGATCCTCCGGGATGCCGATCCCCACGCCGCGAATCTTCTTCTGGTACTCCAGGGCCAGCGCCTTCATCTGCTCGGCGGTAAAGTTGCGCTTCACCGTCACGCCATGCCGCTCCTTGGCCTCGTTCATCAGCTCCTGGAAGACCTCCCGCTCCATGCCCTGGGTCATGGCCCACGATTGCAGGAAGCGCCGGTAGTTGTCCCAGGCGAGGAAATCCACCTTGCAGGAGGAGGGGTAGGCTTGGCCGGCCGAAGCGGCAAAGCCCGCGGCGATCTCCTCGTTCAAGCCCACGTTGTGGATGGAGGTCATCATCCCGGGCATGGAGATGGCCGCGCCGCTGCGCACCGAAAGGAGCAGCGGGTTGGCCGGATCGCCAAAGCGCTTGCCGGTCTGGCGCTCCAGTTCGGCCAGCGCCGCCTGCACCTGGACCATCAACTCCTCCCGCGCCTTGTTGAAATCGCGGATCACCGACCAGCAGCGGAAGATCTCGGTGGTGATGATGAAGCCCGGCGGCACCGGCTTGTTGTCCGTGGCCAGTACCATCAGGTTATAGCCCTTGTTGCCCAGAAGAATCTGGTTATTGGTGCGCGGAAGCTTGTGGTGCAGCGAGCTGACGGCCCGATCCGGGTCATAACTCATCAGGAGATCCAGGTGAGCCTCGTCCAGCACATCGCGCTGGTTCTCCAGGGTCTGGAGAATATGGCTGATGAAATTGTCCAGATGCTGGAGCCCGAAGGTGGTGGCGATCAGATCCCGCATGAAGGTTTCGGAGAGGCGGTTGACCGTGGCGGCCATGTCCTCCTCGTCCCACAGTTCACGGTACTTCGGGAGCAGATTCTGCTCGCCCAGCTTCGGGACGATGATGGAGAGGTTGTTCTGGTGGATGTTGGTGTAGTAGGCGTAGATGACGTCCTTGACCCCCTCGGTGAATCCCCGGAAGATATCGAGGTACTGGGTGTAGGAGAAGCGCTTGATGCTCATCGAGCTGGCCAAGAGCGACAGGTAGGTTTCCAGCCGCCGGCTGGTGATGCCGTCGATCTTGAGCGCCCGCAGGTAGAGGCGCAGGCACTTGATGATGCGGATGAAAGTGGCGCGGGTGATGAAGGTGAGGTTCACCGTCCCGGGCAGTTTCTCCAGGTACAGGTTGGCCAGGGTCTCCAGCCGAAAGCTGAGCCCCAGGGCGTCGAACTTCTTCTCCCGGTAGCGGCCGTAGACCGAGGGGATGTCCACCGCGATGTGGCGCTTGTAGTAGATGTCTTCCTTGGCCTCGAACTGCCGGTCGGAAAGGATCGTCTCCTTGAGCCGTTCCAGGTGATCGAGCAGCGCCTCCAGACACTGGAAGGTGTCGCAGATCTCCAGATCGGCGAGCAACTGCTCCATCTCCGGAAATCCAGAACCCACCGCCAGGTGGAGCTGGTGGCGGATCTCCTCCACCCCCAGGTTGTACTTCTGGTGGCAGAGCCGGTACATCTCGATGAGCAGCCCAAAGCGTCTCTTCTCCTCCGGCCGCACCCCCTCCTGGCTTGCCAGCCATTGCTCCCGCCGCCTGGGCTCCCAGGTGAGCAACCCCTCGATGGCGCGCACCGGGCCGCCTTCATCGAAAAGGCGGAGAGCCAGTTGGTGGAGGTCGTCGACCAAGGGGCCAGCCGGCGAAACCTCCCGCATCACCTCCTCGGGCAGGAAATCGGCAAGGTGCGAGGTGTCCAGGGTGTGCCAGAAACGGAAGATCGCCTCGATGAAGTCGACGATCAGGTTGCTCGACTCCACGTGCGCCTGCTTGCGCAGGAAGTGGATCAACCGGTCCTTACGCTTGTGGGTTTCGTCCAGATCGGTGGAAACGTCCCGGAGCGCCCCCTCGGCGCCGATCTCGTTGAAGAAAACCGGCATCAGCTTGGTGAACTGCTTGGCCAGGTTGTAGATCGGCTCGATGGGGTGATTGAGCAGCTGGGTGATGTCGCGCTGGAAAAGGTCGGTGTCCTTGACACAGGTGCCGGAGAGCTTGAGGTTGATGATCAACGCCGAAAAGAGGGTGGAGCACCACTTGGGCTCCTGCATGATCAGGCTCAGCCACACCCGGATGTTGGCCAGGTGGGCCGGATTGGCGATGGGCTGCCAGTCCTCACTTAAGCCCTGGAAATTGGCGTACTGGAAGCCGAAGCGCACCGTCTCCCAGAGGAAGGCCTCCACCAGCCGGGAGTTGCCCCGGTTGAAGACCTCGCTGCCCAGCACCTGGATGCACTGCAGCGAGGTGTGCGGGTACTTGCGCACGTTGGCCTTCAAGAGCTGGAGGGTGGTGAGCAGGAACCGCTCGATCTCCTCGAAGGTCTGCTGGCGAATCAGCTGCACCAGGCTGCGGTTGATCTCCCTGAGGGTCTCCTCGTGGATCAGGGCAAGCCCGGCGGTGTCCATGATCCGGAAGAGGAAGAGCAGCTTGCGGTTCTCGGTGAAGCGGTCCGGCGGCGCCGGGGCGGTGGTTTCCTCGCCCAGCCGGTCCGGTGCCTCTTTGTAGAGACGGACGATCTCCAGGTGGTCGGGCAGGGCCAGCATCTCGGTCAGGGAGGCTGGCTTTCCAGGATCAACCTGATCGAGGGCGGCGAGATGCTCCTTGAGGGCCCGGTGCGAGATGGCGTCAAACAGCGAGCCGGCCCGCCAGCCGGAGCACAGCTCGCCGCACTGGGCAAGAAACCACGCCTGGGGATCCTCCTCGGCCAGCCAGTAGCGGTAACTGATGCGCAGCACCCGCTGATAGAGGCGGGCCGCCGGGGCGGAGAGGAACTCGGCCTGCCCGGCCAAGCGGGTAAGGATCTTCTTGAGGGGATGGTGGCCCTGGGCCAGGACCAGCAGCAGTTCGTCGTCCAGATCGTGCAGGCGGGAAAGCCCATCAGCAAGCGCATCCTGGTGGCGGAGCAGGTGATCGCCCGCCACCAGCCCGGCGGTATGGCGGTCGAGATAGGCAAGCAACGCCTCCATGGCGGAGGCGACCTGCTGCTCGTTTCTGCGGTTCTCCTCGATGGCCTGGAGCAGGATCTCACAGAAGAGCAGGAAGGACTCCGGCCCTGCATCGTGACGCAGATACTGGTCGGCATGCTTGAGCACGAATGACCGCAGCTTGGGCAGGATCATCCGCCAGTTGCGAAAGGGATGGCTGATCTCGTACAGCAGTCCCTCGATCCCGGCGCGGATCCCCTTGTACTCGGCCACCATCTCGAGCAGCAGTTGAAAACGCGGGTCGATGCTCACCTCGCCCACCGCGGTTTCCAGAAGGTTGGCCTTGAGGGCGTCGGACTCGAGAGGCGGCGGGGCGGCGGGATCGGTGGTCATGGAGAACCCCCCTTCCGGATGGTTGAGCGAGCCATGATTCCTGAAAGCGACAGCTTTTCCCTGATCTCCTGGGGCAGTTCCTCCACAGCCCGCAAAACCACGACCCCGCTTCCCTCAAGATCCGCCCGCAATGCATACATGCGCGACATGCCAAAACTTACCAGGGAAGGGATTATCATATAGGCGGTTGAGCCGGGTTTTTTCGCCTCAATTGCCTCCGCCCACCTGGCGACCCGGTCAATGCACCCGGAAGACAAGAGATACCCTTCTTCCGGGATGCCGGTGCCATCCCAGATCCGTATGGAGCTTTCAGGAATCGCATCGATCAATTGCCCCACCCGCTGGATCAGCCCAAGGGCCATCTCATCGGTGTAGCAACCGAATACCTGGATGAAAATGATATTGTCGATGCGGGAGATTTCTATCTCCGTGTCACCGAACCGCAAGATGTCCTTGTTCATCCCCCCCCCTGCCCTTCCCAACCCTCGGGATGCCATCCGAATCCGGCCGGCATCCCGAGTCTGGGGCCAATCGGCCCCGGCCCTACAGCGGCTTCTGCTCGTCCATCAGCCGGATCAGATCGAGTACCCGGTTGGAGTAACCCCACTCGTTGTCATACCAGGAGAGGATCTTGACCGCGGTGCCGATCACCTTGGTGGACATGGCGTCCACCACCGAGGAATGCGGATTGCCCTGATAGTCGATGGAGACCAGCGGCTCGTCGGAATAACCCAGGTAGCGGCCAGCCGCCTCCTTGAGCGCCTGATTGACCTCGGGGACGGTGGTCTCCTTCTCCACCTCCATGACCACGTCCACCAGCGAGACGTTGGGGGTGGGCACCCGCACGGCCAGGCCGTCGAACTTGCCCTTGAGTTCGGGGATCACCAGGGCCACCGCCGCTGCGGCCCCGGTCTTGGTGGGGATCATGGACATCGCCGCCGCGCGGGCCCGCCGCAGGTCGCTGTGCGGAAAGTCGAGGATGCGCTGGTCGTTGGTGTAGGCATGCACCGTGGTCATGAGGCCGGTCTTGATGCCGAAGCGGTCGAGGATCACCTTGGCCACCGGCGCGAGACAGTTGGTGGTGCAGGAGGCGTTGGAGACGATGTGGTCCTCCATGGGATCGTACTCGTCCTCGTTCACCCCCATGACGATGGTCTTGACCTTGCCCTTGGCGGGCGCCGAGATCACCACCTTCTTGGCCCCGGCCTCAAGGTGCATGGAGGCCTTCTCGCCGTCGGTGAAAAGACCGGTGGACTCCACCACGTAGTCCACCCCCATGCTCCCCCAGGGGATGTCGGTGGGGCTGCGGTGGCTGGTGATCTTCACCGATTTGCCGTCCACCACGATCCCGTCCTCGCTGGCGGAAACCGACTTGTCGTAGACCCCCATCACCGAATCGTACTTGAGCAGGTGCGCCAGGGTGGCGGTGCTGGTGAGGTCGTTGATGGCCACGATCTCAATGCCGGCGAAGGCCGGATCCTTGTCGATGGCGCGGAAGATGTTGCGGCCGATGCGGCCAAACCCGTTGATGCCAATACGGATCGCCATTGTCTTTCCTCCCCTGCGGTCTCTGGTTGGTTACACGATTTCGCCCCTGGCGGGGCACAATCCGGAAAACCGGCCCCGATCCCGGCGGCCGGCGTGACGCAAAAGCGGATGAATCACGCGTATCTCAGACCCAAAGGAACACTGGCCGCCGTGGTCTTCCCGAAGGGGACCACGGTGGTCCCATGTTTATTGTACCTGCGCCAGCGCTTCTTGATAAAGCGATAAATACCGGAAGAGGATTTTATCCCAGGTGTACTGCTCCAGGATGGCGCGCACCGCATTCCGTTGCATGGCGCGAATGGAGTCGGGCTTGGCGCGGAAGGCGCGCATCGCCTTCTGCATGGCGCCCATCAGGGCGGCGGAGTTGTGCTCCTGATAGGCAAAGCCGGTTTTGCCATCCACCACCTTGACCAAGCCGCCCACATGATGGACGATGGGCAGGTTGCCAAAAAGCTGGGCAATGTAGTCGGTCAGCCCGCACGGTTCGTAGCGGGAGGGGATAAGGAAGAAGTCGCCCGCGGCGTAAACGCGGTTGGCGACCTTGGGATCGTAACCGCGCAACAGACAGACCCGGCCATGATGATCGGGGTTCTCGGCGAGCCGGCGCAACGCCTCTTCGATCTCCTTGCTGCCGGAGCCCTGGATCACCACCTGGAAGTTCTGATCAAGCGGCAACAGGGTTTCCAGCGCGCCCAGCAGCTTGTCCACCCCCTTCTGGCTGGAGAAACGCCCCACGAAGGTGAAGAGCGGCTCGCCGGGCCGATCATCCAGGACGCCCGACTGCCGCACCGTCTGCAGCCGCTTGCCGGCCAGCTCCTTGATCAGGGCCTTGCGGCACTTGGCCTTGCCAGCCAGTTCAGCCTTGAGCGGCGAAAAGGCGGCGGCTATCCCCATCTCCTTGGGACGGGACGGGTCGAAATCCGCCGGGTTGATGCCGTTGGTCACCCCGCGCAGGGTGACGCCCCGCAGGAGCAACCGGTGACCGAGCCAGCCGGTGAGGGCGTCGTCGTCGGTATCCCGAAGCTCGCGGGCATAGTTCTCGCTCACCGCGTTCATGACGCTGTAGCCGGAGGCGGCCAGAAAGGGGTCGAAGGCATTGTCCAGCAGGTTGTGGTCGATCACCGGCGCGGGCAGGCCGGTGATGGCCCGGGCGAAGGGCAGGTCGGCCACCTCCTGGTGATATCCCGTGCCGGCGTTGTGGATGGTCACCACGCAGCCGCTTTTGGCGAAGTAGTGGCGGAATCCTTCGATCTCGCGGATCATGGCCGGCAGGATGGCGGTGTGGCCGTCGTGGCAGTGGATGATCTCCGGCCGTTCGCCGAGCCGCATCATCAGCGACATGGCCGCCTTCTGCAACAGCACGTTCATGGCGAAGTAGTCGTAGTGGCCGGAGCCCTGCCGGTTGAAGGGATTGAGCGCCTCCTCCTCGGCGGTGTAGGTGTAGACTCCGCGCTTCTCCAGGAAGCGGGCGGCATCGATGAGGTAGATGGTCAGACCGCCACCCTCCTCGCCAAGCGCGCTGCTTCTGGCAAAAACCCGGACATACTCGCGCCGCGCCTCGGCCGCGTAGTCCATGTCCACCTCGAAGGCCAGATCGAGCAAGGAAAAACCGTTCCACTCCGGGTCGATGAATCCATAAAGCGGCATCGCCACACTCACCCGCCGGCCGGAACGGGCCATGGCCTCGGCCAGCTGGCGCACCACGTCCTTGACTCCTCCGGCACCGGCCAGGCCGTCATACTCGCGGGTCAGCATCCAGACGTTCTGGATGGCGTCGCCAATCTCCCCTTGTCCTGCCATGACCTCTTCTCCTCCGCGCCCGGCGCCGGATAGTTCCACTTTTTCCCAGGACACCGCCAGCGCCCGCCTCCCGGTCATTTCTTGCCATTCTCCTCGGCGAGGACCGTGGCCAGGACCCGACTCATCTCCTCGGCCCGGTAGGGCTTGGGAACCACCCCCCAAAAACCGTACTCCCGGAAGTTGGCCATGATGGGATCATTGGCATAGCCGCTCGAGACCACCGCCCTCACCCCGGGATCGATGACCAACAGCTTTTCCATGGCCTCCTTGCCCCCCATGCCGCCCGGCACGGTGAGATCCATGACCACGGCGGCAAAGGGGCGCCGCTGCTCCATGGCCTCGCGATAGCGCGCCACCGCCTCGCCGCCATCCGATACCGCCTCGACCTCGAAACCAAAATAGGCAAGCATCTCGGCGGCAGCCTCGCGGATCATCTCGTCGTCGTCCATGACCAGCAGCCGACCCTTGCTGGCCACCAGCGGGGCCTGCCGCTCTTCGGGACAATGGGGGCAGGCATCGGTGGCAGGCAGGTGGATGGTGAAGGTAGTCCCCTGGTTCTCCACCGACTCCACCGCGATGTGGCCGTCATGCTTCTTGATGATCGAGTAAGCAATGGCCAAACCCAGGCCGTTGCCCGTCTCCTTGCTGGTGAAATAGGGGTCGAAGATCCTGGCCAGATTCTCGGCGGGAATACCGTGGCCATGATCGGTGACCGCGATCCGCACATACTTGCCCGGCGGCATGCCAGGCAACTCATGCCCGCTGCTGATCACATTGCCGCCCTCGATGCTGACGGTGCCTCCAGCGGGCATGGCCTGGGCGGCGTTGAGCACCAGGTTCTGGATCACTTGGCTGATCTGTCCCGCGTCCACCTCGATGGGCCAGAGGTTGTCATCAAGAACATACTGACAGCGCACATTGGAGCCGCGCAGGGCAAAGGAGGCCGAATCCCGGATCAGCTCGGGGATGGTGGTGGTCTTCTTGATGGGAGCGCCGCCCTTGGAAAAGGTCAGCAGCTGCTGGGTGAGATTCTTGGCCTGCAGGGAGGCCTTTTCCGCCTCTTCCAATCGCTTGTACACCCGGTCCTCATGGTTGAGGTAGAGCTTGCCCAGGGAGATGTTGCCCAGGATGGCGGTGAGCAGGTTATTGAAGTCATGGGCGATGCCGCCGGCAAAGACCCCCACCGACTCCAATTTCTGGTTTTTGAGCAGCTCCTCCTCCATCTTCTTCTTCTCGGTGACGTCCCGGAAGATGCATTGCGTGGAAATCGGCGTCCCATCCTGAAACTTGCAGATGGCATTGCCCTCGATGATGATTCTGCGGCCATCCTTGGCAACGAAATTGGTGTTGATCTGATGGATCTTTTCCTCCGAGATCACCCGCTTGAAGGTGTCTTCGCAGTGGGACTGGCAGTCGGGCGAAATCAGCTGGAAGATGGAAAGGCCGGCGGCGATGTCCTCCTCGGAGTAGCCAAAAGTCTCGCGCCAGGCGCGGTTCACATAAAGAAGCCGGCCGTCCGGCCGCACCATCTGGATGAGGTCGGTGGCGTTCTCAAAAAGATCGCGGAACCGCTGTTCGCTCTCCCGAAGCGCCTGCTCACTCCTGGCCCGCTCGGTGATATCCCGGAAGATGCCGGTCATGGCCACGGCCCTGCCGCCCTGGAAGAAAGTGCTGCAGCGACCCTCCACCACGATCCGCCTGCCATCCTTGGCGACAAAAACGGTCTCGTTGCGGTCGAGCTTTTCCCCCTTGATCAGATCATTGAAAATACAGCGGCACTTGTCGCGACAGCTTTCGTCCACGATGTCCATCAGCCGGAGCTTGGGGAGGTCTTCCTCGCCGTAGCCCAGGGTTTGCCGCCAGGCCCGGTTGACGAAGAGGAAGGCGCCGTCCGGGGATACGCTGTGGATAAGATCGTGGGCGTTGTCCATCACGGAACGGTAGCGCTCCACCTCCTCCTCGAGAGCGGCTATTCGCTGTTGCAACCCACCCTGTTCCGTTTGTGACATCGTGGCGCCTCCACGCAAGAGGAAAAAGACTCACCGGCTCCTGGCCGCACACCCTGTAGCATATTGAAATCGCCCCGTCCTTTCAAGCGGAAAGGGTAACGCGCGCCAAGATCGGCGCCTGGGTCTCCGTGGCGGAGGGCACATTTTGGTTGCCATTTCCCCCCCGATCGCGGATATAGTTGAGAAAAGATCTCGATGCGGCCAGGGATACGGCGGGTACACCTCCCTGGCCGGCGGAATCACCGCCCCGGCTCCCGCGGCCCTTGGCCGTCATGTCACCTCCCACCCGGCAAAGAACCCATGACCAATCCAGAAGAATCAGACCCCAAAAAGCTGGCGGCCCTCTCCCTGGCCGCCTTGGGCGTCGTGTTCGGCGACATCGGCACCAGCCCCCTTTACGCCCTGCGCGAATGCTTTCACGGTGAGTTCGGCATTGAGGTGACTCCCGCCAACGTGGTGGGGGTCGTCTCCCTGATCCTGTGGGCCATGCTGCTCATCGTCACCTTCAAGTATCTGTGTTTTATCCTGCGGGCCGACAACGAGGGGGAGGGCGGCGTGCTGGCGCTCACCGCCCTGATCAAGCCCAAAAACGTCAAGCCGCGCACCGCCCAGTGGACCTTGGTGGGCCTGGGCCTCTTCGCCGCCTGCCTGCTTTACGGTGACGGGATCATCACCCCGGCGATCTCGGTTCTGAGCGCAGTGGAAGGTATCAAGAACATCGCGCCGGTCTTCGGCAGGATGGTCACCCCGCTGACCATCCTGATCCTGGCCGGTCTCTTTCTGATCCAAAAACGGGGCACCGCCCGGGTGGGCATCCTCTTCGGGCCGGTCATGCTGCTGTGGTTCACGACGCTGGCTGCCCTGGGCCTCGCCAAGGCGGTTGAGCATCCGCAGATCCTTTCGGCGTTGCTGCCCTGGCACGGCGTCCTGTTCCTGATCCACAACCAGTGGCACGGCTTCATCGTCCTGGGCGCGGTCTTCCTGGCGGTAACCGGCGCCGAGGCCATCTACGCCGACATGGGGCACTTCGGCCGCAAGCCCATCCAGATCACCTGGCTCTTTGTCGCCTTCCCGGCCCTGGGACTCAACTACCTGGGGCAAGGAGCCCTGCTGCTCAGCCAGCCGGAACTCTCCCACAATCCTTTTTACGCGCTGGTGCCCTCCTGGGGCATGGCCCCTATGGTACTGCTGGCCACGATGGCCACCATCATCGCCTCCCAGGCGGTGATCACCGGCTCCTTCTCGCTCACCCGCCAGGCCATCCAGCTCGGCTACCTGCCCCGCCTGCCCATCACCCACACCTCCTCCTCCCACATGGGCCAGATCTACGTGGGGCCGGTCAACTGGGTGCTGATGCTCTGCACCATCGGGCTGGTGCTCGGCTTCGAGTCGTCGAGCAAGCTGGCCGCCGCCTACGGCATCGCGGTGACCACCACCATGCTGATCACCTCCATCCTCTTCTTCGCTCTGGCCCGCAAGCGCTGGGGCTGGAGCAACCTCACCGCCGGGCTGCTCACCGGCCTCTTTCTCCTGGTGGACATCCCCTTCTTCGCCTCCAACATGACCAAGATCCTGCACGGTGCCTGGTTCCCGCTGGTGATGGCGGCAGGCTCCTTCCTGCTCATGCTCACCTGGGAACAGGGCCGCGAGATCCTCGGCAATCAGATGGCCACCCTCACCCCCAAGCTCGACGTCTTCCGTGACATGCTGGCGCGGGATATGCCGCAGCGGGTCAACGGCCAGGCGGTCTACCTCACCCGCAGCCACGATACGGTTCCCGCCGCCCTGATGCACAACCTCAAGCACAACAAGATCCTGCACTCCGAGGTGGTCTTCCTGAACATCCGCACCGAGGAGATCCCCCGGGTGCCCAACTTCGAGAAGATCGAGGCGGAAAAGCTCGGCAGCGGGCTGTACCGGATCATCGCCCACTACGGCTTCATGGAGGCGCCGCAGATCGGCACCATCTTCGCCCTGGCCCGTCACAAGGGGGTGGATCTGGACATGAAGGAGGCGAGCTTCTTCCTGGGTCGCGAGAAGCTCGCCATCGGCTGCCATCCCAAGATGAGCCGCTGGCGGTCGCACCTTTTCCTTTTCATGTCGCGCAACGCCATGGATGCGGCGTCCTTCTTCGACATTCCGGCGGATCAGGTGATCGAGGTCGGGGTGCAGATGAAGCTGTGAGCCGGAGAACCCCGGCTGAGTCCGCAGGTTCTTGGCCTGTAGTCTTTGAGTCAACCACCCCAAAGAACTACAGACTCTTCACCTTCTCTGAAATTACCGGATCGCCTGCTGCCGCAACAGATGGTCGGCCAGGGTCAGGCAGACCATGCCCTCACACACCGGCAGGATCCGGGGAATGGCCGAGATGTCGTGGCGGCCGCCAATCCTGATGGCGACCTCCTCGTTGGCCAGGTTGACGGTCTGCTGCTCCTGGCCGATGGAGGGGATGGGCTTCACCGCCACCCTGGCCACGATGTCGGCGCCGCTGGAGATGCCGGCGAGGATGCCGCCGGCGTTGTTGCTGGCAAAACCCTTCGGGGTGATGCGGTCGTTGTTCTCCGAGCCCCGCATGGCCGCGGCGGCAAAGCCGGCGCCGATCTCCACCCCCTTGACCGCCCCGATGCTCATCAGGGCGAAGGCCAGCGCCGCGTCGAGCTTCTCGAATACCGGCTCGCCCAGGCCAGCCGGGCAGCCGCTCGCCACGATCTCCACAATGCCACCCAGGGTGTCACCCTGCTTGCGCACCTCCTCGACATGGGCGATCATCCGCGCCGCAGCAGCCCGGTCCGGGCAGCGCAGCGGGTTCTCCTCCATGGCGGCCATGTCCCGCTCGCTGGCCACGATCCCTCCCAACGCCACCGTATAGGCGGTCACCGCGATGCCATGCTGGCCGAGCAGCTTTCTGGCGATGGCCCCAGCCGCCACCCGGCCCACGGTCTCCCGGGCCGAAGCGCGCCCGCCGCCGCGATGATCGCGGATGCCGTACTTCTTGAGATAGGTGATGTCGCCGTGGCCGGGTCGAAAGATCTCCCGCAGGTGATCGTAGGACTTGCTGTGGGCATCCTTGTTGAAGATGGCCAGCGAAATGGGGGTGCCGGTGGTCTTGCCCTCGAAGATCCCGGAAAGGATCTCCACCCGGTCCGGCTCCTTGCGGGGGCTTGCGGCCGGGCCGCCCTGGCCGGGCCGGCGGCGGTCCAACTCAGCCTGAATGTCCTCGGCAAAGAGCTCGATTCCCGGCGGACAGCCGTCCACGGTGGCTCCCACCGCGGTGCCGTGCGATTCTCCCCAGGTGGTGACCCGGAACAAGGTGCCAAAGGTATTTCCTGCCATATCGGTATCCCAGCAATAAGGTAAGAGTTGAGCCGTTCCGGAAACACAAGGAGGCGGACAGCGCGGGACAGCAAAAACGGTCGTCAGCAGTAGAGCGGATCCTTGGGCAGGGAGTTTTCCACACTCCGCAGGAACTCCGCATCGGCGAGGGCGGCTTCGATACGATCGACGATCGCTTCCACCGAATCCTCATCGGTACCCAGGGAAAGATGCGACCCCTTGGCGTAAAGCGGCTCCCTCTCGGCCAACACCATGGCCGCCTCGGTGCAGATATCCGCGCCGGTGAGGCTTGGCCGTTGTCCCTCGCTCTTCTGGTCCTCGGTAAGCCTGCGGCAGATGGTGTCGATGTCGGCGATGAGCCAGACCACCAGCCCGGTACCCATCAGGCGCCGCCAGGCCTCCTGATGCAGAATGGCGCCGCCGCCGGTGGAGATCACCAGATTTGTCTGGTCCACCAACTCGGCAAGCAGGTTGCGCTCCAGTTCCCGAAAGCTCTCCCAACCTTCCTCGGCCACCAGCTGCCGGATGGGCCTTCCTGCCCGCTCTTCAAGACAGGTGTCCATCTCGAGGAAGGAAAGCCCGCGACGGACGGCAAGCAGGCTTCCCACCGCGCTCTTGCCGGTGGCGCGGTATCCGGTCAGGATGATTTTGTGCAGTGGGTCGAACATACACAACTATTTACGGAAACCTGCTCCAAGTGTCAAGCAGCATCGCCCTGGCCACCGTGGCATGGCGCCATTGCGGTCAGATGCACAGGGGCTGGTCGCCAAAAATTGCCCAACGCCCCGAAACAAAACGATAAATATTTTTTTTCTGATTACCAAGAAAACTCAGCAGGTAGCGCCGTTCCCCCCATTGCCACGCCGCCGAGCACCGCAGAGGCTGCCGGAAAGGGAGTTTGCACTGTTTGAGGCGAAGCCGAGTTTGCAAACTCCCGGCAGCATCGAGGAGTACCCCGAATGGGTATAAACTCCGGGTATCCCGCCATAGGCGGGACAAGTGACGGGGTGCCCTTTCTTTTTGATTCTTTTTCTTTGGGCAAACAAAGAAAAAGAACGGCTACGCCATGCCGAGAAATTCCCCTGGTGCTGAGGCTCCTTGGTAATCAGATATTTTTTTACAAAATAAGATAAAAAAGGTTTGATTTATCCCAAATCAAAATGTATCATCTCTTCAAACAGGAAGCATTCTCAATAAAATCTTTTCATATAATTTCACTGTAACGGAGGTTGTCATGGGTGAAGCATGTTGTGGCGTATTGCAGGTTGGCCAGGATGTTCCCAACTTCGAGATGGAAACCTATCTCCCCGACGATGGCGGTTTTGGCAAGATCTCCTTGGAACAGATGAAAAATGAAGGCCGCTGGACCGTGCTCTTCTTCTACCCGGCCGACTTCACCTTTGTCTGCTCCACCGAACTGGGCGACCTGGCCGATGAGTACGCCAATCTCACCGATGCCGGCGCCGAGGTGATCACGGTCAGCACAGACACCATCTACACCCATCTGGCCTGGCGCCGCGAGGAAAAATTCCTGGAGAACGCCAAGTACCCCATGGCCGCCGACCCCACCGGCGCGGTGTCCAAGCTGTTCGGAGTCTATGACCGCAACACCGGCCTGGCGCTGCGCGGCACCTTCATCATCAGCCCGGCCGGCAAACTGGTCGCCTCCGAGGTGAACTTCTACAATGTTGGCCGCAACGCCAAGGAGCTGCTCAGAAAGCTCACCGCCAGCGTCTATGTGGCCGCCCATCCCAGCGAGGCCTGCCCCGCCCGCTGGGAGCAGGGCAAGAAGACCCTGACCCCCGGCGCCAACCTGGTGGGCAGGGTCTACGACGCCCTGAAGTAGTAGGCAGTATCCCGTTTTCTCCTCCCCCAAAGAGGCCCCCGTCGCCATCCATCTCCGGCGACGGGGGCCTCGCCCCTTCTTTCCTCACTCCCTGCGCAATAACAGGTGCCTGCCGGCCCGTCCATCGGGTATGCTATGCCGGCACGCAAAGAACGCAAGGAGACGGGAATGCAACAGAAGCCATCCGCCATCAACATCATCTGGCTGGGCATGATCCTGCTCGCCACCCTCACCGCCGCCTGGACCGGCACCATGGAGACGGTGACCAAGGCCTCCTTCGAGTCCGCCAAGGAGGCGGTCACCCTGGCCATCAGCCTCATCGGCCCCATGGCCCTCTGGCTGGGGATCATGAAGGTGGCCGAGGCCGGCGGCCTGATGCAGATCGTGGCCCGCCGGGTGCGGCCGCTGATGGTACGGCTCTTTCCGGACGTTCCCGCCGAGCACCCGGCCATGAGCGCCATGATCATGAACATGGCCGCCAACGTGCTGGGATTGGGCAATGCCGCCACTCCCATGGGGATCAAGGCCATGCAGGAGCTGGAGAAGCTGGCGCCGGAGAAGGGAACCGCCACCGACGCCATGTGCCTCTTCCTGGCCATCAACACCTCCAGCGTCACCCTGTTGCCCCTGGGGGTGATCACCGTCCGCGCCGCCGCGGGCGCGGCCAGCCCGGCAGCCATCCTGCTGCCCTCGATCATCGCCACCACCTGCTCCACCATCGTGGCCATCCTTGCCGCCAAAATGCTCGCCGCCAAACCGACCCAGCCGATCGCCGCCCCAAGGCCCGACCTGCAACAGGACGAGCCCGCCGCCGAGTCGGCGGCGGATCTTTGCCCGCCCAGCCTGGCCGGCCGCAGCTTCGTCTGGCTGATCCTGGCGGGCCTTGCCCTCGCGGTAGCAGTGCGCGCCGGCACGGCGACGGAGTTGAGCCTTTCCATCGACAGCCTCAACACCGCCTCGGGCTGGCTGATCCCGCTGCTCATCGTCGCGCTGCTCAGCTTTGGATTTTTCAAGGGAGTCAAGGTCTACGAGGCCCTTACCGATGGGGCCAAGGAGGGGTTCAACACGGTGATGCGCATCGTCCCCTTCATGGTGGCCATCTTCGTGGCCATCGGCATGTTCCGGGCAAGCGGCGCCATGAATCTTCTCACCTCCACCCTCGCCCCGCTCACCGAGGCGGTGGGCATGCCGGCGGAGGGCTTGGCCATGGCGCTTTTGCGGCCGCTTTCCGGCAGCGGCGCCTTCGGGTTCATGAGCGAGCTGACCCGCCAGGCGCCGGACAGCTTCGTGGCCGCCCTGGCGGGGGTGATCCAGGGCTCCTCCGAAACCACCTTCTATGTGCTGGCCGTCTACTTTGGCAGCGTCGGGGTGCGGCGCACCCGGCACGCCCTACCCGCCGCCCTCTGCGGCGAAACCGCCGGGGTGATCGCGGCGGTGGCGGTCTGCCATCTCTGGTTCGGCTGAAGGGGCTTTTGGGCGCTAGCCGGCATGCGTCCAGGCGAGCCGCCGGCCGGCACCGCTTACCACCAGAACTCAGGGTACCTGCGGGTCTTGGGGATATTGTTCACCAGGAGCGCGACCGCCAGCATGATGCAGGCCCCGGCCCCGGCGGGAAAGATCGCATAGAGGTAGCCCAAGGCGTAGATCTTCGGGCTGCCCATCACCGCGATCAGGGCAGTGGCTCCACCTGGCGGATGGAGAGTCTTGGTGAGATGCATCACCGCAATGGCGGTGGCCACCGCTATTGCGGCAGCCAACCAAAGGTTGGGCGCAAAAAGCTGATGGCTTGCCACCCCGATCAGGGCAGAGAGGAGATGACCGCCCAGCAGATTGCGCGGCTGGGCAAGGGGACTCTTGGGAGCGCCGTAAAGCAGCACCGCCGAGGCTCCAAACGAACCGATCAGCATGAGCAGGTCCGATTCCGCCAGCACATTATAGTTGATATAGCCCACCGCGGCGATCCCGGCAAACGCGCCAAGCCAGGACCAGAGCACCTCGGTAAGGGTTACGGCAGGCGGACTGCTGGTGACACCCCGCATTTTGCTGAAGTAGTTCATGGCATCTCTCTTTGAAGAAAAGCCGCCATGAGATCGTTCCGGCTGACAATGCCGACCAGCCGTCGTGCGTTGTCAAGGACCACCACGCGATTTATCTTTCTTGATCGCATCAGTGTGCTTATCTCGGGCAAAATCGAGGTTTCTGCAACCGAGACAACCGGCTTGGTCATGATCTGCTCAGCGATGAGACCTTGGCCAGCCAATGCTCCACAGCCGCCGCCAACGAGGGAAGCCGCTATAAAGGCCATGACGGAGGCATGTTTGTCGTTGCCAAGACTTTTGAAAAAATCCCGCTCCGAGATGATCCCGACCACCTCCCCGTTCTCTTCAACAACGGGCAGTCCGGAAACGTGATTGCTGGCCAGCAAGCCGGCAACCTCGGCAAGAGAGGCAGAGGGCCGGGCAACAATCACCTCTCTGGTCATGATGTCCGCAGCCTTCAGACTGCTGTACAAACGTGCTTTCGCATGACGATAGGCATGGTGGTACAGCTCCTTAAAATCCGCTGGCGAGATATCGAGATAACCGGGGATCTCACGCATGGCGGCATAGATATCCTCATCGGCTATCAATTCGTCCATCTTTGCCGTAAACTCCTTGGGCTTATTCGACACGGTAGGCCTCCTTCAATCACGCGGCCAAAGAACCTCCCCCTCCCCTTCATACGTATCACACCAAGACAACTCTCCCATTGACTTGAGTCAACTCCGTTGATTTTCAAGACGAACTCCTATCCGGCAGCGAATCAATCTTTCCGGTCGAGAATCTCCCGCAACGCCCAACCGAGTTCCTGCCTTGAAACCGGCTTGCTCAAATACTTGCGGATTCCGATGCTGCGCGCCTTCTCCTCATTGATGAGGTCGCTGAATCCAGTGCAAAGAATGATAGGCAGGTCGGGGCGGATCGCCAGAGCCTTCCGGCTCAAGGCCTCGCCATCAAGATGAGGCATGGTCATGTCGGTGATCAGCAGGTCAACATCCTGCGGTGCTTCGCTAAAACGCTCCAATGCCGCCTGGCTGTCGGTCATGGCCGTCACCCGGTAGCCGAGTTTTTCCAACGACTTCTGAAGATAGATGCTGATCATCTCCTCATCGTCAACCAGCAGCACCCTCTCCGCCCCGCCAGGAATTTCCTGTCTCGCCGTGGTCTGCCGCTCCCCCTCCTGCTGTCCCGGCGCGCACGGCAGATAGACATGCATGGTGGTGCCCCTGCCCGGCTCGCTATAAACCCTGATATCGCCGCCATGGCTCTTGACGATGCCATGCACCACCGAAAGCCCGAGCCCAGTCCCCTCTCCCATTTTTTTGGTGGTAAAATAGGGCTCGAAGATGCGTTCGGCGAGCTGCGGAGTCATGCCGCACCCGGTATCGGCCACCTCCAGCCGCACGTAATCCCCTGCGGGAAGATCAAGCCGCGCGATTGTCTCGTCCTGGCTGAGTCTCTGGCTCGAAAGACCAATGGACAGCATGCCTCCATGCTCCCGCATGGCATGGTAGGCGTTGGTGCAAAGGTTCATGACCACCTGGTGGATCTGGGTCGGATCGGCGTTGATATAGCCACAATCCTGAGCAATATTCTGCCTGATCTCGATACTGGACGGAATCGAGGAGCGGAGGAATTTTATAGCCTCCTTGATGATGGGTTGGAGCTGGATCGGATTCTTTTCACGCTCCATCTGCCGGCTGATGGTGAGAATCTGCTTGACCAGATCCCGCGCCCGGAGGCTCGCGGATATGACCTGCTGCTGGTGCCCCCAAAGCGGGCCTTCCGGGGGCAGCTCTTCCTGCACCAACTCCGCATAGCCGAGAATAGAGGAAAGGATGTTGTTGAAGTCATGGGCAATGCCTCCCGCCAGAGTGCCCATGGCCTCCATCTTCTGAGACTGCCTGAACTTGCGCTCCATGGCCCGCTGGAGGCTGACATCCCTTTTCACCCCCACGAAGTTGACAATCTTGCCTTCACTGTCCACCACGGGGGTGACGGTGGCCTCCTCCTCGAAGAGGTCGCCATTTTTCTTGCGATTGATAAAAACGCCCTTCCAGGTTTTTTTCGCCAGCAGCGAATCCCAGAGCCGCCTGTAGAACCTTTTGTCGTGCTGTCCACTCTGGAGGATGCGCGGATTTTCCCCGATCACCTCCTCTTGGGTGTACCCGGATACCTTCTCAAAAAACGGGTTCACATACTGGATTTCTCCGGAGGGACTGGTGATGACGATGCTTTCCTCGGCCTGCTCGATGGCGGTGACAAGACGCAGCCGCTCCGCCTCGGCTTTCCGCTGCTCGGTGACATCTTCGCTCATCAGATAAAAGCCTTTCACCGAGCCGTCATCCCCAAGGTCGGGGAGAAAGGTGCCCCGGCAGAGGTACTCAACCCCTCCCGCCAGTTGCAGCGGCACCTCCCGCACCAGTGACTCACCGGCCAGAGCGTGCCGGATACCCGCCTCCACCCTGGCGTAGTTCTCCGGCCCGAGCAGGGCCGCCATGGTCTTGCCGACAATCTCGCCGCGCTGTTGCCCGAAAACGACCTCAAACTGCCGATTGGCGAAACGGAATCGTTCCTCTTTGTCCACATAGGCGATAAGCACTGGCAGGCTGTCGGCGATGAGATGGAGAAACTCGCGGCTCTCGCGCAGCTCGTTTTCATGGCGCACCCGTTCGTGGATGAATTTGTCCAGCGCCCCTCCCACCCGGGCCAGTTCGTCATTGCCGCTCAGGCCAGCCTGGATCTCGCGGTCTCCAGCGGCAGCCTGGTTGGCCACCTCCACCAGCCTGCCGACCCTGCGGGTTACGGCAACATGCAAATAGATGCCGACAAGGCAGATCACCAGCAGCAAGGAGACAAAGGGGGGCAAGGTCTCGAACAGGGCCTCATCCCTGGTTTGCTCCTTCAGGCGGGCCAAATCATAGTCCATGAAAAACATGCCAACCCGTGCCGGCCTGATGCCATATTGCTCGACGCCGGCAAAAACCGGGCAGATGGCCCGGATGTTCCGCTTTCCTGGGGTGAAATAGACAAACCCCTGGGGGTTGCGGGCCAGGCGCTCTTCACGCCCCTGGAATTGGGCATCGTCCGCCAACTCCGGGATGGCGGCAAGCAGGGAGGCGCCGATCATTTGGAAGTGTCCTGAGGCGACAACGGTGAGTTGGTTGTTCGCCAGGACGATATGGCGGAGATGCGGGTCGGCGCTCATGTCCGAGATCTCCTTCTGGATCCACCCGTGCTCATGATCCAAAAGGAAATGCTCGAGGATGCGCTGCCGCCGCATCATCGCGCGCTCCACCTCGTCCATGCTCTGCTCTTCCAGGGCGGCAATGCGTATGGTGACGTTATAGCGATAGGAAAAGACGCCGATCATCACCGTCAGAAGGATGAGCACCGATGGGATGGTTGTGCGCAAAGGCCACCGCAACAACAGCTTCAATAGGGTGCCTCCTCCCTGATGGGGGCCAACAGGGTCGAAATCTCCACCGGCTTGGCAAGCAGGTGTTCCGCCAGCATTACCTCGGCCATCCTTTTTCCGGTGACGGCAAGGGAATCAGGGCCGCCGGCAAGCAGTCGCCGATTCTCCTCAAAGGTCGGTAGATGGAGTCCCTTGAACATGAGCAGCACCTCCTCGGGGGTGGCGGCGCCCAGGCGGGGCATCATTCGTTTGCCTGCGTCCAGCGGGTACTCCGTGAAATACCGTAGCGCCTTGAACCACGCCTGCCGAAGTTTCCTGGCGATCGCAGGATCCTTGTCCAGCACCGAGGATCGGATCACCAGCAGATCGACGATCTCGTTGGGAATCTGGGAGGAATCGAACAGCGTCGAGGCGCCGGCGGCCTTGAGTTTGCTGTTGTTCGGCTCAAAGGCGACCACCGCGTCTATCTTCTTGCTCTTGAAGGTGTTCTCCTGCGCGGAGGGGTCCAGCGGCACCAGCTCGATATCCTTTCTGGACATGCCGCCGGATTGCAGGGCGCGCGTCAGCATAAAGGCGCCCAGCGCCGAGTTCTCCACCCCCACCTTGCGGCCCTTCAGATCAGCCAGATTCTTGATGCCGGGCTGGGCGAGCACGGCATCCGCGCCGACGGACACATCGAATACCAGCACCACCCTGATATCATTCTGATCCTGGGCCAGCAGCAATGCCTCGTCCAGGGTGACGGCGGCTCCGTCGATGGCGCCGCTGCGAAAAGCCCGGATCGTATCGGTGGTGGAGGTGAACTCCACCAGCCGGACCCCCTTGCCGAAAAAGCCGAGGCTCCGCGCCAGGTAGAGCGGCTCATAGCCCACCCACAGGTTGGTGCCGATCTGCAACTCGGTCTTGCCGCGGGAGCACCCAGAAAGACCGAGGACAAGAAGCGCCAGCAAGGGAGCCATGACCAGTCGCGCCCCAAAGTGCAACAAAGAGGTGATCATCGCGTTTCCTCCTCCGGCCTCGGATTTTTTGGGAGAGGACCCACTTCCCCCTTCTTACATTATATAGGGGGCAAACAAGCGTGGAAATTCCAGTAAAAAATGATGAGCGCCCAACACCTTGACTTCCCGGCGTGGCGCGTTTATTACTCTGCAGGAAGCGGCATGGCTGGGCCATGACCTTTGCAATGACCAAAAAGCAAGGAAGAACGCGATGACGCAGATGATCGTATTGGCCACCCGCAATCAGGGCAAGGTAAAGGAACTGCGGGAAATGCTGAAGGACTTTCCCGTGGAGATCAAGAGCCTGGCCGACTTTGGCCCCACGCCGGAAGCGGTGGAGGACGGCGCCACCTTTGACGAAAACGCATACAAGAAGGCGCACTTCACCGCCAAGGTGCTGGGGCTGCCCTGCATCGCCGATGACTCGGGCCTGGTGGTCGAGGCGCTCGACGGCGCGCCAGGCGTCTACTCGGCCCGCTACGCTGGAGAAAAGGCCACGGACGACGAGAACATCGACAAGCTGCTCAAGGAGATGGCGGGCAAAACCGACCGCAGGGCAGCTTTTGAATGCGTGATCTCCATCGCCGTGCCTTCCGGTCCGGCGCTGACCTACGAGGGCCGTTGCGAAGGGGAGATTCTTGAAGCGCGGCGGGGCAACGATGGCTTTGGCTACGACCCGGTCTTCTACTGCCCCTCCCTGGGCAAGAGCTTTGCCGAGGCCTCCATGGAGGAGAAGAACCGAGTGAGCCACCGAGGCCGTGCCATGGCCGAAATGGCCGCCGAGTTCGACAAGGTGGTCAAGTGGCTCAACCAGCGCCTACACGAGGAGAAAGCCCCCAAGCCGGACCACGAGCAGTTCGAGCACAACGACTGGTCCGAGCCAGTCATGGTGCGCAAGGCGCACTGAGCGGTCGGCCCGGCGCCAGGACAGACCCTGCACATGCACAGTCAGGCGGGCCGCAGTCGGCCCGCCGCTCCATCCCAGGCAAGGCCGCTTCCCGCCAGTTGGGTAACAAAGGGCCTGCCCAGCACAAACAACTCCATCTCCGGGCTGATGCCGGTCCGCGCCACCACTTCCTCCCGGATGGCCAGATCGGCCCGGACCAGTTCAGCCAGCTGGACCAGCACCGCCGCCTCCCTTTTCTCGCCAAATCGCGCCAGCAACCCACTCCATTGCCGCCCGGGGCATTGGCGCTCGTGGCGCTCGATATACTCCAGGATCGGATCTTCCGGATTGAGCAGATCCCGCCGGCTCAGGGTATCCTGATAGATGGTGGCCAGCAGCGCCTCCGGACGCCAGCACTCCAGGATGGCGCAGGTGGAAGGCCGCTGCTGGTATATGGCGCATCGACTGGTCGCCTCTTCGAAAAAGAGGCAGGCCCAGCCCCCGGCCTTGCCGCGAATCTTCAGGAGTTCCACCGGAACCGGCTCAACCGTGCCGCTGGCCGGATTGAACCCCAACTCCCCCTCCCGGATGGCAACCAGCTGATCATGACGGATGAAGCCCTGCCGCACCAGGGCGAGATCATCGCGGCGCAGCGCCGGGCCGCCGTTCCGGCAACAGGAGCCGCACTGCCGACACGCGGTAATGGATGTTTTTTGTCTCATTTCACCACCAGCAAGGCGCAAACTGCGCAGCAAAAAACTCTATAATGGATCAAAATTAGCCCGATATGTTCCGGAAAACCTGAACGCGATAACGACAGATGCCTTTGTAAAAAATTTTTTTATCGCCAGTAACAGCCTGTAATTCCGAGACAACCGCTTCTGCCCAATCCGTCCGTCCGCTGCACGCCTTCCTTGGCTGGCATGTCCCTTGCCTCTCCCAGATGACAACGGCGTGGGATGCCGATTCCGCGCCAACACCGTCAGGGAGGCACACTATGAAAACCACCCTTCACCGCACCTCCGCCACCGGTAAGACCACCTCGCCCGTGGCCAGGCTAGCCGAAAGCTGCTGGTTTGTCAGCTCCTTTGTCCTCTCGTTGCTTATGGGTCCTTTTTCCGCTTTGCCGGCCCTGCTCGCGGTTTTCTCCCTGCAATGCGAGACGGCTCCCCCGCTTGCCATCACCCACTAATCCTCAACCACGGGTATCGCCATGAACGCCCACATCCGTCGCCCCATTCCGACCATCTCCGACAGCGGCCGCCACGTACTGGCCGACGACCAGGCTGTTTTTACGATCAGCGCCGCCGCCGACATGCTGGGGGTCACCCCCCGCACCCTGCGCCTCTATGAGAAAGACGGGCTGATCGTTCCCTCCCGCCATGGCAAATGGCGCTTCTACAGCCTGGACAACCTCAAATGGCTCTCCTGCCTGAGGCAGATGGTGCACGAGCACGGGATCAGCATCGCCGCCATCAAGAAGCTGCTCCAGTACACTCCCTGCTGGAACATTGCCGGCTGCCCCTTTGAAAAGCGCAAGCAGTGCAGCGCCTTCCTCTCCAGCGGCCTGGTGCCGAAAAAGCTCGACCCACCGAGCCTCCCAGGCGCCGGCACCACCATGACCGCCTGATTTTTAAGGACAAAGGACGCAGGATCAAGGTACAAGAAGAGAAATACGGCATGGATGGCGCCTGGCGCCAAAAGACATTTCCCGGAGGTGTTGCTTGAACGTCTTTTACAAAAATCTCTCCATCTGGCTGGTCATCGCCCTCGTCGGCCTGGGGCTGATCAACATCCTCAACCCGGCCGGCGAGCAGCTCAACCAGCTCAGCTACAACGATTTTCTCGACAGCGTCAACTCCGGCAAGGTGGGCCAGATCACCATCAAGGAGGGCGTTGCCACGGCCCAGGACCTGGCAGGCAACCGCTTCAAGACCATTCTGCCGGAAAATCAGGAACAGGTGCGCCCCTTCATGCGGGAGGGCGTGCAGGTGCGGATGGAGAAGAAACAGGAGCCGCCCTGGCTGGTGAACATGCTGCTCAACTGGCTGCCTATGCTGTTTATGGTGGCGGTGTGGATCTTCTTCATGCGCCAGCAGCAGGGCGGTGGCGGCAAGGGGCTGATGACCTTCGGCAAGAGCAGGGCGCGGCTCATCGAGGGGGAGGAGTCCAAAGTGACCTTCGCCGACGTGGCGGGCATCGAGGAGGCGAGGGAGGAACTGGCCGAGATCGTTGACTTCCTCAAAAACCCGCAAATCTTCACCTCGGTGGGCGCCAAGATCCCCAAGGGCGTGCTGCTCTCCGGCGAGCCCGGCACCGGCAAGACCTTGCTGGCCCGCGCCATCGCCGGCGAGGCCGGTGTGCCGTTCTTCTCGATCAGCGGCTCCGACTTTGTCGAGATGTACGTAGGCGTCGGCGCCAGCCGGGTACGCGACCTCTTCAAGGAAGCCAAGAAGAAGGCGCCCTGCATTGTCTTCATCGACGAGATCGACGCTGTCGGCCGCCAGCGCGGCGCTGGGGCGGGCGGCGGCAACGACGAACGGGAACAGACCCTCAACCAGCTGCTCGTCGAGATGGACGGCTTCGAGGCCAACGCGGGCATCATCATGGTCGCCGCCACCAACCGGCCGGACATCCTCGATCCAGCCCTGAAACGGCCGGGCCGCTTCGACCGGCAGGTGATGGTTCCCATCCCCGACGTGCGGGGCCGGGAGAAGATCCTCGCCGTACACGCCAGCAAGGTGCAGCTGGACAGCGACGTGAACCTCTCGGTCATCGCCAAGGGCACGCCGGGATTCTCCGGCGCCGAACTGGCCAACATGGTCAACGAGGCGGCGCTGATGGCGGCTCGCTCGGGACAAGGGCGCATCACCATGACCCTGATGGAGAAGGCCAAGGACAAGGTGATGATGGGCGCCGAGCGCACCAGCATGATCCTCACCCCGAGGGACAAGGAGATCACCGCCTTTCACGAGGCCGGCCATGCCCTGGTAGCCCGGTTGCTGCCCGGCGCCGACCCGGTGCACAAGGTGACCATCATCCCGCGCGGCCGGGCCCTTGGCCTGACCATGCAGCTGCCGACGGACGAGAAACACTCCCAGTCCCGCTCCTACCTCATGAACAACCTCTGCATCCTCCTGGGCGGCCGGGTGGCCGAGGAACTGGTCTTCGGCGACGTCACCACCGGCGCGGGCAACGACATCGAGCGCACCTCCGCCATTGCCAGGAAGATGGTCTGCGAATGGGGGATGAGCGAGGAGATCGGGCCACTCAACTGTGCTGCCCTTGATGAGACAGGCCGAGGCGGCCGGGTGTTCAGCGAGGAGACGGCGGTGCGCGTCGACAAGGCGGTGAACGGCCTGGTCAGCGAGGCGCGGGAGACCGCCACCAGACTGCTCACCGACAATCGTCACATTCTGACGGCCATGGCCCAGGCCCTGCTCGACAAGGAGACCATCTCGGGCGAGGACATCGAGCGGCTGATGACGTCCGCCTAGAATCCGCGCGAACCTGCACATCCAAGCGCCATGGGAATCTCCTCCCATGGCGCTTTTTTTTCCTGGGGAGAAATACCCATCCTGCTGATTTTACAGATTTTCCCTTGACACCCTCTCCCCAGGCTGTCATGAAAAACGAGTCAAGCCGTCCCTGCCCAGCGGGACTCCCATATCGTTTCAACCACGGAGGAGAGAACCATGAAGAAGTTGATCCGCACCACCGTTCTGGCCGGCTGCCTGGCGTTGACCGCCGCCATGCCGGCCCTGGCCAGCGAGTCCAAGGCCGCCAAGCCGAGCCCCGACGCAGCCATCGCCATGCTCAAGGAGGGCAATGCCCGTTTTGTCGCCGGCAAATCCGCCCACCCCCATTCGGACAACGCCCGCCTGATTCTGGCCGGCAAGGAAAACCAGGGGGATCACGCCTACGCCACCGTGCTCTCCTGCTCCGATTCCAGGGTGCCGGTGGAACGCATCTTCGACGCCGGCGTCATGGACATCTTCGTGGTTCGGGTGGCTGGGAACGTGATGGACGTGGACGAGGCCGGCTCCATCGAGTACGGGCTTGCCCATGTCAACACCCCGGTGCTGGTGGTGCTTGGCCATACCCAGTGCGGCGCGGTCACCGCGGTGACCGACGCGGTGCAGGGCCACGGCCATGCCCTGGAGCGCAACATCCCCCCCCTGGTGGAGAACATCGCTCCGGCGGTGAAACGGGCCATTGCCCAGCACCCGGAGGCCAAGGGCAAGGATGTGGTGCCTTACGGCATCGAGGAGAACGTCTGGCAGGGCATCGAGGACCTTTTCACCAACAGCGCCGCCGTGCGCGAGCTGGTCAAGGGCGGCAAGGCCAAGGTGGTGGGCGCGATCTACGATGTCGGCACCGGCAACATCACCTGGCTGCCCGAGGAGAAGAGCGCCGAGCTCCTGAAGAAGGCCGAGGCCAACCCCAAGCGGGCCAAGGAGGCCATGGCCGGCGGCAAGAAGCACTGATCCCGTTTCCGAGAGGGAACCAGGACGGCGTCGCGCTCCGCGGCGCCGTTTTTTTTGTGGGTGCGAATTCCGCTGCCATTGCCTGAGGTTGTACTTGACAGGCCGCGCGCGGCAAGGGTAGGAGTGAGAGCTTCAAGAAAATTCGCCGGCCTTTTTCCCGGCTTTGACTTCAGCTGATAAGGAGGTTTCCATGCTTGACGCCTACAGAGCCCATGTCGCCGAGCGCGCCGCCAAGGGGCTGCCCCCGCTTCCCCTTGCTGCCGATCAGACCGCCAGTCTGGTGACGCTGCTGCAAAACCCGCCCGCTGGCCAGGGCGAGACCCTGCTCGATCTGCTCACCAATCAGGTTCCCCCTGGCGTGGACGATGCCTCCAAGGTCAAGGCGGAGTTTCTGGCCGGGATCGCCCAGGGCAGGCTCTCCTCTCCCCTGCTCGACAAAAAGGAGGCAGTCCGACTGCTCGGCACCATGATGGGCGGCTACAACGTGGCCCCGCTCATCGATCTGCTTGACGACAACGCCCTGGCCGACGAGGCGGCGGCCGCCCTCTCCAACACCCTGCTGGTCTACGACTCCTTTGGCGAGGTGGCGGCCAAGGCCAAGACCAACCCGCACGCCAGGCAGGTCCTCACCAACTGGGCCGAGGCCACTTGGTTTCTGAACCGCGAGCCCATGCCGGATACCCTGACGGTCACCGTCTTCAAGGTGCCTGGCGAGACCAACACCGACGACCTCTCCCCGGCCTCCGAGGCATGGAGCCGGCCGGACATCCCCCTGCACGCCCAGTCCATGCTGATGAACCGCCTGCCCGGCTCGCTGGCGGTGATCGAGGAACTCAAGGAAAAGGGCCATCCGGTCGCCTACGTGGGCGACGTGGTGGGCACCGGCTCCTCCCGCAAGTCCGGGGTCAACTCCATGCTCTGGCACATCGGCCGCGACATCCCCTGCGTGCCGGCCAAGCGAACCGGCGGGGTGGTGATCGGCTCGACCATTGCGCCCATCTACTTTAACACCGCCGAGGATTCGGGCATGCTGCCCATCCAGTGCGACGTCAGCGGGCTTGATACCGGCGACGTTATCACCATCAACACCGCTAACGGGACCATCAGCAAGGACGACGCTCAAATCGCCACCTTCATCCTGGCCCCGGCCACCCTGCCCGACGAGGTTCGGGCTGGCGGCCGCATCAACCTGATCATCGGCAGGGGCCTCACCGCCAAGGCACGCACCGCATTGGGCCTGCCGCCTTCCACCCTGTTCCGGGAGCCGGACCCCGTGGCGGACAGCGGCCGCGGGTATACGCTGGCCCAGAAGATGGTGGGCAAGGCCTGCAATCTTCCTGGGGTGCGGCCAGGCATGTACTGCGAGCCCAGGATGACCTCGGTGGGCTCCCAGGACACCACCGGCCCCATGACCCGCGACGAGATCAAGGAGCTGGCCTGCCTCAAATTCTCCGCTCCCCTGGTCATGCAGTCGTTCTGCCATACTGCCGCCTATCCCAAGCCGGTGGACGTCAAGACCCACCAGACCCTGCCCGGCTTTATCAGCGAACGGGGCGGCATAGCCTTGCGGCCGGGCGACGGGGTCATCCACTCCTGGATCAACCGGATGGTACTACCCGATACAGTCGGCACCGGCGGCGACTCCCACACCCGCTTCCCCATCGGCATCTCCTTCCCGGCCGGCTCCGGCCTGGTCGCCTTTGCGGCGGCCACTGGTTCCATGCCGCTGGTGATGCCCGAATCGGTGCTGATCCGCTTCACTGGCACCATGCAGCCCGGCATTACCCTGCGCGACCTGGTCAACGCCATCCCCTACGTGGCAATCCAGAAGGGGCTTCTCACCGTGGAGAAAAAGGGCAAGAAGAACATCTTTGCCGGCACGGTGCTGGAGATCGAGGGACTGCCGGATCTCAAGGTGGAGCAGGCATTCGAGCTGGCCGACGCCTCGGCGGAGCGTTCCGCCGCCGCCTGCACCGTGCGTTTGGGCAAGGAGCCGGTGGCCGAGTTCCTCCGCTCCAACGTCGAGCTCCTGAAGAACCTGCTCACCCGCGGCTACCAGGATGCCGAGACCATCCGCCATCGCATCGCCGACATGGAGGCATGGCTGGCCGCGCCCGAACTGCTGGAGCCAGACGCGGACGCCGAGTACAAAGCGGTGCTCGAAATCGACCTCGCCACCATCACCGAGCCGGTGCTGGCCTGCCCCAACGACCCGGACGACGTGAAGCTCCTCTCCGAGGTGGCTGGCACGGCCATCGACGAGGTCTTTGTCGGCTCCTGCATGACCAACATCGGCCATTTCCGGGCGCTGGCCAGAATTCTCGACGGCGAACCGCAGGTCAAGGGCCGTCTCTGGGTGGCGCCGCCCACCCGCATGGACGAGGAACAGCTCAAGTCGGAGGGCCTCTACAGCATCCTGGGTCGCGCCGGCGCCCGCACCGAGATTCCCGGCTGCTCGCTCTGCATGGGCAACCAGGCGCGCACCCGCGACAATGTCACCGCTTTTTCCACCTCCACCCGCAACTTCGACAACCGCATGGGCACCGGCGCCAAGGTCTTCCTCGGCTCCGCCGAGCTGGCGGCGGTCTGCGCCCGCCTGGGCCGGATTCCCACGCTGACCGAATACCGGACCATCATCGACGAGCGGATCAGCCCCAAGGGCAGCGAGGTCTACCGCTACCTCAACTTTGATCAAATCGAGGGATACGCCAGCAAAGGCTGGTGAGCTGACACCTCAAGCCAGGCATTTATCCAGACCCCCAAAAAAAGACCCGCCGAGGCAGACAGCCTCCGGCGGGTCTTTTTTTACAAAATCCTGAAACGGCCCAGACGCTATCGCGCCTGCCGTTCGCTCTGGATATTGGGATGGTCGTACTCCCCCACCTTGGGGGTATCGACAAAAATGGTGGAACTGGGCGATGAGTAGTCCGGCGCCTTGGCGCCGCCGGCGGCGGTGACATAGAGGGTGCCGTCGGGGTTGGTGCGCACCACCTTGCGGCCGGTCTGGCTGGCAATGAAGTTGTCCACCAACCGTGCGCTCGCCTGCTGGATCGCCTGGGCGATCAGCTTGTTTTCATCATGCTCGCCATAGGCGCTCCTCGGAGAAACCTCCACCTCGGCGCGATTGGTCCAGACGATCTCGCCGCTGTAGGCGTCCTGAACCACCATCCGCAGCTGCACCGTCGCCATGTCCACCCGGCCGCCCTTATGGGCCAAGTGGGCCAGCCCCGCGCCAGCCACGCCCCAGATGGCATTATTGAAGCCAGAGGACGAGCTGGTCTCGGTGACCAGGGAACCACCAAAGCGGGGCGAACCGCCTACCGCCGTGGTGCTCGAGCTGTCCACCGGCCAGTCGTCGCTGGCGGCCATGGCGCCCAGCAGTCCACCGATGGCCATCTTGTCGATCATCTCATAGGTGTCGGACTGCGCCATGCCAAACACCGTGCGGGAACCCGCCTTGAAGAAGAAAGGCAGGATGCCGGTCTGCATGGGGTTGAAGCTGTCCGCTTGCCCCTTCTTGAGGGTGATCACCCGACCACGCATGATGTAATCCGCACCGAACCTGGAGCCAAGCTCCCGAATCCGCTGATGATCAAGGGCGATCATCCGTTCACTGTTCCAGTACTTCTCGGGCTTGCGCTCCCGTGCCTGCACGACGTTGTTGTGAACCGCCTTCAACAACTCGGTTTTCATCGCCTCCGACCAGCCCTTGCCAAGCTCCGACTCCAGCTGGGTGGTCGCCCCGGAGGCGTTCCTGGAGGAGTCTACGTCCTGGATGATGTTCTTCCGGGAGAGATAGTCGATCACATCCTCTTGGGGCGCGGGCACATAGCCGTAGCGGAGAATCTCATCCTGCACCGCCTCGTTGATCAGCACGTTGCGGTGCCAGTACCCATAGGGCGAGTCGCCCGGCGTATGATCGGCAAAGGGAAGAATCACCATCTTCTTCGCTTCCCCAACGGAGGCTGTCCGCACCACCGGATGCACCGTGTCGACCACCGTGGTCCCACAGGCGCCGAGAAACGGAAGCATAAGCACCGTCAACCACCATTTCTTGATCATTCCCTTCCTCCCTGTCTGATTATCCTGGCCGCGGACACGATGATCCCTGCCGCGCGGCAATTCCTTTGCAAGGGTTCCATCTCCCGGCGGGATTACCAGACCACCCGCTGGCCCCGGAACGTCTCCCAGCCGCTCGCAGTACCATTGCCGGAAAAGCTGTACCTGCCGGTCATGGTGTCGCCAGAAAGGCTGAGGATCTCATAGATGTACGAGTACCCTCCCTCGCTGAAGGTGAGCCGATAGAGATAGCTGTAGCCATCCCCTGGCACGACCGTCACTGCTGTTGTTGCCCCCCAGGTGCCGCTGTAGGTGATCTGACCGTTGTCCATGGCCAGGATCAACATCTGGGTGGGTCCGTAGGTGTAGCTTTCCCCCTGCCAGTTTTCGGTAACCCGCCAACTGCCGTCAAGGGTCTGAATGTTCACCTGCACCCGGTAGACCTCGGTAGCGGCGCTGAGGGTGGCTCCCTGCAGCAGCTTGACCGTGGCGGTGCCGTGGAAGCCCAGTAGTTGAAAGGGCCCAAACGGCACCGAAGCTACCGGCACATCGGCATAGGAGTAGCTGTCCGCCCCGGAGACGAGCACGCCGTTCTGCGAGGCCAAAGCCAATCCGCCGCCGCCCACCTTGTTGGTCAAGGCATAGACCTCTCCCGGCAGCATCTGCGGCAGCTCGATGGTGACGAAGGAGCTAGGATAATCGGTATTAAATGGATCGGCATTGTCCGATCCATCGGTGAGAATCTGGGTGGCGCACAGCTGAAAATTCACCCATCCTGCATCGGTAGCCGTAACCAGCATGGCCTCGGGATCCATCTGCTGGAAGGTCGGCGGCTGGAGGGGAAGCGTGGATGCAGGCACAACCGTGGCATTGACCGTGAGGGTTCTCGACTCAGAGGTAAGCGTACTGTAGAAGGTGATCGTCCCGGTATAGGTTTCCCCCACGACCAACCCGCCTGAATATGTGCTGCCTACTGTGGCCGGGAGCAGAGTTTGCGGGTCCACGATGACCGAGATGACGCCAGAGCCAGCGCCCCGTGATTGCGAAAGCGAAATCCAGCTTGCGTCGGTCGTCGCGCTCCAGTCGAAAGCCCGCTCGTATGGATCGGTATCCGGGTCGGCATTTGCGATTTGCACGGCAAAGGTCTGTTGCCCGATACCGGACTGGGGAATCCGCACATTGATGGTCGAGGGAGAAACAGTAAGAAGATCTCCCACTGCACGATCCACCAGATATACATACCGCATGTACCGGACATCCTGGGTCATGTTTGAAATCACAATCACCGTGAAACCGTAGTAGCCAGGAGCGGCGGTTTCTGGTACGGCGAGTTTCACGGTGGCTGTGCCAGGAATCTCACCGGATGCTTCGCCATCGAATGTTGCATATACAGCCCCGTTCATCACTGGCACCACCTGGCCGTCGATGGTCAAAGAAGTCGCCAGCCCTGACAGCGCTGCGGTATAGGTAGCAGGATCCTCTTCCACCGGCTCGGTGGTGGGATCGCCGTCGTCGTCCACCATCTCGGGCCGCAGACCAGTAACGGCGATCGGCACCGACACCTCCACGGATTGAGTCGTATCCGCGGGAAGAAGCTGAACCACGCCCAAGGATTGCCAATCGTTCACGCTGGACGAGGAGGGCGCGATAGTGAAGGTTCCAGTATAGGCTACAGCCACTGAGACGTTCGCCAAAAGCATCACCCCCAGCCAGAAAGCCCGCCGGAACAACCCAGAACACTTACGCATATAGCCTCCTTCCGCCACGAATACCCTCACGGCAGGATTGTTGTGCAAAGATCCATTTCCACAATTACAAGAGCAAGACATACGCTCAAATAATCTTCGGCTGCAAGAGGATGACCAGTTCCTTTTTCTTGTGGGTGTTGGTGGAATGGGAGAACAGTCCGCCAACGCCTGGCAGATCCCCAAGGAACGGGACCTTCTTGATGTTGCTCGCCTGGACGTCATCGATGAGGCCTCCGATCATCAGCATGTCGCCGCTTTTGACCCGGACAACCGTATTCATCTCCCTGAGCTGGATCTTGGGCACGCCGACCTTGCCAAGCCCGACCTCCTCGTAGGGAATCACATCCCCATCGAGCTTGCTAGTCACCGGGGTCAGGGTGAGGACAACCTCGTTACTGTCCATGATGCTGGCGATCACCGACATGCCGAGACCGGACATCAGGGTGGCCGTCTTGACGCTGTAGGTGACCGCGCCGGTCTGCGCGTCCACCCGCGAATCGATGGTGTCGATGTACTTCATGGTGTCGCCCACCGAGATCAGGGCCGGCTGGCCATTGAGTACGCTGATCTTGGGGTTGGCCAGGATGTTGGTCGGTCCCTGCGTCTCCAGGGCGCTGATCAGGACATTGAAGGGATTGCCATTGGGAGCCGCGCCCACCGCCGGATTGATGCTCACTTGGCTCACGGCGCGATCCACCGAGGAGCCAGCCTTGTATACTATCCCGTTGGGGCCGAACATCTCCATGTTCAATGATGTGTTGAGCAGGTTGGACCAGTCGATGCCTTTCTTTTCCTCGTCGTTGATGATTACCTCAACGATCTTCGCTTCGATGGCGACCTGCCGGTACAGCTCTTTCTTCAGGGTCTCGAGATAGCGCCCGATCTTGTCCAGCATGGGCCGGGAAGCCGTTACTGAAATCAGGCCCAGATGCTTATCGATGGTGTAGTAGCCCAGGCCGGCCTTGAAATCCCGCAGGGTGGATACGCTGGTTTCCGAGGTGAGCTCCTTGCTCTCCTCTGCCTCGGTGTACGCACCACCTTTTCCCTTGGCCCCTGCCTGCGCCCGCTTGGCATAGCCCTCGGTAACGCTTTCAATCTCTTTTTTCTTCTCCGACTCCTCTTTCTTCTGGGCGGTCGTGACTTCCAAAATCCTGTCGAAATTTTCCTCGATATTCTTCCAGAAGTTGAACTCATTTTTTTCGCTGGTCAGCTGCAGCTTCCCTGCCATTGCGCCGGTATTCCTGTCGCTGATGGAGGAAGCACCCAACACATCGCCACCAACCGTGGTGGCATACACTGTGCTCACGTTGGGCAGGGGTACATGAAAGGTTCTGGTTTCTCGGTTTTTCACCGCGATGGTGTTGCCCTGAATCTCATAAAAATAGCTGGCCTGCTGCAGGATATTGTCAATGGCCTTGAAGAAATCGTCGCCGCTGCGGATATCCACATCCACCGGGACAAACTGGTTCACATCGTTCGCCCAGCTTACATTCATCCCCTTCAAGGCGACCAGGGTCTTCATGATATCCCGCAAGAATACCGGGCCAGAAGCGGTGGAGATATCCTTTCCCACCGGGATAGCCCCCAACTGCTCATCGCCCCCACCATCCAGTGGTTTTCCCGCGCCGCTTCCGCCCAAGACATAGGAGGGTTTCTCGAACCGAACTGGAAGTTGGTTGCTTTCGCGCATCCGTTTCGTTTCCAGCTCTCTAGAGGTCCCCCGCTGAGCCGGGGTCGCGGCCTCAAGCGCCCCTGTCGCCGGCGGTTGTACGGTTGCTTGCGGCGAAGCCCCCACCGGAGCGCAGGCCGCGAGGAGAAGACAACAGATAAGCCCTGCGAGCAGATGCTCTATGCGTTTTCTTTTGGTTTCCATGATGGCAATCTGGGTCCTTGAGGTGAAGGGAATACGATCAACGGAACACGCCGCCCATCTTGCTAGTTGCCGGCCGGGATCCTTCCCCGTATGTAACGTTCCAGCTCTTCCGGCACATCGTAGCCGGAGAGGAGAATGGCCTTGTATGTGGCATCGGCCTTTGCCGTCTCGCCCTGCTTGTCATAAATCCGCGCCTTGGACACCAGGGAGTCCAAGGTTTCGCCATACAGTTCACGATGCCTTGCCAGCAGGGACAAGGCGCCGTTGAAACTCCGCTGCTCCTCGGCAAAGGCAGCATAGCTGAGCAAGGCGGAACTGGCTGGCTTTGCCCCTCTGATGGCTTGATCAAAGTATTGCTTGGCTGCCCCGATCTCCTGAAGATGCGCGGAACCGATAGCCGCTTGCAGGGCTGCCTCCGTGTTCGTGGGCTCATGGGCGAGAACAGCCCTGGCGTAATGCACCGCCTTGGCGGGCATACCCAGTTGAGCCAGGCACAAGGAAGCCATGTGGCCGGCCAATTGCGCGTTATCCGGCCACAGGCCGAGGGCGGTTTCGTACTGCGCCAAAGCCTGTTCGAGCCTGCCGGCTCTTTCAGCCTCCTGGCCATCGGCAATGTAGGGCTTAGCCTCCAGTATATTCTTCCGCGCCTTGAGTTGCTGGGCGACAATCGCCGGGTCGGGCTTTTGAGTAACTGCCGTCTCTCCCTTGGTCGCAATGTTCTCGACCCCGGTCTTTGGCCAACTCAACTCTTTCTTTTTCGGGGCAATGACTATGGTGTTATGGCGTTCTTCCTTTTGAAGCTCCTTCAAATTAAGGATGATGTCCAAGGCAAAATCCCACGGGACCTCATGAAGAGCCAGGGTCAGGGTCCCGCTAACCGCCTCGTCCACCACTATATTCTGGCCGCTGATCTCGCCAAACAGCCTGAAAACATTGTGCAGATCGATCTTGAAAAAATCCACGGTGATTTTCTGCTTGGCATATCCACCGAAACTGGCGGAAGCAGCTGCCGCCGCCTTGGGGGGCTCCACGGAAACGGCCTCCTTGGCCACCACCGATGGCCCAGCAGCCTTGACTTTTGGCTTGGGGGGGGCTGTGTCGAATTTCGGCACTATCGTTTCCGCCAACGCCGGCATGGTGGCGGTTTTCCCAGTCGCCGCGCCGCCGGATACCGGCGGCAGTTCTCTGGGCAACCGCTTGGCTGGCTGGGCAACAGGCGCTTCCGCCTTCACCAGATCGGCAAGGATGGGCGCCGCAACTCCTGCCGGTTCGCTGACCCGGACCAGCAGCCCATCGGCTTGCGGCTCAATTTCGTAGGCAAACAGGCCTGAAAGGCTCGACTCAAAGACCACCCGCACCCCCTTGTCACGTTGGGCGGCCCGAATCCTGGAGAGAGAAGTCTTGACGCTCTTGTGAATACCCTTCCCCGGCATTTTGATATTGGGCAAATCAATATACATCCGCGCCGGCTTGCCTTCTCCTTTGCCCAACTCCGCCTTCTGGAAGGCAGGCACTGGCCCGTCGGTTCGGAGATACACCACGGTTTCCACCGGGTTTGCTGTGTCCACTGCTATATCAGTCAAGCGGCTGGCGGCACCCGCTCCATCCGTTCCGGCAACAACAGGGCGCTCGATGGCAGAGGAAGTCACCATCTCCTTCCCACCGGAAGTCTGCGGGAAATTGATCACAATGTTGTTCCCCTCCCGTACCACGGTATAGGCAGGTTCATCGGCAAGCAACACCTCGATTCGCGCCACCGCGGGCACCTGCGTGCTCAAAGCGATGTGCTTCACCTCCCGCACTGGGCCTTGCGGCAGATTGGCGGGAACAGCCACCTGCTCGCCAAAACGCGCATCGGCCACATCCAGGACAATCCGCAACGGATCGACCAGCTCATACATTGTGTACGCCGGCGGAGCCTGCCCCGCGACCACCACTTTATAGGTGTTGGCAACCTTTTCAACCGTTACGCCGGAGATGACGTAATGAGCATTCTGGGCTCCCGCCGCCACCGAGGCTCGTGGAGACATCAAGCCGGCCAGCAGGACCGACACGCTCAACCATATGCAAAGCAGCTTTGGGCGGTCAAGGCGCATCATTCTTTTTCTCCCTCCCTCAAAATCATTTCAACCACCCTCTTTACCGGGGCGGCTGGCGTCTGTTCCACCTGTTCTATCAGAACCTTGTTGGCAAGGATCTCCTTCACCGTTCCGCTTCGCCCCACCTGGGTCCCCTGGCGGATCACGTACCCCATGCCGGCGGAGTCCTGCACCATGGCCACCGCCTCCCGTTCCCCAAACACGATGGCCACCAGATTGAGCTGGCCCGGCTCTAGCTTTTGGATGCCCATTGGCTCGGAGCCGGGTTTCGCCCCGGCCTTCAATATTTCCTGACTAAGAAAGGGAAGAAATGGGTCGGGTCGACCTTCCCGTTGATAGACAAAAACGGGAAGTTTGGGAATCTCTTGGCCCCCGGATGAATCCGCGCCCGCGGCCCCGGCTGGCCCGCCTTGATTCGGCACGCCGCCCGCAACCCCGCCCTCCTGGGGGAGAGCCTGCGCAGAACCCAAGGACACAACCAGCCCCGCAAGCCAACCAGCCAACAACACGCATCTCCTGAGAGTCACCTTCTCCATGACGGGACGTATTTTCTCCTCAACACGCATCATTTCTTTGCTGGCGACTTGGCCGCCTTCCCCGCCGCTGAGGCTTGCGCCTTCTGCTGCTCTTGCTGATCAAGGAAACGGTAGGTGGTCATCTGCAGCTTGGTGGTCAGCATCATTTCGGTGCCAACCTGCTTCGGAGTCCCCATATTGACATCGTTTGCCACCACGATCCGGGGCAGTTTGCTGATGCTGTCCAGGAAGACCCCAACATTGTGGTACGGGCCATAGACGACGATATCCACCGGAATTTCCGCGTAGAACTGTTGCGGCTTTTCCACCAGCGGCTTGAAGGAGAGAAATTCCAGGCCAGCCGCCGCCCCCTGTGCGGAGATGGCGGTCAAAAGGGAGGGAATCTCTTTCTGGTCGGGCAGGAGTTGGGAGGCGGTCTTGAACTTCTCTTCGATTTCACGCATCTCGGCGCGATACTTGTCAATTTCGCGCGCGGCCTTTTCAAGCTTTCTGAGTTCTTCTTCCAACGAAGTTTTCTGGCTGGTAAGATTCTTTATTTCTGTGCTTTTTGGGGAGTACACCAGAAAAAAGAAAGCCACACAGGGCAACAGGAGGGCGGCGGCCAGAATGCCTAATTTATGGGGCGGCTTGAGCAGACTCACCTTGGTATCAAGGAAGCTGTCAATGCCCGCTGATATCTGTTTCATGTCAAGCGCCATCAGTGCCGCCTCGATTGCTTAGTCAGCGAGGATATCCGCCCCGCTCCTTGGCATGCCCACAATCATCATTGAACCTGTTCGATGACGATATTCATGGTGAGGGCAAAGGACTTGAGCTTCTGATCCGCCACCACCGTCTGGGCAACAGCGCCGCTCAACTCCGTATCCTTGAAATACTCGGATGCCTCAAGTTGCTGCATGTATTGGGCAATGGTTTCGCTGTCCAACGCCACTCCTTGTAGCTGGAGTTTGCCGCCGGCTTGCTGCAGGGAGGTCAGCCACATCCGGGTCGAAGGGGTTCGGGATGCGACCTCGTCGACAATGCGCACCGTGGTCAATGCTTGCCCCTGCAACTTCTTGATGGTGGCAAGCTTTTGCTCCAGAATCTCCTTTTCCTTTTTCATCTTCTCGATTTCTTTGAGAATCGCCTGTTGGGACGCTTTTCTCTGATTCAAAGCCGCGATGGCTTCCTTGAGATCGCTGACCGTGCCCCCCAACGCCAAGGCCCACCCCGTCAAAATGATCAGCAACAGACAAAACGACGCAACGAACAACAGGAACTCCTGCTTGAGGCGGGCGCGTTTCTTGAGTTGTCGGATCGGCAGGAGGTTGATGCGGATCATGGGTCACACCTCCGCGGGCCGGGTGGCCAACCCCGCCGCAATGGCCATCTCCGGAGCGACCGCCTCCAGATAAGCGGGGTCGATGGCGGTGGCATCCACGGCTGCTCGCCGGAAGGGGTTGAAGAGTTCCGTGGCAATGCCGGATTCCTGCTGGAAGTACTCAGCAAGTCCCTTGATTCTGGCCCCCCCGCCGCTCAAAACGATGCGGGAGATCGTTTCGTCGGGATGGCTGGAGTAGTAGAAGTCTATGGCGCGTTTCACCTCGGTGACCCACTGGGAGCAGGCGTTGGCGAAGATGTCCTCGATGGCGGCCCTCCGGTCGCCGGCGGCGGCCTCGCCGGTCTTAAGCTGCTCCGCCTCCTCCAGGGAGAGGTCGAACTGGTGTTGCAACTGCTCGGTGAGCTGCCTGCTGCCCAGGACAACGTCCCGGGCCAGCACGGAAGTCCCATTGGCGATGATGTTGATGTTCATCTTGGAGGCGCCAATATCCACCAGCACCACGTTGCCCTCAGCGCCACAGCTTGCCTCGTAGGCATTCTGCAGGGCAAAGGCGTCCACGTCCACCACCACCGGCTGCAGCCCAGCGGTGCGCAGCATGGTCAGGTAGCCGTCCACCACCTCTCTCTTGGCGGCGACGAGCATGACGTCCGTACGGTTTTCCTCTTCGGTATTTGTCTTAAGATCCTGAAAATCCAGGTAGACATCGTCGATATCAAAGGGAATGTACTGCTCTGCCTCGGCCTGGATGTGCTTTTCCAGATCTTCGCTGGACATCACCGCCAGATTAATCTTTTTCACGATCACCGAGTAGCCGGAGATGGAGATGGCCACCTTCTTATGCTTGACCTTGAGGTTATCAAGCAAGGTCGCCACCACGCGGCCAACCGCCTCCGGGTCGCGCAACGCCCCGTCCTCGAGGGAGTCGGACGGCAGCATGGCGCTTCCCAGGGAGCACAGTTGATAGCCGCCTCCCGGAACGGGCGCCAACTCGCAGAGCTTGACCGCGTGCGAGCCGATATCGAGACCGATGGAAAGTCTTTCCTTGCCGCCGAGGAAGGGCAGGGCAAAGTTTGGCAGCTTGAGGTTTGCCAAGATGGATGTTCCCATTGAACTCCCTGTTCTCTGAACGGTTGCGCGGTGGTTCATCGGCTGACCCGGTCAGGGCACCGATGTTCCCCTTTTGTGCAAATCCGATCTAACAGCGCACCGGCACTACATTTTTCCGTGCACCCTCTTGCATAAGAGACACAAAAGCCCATGGGTGTCAAGAAAAACATGTTTTTGCCATATGAAATTCCTCAAAAAAATTAAGGGATTGCTTCTGCTCCCCCGCGACAATCGGCCCATTTCCGGGGGAATCGCCACAAGATGCAGTGTTATCGCCAATTTTACGACACCACATCTTGAGCAGGTCAGTTTTTTCAGCAATTCCAAGGAGGTTTCCCCTTTGGGGCTCCGTTGGACGCGCATTACCAGACGCTCCTCTCCGTCACTGGAATAAAAAGACGACCACGCCTGCCACTTGTTTTTCTTCTCGGCTTCGCGTATGGTGTGCCCACTGATCCATTCCCATAATTCCTGGAAAATCGGGAACAAAGGAGACTCCGTGGTGACCGAGCAGCCCTCCCCAAAAAATAAATCGCTCTTCCGCGAATACATCGAAGCCATCGCCATCGCCCTGCTGCTGGCCCTGTTCATCCGCTCCTTCGTGGTGCAGGCCTTCAAGATCCCCTCCGGGTCGATGCTCCCCACCCTGCTCATCGGCGATCACATCCTGGTCAACAAGTTTGTCTACGGCATCCGGAACCCCATCAACGGCACCGCCTGGATCTCCATTGGCGACCCGCAGCCCCACGACATCATCGTCTTCCGCTATCCGCAAAATCCATCCCAGGATTTCATCAAACGGGTGGTGGGGGTGGCAGGCGACCGGGTCGAGGTGGTCGACAAAAAACTCCTGGTCAATGGCCAACCCTTTGTCGAACCCCACGCCGTGACCATGGACCCGATGGTGCTGCCCACGGCCCGCGACAACTTCGGGCCGGTCACCGTGCCTCCGGACACGGTCTTTGTCATGGGCGACAACCGTGACAACAGCCACGACAGCCGCTTCTGGGGATTCGTTGACTTGAAGGCCGTCAAGGGCAAGGCGTTTATCCTCTACTGGTCCTGGGACAACGACGCCTTTTCGGTGCGCTGGCGCCGGATTGGCAATCTGATTTCGTGACCCCGCAAAAAACACTGGACCACGACACGGCTCTTTCTTTATTTTATAAGGTGATCTTGGGTCGCCCGTTCCCGCCGGAAGGCTCCTCCTTGCCTGCCCCACGAAACGTCTATGGATGCTGAGTATCAGTTCAAACACAAGCACATCCTCGGGATGAGCGAGCTTTCGCCGGATGACATCCGCATGATCCTGCAGACTGCGGAATCGTTCAAGGAGATCTCCGAGCGCCACATCAAAAAGGTTCCCACCCTGCGCGGCAAGACGGTGATCAACCTCTTCTTCGAGCCGAGCACCCGCACCCGCCTCTCCTTCGAGGTGGCCGCCAAACGGATGAGCGCCGACACCTTCAACATCTCCAGCTCCGGCAGCAGCACCGCGAAGGGGGAAACCCTCATCGACACGGCGCGGAACCTCGACGCCATGAAACCGGACTGCATCATCATCCGCCACTCCCGCTCTGGCGCGGCCCGCCTGCTGGCCGACCACATCAACGCCTCGGTGATCAATGCCGGCGACGGCACCCACGAGCACCCCAGCCAGGGGCTGCTCGACCTGCTCACGGTCAAGGAGGCCAAGGGCAGACTTGAGGGGCTCAAGGTCGCCATCATCGGCGACATCGCTCACAGCCGGGTAGCCCACTCCGACATCATCGGCTTCTCCAAGATGGGGGCGCAGGTGACGGTGAGCGGCCCGGCCACCCTGATCCCCCCCGGCATCGAGGAGCTGGGCGCCCGGGTAAGCCGCTCGGTGGCCGAGGCGGTGGACGGAGCCGACGTGATCATGGCCCTGCGCATCCAGAAGGAACGGCAGCAGGACCCGCTCTTCCCCACCCTGCGGGAGTACGCCACCTTTTTCGGCATCTCGCAAAAGATGGTCGACCACGCCCGGCCAGACGCCATCATCATGCATCCTGGCCCCATCAACCGGGGGGTGGAACTTTCTCAGGAGATCGCGGACTGCGGCCGTTCGGTGATCCTCGAACAGGTCACCAACGGGGTGGCGGTCCGCATGGCCTTAATCTACCTGATCATGGGAGGCGATTGAGATGAGCGGCGCCATGCTCTTGCGAAACGGCAGGGTGATTGACCCGGCCAACTCCCTGGACGGTCTTTGCGACCTGCTGATCGTGGATGGCCGCATCGCCAGCGCGCTGCCGGCCGGCTCGGCCCAGGCCCCTCCGGAGGCGGTGTGCCACGACCTGACCGGCAAATGGGTGGTGCCGGGGCTCATCGACATGCATGTACATCTGCGCGAGCCAGGCCAGGAACACAAGGAAACCATCGAAACCGGCACCCGCGCCGCCGCCGCCGGCGGCTTCACCGCCGTGGCCTCCATGCCCAACACCAGGCCGGTCAACGACAACCAGGCCGTCACTGCGCTGATCCTGGCCAAGGCGGCCCAGGCCGGCCATGCCAGGGTCTACCCGGTGGGCGCCATCAGCAGCGGCAGCCAGGGCGAGTCCCTGGCCGAGTTCGGGGAGTTGCGGCGAGCCGGGGTGGTGGCGGTTTCGGACGACGGCCTGCCGGTGGCGGACAGCCAGCTCATGCGCCGGGCCCTGGAGTATGCCAGCAACCATGAGCTGCTGGTGATCTCCCACGCCGAGGAACCCGCGCTCAGCCGCAATGGCGCCATGAATGACGGGCCACTGGCCACCCGGCTGGGGCTGCGCGGCATTCCCCACGTGGCCGAGGAGATCATGGTCTACCGCGATCTGGCCCTGGCCGGCTATACCGGCCAGCCAGTCCACATCGCCCATCTCAGCACCAAGGAGTCGGTGGCGCTGATCCGGAGGGCCAAGGAGCAGGGTATCGCGGTGAGCGCCGAGACCGCGCCCCACTACTTCACCCTGACCGAGGCGGCGGTGGACAACTACAACACCCTGGCCAAGATGAACCCGCCCCTGCGCACCCAGGCGGACGTGGACGCCATCCGGCAGGGGCTGGCCGACGGCACCCTGGACGCCATCGCCACCGACCATGCCCCCCACTGCACCTTGGACAAGGACGTGGAGTTCGACTTGGCGGCCAACGGCATCATCGGCCTGGAGACCGCGGTGCCGCTCACCCTGGCCTTGGTACGGCAGGGGATCATCACCCCGGCCAGGATGGTGGAGCTGCTCGCGCTCAACCCCGCCCGGCTGCTCCGGGTGGCTGGCGGCACGCTCGCGGTGGGGGCGGCGGCGGACATCACGGTGATCGACCCGGAACGGCGCTTCGTCTTCACCGAGGAGTCCGTTCGCTCAAAGAGCAAGAACTCTCCCTTCCTGGGCTGGGAACTCCAGGGCAAGGCCGTGCTCACCCTGCTGGACGGCCGGCCAACCCATCAGGAACTCTGAGCCGACCAGCCCCCTTCCCCTCTTGAGGCAAAAAAAAAGCCTGACCGGAACCCCGGCCAGGCTTTTTTTTTCATCTCCGTGCTCCCGCGCCCGGCGGGAAGGGTGATCAGCCTCAACCGCCCTTGCCGATGGCGCAGGAGGCGCCTTCCTGCTTGTCGCCTTCCGCGTTGAGCGAGGCCACCGAACCGAGGATGTACTGGCGATTGACCTTGACCCGCACGTTGTCCGCGATCTCCAGGGTGACCACCTTGTCGGTCAGTCCGGTGATCTTGCCGTGCAGGCCGCCGCCGGTGATCACCTCGTCGCCCTTCTTGAGCCCCTGGATGAACTCCTGCTGCTCCCTGGCCTTCTTCTGCTGGGGACGGATCAACAGGAAGTAGAAGACCGCGAAGATCATAATCAGCGGCAGAAACTGCATGAATCCGCCGGGGGCTGCCGCACCGGCCGCGGCGCCATCGGCCGCGAAAGCCACATCAACCATGAGAATCCTCCCAAAACGTTTGATTGTGCCGGGCCCGGCTTCTATTCCGCCTCAACGGACCGGGTGGCGTGGAACTCCTTGCGGAACTGCACGAACCGGTCCTCCTCGATGGCCTGGCGCATGCGGGCCATGAGGGTGACGTAGTAGTGCAGGTTGTGGATGGTGTTGAGCTGCGAGGAAAGGATCTCGCGCGCCATGTACAGGTGGCGCAGATAGGCCCGGGAGTAATGGCGGCAGGTATAGCAGTCGCACGCCTCGTCCACGGGCCGCTGATCATCCTGATGGCGTGCGTTTTTTATAACAAGCCGCCCGGTCGAAGTAAAGAGCATTCCATTCCTGGCGTTGCGGGTGGGCATGACGCAGTCGAACATGTCCACGCCGCGATAGACCGCCTCCACCAGATTCTCCGGGGTTCCGACGCCCATGAGGTAGCGGGGCGCGTGCTCCGGCATCACCGCGGTGGTCTGTTCGGTGATCTCCATCATCAGCTCGGCGGGTTCTCCCACCGAAAGCCCGCCCAGGGCATAGCCATCAAAGCCGATCTCCACCAGCTCTTCGGCGGCCCGCGCCCGCAGGTCGGCAAACATGCCGCCCTGGATGATGCCAAAGAGCAGCTGGCCGGTCGGCCGTTGCGCCAGCCGGGAGCGCCGGGCCCAGCGGCCGGTGAGTTCGGTGGCCTTTTTTGCCTCCTGCCGGTCGGCCGGATAGGGGATGCAGGTGTCCAGGCACATCATGATGTCCGAGCCCAGCGCCTCCTGCACCGCCACCGCATCCTCGGGACTGAGAAAGAGCGGGCTGCCATCGATGTGGGAACGGAAACGCGCCCCCTCCTCGGTGATCTTGGTCAGCTCCTTGAGGCTGAAGATCTGGAAGCCGCCGCTGTCGGTGAGGATGGGCCGATCCCAGTTCATGAAGCGGTGCAGGCCGCCGAAGCGCTCGATCAGCTGGTGGCCGGGCCGGAGGTAGAGATGGTAGGTGTTGCCCAGAATGATCTGGGCGCCCAGCTCTTTGAGATGCTCCGGGGTCACCCCCTTGACGGTGGCCTGGGTGCCCACCGGCATGAAGACCGGGGTCTGCACGGTGCCGTGCAGGGTGCGCACCTCGCCCCGCCTGGCCGCGCACTCGGAGGAACGGCTGTGCAGAGTGAAGCAGGAGGGATGCGTGGGGGCGGTGGTCGGCATGGCGGTTGGGGGCGAAGTATTCATGGGGTGATAGGGTTCCAGCAACAGGGAGGCAAGATACCCGATTGCGGCGACTTCGTCACACAGATTCCCGCCTGGTCAGACCAGGTCGGAATCGGCCATGGAAAAATGGAAGTGGCCATCGGCCCATTCCGGATCAAGGCCGGGATCAAAGCAACGGAAGACGGGGCGGAGCTGCTCGCCCCGCTCCATGCCGGCAAAGCCCAGGCGCCCAAGGAATGGCAGGTCGGGAGCCGAGGCGGCGCACCAGCCCTCCACCCGCCGGATCCCCCGGGCCAGCAGCCTGGCGCTCACCTCCTGCCAGAAGGCAAGGGCCGCGGCCGGATCGCGGGGCAGCAGAAAGTCGGCCAGCCAGGCGAATTCGCCCTGGGGCCGGAAGATCAGATAGCCGCTGGGCGTGGCGGCCAGGAAGGGATACGCGGCAAAACAGAGGTAGCGGTCGTCGCCGCCAAAACGCCACTCCAGAAAACGGGCATCCCGGATGAGCGCAAAGGCAAAGCGCCCCGATTCCCGGGCCCAGAGATCGTCAAACCCCCGGTCAAAGCCCGAAAGCTGCCGCACGGTGAGCGGGGTTGCCCGCCTTTGGGCCGAGGCGTCTCCCGCCGTCAGGAGACATTGGCCGCGCCACCAGCGGGAAAAGGGCTGGTAGTGCATCTGCAGCCGACCGATCCGCTCGTGGCGCGGATTGGGAAAGCCGTACCCGAAGGCGATACGGCCAGGACCGGTCCATTGGCGGACAAAGGCCTCGTAGGTGGCCGCCACCAGGCCCTGCCTGCCCTGCCGGGCCTGTCGATGATCGGGAACGCTGAAGGTGTCCCGCATCAACCCCAGCCGCACCTCGTCGCCGGCACAGCAGGCGCGGTGGACAGTGGCGGCATACTGGGCGGCAACCCCGCCATCCGGCGCGAGGCAAAGCATGATCTCGGCGCCATCCGGCGAATCGCCATAGATCCTGCGCCACTCCGCCAGGGAGCGACGGGAGGGAAAGACGCGCTGGAAGGCGGCCAGAATGTGCGCCTCGTCGCCGTCCCGCCAAGGACGGATCAGATAGCCGCCAGCCACTGTTTCGGCCGCTGCGCCCTGCGGTTGCTCCATTCTCACCCCACCGAGAGGATGCGGGTGGCAAGGGCAATGACCTCCTGTCCCATGGCGTAGGGATCCGCCAGGCCCTCGCCCCACTTCTCCCGCATCAGCGCCGACTCCAGCCGCCACTGCTCCTGCTTGGCCGGACTGTCCAGGGGGCCTCGGCTGACCATCTCATGGTGCACCAGCCGCACATCGTTGGCCAGGACCACCCGCAGGCCAAGCGCGCGCACCGCCAGACAGAAGTCGATGTCGTTGTAGTTGACCGCCAGACGCTCGTCAAAACCACCCGCCCGCTGGAAGGTCTCCCGGGGCACCAGCAGGCAGGCGCCAGTCACTGCCGCGACGTTGCGGGTCACCGCCAGTTCGTTGCGACTCCCCCAGGTGGCGATGTTGCCGGCCACCCACTGCGGATCGGTTCGCACCCCGTTATGCTGCGGACTCCCATCCGGAAAGAGCAGGGTCGCTCCCACCACTCCCACCCCAGGCAGTTCCAGATAGCGGACCAGGTCGCGCAACCAGCCACGCTCAAGGATCTCAATGTCATCGTTGAGAAAGAGTAGCAGCGGGGAGTCGCCATCACGGGCCGCCTGGTTGTTGAGCCGCGACCAATTGAAACCGCCCGGGTCTTGGAGAACCCGGACCCGTTGCTCCCCAGCCAGCGAGGCCAGCAACGCCTCGATCCCTGAGATGGCACGGTTGGCCACGACAGTGAGGGTGAGGGCCGGGTAGTCGGTTTCCGCAAGCAGGCCGCGCAGACAATTTTGCAGGCCACTCAGGTTGGCGTGGGTGGGGACCACGATCTCCACCGCAGGGGTTCGGCTTCGCCAGCGGCAGAGAACCCCGTTGCCGTGGGGATTTGCTTCCACCTCGGGCTCATCGAGACCCAGGCTCGCCAGATGCGCGGCCACCGCGCGCTTGGCCGCCGGAAAGGCCCAGGGTTTCGCCTCCGGCCGGTAGGCCACCGAGGTCTCGGTGGCGCGCCAGTCATAGAGAGGCTTGGGGATGTGGCGCACCTGCCGGTCGGTGAGGCAGCCCGCCAGACGGAGGAGCAGGTCCCAATCCTGGCCGCCCTCGAACTCCGGCCGCAGCCCGCCCAGTTCGAGCAGCAGATCCCGGCGCACCACGGCAAGGTGGTTGACGGCGTTCACATGCAAGAGGGTTTCCGGCGCCCATTCCTGCTTGCGGTGCACATAGAGCGGCGCGCCGGTCCGATCGACCGTCCGGCTATCGGTGTACAACAGGCCATAGCCGCGGCCATCCCGGAGCGCCAAGGCCAGGGAAAGCAGCGCCTCGTCATGGAGCAGATCGTCGTGGTCGAGAAAAAGCACATAGGGGGCGGTGGCCAACGCCAGGGCATCGTTGCTGGCCGCCACGATGCCGCCGGAGTCTTGGCGCCGCTTGTGGTGCAACCGCCCGGCAAACTCCGGGCTCTCGACAACCTGGCCGAGCAGGGCCAGGGTCTCCGGCCGGGAGGAGCCATCGTCCACCAGGCAGAGCTCCCAACCGGGATACGCCTGCCGGGCCACGGAAAAAAGCGTCTCGGAGAGCAGCTCGGCAGGGGTGTCGTGCACCGGCAGAATGATGGAAAAAAGCGTCTCGGCGGGAAGCGAACGGCCAAGCAGCATGGCAAGACCCTGCCGGCCTGGCTCTTCGATGGCCAGCGCTCGCAGCCCTTCATTGAGGGCGGCCTCCAACTCCTCCAGCCGCTTCACCGCCTCGCGCAGCCCTGCCAGTTCCTGGCCGCGGCAAGCCAACTGGCTCGCCAGCTCCTGTTCCCGTTTTTCCAGGCCATCCACGATGGAGGCCAGCTGCTCCAGCTGCTCGCCGCCCATCCTGGCGGCCAACCGCCCGACCACCTCCCCCCGCCAGGGGAGATACCCCTTGCTGGCGTGCAGTTCGCCGAGCCCCCCGCCCTCGGAAACATCGTAGAGACGGTACTCGCAGGTCACCGCGTCGAGATGCCCCAGTCGATAGCCGGCCATCTCCACCCGGGCCAGGAACTCCCAATCCTCATAGACGTCGAGGGTTTCATCGAAACGATGCCCACGGAACACCTGGGCCCGATAGAGCAGGGCATGGATGGGGATGGCATTGCCCACCAGCAGGCGTCCCGGCGGCAGGGGTCGGTTGAAAATCGCTTCCTCCCGCAGGACCCGCACCTGCCCCTGCTCCAGAGCGCAGGCGGTCAGGCGGCAGCCAGCATAGACCGCATCGAGTTCGCGCCGCCCATGCAGTTCCGCCACCAGCAGCTCCAGGTGCTGTGGGTAGAGCAGGTCGTCCTGGTCGAGAAAGGCCACATAGTCGCCGCGAGCCTCGGCAAGCCCCAGGTTGAGATTGCCGGCGCGGCTGACGCCGCCGGCAACCCAGCGGATATCGAGCAGGGAGTATGGGGAAAGGTCTGGCTCGCCCGCGCCGTGCCAGACCAGGATCACCTCGAACTGGTCATAGCTCTGGCGGGCAAGGCTTGCCAAAGAGCAGGCCAGGAAAGCAGGGTTGTCGCCGCGCACCACCACCGAAACCAGCGGTCGGGTCTCGAAAAAATTCTCCTCGCCGCCCTCCCAGTGATACTCCAGAAAGGCCTCGGCACAGGCAACCCCGATCCCCACCCCGCGCAGTTGGGCCAAGGCGCGGCATCCTCCCTCGTAGTCGTGCTGGCAGGTCTGGGAGGCATGGCAGCGCACGGCCTCCAGCTTGCGTTCCAGCACCGGCGAGATGTCCACAGTACGGGTGATCACCGCTTGCGGGGTGACGATCTCGGCAAAGAGCAGCTTCCCCTGCCACTGGCCGGCAAGCGCCTTGACGAGCACCCGGGTGGCGCGCCGATGATCGGGATGGGGATCGGTCGGCGCCGGGAGCAGGATCTCCGCTGGGCGCAGCGCGGCCACCGCCTCTTGCAACCGCTGGACGATGGGACCGCTCAAGGGCAGCGAGCCGTCCGGGTATCCCCAGAACTCGACCTCCTCGACGCCGAGCACCGCAAGCCCGGCCCGGCATTCCCCTTCCCGGACCGCCGCGCTGGCACGGCCCAGGGCTCCATCGGTCAGAACGATCACCCGCACCCGGCGGCCGGCCTGGCGGGCAAGGGCCAGGTAGCCGCCGCAGCCGATCACCTCGTCGTCGGGATGGGGCGCCACCACCAATATCGCATCACCACGGCGCGGCTGCATGCTCATACCTTGGCCTGGGGGAAAAGCGCCAGCAGCCGACTGCGCAGGGGGTGCGCCCGCCACTCGCGCCGCAACAGGGAAAATCGGCACAGATCGAGGCGGGTCCCGTCGGAAACCGCCAGTTCCTCGCGCAACCGTCCTTCCTCCGGAACCTCGAAGCGGGCCAGCAGCCGCAAGACCGGCCGATTGTCGGGGCGCACCAGAAAAATGAGCTTGTACAGACCAAGCTCGCCAAAGGCGCGCTCGAGGACAGCGGCCACGGCTTCCAGGACGCAGCGTGTTCCCCGCCCTCGCGTGAGAAGGAGGGAGAACTCCGCCTTGCCGTTCAGGAAATCCAGGGAACTCAACCCGACTATCCCGATGGGGGTATGGCTTGGCGCGTGCAGAATCAACGCTTCGTATTCCAAGGGGGGGGAGATCGCCAGCTGCATGGCGATACGGGAGGCGAGCAGGTCGGGCCGCGGGCAAACGGCGAGCAGGCCGTCGCGATAGCGGGCGCCGTCAGCGGCGCTCAGCCAATCGAACAGCAGGGGAGCGTCCTCCGGCGCCAAGCGCCGGAGGACGATATGGGTGCCTGAATAGAGAAGAGGGGCTTCCGCGGCTTCGCCCTTGGAATCAGTAGGAGGTGCCGCCATCGGTGTAGCTGCAGCTCTGGCTCACGCCGGTGACCGCGTCAAGCTCCGAGAAGCGCCAGTCGCCCCAGCCACCCAGAATGGGGTTGATGGTGGCGACCGCTGCCTGCAGATAGATGGTCTCTCCAGCCCCAAAGCCAATGGAGGCCAGATTGACGGGAACGGAGACGACGCCGACGCCGTTGTCCGCACCGCTATACTCGAATGCAGACAGGATCTGGAAGTCGGAGCCGATCCGCAGGTCGGAGTACATCTGCAGGAAGGCGGTGTTGTCCTTTTGGCTGGAGGCCAGGATATAGACATAGCTCCGGCTGGAAAGGCCGGTGACCACCACGTTCATGGTGGTGGGGGTGGTGCCGGCGCATCCGGCCGCAGGGAAAAGCACGTTGGCGGCGGTGGTGCCGTAGGGATCGGTGGCGCTGGCCGCCCCGCCGAACTCGGAGAGCAGCTGGACCGTGCCGTCGCTGGCATACTCCAGCACATGCACATCACTGCTCCCGAAGATGCTGTCGCTCACCGTGCCGGCAAGGGCGCTGGTGGGCAGCAGGGGCAGGGTGGCGGCTTTTCCGGTTAAGAGAAATGAGGCAAAACGCTTTCCTGTCTTTCCCATGGCAATCCCTCCTCTTCGTTCGCGGGTCGCTTCCGGCATCGTCACCGCGCACGACGGAACGATCCGTTCACACCATTTACAATAGCTTAGCCAATGCTGCCCCAAGAAATTCTTGCTAGGATCTTTTTTTAACAGTAATTCTCACTTGGAGTCAAGCCAAGAAATGATGCGGGGCACCCCGACAGGAGAGCCCTTATCCCCACAAGGCATCAGTCAGCTGGGTCACCCCGGTCAGGGAAAGATCGTCGATGATGGTGCGCTGGGCGGCCAATTCGCTCTGCCCGCCGGAAAAACTCGCCCCGTGCGGATTAACCAGCACCAGGGAAAAGGTCTCGCCCCCCTCGCTGCAATCGTCCGCCAGGGTCTGCACCCAGATCGCTGCCCACCGTTCGCCCGTCGCGAGGCTCAAGGTGCCGCGGGTGGGTATGTAATCCTGCCCCGCGACGGCGCTCCCGTCCCGGGTGAAGAAATCGACGGTGGCGGGTTGTATGGCTGTCTGCCGCAACTGCACCAGGAACCAGGTCCCCTCCCCTTCGGCCACCTGCAGGGGTACCCGCCCTGGCGCTGGCGGGGTCGAGGCCTGCGGGACCGGGGTTTGCAGCTGGCCGGTGCTGGTTTCGATCCACTCCGCGTAGCTGCTCACCCGAGTGGCAACCCCGACATCCCCCTGCGACCCTTCTGCGATCCCGGTGAGATCGGTGGAGGCCCAACGGGTGACATAGCTGTTGATGCCGGCCACCTGCCAGGCGCCATCCTGCTCCACAAAAAGGCCGCCACCGGAGTCGCCCGGCGTGATCATCGCCTCGGCGCCGCCCAGTCCCAAATCAGGATCGGCCAGCAGCAGCCCCAGGGTATCATGGGCCACAGTGCCGTCGTCGTAGTCGTAGAAGAGCTGTTCGTCCAGGCTGCCATGCCAGGCGAAGAGGGCCAGCGGCGTGCCGACGCTGTCGATGGTATTCTCCCCGGCCCGCCGGGTGGCGCCGCTCTCCGGCAGGGCCACCCCGCCGCTGTCCTGGGCCTGGCCATAGCCGGCAAGAGTGGCGATCAGCCCGACCTCGTCGTCGCCGGTGTACAGGGCATACCGCGCCGCCGCTTCCGGCGCCGCCTGCTCCAGGGTGACCAGGGCCAAGTCGTGCCACACTCCCTGCTCGGTGATCAGCATCTCCGGATAAAGCTCGGTGGTCAGGATGCGCCGGGAAACCCTGCCGTCCGGCGTATCGAAAAGCACCTCGCCCTCGGCCACCACCAGTTCATCGAGCAGGTGGGCCACGGTGAGCAGATGGAGGCCCGTGGAGAGCAGCACCCCGGAACCGGTGACCTGGCCGTCATGGATGCGGGCCACCCCGGTCCATTCGCTGTCCCCGGTTTCGCCCTGGCCGTCGTCACGGCTGATGCAAAGAGAGATGTTCACGGCCACCTCAGGCCATTGCGCCCAGAGCCCGCACCCAGTCCAACTGGCGGGGCAGGCAGACGCTCTGCATGTCGTAGGTGCGCCGGGCGAACTCCCTGGCCCGCTCGCCCAGGAACCGGCGCTTGTCCGGATCCGCCAGCAGAGAAACCACCTCCTCGGCCAGGCCCGCGGTATCGAAGAAGTCCACCAACCTGCCGGTGTCGTCGTGGCGGATCGCCTCCCGAAGCGGCGCCGTGTCGCTGGCCACGATGGCGCAGCCGCAGCTCATCGCCTCCAGCAGGCTCCAGGAAAGGACAAAGGGGTAGGTGAGATAGACGTGCACCGTGGAAAGCTGCAGGAGCGGAATGAAGTGCTGATAGGGGATATTGCCCAGAAAGTGGACCCGGGACATGTCCAGCCGATCGCCCACCTCGGCAAGGAAGATCTCCTTCCAGGTCTTGCCTTCCGGCGGCCGGGCGCCATAGCTGACCCCCTCGCCGCCGACGATAAGCACCCGCGCCTTGGGCCGACGGGCGAGGATCTCCGGCAGCGCCCGCAGGAAGATATGGTAGCCCCGGTAGGGCTCCAGGTTGCGGTTGACAAAGGTGATCACCTCGTCCTGCCGGCTGAGGGTCAGATTGCTGTTCAGGGTGAGGGAAACCGCCGGGTTGGGGGCCACCGCCACGGTGTCGATGCCGTCGTGCACCACGGCGATCTTGCCGCGAAACGGCTCCGGAAAGGTGGAGGCCTGCCAGTGGGTGGGCGAGATGCCAGCGTCGGCGACCTCGAAATGCAGCAGGTTATTGAGGTTTTTGAGCCGCAACCGGCAGACCTCGCCGGGATCCTGGGAGGGAAACTCCGGATCGAAGCCCACGTCGGCGCCGGCGGCGTGATAGAAGAACTCGCAGTAGATGCCCAGCCGCGCGGCGGGCCATACCTCCTTCAAAAAGAGGCTTTCCCCCCAGCCGGGATGGGCGATGATCACCTCGGGGCTGAAGCCCTGGGCACGCAGGGCCAGGGCGGTACGGAAGGCCGCCTCCCCGCGGATGGTCTTGGTCTCGAAATCAGCCACCCACGGATGCACATCCGGGGTGGTGCCGCGCCCGGGCTGATACGGGATGAGCCGCACTCCCTGCCAGGAGGGAGGGGCGTTCTTCTGCATGGTGAAGGCGAGGACCTGGTTTTGCGGGTCCGCGGCCAGCACCGGGGCCAGATGCTTGAACTGGCCTGGGAAATTCTGATGGATAAAAAGGATGCGCATCCGTGGCAACTCCGTCTCAATGAACCGCCTGCGCCGCCCGGCCGGGCGAGGGGTTCTCGAACCACGCAGGCCATATCTGGCAAGGCCAGCCTGCCTGCCGGTACAAACCATGCACGATGGCGAGCCATTGCCGCAGTTCCTGCCCGCTCAAGGGCAGAACCGCCATCCCGCCGCCGCACCCTCGGAAGGTCAGGGTGTAGCGATCCAGCCCCCGGCCCAGGTCGATGGTCTCCACCAACCACTCCGGCGCGGCGATTCCCGGCTCGACCGGGGCGCCGCCCTGCCACTGCAACAGGGCCTCATCCTGCCGCCATGCCTGCCCGATCTCGCCGCCGGCGCCGGCATCTTCCGCGTGCAGCCAACCCACCAACGCCTCGATCAGGCGGTTTGCCAAACGCTGGGTGATCCAAAGGACCAGGGCGTTGCCCTCCCCGTCTTCCCCGGCCAGCCGGAGGCGATCCTCGACCTGGTCATGGGTGGTGGTCACCTTGCACAGCTGCGCGCCAGCTTCAAACTCCGCCACCGCCATCCTCCGAAGCCAATCGCACCAGATCCATCTTGGCCAGCACCGCCACCGCCAGCACCACCCCCCCGAGATCGAGGCCGAGCCGGCCAGCCAGGGCAGCCAGCGGCAATCCCTCCTCGGCCAAGGCCGCTAGCACAGCCTCGACCAGCGCCACTTGGGGCAACACCTTGTCGGCGTAGCCAAAGAGCGGGTGCCCGACAAGGGCGCGGTAGCGTTGGCCATCAGCCCCAGGGGTCAGGGAGACGATGGTGGCCGGCTGGATCAGGGCGGTGGGATAGTGGCCAAACGCCCGGAACGGATCCATCCTGCTCGCCGCCGCCCGGGGCGCCTTGGCCAGCATGGCCTGCCATTCACCATTGCGCAAGGCCTCCTGCCGGATCCGCCCCAGTTCCGCCCACAACTGCTGATAGAGGCCATAGACCACCGACCAGTCGAACACCTGCCTGGCCCGCTGCCTGCCCGCCTCGCCCAGTCGTTGCCGCAAGCCGGCATCGCCGGCCAGGTCGGCCAGGCGTTCGGCCAGCACCCGATGGTCGATGGAGACCGTCTGACAGGCCAGGCCGCAGTAAAAGTCGTAGTTGTCCACCCCCGCCTCGTGGCGGCGGGCCAGGGCCTCTCCCAGGTCGGGCGGCGACATGCGGGTGGGAATGCGGAAGCCGTCCACCCCGTCGCGCACCGTGTCCTTGTAGCCGTCCCAATCGGCTACCACCACCGGCAATCCGGCGGCCATGGCCTCAATGGGGGTAAGACCGAAGGTCTCCTGGATGTTGTCGGAAAGGGAGACGAACAGATCGGCGGCGGCCCATGCCTGGCGGCGGGCCGCATGATCCTTGCCGTCGGCAAAGAGGGCGCGCACCGAGGGGCATTCCAGCGCGGCGCCATTCTTGAAGGCCTGCTCGATATGGGCGTTGGCGAACCAGCCTGCCTGGATAAGGACCAGCCGCTTGCCGCTCTGCGCGGCGGCGGCCTCGAGGCCGCGATACATCGCATGGGGATGCGCCTTGGCGTGAAAGGAAAGCCGCCCCACGAAGAGGGCCACCACCTCGTCTTCGGCAATCCCCAGGCCCAGCCGGGCCGCCTGCCGCTCGGGCGCGGCGATCTCGAAGTCGGCGCAGTGAACCCCCAGCGGGATCACCGGCAACTGGGGCAGCAGACACCGCGGGGGCATGCCGAACCGCCAGGTCAGATACTCCTGCTCCGCCGCAAGCAGAAGGCGCACCGTGGCCGCCACCCCGCTGGAGGTGCAGATCAGGGCGTCCCAGGGCATCACCGGCGCGCTGAGCATGCCGACCACCGCATCCATGGCCCCATGCGAGGCAGTGGTGTGGGTGACCCCGCACAGGCTGTAGGCGGCTGGCCCAACCCGCAGCCGCAGCCGGGCGGCGGCATCCAGACCGGGCCCCGGCAGATAGAGTGCGCCACGCTGCGCCAGGATGTCCAGCCGGTCCGCCGGCAACCAGCGCGCCTCGGCGGCGGGGTCCAGTGCTTGGACGAGCTGGGCAAAGATCTCGGCGGAACGGCGGAACGGGGTGTAGGCCCACAGGGCCTCCCCCTGGCGGCCGGCCACCGCTGCCCGCAGGAAGGCATTGCCCGCGGCCTGCCGGCCCATGAGCCGGTCGCCGTCCAGCACATAGCCGTCCGGCTCGAAAAGGATGGCGGCATTACGCATAAAAACCTTTCACTCCTGACATGGTGCTCCCTGGTACGGCACGGCCATGGGTTCTCTGCATCGCTCTGGATTTACAGCAGGAAACACCCCATGGATGCGGCCGGGCTCACTGTAGCACAGCGCGCGGCAAAATGGTCGCGAATCCGCAGCAGAGGGGATGCAAAACAATAAAACCTGGCCTCGCCTTGCCAGAAGGCTGGGCAGGCGGGAGTGTCGCCAAAACCACCCGCCATTCCTTCTGGGCCAAGGGAAGTGGCGGCACGCCTTCAGCGCTTGGGCCGGTACTGCGGTCGCGGCAGCCAGTACGGGTCCGCCACCGCCTTGCGGTAGGCGGTCAAGGATTCGGGAGAGGAGTTGACCCGGAGATTGCTGTAGCTCTGGTCGGAGTTTTGCCAGCGCTCGTGCCAGTAGACAGCGGCCCGGAAACGCGGATAGCGGTCCTTCAGGGCGGCGAAGGCCTCGGTCATCCACACCCCCTTGTCGCCCTTGTCCGGGAACTCGGCCACCCCCCATTCGGCCATCACCATCGGCTTGACCGCGCTGATGGCGGCCAGCTCGCCGTAGGCCTTGTCGGTCACCGCCGTCAGGCTGCTCCAGCCCTGCCAGCCGTACTGCATGGCGTAGGCGCTCATCCCCAGCCAGTCCACGTAGTCGTCGCCGGGATAGTAGCTGGCCATGGTGTTCCAGGGCCCGGGCGGATAGGTGACGTGATTGACGTGGAAGCCCCACAGAACGTTGTGTGCGCCACGGGCCCGCACCCGGTCCACCACGTAACGGTATGCCTTCTTGTAGGTCTCCGGGCCGAGGTAGCGAACCGGATCGGAGCCGGGGATCACCTGACCGGCACCATGGTGCGCCCCGGACCAGGGGAACCAGAAGCCGTTCATCTCAAGACCCCAGGTCACCAGCAGCGGTTTGCCAAAGGCCTTGGCGCCGTCCGCCCACATGTCGATGTAGCTGTCCCACTTGCCGGCCAGGATGGCCTTGAGACTGAACTTCTCCTGGGGGGTGTTTTCCATGTAGGGCCGGTCCCAGGGCGACCAGAAGATGAGGGGGAGGGCGCCGTAGCGGCTGATGATCCCCAGGTTCTTCTCAGGAAAGGTCTGTTCGCCCCAGAAGCTGGAAGAGGCGATGATGGCCTGCTGCTTGCCCACCATGGCCTCGAAATTCTCGATGGCCTCCAGGGTGACGTCATCCTCCCCCTCCCCGAAGTCCACATAGGCGCCGGTATAGGCCGCCCCCTGCGGCCAGACCACCTCGGCGGGTCCGGTGACGGCGGGCTTGGCCGGGGTGGGACGCTCCCGCTCGCAGCCAATGGCGATCAGGGCAATGAGGGCGCAACAGGCGGCAAGGACGTATCCCCACTTCAGCAGGGGGCTGGCGGTCTTCATGGCTGGAAAACTCCTTTGCTCACGGTGCTTGGCTCGAAAAAAAACCGGGGCATTGCCAGTCCTACTGTACGCCAAGTCGCTCTCGATTTCCCGCCTTTTTCGCGGCTGCGGACCGGGAAATCAGGCGGGCAGGGTCACCGAGCCGGTGCGCTCCTGCTTGCCCCATCCCACCCAGACGCCTTTTCCCGCCTTGATCAGCGATTTCCAGATCACAAAGCTCAAGAGCGGCCGGTAGATAAAGCGCATGGGCACGATGCGCCAGGCGGCTTTGAGCGGTTGCGGCTCAAGCGCGCAGGCCATGGCGGCGAGCAAGAGGTCGAGGCCCAGGAAGATGGTGATGTATATGGCGATCCGGATCCCGCCGCCCAGAAAGAGCGAGGCGACCAGGAAGCTGTCCACCAGCGGCGCCACCGCCACCAGCACGATCTGGAAGAACCAGAGTCCCGGCAGGCTGAACCAGCCCAGCGCCTTTTTCTCCAGGTTGAACAGCAGGTCGCGGTGCTTCCAGAGGCATTGCAGGGTGCCGAAGGCCCAGCGGAACCGCTGCTTGGCCAGGACGCCGAACCGCTCCGGCGCCTCGGTCCAGGCGATGGCCTCGGAGGCATAGGCGATCCGGTAGCCCAGCCGGTGGAGGGTCAGGGTCAGGTCGGTGTCCTCGGCCAGGGTGTCGGTACTGATCCCGCCCGCCTCGGCGATGGCGCTCCGGCGGAAGGCGCTCACCGCGCCAGGGGCCACGGTGATGCAGTCCAGGTCATCAAAGGCGCGGCGGTCCAGGTTGAAGCCGCAGGTGTACTCCAGATCCTGGCAACGGGCGATGAAGGTTGCCTGATTGCCCACCTTGGCGTGGCCGGAAACCGCCGCCACCTTGGCATCGGCCAGCGGCGCCACCAGATGACGGATGGTATCGGGCTGAAACTGGGTATCCGCATCCAGCAGCACCACAATCTCGTGGCTGGCCGCGGCCAGAGCGGCCCGCAGGGCCACGGCCTTGCCCTGGTTGGCTTGGCGGAGCAGGCGCACCCGCGGGTCGGTCTGGGCCAGCGTCGTTACCGCCTGGGCGGTCTGGTCGGTGGAACCGTCGTCCACCACCAGGATCTCCAGTTCGCCGGCGTGGTCGGAGCGCAGCAGCGCCCCCAGGGTGCTGGCGATGACCTTCTCCTCGTTATAGGCTGGCAAGAGCACCGATACCGCGGGAGCAAAGCCCGCAGGCACGACCCGCCGTTTCTGGCGGCGGGCGAGCCAGATCACCACCAGGGTGCGGATGGCCACCAGGATGGTGGCCACGATCATGAAGGACCAGAGGAAATTCTGCACCCGGTGCAGCAGCTCGAAACCGCCCGCGCTGGCGATCCGCGACAACGGCGGCTCCGGCGGCGGCTCCGGCATCAGGGCGGCCGGCGCCAACCCCACCATCTCGGCGAGCGGCACGATGCGGTCGCCCCGGGTGCGCAGGTAGTCGATGATGCGCGGCAGTGCCTCCACGGTCTGCCGCCGGTTGCCGCCGGCGTCGTGGAGCAGGATGGTCTGGCCGAACTGCCTCCCCTCCCGCACCCGGTTCACCAGTTGATCGACCCCCGGCTTCTGCCAGTCCTGGGGATCGAGGCTGTGCCCCACGGTGAGGTAGCCGAGCCCCTGGGCCACCCGGATGGGGATGATGCCGCCATCGTCCGCCGGTCGGCTGTCCGCATTGTAAGGCGGCCGGAAGAGCAAGGTGGAGCGGCCGGTGATCTTCTCCAGCAGCCGCTGGGTGGCATTCAGCTCGATGAGGGCGCGCTCCTCGGAAACTTCGGCGATATTGGGATGGGCGTAGGTATGGATCCCCACCTCATGCCCCTCCGCCACCACCCGCCGCACCAGCTCCGGGTGATCCTCCATCTTGCCCCCGACCATGAAGAAGGTGGCCTTGACCCCCTTCTCCCTGAGCACGTCCAGGACATCGGGGGTCCAGTCCGGATCAGGGCCGTCGTCAAAGGTGATCGCCACCTGATCGCCGGCGGCCAGGCCATAATGGACGATGGTCTGGTAGGCGGGAAAGCGCTGGTAGATGCTGACCAGGGTCTCTCCGGCGACCGATACCCGTCGGACGCCATCCTCCCCTGCCTCTTCCAGGCGGAGGAAATCACCCTGGCCAACGTTGGCGATGGGCCCCTGAACCGGGATGGCCTGGAGCGCGTCGGGCGGATTGGCCGCGGAGGGAGCGGCCATCTCCAAAGCGGTCCAGACGGCGGGATCCTCGGTGCCGAGTTGAAAAACGGCGACCCCTCCCAGGTTCAAACGGCGGGCGGCCTGGAGCTGATTGGCAAAGGTGACCCCGTCCAGGAACCATACCGAATGGCGACGGCCATTCTCCGTGTAGGAGAAGGATGGATTGAACAGCGGCCCCGCCACGCCGCATCCTTCCACCTTGGCCTTGCCCGCCCGGGCCATGGCGTCGGCAAAGGCAATGAGCTCCGCCTTCTCGCCGCCTTCCCGCCAGTCATAGCCATAGGTGCCGATGCTGACGATCCACTGGTGCGGCTGGCCGTAGCTGGTCACCGCCCGCAGCCACTCGTCGAACCACGGCTGCGAGGCAATCGGGCCTGGCTGGTCGTACTCGGAGTTCTCGTCGTGGAGCATGGCCACGAAGTTGTCCACCACCGGCGCCAGCGCCTCCAGATCGAAGGCGCGCAGCTCGTCGCCCACCGGCACCCCCAGCCAGAGCGCCATTCCCTCCTGGTGCAGGGCGTTGGCAATCTCCTGTACCAAGGCGGTGTAGCGCGGACGGTAGGTGGGATCGAGCTGGCCCCAGTCGAGGATGATGCCCCCTGCCTCGATTTCCGCCAGCCGGGTGAGCAGTTCGCCGATCAGGCGTTGTCGCCGCTCCGGCGGGCCATAGGCAACTGCCTCCACCGCCTCGGGGAGCCAGGTGTCCATGGAGAGGTTGTCAAGGCGGGGCATCAGGGTAAGGCCGGCCTCGGCGGCCATCTCCAGCAGCTTCTCGTCCAGGGGAAAAGCACGCAGGGTCCCCTCGCCATCGGCCATGGTCAGCCACTTGGGGGAGAGATGGGTCAACTGGTTGCCGTGCTTGCCAAGGGAGACCAGGCTGGCGGGATCCCAGGCCGCGTAAAAACCGAGCCGGATCTCCCCCATGCCGCCATGCTGCGCCGGCAGCCCGGCCTTGCCGCCTTTCTGACCGGCACGCTTCAGCCAGACCGGCTTCGAAGGCGCCGGTTGCCGGGTCTCCTTGGTCTGGAGCAGTTGGAGACGGCTTTGCAGGGCGCGCAGGCTCTGGGGCTGCTCCAGGCGCGGGGTGCTGAGCAGTGACTGGACAAAGAGCACCGCGGCCACAAAGAGGAGCAGGCTGGCGGAGAGCGCCACCAGGCGAAGGCGATTCCAGCGCTTACCGCCGGTGTCAAGAAAGATGAAGGTATTGCCCTTGCTGTCTGGATCGGCCATGGTCTTTGCCCCTTTGGGCTCAGTCGAGTCGTGCTTGGGATTTCGCGGCATGCGAGACGAAGAGGAGGCTGCCGCGCCGCCGCGCCGGACAGTTCCCCCAAAGAGAAAGGATACAACAGGAAATGATAAAATAGAAATTATTACTAGCTGCCAAGGGTTTTGTCAAGGAGGTTCCGCTGAATCAAGCGCGGGAAGCGGGAGGACTCAACAGCCCCCACGCCTGTCCCAGGGTGCGTACCAGGTTGAGAAAGGAATGGGGAAGCGGCAGTTCGCGCTCCGTGAGCAGGACTCCCAACTCCTGGGCGCGGCGCAGGGTGGCGGTGCTGTCCTCCCCCTCCTGGTGATCGCACAACGCCTGAATGCGCAGGGCGTCGGTCACCGGGATGCGCAGGTCGCCCAGGGTTTCGGCCGCCCGGGCGAGGGACTGACGGAACAGCTCGCGCTCGGCCAGGGCAAGGGCGACGCCGTCGGCTTCCGCCGAAGAGGGATCAAAGATGGCGTTGACCAGCGCGCCGGCGACCCGGCCGTTCACCCCGCCATCCGACCCCCCCACGCTGTCGCGGAACCGCTTGAAGGCGATCATCCGCACCATGTCCACCCCCTGGCGCAGGATGGGAATCAACTTGCTTTCAAAGGTCATGGGAAAGGGCTCAGGTAAAGAGATCCGGCTCGCCGGTCACCTTGCGGACCAGATCGCGGTAGTCCTGGGCGCCATTGGAACCAGGGGCGAACTCGTAGATGGTCTGCCCGTAGGCCGGTGCCTCGGAGAGGCGGATATTGTAGCGGATCGGCTCGCACACCTTGTCGCCATACAGGCTGTGCAGCTGCTCCAGGAAGTCGACCCCCTTCTTCACCCGCATGTCGCGGAAGGTGGGCAGGATATAGCGCAGCTCGATCTCCTTGCGGAACTTCTGGATCGAGGCGATGCTCTTCAGGAACTCGCCAAAGCCCTGGATGGACATCACCTCCAGGGAGACCGGGATGAGCAGCTCGTAAACGTAGAAGAGCACGTTGACGGTGAGCGGATCCCAGCCCGGCGAGGTGTCCACCACCACATAGTCGTAGGCCCCCTCCAACGGCTCCAGGGCATGGGCGATGGTCTGCTCGCCGCCGTAATCCTTGCGGTCGATGAGGCGCTTCAGCCCGGCAAGCGGCTTGCCGCCAGCCAGGAGCCACAGGTTCTTGCGCGCCTGGACCACCGCCTCCTCGGCCGGCAATTCGCCGGTGACCAGTTCGGTGAGGCCGCCATTGGGCTTGACTCCCAGCATGAAGCTTGATTGCCCCTGGGTGTCGGTGTCCACCAGCAGCACCCTCTTGCCGGCCAAGGCGAGGCCGGCCGCCAGGTTGACCGAGGTGGTGGTCTTCCCCACCCCGCCCTTGCTCAGGGAGACGCCGATGCGCCGGACCGGCCGGCTTTCCCCGCCAAGCAGGCCTTCTCGCTGGCCGGCCTCCGGAGACGGCTGCACCGATACCGGCGGCGGCGTTGGCGGCGCGGCGGCGGGAGACGCCGGCTGCTGCTCCGGACGGGGGATCTCCAGCGAAAACTGCTGGCCGCACCCTTGGCAGCGGGCGAACCGGACATTGGCCGGGATGCGTTTTTCGTCGATATTGTGCTGCTTTTTGCAGTGCGGGCAGGTGATGATCATGGGGGTCTCCAGTTTACGGCGCGGCGGGCGCGCAACCGGCCATCTCCGCTCTCATTTAGGGTCGTTTCCCTTCAGCAACTCTTGAAACAGGGGACTCGCTTCCCCCTTTTCCTCAAACTCCTTGAGGATCATCCGGAGCGCCTGATCAACGATCCGGGACTTGGTGATATGCTGCTTGCTGCGCTCCTGAATGACTCGGTTGATCCGCTCCTTGGCCTCGTCCAGGTCTTGAAAAATATCGCCGGAAAGGTAGTGGGTGCTCTTTTTCTTGTCCTGGGGCGCGCCGGGGCGTTTCTTGCTTCTGGACGGGCGCCGTGGCTCCTGCCGCTCTGCGGCGGGTTCCGGCGCGACCTTGCGGTGGATCAGGCGGGCCAGCGCATCCAGGCCTTCGGGCGCGTCATCAGGGGCTCCTTTGAGGAGAGCATCGAGAATGTCGCGCTTGTCGGTGGGATCTGTCATGCTGGTTCCTGTGACGAGGTCGAGGAAAATGCCATCAGGGCGTGCTGTCGCCGAAGAGCCGCGCGTGATGGGCAAGCAGGAACTGCTGCAGCATGGCCTGGTGATTGGCCATGATCCGCTGGATGCCGATGCCGCAGCGCCATTCGCCGGCGTTCTCGCTGGGGGAGATATGGGCGATGGCGCCGTGCAGTTCCAGGGTATTGTCGCCGATGTGGAGAAGAACCCGGCAGGGTTCTCCCACCGTGAAGGTGTCGCGGGAAGGAACCATGATGCCCAGGCCATGGCTGCCCATGTCGATGACGGCATAGTCCGCGCCGTCAATCTCCGCCCGGACGGTGTCTTCGGTGGAGATGGGCTCGCGGTAGTTGCGGCGGACCACTCCTGGCGGCGGTGCGGCCGCGCCGGCGGCGGGCGTGTCTTGCAGCACCCTCGGCTGCTCCGCGGGACGGTTGCTTTTCTTTTTGCCCATTGACTGCTCCTCAGGCGGAGGGGATGGAGAAAGAGAGCGCGCTTCGGAACTTTCCGTTCTTTTTCGATTATTTCTTGGCCAGCCCCGGCTTGTCAAGGCAAAAGCGGGGCAAGTGCCCCAGCATCCTTCGCGGCTTGCGCCGCGGAAAGCTTTTTGACAGCCCGCCGCCCGCCTGCTATAGTCTCGGCTTTGATGGAAAATTTGCCTTCGCCCGCCTGGGTCCGCGGCCAGCGACGGCCAACCACGCGGCCGCGAGGGCTGCCCGAAACCCTTGGCGCGGTGGACAATGCCACCGGGGAGAACACCATGAAGCAGGATCAGTCGCGGAGTCTTTTCGAAAGGGCGCAGCAGCTCATCCCCGGCGGGGTCAACAGCCCTGTGCGGGCCTGCCGCTCGGTGGGATGCGATCCCCTCTTTGTCCGGCGGGCGGAAGGGGCCAAGATCTACGATGTGGATGGCAACGAGTTCATCGATATGGTCTGCTCCTGGGGGCCGATGATCCTCGGCCACGGCCATCCGGCGGCAACCAGCGCGGTTACGGCGGCGCTCAAGGACGGCGCCAGCTTCGGCGCCCCCTGCGGCCTGGAGGTGGAATTGGCCGAGCTGGTGATCGACGCCTTTCCCTCGGTGGAGAAGGTACGCTTCGTCAGCTCCGGCACCGAGGCCACCATGAGCGCCATCCGGCTGGCCCGCGGCTACACAGGGCGCAGCAAGGTGATCAAGTTCGATGGCTGCTACCACGGCCATGCGGACAGCTTTCTGGTCAAGGCGGGCTCCGGGGTGATCACCCTCGGGATCCCGGGCAGCCCGGGGGTGCCGGAGGACATCGTCAAGAACACCCTTTCCATTCCTTATAATGATGCGGAAACCCTGGAGAAGACTCTGCGCGACCCCGCCCTGGACATCGCCTGCGTCATCATCGAGCCGGTGGCCGGCAACATGGGGGTGGTCCCTCCCGCGCCCGGCTTCCTGGCCCTGCTGCGGGAGCTGACCCGGGAGCGCGGCATCGTGCTGATCTTCGACGAGGTGATCACCGGCCTGCGGCTGGCCCGCGGCGGTGCCCAGGAGTACTTCGGGATCATGCCCGACCTCACCTGCCTGGGCAAGATCATCGGCGGCGGCCTGCCGGTGGGCGCTTACGGCGGCAAAAAGGAGATCATGGACATGGTGGCTCCGGTGGGTCCGGTCTACCAGGCCGGCACCCTCTCCGGCAACCCGCTGGCCATGGCGGCGGGCGCGGCCACCATGCGGGAACTGGCCAGGCCGGGATTCTACCAGGCTCTGGAGGAGAAATCGGCCCGGTTCGCCGAGGGTCTCGCCGCGCTGGCGGAAAAGTACCTGCCCGGCCAGACCTGCCTCAACCGGGTGGGCTCCATGATGACCGCCTTCTTCTGCCCCGGGCCGGTGACCGACTTTGCCAGCGCGATGCAGGCGGACACCGCCCGCTACGGTCTCTATTTCCGCCTGATGCTGGAGCAGGGCGTATGGCTGGCGCCCTCCCAGTTCGAGGCCGCCTTTGTCTCGGCGGCGCAGAGCGAGGCGGATCTCGCCCTGGTGCTCGAAAGGACTGAATGGTCATTCAAAAAGTTGCTGGCCTCACAGTGACCCGACCCCATTGTTTTTTCACACGTAATTATTTGATTACACAAAAGAAAGAGTGCCACCAAAGGCACTGACGCAACCATCATAAAGGTGGCTGATCGGCGAAAAAAGCCGTTGACTTTGGGGGAGGGCCATGATACGAAACGAAACGCTTTTATGGCACTGGTCGGGAGAGGCGCGTGTCCAACAACCGTAGGGATGCCATGCGGCTCTTGGCCGAGTTCAGCACCATCGGCATGGCCGTTGCCTTTTCGGTCTTCGTCGGGGTGGGCATCGGCTACCTGCTGGACCACAAGGTCTTCGGTGGCCGGACCGCGCCGTGGCTGACCCTGATCTTTCTTGGCTTCGGCGTGGCGGCGGCCTTCAAGAACCTCTACGTCATGGCCCGGAAGAAGGATTTCCGATGAACGGCGGGGACCACGAAGCCGGCACCGTGTCGCTGCCGATGGTCCAGCTGTTCAACTGGCTGGTGTTGCTGCTGCTCTGCGCGGGCGGCTGGCTGTGGGGCTCGCTCTTCGTGGCGGCCTCGATCCTGGTGGGCGGCGTGGTCGCCAACCTGAGCTTTCTGTTCCTGAAACGGGATCTGACCACACTGCTCAGGGGGCCGCTCGATGCGGCCAAGGCCAGGTTTTTCATCCGATACTATCTGCGCTTGGCGCTGGTGACGGTGGTGCTCTTCCTGCTGGTCAGAAAGGGGCTTGTGCATACCATCGGACTCCTGATCGGCCTGTCCACGGTATTTCTGGGGATAGTGGCGGCCGTGCTCGGCGCGGTGAAAGATTTACGCATTGAAAAGGATTCAACAAGGTAAGGAAGGAGGCGTCATTACCCATGGAACATCCAATACTCTTTATCTCCCTGCTGTTGCAGACCCTTGGTCTGCCCGTGCCCCACGGTCCGGTGGGCGACACCCTGCTGGCCAAGCTGGTTTCGCCGCACATGACCTACACCTGGCTGGTTATGGCCTTCCTGATTCTCGTTCCCAAGCTGACCCTGGGCACCATGAATCTGGTGCCGGGCAAGGGACAGAACTTCTGGGAAGTGATTATCGGCGGCCTGGAGGAGTTCATGGCCGACAACATGGGCAAGGAAGGGGCCAAGATGATGTTTCCGATGCTTGCCACCTTCGCCCTCTACATCCTGGTGGCCAACATGGTCGGTCTGATGCCCGGCTTCATGTCCCCCACCTCCAACCTCAACATCACCCTGGCCTGCACCCTGATCATCTTCTGCACCACCCACATCCTGGGGCTCAAATTCCACGGCGCCGGCTACATCAAGCACTTCCTCGGACCGATTCCCTGGCTGATCCCGCTGATGTTCCCCATCGAGCTCATCAGCCATATCGCCCGTATCCTCTCGCTCTCCATCCGTCTCTTCGGCAACATCATGGCCAAGGAGACCCTGCTGGGCATCCTGTTCATGCTGGCCGGCGCCTACTTCGCGCCGCTGCCCATCCTCTGTCTGGGCGTCTTCGTCTCCATCGTCCAGGCCCTGGTATTCCTGCTGCTGTCGATCCTCTACTTCTCGGCGGCCATGGAGCATGCGCACTGATTCGATTCAGACAGTTCTTGTTGGCATCGCTATGGGCGATGCCAACTGTGCACGCGAGTCGCGGTGAATTGGGCACGATGACCTGTGACTTTCGTGGATTTATTGAGATCATACAGTTCTTCAATAGGAAGAAGGCCAATACATAAACTTTTCGTAGGAGGAAACACAATGAAGAAGGTAAGTCTGTTGTCTGTTCTGATGGTGCTGGGCATGGCCACCGTTGCCATGGCCGCCGAGGGTGATGCTGGCGCTGCTGCTTCCGGCGTGAACCTGGCTCTGGTTTGTCTGGCCGCTGCCCTCTCCGTAGGCATCGCCGCGCTTGGCTGCGGCATCGGCATGGGTTCCGGCATCGGCGGCGCTTGCTCCGGCATCGCCCGCAACCCCGAGGCTTCCGGCAAGATCACCGTTACCATGATCATCGGTCTGGCTCTGATCGAGTCTCTGACCATCTACGGTCTGGTTATCTCCCTGATCCTGCTCTTCGCCAACCCGCTGCTGAAGTAATCCAGCGGATTGTCCGGATCTGCCAAGGCCGTCGGGGAAACCCGGCGGCCTTTTTCCGTTTATGGGTCGGCGGGCCAAGGGAATGCCGGCAAGGAGGAAGGCAACCATGAAAAAGGTTTTCACCGTTAGCCTGGGCTGTCCAAAGAATCTGGTGGACACCGAAGTGCTGCTCGGGCTGCTCGCCGAGGCGGGATACGAGCCCTGCGAGGAACCGGGCCAGGCCGACCTGCTCCTGGTCAACACCTGCGGCTTCATCCAGTCGGCGGTGGAGGAGGGGATCGACGAGATCCTCGCCCTGGCCGAGTTCAAGGAGGAGCGACCGGGGCTCCGCCTGGTGGTGGTGGGATGCCTGGTGCAGCGCTACGGGACGGAACTGGCCCGGGAACTGCCCGAGGTGGATCTCTTCCTGGGCACCGATGCCCCGCGCGACCTGGTGGCCAGCCTGCGCACCCTGGCGCGCCAGGCTGAGCCGCCGCTGCTCATCGGCCAACCTGAGTTCCTCATGGACAGCACCCTGCCCCGCCGCTTGTCCGCGCCGGCCCACCGTGCCTATCTCAAGGTCACCGAGGGCTGCGCCAACCGCTGCGCCTACTGCCTGATCCCCTCCCTGCGCGGACCGCTGCGCAGCAGGCCGCTCGACGACCTGCTCCAGGAAGCCGACACCCTGGACCGTCTCGGGGTAAAGGAACTGACCCTGGTGGCCCAGGACCTCACCGCCTACGGCCATGACCTGGGACCGGGCACCCCCAGGCTCAGGGAGCTGCTGACCGCCCTGCTGGACCGCACCGCCATTCCATGGATTCGCCTGCTCTATCTCTATCCCGCCCGGGTGGACGACGCACTGCTTGAGTACATCGCCGCCAACCCCCGCATCGTTCCCTACCTGGACATCCCGCTCCAGCACGTTTCCGACCGGGTGCTCGCCGCCATGCGCCGCCCCTACACCCTGCAACGGATCGAGGCGCTGCTGGCCAGCATCCGGCGAATTCTGCCCCATGCCGCCATTCGCACCACCCTGATGGTGGGTTTTCCTGGCGAGTCCGAGGAGGACGTGCAACTGCTCGCCGCGTTCCTCTCCCGCCACCGCCTGGAGCATGTGGGAATCTTCGCCTACTCGGACGAGGAGGGCTGCGCTGCCCATACCCTGCCCGACAAGTGCGGCGAGGAGGAAAAGGCGGAGCGCCGGGAGCGGCTGATGGCCCTGCAGGCGGAGATCTCGCTGGCGCGCAACCAGGGCATGGTGGGGAAGACGGAGATGGTGCTGGTGGAGGGGGTAAGCAGGGAGAGCGATCTGCTGCTGGAGGGAAGAACCCGATTCCAAGCGCCGGAGATCGACGGCTGCGTCTACATCACCTCGGGCACGTGCACCCCCGGTGAGTTCGTCCAGATGCGCATCACCGAGGCCCACCCCTACGATCTGGTGGGCGAGCTGGTCGAAGAGGAGGGGAACAGCTGATCAGGAGCCGGTATTGACCCGCTCCTTCAGCTCCTTGCCCACCTTGAAGAAGGGGAGCTTCTTGGGCTTGACCTCGATCTTGTCGCCGGTCTTGGGGTTGCGGCCATAGTAGGCGCTGTACTCCTTGACCACGAAACTGCCAAACCCGCGGATCTCGATGCTGTCGCCGTTGGCCAGGGCGGTTGCCATGGCCTCCAGGATGGTGTTCACCGCAGCACTCGCGTCCCGCATCGGGATGTTCATCGCCTCGGCCAGGGCCTCGATCAACTCCGATTTGTTCATCTCCCTAACTCCCGATAGCAGCTTCCGGAAAAGGATATAAAATACAGACAGATAAAGCATCTTACTGCGGTAACTCTTCAAATGTAAAGAATATTTTTTGGCGCCCGGAAAAAAGCGCGCAGGCAGGCGTGGTTGCGGCATTGCCGCAGGCCGGGGAACGCAGGGCCGCCGGGGAATTTCCGGTGTAACAGGATAGTTTTTCAGGAAAAAATAGTGGCGAGCTCCTCGGGCCCCAGGCGGCGGTAGGCGCCGCTGGCAAGATCGCCCAGCCGCAGGCCGCCGTAGGCGATCCGCTTGAGGCTGAGCACCGGGTGGCCGATCGCGGCAAACATGCGGCGTACCTGGCGTTTGCGTCCCTCGTGGATGGTGATCTCGATGGTGGTGGCGGTGGCGGCTTTGCCAATGACCCGCAGCTGGGCAGGCCAGGTCTTCTTGCCGTCGAGGAGGATTCCCCTTTCAAGCTCCCGGAGCTTTTCCCTGGGTGGATGGCCGCTCACCCGGGCCTGGTAGGTCCGCTTGATCTCGTAACGGGGGTGGAGGATGCGGTCGGCGAAATCGCCGTCGTTGGTGAGGATCAGGGCCCCTTCGGTGTCGAAATCGAGCCGTCCCACCGGGAAGATGCGCTCAGGGATGTCGGCGACCAGGGAGGTGACGATGGGACGGCCCTGCGGGTCGTGGAGGGTGGTGACGTAGCCCTTGGGCTTGTTGAGCAGCAGGTAGACCTTCTGCTCGGGCCGGGAGAGCTCCTTGCCGTCGCAGGCGATCCGCTGGCGGGACGGGTCAACGCGCAGCCCCATCTCGCTGACCACCACGCCGTCCACCGTGACCCGGCCCTGGCGGATCAACTCCTCGGCTCCACGGCGGGAGGCGATCCCGGCCTTGGCCAGGATTTTCTGCAAGCGTTCCATGGATTGAAAAAACAGGGTTCAGGCGGCGGGAAAGGAAAGGCGCTCGGCTGATCCGGCCTGGAAATCAGGCATGGTAGTCGCCGCGGCGGAACTTGGCCGCCTCCAGCCAGGAGAGGGCGGCGGCCCGCTCCAGGATCCCGGCGAGCGGGTCATCCTCCTCCAGCTGGTCCTTGAGGGCCACCAAGGCGGCGGAGTCTTCCTCCAGGGCGGCGGCGAAGGGCTCCAGGTCGTCGGCGGAATAGGCCGGATTCCTGAGGGCGTCGCCGAACCGGTCGAGGGTGGTGATGGTCTGCTCGGTGAGCTGGAGGCTCTCGGCACGCAGCAAGGCCGGGGTCGCGGTCGCTCCGGTGACCGGCGCCACCGAGGCCACCGCCTCGACGCCGCTCGCGGCCTGCATCTCCTGGGCCAGCAGCTGCTGGAAGGAGGAACCGCTTGCAACGTTGGGCCGCTTGGCGGCGGGGGCGATGCCCGGCTGGCCGGGAACGATATCGTTGACCTTCATGGCGCGCCTCGGTTGGGTGAGGAAGAAACTGCGGCCGGCGTTTCAGCCAGAACCGACACCTTTCCTTTTCAACATAGCGTTTCGGCAGGCAGGCCGTCAATCTTTAATGGAAAGAGGCACTTTCCCGCCGCTTCAGCGCAGGCCGTGGGGCAAGAGCTCGCTGATCCTGCCGTCCACCAGCCTTCTCGTCGCCTCGTCCACCTCCAGCACCTCGGGATACCACGGCTTCATCCGGCAGTCGAAGACCACCGGCGGGGTGAGCCCCACGTGGAAACGACGCACCCCGGTGGCGCTGGCGTGGATGTCCGCCGCCGGCTCGAAACGGGTGAAGAAGGTCCAAAGGAACTCCTGCAGACTGACCGTGGCGGCATCGCTGTCATCCACCAGCAGCACCACCGGCCACTCGGCAAGCCCTGGCCAGGAGGCGAGTTGGCTGGCCAGCTCCCGTTGCTCAGTAAAGGATGGCCCCTGCACCACCAGGGTGCCGGGGAGGTAGACCTTGGGCTTGCCGCAGCCGGGGGGCAGGTCGCCGTGGAAGGACTGGGGCAGGGTACGGATCGGCTCCTCGCCCAAGCCCAGCATCATCGCCTTGGAGCCGTTGTTCACCGAGGGACCGGTGTAATCCAGGGTGTCCTGGGAGACGTTGGCCAGGACGTAGAGATCGCTCTCCCAGTTGATCCGCTCGAGCACATGGGTCCAGAGGCGCGGGAAATCCGCCACGTCCAGGTCGCCGTCGGTAACGATCAGGAATTTGGTCAGCGACAGCTGCCCCTCCCCCAGGATGCGCAGCCCGGAGGCGAAGGCCTCGCGCGGGTAGCGATCCGCCACCCTGGCCGCGGCCAGGCAATGGAAGCCGGTCTCGCCAAAGGTCTTGAGCTGGCGCACCCCGCTCATCACCAGCGGGAAGAGTGGCGAGAGCAGGTCCTGCAGGAAGTCGCCGATGAAAAAATCCTCCTGGCGGGGCCGGCCCACCACGGTGGCCGGGTAGATGGCGTCGCGGCGGTGGTAGAGCCGCTGCACCCGGAAAACCGGATAGTTGTGGGTCAGGGAGTTGTAGCCGTAATGGTCGCCGAACGGCCCCTCCGGCCGACGCAGGAAGGGCGGCACCACCCCCTTGGCCGCGAACTCGGCGGTGGCCACCAGCCGGTGCCCGCCGGCGGGATCAGCGGCCATGGGTAGCTTGTCGCCCAGAAGCAGCGAGGCGAGCATCAGCTCGGGGATGTTCTCCGGCAGCGGCGCGATGGCCGCCATCATCAGGGCGGGCGGCCCACCGATGAAAAGGGTCATGGGCAGCGGCTCGTTCCGGCGCTCCGCCTCGTGGTAGTGATAGCCGCCCCCCTTGTGGATCTGCCAGTGGATGCCGGTGGTGGCGTCGTCGTAGCGCTGGATCCGGTACATGCCCAGGTTGTGGCCCCGGCCGTCCGGGTGCTCGGTATAGACCAGCGGCAGGGTGACGAAGGCGCCGCCGTCCGAGTGCCAGGAGGTGAGCATCGGCAGCTCGGTCAGCCGAGGCGGATGCTGGCACTGTTCCAGGATGGGGGCCTTGTCGGACCGCACCGTCTTGAGGCCAACCCTGGCGGCCTGGCCGAACAGCCCCCGCATCCCCCAAAGCTTCTCCAGGGTCGGCGGCATCAGGGTTTCGGCGACGCGGACCAGGTCGGCCACGAATTGCTGCGGCCGCCGGCCAAAGGCCAGCTCCATCCGGCGGGCGGTGCCGAAAAGGTTGGTGACCACCGGGAAATCGCTGCCCTTGACCTTGGTAAAGAGCAGGGCCGGGCCGCCCAGGGCGATCACCCGCCGGTGGATCTCGGCGATCTCCAGATGGGGGTCCACTGGGGCGGAGACCTCGATCAGCTCGCCCTCCCGGCGGAGGATGTCGAGAAAGGCGCGGAGGTCGGACACAATTGGCTGGCTCACCTGAGTGCTCTCCTTGCTGTTGCGCGCTGTTGGGGGTATAAAAAAGATAGAAACAGTATTCAGGAGTCAGCATGCAGCATGGCGGGACGCCGCCGCGGACGTTTTCCCGCTCAATCCTGAACTCCACACCAGGTCACTCATCGCCAAGAAAAAGGCGGTGATATTCCGCTTCGCTCACATGCTTATGCATCAGCCGGGTCAGAAAATCAAGCACCTCGGTGATCTCGTCATCGGCAAGCCGCGGCAGCAGCAGATCGAGAAAGACTGGATCGGCGAAGCGGCCGAGGAAGGCGGCAAGGGAGCGTTCGTCGGTCTGGCGGTTCAGACCGAAACAGATCTCCTCCGGTTTTACGGAGTGGCGTTTTCCGGGACTCATCGACAAAGACCTCCATGGCGGGGCGGACATGGCCCTTTTTAAAGGCAAAAACGAAACCGAGCCGATCTGGCTCCCCCTGCCCAACGGCGCCCAGGCCACCGAATCGCGGGAGCTGATCGCCCAGACCCTCGCCTGGCTGCTGGCCAGCAGGGAGATGGTCACCCTGACCTGCAAGGGCTATCAGTCGCCCAGAACGGTGCTGGTCCGCTGCGACCCCTCCGGCCTCGAGTTCGACCGGCCGCTGGACTGGCCCATGGACCAGGAGTTCGTGCAGGTCCTCTTCCGCGACGAGGCCAAGGTGTGGAACCAGGTGCGGGTGCGGGTGCTGCGGGCCGAGGGGGAGAGCCTCCACACCGAGTTTCCCAGCCGGCTGATCCGGTTGCAGCGGCGGGCCAACTACCGGGTCGTGGCACCGCTGGGCAGCACCGCCGACTTCTGCTGCGAACACGGCTGCTACCAAGGCACCCAGATCGTCGACGTCAGCGCCAACGGCATCCTGATCTGCATCGACCACCCATGCCCCCTGACGGTGGGCGACGAACTCCAGCAGCTCACCATGACCTTTCCCACCGGCCCCCCGCCGGAGCCGTCCGTCCGGATCGACATCCGCCGGGCCAAGGTAATGCGGAGCGACGAGCAGGACAAGGTAAAATACTTCTACGGCATCCGCTTCTTCCTGGAGCGCCAGGAAGAGGAGCAGCTGCTCCATTACGTGCGCCAGCGGGAGCGGGAGTTGCTGCGCCGCGACGCCGGCGCCTGAACCACCGCTATTGCAGCCGCCAAAGCAGCTTGCGGGAGCGCGGCCCGTCGAACTCGCAGAAGAAGATGCGCTGCCAGGTACCGAGCCGCAGGCGACCCTGCTCCACCAGCACCATCACCGAGCTGCCCATCAGCGAGGCCATGAGATGGGCGGGCGAATTGCCTTCCTGGTGCTGGTAGGCGATGTCCATGGGCACCATCCTTTTGAGGGCGGCGATCAGGTCGGCCTGCACCGCCGGATCGGCGCCCTCGTTGATGGTGAGTCCGGCGGTGGTATGGGGGTTGTACAGGAAGCACACCCCGTCGCTGATGCCGGCCGCGCTCACCGCCTCCTGAACCTTGCCGGTGATATCGATAAACTGCATGGTCCGGGCGGTGGTGACGCCGATGGTGCCGCTGGCCATATCTGCCCTCCTGGAAGCGCTGGGATTGTTCTTGGGTTGCCCTCCAGAGGTATTATAGATTGCGGAAGCTGTCAAATTGATTAATAAAGGTGTAACTGTTCCGAAGAGGCCGCGAGGCAGGGGCGGTCTTGATTTCGACGCGGGCATCCGGCAGGGAGGAGTCATCATGGTGGACGACATTCTGCGCAACCTGGAGTGGCTGGGCCACGACAGCTTTCTGCTGCGGGCGGGCGGCCGGCATATCTACCTCGACCCCTTCCGCCTGCCGGAAGGCCTGCCGCCGGCGGACCTGATCTGCATCACCCACGAACACTTCGACCACTGCTCGCCCGAGGACGTGGCCAAGATCCGCACCCCCGCCACCGTGGTGGTCACCGAGCCGCAATCGGCGGCCAAACTCAGTTTCCCCTGCACGGTGCTGGCGCCGGGCGGCCACGCCGAGGCGGCCGGGATCGCCATCGAGGCGGTGGCGGCCTACAACACCAACAAGCAGTTTCATCCGCAGGCGAACCGGTGGATCGGCTTCATCCTCACCGTGGATGGGGTACGCCTCTACCACGCTGGCGACACCGACCACATTCCTGAGATGCGCGCCATCAAGGCGGACATCGCCCTGCTGCCGGTCTCCGGCACCTATGTGATGACCGCCGAGGAGGCGGTGGCGGCCGCCCTGGAAATCAATCCCCAGGTGGCAATCCCCATGCACTTTGCCGCCATCGTCGGCTCCAAGGACGACAGCCTCCGCTTCGCCAAGGGGCTTTCGGGCAAGATTCGGGTGGAGATCCTTGCGGCACGATAACCCCAGCTACTTCCCCATCTGCCTTTCCATCGCCGGCCGACGCTGCATCGTCATCGGCGGCGGCCGGGTGGGCGAGCGCAAGGCGCTGGCGCTGCTGGCGCATGGCGCCAAGGTGCGGGTGATCAGCCCCGAGCTGAGCCGCTGCCTCGCCGCCCTGGCGGAGGCGGGCCAGGTGGAGTGGCTGGCCCGCGCTTACCAGCCGGGCGATCTGGCCGACGCCTTCCTGGTGATCGCCGCCACAGACGACACGGCGGTGCAGGAGGCGGTGCACGCCGAGGCGGAGGCGGCCAACCTGCTGCTGAACGTGGCGGACGTGCCCAAGTGGTGCAACTTCATCCTGCCCGCCACCGCCCGCCGCGGCGACCTGGCCATCTCCGTCTCCACCGCCGGCAAGAGCCCGGCCCTGGCCAAGCAGCTGCGCCAGGAGCTGGAGGGCCGGTTCGGCCCCGAGTACGCGGCGGTGCTGGAGATCCTTGGCGCGCTGCGCGAGGTGGTCCTGGCCGAGGGCAGGCCGCACGCCGAGAACAAAAAACGCTTCGCCAGGCTGGCCGACCCGGCCATGGCGGCCTGGATCAAGGCCGGCCAGTGGGAGAAGGTACGCGGCCACCTCCGCGCCGTCCTGGGGCCGGAAGCGCCCCTCGCCTGCGTGGAGACGGTTCGCGAACGCTACAGCAACCAATCGGGGACCTCGCAATGAGCCTGCTCTTCCAGCTTGCCTTTCTGGTCTACCTGCTGGCCACCGCCGCCTATGCGGTCTTCTTTGTCAGCCAGAACCCCCGGGCGCGCGACGTGGCCCGCTGGGTGCTCCTCGCCGGCGCCGGCCTGCACACCGCCTACTTCTCGGCGCGCTGGCTGGCGGCTGGACACCCGCCGCTCACCACCGGCCACGAGGCGGTCTCCTTCTTCGCCTGGTCGGTATGCGCCGCCTTTCTCTCCTTCCGCTGGCGCTACCGGGTGAAAAACTTCGGCCTCTTCGTCTCGGTGGTGGTCTCGCTGCTCATGCTGGTGGCCGCCCTCTCCTCCCGGGAGATGACCCCGCTGGCCCCTGCCCTGCAAAGCAAATGGATGCCGATCCACGCCGGGGTCGCCATCCTGGCCAACGGCTTCTTCGCCCTGGCCTTCTGCGGCGGCATCATGTACCTGCTGGCCGAACGCGAACTCAAATCCAAAAAGCTCGGCCTCTTCTTCGAGCGCTTTCCGTCGCTAGAGGCCCTGGACAACCTCAACCGCCACTGCCTGGCGGTCGGCTTCCCCCTGCTCACCCTTGGCATCATCACCGGCTCGGTCTGGGCCAAACAGGCGTGGGGCGCCTACTGGCAGTGGGACCCCAAGGAAACCTGGTCGCTGATCACCTGGTTGATCTACGCCGCCATCCTCCACCAGCGGCTGACCGTGGGCTGGCGCAGGCGACGAGCGGCGATCATGGCCATCGTCGGCTTCTCGGCGGTGCTCTTCACCCTGTGGGGGGTCACCTATCTTTTGGGCGGGGTACACTCCTATGCGGGCTGAGAGCCTCGTCGTCATCGGGGTCAACCACAAGACCGCGCCGGTGGCCATCCGGGAAAAACTGGCCTTCTCCGGCGACTGCGGCGGCCCGCTCCTGACCATCCTCAACATGGAGGGATGCCAGGAGTGCTGCTTCCTCTCCACCTGCAACCGGGTGGAGGCGATCTTCGTCTCCGCCGCCCCCGAGCGGACCGCCGTGGCGGTGCGGCGCTTCCTCTTCGCCAACGCCGATCTTTCCGATGCCGAGGCGATGGAGTACAGCTACCTCCACCAGGGCAAGGCAGCGGTGGACCATCTCTTCAAGGTGGCGGCCAGCCTCGACTCCATGGTGGTGGGCGAACCGCAGATCCTCGGGCAGCTCAAACAGGCGTACCGCGAGGCCACCGAACACAAGACCACCGGGGTGATCCTCAACAAGGTGCTGCACAAGGCCTTTTCCGTGGCCAAGCGCATCCGCACCGAGACCAACATCGGCGGCAGCGCCGTCTCCATCAGCTTCGCCGCCGTGCAGCTCGCCAAGAAGATCCTGGGCAACCTCAAGGAAAAGAGCGTCCTGCTGGTGGGGGCCGGCGAGATGGCGGAGCTGGCGGCCGAGCATCTGGTCAGCCAGGGGATCGGCCGGGTGGTGGTGGCCAACCGGACGGTCGAGCGGGCCGCCCGACTGGCCGGCCGCTTCCACGGCACCGCCGTCGGATTGAACGAGCTGCTGACCCAGCTGGCCGAGGTGGACATCCTGATCAGCTCCACCGGCGCCACCGATCTGATCCTGCGCAAGGAGGAGGTGAAGCCGCTGATGCGGCAGCGCCACAACCGGCCGCTCTTCATGATCGACATCGCCGTGCCCCGCGACCTGGACCCCGGCCTCAACGACCTGGACAACGTCTACCTGTACGACATCGACGATCTCAAGAACGTGGTGGACATCAACAAGGTGGAGCGGGAGAAGGAGGCGGTGCGGGCCGAGGGGATCGTCGCCGAGGAGGTGGTCAAGTTCGGGCAGTGGCTGGAGGGCATGGAGCTTGCCCCCACCATCACCGCGCTGCGCCAGAAGGCCAACGCCATCCGGGAGGCCGAGGTGGCCAAGACCCTGGCGTCACTGAAAAGCCTCACCGACGGGGAGAAGAAGTCGGTGGAGATGCTGGCCAACGCCATCGTCAACAAGCTGCTCCACGACCCGATGATGTTTTTGAAGCAGAACGATCCCCACGAAAACCGGCAGACCAAGTTGGACCTGGTGCGGCAGCTCTTCGCCCTGGACCGGGACAACGCATCGGACACCTGACCGCACGGTTCCTCTGCCCGATGCCGGGATAGCGTCTCCGGCAATCCGCAGTGCCTGCAATACCGGCAGCTGCTTTGCCTCGAACTGCGTCGCCTGCTCGGTCAACTCCGCCAGGTTCTCCTCGGCGCTCTCCCTTGCGTAGCCTGATCAGCCAGACATAGGCAGCCAGAGGCGTTTGAAATCCAACAGATCCGCCTTAACCCTGTGTCCCTTTGTTGGCGAGGAAGATCACTAGGCCGCCGCCTGGCCGTGCTCCTCGAGCCACTCCTTGAGTGCCGAGTTCAGCCGTGACGCCAGCCGTGGCCGGTGGCACGGAAGATGATGGCATAGACGCTGTCACCTGTTATTACAAGCGGGAATACCTACACGTTGGAAGCTGCGGGACACCCGCCCTTTGCATTCCCTTGGCATCAAGCAATGCTTGACCTTTTCCTTGCCAACAGATACCTATTTGGCATTGGCGATCCATTCGCAACTCTACACGATAAAAACCAAGGGACCATCATGTCGACTCAACGCCTCTCCGCTCTTCGTCCCCTTGTGCCTCTATTCTGCTTCTTCCTGCTTGTTGCCGTGTTCCGCCCCCTCCCGGTCATGGCCACAGCCCAGCCCAAGCTGGAAGCAGGCTTCTCGCACTCTGTCGCGTTAAAAAACGATGGGACCGTCTGGACCTGGGGCGGAAACGGGTACGGTGGCCTCCTCGGTGTGGGAAGCAGTGATTGGAGTGTGACCGTCCCAACCCAGGTTCTGGGGCTCAGCAACGTCGTGGACATCGCGGCGGGGGAACTTCACACCCTGGCCCTGAAAAGCGACGGCACTGTCTGGGCCTGGGGATACAACATCAACGGACAGCTGGGTGACGGCACCACTATCGACCGAAACACCCCAGTGCAGGTAGTCGGGCTCTCCGGCATCGTCGCCTTGACCTCCGGCGCCCAACACGGCCTGGCGCTAAAAAACGATGGCACCGTCTGGGCCTGGGGCGCAAATTACCAGGGGCAGCTGGGCGATGGGACAACCACCAATCGAAGCACCCCGGTGTTGCTCAGCGGATTAAGAGACATTACCTCCCTTGCGGCGGGCGGATATCACAGTCTCGCCCTGTCCAGCGATGGAAGAGTGTGGAGCTGGGGATACAACAGCCATGGGCAACTGGGCGATGGCTCCACCCTGGACAACAGCACCCCGACGCCGGTGACGGGTATGGGCAATGTAACCGCCCTTGCGGGAGGGTGGAAGCATTCGGTGGCGCTCAAAAACGACGCTAGCTTATGGAGTTGGGGACTTAACAGCAACGGACAATTGGGGGACGGCACCACCACTGACCGCTATACGCCCGTGCAGGTGATCGGCCTTAGCGGCGTTGCCGGGATGACCGCTGGTGGCGCCGGAGGAGGGGTGCATACCGTGGCGGTGAAAACCGACGGCACGGTGTGGAGTTGGGGACAGAACTGGTTTGGCCAACTGGGCGACGGCACCACCAGCAATCACAGCACCCCGGCGCAGGTTTACGGCCTTTCCGGAATCAGCGCGGTGGCGGCAGGCGGGTCGCATACCCTGGCCTTGGCAAGCGACGGCACGGTTCGCGCCTGGGGCATAAACAGCTCGGGAGAACTGGGCGATGGCAGCGGCACCGACCAATACCGCCCAGCGCAGATCAGCAGCTTCAACCTGACCACCACGGGTCTTGGCGAGTCGGATCGGATCTTCAACTACCTGGAAGCTGCATTTTCGCAGTATCTCTCCCCCGGCAACGCGTCCTCGGCCACGCTATACGGCTATTACTACCGATATTATCCCGCCACCAGCGCCTTTATCGCCACTGCCGGCGGGACGCTGTACTATCTTGGCCCGGTTTCCGGCAACCAAATCGTCGCAATTGGGAGTGTAGCCGACTGGCTGGCCGTCGCCACCAGCGCGGGGTACTAAAAAATATCTTCCATCTGGACGGGCTGTGCCATACCGACACAGCCCGTAGAGTTGCATCGTCTCCCCCCAACCGCCAACAAAGGACAGGTGGTTAAGCGACCGTTGGCATTAAAACCTCTCCTCTGCTTATGTCGCCGTTCACACTGTGCCAACGGCGCGATCGCACAGCCCAATTCGATGTATGCCTCAGGCAATCCGCAACGCCTGCAAAACCGGCAGCTGCTTTGCCTCAAACTGCGTCGCCTGCTCGGTCAACTCCGCCAGGTTCTCCTCGGCGCTCTCCAAGGGCTGCCCCTCCTTCAGGAGGCGTTGGCCTTGCGCAGCCAATAGCTGCCAGGCAGAAGCTGCCCACTCCTGGGGGGTCGCCTTGCCCTCGCTCCTGGCCAGTAAAAAGAGTTGCTGGAATCGGCCCACCATGATGCCGCCGCCGGTGAGCGGGCTGGCCAGATAACTGATGTCGCCGCTGCCCCGCGCCTTGTCGAGAATCGCCTTGTTGAGCCGCTCGACGTGGGGCCGGGCCTTGGCTGCCGCTGCTTCCTCCTGCACCGCCAGCAGAGCGCCGGAGCCGGCAAGCACCATGGCCGCCTGCACCACCTGCGCCACCGAGGCCTTGCCCGCCACGTCCCGCTCAATCTCACCCAGGGATTTGGGTTGATGGTCGGCCAACGCATCGAGGATCGGGCCATAGACCGCCTCCTGCATGGTCGCCTCGCCCAGACTGCCGTTGACCTTCAGGGAAACGTCCGCCCTGGGCTGGGCGAGCATCAGCCGTTGCGCCCGCAATGCCTCCAGCTGCTCCATGCTGTTCAGCCGGCGAGCGCCCCGCACCCAGTAGTCCCGACGGAACTGCTGATTGACGCAGTAGTCCCGCACTCCCTCACGGAACATGGGGTCGGGGATCTCCTTGAGCAGGGCCTGCTGCTCGGCACTCAGGTTCAGCGCCTCGATGTGGTCAAGGTAGTGGGCCGAGCAGGCAAAGTTGAGCTTGGCCGGGGCCAACCACTCGGCCATCTCGGCAAAGTGCATGGGATGCCAGTCCCGATTGAAGTACTCGTGGGCCAAGTAGTTGCGGTTCTGCTCCTTGATCTTCTTCAGCCGCTCCGCCACCTGCGGGTTGGCCCTACCATAGATGGGGTTTACCTCCAGCAGCCGGTCGGCGAAGGCAAGCGCGTCATCGATCCGCGCCACGATGCCCCGGCCAGGGGCGCCCATTACCTCGGCATGCTCGGTGAGCAGGTGGCGCATCGGTACCATCGCCGCCCAGCCAGGCTGGGTGTTGTAGCTGATGTAGAGCACCCCGCCCACCTTGAGCTTGCGCCGGACAAAGTCCACGATCACCCGCCGGTTCTCGTCGGAGATCCAGCTCCAGATGCCATGCAGGCCAATGCTGTCGAAATCGGGCAGGTCGTTACGGTCACAAAATTCAGCGAACGCCTGGTCAAAAAGATGCGGCCGCGCCCCCGACGTCTCGGCAAGCCACTGGGCAAAGCCTGCCTGCGCCGGATTGAAATCCGTGCCCCACCACTCGGTGCCAGAGGCAGCGGCATGGATGTTGGCGCTCATGCCCTGGCCAAAACCGAGTTCGCAATGGGTTCCCTGCTGCGGGGGATTGAGGCCGGCATTGAGCATGGCCAGCCGTGCGCGCAGCGGGTTGAGTTCGGTGTAATAGCCAAAGGTGTAGTTGACGTCGGCAACGTAGCCGGATGTCCAATCGGTCATGGGAGACTCCATTTCGAGAGAAAAAAAGTCAGAGGTCAGCGGAATGGGGTTGCCGCTTTCACCGGAATACACATTTCGAATGTGTCACGCACGGAATCCCGGACAGCGACAAGGATATCCTCAGTTCTTGCTGCTGAGGGAATCCCGACGATCTCGAACGGCGGGCAGCTGAGCTTTTTGAGTATCAAAGAAAAGGTCCCCCGCGCCTGAGAATTTTTCATTTGCACAACTGTACACTTTGCTTGCGTCGTGTCAATCTCTCTTCCGAAAGGAGCATGCACGGAATGTGCTCGCCTGCAAGGCTTGACCCCGGTTTTCTTCCGAAATTTAATTGCTTAACGAGGTGTCTGTCGAGACTGGGCAAGATCAGAGCTCCTTGACGAGAATGAGAGGACACCAGAAATAAGTAGAGTGTCCTTCATTCTCCTGTTCCCCTTTGCCTATTACTATTCGACCTTCACGCCGAAGTCTTCCCGGAAGCGGTCGATCTGGTGCATCCGCTCATGCAGGATTGTCACAACGCCGATGTCGCCGTTCGAGAGCCAGCGCCAATAGACGAAATGACGTTCATAGCGGAAGAAGTAGCCTTCGATACCGAACTCGGCCGGAACGGGGCACGATAACGTCCGGTGATCCGCAACGCCGTCGCAGGCATCAAACAGGCCGGTAATGTAACGGTCGGCCTGATGCGTGCCCCAGCGGTTGCGGGTGTAACGATATATCTCGTCAAGCCGGTAGGACGCGGCATCCTGGATGCGGATATTGGCTTTGGTCATGCCGTGTCAGACCCGGTTGCGTGCGATCACGTCCGCCGCCGTCAGCGGGTGATACGATGCTTCAGGCGCTGCATAGGCGTGGGTCAGTTCGGTTTTGAGGCGCTCGAACGCTTCCGCTTCCTTATGTTCCTTGTCTCGCCGGATCAGGTCTCGCACATATTCGCTGATGTTTTCGTAGGCGCCATGCTCACCCACATTTGCGGAAACGAAGTCGCTGAGTGCGCCGCTGAGGCGAACCGTCATCGTCGTAGTCCTAGCTCTGCTCATGAAACGCTCCTTTCATAGTTTGATGTATTCATCATATTCAAAAATGAACACACTGGCAACCAAAAACATGGTCTGGCAAATAAAGCCAAGCAGTCCAGGCGGCGTCGGATAATGAGGGTTTATGCAATTAGGGACAGACCACGATTATTATTTCTTTGCTGTGTTCTTCTCATTGTCGGCTGTTTGCTTACACGGCCTTCCCGCTTTCCCTGGTATTACCCGGCGACCAAGCGCTGCGGCTATTTCTTCCGTGAACCTTGGGTTGCCAAGGGAAAAATTCCCATTGGTGGCCCGACGAATCTGGTCAACGATACCAGGTTCCATCTCATAACGGAAAAGTTCTCGGTAGGAGTCCTGCCGTTCTTCTCCTGTCCGGCCCAAACTCAGATAAACGGGATGGTGGCTCAACAGGGCCGATGTTTCGCCCTGTCCATTGCAGCCATAACTTGACCAGCGATACTCGCCAGGATGTGCAACAATTCCGGCACGGACCGGATTCATCTCTATGTACCGCTGGCATAACAACAGGTATTCTTCCTGTTGGGTGATGCATGAGCGAAAACGACCTTCCCAAAGTGTTCCGCTGCGACGATATGTGCGGTTGATGTATTGGACATAACGCTGCCCCAATCGTTTCATGAGCATACCGGCGCTGTCCGCATCTGCCGGCGTCAAAAGAAGGTGGACGTGGTTGGTCATCAACACATAGGCATGTACCGAACAACCTGTTGCGCGGCTATATTCCTGCAACCAGTCAAGATAAACCCTGTAATCCTCGTCAGCATAAAAACAAGGCTGCCGATTATTTCCACGTTGGATCACATGAAGGGGAACACCTGGTATGATGAGGCGGGATCGTCTTGGCATGAGCACATTTGTAGTTATCTTTCACCTTCTCTGCAAGAAAAAACGTGGTCTGTCCCCATTTGCCCTTAATACCCCGCTTCCTTCTGGTGTCGCAATGTGATTACGGTGACGCGGTCGCCGGCAAAATGGTACAAGGCGATATAGCCGCTATCGCCGAACTCAATTAGAAGTTCTCGATGCTCTGGCTCAAGATCTTCAGCGGGGCGACCGATTTGCGGATGATGCCGAAGTAGCTGCACAGCCTTGATTATGGCCTCGGCTGCGCGCATCGCAGCGGCCGGATTCTTCGCTTGGAGAAATTCTCGGAGCCGCTTCAAGTCGCGAAGTGCGCCAGGCGTAAATATTACTTGTGGCATACGGGTGCGGGAATTTCTTGGTCAGTGCCCCAGGTTGCAAGCCACGCCTCGACCTCCTCACCAGTAGCATGAAGGCCGGTTTCTTTATACTCCTCCCAAGCCTTCATCGCGTCCTGGCGGAACGCCTCACGTTTTTCCTCGCGCTCTACATACTGCTGCAGTGCCTCGCGCATCATCCAATGGGTGGACCGGTGGCGGACCTGAGCAAGTCGTTTCATTCGCTCCTTCAGGTCGGGCGTGATTTTCACGGCTACGGCTGTGGTACTCATGGAGACCTCCTGAGTATAAATAAGTATTACCTATTTATAATGCTTGTGGGTGGCCGCCGCAACAAGTGATTTCGGATCGCTGGGAGAGGGTAGCGGATCATTCCGCAGCAAGTAGCTGCCGATTTATTTCCACGTTGGATCACATGAAGGGGAACACCTGGTATGATGAGGCGGGATCGTCTTAGCATGAGCACATTTGTAGTTATCTTTCACCTACTCTGCAAGAAAAACGTGGTCTGTCCCCTATTCCCCTTTTCTCATCTGAGTCCTCCTGGCTTGATTTTGCCCGAAGAACTCTATTTTTGCATGGACCAATTATACGGGAGGGTTACATGATGTATTCATTATATTCAAAAATGAACACACTGGCAACCAAAAACATGGTCTGGCAAATAAAGCCAAGCAGTCCAGGCGGCGTCGGATAATGAGGGTTTATGTGTATAAGTTCCCGGACAAAATGTGTTCTGTCCCGGATTTCCCAGGGATTTCCAGCAGGGATTTCCAGCAGGGATTTCCAGCGGATTTCCATACTGGGATTTCCATACTGTGTGTTCGGCAAGCCACTCCTTCAGCGCCGCGTCCATTCTGGTTGGTTTAATTAGGGTTTAATTAGTGTGGAGTTTAACGACCTCGGTTGACACTTCTTGGTAAAATGAAATCAGCCAAGGAGGTTTCCTCATGAATCAAGCTGAACGAGAGATTAGACGCAAGAAAGCCGCTCTGGAATATGCCGCAACCCA
>JBMONS010000036.1:0-4623 GCA_049323635.1 Thermodesulfobacteriota bacterium
CGGACGGATCTGTATTGGGGGCGCTGCCCCCAAGCCCCCGGGGTTTAGCGCTTTGAGGTCATGGGGATGGGAAAGGACAAGGCCGTAGCGAGATGCTACGGCCCCATCCCCACGACATTCACCTCGGCGCTCGGGTCGCTCCCCAGCGTTGCCCTATCCTCCGGGTGAACCTTTCAGGAAGTTTCCTCCACAGCCAGCCGGACGTGGTCGGCGGAGACGGCTGCGGCACTGAGTGCAGCGGCCGCGTTCAGGGCGTGGTGAGCGATGAGATTGACCCTTCTGGGCAGGCCGTTGGTGGCCTGGAAGAGGGCCTCGACCGCCTCGGGCTCGAAGAGTTGGCGAGGGGAGCCGGCGCGTTCGAGGCGGTGGGCCAGGTAGGCGGCGAGCTCATCCCTGGCCAGTCCCGTGAGGTGGTAGCGGACGACGATCCGTTGGGCGAAAGGCTCGTGGACGGCCATGGCCAGGCGGCGGCGGAGCTCGGCTTGGCCGACGAGGACGAGAGTGAGGCGATTGGCAGAGTCCATGTCGTAGTTGGTGAGGAGGCGGATGTTTTCGAGGACGTCGTGGCGCAGGAAGTGGGCCTCGTCGATGATGAGCACCGGCCGGATCTTGGCCTCGGCGCAGAGGCGGTTGATTTCCTGGCGGATGGCGCGGAAGAGGGAGGCGAGGCTGCGCTCGGTGGGCAGGCCCATCTCCCAGGCGATGGTTTTGTAGAGGTCGGTGATGTTGCCGGTGGTAAGGGGCACATAGAAGACGCGGTAGAGGCCGCGGTGGAGACCGGCGGCGGCTTTTCTGGCGATGGAGGTTTTGCCGCTGCCGACCTCACCGGTAAAGAGTCCGATGCCTCTGAGGGACAGGAGGTAGCCGAGTCGGGCCTCGTATTCGGAGGCGCCGGCGGCGGGGAAGAGGTCGTCGGGCGGGATCTCGTTGTCGAAGGGCAGCCTGGCCAGGCTGAAGAATGGGCGGTACATCAGGACACCTCCTTGGTGGCGTTGAGGGTGGCGTAGGAGACCGGATGCCTGGGCGCAGGTGGAGGCTGCAGGGGCTGGTCTTCCGGGGTGGTGTCCATGGGGGCGAGGGTCTGGGTGGGCTTGCTCCGTTTGACGAAGCAGTTGGCATGGGTGTCGACAAGTCTGGCCTCCTCGATCCGTTTGCCGTCAAACCAGATCTGGACGGGCTGGCCGGGCCGGGAGGGGTCATGACGCACGGTGACAGTCTCGCCGACCAGGGCGGCATCCACCTCGTAGACGAGGCCATGGAGGCTGACGATGCGATCCCGATAGACCTTGCGCTTGGTCTCCATGAGGAAGAGGTCATCGAGGTCGACCCCCGGCTCGATGAAGCGCACCTTCTGTCCACACTCCGCCCAACGGTCGAGGGGGGTGCAGCCCAGGATACGATGGATGCTGCGGTGGTAATCGGCCTCGACATAGGTCCACAGGGCGCGGTTCAAGGCGTCGATGGACTGGAGCTGTTCTTGGCCCAGTTGTGGCAGGAACTGCAGACGGGCGGTGCGAAACCAGCGCTCGATCTTCCCCTTGGCCTGGGCATGGTAGGCCCGGGCGTGGATGAGGTGGACGTTGAGCTTGGCACAGACCAGCTCGAGGTGGTGGGAGCGGAAGGCAGCACCATTGTCCACGAAGAGCCGCACCGGGATGCCCCGGCGCAGGATGGCCTGCTTGAAGACGGCCATGAAGTTGGCGGCATCCTCGCCGAAGGCAAAGGCCGCATGGGCGATGACCCGGGTGGCGTCATCGATCAGGGCGATGAGATAGGTCTTTCTTTTCTGCCGGTTTTTGGTCCAGACGGCCGGCCCGTGCATGACATCGGCCATGAACAGTTGGCCGGCATGCTCGAAGGAGAATCGGCGGTGATCCTTGGACTCTGGCGGGGAGTCTTTTTTCATGAGGCCGGCCTTGTCCAGGAGCTTGTGCACGGTGGATGGAGCCAGGGTAAGCTCGGGGGCCAAGGCTCCGGATTGGCGCACCTCATGGATGAGTCTGGAGACAGACAGGGCAGGGTTGGCCTCCTTGGCCGCGATCAGCAGGTCGGCCACCGCTTGGGACAAGGCCCGTGAGCGGCCGGCGTCCTTGCGGGTCTTGGGGATGAGGGCGTCGAAGCCCCCTTTGCGGTGCCGCTTCAGCCAATCCCGGATGGTTTCGGCCGCGATCCTCGTGCGGCTGGAGCCCGGGATCGTGTAGTTACGAGCGGCCTTTTGGCGGATCTCGTCGTAAAGCCCCTTGCTGCCCGGGGGCAGATGGGTGAGCCCGGCGATGATTCCGTACCGGAAGAGGGCAATCTTCTGAGCGAGCTCCTCGTCCATGCTGGCAACCTCCTGTGTCTGGGGTGTTTGGGGAACCGCACTGAGCACAGGAGAGATGGTAGCGTGGTCAGCCGGAGGGCCCCAGTGCCGTCCTGTGTTGGAAAACAGCTTGGTTTTCTGGTTGCCGAAAAAGCCGGGGGAAGAAACCGAGGATGGCGGGGAGGTGCTGCAGGTGCTCCGAGAGCCTCTGCCGGAGATGGACCAGGACCCTGTCCACGCCCAAAGCGGCCTTGACGGCGGTCACTGTCGGCGCAGCCGCCAGGCCGAGGAGGCCGACGCTGGTCACAACTGCCTGGCGGACGTAGACGACCCGCCGTTTGACCCAACGGATGGATCCAGGCGGCTCGGCGTGAGGGTGGTGTTTATTTGCGATCGCTTGCCAGTCCGCCCCCTCCTCGACCGCTTTGACCACCGCCTCCGCCTCATCAAGGCTGCCGGGCAGCCGGGCGGTCAGACAATCGGGCAGGAGACTGAAGGTCTTACGGCCCAGCCGGCAATACCACCGGGGCACAGCAAGGAACTGGGGTGACTTCCTGGGATAGGTACCGTGCCGCGCGTAGCCGCAGCCACCCTGGGGATGCAGAGGGCACCGGCTCAGGTAGGTGTCGTATTCCTCCGGCGGCTGCCGGGCGAACTCTTCGGCGGAGAGGTCGGTCGGGTAGCGAAGCTGCATGGCCGTCCAGCTTGCCAAGGTCGGCCAGGCCGTTCAACCCAAAAATGACAGGACGGGTGCTCCGAGGTGGCTGAGTCAGAAAAGGGGGGCCGGAAACGGGAGACGGGGTCACCCCCGGCTCTTCCCAATCCCACACCTCATCCCACGGTTCACCGGTGGCAGATTCCGGCACGGAACGGCCGGTGACATGCGGTTTAGTGAGGGAAGCAACACCCCGAAGGATGAAAGATGATTATCATGGATGTCAAGGTGGTGGGAATGAGGGCGCGCAAATGACATCGTGGCCATTGACCCGGACAGCTAACGTGCCCCGTCGCTTCCCCTCGTACCCCGGATTGCATCCTCAGAGAGCGCACGGTAAAAAGGCCGCGTGGCGCAAGCCCCGCAGGTTGTGAGAAGCGTTGTTCCACCACCGACTTTCCTCATCTGACCGGAAGGAGGTGTGCTATGGAACTCAAACCCATTTTCAGGAGTGCCGTTGGCCTCGACGTGCATCAGAAACAGATCACTGCCAGTGCACTTGTCGAGCAGGCCGACGGTAAGGTCGAGCATTACATCAAGGAGTTTGGCACCTTCAGGCGTGATCTCCTGGCACTGGTTGACTGGGTGCGGCAGTGGGCCCCAGAGACCGTAGTCATGGAAAGCACCGGCATCTACTGGAAGAGCAGCTATCGTGCCTTGGAACGTGCCGGGATCGTGCCGCTCGTAGTCAATGCTCGCCATGTCAAACAGGTTCCCGGACACAAGACAGACATCGGTGACAGTCTCTGGTTGGCGATGCTTGCCCGTTGTGGCCTGTTGCGAGGCAGCTTTGTGGCTCCGGAGGACTTGCAGGCATTGCGCCTGATCGCCCGACAACGGCAGAAGCTGGTCGGCATGCTGGCCAGTGAGAAGAACCGCCTGCACAAGGTTCTTACCGATGCGGGGGTGAGACTGCCTACCGTCGTCAGCGACGTTCATGGGCAGGCAGCCCGACGCATGACCGAGTGCCTCATTAACGGAGGGAGCCCGGAGCAGGCGCTGTCGTATGCCGGCTCTCGACTCAAGGCCAGCAACGAAGAGTTGCTGGGCGCCTTGGATGGCGATCTGACAGCTGCCCATCGGTTCGTATTGCGTGAGGTTCTGGACCATATCTATGACATCGAAGCCCGTATCGGCCGTTTTGATGCCGAACTCTTGCGTGGGCTGGAGTCCTATAGATGGGCGATAGAGCTTCTACAGACGATCCCGGGTGTGGACGCGATTGGGGCGGCCATGATGATTGTCGAGATCGGCGTGGACATGCAGGCCTTTGGCAACCAAGCCGACAAACTGGCTTCCTGGGTTGGGATATGCCCAGGCAACAACGAGAGTGCTGGCAAGCGAAAGACTGGCCGAACCCGAAAGGGAAATCGGTATGTTCGTCGTCTGCTGTGTGAGATGGCCAACGCAGCACGCCGGACCAGGAGCGTGTTCCGGAGCAAGTATGAAGGCCTTGTCATTCGCCGGGGGCACAAGCGCAGCATCATCGCTTTGGGACACAAGCTCTTGAAAACCATCTTCATCCTGCTCAGCCGCAAGGAGCCTTATCGCGATTCCACGGTGGACTACGAAGAACTTGTGGTCAAACGCAACGCACCACGCTGGA
>JBMONS010000037.1:0-37598 GCA_049323635.1 Thermodesulfobacteriota bacterium
CCCAGTTCCCCTTGGAGTCCTTGATCTTCTTGCATTTTCCGCAGATGGGCAACAGGCCGCTCAACCGCTTGACCGTGGAAAGGGTTGCCTGCAACTCCTGAATAATCCGATCCTGCCCCTTTTTCTGCAATTTGATGTCCGTGGTGTCGTGGGCGATTTCCAGGATGGCGATAATGTCGCCCTCGGGCGAGGTGAGCGGGGTGGTGGCCACCTCCACGTACCGTTCGCCCTGGTTCTGGCTGCGAAGGATCTTCTCGGTCTTGCGGATCCGGCCATCCTGCAGGGACAGCGCCGCCGGACAATCGTCGCAATGGGTGTCGCGAAGTTGGCAGACATCGCGGCAGGCTCTGCCGACATTGTCGCCCCACATGGCGAGGGAGGCAGGATTCTGGTATCTGATCACGCACTGCGGGTCCAGGAGACAACACGGTTCCGCCAGGCTGGACAGAATGGTCCTGCCGTGCGCGATGATCTCGTCGATGGTGAGGGGCGGCAAGGATCAGGTTCTCCTGTTGAGAAATTATGCGTCGCGTGGCCCCCCCCATGGGCAGACACGGTCACGGCGAGACGCTATCTGCTGCATTTCATCACATGCTAGCAGGAATGGAATGTTATGTACAGGAGATGGGGGGGGAAGGCAATACGGAAAAAATACGGGGTCGTGAAAAAAGCGGGATGACGGGGGATTGGAGTGTGGAAAGGAGGATCAGCCAAGCGCGGCCAGGTGGGAGCGCAGGTTTTCCTTCTTGTTCTTGAGCCCCAGTTTGACACGCAGCTTGTCTCGGTAAAACTCGACGGTGCGGGCGGAGAGTTTGAGCAGGGTTGCGATTTCCTTGGTGTTCTTCCCCTGCTTGAGCAGCTCGGCCACCTGGAGTTCGCGGGGGGTGAGTCCCTTGAGCCGAGAGGAGATGGCCAGACTGAAGGTGGAGTTGATCTTCTCCAGGTTGGAAAGGGCCACGTTGAGGTAGAGCTGGATTTCGTCGTCGGGATACTTGTCGCGCAGCCGTTCCAGATAGGGGAACACCAGGCGGTGCAGGTTGTCATGCACCTTGCGGTCGTGCTCGGCAATGGCCTCGGTGCTCTGTTGTAGCAGGATCTTGAGGGCGTTGTTCACTTCGAGTAGTTCGCGGGTTTTAAGCTCCAGCCGGAGTTCCAGCCCCTTCATCTCGCTCTTGTCCCTGGCCCAGATGGCCACCTGGGCCACCGCGCCGTTCTCGTCCAGCAATGGGGAGAACACCGTATCGTACCAGGTGTTACCCACACGATCCTCGGCGCGGATGACTTCCTTCTTGCGCACCACCTTGGCGGTGTTGTCCCGGCAGCGTTTGGCAAAGACGGGCGGCAGCAGTTGCCAGAGGCTCTGCCCTTGGAGGAGTTCCTCCTGAGCGACGCTCACCAGCCGGCGTGCTGTCTCGTTGGCCTCGGCGATGGTGCCGTCCGGGGTGATGAGCAGCACGGCGTCCACCGGGGTGGAGAGCAGGCCACGGGAGGTGGAACGACTCTTTTCCAGAGATCGTTCCGCCTGCACCCGCTCGGTGATGTCGCGGCTGATGCCGCGAAAGCCAACCACCCGATTGTTGGTGAGCACCGGCACACAGACGGTTTCTACCTCCAGAATGACCCCGTCCCGGCGTTCCGCCCGGTGCGGCGGCAGATGGCCGGGTTGTTTGCTTTTTCGGATTTTGGCAAGGTGTGCCCGCTGCGCAGCGTGTTCCCCTCCCGGAACAAGCAGGTCGAAGGCATTCCGTCCGAGCAGTTCCTCTGGCGTATAACCGTAGAGGGCCACACTGCCAGGCGAACAATAGGTAAAGGTTCCGTCCAGGTCGATCTCCCACACCCATTCGCGGCTCAGGGCCGTCAGTTCGTGGAAGCGGTCGGTGTCGGCGGTGAGAAGATGTGTCTGCTTTCTTGCCTGGCGGGCAAGGTTCCACTTGTCGCAAAGGCAGCGGGCCAGCTGCTGCACCTCTTCGGGGTCGAACGGCTTGCGAAGCAGCAGCAGTTTGTCTGGGTCGCCGATGGCACTGACGATCTCTTCCCTGCTGCGGTCGGAATAGGCGGTGACGATCACCAGCTCCACATTTGGATCCAGTTTGCGGATCTCCGCCGCGACGCGGATACCGTCACGACCGGGCGGCATCCGCACGTCGATGAAGGCCACCGCGAAGGGATTCCCCTCCTTGATGCTCTCCTTGACCAGCTTGATCCCCTGTTGCCCCTGATTGACAGTCATGAGGGCGAAGTTGTCATGGGGGGGAACGGCTTGCGGGGCAAGCAGGCGGGCCAGGTCCGCGGTGGCTCCGGAGGGCTGGTCTGGCGCCAGGATGGAGTGGTAGGCGTTCAGGATGTCTGGGTCATCGTCGATGACCAGAATGCGTTGATTCATCGGATCCATTGGGGGGGCCATGGTTGGGTGATTGTCTTCCTCCGCGCTGGTTGGACTGTCATCGTGGGCGCAGGCCTGCGATGAAGGGACCCACCGCGTCGAGGCCCTGCTCCTCCACCAGACGGATGGTGGCGGTGCCGATCACCGCGATGTCCGCCTTGCCGGTGAGCACCTCTACATCCTGGCGGCTGGCGATGCCGAATCCCACCGCCAGCGGCAGGTCGGTGGCCGCGCGGCAGCGGGCCAGGTAGTCGTAAAACTCGGGGCCGAACTCGGTCTTGCTGCCTGTAACACCCCGGCGGGCCACGCAGTAGATGAAACCTTCGGCATGGCCGGCCAGCTCGCGCATGCGGGCGTCGGTGCTGGTGGGCGCGAAGATTTGGATGGGGGAGAGAGCATGTTTTTGACAGAGGGCCAGGTATTCACCGCCCTCCTCGGGAGGGAGATCGGGAACGATGAAGCCGGTGATGCCGATCTCCTTTGATTTTTTGATGAAATCCTCCACGCCATACTTGAAGAGGATGTTGTAGTAGGTCATGAACAGAAAGGGGATCGGGTGGGTGGCGGCCATCTCCGCCGCGAAGGCGAGGCACTCCCGCACCCGCACGCCATGGGCGATGGCCTCCTGGTTGGCGCGGATGATCACCGGCCCGTCCGCCATGGGTTCGGAGAAGGGGATCTGCAGCTCGATCACGTCCACGCCGCTCGCCACCATCTGGCGGATCACCTCGCGGTTGGCCTCAAACGACGGGTAGCCCAGGACCAGATGGGTCATGAGCAGGATATCCTTTTCGCTCCGGGCCTGCCGGAGCCGGTCAGCGAGCCGCATACTCAGCCCCCTTGGCGCGGATGAACGCCTTCCAGGATGGATCGTCGAATGCGTGGGCAATGGTGAAGATATCCTTGTCGCCCCGGCCGGACTGGTTGATGATGATCGCCTGGTCCGGCGAAAGCGCCCCCGCCTCCTTGAAGGCCTGGACAAAGGCATGGGTGGATTCCAGCGCCGGGATGATCCCCTCCTTCTTGATGGTCAGATCCAGCGCCGCCATCACCTCCGCGTCGGTGGCGGCGGCGAAGCGCACCCTTCCCTTTTCCCACAGGTCGGCGAGGATGGGGGAGACCCCGATATAGTCCAGGCCGGCAGCCACCGAATGGGTGTCGAGCATCTGGCCGTCCGCGTCCTGCAGGAACATGGTTTTGTAGCCCTGGGCCACGCCCGGGGAGGCATCGGAGCTGGCAAGCCGCGCCGCGTGCTGGCCGGTTGCGACCCCCTTGCCGCCGGCCTCGACGCCGATCAATTCCACCTGCGTATCTTCCATGAAGCCCTGGAAGATGCCCATGGCGTTGGAGCCGCCGCCCACGCAGGCGTACACCCGGGCGGGCAGTTTGCCATGGCTCTTGAGGATCTGCGCCCGTGCCTCGATGCCGATGATGGACTGGAACCAGGCCACCATCGCCGGAAAGGGATGCGGGCCGCACACGGTTCCCATCACGTAATGGGTGCTGTCCATGTTGGAGACCCAGTCGCGGAACGCCTCGTTGATGGCGTCTTTCAGGGTCTTCGAGCCGGTGGTCACCGGCACCACCGTGGCCCCGAGCTTCTCCATCCAGAAGACGTTGGGGCGCTGGCGCTGCACATCCTCCTCGCCCATGTAGATGGTGCAGTCGAAGCCGAACTTGGCCGCCATGGTGGCGGTGGCCACCCCGTGCTGGCCGGCGCCGGTCTCGGCGATCACCCGCTTTTTGCCCATGCGCTTGACCAAGAGCCCCTGGCCCATGACGTTGTTGGCCTTGTGGGCGCCGGTGTGGTTGAGATCCTCGCGTTTGATGAAGATCTGGGCGCCGCCAAAGTGCTGGCTGAGGTTGGCGGCATGGGTGAGGGGGGTGGGGCGACAGGAGTAGCTGCCCATCAGGGCAACGTATTCCTGCCAGAAGGCAGGGTCGGCCTGGGCGACGGCGAAGGCCTCGCCCAGCTCCCGGAAGGTCTCGTAGAGCACCTCCGGGATGAAGGCGCCGCCCCATTGCCCGAAATAACCTGGTTTGTTCATGGAATAACGATCCTGCGTGGAGTCAGCCCGGCGCATTCGGCGCCGGTTCTTTACTATATGAATGGAAGACGACAAAATACCCTGTCCAACCCGGATCGACAAGTGCAGAAAACGGGATGCGGCATGGCCGGCATGCGCTCTTGCCTCAGTTGGCCCGCCTGCCAGGGGACTTGATGGTCAAGCCGGCGTTGTTCAGCCAGCGAAGCGGGTCCTCGGGCTGGGTGCCGCGCCGGATTTCGAAGTGGAGTCCCTCGCCGAGCAGGCCTTCCTGGTCGGCCATGACCCCGATCCTCTCGCCCCGACTGACGGTGTCGCCGACCTTCTTGAAGAACTTGGCCGCCCTGGAGACCAGGCTGTAGTACTGATCGCCGTGGTCGATGATCAGCAGGTTGCCATAGCCGCGCAAGACCCCGGCGTAGACCACCCTGCCGGCGTGAACCGCGCTGATCTCGCTGCCTGGTTCGGTCTTGATGTCGATGCCGTTGGCGGTGGTGGTGATGCCGAAGCGGGCCTGGTTGCTCTTGCCGAACAGGGTGGTCACCGTGCCCGGCGCCGGGGGGGGGAGCTTGCCCTTCTGGCCGGCAAAGCCGGTGCCCGCCACCGGCTCCGTGCCGGTCACCTTGGGGGGCGCGGTTCCGCCGCCCGGCTTGCGTTTGGCTTCCTGTTCCGCCGCGGCCTTTTTCCGCTTTGCCTCCCGTTCCGCTTCCGCCTTGAGCGCCGCGATGGTGCTGGTGATCTTGCCGGCGGCATCCTCCAGTTCCTTAAGCGCCTGCTGGTAGAGGCGTTTTTCGGTCTTGACCTTTTCAAGCAGCGCGGCCCGTTCCTGGCGGGTGGAGTTCAGTTCCGTCTGTTGCGTCTTGACCGCGGCCATCTTTTCCGCCGTGACCTTCTTTTCTTCCTGCAGGGCGAGTTGGGCAGTTTCCAGCGCCTCGATCCGGCGCCGGTATTCCTCGATGACCTCCCGATCGTGGCGGAGCATGGCGTCGAAGTACTCGCGGAAGGAGAGCAGCTCAGGGAGCGCCTGGCTGCCGAAGGTGGCGTTCATGATGCCAATCGGCCCCATGCGGTAGAAGGCGTTGAGGCGCTTGCGCAGATGAATGCCTGCCTGTCTGCGCGCCTTTTTGGCCTGGGTCAGCTCTTCCTGCTTGGCGGCCAGCCGTTGCTCCTGTTCGTCCAGGGCGGCTTCCAGGGCGGCGAGCTTGTCGGTTTCCGCCTGGATGCGGCGGTTGATCTGCTCCAGCTCGGCGACCAACCCCCCCTCCTGGGCGCTGCTGGCGCGGACCTTGGATTTTTGTTCCTCGATCCCCTTTTGGAGGCGCTGGGCCTTTTTCTGTTCCTCCCGCACCTTCGCCTCCACGCTGTCCTGTTGGGCGGCGGCGGGGCGGGGGACGGCAAGCAGCAGCGCCAACAGCAGGGCCGTGGCGAGGAAGCCGTGGTATGGGCGAGAAAGGCGGAGCATGGTCAGATGCGCATGAACCTGCGGATGGAGATCAGGCTGCCGCAGGAGCAGAGCACCACGCTGCCCAGCAGGATGGCGGCGGTGACTGGCGCCGGGAAGAAGGTCAGGTCGAAGAGGTTCAGGAAGCCGCCGCCGCCAAAGCGGGCGGTGATCCAGAGGTAGAGGCTGTAAAGGGCGATCAGCCCGATGCCTGATCCGGCGATTCCCTGCAGCAGCCCTTCCAGCAGCAGGGGCACCCGCAGGTAGGCGGAGCTGGCCCCCAGGAGCCGCAGCACCTCCAGCTCGTTCTGACGGGAGAGGACGGTGAGCCGGATGGTGTAGGAGACGATGAAGGTGGTGCTGACGATGAGCAGTCCGCCGCTCAGGAACACCACCAGCCTGAGCAGGCTGGTGAAGTGGCCGAAGCGGGTCAACCATTCCCTGCCGTACTGCACCTTGGAGACGCCCGGCACGGTGAGAAGCTGATCGGAGAGAGCGGCGATCTGGGTGAGCCCCTTGAGGGTGCGGCGCGGGTAGACCTCCACGGAGGGCGGCAGGAAATCCGGGCCAAGGTCGGCCAGCACGTCCTTGTCCTCCCCGAGCTGGGAGGTGAGGCGGCTGAATGCCTCGGCGCGGGAAACGAAGACGATCTTCTCCACCTCCCCGAACTCGCGGATCTTTTTTTCAAGCGGCTGGCGTTGCGCGGTTGGGATCTCCTCCTGCAGGTAAACGATGAGGCGCACGTCATCGCCCAGCCGTTCCCCGGCCCGCAGCATGTTGCTGTAGACCAGGAAGAAGAAGGCGAAGATCAGCACCGAGAGGCTGACGGTGATGAGGGTCATCACCTGGGTGCCCCAGGTGCGCCGGAGGTTCTGGCCGGTCTGCTTGAAAAGATGGATCAGAAGCTGCATGATCTGCTCCTTGCCGGCGAGGCCAGCGACGGGCTCCACTCCTCTTCCTCCGCCTCCTCCCAGACCGGCTCGTCCATTCGGCTGCCTCCCGCAGAAATCCGGCCATGGCACAGGTTCACCACCCGGTGGGGCGTATGGGCGTAAAGGGCTTCATCATGGGTGGCGATGATCACCGTGGTGTGGTGTTCCCGGTTCAGACGATGGATGAGGGAGAGTACCAGCTCGGTGGCTGCCGGATCCAGGTTGCCGCTGGGTTCGTCGGCCAGCAGCAGGGGCGGATGGTTGGCCGCCGCCCTGGCCAGCGCCACCCGCTGCTGCTCGCCGCGGGAGAGCTCGGCGGCCAGCTTGTCCCGCTTGTCGGCAAGGCCCAGCAGCTCGAGCAGTTCGCTCACCCGTTCGCGGATGGCCTTGGGGCTGGCGTAGGCCACCTCCATGGCCATGGCGATGTTCTGGAAAACAGTCTGACGGTGGAGCAACTTGAACTCCTGGTAGGCGACGCCGATTTTTTGACGCATCCGTTGCACCCCGGCCGGCTTGAGCTTGGCCAGATCGCAGCCCGCCATGATAATCTCGCCGCTGCTGGGAGACTCGATGCAGCAGAGCAGCTTGAGCAGCGTGGTCTTGCCGGCGCCGCTCTTGCCGGTGAGAAAGAGGATGTCCCCCTTGTCCACCCGGAGGGAGATATCCTCCAGCGCCACCACGTCGGGAGGATAGACCTTGGTGACGTTGATCAGTTCCACGAGAGGCTTGCCGGTGGCTGTTTCCCGTTGCATCGTTGCCCTTCCGGTCGATGCCGCCGGCTGGCGGCGGTTTGCATGGAATGAGGATGGTAACCATCCAATAATTATCGAATAATTACCGCACCTGAAAAAAAATTGACACTTTTTTTGCGAATATTGTATAGGAAAGAACATAAAATGTGAAATTCATTCACATTAAGGAGATTGACAGGATTCGGGAGGCAGGGGTCAACGCAGGGGGGTGTTCCTTCTCCTGGCAGGCCATGTCTTGAATCCTGAATCCAGAATTCTCAACGACGGTTGCGGCATGGCGCGGCACTCCCTCCTCTTTCTCGATGACACCTCCGGCCGTTTTGCCGATCTCCTCGCCGTTTTGCAGAAAAAAGGAATCCCCCTCACCCAGGCCGCCTCCGAGGCCGAGCTTCGTTCCCTGCTGGAGAGTCAGCAGGGAAGGGTGGCGGTCGTTCCCTCCCTTGCCGTCTGCCAGTCGCTGCTGGCGGAGGGCGGAGAGGCGATGACCCATGTGGCCGTCATCGTCGCCGCGGCCGACCCTTCGGTGGACGAGGCGGTTGGTGCCATGGCGGGCGGCGCTGTTGATTACCTTCCCCTGCCCGTGGACGGCGAACGGCTGGATGCAGCCCTGCGCAAGGCCGGCCTGGTGGCGCCCTCCTCCGGAGGCGTAACACCTGCCGAGCCGCGCGGCTGCGCCGCCATCATCGGCGCCAGCCGCAGGATGCAGGATGTCTTCTCCCTGATCAAGAAGATCTGCGATACCGACACCACGGTGCTGGTGCGGGGCGAGTCCGGCACCGGCAAGGAGCTGATCGCCCAGGCCATTCATCATGAGGGGGTGCGCGCCTCGGGACCGTTCGTGCCGGTCAACTGCGGCGCCATTCCCGGCGAACTCCTGGAGAGCGAGCTTTTCGGCCATGAGAAGGGGGCGTTCACCCACGCCATCCGTACCCGCCTCGGCCGTTTCGAGCTGGCCAACGGCGGCACCGTCTTCCTGGACGAGATATCCGAGATGAGCCCCATGCTGCAGGTCAAGCTGCTGCGGGTGCTCCAGGAGAAGGAGTTCGAGCGCATCGGCGGCACCCGCACCATCCGTTCCGATTTCCGGGTGGTGGCCGCCACCAACCGCGATCTGGAGGAGGAGGTGCGGGCGGGCCGGTTCCGGGAGGATCTCTACTACCGCCTCAACGTCATTCCGGTGGAGGCGCCCCCTCTGCGCGAGCGGAGCCAGGACATCCCCCTGCTGGTGGAACACTTTGTCGGTCGCTTCAACCGCTCCCGCAAGAAGAAGATCAAGGGGGTGGGTGACGAGGTGATGGCCAGGCTGCTGCGCTACCCCTGGCCGGGCAACGTGCGCGAGCTCGAGAACATGGTGGAGCGGATGGTGATCCTCGCCGGCGGCGAGACCCTCACCGTGGCCGACCTGCCCGAGCGGCTCCTGGAGGGCGGCGCGCCGCCGCCGGCCGAGGCGGTGACCGCCGTGGGGTGCATCCCCGAGCAGGGCTTCTTCCTGAACGACGTGGTGGCCGAGTTCGAGAAACGGTTGATCGTCCAGGCGCTCACCCAGACCGACTGGGTGCGCAACCGGGCCGCCAAGCTGCTCAACGTCAACCGGACCACCCTGATCGAGAAGATGAAGCGGTTCAACCTGATGATGGCCTCGTGAGGGTGTCGCATGGGACGGCTGCCGACCATACTCCAGATAATCGAACCTTTGCCGGCAGGGGCGCGTGCTGCCTTGCCGGTCTCCAGCCCTGGCCGCGAGGCGGGACGCCTCTACTGATGGCCCCCACTCCGTTTCCCCCCGCCATGGCGTCATCCTCCGTCTCCCATATCCGGCAGCAGTTTTACCGGCGTTGGCGCATGCCGCTGCTGCTGGTGGCGATCATTCCGCTGCTCGGCGGCATGACGTCGACCAGGGCTTGGGCCGAGAGCAAGGAGACCGCCCCGCCCGCCGCCGAGGCGGAAAAGCCCAGGCCGCGCGGCAACCCGGTGGTGATGTGGCAGGCGGCCGAGGAGGCCAGCCAGGCCGGGGATGGTGCCAAGGCGGTGGAACTGTTCCAGCGTTTCTACGAGTCCTTCCGCGACACCGACCGGCGTGGCCAGGCCGAGGAGGCACTGTGGCGCGCCGCCCAGGCCGCCAAGTCCCTGGCGGAGGAGAGCAAGGAGCCGGACTGGGAGGGGGTGCGGGATCTGTTCCGCATGTTCTCCACCGATTTTTCCGATTCCCCCCGCGCCGCCGAGGCCTACTTCGAGGTGGGGTATGCCCACTACCGCATGCGGTACCTGCGCGAGGCCCTCATCTACTTCAAGCTCTTCGGTGATCGCTTTCCCAACTCGCCGCTCCGCGCCAAATCCCGGCTTTGGCTCGCCGATCTGCTCTTCGGGGCCGGCAGGCTGGACGAGGCGGCCAACGCCTACCAGGAGGTGATTGCCACCGGCAGCGAGGCGGAGAAGGCCCGTGCCACGGTGGGACTTGCCGACGTGGATCGCAAGAAGCGGATGCGCCAGGCAGAGGCACTGGCCGGCAAGGGAGACCATGCCGCCGCGAACGCCATTTTCAACGCCCTGTTCAAGGAAGCCCCCGACTACTACCTGCGCGACCCGGAACTGCTCCGCCGACTGGGCGCGGCCAGCCTGCGGGAGGGCCGGGAGGAGGAGGGCCGCCGTTTCCTCTATCACTACCTCAATCTGATCGGCAGCCATCCTGAGCGGGACAAGGTGCTGCTCGACATCGCCGAGAGCCATTTCCGGGAGGGCGAGGCCGCCACGGCGGTGAAGCTCTTCCGGCGGATTCTCGACGATGGCGGGGACCAATCCAGCCGGGAGGCCGCCATGGCCCGTTTCCGGCTGGCCGAGTACCAGGACGAGCAGGCGCGGGCCGGCGGGCGTCGGCCAAGCGGGGAAACGGAGCGTGAGGGGGACAAGCCCTTCGAGGAGGTGCTGGCCTCGATTCACAGCGGCCCGGTTGCCCAGGGTGCCAGGCGTTCGTTGTTCAGGCGGCGGATTGCCCGCGGGGAGTTCGACCAGGCGGTCGAGCTGGGCATGGACTATCTGCGGGACGACAAGCCGGGACTCCTGCCCGGTGAGAAGGAGGACTTCTCCAGCGCCATCCTGCTGGCCATGGCCGAGGAGCTGCTCCGCCGCAAGGAGCACGAGAAGCTGCATCAGCTCTATGTGGATCAGTACCGCCACGTGGAGGCCATGGATAACGGCCGTTTCCTCTTCTTGGTCGGTCAGGCGCTGGAGGCGAGGTATCTTTACGACCAGGCCTCGGAGGTGTACTTCCGCGCCCAGGGCCTGCCGCTTTCTCCTGAGGACAAGGCGGCCCTCTACTTCCGGCGGGCCGAGGTCTATCTGCTCCGCAAGGACTGGGCCGCCGCCGACCGGTTGCTCCGCTACCTGCGGGACATATACAAGGATGCTCCCGAGGCCGCCGAGGTCTACTCCCTGAGCGCCCGCCTGGCCGAGGCGCGCGGTGATCGGAGTCTGGCGCTGGAGTTCTACAACCGCGCCACCGCCACCCCGGCGGCCGTCTCTCCGAAGAAGGGAGAGTATGGTGAGGGACGGTTGCGTATGCTGGTGGCGGCGGGTTCGCTGAACGAGGCGGTGGCGGCGCTGGATCAGTGCCGCCAGGAGAAGAGCCTGTCGCCCGAGGTGTTGCAGGGCTGGTATCGCAAGCTTGGCGACGCCCTGCTCGGCAAGGATCCCCGGCAGGCACGGGCCGCCTATCTGGCGGGGGTGGGGGAGGGCATGCCCCAGGCCGGCGAGACCTCCCAGCGCCTCCACTTCCAGTTGGGGGAGCTGATGCGTCAGGACGGCGAGATCGACAAGGCGCGCGACCACCTGGGCAAGGCCATGGCCGGCCCGGACAACTTGCTGAAGATGCGGGCCACCGAGGGGCTTAACCAGCTGGATATCGACCATGGCAAGAAGTAGCCGGGGGCGGTGGTGGCGGTTTTGACAAAGAAACATGCACGCGGCGGGGCAGGCCGGCAGGCGGGAGGGTCGCTTTTCGACGCCCCGGAGCAGGTGCGGGATTTTTTCTTCGCCATGCTGGAGAGCCTGCCCGGCGCTATCCTGCTCTCCGACCGGCAGGGCGGCTTGCTGGCCATGAACCAGCGGGCGATCAAGCTGCTGGGGATGGCCGGGACGCCTCTTTCCCAGCAGAATTGCTGGTCGCTGCTGGCCAGCCGCTTTGGGCTTGGGGAGGAGGCGGCGGTGTTGCGCTTTCCCGGCGGCCGCCTGCTCTGCGAGGTGCCTGCCGTCGCCGCCGACGAGGAGGACGGCCGAAGGCAGATGCTGATCAGCCGTAACGATCTCGAGAGCCCTTTTCTCGATGTGGCCGGTTTTTTTCTTTCCCTGGAGGATGTCACCTTTCCGGCCCTGCTTGAGGCCCAGCGCGGGCGGCGGCAGCGTTTTGCCGCCATGCAGGAGATGGCCGAGGCGATGAGCCAGGAGCTGAAGAATCCCCTGGGCGGCATCGAGCTTTACGCCTCCATCCTCCGGCGGGAGCTGGCCGAGGATCCGGACAACGAGCGGCTCGCCGCCCGCATGCTCGGCGCGATCCGCACCATGAACCACCTGCTGGACAACTTCGTCGCCCTCTCTGGTTTTCCCCAGGCCAGGATGGAGCCGATCGATCTGGCTGGCCTGCTGCGGGGGGTGGCCAGGTCCCTGGCCCAGACGGCCAAGGAGACGGGCGGTACGGTCAAGACGCGCATCGTCGATGCCGAGGTGGTCACCCAGGGCGATCCGGCGCTGCTCGGTCAGCTCTTCCTGCACCTGGGCACCAACGGTCTCGAGGCCATGCCGGCGGGCGGGGTGCTTTCGGTGAGCATGCGGCTGCTGGCGGCCGGCGGGGGGCACGGTCCGTTGGCCGAGGTGGTTTTCCGCGACCAGGGGGAGGGAATCGCGCCGGAGGCCATGGCCCGGATCTTCGACCCCTTTTACTCCACCAAGGGGCAGGGGCGCGGGTTGGGATTGGCCATCGCCCACTACGTGGCCGAGGCGCACCAGGGGCTGATCGAGGCGGAAAGCCAGCCCGGCCGGGGCAGCGTCTTCCGGGTGCTGCTGCCGGTGGGGCAGGGATGAAAAAAAGTCAGAATTCAGAATGGTCCTTGTCCTTCTCCACCATATTCTGAATTCTGGGAGTTTCCCGAGAGCTGTTCCCCAGGACTTTTTGGGGCAACGGGGCTTACACGAATACCGGCGCGAGGCGGCCTTGCCCGCCATCGTTCCTGAAAATGACGGAAACCGCGAGCCATGTCGGAAACAAAACGCAGGGTCCTGATCGTTGACGACGAACAGAATATGCGGGTGGCGCTTTTCGAGGCGTTGACCCGTTGCGGTCATGAGGTGGCGGTTGCGGAGAACGGCCGCATGGCCCTGGACATGGTGAGCCGCGAACAGCGATTGGATCTGGTGATCACCGACATCCGCATGCCGGAGATGGAGGGGATCGAGCTGCTCCGGCGGATCAAGACGGCGCGGCCCGAGCTGCCGGTGGTGATCATGACCGGCTTCGCCACGGTGGCCACGGCGGTGGAGGCCATGAAGCAGGGCGCCTTTGATTACATCCTCAAACCGTTTCCGGTGGAGGTGATCGAGGAGACCGTGGCCAGGGTCTTTGCCCAGCAGGCCAAGGAGCAGCTCCTCGCCCGCCCGTCCTCCCAACGCCCTGAGCGGGCTGGAATCGCCAAGCCCATCATCGGACAGAATCCCAAGTTGCGGCAGCTGATGGCCCGGGCCAAGAGCGTGGCCTCCAGCAAGGCCACCGTTTTGATTCTGGGCGAGTCCGGCACCGGCAAGGAGGTCTTTGCCCGCTATATCCATGAGGAAAGCGACCGCCGGGACGGTCCGTTCGTGGCTCTTAACTGCGCGGCCCTGCCCGAGGGCTTGCTCGAGAGCGAGCTGTTCGGCCACGAAAAGGGGGCCTTCACCGGCGCGATCGTCACCAAGAAAGGGAAGTTCGAGCTGGCCGACGGCGGCACCCTGCTTCTGGATGAGATCGGCGAGATTCCTCTTCACCTGCAAGCCAAGCTGCTCCGGGTGCTGCAGGAGGAGGAGGTGGACCGATTGGGCGGCCGCGCGCCCATCCGCATCGACGTGCATGTGCTGGCCACCACCAACCGCGATCTGGACGAGGCGGTGCGGGAAGGCTCCTTCCGGCAGGATCTCTACTACCGTCTCAACGTCATCCCGCTCAAGCTGCCGCCCCTCAGGGAACGACGGGAGGACATCCTGGCGCTTGCCGATTTCTTTGTGGAGAAGTACTCCAGCCAGTATGGCCGGGAGAGAAAGCCCCTCTCCCGCGACAGCGCCGAACGCTTTCTGGCCTACGACTGGCCCGGGAACGTGCGCGAGATGGAGAACCTGGTGGAACGGGCCGTGCTGCTCGCCCAGGGGCAGGAGTTGGCGCTGTGGGATTTCTGGGATGATGTGGAACCCCCCTCCCTGAGCGAGCCGGCCCTGAGCCCTGCCGTTGGCGCCGATACCGCGCCGGTGGCGGCGGCAAATGCCTCGGCGGCCGTGGAGGTGGGCATGCAGACCCTGCGGGAGGTGGAGCGTCAAATGATCCTGCAGGCGCTGCGCAAGACCGACAATAATCGGACACATGCGGCCGATCTCCTGGGCATCAGCGTCCGCACCCTGCGTAACAAGCTGCACGAGTACCGTTCGCAGGGGTTGATGGAGTAATTGTTCTCTGATTCCGAGCGGTTATGCTGTTTGTCGCCGTTGTGCTCCAGGCGGCATGGCCGATGTTTTTCAGGCTTTTGCGGTGCTCCTTCTGGGATCCTTTCTCCTGTGGCACTCCTCTTGCATGGATGTCTGGCAGGCCATGTGGCCACGGCAAGGAGGAAAAAGATGCCTGTGAACAAACTGTTCGGCGGAAGCATCGAAACCATGCGGCAGGCCCTGAGTCTGCGCCAGGAACGACAGGGGCTCATCCAGTCCAATCTGGCCAATCACGAGACCCCCGGGTACACGGTGCAGGATTTCAACTTCGCCCGGGTGATGCAAAGCGCCATGACCGGCCAGGGGGAAATGGACCGCACCCACGCCAAACATCTCTCCCTGGACGCGGTGGAGGCGAGCAAGACCCGCGAGTTCGCCGATGAGGCCAGGCCGGTGGACCTGGACGAGGAGATGGCCAAGCTGGCGGAAAACCAGCTCATGTACCAGGTGGTGGCCCGGCTGATCACCAAGAAGTTCGAAGGCATCCGCTACGCCATCGACGAAGGAGGCAAATAAGCCATGGATACCCTGACGGCAATGCAGATCAGCGCTTCCGGCCTCAAGGCCGAGCGAGCCCGACTCAACATCGCGGCCATGAACCTGGCCAACGCCAACACCACCCGCACCATGGAAGGCGGCCCCTACCGGGCCAAGTCGGTGGTCTTCGAGGCCAAGCCGCTGGAGGGCGTCAACTTCCGCGACACCCTGAACTCCACCACCGAGCGGTTGCGCCAGGTGGAGGTGGTGCAGGTGGTAGAGGACCAGGCGCCCTTCAAGGATGTGTACGATCCAACCCATCCGGATGCGGACGCCAACGGCATCGTCCACTTCCCCAATGTCAACGTGGCCGAGCAGATGGTGGACATGATGGGTGCCCGCCGCGGCTACGAGGCCAACGTCACCGCCCTGGACGCCGCCAAAAGCATGGCGCTCAAGGCGTTGGACATCGGCAGATAAGGGTAGGGAATTCACGGCGGGCCACCCGCCTGGCAGGGAGCGACAATCATGAACGAAATCACCATGCGTCCAGTTGCGGCAGCCGGTTCCACCGCCCCGGGCATCGGGCCGGCCAAACCAGCCGGCCCCCAGGGCTTCGGCGACATTCTTCGGCAGGCGGTTTCCTCGGTCAACGGCCAGATGCAGGAGGCCAATGCCCTGCAGGAAGGGCTGGCCGCCGGTCAGCACGCCAATATCCATGAAACCATGATCGCGGCCGAGAAGGCGGGCATCTCCTTCCGGATGCTGACCCGCGCCCAGCAGAAGGTGATCGACGCCTACCGCGAGATCATGCGGATGCAGATGTAGGTGAATAGTCCGTAAGTGTTTCGTCTGTGGCAAGACAGCGAAACATCGACGAGCCCAATCGCTACAGACTTCAACGAGGTTCGCCATGGCGACTCCCAAGGAAATCTTCGAACAGTTCCTCTCCATCGTCAAAGGATTGACGGTGGTGCAGCGCGCCATCGGCGCCGGCATCGTGCTGCTGGTGCTGGGCGGTTTGCTCCTGCTGATCTTCTCCGGCGGCGGGGCCAAGGAGGAGTATAAGGTGCTCTTCTCCGGTCTGACCCAGGAGGATGCCGCCGAGGTGGTGAACAAGCTTAAGGAGCAGCGCAGCCCCTACCAGCTTTCCGAGAACGGCACCGCCATCCTGGTGCCGGCGGCCCAGGTCTACGAGACCCGTCTGGCCCTGGCCGGCGAGGGGCTACCGCGCGGCGGCGGGGTGGGCTTCGAGATCTTCAACCAGACCAGCCTCGGTCAGACCGATTTCGTGCAGCGGCTCAACTACCAGCGCGCCCTGCAGGGCGAGTTGGCCCGGACCATCAGGAGCTTCCAGCAGGTGCTGGAGGCGCGGGTCCACCTTGCCACCCCCAAGGAGTCGGTCTTCATCGAGGACGAGAAGCCGCCCACCGCCTCGATCAGCGTCAAGCTGCGCGGTCGGGAGAAGCTTTCCCAGCAGCAGATCCAGAGTATCGTCAATCTGGTTGCCAGCGCCGTGCCGGGGCTCACCACCGAGAACATCACCCTGGTCGACACCAGCGGCAGGCTGCTCTTCCGCAAGCAGGCCGAGGGCGAGGGGGTGCTCACCGGCACCCAGCTCGAGTACCAGATGAAGATCGAGGACACCCTGCGCCAGAAGGTGGAGACCATGCTGGAGGAGGTGGTCGGCACCAACCGGGCGCGGGCCCGGGTCACCGCCGAGATCGATTTCGCCAAGGTGGAGCGCACCGAGGAGAGCTTCGATCCCGAGGCGCAGGTGGTGCGCAGCGAGCAGCTGCTCTCCGAGAACGACCAGCGTCCCGGCGCCAAGCCCCAGGGGATTCCGGGGGTAAAGGGAGAACTGGCCACCTTTGCCGAGGCCGGCGAGGAGAGCGCGACCGGCAGCGGTTACACCCGCAACAACGTCACCCGCAACTACGAAATCAGCAAGCAGGTCAAGCACGTTCAGGAGAAAGGCGGCACGGTGAAGAGGCTTTCCGTGGCGGTCATGGTCGATGGCACCTATGAGAAGGCCGCGGACAAGGACGGCGCCACCAGTCTCAAGTACCAGCCGCGGACGCCGGAAGAGATGCGCAACCTCGACAAGTTGGTGAAGAATGCCATCGGCTTCAGCGAGGAGCGCGGCGATCAGGTGGAGGTGGCCAGCATGCCGTTCGCCCTCTCCTCCGCCCAGGAGCCCGAGCAGTCCGCCCTGGACAAGTGGCGCTCCATGAGCGAGGGCTTCATGATGCCGCTGGTCATCCTCCTGGCGGTGGTGCTGGTGATCTTCTTCGTGGTCAAGCCCTTCCTCCGCATCCTGGCCGCCAAGCAGATCGAGGCCCATCAGGTGGCTTCCATGGCCGAGCATGCCGCCGGTCATGGTCCGAGGCTGATGGGCGAAGAGGGCGTGGAGGACGAGGATCTGGCCCTGGCGCCGCGCGGGCTTACCGACCAGGAACGGATCTACCGTCTGGCCCAGAGCGATCCCGACCGGGCCGCCGATCTGGTGCGCCGCTGGCTGCGGGAAGAGGCGTGATCCATGTCTAAGGGCAAGAAAGAAGCAGGGGCGAGCGGCCTTTCCGGCCCCGAAAAGGCCGCCATCTTCATGCTCACCGTCGGCGAGGAGTTCGCCGCCCAGGTCTTCCAGCGGCTGGACCCCGAGGAGATCAAGAATGTCGGCCGCCAGATGGCGCGCATCGACAAGGTCGACAAGGACGATCTCGCCAGCCTGCTCAACGAGTTCAAGGCCGACACCGGCGAGAACGACATCTTTCTCTCCGGCAACGAGCTGCTGGAGAATGCCCTGAAGCGGGCGCTCACCAGCGACAAGGCCAGCGAAATCCTGGAGGAGATCCGTTCCGATTGGAAGCTCACCCTGTTCCAGAAGGCACGCAAGCTTGAGCCCAAGGTACTGGTCAACTTCCTACGCAACGAGCATCCCCAGACCGTGGCCTTGGTGCTCTCCGTTCTGGAACCCACCCAGTCGGCCCAGATCCTTGCCGAGTTCAGCGAGGATACCCAGGTGGAGGTGATCATGCGCATGGCGGAGCTGGACAAGGTAAGCCCGGAGATCCTGGTGGACGTGGACCGGGTGCTGCAGGACGAACTGCTCTCCGTGGAGGGCATGGAAGGTCAGCGTTTGGGTGGTGTCGCCGCGGTGGCCGAGATCCTGAACAACGCCGACCGCGCCCTGGAGGCCGCCATCCTGGAAGGAGTGGAGGAGCAGCGCGAAAGCCTGGCCGACGAGATCCGCAAGCTGATGTTCGTCTTCGAGGATCTTATGGGCGTGGACAACCGCGGCATCCAGATGATCCTCAAGGAGGTGAGCACCGACGACCTCAAGGTGGCCCTGCGCATGGCCTCCGACGAACTCAAGGAGAAGATCTTCAGCTGCATGTCCTCTCGCGCTGTGGAGATGCTCAAGGAAGACATGGAATTGATGGGGCCGACTCGGGTCAAGGACGTGGAGGCGGCGCAGCAGGCCATCATCAAGATCGCCAAGCGTCTGGAGCAGGAAGGCAAGATCCAGCTCATCAGCGCCGGCGGCGGCGAAGACGAGTATGTCTAGGATTATTAAGGCCCAACAGGGCGTGCCGGTGCAGGAGGCCCCCGCGGTGGAGACGGAGGAGTTCCTTTCCTTCACCGATTTCTGGCAGCCCAAGGCCGATGGTGAAGCGGCAGGGCACGAAGAAGAGGTGATCCGGGATCCGCGGGAGATCGCCGAGGAAGAGGCGGCCGAGATCGTGCGCCGCGCCCGGGAAGAGGCCGCCGCCATCGAGGCCGAGGCGCGGGAGCGGGGTTTCGCCGCCGGCGAAGAGGCGGGCAAGGCCGAGGGACAGCGGCAGTTCCAGGAACGTATCGACCTGCTCGACACGGTGCTCCGCGACTTGGACAGCCAGCGCGCCATGCTGCAGGCCCGGCAGGAGGAGGATATGCTGGCGCTGATCAAGGCCATGGTCGACCGGCTGGTGCACCACGAGGTCTCCGTCAATCCCCTGGTGATTCAGGCCTGTCTCAAGAAGGCCATGGAGTTCGTGGTGGAGAATTCCATGGTGCATATCCATCTGCATGGCGAGGATTTCAATCGCCTCAAGAAGGCTGCTCTGGACAATCCACGCCTGCTCGAAGGCAAGAATCGCCTGCAGTTGGTCGAGGATCCGTCGGTTTCCATGGGCGGATGCCTGCTTAAAACCGATTTCGGCGAGATCGGCGCCACCCTGGAGGAGTGCCGAGACAAGCTGTACGCGGCGGTTGACCGTGCCTTCCATGAGGCGCTGGCCTCTTCTTCCGCCGAGGAGAACGGCGCGGCCTAGCCAAAGACCGGAAAAGGATCGTTTATGGCTCTTGATACGCAAGGCATGGTCGAAGCGTTGTTTCATGGGATACTGCTGCGGGAGCCAACCGCCAGCGAGGCGGACTATTGGCAGGACCAGCTGGATCTGGCGTTGTTCACCCCGGCGGGCATGGCATTCGACATCGCGGCATCCACCGAGTTTCTCGAGGAAAACCTGATGATCGCCGCCATGTTCCAGGCGGCGTTCGGCAGGTACGCGACCAACACCGAACTGATGGCCTGGCGGGCGGTCTACGACACGGGCATGGATTTGGCCGGCATCGGGCAGGCGTTCATCCGCTCCAGCGAGTTTAGGGAATCCGCCGCCTCTGCTTCCACCACCGATTTCCTCGCGGCAATGGCATCCAATGGCCTCGGCCGCGCCATTACCGCCGACGAACTGGCGCTGCTCGTTCCTTTGGTGGACAGCGGCGCCATAAACTATGGGAACGTGCTCCAGGCCATCATTCAGATGAATGGCAGGGTTGTGGAGGTGGGGCTTGCCATGCTTTTCGCCGGACTGAACGGGGTGGCGCCCGAGGAGGCCGATATCGCCGAGTTGAGCGACGATCTTCCCGTCGCGGTCAGTGCGGTGGTGACCAACAGTGTTTTCTATGTGATCCCCACCGGCGATTTTTTCGAGAACGCCGGATACCTGGAATTGAGCGGCGAGTTCACCGAAAGCCTGGCCATTGATCTGTATGGCAATACCTTCACCATCGGCGGGACCGCGCAGGTGCTGGCCTACGGTTCCATGGCCGATGTCGCCTCGGTGAATGCCGCCGGGGTAAGCGGCGCCAATGTGGTGTTCACGGGGGGGATCGCCGCGGAGACCTATGTGGCTTCGGACGAAGGCGACAGTATCACCGGGGGTGGCGGCGCGGATACGCTCCATGCCGGCGGTGGCGTGGATACCTTTGTCTTTGAATCCTCCGCATTTTTGAACGGCATCGATACCATCCACGATTTTACCCGGGGGGCTGAAAATGATGTCCTCGATTTTTCATCCTTCCTGGGGGTGGCGGATGCCTCTTATTCCCCGACCATGCGGGCGGAGGGCACCGATCCCTATGCCTGGGAGAATGGCGATATCCTTGTGGTTTCCGGCTACGGTCTGACCACGGCCGCGGACATCGTTGATCTGTTCGGGGACAACAAGCCCTTTGCCCTGCCGACCACGGCCAGCAAGGTGGTGCTGATCTCCGCCGACGTGGTGGGAGACGCCACGGTCTGGTATATCTTAAACCAGACCTCGACCAGCAGCATTGAGGCTGCGGAAATTTCCAAGGTGGCGGTGCTGGCCGGGGTGAACAGCCTGGATGTGGTGGGGTTTGACACCGTCTCCACCAGCGACTATGCCGAGGATGGCGGCTATCTGGGGTTGACCGGTGCCTTGGCCGGGGAACTGGTTCTGGACCTCGACAGCTATTCCTTTACCATCAACGGCGTTGCGCAGAGCCTGGCGTACGGAACCTTGGCTGATGTCGTCTCGGTGGACGCGACCGGCATCAGCGGCGCGGCGGCGGCCTTCACCGGTGGCAGTGTCGCGGAGACCTACGCGGCCTCCGCCGAGGGAGACACCATTACCGGCGGCGGCGGGAACGATTCCCTGCAGGGCGGCGCGGCGGCGGACACCTTTGTCTTCGAGGCCACGGCCGTCGAGAATGGGGTGGATGCCATTGAGGATTTCCAGGTGGGCGCAAGCGGCGACGTGCTCGACTTCTCGGCGTTTCTGAACGTGACGGACGCCAGCGGCATAACGACCAGGTCCTCCACCAGTACGGCGGCGGTGGCCTGGGGGAACGGCGATGTCCTGGTCGTTTCGGGATACGGGCTCACCAGCGCCAGCGCGATAGCCAGTCTGTTCGGGGTGGGCAAGACCTTTGCCGCCCCGAGTGCGGCTGGAAAAGTGGTGGTGATCACCGCCGACATAGTCGGCGACGCCACGGTGTGGTACATTGTCAACCAGACTGCGGTTACCACCATCGAGGCCGCGGAAGTGTCCAGCGTGGCGGTGTTGACCGGGGTGAACAACCTTGGTCTGGCGGGTTTCGACACTGGCAATTTCGCGTGAAAGCCGTAAAAGCAGGATTCGGGATTCTGCAATAAGCGGCAAAAACGGTCTGGATCGCGGCAAAGGGAATGTTCATGACCGCGACCCCCGCAAGGCGGGTGGTCTCTTGGCCGTTCTGTTTTTCTGCCCCTGAATTCTGCATGTTGGATTCTGACTGAATATGGATCTCTCCCGCTGCCTCCAGGTTGTCCAGGACACACCGCTCATCACCGTGGGGGGACGGGTGAACCAGGTGATCGGCATGGTGCTGGAAAGCCTGGGGCCTGGGATCCCGGTGGGCTCCATCTGCGAGGTGGAGGTCTTCAAGGGGAGTGCCACGGTGTTGGCCGAGGTGGTCGGCTTCCGGGAAGGGCGGGTGCTCTTGATGCCGTTGGGCGAGATGCGCGGCATCGAGCCTGGCAGCCCCATCCGTTTGGTCGGGGGGCAGGCAGCGGTGCCGGTGGCGGAATCCTTGCTGGGCCGGGTCGTCGATGGCCTGGGCAATCCCATGGACGACAAGGGCCCCCTTGCCGCCGACGCTCTCTACCCCCTGTACGCCGATCCCCTGAATCCCATGACCCGCGAGCGCATTCTGGAGCCGGTGGACGTGGGGGTGCGCGCCATCAACGGCCTGCTCACCCTGGGCAAGGGGCAGCGCATCGGCATCCTGGCCGGTTCCGGGGTGGGCAAGTCGACGCTGCTTGGCATGATCGCCCGGCATACCGCGGCGGATATCAGCGTCATCGCCCTGATCGGCGAGCGTGGCCGCGAACTCAAGGACTTCATCGAACGGGATCTGGGGCCGGAGGGGCTGGCCCGCTCGGTGGTGGTGGTGGCCACCTCGGATCAACCGCCGCTGGTGCGCATGCGCGGCGCCTATTTGGCCATGGCCATCTCCGAGTTTTTCCGCGATCTTGGCCGCGACGTCATCCTGATGATGGACTCGGTCACCCGTTTCGCCATGTCCAGCCGGGAGGTGGGTCTGGCGATCGGCGAGCCGCCCACCTCGCGCGGCTATACCCCTTCGGTGTTCGGCCAGCTGCCCAAGCTGCTGGAGCGGGCCGGCACCTGCCAGGGCAAGGGCAGCATCACCGGCATCTATACCGTGCTGGTGGAGGGCGACGACATGAACGAGCCCATCGCCGATGCGGTGCGTTCCATCGTGGACGGCCACATCGTGCTCAGCCGCGAACTGGCCAGCCAGGGCCACTATCCGGCCATCGAGGTGATGGGCAGCGTCAGCCGGTGCATGGGCGACGTGGTGGCAAGAGAGCAGAAGAAGAACGCCAACCGCTTCCTGGAGGTGCTGGCCACCTATCGCCGCTCTGAGGATCTCATTAATATCGGCGCCTATGCCAAGGGCAGCAACCCGAAGATCGACAATGCCATCGCCATGATCGACAAGTTGAACGGCTATCTCCGGCAGGAGGTGGAGGAGCGGGTTTCCTTTGCCGAGAGCGGCGAGCAGCTGGCCGCGATCTTTGCCGGCGCGGACAAGCCGGCGGCCAAGGGCAAGGCTGGTTGAGGGTGAGGGAGAACGGGCATGGCCTATCGTTTTCGACTTGAGACCGTGCTTGGCCTGCGCCGCAACCTGGAGGAGCTGGCCCAGCAGCGGCTGGCCAAGGAGTTGCTGGCGCTGGAGGAACTGGTGGCGCGGCTTGCCGAACTCCGCGAACAGCGGCAGGGATTGATCGACGAGTTCGAGGAGAAGAAGCAGGGGCTGATGGATGCGCCGCTCTTCATCTCCTATATGGACGGCATCTCCATGGGGGAACGCCGGATCGAGGAGTGCGGCCAGGCGATCGAGCGGCAGCAGCAGGCGGTGGCCGCAGCCCGGGAGGAGTTGGCCGCGAAGATGCGGGACCGCAAGGTGATGGAGAAGGCTCGCGAGCGCGATTATCAGCGGCATGTGCGCGCCCAACTCGCCAAGGAACAGAACGAGGCCGACGAGCAGATGGTGCTCCGTTTCGGCCGACATGGGGGCGGACAATGACTTTTTTCCCAGGGAAGCGGGTGGACGGGACGGGGCTGGCTTTCGGAGCAGGGCAATGGCGTTGCCTTGGCCTGGCTTTGCTGCTGGCTTTGGCGGCTTCCCCGGCTGTCGCGGCCGACAAGGGGCCGGTCAAGGTGACCAGCGAGGAAGCGGCGCTGGCTGCGAGTCTCAAGTCCAGGGAGGACGCGATAGCCGTCAGGGAGCAGGCGGTGGCCGCCAAGGAGGCTGAACTCAAGCAGCTCGCCAAGGAGGTGGACGAGAAGTATGCCCGGCTCATTGCCCGCCAGGAGGAACTCAAGAAGCAGATCGGCGGCATGGGCGGGGTGCGCGAGCAGCGGTTCCGCAATCTGGTCAAGATCTACACCACCATGAGCCCCTCCAAGGTGGCACCGCTCCTGGACAAGATGGACGATGACGAGGCCACCGAGATTCTGAAGGCCATGAAGGCGGAGCAGGTGGCCAAGATCCTGCCCAAGATCGAGCCCACCAAGGCGGTCCGCCTCAGCAGGCAGCTCGGATTACTCTGACGCGGCCCAGCGGAGTCGTACCGAGGCATTCTCGCAGTCCTCGGGCAAAGTCCCGGTTTTTCCTCCCCGCCCAGTTCCTCCCCCATCCGGGGCCGGCCCCTTTCCTCGTGGCAGTATCGTTTCGCGTTTCTCTTCTCCCCCCGTTGCTTTTCTGCTGAGTCGTCCTGTTTCGGGACAACGCGGCAGGCCATCAGGGACTCCTGGCAACCGCTGCCCGAGAGCCCCATATTATCGTGACCTCCACTGATTCCGTCATGTTCCGGCAAATCTTGCCCGAGACCTTTGTGGGCCACTGCCGCCATCGTCGTGTGCGGAATACTTTTCCTCTTCCTTGGGACTCCCTTTCGTTATTTTTCTGCTGGCTCTGGTCTGCGCTTGTTTCTTTGTGCTTGATTTTAAGGGAAAAAATTAGTACCGACCTCGGTTTTGTGCTGTTGGCATACCTATTGCTAATCAGTCTGGCAGGAGAGCGTGGCTCAAGAGCAACCCCGACCTGAAGAGGAAAACAAGTGGATGCATTGATGATCCCCGTGGTTCCGGCCCCCAGACCGGCGGCGCCGGCCGAGGCCCAACGAGCGGTAAGAACAGAAAGCGGCTCTGATTTCTCCAGTTATCTGGAGCGGAAGGCTGCGGTGAAAAGCCGGGAACGGCAGGATCTTCTTGGCGCAGGGCAACGGCAGCCCACCGCGTCCGATCCTGCCAGAAGTGCAGGCAGGGCGCGGCAGGCAGAGCAGGCATCCGGTCGGCAAACCGCGACGGAGGACAATGCCCAGGCCGCCACGGTGGCGACCATCCTGGCCCAGTTCATGAACGAGTTGCGTCAAACAGCGGAAACCACGGCGCCGGTAGGCAGCGAGTGGTCCTTCGCGATTACTGATCCTGCCCAGTTGCAGGGCCTTGCGGAGAGTGCCGGGCTGAGCGATGCCGAGCGGGCGTCCCTCACCAAGGCCTTTGAAGACCAGGGAGGCAGGATCGATCTTTCGGAGTTGCTCGCCTTCCTTTCCCGCCACTTTGAAGCCATGCAGGACCAACAGCCGGTGACCATGCCGGAAACCGACCTGCCCTTGCTGCAGAACCTGCTGGAGCGGGTTGGGGTTGGTGCCGAGGATGCGGCGCGGATCGGCGCTGCTGCCGTGCGGGGCGATAATACCATTGATCTGGAACAGCTCCTTGCAGGGCTGAATCAGCTTGAAACCAACGGGATCACCACCTTGAGCCCGGTGGAGGCGGAGCAGCTTCAGGAGATGCTGGCTCAGGCAGGCGTCTCTTTGCCTACCCAGCATTCGCTTTTGCCGGAACGTCTGCCGCTCTGGCAGGAACAAATTGCCGGGCAGGCGCAGCCGGGGCTCTCCAGCCAGGAGCTGGCGGCGCAACTCCAGCAGATGGAGCAGCCCGTGCAGCTGACCCTGGAGCGGCTGAAGAACATCATCCAGCAAGGGGTGGAGGATGTGAAGGGCGGCCGTTTGCAGGCCGATCTTCCCGTCTTTCTCGCGGACTTGCGGAGTCTCCTCAACCGGTCCGGGCTGGCAGGCAATTCCCCTGGCTGGACTCCCGCGGTGCAAGGCGCGGTCACCGCCATCTTCGATCGCCTCATGGAGAGCGTTGATCTGGCCCAGGTGCGGGTGCAGCAAGGCAATCAACTGTCCGAACTCGTTGCCGAGCGGCGTGCCGAGGCTGAGGCCATGGCGGCGGACGCGGAGTGGGAGGAGGGTTTCTTTGGGGAGCTTGACCAGCTCGCCGGCGAGACGGCTGGCGTGGTGCGTTCCGCCGAGGGGAATGGGGCCGATGGCCCGCCTGCGGAGCGCCAGGGAGAAGGGGCTTTTGTCGCCGGCGAACAGAACGGCGTTTTCCACGCGGAGGCTGTATCGGCGCGGCAGGAGAACAACGCCCCCGCCAATGCCCAGCACGCCGCCCCTGTCCGGCCCTTCATGCCAGTGCCGGGGATGGGGCATGAACTCCAGCGCCAGGGCTTCGCCCAGATATCGCAGGGCGTGCTCCAGGGGCTCCGCAACCAAGAGCATCATCTGGTGCTGAAGCTCTACCCCAAGGAGCTTGGGGAGGTGCGGGTGGAGATGATGGTGCGCGAGGAGCAGGTGGCGGTTTCCTTCGCCATGGAGAACTCCAGGGTCAAGGAGATGCTGGAGAGCAACCTCTCCCAGTTCCGCCAGAACATGGAGCAGCAGGGTTTTGTCCTCGGCGAGTGCATGGTTTCGGTGAACCAGAACAACGAGGGCAACGAGGCGTGGCAGCGGTTCCAGGAGGCGTGGCAGGCCGAGGGGGTCGCTGGCCCCAGGGCCGCCACCCTGGCCGACCTGCCTGAGGACATCCTCTATCAGCGGATTGGCGGTTCGTCCAGCCGTGAGAACGGGGTCGACCTGTTCGCCTGAGCAGAAAGGAGAGAGCCATGACCACCACGACCAGTACCACCGCGACCGCTTCGACCCTCCCTGCCTATGAGGCGCCGAATCCCTTTGAGCCGGTGGGCGACGCCACCCTGGACCGCCAGGACTTCATGACCCTGTTCATCACCCAGATGCAGCACCAGGACCCCTTGGAGCCCATGGACAGTTACGAGATGGCCTCGCAGCTCGCCCAGTTCTCCAACATGGAAGCCACCATGAAGATGGCGGACAACATGGAGAAGCTGTTGGAGTATCAGACCTCCCAGAACAACCTCCAGCTGCTGACCCTGATCGGCAAGGGGGTGGTGGGACAGGGCAATTTCATCGGCGTCACCGGTGGCCATGCGGCGGATACCGAGTTCACCCTGGCGGACGCCGCCTCCACCTGTTCGGTGGAGATCTACGACGCCGCCGGCCGCATGGTGGACAGCATGGATCTTGGCTATGCCGCCTCCGGCAGCCACACCCTGAGCTGGGACGCCACCACCCCCAGCGGGAACGTGGTGAGCGACGGCCAGTACAGCTACGTGGTTAGGGCCTATAACGAGGCGGGCCAGGAAGTGGAGGCGGACTACCGCACCACCGGCCAGGTGACCGGGTTGACCTTTAATGGCGGCAAGGCGCAGGTCATGGTGGATGGAGCGGTGCCGCTGAACGTCTCCAACATCCTCAGGGTGACCGATGGGGTGGAGACGCCGGTGGCGGAAGCGACGACAACGGGACAAACACCGGCCGAAGGATGAGCGCGGCCGATTGAAAACAGCGCGGCGCCCGCTGGCGGAGTGAAGGCGGGGCCGATAACAGGAGGGACATCATGGGCGTTTCAAGTTCTTTGTATGCGAGCATCAGCGGTCTGAGCACCATGGGCAACGCCATGAGCGTGCTCGGTGACAACGTATCCAACGTCAACACCGTGGCCTTCAAGTCAAGCCGGGCCACCTTCCAGGACGTGCTCTCCCAGTCGGTGGCCACCGCCGCCGGCTCGGCGCAGGTGGGCCGCGGCGTGACGCTCACCACCATCGACGGCCTCTTTGCCCAGGGCTCCTTCGAGTCCACCTCCAGCGCCACCGACCTGGCCATCGGCGGCCAGGGCTTCTTCATGCTGCGGGCCAGCGACAGTGCCGAGGCGGACATGTACACCCGCGCCGGCGAGTTCCGCTTCGACCGGGAAGGATATCTGGTGAGCCCCTCTGGCCATTACGTGCAGGGCTGGACCATCGACCCGCTCTCCGGCGAGGTGCAGGGCACCATCGGCGACATCAACCTGGGCAAGTCCACCCCGCCGGTGGAGACCACCAACGTGCAGGTGATCGCCAACGTCGATTCCCGCAAGGTGAACGAGACCAACGAAACCCGGCTCTATGATGCCTGGGACGGGCGCAACGCCGCCCAGGTGGTGCCCACCGATCCCATCAACGCCAACTCCTACGAGTACACCACCTCCATCAAGGTATACGATTCCAAGGGCGCCAGCCACGACCTCACTGTCTACTTCGACCGCACCTCCCAGGACAACCAGTGGGAGTTCCTGGTCACTTGCGACCCGACCGAGGACCAGCGGGTGCTCTCCGACGGCTTGGACGCCAGCAACGCCCTGGATGGAAGCAACGACGAAGCGGATATCTACACCCCGGACACCACCTACAACTACGAGAATCACAAGGGAGCCGGCGCCCTGCTCTACGGGGTGATCGACTTCTCCACCTCCGGCTCCATCGACAACATCTGGTCCTGGAGGGTGCCGCCGGATGCAATGGTGGATCCGGCCCAGAACACCAACCGTATCGTGCTGTCCAACACCGACCAGTATTACTCCTTCGAGGCGAACTTCACCGGCGCCGCCACCAACCAGCAGATCGAGCTCAACCTGGGCGCCCGCTACACCGGCCTGCCCGAGGATGTGCCGCAGATCCTGGTGTGCGATGCCGGTGCGGTCACCAGCGCCGGCGGATCCAACGCCATCACCAAGGAGACCTTTCTGATCAGCGTCTTCGACAGCGCCGGCAGCAACCTCGGCAACGGCGACACCTTCTACATGAGCGGCTATGACAACGACGGCACCGCGGTTTCCATGTCCTACACCATTGCCGACGCCACCACCGAAAAGGTGCAGGATCTGCTGGACGCCATCGACAATGCCTTTGGTTGCACCGCCAGTATCGACGCTCAGGGACGTATCGTCATGACCGATGATACCGCCGGCAACAGCGGTCTGTCGGTGACCCGTTTTACCGTCACTTCGGTGAATAATGCCACCCCATTTGGCGGTGCGGCCCTGTCCGGTGGAACGCATGCCGTGGTCTCCGGCGGTGCGACTGCCAACTTCCTCACCTCCGACAACACTACGGCGGTCAGTGATCCGAGCACGGCCCTGGTTGGGTTGCGAGACAATCTCGGTGGCGTGGGTACCCTTGCCGCTGGTCAGACTTTTCAGTTCACCGGCACCGCCATCAATGGGAACGCGGTGAACTCCACCTTTACCATTGCCGCGGCTCCGGCGTTCGGATCCACCGTGCAGCATCTGCTCGATTTTCTCTCCGATATATACGCTGACGGCGCCTTGACCGGTCCTCCGGCAGTTGCCAGTGCCAATGTTTCCGCCACGCTGGGTGCAGACGGCCGTATTCGTATCGTAGACAATACCGGAGGGACCTCTCTTGACGTCACCCTGAATGCCACCACGGCAGCAGAGTTGCCATTCGGTGCCGCAGGAAGCAATTTTGTTGACCAGCCTGTCTATGATACCTTGGTCAATGTCACCACCTCCAAGCAACAGGTCGTTTCCGCCGGCAGAGCACTGAACAACGCTGGCGGCACCGAGCCGGTGATCACTGCCGATACCCCCTTTGTCAGCGTATTCGACTCGGCTGGCGTGGGTGTGGAGACGGGTGATACCATGCGGTTTGTCGGGGTTCGTGGGGACGGGATCTCTGTGGATGCCACCTTCACGGTGGGAACCGATTTCGGTCCGCCGCTGCTCGCCCCCACTGATACGGTGCAGGATCTGCTTACCTGGTTGGAGGATCAGTTCGGTGCCGAGGCATCCATCGATGGCGCCGGCCGGTTAACGCTCACCGATCGCCGGGCCGATGAGGTGGCCACCGGCGGCTACACCAGTCTGCTGGAAGTAACCTCCATCGCCTACACCAGTCTCAACGCCACCGTGCCCACCCCCTTTGGGACCGGCCAGTTCGCAACCATCCCGGCGGACACCTCCGGCGAGGACGGCAGCCGGTCTGGCGACACGGTGAGTATCGGCTTCTCCACCGAGGCGCTCTCCACCACCCAGTACGCCAACAGCTCCACCACCATCTTCCAGGACCAGGACGGCTATGCCGCCGGCTTCCTCCAGTCTGTTTCGGTGGACACCGCCGGCATCATCACCGGCAACTACTCCAACGGGCAGGTTCTGGAGAAGGCGCAGGTGGCATTGGCAAACTTCAACAACCTGGCCGGATTGCGGAAGGAGGGCGGCAATATCTTCCGGGAGACCACCGCCTCTGGCGCCCCGGTCACCGGCGCGCCCGGGACCAACGGCCTGGGTTCCATCGCCCCGAACTCGCTGGAGCAGTCCAACGTTGACCTCGGCACCGAGTTCGTCAAGCTGATCACCACCCAGCGCGGTTTCCAGGCCAACTCCAAGATCATCACCACCACCGACGAGATGCTGGCCGACCTGATCAACATCAAGCGGTAAACTTCTCCCGCATCTCGCAGTCTCCTGGGCGGCCCGTCGGAATCCTTTTCCGGCGGGCCGCTTTTTTGTTATGGTGGTGGCATGCGTGTTTTGAGCGATGCGGGGAGGGGATGGAATCTCTTTGTCTACGGCACCTTGCGGCTCGGCGAGGTCATGGCGGCGGTGGCCGGCGGCGTGTCGGCCGGGCAGCCTGCGGTGCTGGAAGGCTATCGCCGCTGTAGGGTGCGGGGCGAAGCCTACCCCGGGCTGCGGCGGCAGACCGGGTGGCTGACCGACGGCATCCTGTACCTGGGGGTGGGCGGCGCGCTCCTTCGGGCAGTGGACCGCTTCGAGGGCGAGGAATACCTGCGGCGGCTGGTGGAGGTGCGCGTCAGGGCAGGGGCGCGGCTGCCGGCCTTTGTCTATCTGACCGCGCCCGCCTTTCTCGACCGGCTCGCCGACGAGGCGTGGAGCCTGGAGGCGTTCCGGCGAGACGGCCTGGCCGACTTCATGGCCGGGTATGCGGGCTTTCCCTTCGACCGGACTCCGGCACGGTGAGCGGGACGCTCACCTCGACGCTCTCCCAGCCGCCACCGGCCAGCAGGCCGCCTGGCCGCTTGAGCCGCACCGGCAGGGGATGGTCTTGTGCCGCGTCGAGCAGGATGATCTTGAGATCGTCCAGATCGGCCACCGGCCGGCCGGCAGCCCCCACGATCACGTCGCCCTCCTGGATTCCCGCCTCCCGCGCCTTGCCCTCTTCCGAAAAACCGAGCACCTCGACACCATCCGCGTGCCGTTGCAGCATCACCCCCAGCACCGGCGCGGCCGGCAGCGAGGCTGGCGGCGAGAAGAGCACGTAGTCCGCCGCGTCGGTCGGCTGGCCATCGGGATCGGCGTTGGCTGCCACTGCCTGGCTGATTCCCGGCAGCCGCCGCGCCACCCTGGGGGGGATGCCGGTGCGGCGGTCGGTGTGGCCGTTGCCAGCCAGCACCACCATGCGGTGCTGTGGGTGGCTGGCCAGATAGTCGGCCGTGGTCTCCGCCATGGTCTCATCCCAGATGGCCTGGGCCTGCAGGAAGCGGTTTTCCTGGCCTGGCCGGGCGCCGTGCGCTCCATGCATGGCAAAGGCTTCGGCGATCCGTTCCCGATAGCCGGACAGGCTCAGATCGCGGTCCATTGGCAGCAGGGCGCGCGCCTCCTCGGAGAGGCCGTCGATCCCCTCCCTGAAGACGGTGCTGGTGATCTCCTTGTCCTGATTGAGGCCGATCACCGGGATGCCATGGCGCCGGGCAAAGCGGAGGATATCGCGGTAGAGGCGGTAGTCGTAGCCCCAGCGGCTGAAGTATCTGCTCTCCTTGAGCATCATGGTCTCATCGCTGGCCCCGCTCAGGTAGCGGTCCAAGGCTGGCTGGGCCGAGCGGCCGAACATTTCCATGCCGATGGCCAGCGGCCTGCCCTGCTCGAAGAGGGCGCGGATGAGCCGGAGTTGGAGGAGATGGTCCTCGTAGCGGGTGTGGGTCTCGCCCACGTAGACCACCCGCGTCTCCCGCAACTGCTGGCTGATTTGCGCCAGGGAGAGGGAGGGGGGCATGGCCATGCCCATGAGCGGCGGCTCGATCTCCCAGATCAGCCCCAGGTCGGCATCGGCGATGGCTTTTTCGGCCAGGCGGCCCTGCTCGAAGCGCAGGCGGCTGTATTTGCCGTAATGGGCTAGCTTGGCGAGCCCCAGCCGGGTCTGCTCGGCGCTGGTTGAGCCGGCCACCGCCGCCACCCGGCCGGGGGCCAGCGGGTTGTCGCGTACCTCGAGGAAAAAGCCCTGCCCGCCTTGGGCAGGGGCGAGCAGGGAGCGGACCAGCCTGCCGCCAGCGCCCAGGAAGAGCAGATCCTTGTTGGCCAGCTCCTGGCTGGTCACCTCGCTGGCCGGTTTCATGGGGCACTCCATGGCGGCGAGCAGCTCGACCAAGGGGGCGAGGCGTGCCGCCTCCTCGGGCTCCGGCAGGATGGCCAGCCGGTCGCGGGAGCCGGCGAAGCGGGACCAGATGGGCGGGGTTTCATCGGAATCCAGCACCCGCATCAGGTCGTATTCCGGGTCGATGAGCAGCCGCTGGGGCCGGTTGTCCAAGGGGATGCGCACCTCGGTGGCCTGGCCGGACAGGGCCACGGTCTGGCGGATTTGTCGGCCGCCTGTTTCCACAATGACCGGCACCAGCAGATCATAGGGCTGCTCCTGTTCCTGCTTGAGGGTAAAGTCGAGAACCGGCCTCCCTTCTTCCTCGCTGACCCGGAGTGCCTCGACATCAAGGCGGGGCAGGTCGGTCCGTTCCAGCCATTGCGCGAAGAAGCCAGCCAGCTCCTGGCCGGCCGCCTTCTCGAAGCTGCGGCGCAGGTCGTCCCAGCCGGCCCGCTGGAAGCGTTTCTCGCCATATAGCTCGCGCAGCCCGGCCACAAAGGCGGCATCGCCGATTTTCTGGCGCAGCATATGAAAGAGCATCGCCGATTTGGCGTACCCGACGGCCCGCTGTTCCCGGGCCTCCCGCGCCATTGCGCCCGGCAGGGCCGCGCCGGCGAAATCCCGCAACCGCAGATCCGTTGGGTTGGCGTAACTCTGGTACTCCAGAAGCTGCTGCCTGCGGAATCCCACCCCCTCGCCGCGCTCCGTGGCAAATGTTTGATCGGCCAGGGCGGTGACCAGCCCCTCGCTCCAGTTGCCGCCGGGCGCGTCCACCAGGACGCTGTTGCCAAACCAGGCGTGCAGGACCTCATGGCCCAGGGAGGTGGAGGTAATGAAGGGCAGCCGCGCCACCGCCTGGCCGAGCAGGGTGAAGCCGGGCATGGCGTAGCCGGTGGGCAGCCGGTTTTCCACGATGGAAAAACGGGGATACGGATACGGCCCGAGCAGTTCGGCGTAGCGGTTGAGGTAGGCGAGGGCTTTGGCGCGGTACTCGGCGGCCAGCTCCCGGTCCTCGGCAAAGAAGTAGGAGTAAAGGGTCTGGCCGTTGCCAAAGGGTTGGCGCTCCACCACATAGGGCCCCGCCACCAGGCTGATGCCGGGGAAGGCATGGGGGAAACGGAAGCGCACCTCCTTGCGGTCGCGGGTTTTTCTGCTGGAGATCTCCTCCGCCTCGGAGACCGCCTCGAAGTGTTTGGGGATCACCGCGCTGAGCGTAAAAACGCTGTCGGTATCGAGGCGGGGGTGCCATTGGCCGGTGAGGCTCGCCCCGTCTTCGGCGATGCGGCAGTCGGCGGGCTCGCCGTCATCGCAGCTCTTGGCAAAGCGGACCGCGATCCGCCGGGACTTGGAAGAGGCCGGCAGCTCGACCCGTTCCGTTGGGGGGTGCGGTGCGTTGTCCATCTCAAGGGAGAGGGTCTCAAGGCCGTCAAGAAAGAGGGTGTAGGGCTGGCCAGGGGGCAGGGTGATTTCGGCTTCGCCGGTAAGGCGGTGCTGGGCGGGATCAAGGGCCACGGTCAGCCGTTGGCTGGGGGGGGCGGCAAGGGCCGGGGCAGGGAGGCTGATGAAGGCCATCAGGCAGAGGAGGAGGGCCGACAGAGCGCGCTCAGAGGGGAGGCGGCGGGGCCGGCTGCAGCTGTTCCTGCCGGAGGAAGCAATCCAGGGATGCCAGGGCGGTTTCGGCACGGTGTTGTCCTCGCAGTTTCTTGGGCATCTTCCGGTTAAAGGGGGGGAAGAGCCCGAAGTTGATGTTGGAGGGCTGAAAATGTTTTGGGTCGGTTTGGGTGAGGTGGGTCAGCAACGCGCCCAAGGCGGTATCCGGCGGCGGGGTGAGGCCGCCTTGGCCCTGGGCCAGACGCGTCGCGCTGATCCCGGCCAAAAGCCCCATGGCGGTGGACTCCACATAACCCTCCACCCCGGTGATCTGGCCGGCCAACAGCAGGTCGGGCCGCTCCCTGAGTTGAAGGGTGGGCAGCAGCACCTTGGGGCCGCAGACGAAGGTGTTGCGGTGGATGCTGCCCAGCCTGGCGAACTCGGCGTTCTCAAGGCCGGGGATCATCCGGAACACCGTCTTTTGCGCCCCGTAGGTCAGCTTGGTCTGGAAGCCCACCATGTTGTAGAGCTGGCCCTCTTTATTCTCCATGCGCAGCTGCACCACCGCGTAGGGATCGCGGCCGGTGCGCGGGTCGGGCAGCCCCACCGGTTTCATGGGGCCGAAGCGCAGGGTGTCGATGCCGCGGGAGAGCATCACCTCGATGGGAAGACAGCCCTCGAAGTATTTTTGTTCCTCGAATTCCTTGAGTGGCACCTTGTCGGCGGCGGCCAGGGCATCGGTGAAGGCGAGGTACTGCTCGCGGTCCATGGGGCAGTTCAGGTAGTCGCCCGGCCCGTCGTCGTAGCGGGAGGCCTGGTAGACGATGGCGCGGTCCAGCGAATCGGCATGGACGATGGGGGCGATGGCGTCGTAGAAGGCGAGGTGTTCCTCGCCGGTGAGCGTGGCCAGCGAGGCGGCCAGGCTCGCCGAGGTGAGCGGGCCGGAGGCGAGAATGAGCGGAAACGGCCCGGCAGCGGGAAGTTCGATGACCTCCTCGCGTACCACGGTGATGTTCGGGTGCGCCTCCATGGCCTGGGTGATCGCCTGGGCGAAAAGGCCCCGGTCCACGGCCAGGGCGCGGCCGGCCGGCACCTGGGTGCGGTCGGCCATGGCCATGATCAGGGAGCCGAGCCGCCGCATCTCCTCCTTGAGCAAACCCACCGCCGCATGGACATCCGCGGCGCGCAGGGAGTTGCTGCACACCAGTTCGGCGAGCAGAGGCGACTCGTGGGCCGGGCTGAACCGGACCGGCTTCATTTCGTAAAGCCGCACTCGGCCGCCCCGCTGGGCCACCTGCCAGGCGGCCTCGCAGCCGGCCAGGCCGCCGCCGATGATGGTGATTTCGTAAGTCACGGGAGGGATGCGCCCTGTGGGGGTGGTTGAAGCAAAAAAGGCTTCAGCCGCACGGTCACGGCTGAAGCCTTTGGGTGAAGGAAAAGATTACAGACCCAGTTCCTTCTTGATGGCGTTGACCACCACGTCACTGGAGGTGCCGGTGATGGTGCGCAGCATCCCTTCCTTCTCGTAGAAGCCCGCCAGCGGCGCGGTCTTCTCATTGTAAGTGTCGAGACGGTGGCCGATGGCCTCCTCGGTCTCGTCGGCGCGCTGGACGATGGCGCTGCCGCACTTGTCGCAGATGCCTTCCTTCTTGGGCGGCATGCTCTTGATGTTGTAAATGGCCTGGCAGCTGGTGTTCTCGCAGGTGCGGCGGGTGCAGAGCCGGTCGAAGATCACGTCGCGGGGCACGTCGATGGCCACCACCATGTCCAGCTTGATGCCGAGCTTGGCGAGCAGACCCTTGAGTTCCTCTGCCTGGGGAATGGTGCGCGGGAAGCCGTCCAGCAGGAAGCCCTTGGCACAGTCCGGCTCCTGGAGGCGCTTCTCCATGATGCCCATGATCAGGGAGTCGGGAACCAGGTCGCCCCGATCCATGTAGCCCTTGGCTTCCTTGCCCAGGTCGGTGCCGGCCTGGACCGCGCCGCGCAGGATGTCGCCGGTGGAGATCTGGACGGAGCCGTCGATGGCAGTGAGCATCTTGGCGACGGTGCCCTTGCCGGCGCCCGGGGCGCCCAAAAGAATCAGTTTCATGGTGTTCCTCCTGTTGCGATGGTTGCCGCCGTAGCCCAGCGGCGCGGCGGGGATCAATGTATTGTGCGAAACGGGCGGCTAATATACACGATAATTCCATCGCATGGTAGGCAAAAACGTTGTCGGCACTCCGAGTGCGTCGCGCAGCAACGACACGGTGGCGCGGTTGCCCGGAAAGGGGACCCTTGACAAGCGAAAAAGGCGCCTTATTTTTTTGAGCACGGAGAACAAAGCTCGTGAAATCATAGTGTTGTTTTCTTGATAAGGAGGCAGGTCATGGCAATCGTACGGTTTGGAGATCAGAAGTTTTTCAGAAACCCTTGGGCCGACTTTGACCGGATGCGGAAGGAGCTCGATCTCCTCTTCCAGGGGGTGGGGCGGGAGCTGGGACCGCGCAGCGCCACGGTCTTCCCTGCCCTCAATATCTCGGAGGACGCGGGCAATCTCTACATCCGGGCCGAGATCCCCGGGGTGCCCGCCACGGAATTGGAGATCGCCATCGAGGGCGACACCCTGACCATCCGGGGCGAGCGGAAGACCTGCCCGGTGGAGGAGAAGATCTCCTATCACCGCCGGGAGCTTGAGTGCGGGCGTTTCAGCCGGGCGATCACCCTGCCGTGCAAGGTGCAGGGGGACAGGGTCGAGGCCAAGGCACTGGACGGCATTGTCACCATCGTGCTGCCCAAGGCCGAGGAGGCCAAGCCCCGGCAGATCAAGGTGAGCGCCGGTTGAGCCGTGGGAAATCGAGCCGCCACGGGCGGCATGGCAGACATCACCAGGAGGTGAGCGATATGACCGACAAGGAGATGCAGGTGCAGCAGAAGATGGAGGTCCAGCAGGCAGGCGAACCCACCAAGCCGGAAAAGCACTACGTTCCGGCGGTGGACATCTACGAGACCACAGAGGCGGTGCATGTCCTGGCCGAGATGCCGGGGGTGCCCAAGGATGGGGTGGAAATCGACCTTGAGGATGACACCTTGACCATTCGGGGCGCCATGCCGGCGCAGCCTGAGCTGGGAGAAACCTCCCTCTTGGTCGAGTTCGAGCCGGGCCACTATATGCGCAAGTTCACGGTGGCCGAAACCATTGACCAGGAGAAGATCAGGGCCACCATGGCGGACGGGGTGCTCACCCTGGTGTTGCCCAAGGTGGCGCCGGCCGGCCCGCGCCGTATCGAGGTGCGCGGCGGCTGAAGAGCGTCGCGGAAGAAAAGCACAGCGGAGCAAGGGGCCATCCTGAGAAAGGATGGCCCTTTTGTTTTGGCGGGTTACGGAAGTGTTTCGATGACGATGCACTTTTCCGGGCACATGGCCGCTGCCCGCTCCTGGTTTTCGTCGCAGGGCAGGGTGTCCGCCAGCGGTTCCGCCTTGTCCAGCGCCTCGTTCATCCGGAAGGATTCAGGGGCGATGACCACGCAGGTTTCGCAGCTGTTGCAGCGGTAGGTATCGATGGTTATGCGGCAGGGCATTGGAGGCTCTCCGGAATACTTGAAAAAAACAAGGGGCCATTTCCTGGGGGAGGGAATGGCCCCTTGCCGCCGCAAGGAGGAGCGGCTCAGGGAGAGGAGAGGGAAGAAGAAGGAACGTGAGAACATGTTTTGTGTTTCACGTTTCTTTATAATGTTAAGACCTCTCTCCTTCTCAAAAGGTTCCCACTTTTTTTGTGAATGCGCCTTGGGCGCACTCGTTTTCAGAAATCCTCGAAATCCTCGTCATCCATGGGAATGATATCCGCAGGCTTGCCAGTCTTGGTGGGAGGCCCTGACTGTTTTGCCGCCGGCAGCGCCTTCTGGGCGGTCTTCCCCGGGGCATGCTTGCCTGCCGGCTTGGGCGCGGCAAGGCGCGGCCCCATGGGGGTTGGCCGGCGCAGCGGTTCGGTCCTGCCGGCCTTCGTGTCGCTGCCAGCACTGCCGGCCAGTTGCAGCAACTGGCCCACCGAGCCCTTCATCACCTCGGACTGGGCCGAGAGTTCCTCGGAAGCAGAGGCTGATTCCTCGGCCGAAGCCGCGTTGCTCTGGGTCACCCGGTCGATTTCGTGGATGGCCTTGGTCACCTGATCGATGGCGCGGGCCTGTTCGGAGGCGCTGCTGGCGATCTCGCTGATGATAGTACCGATGCGGCTGGTGGACTGGGCGGCCACATAGAACGACTCGCTGGTTTCCTTGACCAGCTCCGAGCCGGTGTTCACCTTATGCACCGTCCCCTCGATGAGGTTTGAGGTGTTGCGGGCCGCCTCGG
>JBMONS010000038.1:0-160161 GCA_049323635.1 Thermodesulfobacteriota bacterium
CGCTACCGTTCAAAAACGGGCCTACGGTTTTCGGAACCCAAAGCGGTTCAAGATAGCCGTTTATTTCCACTGCGGAGGGCTCAATCTCTATCCAACCGCAGTGACCCACACCAAAGTCGGATGAACCCAGAAAAAGGGGCAGGATCGGATTATTCAGGAGTTGCAGGCAACCCTTTCCACGGTCAAGCGGTTGAGCGGCCTGTTGCCCATCTGCGGAAAATGCAAGAAGATCAAGGACTCCAAGGGGAACTGGGTACAACTGGAGAGTTACATCCGCAGTCACGCGGAGGTTGAATTCAGCCAGTGCCTGTGCGACGAGTGCGCCGGCAAATCACAAATCCCACCACGTCAGGACGAATAGTCTTCCCTATTGCTCCTTCTCTTTGCCGCAGTGGAATCACTGGTGTATACTTATATTGTCAGCAAAGAGTCTTTCGCGAAAAGACGCGCCCCCCTTCCTGCTCTCTTTCCTGACGGAGGCTTCCTCGCGACCGCGACCCCGGTTCCCATATCCCGCAACTGGAAAAATACTCCTCCGACACCGTCGAGCCCTGCCATGGACCTCGCCTCTTCACCGAACCAGACGCTGGCCGAAATATTCAACAGAGCCAACCTGGGTGAATTGCCAGCCATGTCCGCCCACGTGCGGGAACTGATCGACACCCTGAACAACGAAAACGCCACGGCTCATGAGATCGCCGAAGTCATCCTCAAGGATGCCTCCCTGACCACCAAACTGCTGCAGGTGGCCAACTCGGCCTACTACAACCGGGGCGTTCCAATTCTCAGCGTCAGCCGGGCCATCACCTCTCTGGGGCTCGCCGCCCTCAAGGAGTTGACCATGACCCTGGCGCTGTTCGAGGATTTTCTTCAGGCGGGGGTAGAAAAGGAGGAGATCAGCAAACTGCTGGCCCAGTGTTTTGCCAGCGCCACCCAGGCCAAACTGCTCTGCAAGGCCAAACAACTGAATGCCCCGGAAGAGGAGGTCTTCATCTGCACCCTGCTGCACCAACTGGGCAAGATCATCGTCCTGGTCTACCTCCCCGACATGTACCGCAAGATCGAGGAGATGGTCGAACATGGCTACTCCGACGACTTCGCCTCCCGCACCATCCTCAACGATCTCTCCTTTGCGCGGATCGGCATGGAGATGGCCAGATTCTGGAACTTCTCCCAGAAGGTCATCCTCAGCATGGACGAGAACCCGCCGTCACCCACCAGCAAGGTGGACAGCCAGCTCTACCTGCTCAACGTGGCGGTGTTCAGCAATCAACTCACCCAGGTGGTCTGTCACGGCACTGATCTGGATCTGAGCGAGCTGCTGCTGCGGTTCGGCCCGATGATGGGCGTCAACCGCCGGGAGGCGTTGACCTTGCTCAACCGCAGTGTGGACGCGGCCGATGACATGGGCGGCATCATCCGCGCCGGCATCTCCAAGCTCAAGCTCCGCAGCCGCCTCGCCCAGAAGGCCGCGCACTGAGTCGTACTTCAGCCCCTTTGCCGGCGGCTGGCTCGGCGACCTCTACCAATCCCCCACCGCCCCGGCAACCTGGCTCCGCTCCACAAGACCAATGGCGTCATGCTGGCAGCCAGGCCGGCATACCCCGCAGCCGTAGCACAGTTCCGGCACGATCCGGTAGCGGCGCCGCTGGTGGTCGATCAGCTGGATGGCATCGAAGAGACAGCGCTTCCGGCACTGGCCGCACCCGGTGCAGCGTGTACTGTCCATCACCGCCACGCACTCGCCCTTCCACATGGTCCGGCCGATGGCCAGGGTGTGCTGGCTTCGGTAGGCGAGACAATCCTGGTCGCAGTTGCACAGGGCGCCGATGAAGGGGGTGTTGAAGGTCCAGAGGCTGTGCACCATGCCACGCTGGTCGAGTTCGCGGATGAAGGCCAGCGCCTGCTCGGCGTTCCACCGCTCGAAGCCGCTGAAATCCGGGACCTGGGCATAGATGTCGGTCAGATCGAGGCCGATGCCGAAACAGTAGCGCTGCTCGCCGCCGGTGGTCACTCGCCGGCAGACGCAGGGGAGCCGGACAATGGAGGCCAGAGTGGGCAGCAGCCGCTCCACGTCCTCAATGGGCACCACCTGGCCGAAATGGGTTTTCTTGAGATGGCGGGTCACCCGCGGATGGATCAGCAGCCGGTAGATCCAGGGGAAGCGCCGCTGCAGGGCGCTGGCGCGCCCCACGCTCCGCGCGAGGCTCTGCCGGAAGCCGGCCAGAAAATCCCGCAGCCCTTGCGGCGAGTTGACCCGATGAAAGAGTTCGCTACTGTAATTGGCCGCGTTCTCGTACCACTTCTTGCCCTCGCCGTGCTGGGTGCAGAACTCGCACATCGCCAACGATCAGAGGGTCTCCCCGCTGGCCAGTATGGCGGCAGGGTACTCGGTCGCCTTGCGGTGCGGCTGCACGATGCAGTTGCGTCCGATCGAGGCGCCCGGCGGCACCTCGGCGCCCTTGCCGATCAGGGTGATGCCGCTGTAAAGGTGCTTGGGGAATTCCCGGTTGACCACCTTCCTGTCCTCGCCCGCCCCCACCGTTGCGCCGGCTCCCACCCGCACCCGCTTATCCAGGATGGCCAGATCCACCACCGCCCCCTCCTCCACCACGCAGTCGTGGAAGAGGATGGAGTCGCGCACCGAGGCGCCACGCCCCACCCGCACCCCGGGTGAGAGCACCGAGTTGATCACCTCGCCCTCGATGACGCAGCCCGCCGAGACCATCGAGCCCTCCACCACGCAGCCACTCGTAAAACGGGCGGCGCAGCGGTCCACGGTGAGACGGTCGGCATAGGGGTTGGGCCGGATCCCCCAGGCCTGCGGCGAGATCTCCGAATCGGGACGGATGACGTCCATGGTGGCCTGCCAGTAGGCCTGCACCGTGCCCACATCCCGCCAGTAGCCATGGAAGGGGTAGGCAAAGACGTTGTCCCGCGCGATGGCCTTGGGGATGAGGTGCATCCCGAAGTCCACCGCCTCGCGGTCCTCCTCCAGCAACCGGAGCAGGTAGGCAGTGTCGAAGACGTAGATGCCCATGGAGGCGAGATCGGTCTTCGCCACCTTGGGCTTCTCCTCCCACTCGATGATGCGGCCGTCCGGGTTGGTGACCCCCGCCCCGAACTGATGGATCTCGGAGAGCGGCACCACCATCATGCCGATGGTGACGTCCGCCTGCTTGCGGCGGTGGAACTGGAGCATGTCATCCAGATCCATCCGGTAGATGTGGTCGCCGGAGAGGATGATGAGTTCCTTGGAAGGGTGGGCACGGATGAAGTCGATATTCTGGCGCACCGCGTCGGCGGTGCCTCTATACCAGTCCGAATCCTTGGAGCCGGTCTGCGGCGGCAGGATGGTCACCCCGCGGGTGCGGCCGGTGAAGTCCCATGCCTCGCCGGTGCCCAGATGGCGCATCAGGGAGAGCGGCTTGTACTGGGTGAGCACCCCCACCTGGGCAAGGCCCGAGTTCATGACATTGCTGAGGGAGAAGTCGATGATCCGGTAAAACCCGGCGAACGGCACCGCCGGCTTGGCACGGGTCTGCACCAGCACATTGAGCCGGCTGCCAACCCCGCCGGCCAAAAGCAGCACCAGGGTATTATCGCCGCCGTTCATCGCACCACCTCCCCGTCCTTGACATCCTTCACCAGGCTCCCGGGCCGCAATTCCGGGTGCAGGGTGCAACCAGCCCCGATGGAAAGGCCATCCGGGATATGGTTGTCCATACCGATCACCGTCACCTCCCCCTCCCCAGTCCCGCCGATGCGGACACCGGCGCCGATTGCCACATTGACGTCGCTCACCACCTTGTCAAGCTGGCTGCCTGGCCCCACCACCGTGTCGAAGAAGAGCACCGAATCCCGCACCACCGCCCCGGGCTTGACCTGCACCCCCGGGAAAAGAATGGAGTTCTCCACCCTTCCCTCCACCACGCAGCCGTTGTAGGCCAGGCTGTTCTGAAGGCTCGCGCCCCCGCCCACCTTGAGCGGCTGGTAATCGCGCACCGCCCGGTGTTCCAGGTTGGTGCGGATGCCCCACTCCTCCAGGGGAATCTTCGGGTTGGCTCCCAGCAGGTCCATGCTGGTCTGCCAATACTCGGCAATGGTGCGGGTGTAGCCCCAGTAGCCATGAAACTTGTAGCCGTAGACCCGGTAGCAGCCAGCGGCCATGATCCTGGGGATGATGTCGCGGCCGAACTCGAAGGAGTTGTCCTCGCGGGCGTTACGGTCCAGCACCTCGTAGAGCACCGCCGGCTTGAAGCAATAGACGGTGAGCGAGGCCCAGTTGAAGCGCGGATCGGTGGGTTTCTCCTGGTACTGGCGGATACGGCCGCCAAACTCGCCGTCCTCGTCGTCGATCTCCGCCACCCCGAAGCGATGGGCAGACCGCAACGGCACCTGCAGGCAGGCGATGGTCAGATCGGCGTCCTTGCTCCGGTGGTAGTCGAGGATCTCCCGGTAATCCATGCGGTAGACATGATCGCCGGAGAGGATCAGGATGGTTTCCGGGTTGTGGTAGCGAACAAAGTCGAGATTCTGATGGATGGCATCCGCCGAGCCTCGATACCAGCTGCTTTGGGTCGCCCCCTGCGAAGGGGGCAGAATGGAGACGCCGCGGTGGCGGCCCACCATGTCCCAGGCCGCGCCCACCCCGATATGGTTGATCAGGGAAAAGCTGCGGTACTGACTGAGGATGGCCACCAGATCGAGGCCCGAGTGCATGAGATTGCTCAAGGGGAAGTCGATCACCCGGGCAAAACCGCCAAAGGGCACCGCCGACTTGGGCCGGGAGGCGGTGAGGACGTTGAGTTCGTCCACCCGGCCGCCGGCAAGAATCATGGAGAGAACCTTCTGTTTCAGCTGCATGGGCCTCCTGGATACGCAAGGGACAAGGGGAAAGAAGCCTTGACTGCACCCATTATGCGGAGCGGCGGACTAAAAAGCAAGCAGAGGGAACAGACGGAAGGAATTTTCGCGCGGCCGGAGGGGAGGAGCTAGGCGAAATGCTTGGAGGTAAGACGTATCAGGGTCTGGGTGCAGAAGGACTGCAGATCCACCGGCAGATTCCGGGCCGGCACCTCGGCGCGGGCCGCCTCCCGATGGCCGCCAGCCGACCCCATGGCATTGAACATCTTCTCGGCCAGACGGCCAGCATGCTTCTTGTAGCCGTCGCAGCGGAAGATCACCACCAGCTTCTCATGGTGGACGCCGGAGACAAAGACCCAGGCCACGTCATGCACCTGTTTGAGGAAATCAGCGATCAGCACCAGGACGTCCGGGCTGGGCACCTTGCCCAGATGGACGTAGAGCCGCTGCTTGCTCACCCGCATCTCGTTCAGGGCCGCCTTGAAGTAGTTGAGCTCACTCTTGCGCAGCGAGGAGAGCTCGATCTTGCGGACCAGGTTCATGTTGGCGTGGTTGAAGAGGTAACGGAAGGAGATGGCGTCGGAGAGGGTGGCCTGCTTCTCGAAATTGCAGGTATCCACCTTAATGGCATAGAAGAGGGCGGTGGCCAGCGCCACCGAGGGCTTGACCCGGGCGGCGCGCAGGTACTCCACCAGCATGGAGGCGGTGGCGCCCCACTCTTTGCGGATGTCCACAAAGGGGGACACCCAACCCCGGGTGGCGGGGTGATGGTCGATGACCGCGTCAAAGACGATGTTCTCGAAGGCCGGCAGGTGGGAGGGCTGCGAATCAAGCATCACCTTCTTGGTGAAGCTGCCCACCTTGATGGTGTGCAACCGCTCCATGGGGATCTTGAGCAGGTCGATCATCACCACGTTGTTGAGGCGGCGGATCTCGTTGGGGTAGGCGATGGTGACGCTCTTGACCCGGTAGCGGAGCAGCCTTTTGACCGCCATGGCCGAGGCGATGGCGTCCGGATCGGCGTTGATGACCACCAGCACGTCGTCTTCTTTGTCGAAGAGTCCCCAAAACTCGGAGAGCCGTTCCTTGGCGGTCTTCTTCTTGTTGGAGATCCGCTTCTTGGGAAGCTCCGGCAAAACCTGTTCGTTCACGCTCGCCATCCAGCTGTCGGTTATCCCGTCCCACCGTGCGATGGGTGACTTGACGCTGGCCGCATAAAACCCCTCCTGCCCCGCCGGCGCAACCAAAAAAAACGAATCCCCCAGCAAAACGAAGGGATGAAACAAAAAAAGGAGCCACGCCATGGGGCGTAACTCCTTTTATATTTCCATGGTGACCCCTACGGGACTCGAACCCGTGTTACCGGCGTGAGAGGCCGGCGTCCTAGACCGCTAGACGAAGAGGCCATGCTGTATCGGTCGAACATACCAAGGCGCAACCGATGCGGCCCTTTCTAAATGATGAGGGGGGATTTGTCAATCATTTATTCAAGACCATTCCGGACTGCCGCCCCCCCCCAGCAAGAAAATCCGCCCCAGCCCGCCTCGCCCGGGCAAGCAGTTCGCTCTCTTCCGCCATGCGTCCCCGTGCGTCGATGCCACGGGCCAGGAATTCCCCGGCATAGGCTACCCCGATGGCATCAAAGGCATAACGGGCGGTGAGCATGGCGCCGTCGAACACCCTGGCCCCATGGCTTGCCGCCACGGAGAGCAAGTAGCCCTGACGGTCGGGATCGTCGCGCCACTCGCCTCGCTCGGCCATCAACCGCTTTCTGCTCCACAACGCCTGGCAACGGTCCACAAGCGCCTTGGCCTGGGCGGTGATCCCATAAAAATAGATGGGCGAGGCAAGCACAATCCTCCGGGCGGCCAGCAGTTTGGCATGCATCTCCTGCATGTCATCCTCCAGCACGCACTCCCCGTTCCTGTCGCAGCCGCCGCAGCCGATGCAGGGTTGGATCCGCAGGTCCACCACCCGGATCACCTCGACCTTCTCGGCTCCCCCGAGAAAGGCATGCAGCAGCGTTTCCGTATTCCCCCCCCTGCGGGGGCTGCCGTTGATGGCCAGCACCGTCATGATGGCTTCTCCTGTTGTTCTGGATCCCGCCGAGAAAAAGGCCGCGACAGCCGGCCATAGAATGCGGCCTCGTCCCGCAAGGCTGCCGCCACCTCACCGGTCAAAAACCGGGCGGCGCAGCGCCATTGCCAGTTGCCCTCGCTGGTGCCGGGCACGTTCATCCGGCAATCCCCGCCAAAACCGAGCAGATCCTGCAGCGGAATCACCGCAAGCCTGGCCACCGAGGCGTAGGCCAGGCGGATGAAGTCCCAGTGAATGGGACTGCCCACCTGGCTGTGGGCATAGCGCAACGCCCGATCCTTGGCTGCCGGCGAAACCTTGTCGCTGAAAAACCAGCCCACGGTGGTGTCGTTGTCGTGGGTGCCGGTGTAGACCACGCAGTCCGCCGAGGCATAGTTGTGGGGCAGGTAGAGATTTTCGGCATCGGAGTCGAAGGCGAACTGGAGCACCTTCATGCCTGGAAAGCCAAGCCCCCGCCGCAGCGCCTCCACTTCCGGGGTGATCACCCCCAGGTCCTCGGCAATGATGGGAAGTTCGCCCAGCTGCCGACGCAGGGCGACAAAAAGCTCCATGCCCGGCCCCTTTACCCACTCGCCGCGGACCGCCGTTTCCTCACTGGCCGGTATCCGCCAGTAGGACTCGAAGCCGCGGAAGTGGTCAACCCGCACCACATCGACGCACGCAAACACATGCCGGAATCGCCCAGCCCACCAGGCAAGCAGTTCGGCGTGCAGCGACCCGTCGGACTGATGCCAGCGGAACAGGGGATTGCCCCAGCGCTGCCCGGTTTCACTGAAGTAATCCGGCGGCACCCCCGCCACATGGGTGGGTTGGCTGGTTTCCGGATCAAGGAGGAAACAGCCTTGGTTGCCCCAGACATCGGCGCTATCCAGGGCCACGTAGATGGGAATGTCGCCGATGATGCCGATGCCGCGGCGATGCGCATACTCTCGCAGCTCGTGCCACTGGGCAAAGAAGCAGTACTGGACGAAAAGGTGAAAGAGGATACGCTCGGCGAGTTCCCCGCGCCAGCGGGACAGGGCCTCCGCCCTCCGGCAGGCAACCTCCCTGGGCCAGGAGAACCACGGTTTCAGCCCAAAATGTTCGCGAAGGGCGGAAAAGAGGCAGTACTCATCCAGCCACGGCAAGGAGGAGGCGAAGGAATCCAGGGCCGGCGAACCTCCCCCTGCCACGAACTCCCGAAAGGCATGCCCCAAAAGTTGCCCTTTCCAGGCGGCAACAGCATCGTAATCCACCAGATATTCGGGAAAAAAGGGCTTGCGCCCCAGTTGGGCGGCGTCGAGAAGGCCCTTTTCCACAAGCCATTCCGGATCGACCAACAGCGGGGTCCCGGCAAAGGCGGAAAGGCTCATGTAGGGCGAGTTGCCGAATGCCCCGTCCACGGGGCCGCAGGGAAGGATCTGCCACCAGCCCTGTCCGGCCTCGGCGAGGAAATCGACAAAATCGCGCGCCTCACGGCCCAGCCCCCCAATCCCGTGAGGACCAGGCAGCGAAGTGGGATGGAGGAGAATACCGCAGCTTCTCTTGGCGAGCATCAGGAACCTCCTGTTCGGGATTGCCGGCGCCCTCCTAAAGTGGGCTACCCCTTGCCTCAATGATCTGATATATGATATACGGAAAGAGGGGTGCGACACCAACAAAAAATCACCCCCAGCCCACCTAGACTCTTGCCTTTTCCGGCAGCCGTTAGTATAATTCTATGTTTTACGCCACCGCCTTCTCGCGGGCGGCCCGATTCACAATTCACCAAAAAAGCACAACGATACCAAGAGGTTGAAACGTGCCTACCGATATCAAGGCCAGACTGCTCGAAGCTGGAAAAGACGAAGGATGCGTCACCATCAATTTCCTGAACGACCTGATTCCGGACGGGAAGGATCCTGACACCATCGACGGCATCTTCGACTTCCTCAACGAGCACAACATCGAGATCGTCAGCCAGGAAAAGGCCGGCAAGAAGAAGACCCTTGACGGCAAGGAGTGGGAGAACGGTGACGGCGGCGCCGACGAGGGCTCCCTCGAGGACGACGACAAGTTCATGGACGCGGCCCTCATCTCCAAGGACGATTCCCCGGAGCCGGAGGAGACCACCACCACCTACCTGCGGGAGATGGGCAAGTTCGAGCTGCTCACCCCCCAGGAGGAGGAGAAGTACAGCAAGACCATCCGGGAAGGGTTCGACGCCATTATCCGCGCGGTGCGCCAGAATCAGCATGGCACCCAGGAATTGAAGCTGCTGGCCGAGCGCATCGACCTGTGGGAGAAGCGCGACCCCACCTTGAAGCCCAAGAAGCAGCACCTCAATCTGATGATGCGCACCATCGCCAAGGCGTGCCAGAACCACCCCAGCAACAAGAAGCTTCAGGAGATGCACTGCAAGCTGGAATTTTACCACCGCTCCATCGAGGTGGCCAAGGATGCCATGATCAAGGCCAACCTGCGGCTGGTGGTCAGCATCGCCAAACGCTACATGCACCAAGGCCTCACCCTGGCGGACCTCATCCAGGAGGGCAACCTGGGGCTCATGCGGGCGGTGTTTCGCTTCGACTACACCAAGGGCAACAAGTTCAGCACCTACGCGAGCTGGTGGATCCGGCAGGCGATCACCCGCGCCATCCTGGACAAGACCAGGACCATCCGTCTGCCGGTGCACTTCCTTGAACTGAGGAGTCAGTTCTTCAAGGCCTTCTACTCACTGCTCAAGGAGCTGGGCCGCGAGCCCACCCCCATCGAGATATCCGAGAAGACCGGCCTGCCGATGGACAAGATCCTCGCCATCCTGGAGGCCTCCCGCGAGCCGATTTCCCTCGAAACTCCGGTGGGCGATGACGACTCCACCCTGGGCGACTTCCTGGAGAACCAGGAGTCGGTCTCTCCCTACGAGGCGGTGCAGGACCAGCAGCTGGCCGACCGGGTGACCAGCATCCTCAGCACCCTGAGTTCCAGGGAGGAAAAGATCATCCGGCTCCGCTTCGGGATCGGCGAGGACGCCGAGTACACCCTGGAGGAGATCGGCAAGCGCTTCAACGTCTCCCGCGAGCGCATCCGCCAGATCGAGAAGAAGGCGCTCAACCGGCTGCGCCACTCAAGCCGGCGCGAGAAGCTGAAGCACTTCCTCGACTGAGTGACGCTCCACAACCATCATTCAGGAATCCAAAATGCCGGCCACTGACGCCGGCATTTTCTTAGGCCATGCCTGACACACAAAAACCCATACACCCCTCACGCTTCCATGCCCCGCTGCTGCTGCCGCTCCTCGGCTTCGCCAGCGGACTGGCCTGCGCCGCTCCGGACTTTGCCCCGCTGTTTTGGCCGGGGCTGGCGCTGACCGCCTTGGCGGCCTGGGGGTTTGCCCTCCGCAGCCAATGCCAGGGGGCCTGGTGGCGCAGCCCAGTGGCGTGGCTGCCGCTCTTTTTCGCCTGCGGCATGCTGCACGCCACCGCTTTCCACACGGATCGCCATGCCGCCCATCACCTGACCAACCTCTTTCCATTCCGCCAGGAGACAAGCCTCACCGGCAGACTGGTGCAAAAACCGCAGGTTCGAACGGATCGCGTCCAGCTCCTTCTTGCCAGCGAGGCCATTCTCCCGTCCGATGGCGGTCCGCCCAGGCCAGCCACCGGCCTGACCCGGCTCTCGATCCCCACCCCCACTCCTCTTCCACCACTGATCCCTGGCCTCCGCTATCAGGCGCGCGCCTTTCTCTCGCCGCCCCGGAGCTTCCAAACCCCTGGCTCCTTTGATCAGGCCGGCCATCTGGCCACCGACGACATCCTGGTTACCGGCTTCGCGGCAAGCCCCCTCCTGCTCGCACCGGTGGCGAGCCCCGTCGACCAGGCATACGTGGATCGATACCTGTTGGAGCGGTTCCGACAGCGCTTTGGCTCCATGCTCTTTGAAACCCTGCCGCCACGGAGCGCCGGAATCTATCAGGCATTGCTCATCGGCGACTACAGCGGCATCGACCAAGCCGCCATGGAGTGGTTCAAGGCCGCCGGCGCCATCCACCTGCTGGCCGTCTCCGGGTCCCACCTCACCGTGGTCGCCGCCATGACCGCTCTGCTGCTGTTGCAGGCGGCCCGCCTCTTCCCGCCACTGCTGCTCCGCGTCCCAGCCCGCAAACTCGCCCTGGCCCTCACCCTCCCCGCGCTAACCCTCTATGCCGGCCTGGCAGGCTGGGAAGCGCCTGTGCTGAGAGCACTGCTCATGGCAGGAGTCTTTATTGGCGCCATGCTCTGCGACCGGCAATGGTCCACGCCCAACAACCTTGCCATCGCAGCCTTGATCCTACTCATCCTTAACCCGCTCGAACTGACCAACGCCTCCTTCCAGCTCTCCTTCGCGGCCACGGCGGCCATCGTCCTGATCATGCCAAGGCTCCAAGGCTGGCAGGCGCACCACCCAGCCACCACCCTGCGGCAAAAGGGGATCTCGCTCATCCTTCTCTCGCTGGCAATCTCCCTGGCCGCCTCCCTGGCCACCGCTCCCCTTACCCTCTACCATTTCAATCGCCTCTCCCTGGCCGGCCCAGTGGCCACCTTGCTGCTGACCCCGTTGCTCTGCCTGTGGAGCCTGCCGCTGGGCCTGCTTGCCATGGCCAGCCAGCCGCTGTTTCCACCGCTCGCCGCCACCCTGCTCAAGGCAGGCGCCATCGGCATCGACCTCTCCCTACCACTGACCGAAGCGGTCGCCAACCTCCCCCTGGCCTCCCTCTGGCTGCCCACCCCCTCACTGCCGGCTCTGCTCGCAGCCCTGCTCCTGGCGGCGATGATCCTGCGCGCCGGCACCCTTGGACAAGGCGCGGTGCGTCTCTGCCTCTTTGCCGCCCTGCTCTCCGGTTATGGCTGGCATGCCAATCGCAGCGACACTGTACGGGTCTCCTGTCTCGACGTCGGCCAGGGCAGCGCCACCGTGGTGGAACTCCCCGACGATACTGTCACGCTGATCGACGGCGGCGGACCGGCCTCTGAGGGGTTCGACATCGGTGAGCGGGTCATCGCGCCCTTTCTCTGGAAAAACCATATCCGGACCATCGACCAGGTGATCCTCACCCATGCGCATGCCGATCACTTCAACGGCCTGCCTTTTGTCATCAAACACTTCCGGCCCAAGACCCTGTGGGTCAACGACCTGACCAGCAGCGACCCGGCCTTCCGCCGCCTGCTCGCCGATGCGGCCCAGGCTGGCTGTGAGGTCCGACTTGCATCGGCGGGAACACTCCTGGCCGGCGAACGGACGGGCCACGGTGCGGCCATCCGCTGCGTGGCCAACCTGGCCATGGCCCGGATGACGGAGGCGCCCGAATCGGGAAAGCGCCCTCCTCCCCCCAACCGGCTTGGCATGGTGGTCCGCCTGGATCACGGCGGCACGGGGTTTCTCTTTCCAGGGGATCTTGAACGGACGGACGAGGAAAGGCTGCTCAGCCAAGGGCGCCTCCCCCTGCGGGCGGACGCGCTGCTCCTGCCGCATCACGGCCTGAAGTCCGCGGGGGGCGGAGGGTTTCTGGCTGCGGTGGCGCCGGACTACCTGATTGCCTCCACAGGCAGGGAAGAGAAGGTGGCGGTGGCGACGCCGCCGCCGGAATCGGGACAACGCCTGCTGATCACCGCCAGGGAGGGCACGGTCTTCCTGACCTCAAATGGCAAGCGCATCAACGCCTCCTGCTGGCGCGACGGCCACGAACAGGCACTGCCATGAAGGAACAGACCGGCGAACGGATCAGGCGTCGGTGAAGTCGGTGGGCGGGTTCTTCAGGAACTGCACGAACTTGCCCTTGTCGATGCAGTTGGTGTAGGCGGCTTCGCCGGAGATCCACCCCTTCTGGAGTAGGTCCATGATGGCGTCGTCCAGGGTCTGCATGCCGTACTTCTTGCCGGTCTGCATGGCAGAGGGGATCTGATAGGTCTTGCCTTCCCGGATCAGGTTGCGCACCGCCGGGGTGCAGATGAGGATCTCCAGGGCGGCGCAGCGTCCCTTGACATCAATCCGCTTGAACAGGGTCTGGGAGACCACCGCCTTGAGCGCATCCGCCAGGGTGGAACGCACCTGTGCCTGCTGGCTGGATGGGAAGATTTCGATGATACGGTCCACGGTCTTGTTGGCGTTCAGGGTATGCAGGGTGCCGAAAACCAGATGGCCGGTCATGGCCGCCTCCATGGCCAGAGCAATGGTTTCGAGATCGCGCATTTCGCCCACCAGGATAATGTCCGGATCCTCGCGGAGCGCGCCGCGCAGCGCGGCGGAGAAGCTCTTGGTGTGCAGCCCCACCTCGCGGTGGTTGACGATGCAGTTCTGGCTCTTGTGCACGAACTCGATGGGGTCCTCGATGGTGAGGATGTGGTCCTTGCGCACCTTGTTGGCCTGATCGACGATGGCCGCCAGGGTGGTGGACTTGCCGCTGCCGGTGGGGCCGGTGACCAGCACCATGCCTTTGGGCAGGGTGGCCAGCTTGGAAACCACCGCCGGCAGGCCCAACTGGTCGCAACCCAGGATGTTGCTGGGAATCTCACGGAAGACCGCGCCGATCCCGTACTTCTGCATGAAGAGGTTGCCGCGGTAGCGGGCAAGCCCCGGGATCTCGTAACCGAAGTCCACGTCGCCGGTCTCCTCGAAGACCTTGACCTTCTCCTCGGAGACGATCTCGTAGAGCATGGCCTTGAGTTCGTCGTTGTCCAGCACCTTGTACTTGACCCGCTCCATCTCGCCACGGATGCGGAGCACTGGCTGCTGTCCCGAGACCATGTGCAGGTCGGAGGCGCCCTGTTCGTTCATCAACTTGAAAAACGCATCGATCTGAGCCATAGCACACCTCCCCGAACACGACGGACGCAGAAATGAAATTTCCCCGGAAAAAAGCCACGGATAGACCGCGAAATGAACACGGCAATCCCTGGCCGGTAGTGGTACTATAGCACAACCCCGACGCAACCCTCCAGGCAAAAACTGGACCCATCCGAGGAGCCGCCCGCCGATGAACGGCCATATCGACCTGCATGTCCACTCCACCCGCTCGGATGGCACCCTCTCCCCCACGGCCCTGGTGGACCTCGCCGCCCGCCGCCAGCTGGCGGCCATCGCCCTGACCGACCACGACACCATGGCCGGGGTGGAGGAGGCCGTCGCGCGGGGCAAGAAAACCGGAGTAGCGGTGCTGCCGGGCATCGAAGTCAGCAGCACCCATCAGGCCACCCCTCTCCATATCCTGGGATTTGGGCCGGACCACACCCATCCGGGTCTGACCGCATTGATCGTCCGGCTCCAGCAGGCACGCGAACAACGCAACGCCGCCATGCTGGACCGGCTGAACCACCTGGGCATCGCCATCACCCCAGACGAGCTGGCGCACTCCGGTTGCGACCAGATCGGCCGCCCCCACTTCGCCCGGTTGCTGGTGGCCAAAGGGTATGCCGCCAATAGCCAGGACGCCTTTGCTCGCTACCTCAAACGAGGGGCAGCGGCCTACGTCGAACATGCCAAGCCCCCCACCGAGGAGGTCATAGCACGCATTACCGAGGCGGGAGGCCTGCCCATGCTGGCCCATCCCGCCAGCATCGACCCGTCGCTCAACAAGGTGCCGGAGCTGGTGGCGTCCCTGGCCGCTCTCGGGCTGGCCGGCCTGGAGGCATACTACCCCACCCATACCAACACCACCCGCCGAGTGCTGCAAGAGATCGCAGCCCGGCACCAGCTGCTGGTCTGCGGAGGCACCGATTTCCATGGCAAGGGCTATTCCGCCGCGCCCCTGGGCGGCAGCCCCAAAACCATGCGGGTGCCGATCGCGGTTTGGCAGGCCATCCAGGCGCGCCTGACCCGATAAATTCCTCTCTGTTTTTTTGTGCTTGATCGCCGCCGGGAAATCATCCACAATGGATCCATCCTGACCGCTGCGGGGATGACGTGCTTCCTGCTGACGACCAAGCACACCAAGGCAACCAGCACTTTTTAAGACTCAGCGGTTGTTGCCTCTTCAGAATTTTTTTTCTTGCTCGATAAGACGGAGGCACCCACGACACCCGACGCTCCTTCCGCCCAAAGGACCACGCATGGCCAAGCCCTACAAACTCCTCATCGTTGACGATTCGACCAGCGTACTGTTGGCGCTTGCCGACGCATTCGCCAGCACTCCCTACGTGGTCACCACCTGCAACAATCCCCTCAAGGCTTACGAAACCATCGAAAACGAACATATCGACATCGTGATCAGCGACATCATGATGCCGGAGATGGACGGCCTCACTCTGCTGCGCAAAATCAAGAACTTCAACGGGCTGACCCAGGTGATCATGATCACCGGATACATCAACATCAACAACACCCTGAACGCATTCCGCTACGGCGCAAACGACATCTTCTTCAAGCCCATCCAGGACACCGGCGAGCTTATCCGGGCCGTGGACGCGGCCGCCGCCAAGCTGGACCGGATCAACACCATCCTGATTCAGTTGTCCAAGAAAAAGAGGGAATGACATGGCGGGCGACGTTGACCTTGATGCCCTGAAGGGATTCATCGACGAGTCCAACGACTCGATGCAGACCATCGAGGCGGACTTCATCGCGCTGGAGCACGACCCCAGCAACCCGGAGATCATCAACCGCATCTTCAGGCCGGTGCACAGCCTCAAGGGCAACTCGGGATTTTTCGGGCTGACCAACATCAACAAGTTCTCCCACCGCCTGGAGAACCTCCTGGACGCCGCCCGAAACGGCCACCTGCTGGTCACCCGCGAGATCATCGACATCCTGCTTGCCGGCATCGACGTCCTGCGGGCCATGCTGACGCGGGCTGTGGCCGACCCTACCGACACGGCGCTCCGCCCCGAGGAACAAGAGTTTTTGGCCAACCTGGAGCGACACAAGCCCCAGGAGGCCAGCGGCTCCATCCAGAGCGTCATCGACCTGGAAACCCTTCTCCAGGCCTGCTTGGACCAGGGCATCTCGCTTCAGGAAAATTCCATGCTCTCCGGCCTGCTCGGCCAGATCGCCAAAACCAACGAAGCCATCCGCAAGCTCCTGGCCGAGCAGGAGAAGCCCTCGGAAAAAAGCGCTTTTTCCCCGGAGCTGCTCTACTTCCACAATGGTAAGGAATATACTGACCAAGTCCGCCACTTCGGTAAGGTCTTCGAATCGCTCTCCGCCCGGCAGCCCGTGGAGAAAGAGAAACTGCACGCCTTCTCCCAGGCCTTGCGCGCCATCAACGAGCTGTTCAAGGAGACGGTCCTGGCCCAGGATATCGACGAACTGGCCTCCATGCGCAACTTCATGGACGATGCGCTGATGGCGGCCAATGACGAGTTCCGCGCCCAGACCTGCGCCCTGCTCAACCGGGTGCTCACCTCCTTCGAACGCCGCCACGTCAGCGGCGACAGCCAGAAGCTCGGCGAAATTCTCATGGAGCAAGGGCTGGTTTCCAAGGAGCAGCTGGACTCGGCGCTGGGCAAGCAGAAAAAGGTTGGCGAGCTGCTGGTGGAAGAAGGGGTCATCGCCAAGGAGGATCTCAACAAGGCCCTTTCCATCCAGGAAAAGCGGGTGCTCGACTCCCACCTTAAGAAAGGGGCCGCCACCGAGTCCACCAAGACCATCCGCATCGACCAGGACCGGCTGGACAGCTTTGCCAATTCGGTGGGCGAGCTCTTCATCGGCCTCGATTCGGTGAATTTCATCCGCAAGCTCTTGGAGGACGCCGGGGTAGACTTCGCCATGCTCAGCAAGTTCGACGGCGCCATCGCCACCCTGGACGAACGGCTGGAGCGGCTCCACGACAACATCATGGGCATCCGGAGGGTGCCGGTCAAGGGACTTTTCCAGCGTTTCCCGAGGGTGGTTCGTCAGCTGGCCTCCTCACTGGGGAAAGAGATCAACTTGATACTTTCCGGTGAGGAAACGGTCATCGACAAGGACCTGCTCGAGGTGATCGAAAACCCGCTGGTTCACATCCTGCGCAACTCCCTGGACCACGGCCTGGAACGGCCCGAGATCCGCCTGGAACAGGGGAAAAACAAGGAAGGACAGCTGGAAATCACTGCCAGTTCCGATGAGAACAACGTTTACATCACCATCATGGATGACGGCCAGGGCATTGATCCCAAGAAGATGAAGGCCATCGCCATCAAAAAAGGTTTCCTCACGGAGGCAGAAGCGGAGCAGCTCTCCGACCGGGAGCTGATCAACCTCATTTTCAAGCCCGGATTCAGCTCGGCTGAAAAGGTCAGCGATGTCTCCGGCCGCGGGGTGGGCATGGACGTGGTGATGGCCGGGCTGCGCGCCAGCAACGGCTCCATCAACGTGGAGTCCACCGTGGGCAAGGGTACGACGGTCCGACTCACCATTCCGCTCACCAAGACCCTGGTCACCAGAGAGGCGATGATCGCCGAAAGCGGCGGCCAGAAGTACGTGATCCCCTCCGACGACATCACCACGGTCATCGAAACGGAGCACCTCATCCCCCTGCTCGCCCAGGACAACGGCATTGCTTACGAAGGCGCCGTGCTGCGCCTCATCGACCTCAACACCTTCTTTTACCCCAAGGCCCCCAAACCGCCCCCTGGCCGCCAGGTGGTGGTGGTCTGCAAGGAGTACCAGATCGCGATCAGGGTCGACCAGATCATCAGCCACCAGAAGGTGGTGGCCAAGGACTTCGGCGCCGGCTATCCGAAACTCCGCTCCGTCACCGGGGTGAGCGGCTACACCATCCTTGGCAACGAAGACATCATCCTCATCATCGATGTCAAACGGATCGCCGACCACGCGGCATGATGCTCGCCGCTTGACGGGATTTCCGTGTCCTGCTAGGGTAGGGATCTGAAAGCGTCCTTGCGTTCCCACACCCGAAAGGTTTTCCCATGCGAACAGTCCTGGTTGTTGATGACGAACCCAATTATCTGGTGGTGCTCTCCGAACTGCTCAAAGAGGAGGGCTTCGAGATCTTCACCGCCGGCAATGGAGAAGAGGCCCTCAAGACTGTCCGGGAAACCGATCTCGACCTGGTGATCACCGACATGCGCATGCCGGGTCTGGACGGTATCGGCCTGCTCAAGGCGGTCAAGGAGTTCAATCCCAGTCTGCCGGTGATCATGGTCACCGCCTTCGGCGAGGTGGAAAAAGCCGTGGTCGCCATGAAGGCGGGCGCCTTCACCTATCTTACCAAGCCGTTCAACAACGACGAACTGGTCCTGAACGCCAACAAGGCCATGGAACACTACACCCTGGTCAAGGAAAACCTGCGGTTGCGCGAGGAGATGCGCCACCGTACCTCCTACGCCAACATGGTCGGCAAGAACAAAAAAATGCAGGCGGTCTACAACCTTGTGGAAAAGGTGGCCCCCACCTCCACCTCGGTGCTGATCACCGGCGAGTCCGGCACCGGCAAGGAGCTGGTGGCGCGGGCCATCCACTGCAACAGCCCCCGGGAAAAGGGCCCCTTCATCTCCCTCAACTGCGCCGGGCTTCCGGAAAACCTCCTGGAAAGCGAGCTTTTCGGCCACGAAAAAGGAGCCTTCACCGGCGCCATCGCCCTGCGCAAGGGCCGGTTTGAATTGGCTGACACCGGCAGTATCTTTTTGGACGAGATCGGCGAGATGGCCATGCCGCTGCAGGCCAAGCTGTTGCGCGTCTTGCAGGAACGCTGTTTCGAACGGGTGGGCGGCAGCCAGACCCTGCGGGTGGACGTGCGCATCATCGCCGCCACCAACAAGGATCTCAAGGAAGAGGTGGAAAAGGGATCCTTCCGGGAAGACCTTTACTACCGACTCAATGTCTTGCACATCCATCTGCCGCCGCTTCGTGAGCGCCCGGATGACATCCCCTTGCTCGCCGCCCATTTCGTCAGCAAGTTCGCGGCGCAGCTGAACAAACCCAACCTGGAGATCTCCCCGGACACGGTGCGTTTTTTGATGACCCTTCCCTGGGAGGGAAACATCCGGGAACTGGAGAACACCATTGAGCGGGCTGCCATTCTCTGTGCCCACAACACCATCCAGCCGGAGGATGTGCAGCCAGATCAACTCAGCGACCACCAGCCCATGCAGTGGCTGGACAGCTTCGACATGGAGCGGACCATCCCGGCCAATACCCCGCTCCCTCAAGTATTGGACGGCATAGAGAAAAAAATGGTGCTGGCCGCCTTGGAGCGGGCGGATTACGTGCAGACCAAGGCGGCGGATGCCTTGGGGATCACCAAGAGCCTTCTCCAATACAAGATGAAGAAATACTCCATCCTCAGACGCTAGCCGCCTGCCGGCGCGATGGTGTTTTTTTACTCCCTCCCCCAAAAATCACTCCCCATCCTTCCCCTTTCAGAGTACATATTTTACAGAAGAGAGATCAGTAACTTTTACGGCATTGCTTGACGGTCTACTGGAGGCGCGATGTGAGGCAAGGGGCTGCAAAGTTCATCCGTATCGCCCCAGAGTATCTGCTCGCGGAAGACAGGGCCATCGACTTCGACGTCTACACCCGCCGCGACAACCGCGACCGCATGATCCTCTTGGCCGCGGCCCACTCCAACATCTCCGCCCTCAAGGAGTTGCTGCGGGTCAAGCAGTACGGCCCTCTTTTCATCACCAAGGAGGACTACAGCAGGTTCCAGCGATTCCTGGAAGACTCACTGGGCGCGGTTATTGCCAACCCCCGGGTTCCCATCGAAAAAAAATCCGCCTTGGTTCATGCCTGCGCCCGGGACGTGCTGCGCGATGTTTTCGCCGACCCTCGCAGCGGCGACACCATCTCCCGCACCAAAAAGGTCACCGGCAATCTCGTCAATCTCACCCTTGCCCACCGCGCCTCCATCCTGACCCTGCTCAGCCTGGGAGCCCACGACTACTACACCTTTTCCCACTGCGTCAACGTGGCGGTTTTTGCGATCGGCCTGTGGCAGAGCATCAATCCCAAAGGGGAAAAGGGGCTGCAGGATTTTGCCCTCGGCTGCATCCTGCACGATGTGGGCAAAACCCAGGTTCAGGACGAGATCCTCAACAAACCAGGGAAGCTGACCCCGCCAGAATTCGAGAAGATCAAATTCCATCCGGGCCACGGTTTCACGCTGATGGAGGGACAGATCTCCACCACCAGCCTCGACGTGATCCTCCACCATCATGAGAAGGTCAACGGGCAGGGATACCCGCACGGCCTCAGCGGAGAGCAGATCTCCGACCATGCAAAGATCGCCACCATCGCCGACGTCTACGACGCCCTCACCACCAACCGGCCTTATGCCGGAGCCCGCCTGCCATTCAGCGCTCTGACCACCATGAAGGAAGAGATGGTGGGTCACTTCGAGCACGACAAGTTCAACGAATTCATCCTGTTTCTGGGGGGCAAAAAATGAATTGCCGGCTTTTACGCCGGCGCCTCCTTCCTTTCTCCTTGCAGCGGGTCATTCAACTCCTATATTATTGATACAGGAAACACGCCGCGCCTCTCCCAATCCAGGCGCCCGCCGTCACCCATGCCAGAGGAAAACGACCGTGACCCTTCCGGACTTTCTTGCCATGCTCGGCTCACTGAGCCTTTTTGCCATCGCGGTGGTCTTGGTTCCCACCCTGATCCGCCTCCAGCACACCCTGCGCAGGGCGGAGGAACTGCTCGCCTCCCTGCACGCCCAAAGCGCTCCCCTGTGCGACAGCTTGACCAATGCGGCAAACGAGGTGAGGACTCTGGCGGTGAACATGGGCCAACGCCTGGACACCGTGGAAAACGCTGCCCAGACCGCAAAACACGCCGCCGACATCTTCCTCACCACCAGCCGTCTGCTCCGGGAGACCACCCGACCGGTGATCACCTCGCTCGGGGGAGTGCTGGCCGGAATCTCAGCCTTCTCCCATATGCTGGGAGGGGGCAAGAAAAAACCATGACGCCATTTGCAAACAGGGCAGACAAAAACAATGGAGGTAAAAAACGATGAGTAGGGACAATGACTGCAACTCCGGCGCCGTCATGCTCTCCTTCCTGGCCGGCACCGTGGTCGGCGCGGCGGTGGCGCTGTTGACCGCGCCACGCACCGGCAGGGAAACCCGGGAACTTTTGGCCGATTACGGAGCCGAGCTGAAGCACCGCGTCGACACCCTGCCGGAGGACCTCGACACCTACAAGGAAAGTGCTTTGGATCGCGGCAAGGAGATGATCGAGCGGGGCAGGGAATTGATCAGCCGGGGCAGCGAACTGGCCACACAGGGCAAAGATTTTCTGGATGAAAAGAAACGCGCCCTCACCGAGGCCATCGAGGCCGGCAAGAAGGCCATGGAGGAGGAACGGGAGGCGCTGGCCCACCGACTGGGAGAGAGCGACTAACGGCTGGAGGGGTTGCCCCCGGCCATTGGCGATGCCCCCTCAACCACCGGCCCGGAGCCGCCCCAGTTCAGCTTGTTGCGCAGGATGGCGAAATAATCCTTCTGGGGCGAGCAGATCAGCCGCAGGGGACGCTCGGAGGCCATCACCTCCAGTACTGCGTCCTGGGCAAGTTCCCAGCCAGGCTGCCCGTCAAGCACCACCTGCGCGGCGCCTCCCTGGCTGGCTAACTGGATGGTGAGACGGGTTACGGCGGAGAGAAGTACCGGCCTGCTTCCCAGCATGAAGGGGCAGATCGGCGTTACCAGGATCGAGTGCAAGGCCGGATGGACGATGGGACCGCCGGCCGAAAGATTGTATGCGGTGGACCCGGTTGGGGTGGAGAAGATCAGGCCATCCGCCCGATAGGTGGTGAGATGATGCTGATCCGCCCAGACACATAACCGGACCAGCTGATCACTGTGTCCCTTGCCGACCACCACGTCGTTAAGGGCATACTCCCATGCTCCCGGCTCGCCCCCTGCGACGAGGCGAGCCTTGAGCATCATCCGCTCCTCGACCACCACCTCCCCGGCCAGGATGGCCTCCAACACGGCAAAACGCTCGTCCCCCCCCACCTCGGTGAGGAAGCCGAGGTCTCCCAGATTCACCCCCACCACCGCCACGCCAAACAGACTCGCCTGATCCGCCACGTGCAGGAGGGTGCCGTCACCACCCAGGATGACCAGCAGATCCATGCCGTCCCGGATGACGTCCAACTCGACCTCCACCCCCTTGGCGATGAGCCAGGCGCGCACCTCCTCCCCCATGCTCAGGGCAATGGCGGAGTCCTTCCGACGAATGAGGCCGACCCGGCGGACACGCATGGCGGTTTACCGCCCTCCCCCAGGGACAGGGGCCATCAACTGGCCGAGTTGACGAGAGCGAACGGTGGCGGCCTCCACGGCATTCATCACCACCGCCCGGAAAGCGCCTTTTTCCATCTCGTGGAGCCCTGCGATGGTGGTGCCGCCCGGCGAGGTGACCATGGCCCGCAACTCGGCTGGATGGGAGTTTCCGGCCATGGCCAGTTGGACCGAGCCAAGCAGTGTCTGCAACGCCAGGGTCTGGGCAATCGGTCGAGCCAGTCCCACCTTGACCCCGGCGTCGATCAGCGCCTCGATGAAGGTAAAGACATAGGCGGGACCGCTGCCGCTCAAGCCGGTGACCGCATCGAGGTAAACTTCGTCGAGTACAACGCTGACCCCGACCGCGTCGAAGATGCGGCGCGCCACCGCCAGATCCTCTTCCTGCACCCCGTGACCAGGGCTGAGGGCGGACGCACCCTTCAAGACAATGGCGGGCGTGTTGGGCATCACCCGGATGATCCGGCAGCCGCTGCCGGCAACCGCCCGCTCCATCACCGAGAGCGGGATACCGGCGGCGATGGAGATCAGCAGATGATCAGCGGTGATGCGGGAACGCCCCTCTTCCAATACTTTGCCCACCACCTGGGGCTTTACCGCCAGGATCACCACCCCGCAACCATCCCACACCTGCGAGGCATCCGGCGCGGTGGCCACCGCGTATTGCCGCTCCAAGGTCTCGCGACGCTCGGCAACCGGCTCCGCCACCACAATACGATCGGCCGGCACCACGCCAGCCGCGACAATCCCCTTGATCAGCGCCTCGGCCATCAGGCCGCCGCCGACGAACCCCAGTTTCCCAGACAGCTCCATAGCGATTCTCCTTATAGTGCGCCTCCGCGGCGTTTGCTGCATGCCTGCGGCGTTATCGTCTTCAGCTTACCAGTTTCCCGCCTCTTTGCAAGCAGGAACGGCTGTCTCCGCAGGCGAGGCCACCCCACCACGCAATGTCCATAAAAAAAGCCCGCAGGCGAGGCCATGCGGGCTTGCAATCTCGGAAAAAACCGCGTCAGACGAAGCAGGGCGGCCTACCGGCCAAGGCGATGCTGGGTGGCAGCAGATAGGAGAGCAACCGATCGCCGGCCTCGCGGGTGGAGGCGGCAACCTTCTCCAGCACCCGGCTCTCTCCTTCCGGCTGGGAGGCAACGAGATCCCAGCGATCCGGCTGGGCGGCAAGCTGCTGCATCATGGCAAAGTGATGGCCATGGCCGGATTTGCGGGTGATGACGTGACCGCGCAGGGGAAAGCCGAGCAGAGCCAGATCGCCGATGACGTCCAACGCCTTATGGCGGGCGAACTCGTCAGGGAAGCGAAGCCCTTCCGCGTTTACCACGCCATCGTCGTCGATGACCACCGCGTTGTCCAGGGAACCTCCCAGAGCCAGCCCACTCTGCCGCAGCCGCTCCACCTGATCCAGGAAACCGAAGGTTCTGGCCGAGGCTATCTGACGGGCAAAGTTCTTCTGGTTCACCTCGCAACTGAATCTCTGCCGCTGGATCAGGTGATGGTCGAAGTCGATCTCGCAGGTCACCCGAAATCCGTCGTGGGGTACAATTCGCACCTCGGCATCGCCCTGGATGTAGGAGATCTCCTTGGTGATCTTCAGCATCCAGCGGCAGGCCCTTTGCGGCGTACGGCCGACCTTTTGAAGCACATGCACGAACGGAGCGGCGCTGCCATCCATGATCGGCACCTCAGGCCCGTCGATCTCGACAATCGCGTTGTCGATCTCAAGCCCCACCAGGGCGGCAAGCAGATGCTCGGTGGTGGAGATCACCGCATTGTCGCCGGTGGCGATGGTGGTGGCAAGCCGGGTGTCAACCACCCGGTCCATGAAGGCCGGCACCGGGATGATCTGGCCAAGGTCGCGGCGCACGAACCGGATGCCGCTGTTCTCCTCGCCAGGAAGGACGGAAAGGGCAACCGGGTTGCCGGAGTGCAGGCCGATGCCGACGAAACGAACCGGCCGCTTGACGGTGTGTTGCATGGAAACCATATGGGACACTCTTGCTGGGTGTGTTTCTTTTTCAACAGATAACGATTCACGCCTGTGCTATGCAAGAAATGCACCGCAACCCAAGAGACCTCCCCATAAAAAAATAAAATTGTACAATTTCAAACAGATAAAACAACACAAAAAAGCAGAACTCAGCGCCCACCCCCACCGGTGTGTCCAATGGAACACACTGACCTAATCCTTGCCATGAACGGCAAGACGCGAAGCCAGGAAGCGGTCGAAGACCCCCTCCAGGCACAGTTCAATGCGGAGCCCCCAGAGGGGCAAGGTGAAACGATGCCCCCTCAGCTTGACCAGATCCTTTTCGGTGGCGACGAGCGCCTGGGCGCCGCTGGCCCGGGCGGCGGCCTCCACGGCCTCAACATCCCGAGAGCGATAGGAATGATGATCGGCAAAACCGCGAAAGCCGGCGAGACTTACCCCCTCAGCCAGCAAGGTCCGCCGGAAGGACTCTGGTTGCGCGATTCCGGCAAAACCATAGAGCGGCACACCCAAAAGAGATTGTGGCGGCAGAGGCGCGCCTTCCTCGCCGGCACGCACCACCGCCACTGGCTGGTAGCTCGCCAAGAAGACCGGCCGCCCTGGAAATTCCGCATTCAATCGGAACACCAGTTCCTCCACTGCGCCATGGTTTCCAGTGTCCACTCCGGTGATGACAAAACCGTGCGCCCGCGCCAGGGCGCTCCACGGCTCCCGCAGGTCGCCACCAGGAAAAACCCGGCCGTTACCCAGCGGACTGCGGCCGCTGAAGAGTACCAGATCAAGATCCCGCCCCAGAGCCAGATGCTGGAACCCGTCATCCATGACGATGGTATCCACTCCGAAACGGAGGATCGCCGCCCGTGCCACCTCGGCGCGCTTCGGCCCCACCAGCACCGGCACCCCCGGCAAGGCGCGCGCCAGCATGCACGGCTCGTCGCCGGCATGGTCGGCGGCAAGCAAAACCTGCCGCCCATCGGAGACCACCTCCACCGGCTGGGTAATCCGCCCGCCATACCCTCTGCTGACAATGGCCGGATGACGCCCCATGGCCAGCAGTCTCCGTGCCAGCCCGAGCACCATCGGGGTTTTTCCCGCGCCGCCCATGGTGAGATTCCCAACACTGATCACCATCGCCGGCACCCTGGCGGATGCAAGCAGCCCCCGGCGGTACATTGCCGACCGTAGCCGCATTGCCGCTCCATAGCAGGGGGAAAGGAGCCGCCCCACCATAAAAAGCCACTCAGGAGGCCGCCGCATCGCCCCCCTCCCCGGCCAGCACTCCCTGGATCATGGCGAGATGGCGGGCCGTGGCCCCCTGACCCTGCCGCACCAGTTCAAAGGCCGCCTGCCCCATTGCCGTTCGCAGGACGGGATCGGCAAGCAACCCGGCAAGTCGATCCGCAAGTTCCTCGCCGTCCACCACCTGCCAGCCGCCTCCTCCCTTCACCAGGCCATGGGCGATCTCCGAAAAATCCTCCATTGAATGGCCAAAGAGCACCGGCTTGCTATGGGCCGCGGCCTCCAACGGGTTATGGCCCCGCTCCGCCACGAGGGAGCCGCCGATGAAGGCCACGTCGCAGAGGCCATACACTGAGGCCAACTCGCCCAAGGTATCGAGCAGCAGCACCGCGCCATCCCCCGCCCCCCCGACCTCCGAGCGGCAACGGGCTCCCATCCCCAGCCTGGCGACCAGGGCAAGCACCTCCTCCCTGCGGCGCACATCGCGGGGGGCGATCACCAGCAGCAGGCCGGGATGGCTCTCCCGCAAACGCCGATGCACCTCCAGCACCACCGCTTCCTCCCCGGGATGGGTACTGCCCGCGACCCACACCACCGCCTGGGCCGGGATCCCAAGATCGGCCCGACAGAGCCGCTGCGCGCCACGCAAAGCGGGAACGGCCGCTTCATACTTGAGGTTGCCCAGCACCGCCAGGCGAGACAGGGAAACACCCAGGCGGGTCATCGCCTCGGCATCGGGCGCCGTCTGCATGGCCAAACGCCGAAAACTTCGGAACATCGGGACAAAAAACCAGGGAAACCGCGCATAGCGGGCGTGGGAGCGGGCGGAAACCCGGCCGTTGACCAGAATGGCCGGCACCCCGCAGCGAGAGAGCGCGGAGAGCAGATTGGGCCAATAGTCCGTCTCCACCAGGATGAACAGATCCGGCCGGACCCGGTCAATCGCCCGATTGACACTCCAGGGGAAATCGAAGGGGAAGGGAACGATTCCGTCCACCACCTGCGCCAGACTCGTCTGGGCAAACCCTGCTCCGGCGGTGGTGGTGGTGGAAAGAATCAGGCAGCCATCGGCATAGGCCTCGCGCAGGGCCAACAACAACGGCCGGGCCGAGGCGACCTCCCCCACCGACAGCGCATGCACCCAGATGCGCGGGCTGCCCGCGCCCCGTTCGATGTGCCAGCGCCCCAAACCCAGCCTGCCGAGGAAACGGCGCCGATGGCGGGGGGTGAGTATCACTTTGACGAACAGGATCGGAGCGAATACAATCACCCCGACCAGCAGCAACAGATTATACACCACGCGAACCAGCATCTTTGCCCATGAACCTGATATTGTTACACCCCCATGAACTCCGGAATCATCGCGTCGAACTGACCGGCCGGCGTGCCCAACACATCCGCAAGGTGCTCCGTTGCAAGCCCGGCGACCAGGTCCGGGTGGGGGTGGTGGACGGCTGGCTGGGCAGCGGCGTGATCACCGCGCTCTCGCCGGACCGGGTGGAACTCGCCGTCACCCTCACTGGCCCGCCGCCGCCAGCCCCGCCCACCGACTTGATCCTGGCGGTGCCGCGGCCGATCATGCTGGGAAGGGTGCTCTCCCAGGCTGCCTCCATGGGGATCGGTCGGATATTTCTCATCAACGCCAACCGGGTGGAAAAAAGCTTCTTCAACTCCTCCCTGATGCAAAGCCATGAGGCGCTCACGGAGCGGCTGCTGCTCGGCCTTGAACAGGGGATCGATACCAGGTTGCCCACCCTTTCGGTGCATCCACGCTTCCGCCCCTTTCTGGAAGACATCCTGCCGCCGCTGCTTGCGACGTCACGCCCCACTAGCCTGCTCGCCCACCCCGGCAACCATGCCGGCCTCGGGGCCTGCTGCCCGCCCCCCCTTGCCGGCCCTGCCATCCTGGCCATCGGCCCGGAAGGCGGCTGGGTGGACTTCGAAGTGGATCGCTTCACCGCGCTTGGCTTCAAGACCTTCAGCCTCGGGCCTCGCATCCTGCGGGTGGACACCGCCGTGCCGGCCCTTCTCTCCCAACTGGCCCTGCTCCGTCAACTGCCAGCTCGGCAGTAGCGCTGGCGGAGACGATCCACCAGCATGGTCAGTTCGCCAAGCCGCAACAGATACAGCAGCCCCCCGTACACTGCCGCCCCACTGCCGATAACCACGGCCAGGCCAAGCAGCTCCGACCACAGCCCACGCCCTGCCCCGGTCAACAAACCGCCGATCAACAGCAACCAGACCGACATGCCCAGCGTGGCGAGCAGCACCTTGCCAATCCCGGCCAGAAGCGGCCGCACAGGATACCCACCCAGGCGGCGATACAGCATGGCGCTCAAAAACAAGAAATTCAGGATCATGGCGCAGGAGATTGAGAGGGCCAGCGCCCGATGGCCGAGTCTCCCGATCAACAGCCAGATCAGCGCCACGTTGACCGCCATGGTGAGAAAACTGCCCAGCACCGGATAGCGGGTCTTGTCGATGGCATAGAAGACCGGCACCGCGATCTTGACACAGGAATAGGCAAATAGTCCCACCGCATAGCAGGAGAGCGCCTCGGCGGTCCTCAGGGTATCGAGCCCATCGAAACTGCCATGCTGGAAGATGACCCGAGTGATGGGTTCGCCCATGAGCATCAGGCCTGCAGAGGCGGGAAAGGTCAGGCAAAAGGCCATGACCAGCGAGGCAAGATAGGCCTCCTTGAGACGGGGCATATCCTTCTGCGCGGCGTGACGGCTCAGCACCGGCATGGCGGCGGTGGCGATGGCGACACCAAAAAGCCCCACCGGCAGCCAGAAGAGACGGAAGGCGTAACTGAGCCAGGAGAGACTGCCCTCGGCCAGGGAAGAGGCAAAGTAGGTGTTGATCAGCACGTTGACCTGCATCGGCGCGAGACCGATCACCGCCGGCAGCATCAGGCGCAGGACGCGACGGAGGCCAGGATCGCGGAGATCGAGGCGGGGCACAAAGACAAACCCTGCCCGGTACAGGGTCGGCAACTGGCAGGCCAGCTGCAGAACCCCGCCGATCAAAGTGCCAAAGGCCATGCCCACGATGGGATGCTGACCGAAACGGGGCATCAGCCATGCAAGCCCCACGCCCCCCACCACCGAACCGAGGTTGAAAAAACTCGAGGCCAGGGCCGGCACGAAAAAACGGCCGCGACTGTTCAGGATGCCCATCACCACCGAGGCGAGCGAGACCAGCACCAGGAAAGGGAACATGATCACCGCAAGCCGGCGGGTCAGCTCCGTCTTGCCCGGCACCGACTCAAAGCCAGCCTCTACCAGCGCCCCCACCACCTGCTCGGAAAAGAGCATGCCCACCAGGGTGAGCAGACTGAGCAATACGGTCACGAAGACCAGCACGTTGCCAGCAAGCGCCCAGGTGTCCTTTTCGCCACGATTGGACTCGTAATCGGTGAAGACGGTGACAAAGGCTGCGGAGAGCGCCCCCTCCCCAAAAAGATCCCGCAACAGATTGGGGATACGGAAGGCCACCACAAAGGCGTCCACCGCAAAACCCGCCCCGAAGAGGGCCGCAAAGGCCTGCTCCCGCACCAGCCCCAGCACGCGGCTGCACAGCACCGCCACGCTGACCGTGCCGGCGGAGCGGGCGATCTTTCCGGTATCCTGGGATGTTCTGGACATGCGCCTCCTGCCAAGGGAGATTGCCGGCCATGCTGCGAGCGGCCCGACCGTAAGCTCCGCCACATTAGCAGGTTGACAGGCGGAACACAACCTGCTATCTCGAAACTCTGGAGTGCATTCCTCTACCACTGCCCAGGAGCCGCCATGACCGCTTACACCGCCGCCATCCTTACGGTCAGCGACAAAGGCGCGCGCGGCGAACGCCAGGACACCAGCGGTCCGCGCCTGGCCGCGCTATTGGCCGATCAAGGATACACCATCGCCGCCAGCGCCGTGGTGCCTGACGAAATGGCCGACATCCAGCAGGCGATCGCCGCCTGGGTGGATGCACACGGCATCGATCTGATCCTCACCACCGGCGGGACCGGGATGTCGCCACGGGACATCACCCCCGAAGCAACCCGCCCCCTTCTGGAACGCGAGGTTCCCGGCATTGGCGAGGCGATGCGACAGGCGAGCCTGCGCAAAACCCCCAACGCCATTCTCTCCCGGGGAATCGCCGGCATCCGCAAACAGAGCCTGATCATCAACCTGCCTGGCAGCGCCAGGGCGGCGGCGGAAAACCTTGAGGCGGTGCTGCCCGCCCTCAATCACGGGCTTTACAAGCTGAAGGGGGGCGAACAGGACTGCGGCGGCTGACCACCCGGCCAGCTTTTTATCCCCAGCCAAAAACACAAAAGGGCACTGCGATGGCAGTGCCCTTTTGCATAAAGCCGCTTGTGCCGCTTTCGTTGCGGCCCCAGGAGACAACTGGCCTACTTCTTCATCCGGGCATCAAGCTCCTTCTGAATCTGCTCGCTGATATCCAGAGAGTCGTCGGCATAGATCAGCCCGGTACGGTTGCGCAACCCCTTCATGGTGTTCTCCAGAATCAGGGTGTAGCCGTTCTTCTTGCCATAATCGGCGATGATCTCGTGGAGTTGCTTCAAGACCGGCTCCATGAGCTTCTTTTCAAGCTGAGCCATCTCGGCCTTGGCATCGTCCGCCTTCACGCTGTAGTCGCGGAAACGCTTCTGATACTCACGCTCTTTCTCGGCACGGACCTCGCTGCTCCATACCGACCCCTTCTTCTCGATTTCGTTCTTCATGGCGGTGAGGGCATCCTCGTCCGCCTTGAACTTGGCCTGGAACTTGTCCGCCTCGGCCTGCAGGGTTTTCTGCCCATCCTGCGCAGCCTTGGAGGTGCCAAGGATCTTTTGGATGCTGATGGTGGCGACCTTCATCTGGGCCTCGGCGGCGGACGCCATGCCAGCAAGAGAAATCAACGCCGCGCAACAGCCCAGGATCAGCCCCCGGGAAATTCTCCTCTTCATAACGTATGCTCCTGTTCCGGTTGGCAAGACGGTTGGCCTGCCGTTCCCACATCGAGGGCTTATCCGCCCGAGGCACCCATCGCGGTTTCCCTGGCGGAGACAATCCGGCCCTCGCCTGGGGAAAGGCCACGGAGACCCATCCTCGGCGCGACATTCCCCACGGGGCCGACAATAAAAAAAGGGGATGGGAAACCCTTGGCTGGGTTCCCATCCCTTACGGTTTCTCGATTATACGAGAATCGTATTACTGAACAACCACAAAGTCCGCACGACGGTTCTTCGCCCAGGCGGCCTCGTCATGACCGAGCTCCAGCGGCTTCTCCTCGCCGTAGCTGAGCACGTCGATGCGGCTGGCGGCAACGCCGGAGTTGATCAGGTACTTCTGGGCGCTGATCGCACGGCGCTCGCCAAGAGCCATGTTGTACTCGTTGGTGCCGCGCTCGTCGGTGTTGCCCTCGACCCGAACCCGCACGCTGGAAGAAGCGTTGAGCAGCTCGGCGTTCTTGGTCAGCCGGCCCTGCATATCGGCCCGGATATCGGACTTGTCGAAATCGAAGTAGACAGGCAGCATGGGGGCGGTGGTACGGCCCTCAAGAACCTTGCCCAGATCGCCACCAGCCCAGCCCTTGGAAGAAAGAGACTCTTCCTGGCCCACACCCCTACCGGCGCCAGCCATATCCTTGTCGCTCTTTACCTGCTTGGAACAGCCGCCGGCAAACAGAGACAGGGCAACAAGCGAGGACGCCACCGCACAGAAACGCACAAATTCCTTCTTCATCGCTCTCCAACCTCCTGATAACTCCAGAAAACTTTTGTAAGAAAACAACCCCTTGGAACAAAACAACTCCATATAGAAAAAATTAAAATAAATTTAGCAAATCCCCCTGTGAAAATCAATGCGTTTTTTTGCACCCGTTCTCACCGCCGGCCTCCCCTTCCTCCTGTCTGACACACTATTTTCTTGCATGGAATCCTTCCATCGATGTATTCGTGAGTATGTGACCCACGCGGCCCGCCAAGGCGCCATCCTCAGCCTCGCGCGACGCGGATCTCCCCTTTAACAGCGCATACTCCATGAAACGACTCCGTCCCACCATAGATCCGCCGGCACAAACCGCCAGCTCCACCCAGTGGGCACCGATCTCATTCAGTGACGCGACACTGACCGCGATGGTGGCCAGCAACCGGTTTGGCACCTTCTTCGGCGTATCCCAGAAGGCACTGGACAAGGTGTGGGACAGCCTGACCGCACCGGACGGCAATTCGGTCACCTACGTTTCCATGGAGATAGGCGCCGACCTGGACGTATGCAATCCTGTCGAGCGCCTGCTTATAAAACACGGGGTTACCGGGCACCCGGACCCGGCGGTCAACCACTTCATCCAGCGCTTCCTGCATGGGCCCGCCAAGATCCCCAACTACAGCGGCGGACTAGGGATTCTTGCCGGGGACACCCTCAAAAGCTTCGCAGATTGCCGGGTTCCGGCCATGGCCGTTTCGTTGCTCTACCGGAAGGGGTACTTCTCCCAACTGGTCGACTCGAAAATCGGCCAGGTGGCCTGGGCAACGGCCTGGGAGCCGGAGAACACCCCTGGCCTCTACCTCCTCAAGGATCCAGCCACGCCGGAACGGCCGCTCACCATCGAGGTGCCCTTCCTGGACCTCGATGGCAAGCAGACGGTGGCCCATGCCCACCTCTGGATCAAGATGGAGCTGGGCGAACACCTGGATTTCTTCGTGCCCGAGGTGCTGCTCGACTACCAGACCCCCGCTTCGCCGGCCTGGATCCGCGAGGCGGCCCAGCAGCTCTACGACAGCAGCTCGGAAAAGGTCAAGGCCATCCAGCGCCGCCTGTTGGGCGCCGGCGTCGTGCCCGCCATGGAGGCCCTGGGCGTCACCTCCCACACCATCCACCTCAACGAACAGCACGGCGTTTCACTGGTGCTTTCTCTGATCACCAAACTCCTCCGGGAGAAGTACGGGGCGCGCTACCAGAGCAAGACCACCAACAACGACATCATGGAGGCCGCCGACAAGGTGGCGGAACGCATCGTCTTCACCATCCACACCCCGGTCAAGGCCGGACACGACCGTTTTGACGTGGGGATCTACCGGGAGATGGTCAACTCCTTCTGCCGGCGCATCCTCGATCAGCTGGCGCTGGACCGGGAGAACCACTCGGTCTACAACTTCACCGCCATGGCCATGCGGATCAACCGGGCGGCCAACAGCGTCAGCCGGCTGCACAAGGAGGTCACCGCCAAGCAGTTCCCCGAGTATGCTGAAAAGCTCACCGCCATCACCAACGGCGTCCACCATCTTACCTGGACCAGCGAGGCCAAGGCGGAGTTGTACGACACTTTCCCGGAACTGGCCAACTGGCGGCAGGACCCAGGCGTCTTCAGCGCCGCCGCGGACCTGACCCAGAACCGCAAATTCCGCACCTACTTCGAGCAGGCATGGCAGGAGGACACCAGACATCTTATCGAATACGTCAACCAAATGCTGGTGGCTCACCGCAACCAGCGGATCGAAACCTGGATCGATCCGCCCAACTACCTCTCCTACCTGGACTCCACCGAGAGCATCCTCGACCCCAACGCCTTCACCCTCGGCTTTGCCCGCCGCTTCTCCACCTACAAGCGGGCCGACCTGATCTTTGAGGACCTGGACCGGCTGGCCTCGATCATCACCGCCAACAACTGGCCGGTGAACTTCATCTACGCCGGCAAGGCGCATCCCTCCGACGAACCTGGCAAGGGACTGATCAAAAATATCCTGGCGGTGCAGGAGTCGCTCTACGTCAAGAGCAAGGGGCTGGCCAAATTGGTCTTCATCCCCGGCTATGACATGCGCATCGCCAAGATGATGGTGGCCGGAGTCCACGCCTGGCTGAACAGCCCCAAACGGCCCCTGGAGGCCAGCGGCACCAGCGGCATGAAGGCGGCCATGAACGGGGTGCCCAACCTCAGTATCATGGACGGCTGGTGGGTGGAGGGATACCACGACGGTCAGGCGGGCTGGAAGTTCGGCTATGAATCCTCGGTGGCGCCGGAGCATCTGAGCGAACAGCCCTCCACCCTGCTCTACGAAGAGGATTCCACCTCCTTCTACACGGTGTTCCCCGAGGTGTTGCGCCTGTACTACGATCCGTCCCTCCATGAGCAGTTCATCGACAAGGGGATCGCCAACCTCACCCTCAACTGTCCCATCTTCAATACCCACCGCATGGCGGCCGAATACCTGGATCGCTACCAGCTGGATCTGCCCGCGGAGACCCGCCAGCGAATGGACCGCTTCCGCGCCCTCTACCACAGCGATCAACTGTAGGAGCCTTCCTCTCCCTCCCTACGGCGCCGGCCTACCTGCCCCATTGCCACGATTCCGTTCATGTCCAGCCCCTTTACGACCGAAAAGGAGAAAGAAACGCCTGCGCCATCTAGGCCGCCGCGTCGTCTGATGGCCCAAACGCCCTTTTCCCGACATCCCGGAAAGGAATGACATCCGGCAGGAGGACTCACATGGCATCCCCCATCCGCCTGGACGCCCCGCAGGTCACAGCACCACCGGCGCCCACTCCCCCCATGGCGCCGCTCTGGCATGAAGTTCTGCAGCAGAAAAGCAGCCAAACCCTGAGCGCCTCCATCCGTCTGCAAACCGCGGAAGGGGATACGGTGACCATATCCAGCCTCAGCCACCAGCAAAGTTGGCTGGCGACCGAAAGCCTCGCCACACCTGCCAGGCTGGAGACGGAGGTGCGCATGACCGCGGAAAGCCAAAGCGGACTCGCCCTTTCCGTGCAGGGAGACCTGAGCGAGGAGGAACTCGCCGATATCCAGGAACTGATGACCGACCTGACCTCCATCAGCGCCGCCTTCTTTGCCGGGGATTACCAAGGCGCCATGGAACAGGCGGCAAACCTTGGAGACATGGGCTCGGTCGCCACACTCTCCGCCTCATTTGCGCGGCAAGCCTCGTGGAGCCGTACCCTGAGCGCCAGCGGCCACCCTCTGCCCAGCAACATGCCTGGCGCGAGCTCGGTCGGGATGGGATTGCCTGAACCCGGCACCGGCACTCCCTCCCAAGGGTTGCTGGCCCGCTGGCAACAGCTCCTGGCCGCCCTGCCTGAAAAAGAGATTCCCGCCCCCACGCCTCGGCCCTCTTCGCCAGCCGCCACGGCAAGCCGCATGCTCGAACGGCTGCGGCACTCCATCGCCCAACACCCCCGCATCGCCCCCCTGGCGGAACCGCTAGCGGAGAAGGCCATGCGCAAGGGGGTGCTGGCCGCGCCGCCGGAACTCGATCATGCCAGGACCAGCGAGGCCTTCCGCTGGCTGCGGCAATCCTTTGCCGAACAGTGGCAGGAGTGGCTGCTCGGAGCAGAGCCACCCCTCCCCGCCGATCCGGCGACCGGACAACCGGTCAAAGGCTGAACCAGCCTTCGCAATGCAAAACGCCCCAGGCCTTGTCGGCCAGGGGCGTTGGCAGCAGTGATCACTCTTCTTGCCGGACCGTCCTATCGGTTCGGATCAGAAGTCCTCGAATTCCTTGTCATCAAAGGGAATAACCTCTTGCGCCGGCTTCTCCGCCTTCACCGGCCGTTTTGCTGGCGGCGGCAGCTGGACCTTTTTGTCCTTGCCGGGCAGCGCCTTGCGGGTTGATGCCCTGACGGGCGCTCCGCCGCCAACGGCGGCGACTTTGTCATCCACCATGGCCAGCAACTCGTTGACCGTTGCCTTCATCACCTCGGCCTGGGCGGAAAGCTGCTCCGAGGCGGAAGCGGCCTCCTCGGCGTTGGCCGCAGTCTGCTGGGTGACTCCGTCAATCTGGCCAATGGCGGAATTGACCTGCACGATGGCCCTGGCCTGCTCCCCGGCGGAGGCGGCGATCTCCCCCACTAGGGCGCTCAACTTCTCCACCGACTGCGTCGCCGAGGAAAAACCGGTGCTGGTTTCATCCAGCAGCTCAGAGCCGGCCCGGACCTTGCTCACGGTTCCATCAATGAGCTGCGAGGTGTTTTTCGCTGCCTCGGCAGCCCGCATGGCCAGGCTGCGCACCTCGTCGGCCACCACCGCGAAGCCAGCCCCGGCCTCGCCGGCCCGAGCCGCCTCCACGGCGGCATTCAGCGCAAGCAGGTTGGTCTGGAAGGCAATCTCGTCAATGGTTCTGACAATCTTCTGGGTCTCTCCGCTGGCCATCGATATCTCCTCCATGGAGCCGGTGAGCTTCTCCATGGAGCTGGCGGCGGTCCGGAGCACCGTGGTAGCCTCCCGCATCAGCGCATCGGCCTGCCCGGCATTCTCGGCGGTCTGCTGGATCATGGCCGCCATCTCGTTCATGGAAGCCGAGGTTTCCTCCACCGAGGCGGCCTGGGAGGAAGCGCCCTCGGCCAGGGTCTGGCTGGCGGACGAAATCTCGCCTGCGGCAGAGGCGACCTGCGTGGCGCCCTCGGCCATCTGGTTGGCTGTACGCGTCAGCATGGAGGTGATGGCCCGGCTGAGCACCAGCGCCAGACCGACGCCGACCCCGAATGCCACCAGTCCGAAGAGGGAAACCAGCAGACGGGTGCGCAAGGCCGCTCCCACCATGGCCTCGGTGGTCATGACCTTGTCGTGCGCCTCGGCACGGATCTTTTCTATGTACTCCTGCACGGCGCGAAGGGAGGGAGCGGTCTGCTCCACATAGATCTTCTTGGCCTGCTTGGTGCCGGCGATGGCGGCCTCGGCTTCGGAGCCCAAGTCCCAGAGGATCTCGATCACGCCGTCGATCTGCTTTCTGGTCTGCTGCCGGAACTCTTCCGATGCCTCGTCGAACTTCTTTTCCGCCAGCAGCCCCTTTACCTTGTCCGCAGAGGCAAGCATGGCACTGTGCGCTTCGGGGATCGAGTCAAAAAGCTGCCGGAACTTGGGGCTGCCCTGCTGATAGGCCAGCTTGGCCTGCGCCGAGTTCAGCCATTTGCCCAGCGGTGACTTTTCCGGGTCTGTCTCCACATTGCCAACGCTGGTGCTGTGACTGATGAGCGCGTCCCGAAAACGTCCAGACCAGCCGAGCAGCGCCGATTCGATGCCGGTCAGTTGGGCGGGCAGGCTCAGGTCAGCCCGCACGAATACCTTCTTGATGGCAATGGCCGATTCATGCAGCTTCCTGTGCGGCTCCTCCACCTCTTTGAGCAACGGAGCCAGGCTGGGCACCAGCGCTTCGGCCTGTTTGCGCTCCTCGCCATAGAGCCATTTGCCGAAGCCGCACTTGGTGTGGTCGGTTTCCACGGTAAGTTCGGTCATGGTATCGTCATTGAGCAGGGCGTTGACCTTTGCCGCCCAGAGCAGATGATCCACCTCCTTCTGGGCCAGGGTGGAATCCAGCTTGTTGCCGTCCACCACCTCGGAGGCATTACCCAGGATGGCGCCCACGCCCATGTAGTTGGCCAAACCGATCACCACCAGCAGCACCAGGAGAATGCTGAATCCGCCAGCAATCTTTTTCCCGATGGTTAATCCTCGCAACCCCTTGCCAGCTCGCATGCGTCCTCCCTTCTCTACGGCAAAAAAACTTCTTGTTTATCCTTGTGCATGATACAACGGACACGAGGATGACACCATACAAAACCGCGAACACCAAGTCCCGCCCTGGCACGCATCGGAGGAGACAATCCCAATGTGGTCTTCGAAAGACGTTTACTACATCTCGGACAGCACCGGCATTCTGGCCACCAACCTTGGCCAGGCGTTGATCTGCCAGTTTCCAGAAATCAACTTCCATGAAGAGAAATTCCCTTTTGTCCTCAACCTGGAAGAAGCAAAAAAAACCATGGACTACATTCTCAAACAGTCCCGGGGCAGAAGGCCCCTGATTTTCAGCACCATCATGAACAAAGAGTTGCGGCGTGTTTTTGATTCACCCGAGGTGGAGCTGTTCGACGCCTTCGATACCTTTCTGGCCCGGCTGGAGGATTGCTTGGAGGCCAAGGCCCTGCGGGTGCCAGGATTCTCCCGTCACATCGACAACCTGACCATGGCGAAACGGGTGGAGGCCATCCACTTCTGCCTGGAGCACGACGATGGGGTCAACACCCACGACCTGGATGACGCCGATGTCATCCTGCTCGGCGTCTCCCGGGCGGGCAAGACCCCGGTCAGCGTCTACCTGGCCACCCAGATGGGACTCAAGGCGGCCAACTTCCCGCTCACCTCCGAGTATCTCAAAGAGTACCGCCTGCCCGAGGGGATCCTGCGCAACCGCAAGCGGGCCATCGGGCTTACCACCACCGCGGAGCTGCTTCACAGCGTGCGGGAGAAGCGCTACCCGGACAGCAGCTACGCCAGGCTCGCCACCTGTGTCGAGGAGATCGCCACCGCCGAAACCATGTATCGCGAGCACCATATTCCCATAGTCTCCTCGGCAGGCAAGTCCATCGAGGAGATCGCCACCCAGGTCTCCCAGGAACTGGGGCTCTCCAAGAAGCCGGCGGCCCTGACCGGCAAGCCATAAGGATAACTCCCAGGCCCGACGACCACTGCCACCATTCCGGCTGAAATCCTGGCGGGAATATGCTATGGTGCCTTTTTTTCGCGAACCCCATAGCCCTGCGAATCCGCCAACGATCATGCTTGCCATCAATCAGCTCTCCATCCAGTTCGGCCAGAAACACCTCTTCAAGAACGTCTCGGTCCGGGTCCACCCCGGCGAGCGCATCGGCCTGGCCGGGGTCAACGGCGCCGGCAAATCGACCCTGCTCAAGATCATGGCCGGCGTGCAGCATGTGGACGACGGCATCCTCAGCCGCTCGCGCGGGGTGACCATCGGCTACCTGCCCCAGGAAATCGCCGCCATTCCCGCGGGCCGCACCCTGGTCGAGGAGGCGGAGACCGCCTTTGCCGAGGCGCTGTCCCTCCAGCACCGACTGGACGAGATCAACCACCAGCTTGCCCAGGTGGACCCGGAAAACGAGGAGTTCGAGGAGCTGCTCCGCCGCCAGGGCGATTTGCAGCACCGGCTGGACCAGTCCGACATCTTCACCATGCACGCCCAGATCGAGAAGGTGCTCCTGGGCCTTGGCTTTTCACGTGAGGACTTTACCAAGGACTGCGCCTCCTTCAGCGGCGGCTGGCTGATGCGGCTGATGCTGGCCCGCATCCTCCTCATCCGGCCGGACCTGCTCCTGCTGGACGAACCCACCAACCACCTGGACATCGAGTCGCTCACCTGGCTGGAGGATTTCCTCAAAAGCCACCGGGGCGCGATGGTGGTCATCTCCCACGACCGGGCTTTCCTGGACAACCTCACCACCGTAACCTGGGAGCTCTCCCTGGGCGAGCTCACCGTCTACAAGGGCAACTACTCCTGGTACAAGGTGGAGAAGGAAAACCGGATGACCATCAAGCGGGCTGCCTACGAGAACCAGCAGGCCCTCATCCAGCAGACCATGCGCTTCGTGGACCGCTTTCGTTCCAAGTCCACCAAGGCGAGCCAGGTGCAGAGCCGGCTCAAGCAGCTGGAGAAGATGGAGGTCATCGAGCTGGATGAATCCGAGAACGTCATCTCCTTCCGCTTCCCGCCGGCCCCTCCCAGCGGCAGAACCGTGGTGGAGATCGAGCGGCTGGCCAAAGGATTCGGCGACAAGAAGGTCTTCCACGATCTTTCCCTGGTGCTCCAGCGCGGCGAGAAACTGGCGGTGGTGGGCGTCAACGGCGCCGGCAAGTCCACGCTGGTGAAGATCCTGGCCGGCCTGAGCCAGCCGGACAGCGGCGCGGTGCGACTCGGCCACAACGTGGCGGTCTCCTACTTCGGCCAGCACCAGGCCCAGGAGCTGGATCCGCGCTACACCATCCTCGAAACCCTGACCCACGTCACCAACGACCTCACCCTCACCCAGACCCGGTCGCTGCTGGGCGCCTTCCTCTTTAGGGGCGACGACGTGGACAAGAAGGTGGGGGTGCTCTCCGGCGGCGAGAAGAGTCGGGTGGCTCTGGCCAAGATGATCGCCACCCCGGCCAACCTGCTCATTCTGGACGAGCCCACCAACCATCTGGACATCATCTCCCAGGAGGTGCTGCAGGAAGCGATGCGCCAGTACGACGGCTCCATCATCGTGGTCTCCCACAACCGCAGCTTCGTTAACGCCTTTGTCGGCCGGGTGCTGGAAATCAAGCACGGCCACGGCGTGGTCTTCGAGGGCAACATCGATTACTACCTCAGGAAGGTGCATGCCGAGCAGGTCGCGCCAACGCCGGCAGCCCCGGCCAAAGCGGGCGGCAAGCCGACCGCCCAGCCGCAACCGGAAAAAGCGCCGCCCAAGGGCAAGGAGGCACGCCGGGCCGAGGCGGAACTGCGCCAGAAGAAAAACAGCGAGCTTGCCCCCCACAAGAAGGCCAGCGAACGGAGCGAGAAGGAAATCGAGCGGCTGGAGGCGCGGAAGGCCGAGCTGGAGCAGGCCATGGCCGACCCGGAACTCTACCAGGACCAGGACCGCTTCGCGGAGCTGAACAACGAGTACGGCAGCCTTACCAGAAAGCTCGAACGCTGTTACGGCGAGTGGGAAGAGGCCCAGGCCAGGATCGAGGCCATCGAGACGCGTTACCGCGAATGAGACACCGGGCGGCTTCCCTGACATCCGCCCCTCCGTATCTATTGGTTTTTCCGTCACGCGACCCAGTGTTTTTTCCCCGTCCGCAAGGCCATCCCCTCTTGACCACCAAGGCGTTTGCCGGTATGTTCAGCGCTGCTTCTGGCTGGCGTGCCGTCATTTTTCGTCGGCTCCTTAAGATGCGCGCCGCAAGAAGCCAACCATGCGTCATCCCCATGTTTTCATGATTATATTTTCGGAGGTTCCCCCAATGCAAAAGATCCACTTCACCACTATGCTCGCCCTGGCGCTCGGCTGCGCGGCTCTTCTCTCCCCACCCCCGGCGGCCCAGGCCTCGGGCGGCCACGACGCGCCGGCCGCTCCGCAGAAGAGCGCCGCCACCCGGATGAAGGAGGCGGTGGAGGGCAACGACAAGTTCACCGCCAGCCACAAGTCCCACGACTTCGACGCCTACCAGGCGAGCCAGGCCCCTGGCATCACCCTGGTCTCCTGCTCCGACTCCCGGGTGCATACCGACCTCTTCGGCATCGACCCGCACAACAACCTCTTCGTCATCCGCAACATCGGCAACCAGGTCAAAAACGCCGAGGGTTCGGTGGACTATGGCGTCCGCCACCTGCCCACCAAGGTACTGATGGTATTGGGCCACTCCAGCTGCGGCGCGGTCAAGGCGGCCATGGGTGACTACTCCACCGAGACCCGGGGCATCAAGGCCGAGCTGGACAACCTCAAGCCGGTGATCGCCGCCGATGACCAGGCCGGCGACCCCGCCCTTCGCTGGGGCAAGAACGTGGAGCGCAACGTGGACTTCCAGGTGAAGACCGCCATGGAGCTATACGGCGACAAGATCAGAAACGGCGAACTCACCGTGGTGGGCGCGGTCTACGACTTCAACAACCACTACGGCAAGGGACGCGGCAAGCTGGTGGTCACCAACATCAACGGCGAGACCGACCCCAACCAGATCATGGCCAATCCGGTGCTGACGGAGCTGCCCAAGGGCACGGTGGTCGATCACGTCGGGAGCCAGGCCCCGGCCCTGTAAACGACGATGGACCACACCATCCGCCTGCAGATCGAGGAGCGCGAGGCGCAAAGCCTCGCGCCCTCCGCCAGCCTGACCAGGAACACCAAGGGCCGCCCCAGGCCCGAGGCGGAGTGCCCCATCCGGGGCGCTTTCCAGCGGGACCGCGACCGGATCATCCACTCCAAGGCGTTTCGCAGGCTCAAGCACAAGACCCAGGTCTTTCTGGCCCCCACCGGCGACCACTACCGCACCCGGCTGACCCACGTGCTGGAGGTAAGCCAGATCGCCCGCACCATCTCGGTGGCCCTGCGCCTCAACGGCCACCTCACCGAGGCCATCGCCCTGGGCCACGACCTGGGCCATACCCCGTTCGGCCATGCCGGCGAATCGGTGTTGGACGAGTTGCATCCCGGCGGTTTCCGGCACTACAACCAGAGCCTGCGGGTGGTGGACCTCCTGGAGAACAAGGGCAAGGGCCTCAACCTCACCCACGAGGTGCGTGACGGCATCGTCAAGCACTCCAAAGGCCGACGGGATATCCTGCCCGAAGACCAATCCGGGCTCCCCAGCACCATGGAAGGCAAGGTGGTACGGGTGGCCGACATCATCGCCTACGTCAACCACGATCTGGACGACGCCATCCGTGCCGGGGTGATTCGAGAGGATCAGATCCCGGCCCGGCTGCGCACCCTCTTTGGCAACGACCACTCCGAGCGGATCAGGGTGATGGTGAACGATCTGGTGGTGGAAACCGCCAAGAACGGCGGCGAACGGCTGACCATGCGGGCCGAGGTACTGGAGGGCATCACCGAGCTGCGCTCCTTCCTCTACGCCAACGTCTACGAAACCAACCGGGTGCACAACGACTTCATCAAGGCGATGAAGGTGTTGCGCGAGCTGTACGAACATTTTCTCGAACAGGACGACAACTGGGAGAAGATCATCGACTACGGTCCGGACACCAGCAGGGAACGGATGGTCTGCGATTTCATTGCCGGCATGACCGACCGCTACGCCCTGGATCTCTACACCAACATATTCCTGCCCAAACCCTGGAGCGTGATGTAATGGCGACGGAAAACCGCGAACTGGCCAAGGCCTATGAATTCAAGGAAGTGGAAACGCGCTGGCGCCAAGAGTGGCTTGCGCACAAAAATTTCCAGGCCACCATGGAGGAGGGCAAGCCCTCCTTCTCCATCGTCATCCCGCCGCCCAACGTCACCGGCGTGCTGCATGTGGGCCACGCCCTGAACAATACCATGCAGGATGTGCTGGTCCGCTACAAGCGGATGTGCGGCTACAACACCCTCTGGGTCCCTGGCACCGACCATGCCGGCATCGCCACCCAGAACGTGGTGGAGCGGCAGCTCGCCACCGAGGGTAAGGGCCGCCACGATCTGGGCCGGGAACAGTTTATCGAGCGGGTCTGGAAATGGCGCGAGGAAAAAGGCGGCACCATCATCAACCAGCTCAAGCACCTGGGCTGCTCCTGCGACTGGGACCGCGAACGGTTCACCATGGACGAGGGACTCTCCCGCGCGGTGCGCACCGTCTTTGTCCGCCTCTACAAGGAAGGGCTCATCTACAAGGGCGACTACATCGTCAACTGGTGCCCCCGCTGCCACACCGCCCTGGCCGACGACGAGGTGGAACACGAGGACAAGGCGGGCAAGCTCTACCATATCCGCTACCCCCACGCCGACGGATCCGGCCACGTAGTAGTGGCCACCACCCGGCCCGAGACCATGCTGGGCGACACCGCGGTGGCCGTGCATCCGGACGACGAGCGCTACCATCACCTTCGGGAGATCGGGGTCCGGCTGCCGCTCACCGACCGGATCATCCCGGTGGTCTTCGACCACCACGTGCAGCGGGAGTTCGGCACCGGCGCCCTCAAGGTCACCCCGTCCCACGACCGCAACGACTACGAGATCGGCATCCGCCACAACCTGCCGCGCCTCAAGGTGATGGACGACTCGGGGATCATGAACCAGGAGGCCGGCCCCTACGCGGGCCTTGACCGCTTTGCCTGCCGGAAAAAGATCGTCGCCGATCTGGAGGAACAAGGGTACCTCGAAAAGATCGAGGATTACGACCACGCGGTGGGCCAGTGCTACCGTTGCAAGACCGTGGTCGAGCCCACCACCTCCCTTCAGTGGTTCGTCTCGGTGCGGCCCCTGGCCGACGCGGCGGTGGCGGCGGTGCGCGAGGGCCGCATCGCCATCCACCCCAAGACTTGGTACAACACCTTCTACGCCTGGATGGACAACATCCGCGACTGGTGCATCTCCCGCCAGATCTGGTGGGGACACCAGATCCCAGCCTGGACCTGCGAGGAGTGCGGCCACTTCATGGTCGAGGAGGAGGCGCCGGCCACTTGCGAAAAATGCGGCTCAAGCAAGCTCCATCAGGAAAAGGACGTGCTGGACACCTGGTTTTCCTCGGCGCTCTGGCCCTTCTCCACCCTGGGCTGGCCGGACAAGACCCGCGAGCTGGAGTTTTTCTACCCCACCTCGGTGCTGATCACCAGCTTCGACATCCTCTTCTTCTGGGTGGCCCGCATGATGATGATGGGCATCCACTTCATGGGCGAGGTGCCCTTCAAGGACGTCTACCTGCACGCCCTGGTGCGGGACAAGCACGGCAAGAAGATGAGCAAGTCCACCGGCAACGTCATCGACCCGCTGGTGGTGATGGACGAGTACGGCACAGACGCCCTGCGCTTCACCCTCACCGCCTTTGCCGCCCAGGGCCGCGAGATCAAGCTCGCCGAGGAACGCATCGAGGGCTACCGCCACTTCATCAACAAGGTCTGGAACGCCTCCCGCTTCGCGCTCATGCACATCCGGGAGTGCGACCCGGCGATCAGCCTTGGGATTGAGCCAGCCCGCCTCGCCCTGCCCCACCGCTGGATTCTGCACCGGCTCAACCAGACCATCACCGAGATGCGCACCGCCTTGGACGAATACCGCTTCAACGACGCCGCCTCGGCCATCTATCAGTTCGTCTGGAGCGAGTTCTGCGACTGGTACCTGGAGTGGATCAAAGGCGATCTCTACGGCAGCAACGCTCCGGCCAAGGCGCAAGGCCAGGCCGTGCTCATGGCGGTGCTGGAAGATATCCTCAAGCTCCTGCACCCCATCGCCCCCTTTGTCACCGAAGAGATCTGGCACGTGCTGCCCGGCGAGCGCGCAAGCATCATGGTGGAACAATTCCCGGAGGCAAAGCCGTCTTGGGAGGATGCCCGGGCCGCGGCCCAGGCAGGACTGTTCATGGAGGTGGTGGGTGGCATCCGCAACATCAGAAGCGAGATGATGGTGCATCCCTCGGCGGAGATCACGGTACGCATCATCTGCCACGATCCAGCCAAGCTAGCAAGCCTCGGAGACCTGAACGCTTCGATCAAGGGGCTCACCCGGAGCGCGGATATCCAGGTCGCCGCCCAGGGCGAGCGGCCCAAGGGGGCGGCCTCCCACATCCTGAGCGATCTCGAAATCTACGTGCCACTGGCCGGGCTGATCGATGTGGAAAAGGAGACAGCCAAGCTCGAAAAGGAACGGGCCAGGACGGAGGCGGAACTGACCCGCTGCCGGGGCAAGCTGGCCAACGAGAAATTCATGGCCAACGCCCCGGAAGAGGTCAAGGAAAAGGAACACCAGAAGGTGGAGGAACTGCTGGCCAAGCTGGACAAGCTCACCGCCAGCCAGGCCAGGCTCGCGGAGTTGGCCGGCTAGTCGGCTTCCGGCATCAGTTCGGTCAAGAGGCTGACCAGTTTGGCCCGCACAATGGGCTTGGTGAGAAAGCCGTTCATTCCCGCCGCGTAGCAGGCATCCTCGTCTTCCTTCCGGGCATGGGCGGTGAGGCCCACGATGACCAGAGGCTCGCTCCGCCCGGCCAAGGCGGCATACCCCTGACGCTGGCCGGGATCCGTCTCGACCTCCCGGATCCTGCGGGTGGCGGTCATGCCGTCCATGTTGGGCATCTGAATGTCCATCAGCACCAGATCAAAGGCCTGATCGCGCAGTCGCTCCAACGCCTCCAGTCCATCGCCGGCCACCACCACCTCGTAGCCCTCCTTCCTGATGAGCAGGGTGGCAAGACGCTGATTGACGGCATTGTCCTCCACCAGCAGGATGGTGCCCCCCCGAGGCTGCGTTTTCCCCTCCTCTGATGATGCCGCAAGCTCCTTGCCGGCCACACTTCCTTCCGGAGCCTTTTCCAAGGGGATGTAAAAGAAAAAGGTACTGCCCTTGCCTGGCTCGCTCTCCACCGCGAGCGTTCCCCCCATCAGATGGACGATCTCCCGGCAGATGGAAAGACCAAGCCCGGTGCCGCCGTACTTGCGGGTGGTGGAACCGTCCGCTTGGGTGAACTTGTCGAAGATGGCCTCGATCCGATCCGCCGAGATGCCTATGCCGCTATCACGCACCGCGAAGCGCGCCACGATGGAGCCTGCCGCCTCCCGATCGATCTCGACCATGACATCGATGCCGCCTTGATGGGTGAACTTCATGGCGTTGCCCACCAGATTGACCAGCACCTGACGCAACCGGTTGCCATCGCCCAATACCAGCCTCGGCAAATTCTGGTCAATCTGGCTGGTCACCGCCACGCCCTTCTCCTTGGCTGGGAGGCGGAACATGGCGACAACATGATCGATCAGGGCCGGCAAGTCGTAAGGGATGTGCTCCAACTCGAGCTTGCCCGCCTCGATCTTGGCAAGATCAAGAATGTCGTTGATCAGGGCCAGCAGACTGCTGGCCGAGTTGGCGATGGTCCGGGTGTACTCTTCCTGTTCCGGAGAAAGGGGGGTGTCCGCGAGAAGTTCGGAAAAGCCGATGATGGCGTTCATCGGGGTGCGCAGCTCGTGGCTCATGTTGGCCAGAAACTCGCTCTTCAGCCTGCTGATCTCCTCCAGCCGCGCGTTGGCCTCACGGAGCTCGGCGGTCTGCATGGCGATCTCGCTTTCGAGCTTCCGGGCATACTCCTGCTCGCGCTCCTGGTTGAGACGGTACTGCCGGTAATTGTCCTCGATGAGCGCATCGTGCTGTCGCTTGAGAATGGTGATCTGCGAAAGGGCCTGCTCCTTGTCGGCCACGAGCAGGCCCTGTTCGTCACGAAGCAAGGCAAGCTCGACGGTGTTGCGCAAAAGGGTCAGACCAAGACGGTCCCCGAACCGCGCCACAGCCGACTCTCCTGGAAAGGCGAAGAGAAGCACCGCTTTGCGATGGGACACGGAGATGGCATAACAGTCTCCGGAGGGCGCGTGGACCATCTCGCCAGCCCGCGAACGAGCAAGGGAAATCAAATCGGCCTGACTCGCTCCGCCGGGAAAAGTCCCTTCTCCACCCACCACTGATGCACCATCGTCGCCCACCAGCACCAAGGCGGCGCCGGGCAGGACCGGCTGAAGGAATCCCAACAGACCGCGGAGTTCATCGCCGCTGTCCAGCAGGTCCTCAAAGATGGATTCAAAGGTGGGATCGCTCATGGGCGGCTCATTCGTCCGGCTCGTACAGCTCCTTGGCCTTGGTCATCTCTTCCGGAAGATCGCGGATGATCAACCGGTAATCCGCCATCCGTTCCTTGACATGCGCGGCCAACTCAGCGGGCAACGGTTCGATGGGGCCAGGGATGGGCCAGTACTGCATCTTGGCGGCCATAAACTCAGCCAGTTGCAGGATGTTGCCGGTATCCTGCAACGTCTTCTTTCCTCGCTGGGAATGATGGTGCTTGATGGAAGAAAGGACGTCCTGGGGAAGGTTCCACCCCTTGGCCAGTTGATAGCCGACCTCGGCATGATCCGCGCCGATGGCCTGTCTCTCGCAGTCAATCAGCGGTCCCTGCCCGGAATGATAGGCCCGGCAGGCATTGCGCAACTGCTCCCCTACCACCTGATTTTCCACGATAAGACCAATATCATGGATGATGCCGGCGAGAAATACATCCTCCCCCTCCTTGCCGAAAATCCGTCGAGCGATCATGGTGGAAAGGATGGCCACCGTCGCGGAATGCAGCCACAGCTTCTGGGGAGAAAAATCCTCGGTTTCCCCGGTGAACATGCCGCGCAAGGCCTCCACCGCCACCAGGTTGCGCAACTGCTTCATGCCGGTGAAGACCACGGCCTTGGAAATGGATTCCACCTTTTGCACCAGGCCGAAGTAGGGGCTGTTCACCAGACGCAACAATCGGCTGACCAATACCGGATCAAGCTTGATGACCTCCTCGAAGTCCTGCATGGTGGAGTTGTCGTCGTTGGCCAGCTGGGTAACCCGGATAGCCACGTGGGGCAGGGTTTGCAATTCGCTGAACTTGCGGAGTATCTCGCTTGCGGATGGCATGGTCCAAGGAGGGGGGGGGGAGGGTTGGGGCTCCGGCGCATTGGCGCCGAAGCCATCAGGAGAGCTGTTCCGACAGCACGAGAAGATTGCTCAGTGCGGTGATTTTCTCCCCGCCTGCCAGCTGGCCGGTTCGCCCGGTCTGCTCAATCTCGGCAGCGACCTTCCTGATCGCCTCGATGCCGAGGCTGGCGGCTGCCCCCTTGATGCTGTGCGCCGCGTCCGCCATGCCGCGCGGATCCTCGCGGGCAATGCCTTCTTTGATCTTGTTCAGATCAGCCAGGGAAGACTCCCGAAACAGCGTCAACAACTCGGCCAGGATCTCTTCATCCTCGCCTGCCTGCTCCAAGGCAAAAACCCTGTCCCATTCAAGTTCGGTCATCCGCGTTCTCCCTATCTCTTGCCTCCCCCGGGAAGGAGGGATCGAAAAACAAGCACATGAATATCATATAGGAATCACCCCGGCAGAGCAAACCCATAACCATCCACCACCGCTAAAAAAATCATCCCCTTGCCAACAGGGCCTGCAACTCGTCAAACGGGATCACCCCGTCCCGAATCAGCCGGATGGCGTCATCCTCGCAGCCGATCACGGTGGAACCCATGCCTCCCGGGGTTTCTCCGCCATCAAGAACCAGATCCACGTCCGGACCCAACTGGTCGATGACTCCGACGGCGCTGGTCGCCGCCGGTTGCCCGGAAAAATTGGCACTGGTGGCGGTGATCGGCTGACCGAAAGCGGCCGCCAGTCGGCGTGCCACCGGATGCGGTGAGAAACGGACGCCGACCGTGCCGGAATAGCCGGTGAGCATGTCGGGCAATGCGGCCGAGGCCGGAAAAACCAAGGTCAGCGGCCCGGGCCACAAGCGTTCCATCAACAGGCCGTAGGGTTTGGGGATGGAGGATACCAAGGCGGCAAGCTGGCCAGGATTCTCGATGAGCAGCAGCACCGGCTTGTCCGGCTGGCGCCGCTTCAAGGCAAAAAGTCGGGATAGGGCCGCCTGGTTGAAGGGATCCACCGCCAGCCCATAGTACGTCTCGGTGGGGAAGGCAACCACCCCTCCCTCCCGCAGCACCTCGCAGGCGCGGCCGTAATCCTGGTCGGTGAGGCCGAAATCATCCCCGCCAGCGATGCCGGCCGCGTCGTTATGTATGTGTTCCGAGTCCACCTCGCTCACCCCGCCGCAAGCCGGCTGGCCTTCTCCTCCACCTCGCGGGCCATCTCCTCCTTGAAAGCCGCCAGTTTGACGGCAATCCCCGCGTCGGTGACCCCCAATATCTGGGCAGCCAGAATGGCGGCGTTCTTGGCGCCCGCCTTGCCGATGCCCATGGTGGCAACCGGCACGCCCGGCGGCATCTGCGCGGTGGAGAGCAACGCGTCCAAGCCATTGAGGGATGAGGAATCCACCGGCACGCCGATGATCGGCAGGGTGGTGTGGGCCGCCAGCACCCCGGCCAGATGAGCGGCCATGCCAGCGGCGGCGATGATTACCTTGAGGCCGCGTTCCCTGGCGGAACTGGCGTAGTCGCAGGCCCGGGCCGGGGTGCGGTGGGCTGAGGCCACCGTGATTTCATAAGGAATTCCCATCTTCTTCAAGAAATCGACACAACCCTGCATCACAGGCATATCCGAATCACTGCCCATCACGATCCCGATCATCTCGCTTCCTCCTCAGCGGTCCAAGGCTTTCCAGCCGATGTCCTTGCGATAGTAACAGCCGTTCCAGCTGATCTCCCCCACTGCCCCGTAGGCCCGATCGATGGCCTGACGCAAGGTGTCGCCCACGGCGGTCACCCCCAGCACCCGGCCGCCATTGGTGACCACCTTGCCACCCTTCTCGGCGGTGCCGGCGTGAAATACCACCACCTCCTGGTGTCCAGCCGCCCTGTCGAGCCCGCTGATCGCGTCACCCTTTTGATAGTCGCCCGGATAGCCGCCCGCCGCCATGACCACACAGACCGTGGGCCTGGGGTCGATCTCAAGGGAAACCTGATCAAGCCGACCGTCGATCACCGCCTCCATCACCTCCACCAGATCGTTCTTGATCCGCATCAGAAGCGGCTGGGCCTCCGGATCGCCGAAACGGCAGTTGAACTCAAGTACCTTGGCGACCCCGTCCTTGATCATCAGCCCGGCGTAAAGCACCCCCTTGTAGGGACACCCCTCCGCCTCCATCGCCTTGACCGTTGGCAGCATCACCTGCTCCATCGCCTGCCGGTGGATGGACTCGGTCACCACAGGTGCCGGCGAGTAGGCGCCCATGCCGCCGGTGTTCGGCCCCTGGTCGCCGTCGTAGATCGCCTTGTGATCCTGGGACGTGGGCAGGGGCAGCACGGTCTTGCCGTCGGTGAAAGCCAGGAAGGATGCCTCCTCGCCGGGCAGAAACTCCTCGATCACCACCCGGTCGCCGGCCTCGCCAAAGGCCTGGTCGCGCATCATCAGATCCACCGCGGCCCGGGCCTCCTCGATGGTCTGTGCCACGATCACCCCCTTGCCAGCGGCCAGGCCATCGGTCTTGACCACCAACGGCGCGCCCCACCACTCAACGCAGGCCAGGGCCTCATCGCGGCTTGCAAAGGTCTCGTGGCGGGCCGAGGGAATGTTGTACTTTTTGAGAATATCCTTCATGAAGGCCTTGCTGCCCTCCAGGGTAGCCGCGTTTTGGCGGGGTCCGAAGATCCGCAGCCCCTCTCGCTCGAAACGGTCCACGATACCCAGGGTCAGGGGCACCTCGGGGCCGACCACGGTAAGACCGATCCCTTCCTGCTTGGCAAAAGCCGCCAGGCCGTCGATATCGGTGGCGCCAATGGCGACGCACGTCGCCATCCCTCCGATGCCGGCGTTGCCCGGCGCGCAGAAGATCGCCTCCACCCGGGGACTCTGTTTCAACTTCCAGATCATGGCATGCTCCCTGCCCCCAGAACCAACCACCAACACCTTCATCGGAACCTCCTTCACTTCATACCAAGCTGGCCCAAAGGATCCGGACCGCCTCATGCCCATGCCGTGCACATCTCATCCGGGCTCGTGCGCCATCGGGCAGCACGCCATTGCCCATCATGAGTTCAACTTTTCCAATTTACCCCAATTCGACACAACACGGAAGGGAGAATCATTGCCAGCCTCCTTCCGGAACCCGGCCAGGGCTGGCCATCCGGCCAGGATGTCCCAATTTGTTCCTATCCGTATTTCACCTTGACACAGGAGATTTCCGCATCTATCATGCTGCAAAATTGAATGAATATGCATTCAGAAACAACCAAACAGCGCCGTGCACCCCAGACTTTTCACACCATGAGAACCTCTGACAAACACGCCAAAATCATCGATGCCGCGGTCAAGGTCTTTGCCAGCAAAGGCTTCTTCAACGCCCGCATCTCCGACATCGCCAAGGAGGCCCAGGTCGCGGACGGCACCATCTATCTGTACTTCAACAACAAGTACGATATTCTGATCTCGCTCTTCGAGGAAGAGATCGGCAAGATCATTTTGGCGGTGAAACTGCTCATCGAGAAGGAAACCGACCCTCGCCGGATGTTGCAGATCTTCGCGCTGCACCATCTTAAGCTGATGGAGGAGAAGAAGGATCTGGCCGAGGTGTTGCAGATGGAGTTGCGTCAGAGCAACAAGTTCATGCGGGAGTACAGGAATACCAAGTTCATCGAGTATGTGGACGTGGTTTCCTCCATCATCCACAGAGGGCAGGAAGCTGGTATATTCCGGCAGGATGTGCTGCCCGGCGTTTTCAAGCGGGCATTCTTTGGCGCCCTGGACGAAACATCCCGGCTCTGGGTGCTCTCGCCGGATCACAACTACACCATTGAAGAAGCCGCCCGCCAGATCAGCGACATCTTCACCTACGGCGTCATGGCGCCTGGCCAGACCGGCGGGTGATTCCCGCCAGGAAAATGCTCAGCTCCGCTCCGGGGCGGCGATCTCCATCACCTCAAACTGCCGCATCCCGCCGGGAGTCTTGACGGTCAGTTCGTCACCGACACTCTTGCCGATCATCGCCCTGCCAATGGGCGAGAGTACCGAGATGCTGCCGGTGCTGACATCCGCCTCCTCCGGCCCCAACAACTGATAGCGGATGGTTTCGCCGGTATCCAGGTCTTCCATGGAAACCACCGCGCCAAACACCACCTTGTCGCAACCGATCGTGGTACAGTCGATCACCTCGGCCCGACCGAGCTTATCCTTCAGCTCCATGATCCGCCCCTCGATGTGGCCCTGACGCTCCTTGGCGGCGTGATACTCGGCGTTTTCCTTCAGATCGCCATGCCCACGCGCCACCTCGATGGCTTCGATAACCGCGGGCCGCTCCTTCTTCTGCAGACGATCCAGCTCCTGGCGCAACCTGGCATATCCCTCCTGGGACATGGGAATACGCTCGATCATGACTTCCTCCCTGCCGATTTCCCGGCGAAACTGGGCAAAAAAATTGCCGTTTTCCCTGGCAGCCACAGAACCGGGCGAAAACGGCGGCAACATTCCTTGTTTTTTTGAGGTCGCGCAGACCGCGAACCCGCGATCACGACATGCTCTGAATTAGCATACGCCAGGCAAGAATGCAAGGGAAAGAGTTCGACGGCACACCCTCTCCCCAAGACGCAAACCGCGCCTAACCGCGATAAAACGCCCCCACCACCTCCACAACCCGGGCAAGCATCGCCTCGGTCAACTCAGGGAAGATGGGCAGGGCCACGGTCTCGGCGGCGGCGGCTTCGGCGTGTGGACAGGATATGGCCTCGTAGCCCATGCCTGCCACGCAGCCCTGGCGGTGCAACGGGATGGGATAGTAGATCTCGGCGCCCACTTCGTTGCCATGCAGATGCCGGATCAGGCCGTCCCGGTCCTTGGCACGGATGACGAACTGGTTGTAGATGTGGTGATCGGCACCGGCTGCGTCGAGATCGGCCATCCCGGCATAGATCGCCTCGGGAAGCCGCACCGAACCATCATCCAGCAGGCCGCGGGCCGCGAACATCTCCCGATAGAGGGCGGCATTGCGCCGCCGCGCCGCGTGCCACGCCGGCAGATGGGCCAATTTGATGTCGAGCACCACCGTCTGGATCGGATCGATGCGGAAGTTGCCGCCCACCACTCCGTGATGGTACTTGGGCGCGCCGCCATGCACCCGGATCACCCGGATACGCTCGGCCAGCTGGGGATCGTTGCAGGTGATCATGCCGCCGTCCCCGATGCCGCCCAGATTCTTGCTGGGGAAGAAGGAAAAGCACCCGGTGTCGCCCATGGAGCCGGCCCGGAGCCAGACGGTGCGGCCGTCCTCCTGCATGGGATAGACCGCGCCGATGGCCTGGGCCGCGTCCTCCACCACCGGCAGGCCATACTGTTTGGCCAGAGCCAGAATCCGCCCCATGTCGGCGCACTGGCCATAGAGATGCACCGGGATGATCGCCTTGATCCTGCGCCCCGCGCGGCTGTCCGCCTCGAGAATCTCGGCCATGCGCTCCGGGTCGATGTTGTAGCTCACCGGGTCGATATCGGCAAAGACCGGCCGGGCGCCGAGCCGCAGGATGCAGCCCATGGTGGCGAAAAAGGAATACGGGGTGGTCAGCACCGCGTCGCCCGGCTTGATGTCGAGCGCCATCAGCGAGGCAAGCAGCGCATCGGTGCCGCTGGCCACGCCAATGGCGAAACCGGAGCCGCAGTAGGCGGCGGCATGCTCCTCGAAATCCTCCACCTTGGGGCCCATGATGTACTGCGTGGAGTCGATGACCTCGGTCACCGCGGCGAGAATCTGGTCGCGCAGGGGGGCAAGCTGGCCTTTGAGGTCGAGCAGGGGTACGCGCATGGGAATTTTTCCTGGCTCCCGCCGGAGCGGGATGCCGCATGGGATGAGGACAGCGCCCGACCGCTCCGGGGGTCAGGACTGCCAGGGATTCATGAACTCGTCGAGAAAATCTTTGATGTCGGGCACTTCCTTTTCAAAGAAGGTGCGCATCTTCTTGAGCAGGTTGACTTCGATCTGGCGCACCCGCTCACGAGAAATGGCGAACCGGTCGGCGATGTCCTGCAAGGTAAGCGGCTCGTCGGTCAAGAGTCGCTCGGCCAGGATGGCCTTTTCCTTGTCGTTGAGCACCGCCTGCAGCTTGTCCAGCACATCGGCCATCCAAGCACGCACCTCCTGCTCCGCCACCCGCTCCTCCACGGTGGGGCCAATCATGGGCAGAAAGTTCTTCTGCTCGTCGTCGGAGCCTTCGCGCACCGGGCTCTCCAGGGATACATCCCAGTTGTCCATGCGCTGGCTCATCTCGATGACCTCGCTCTCCTTGACGTGGAGGCGCTCGGCCAGGAGCTTGGGCTCGGGCTTGAAACCCTGCGATTCTAGCAGCTTTTTTTCTTTGTTCAAGCTGAAAAAGAGCTTGCGCTGGGCCTGGGTGGTGCCGATCTTCACCAGTCGCCAATTATCCATGATGAACTTCAGGATATAGGCCCGGATCCAGTAGGCGGCGTAGTAAGAGAACTTCACCTGCCGGTAGGGGTCGAACTTCTTCACCGCCTGCACCAGGCCGACGTTGCCCTCCTGGATGAGGTCGAGAAAGTTCTGCATCCAGTACTTCTGGAAATCCATGGCCACCTTGACCACCAGGCGCAGGTTGGAGGTGACCAGCTTGTAGGCGGCCTCCGGATCACCGGTCTCCTGAAAATGCCGGGCCAACTCCTCGGTCTCCTCGCGGGAAAGCAGCTTGTACTGACTGATCTCCTGGAGGTATCGATGCAGGCCGGCATTGCCCACCACCGGCAGGTGGTCGTCGTCGGAAAGGGCCACCAGCGGATGCAGGAAGCCATCGCTCTCTTCGCCCTCGCTGGGGGAGAAATCCGCCTCGGCGGCGTCCTCCTCGGGCTCGAGAATTTCCACCATGTTCTGTTCTTCTTCGCCGATGACCTCCCCCAGGGGGTCGTCGTCAACGGCCTGCTGTTTGTATGTCATTGATTGTCCGTACGGCCATAACGTCGATTTCGCGGGGAAAGACCATCTTCCCTTCCGTCTGTCATTATCCTGGCAACCACCCCAAAGGTCAATCCCTTTCAGGGTGGGGCGCATCCGGCCCAAACCAGATTTGTGTTCCCAACCGCCTGTTTTTGTGATAGATAGCCTTCTCGGCATCATCACGGCGCACGGCAAACAACCGGACGCGCTTCCTCGCTACAGTAAGACAGATGGGCGCCAATGCAAGCCCGGCCAACCTCCCCCCCCCGACGACCCCATGAAAAACATCAGAAACTTCAGCATCATCGCCCACATCGACCACGGCAAGTCCACCTTGGCCGACCGTTTCATCCAGATGTGCGGCATGGTCAGCGACCGCCAGTTCCACGACCAGCTGCTGGACAACATGGACATCGAGCGGGAACGCGGCATCACCATCAAGAGCCAGACCATCTGCCTGCCATACCGGGCCAAGGACGGCCAGGAGTACATCCTGAATCTGGTCGACACCCCCGGTCACGTGGACTTCAGCTACGAGGTGTCCCGGGCGCTGGCCTCCTGCGAGGGGGCGCTGCTGCTGGTTGACGCCGCCCAAGGCATCGAGGCCCAAACCCTGGCCAACCTCTATCTGGCCATGGAGCACGACCTGGCGGTCATCCCGGTGATCAACAAGATCGACCTGCCCGCCGCCGACCCGGAGGGGGTGACCCGCCAGATTGAGGAAGACCTGGGCATGGAGCGCGACCACATCCAGCTCTGCTCCGCCAAGACCGGGGTGGGGGTGGACAATGTGCTCGAGGCGGTGGTGAACCTTCTGCCCCCGCCGGCGGGCGACCCGGAGGAGCCGCTTTCGGCGCTCATTTTCGATGCCTTCTACGATCCGTTCCGGGGCACCATCATCTCCTGCCGCGTCTTCAACGGCACGGTGCGTCCCGGCGACACCATCCTGTTCATGTCCAACGAGGCCGCCTACAGGGTGGAGGAGGTGGGACTCTTCCGCCTCACCCGCGAGCCGCAGAAGGAGCTGGTCGCAGGCCAGGTCGGCTACATCATCGCCGGGATCAAGAACATCAGCGACACCCGGGCCGGCGACACGATCACCTTGAAGGACCGCCCCTGCGCCGCGGCATTGCCCGGTTTCCAGGAGATCAAACAGGTGGTGTTTTCCTCCATCTATCCGGTTTCCACCGACGACTACGAGGCGCTGGCCACCGCGATCGAGAAGCTCAAGATCAACGACGCCTCCCTGTCCTTCCAGAAGGACTCCTCCTCGGCCCTGGGTTTCGGATTCCGCTGCGGCTTCCTGGGGCTTTTGCACCTTGAGGTCGTCCAGGAGCGGCTGGAGCGGGAGTTCGACCTGTCGCTGATCCTGACTGTGCCGTCGGTCAACTACCACATCACCTTGAAGGACGGCACCATGATCGAGGTGGACAACCCGGCCTACTACCCAGACCCGTCCGCCATCGAGCGCATCGAGGAGCCGTTCATCAAGGCGACCATCCATATGCCGGAGCGCTACATGGGCGCGGTGATGACCCTCTGCATGGAGCGCCGGGGGGAAAACACCAGCTATCACTTCCCCATGCCGGGACGCATCGAGTTCACCTGCGAGCTGCCGCTGGCCGAGGTGATCTACGACTTCTACGACCGGCTGAAATCCATCACCCAGGGTTACGGTTCGTTCGATTACGAGCTCATCGACTACCGGCCGAGCGACTTGGTCAAGCTGGACATCCTGGTCAACGGCGACCGGGTGGACGCGCTTTCCCAGCTGGTACACCGCAACAACGCCAGGGCGCGCGGGCTGCACGCCTGTGAACGGCTCCAGGACGAAATCCCGCGTCAGATGTTCAAGATCGCCATCCAGGCGGCCATCGGCGGCAATGTCATCGCCAGGACCACCATCTCCGCTCTGCGCAAGGACGTGCTGGCCAAATGCTACGGCGGCGACATCACCCGGAAGCGGAAACTGCTGGAAAAGCAGAAGGCCGGCAAGAAGCGGATGAAGACGGTGGGCAACGTGGAGATTCCGCAGAGCGCCTTCCTGGCGGTGCTCAAGTCGGAACAGTGAAACTGCCGCCCGGAGTGCTCAGGGATTAGCGGTTCGGGCAGCCCGCGGCGAGGACGCATTCGATTTTGCGCGCCAGGATCTCCTCCACCTCCTGCTCGGAAAGCGAACGGCTCCGCGCCTTGGAGATGTAGACGATGCAGTCCTGACAGACGTTCATGGCGCTGCGGTAGTCATTGAGTTCCCGGGCCACTTCCCAGCAGGGTTTTGCCTCGCCAGCCCGCTGCCGGGCAAAACAGGTGGCCTCGCTCCCGCACCGGGTGATCTCCCAACACGACCAGTCTTTCCGCGCCATCTTTTCGCCTCATCTCAATGGAAACACGTCGGAACGCCAGCGCGCCACGCTGACACCCAAAAGCATTACCACAAAAAAGTATTCAATGCAGCGATTAATTGCTCGCGACCAGAGCCGGTTTTAGCGGAAAAGAGGATCCTTTCATCCCTGGCAAGTCCCAGCGCGGCATCCAGCAGCGCCGCCTGCTTGCTCAACTGATTGCCGGAAAGCTTGTCGCATTTGGTGTAAATCACCAGCACGGGTCTGCCCTGGCCACGCAACCACTCCACCAGCTCACGATCCTGGGATTTCAGGGTATGGCGGATGTCGATGAGCACCACCACGCAGCGGAGCGAAACCCGCTGGGTGAGGTAGTCGGTGATCACCCCCCGCCAATCGTCGCGCAGGGCCTTGGATACCTTGGCAAAGCCATAGCCAGGCAGGTCCACCAGATGCAGCCGCTGGTCCACCAGAAAGAAGTTGAGGGTCTGGGTCTTGCCGGGCTGGGCGCTCACCCGCACCAGATTCCTGCGGTTGACCAGCCGGTTGATCAGGCTTGATTTGCCAACGTTGGAGCGGCCGGCAAAGGCGATCTCCGGCAGCCCCTCCGGAGGCAGATGGGAGATCTTGCCGGCGCTCTTGACGAATTCGATCTTCGTGAAATTGATGGGCGGGATCGACGTCCCGCCCTCGGCATCCTCGCTCATCCGCTCAGATTACCTTGTTGAGCGAGTACTCGATGATCCCCTCGGCTCCGTTCTTCAAGAGCCTGGGGATCAAATCGCGCACCTCGTGCTCGGAGATCACCGTTTCCACCGAAAACCACTCCTTTTGATAGAGCGGCGCCACGGTGGGGGCGTTGAGACAGGGCAAAAGCGCGATCACCGTCTCAAGCTTCTCCTTGGGCACGTTCATCTTGAGGCCCACCAGCTTGTCGGCCCGCAGGGCGCCCTGGAGGAGCATGGCGATGTTCTCGATCTTCTCCCGCTTCCACGGATCATTCCAGGCCGCCTTGTTGACGATGAGCTGGGTGTTGGACTGCATCAGCTCATGGATGATCCGCAGGCCGTGCGCTCGGATGGTGCTCTCGGTCTCGGTCACCTCGACGATGGCGTCGGCAAGCCCGGAAACCACCTTGGCCTCGGTGGCGCCCCAGGAGAAGGCAATGTCCACGCTGATCCCCTTCTCGCTGAAGAACTTGCGGGTGTAGTTGACCAGCTCGGTGGCCACCTTCTTGCCGTCCAGATCCTCGACCCGCTGAATAGGGGAGTCGCCGGGAACGGCAATGACCCAACGGGTGGGGCGCTTGCTCACCTTGGAGTAGACCAGGTCCGCCACCACCACCACGTCGGAGTCGTTCTCCATGGTCCAGTCCTTGCCGGTGATGCCCGCGTCGAGCACGCCCTGCTCCACGTAACGGGACATCTCCTGCGGCCGGCAGATGGAGCAGGAGAGTTCAGGATCGTCCACCTCGGGGAAGTAGTTGCGGGAGGAAAGCTTGATCCGCCAGCCCGACTTCTCGAACAGCTCGATGGTCGCCTTTTCCAGGCTGCCCTTGGGCACCCCCAGTTTCAACACGTTCATTTCTTGTATACCTCCGCTGGGTCAAAGACCGGGACGCCGATCACCTCGAGCCCCCCGCCCTGCACCTTCCGATAAAAACAGCTGCGATGGCCGGTATGGCAGGCCGCGCCGCCCAGTTGCTCCACCTGATAGACCACGGTATCGGCGTCACAGTCGATCCGGATCTCCTTGATCATCTGCACATGTCCCGACGACTCGCCCTTGAGCCAGATCTTGTTGCGCGACCGGCTCCAGTAATGGGCCTTGCCGGTCTCCAGGGTTTTGCGCCAGGCCACCTCGTTGATGTAGGCGAGCATCAGCACCTCGCCGGTCTTGAAATCCTGGGCGATGGCCGGCAGGAGCCCGTCGCCCTTATCGAAACGCAGCGCCCCAACGGCTGCGCCTTCCATTGCTTCGTCCATATGCGACTTCTCTCCGTGGTCTCCACCGGACGCCTTTCTGTCCACCAGCGTCTTCCGGGAAAGGAAATGAATCATGCAGGCGCTTCGAAACTTGCAGTATTCGGCGGGATGGCGACAGAACGGGGGCTCTCCCTCCACCGTTTCCCGGTATTTTTCGCACATCAAGCCCATGGGCATCGGAAAAATTCGAAGGATATGCGTATAACCATGCTTTGTCAAGACTTTGCCGATCTTGACCATGCTTTTCAGACAAAGGGGAAAGCCTCCTCCGAAACCGGAGCCTCATGCCCATCCATCACTTTTCCATACCACTGCCCACGCTTTTTCACTATACTCTCAACATAATGGAGTGTTCCGTCCGAAACCTTCCACGACTCGCAACAAAACCAGGCGGTGCGGCAACGCTTCCGCTTCGAGAGAAATCCCATGACACAACCCGTTATCCTGGGGATCGGCGACCATTACGCCTCAGACCAGCAGGATACGATCATCAAGACATACGCTCTTGGCTCCTGCGTCGCCCTGATCCTCTTCCACCCGGGGAAACGGCTGGCGGCCATGGCACACATCGCCCTGCCCGCCTCCCGCTTCAGTCTCTCCTCGCAGAGAAACAAGCCAGGCTACTACGCAGACACCGCCATTTCCGCCCTGCTGGAGGCCGTGCAGGCGCTGCCGGGCAATCGGGACCACGGCATCGTCGGGCTCCAGGCAAAGCTGGTGGGCGGAGCCAATGTTATTGAAAAAAAATTTTACAATTTCGAGATCGGGGAGCGGATCGAGGAGGAACTGTGTCACCTCCTGGCCAAGTACCACATCCCCATCGTCGCCGCCGACACGGGCGGCCAGGTGAGCCGCACCGTGAGCCTGGAGACAGCCAGCGGCAAAGTGACTGTCACCAGCGCCAAACGACCGCCCCTCTCCCTCTAAAACACATAATTCGATCCACCCGCCACGGAGATGGCCAATTCAATGATGGAGCGAAACATGGACGCGAAAATTCTGGTTGTGGACGACGATCCGTTGTTGCGCGAAATGCTGGTGTCTAACCTGGAAACGGAGGGGTACACCCCCCATAATGCAGCCGATGCCGCGGAGGCGATCGCCCTTCTCCAGCAAGGAGAGTACATGGTGGTGATCACCGACAAGAACATGCCGGGCACCGAGCACCGCGACGAAGGGGGCCTTGACGTCCTGGCCTTCGCGCGCCAGCAGATTCCGGACTGCGCGGTGATCATGATCACCGGATACGCCACCGCTGATTCGGCCATCGAGGCGCTCCGGCTGGGGGCCTTCGATTACCTGCACAAGCCTTTTGACCTTACCGAACTCAACAACAAGATACGCCGGATTTTCGACTACCTCCAGACCATCAACCCCCGCGGCACCCTGGCGGCATACAGCTCCTTCCGGGATGACATGCTGACCCTGCTTGGGCTGATGGAAGAACGGCTCGGGTCAATTCCGGAAAAGTACAAGGAGCAGTTCATCAGCTCCCTCCAGCAGAAGCTAGACGTTTTTTTCAGCGAAGGGCGACGGCGGGAATTCTTCATGATCGAACAGCGCGACCGACTCGGCGAAATCGCCAGCCTCGCCTCCCGCCTGCTCGAGGTGCTGCCAGACAATGCCGAGGCCCTGGAACTGACCGAGGCCATTCTCCGGGCTGCGGAACAACGGCTCTAAAAAGCGCATCCATGCACGACAGAGGGGATACCATGCACCGCCCGATCGTCACCCTCCTGTGCACCCTTGCCCTCTCCGCGCTTCTGGTCGGTTGCGGGGCAACGAAAGGTCCGCGTCTGGCCAATCGTGGAGACGGTTCCTGCCAGGACACCGTCAATGGCTTGACCTGGCGAATAGAGCGCAGCGAAACCAAGGCGGACAACATGGAGGAAGCACAACGACACATAGCCCGTCTCAACAGGGGGGGCAAGCACACCGACTGGCGGCTGCCCACCGTGTACGAACTGTACGACCTGAACACCATCTTTGACCTGCACCAGAACGGTGACTGCCGCATTGACCGGGAAGGGAAGTACTGGTCCGGCGAGAAAAATGGCGAGGGCATGGCGGGGGCATGGGAGATCGCCGAACAGTGCGATCCGGAACGGCACTACGCCCCTGCCGGCAGCGGCTATGTCCGGGCGGTGCGGCCGTAAGGCGACAAGGATGCCGGGCTGTCGGGCTTCCTACTTCATGCCGTACTGCTTGAGCGTCTCCAGATAGGGGCCAAAGAGGGTCTCGTAATCGTTCTGCCCCTTGCGGATGACAACGGCCAAGTGTTCCACCTCCCTGTCGTTCACCACCAGGTTGGCACTGTTGGCCAAGGCCTCCAGGTCATAGAGGGTGCGGAACTCCGGCCCGATCAACACATAGTATATGTAGCGCCGTTTGCTCATACCCATCTCGCACATGTGGCGATGGAAGAGGGAATCCCCGACGCCGCCCGGTCCCTCGAAACGGCTGTGCAGGAAGATCGCCTCAAAGTTCATGAACTGCATCTTGTCGATGGCCTCCTCCGCGGAATCCACGAAGACCGGCGTATAGCCCAGCCCCGCCACCATCATGGAGACCTGGGTCTTGACCTCTCCATCCCCGATCAACAGCAGGGCATGGGGCACGTCCTCCACCACGTCCTTCTTGTCGAAGACCCCGCTGGTCAGCCAGGTAAGCTCCGGGGGCTTGGGCGCCTCCGGCGGCAGCTTTACCGGCTGGGGCCGCTTCTGGGCCGCGGCCACCATGCTGGCCGCGGTCTGGTCTTCGCCGCCGCCGTGCTGCGAGTAAAGCACCTCCTGCATCACCCCGCCCACCGCATTGCCGCCAAGAGAGCCGTCTGCGTTCAGTTCGATGGGCTGTCGGCACTTGGGGCAACCCATCTTGAGGGTTTTCCCAGGCGCGAGTCCAGCCAGGGCAGCGTCGATCTTCTCCAGTTGAGCCGGGGTCAGGTTGAGGGCCTGCGAACAGTGGGGGCATTGGGAGAGCATCACATCCTCCTCGAGGGGACCGGAAAAGAACGATTAAAAACCAGAACGCCGCTTGCGCGGGTCTTCCTTGACATCCATGGCCAGGCCGGTGATGTCCGAGGTGGACTCGCCGCGGGCGGCCTTGATGGTATCGAGCCCGCGATTGACGGCAGTTTTGCGGGTGCAGTAGCTCATGGCCGTCTCCTCGGTGATCAGGCCGTCCTCGTAAAGCTGGAGGATATGCTGGTCGAAGGTCTGCCAGCCCAGGGCCTTGGCGTCGGCGATGACGTCGTAAAAGGTCTTGTCCTCGGACTCGCCGTGCATGATCAGCTCGCGCACCCGCAGGTTCATGCCCATGATTTCGAAGGCCGCCACCCGACCGCCGCCGACCTTGGGCATCAGCCGCTGGCAGACGATCCAGCGCACCGTGTCCACCAGGCGGTTGCGCACCTGCGCCTGCTCCTCCTGCTCGAACATGCCCAGGATACGGTTGATGGTCTGGCCGGCATCCACGGTATGCAGGGTGGAGAGGACCAGATGGCCGGTTTCCGCCGCGGAAAGACCGATCTCCATGGTCTCCCGGTCGCGCATCTCGCCCACCAGGATTACCTTGGGCGCCTGGCGCAGGGCGGCGCGCAGGCCCGAGGCGAAGACGTCGAAGTCGTTGCCCAGCTCGCGCTGGTTGAAGGTGGCCATCTTGTGCTGGTGCACATACTCGATGGGATCCTCCAGAGTGACGATATGCACCGGCTTTTCATCGTTGATCTTGTCCAGCAGGGCGGCCAGGCTCGTCGATTTACCGGAGCCGGTGGCGCCGGTGACCAGGATGATGCCGTTGCGCTCGCCCGCCATGTCGTAAAACGGCTTGGGCAGGTTCATCTGGCCGATGGTGGGGATTTTCATCTCCAGCTTGCGGAGCACGGTGGAGAGGTTGGTCTTCTGGGAGAAGACGTTCACCCTGAAGCGGGCCTTCTGCCCCAACCAGTAGGAAAGATCGCAGGAACCGTGCTTGACCAGGTCGTCCAGGAGGCGCTTGTTGCCGCCGATGAGGTTCAGGGCGAAAACCTCGGCCTGGAAGGGGGTGAGCTTCTCCACCGGCGGCTCCACCGGCACCGGCACCAGCTGCCCCGAGGTTTCCACCTGCAGCGGCTTGCCCACCGTGATGTTGAGATCGGAAACATTGCCGTAGGTCTCCAACATGCTGGTGATCCAGTAGTCGATTTCGGTCTGCTTCATGGAAGGCTCCTGAGCAAGAGGAAAATCAGCCAGCCGCCTGACACGGCCGGGCTGGGGTGTTGGGAAAATTGTACGAAAGCCGGCCTGGGGAGGCAACCATATTCTTGTGGATCGCCCCGCCCGATGAAGATTTGGTTCAGCGCGGCACCAGGAAGTAGAGGCTGCCCGGATGCTTGAGATTGCCAGCGGTCGCCTCGGCCTGTTGCCCTGCCCCCAGGAACAGGTCGAGCCGGCCAGCCCCCTTGATGGCCGAACCGGTATCCTGATTGAACACGAAGCGGGACAGAGGGCGCCAGCCCACAATCTCGCCACTCTCAGCGAACACCGGCTGCTGACTCATCAGGAACCCCAAGGCGCCGGGGGGGAAACAGGTCTGATCCAAAGCCACCGAACGGCCGGGGGTAAGCGGCTCGCCCAGACATCCCTGCGGCCCACCGGCGCGGTCGTCTCCCCAACGGAAGAAGATGAAGGAATCGTTCTGGTGGAGGATCTCCCGTTGCTCCGCGGGGTGGCTGCGCAGGTAGGCAACGATCCGGGGCAGGGTTACCTCGGCCAGCGGGATGGCGCCGCGCTCCACCAGCACCCGCCCGATGCTCCGGTACTCCCGGCCGTTCTTGGCGGCATACTGCACCCGCCGCTCGCTGCCGTCCGGCAGTACCACCCGCCCTGAGCCCTGCACATGGAGGACAAAGGCGGCGACCGGGTCGTCAAGCCAGACCAGTTCCTGGCCGGCAAGCAGATTGCCATCCTCGATCTCCGCCCGGCTCCAGTAGGGCACCACCTGACCTCGCTCGCGCCGGCCCGGCTTGCCTGCCTCCGTGATCAGATCCGACGGTGGCCGGTAGAGGGGATAGCGGAAGGTGGCGGTTCGGACCAGGCTCGCCCTGGACCTGGGCTCGAAATAGCCGGTGACGAGCATATCGCCTTGTCCGGTTTGCCCCACGGACCGGCAGACCCTGAAATGCTGGTCGATCCGCCGCGCAAGCTCCGACGGGGAGGGATGATCCGCGACCATCCCCCTGAAAGCGCGGAGGGAATCGAGCAGGCGCCCCGCCGCCACCTCCTGGCCGCACAACGGAAAACGCCTCTCCGGCGGAAGACGGGAAAGGGAGGCGATACTGCGGTCGAGAGCGGCCTCTACCCCCTCAAGATCCAGGTCATCCGCAAAAAGTTGCTGCCCGACCGGCATGGTCGCCCGGCCACAGCCTTCCCCGGCGGCGGCAATCACCCCATGCGGCGCAAGCAACAGAAAGAACAACAGCGTCAGCCCCCATACCCTCCCGACGAAAACGGCTCTTCTCCGGCGACTCCGCCGCCCCCATGCCACCGCTCCCATGTTGCCCGCATCCCTGCCAACCCCCATACGCCTCCTTTGCCCGATCGCTTCGCGCGCCCCCCGCGCGGCTTTTGCCCATTGCCCACTGTATCAGAAATCCGGTCAGAACACCATGCGCGCCCGGCATTGTGCTCTCCCCTCCCCTCGCACCTTTTTCTCTTGACCGCAACAAAGCCATGCACGTACAAAAATAAAAGCTGCTTCGTGCCGGTGATTCAACTACCTTCTTCCCGCGTTTTCCCGGGGGGATAGGACTGCGCACCTATTTTCACTGGATGGCCAACAAAAATTGTGGCAATTGTCGCGGGCGCTCGGTATATATGCCTACCCACTAGGAATTTATACCCATGCGCACTTTTCAAGAAAATCCGGGAGGCACTCATGAGTGATGACAAGAAGATCGAAAGCCTGATGCAGGAGAACCGCCTGTTCGAACCGCCCGCCGCTGGCCGCGACCAGGCCCATGTCAAAAGCATGGCCGAATACGAGGCCCACTACAAACGCTCCATGGAGGATCCGGAAGGATTCTGGGCGGACCGCACCAAGGAACTGCTCACCTGGGACAAGCAGTGGGACAAGGTTCTGGACGCCGACATGATCACGCCCTCGATCAAGTGGTTCCAGGGCGGCAAGCTCAATGTCTCCGTCAACTGCCTGGACCGCCATCTCGCCAACGGCCGCCGCAACAAGGCCGCCATCATCTTCCAGGGCGAGCCGGAGAATGACGTCCGGGTCTACACCTACCAGATGCTGCACACCGAGGTATGCCGCTTTGCCAACGTCCTCAAGAAGCTGGGCGTGAAAAAGGGCGACCGCGTGGCCGTCTACCTGCCCATGATCCCCGAGTTGGCCATCACCCTCTTGGCCTGCACCCGCATCGGCGCCATCCACAGCGTGGTCTTTGCCGGTTTCTCCGCCCAGAGCCTGAAGAGCCGCATCCAGGACTGCGAGGCCAAGGTGGTGGTCACCGCCGACGCCGTGCTCCGGGCCGGCAAGACCATCCCGCTCAAGCCCGCCGCCGACGAGGCCCTCAAGGAGTGCCCCTCGGTCGAGAAGTGCGTGGTGGTCAAGCGGGCCGGCAACGAGATCAACATGCAGGGCGGCCGCGACCTGTGGTGGCACGACGAGATCGCCGCCGACGGCATCGCCGCCGACTGCGCGCCGGAGAGCATGGACGCCGAGGACAACATGTTCATCCTCTACACCTCCGGCTCCACCGGCAAGCCCAAGGGCGTGGTGCACACCACCGGCGGCTACCTCACCTACGCGGCGCACACCACCCAATGGGTCTTCGACATCAAGGACGACGACATCCACTGGTGCACCGCCGACATCGGCTGGATCACCGGCCACAGCTACATCCTCTACGGGCCGCTGGCCCTGGGCGCCACCACGGTCATGTTCGAGGGCGTGCCGACCTGGCCGGCCCCTGACCGCTTCTGGAAGATCTGCGAGAAGTTCAAGGTCAACATCTTCTACACCGCCCCGACGGTCATCCGCTCCCTGATGCGCGAGGGCACCAAGTGGACCGAGAAGTACGACCTTTCCAGCCTGCGCGTCCTGGGCTCGGTGGGCGAGCCGATCAACCCCGAGGCGTGGATGTGGTACCACGAGCACATCGGCAAGAGCAAGCTGCCCATCGTTGACACCTGGTGGCAGACCGAAACAGGCGGCATCATGATCTCCGCCCTGCCCTACGCCACCTCCCTCAAGCCCGGCTCCGCCACCCGGCCCCTGCCCGGCATCGACGCCGCCATCCTGCGTGAGGACGGCACCGAGGCAGGCCCCAACGAGGGCGGCCACCTGGTGATCCGCAAGCCCTGGCCCGGCATGCTGCGCGGTGTGTTCGGCGATCCGGCCCGCTACAAGAAGGCCTACTTCACCCGCTACGAGGGCATCTACGATCCCGAAGACGGCGCCAGGAAGGACGAGGATGGCTACTTCTGGGTCATGGGCCGTCTGGACGACGTCATCAACGTCTCCGGCCACCGCCTGGGCACCGCCGAGATCGAGTCCGCCCTGGTCGCCCACCCGCAGGTGGCCGAGGCGGCGGTGGTCGGCGCCCCACACGAGATCAAGGGCCAGACCATCTACGCCTATGTATCCTTAAAGGCCGGGGTCGCCCCCAGCGATGAGCTCCGCGCCGCCCTCCGCACCCACGTGCGCAAGGAGATCGGTCCGGTGGCCACTCCGGAGTTCCTCCAGTTCGCCGATGGCCTGCCCAAGACCCGCTCCGGCAAGATCATGCGCCGGATCCTCCGGAAGATCGCGGCCGGCGAAACCGAAGCCCACGATTTCGGCGACACCTCCACCCTGGCCGATCCGTCGGTGGTGGACGCCCTGGTGGCCGGCAGCAAGGAGTTCGTGAAGTAATCGTCTCCGCGGCACAGGAGCACCACAACAAAAAAAAGGAGCCGGGAAATCCCGGCTCCTTTTTTATTGCCTAAAATCTCTCGCAACCGCCACTTATTCAGTGGCCGTGCATTTGCCCTTTTCGCAGTTCACGTCCGCCATGAGGAAGCGGCTCTTCAACCCCGCTTTTTCCAGGGCCTTCCAGGCCATCTCCGCCCGGGCGCCGGTGGTGCAGTGGACGAGCATCTCCTTGTCCTTTGGCAGCTCGCCAACCCGCTTCTCCACCTCGTCCAGAGGGATGTGCACCGAATTCTTGAACACGCCATCCTTGATCTCATCCTTGGTCCGCACGTCCAGAATTACCTGCCCGGGCCCTCCCTCGCTGGCCTTGAGGAAATCGGCCAAGGGAACCTCCCCCTTGCCCAATTCCCGCTTCCAGACGATCTTGGTCTGGGTCGGCCCGGTGGCCAGGGCATTGCCGCGCGCCTTCCAGGCGCCCACCCCGCCGTACCAGATGGAGCCCTTCTTGCAACCCCATTTCTTGATCATGGCAAAGGCCTTGTCCGCGTCGGCAATGGTATTGCCATAGACCACGATGGGGATCTTGGCCACGCTGGGCAGATCGTTCTCGCGGCTGGCCAGCTCGGAGAGCGGCACGTTGTAGGCCCTGGGGATATGACCCGCCTCGTACTCCGCCTTGGACCGCAGATCTATCAATACGATGTTGCCGCTTTTCACATGCTTTTCAGAGGCGAACATCCGGTAGCCCGCCTTCTTCCAGCCAGGATCGCCCTGCAACATCACCCGCACATTCTTGTAACCCATTTTCACCGCCAGACCGGCGGATTCAGTGCTCATCCCTCAGGTGGGGCCTCCGCAGTAGAAGACCAACATGGTATTCTTGAGCATTGCGTCGCCAGGCAGATACGCGGCGCCGGTTTCCTTGAAGGTGTCCACCGGGATGGAGACCGCGGTGGGGATATGCCCCTCGTGATAGCGGGGAGCGGGCCGGGAGTCGATCAGGAAGTAGTTGCTTTCGTCCTGCCCCTGATTGATCAGCTTGGCCAGTTCATCGACCTTGATCTCGGTCACCCCCTCGGGCAGCACGGCCAGCTTCGGCTTGACCACCGTGGCCACCTTCTCGCCGCCCTGCATGGAAAACTCAACGATCGCCGCCTCGCCAGCCTCGGCGTGCTCGAGCCCCTTGGTGGCGTCGTTGAACTTGACCATCTCGGTGGTGCCCTTGACCTCGATGGAGATGGTCTTCGCCTTGTTGGACTTGCCGATCACCTTGCCGGTCAAGGTGTTGGCCGCCTGGGCGGCCTGGGCCGGCGCATCGGCGGCCAGCGCGGGCATGGGCGCAAGGCCCGCGCCACCAGCCAGCAGCCCGGCAAAGACAAGCACCGGAACGCATCGCATGAACCTTCTTTTCAACATAGGACTTCCTCCTCCGCTTTATTGAGTTTGATCACATCCAGCCACTTTTCCGCTGAACGAATCGGGTTGCCACTCTCGGCCGATGGCACGACGCACCCCTTGCAACAAGGCGTTCGGCTCAAACGGCTTACTGATACAGGCAAGGCATCCATTCTCGGCCAGGTACCCGACGGCGCGGTCACCGGCATCCTCGTAAATCACCAGATACGGGACCACTATCCCTTCCCCATCGAACCATTCCACCAGCAGTCGGCAGGACTCGGCGGTGGCATCTCCCAGGTCGACGATGAAGAGATCATAGGCAGCCATGCTTCCCTGGCTCTCCCTGAGCAAACGGGCCGCCTCCATGACTCCGCGGGCAAGGCCGACCGTACAGCCGGCCTGCTTGAGCATGAGGGCCATGCTGTGACGCAGGCCATCCTCCTCCTCGGCCAGGAGAATACGTGGGGGGATGCGCGGCGCCAGCGCCTTTCTTCTGCTTTCCATGGCGTAAATTCCTTTGCATGCCATCCTCATAGACGACCCTAGCCAGCCATGATCGACTGCAAAAAAGGGACCAAGAGCACAGCCGACAAGGCAACCGATTGAAACAAAAGAGGAAAATCGATCGCACCCTCCCCTGCGGGAATAAGAGGGTGCAAACAGGGTTGACCTCCACAGGCGACAGGAGGAACAACGAGTGGAAAAAAGGAGGGGAAAGAATCCAGCCCGCAAAAAAGGTTGCAGCGGATAGAGAGAAGGGCAGGACCACGCACCCGGTCGCCCCGTGAGCGACGCGAAAGGCTGCCAGCCAGTTTCGTGGAGGCGGAACGCCGCCTCCACCCAGGGTCATTCCTCGCGGTCGGCCTGCTTGAGCCGCCAGTTGAGGGCCTGCCTGGTAACCCCGATCATCTCGGCGGCGATGGCCTGATTGCCCCCCGCCCGACTGAGCGCCTCCAGCACCAGCAGGTAGCCGACCTCCTTGAGGGAAGGAAGCCGGCCAAGGTCGGAAAACGGGGTTTTGGCGGGAAGCGGCTGCCGGGGCTCCTCCTCCAGGCCAGGACGCCTTTCCCGCAGATACTCCTTGAAGGAATCCATGGAGAGGGTCCGCGACTTGTGCTTGCTCACCGCGTCGAAGACCATGTTTTGCAACTCCCGGACATTGCCGGGAAAGGTGTAGGTGCCGAGCAGAGGGAAGAGCTCCTTGGGGTAGGCGGGCTTCTTGCGGCCGAGCCGCTCGGCCGCCTTGTCGATGAAGTGGTCCACCAGCAGGGGGATGTCGTCCAGCCGTTCCCGCAGGGGGGGGATCTGGATGCGGTGGGCATGCAGGCGGTAATAGAGATCCTTGCGGAAGGTGGCGCTCTCCTGCATCTCCTGCAGGTTGCGATGGGTGGCGAAGATCATCCGGCAGTCGGTGCGCTTGGGGATATCGGAGCCCAACGGAAAGTACTCCCGTTCCTGCAGCAAGCGCAGCAGCTTTATCTGGCTGGCCTGGCTCAGATCGCCGATCTCATCGAGGAAGAGGGTGCCACCCGCGGCCAGATCGATGAGCCCCCGCCGGGACTGCTCCGCGCCGGTAAAGGCACCCCGCTTGTGGCCAAAAAGGGTGTCGGCAAACATGGTGTCGTCGAGGCCGGCCACGTTCACCGGCACGAACTCCCCCTTCCTGCCGCTCAAGGCGTGGAGCGCCTGGGCGATCAGCTCCTTGCCCACCCCGGTCTCGCCGGAGATCAGCACCGGCTCGCCGGTGGAGGCGATGGACTCCATGTACTGGAAGATCGAACGCATCGCCTTGTTGTGGGTGATGATCCGACTGAATGCCTCTGGCTGGTCCAGCTTGTCCTTGAGAAAATGTTCCTTGAGCTGGTCGTTTTCCTGCCGCAGCCGGCCAAAATCGATGGCCCGCCGCACCCCCGCCACCAGGCGGGCCTCCTCGGTGACCTTGGTGAAGTAGTCGAAGGCCCCCAGCTTCATGCACTGCACCGCGGTATCCACCAGATCGAGGCCGGTGATGATGATCACCGGCACCTGGGGATGCTCCTGCACGATGAGGGGAAGGAGCTCTTCGCCGGAAAGGTGCGGCATGGTCAGGTCGAGCACCACCACCGACACCTCCTGTCCGGCCAGCAGCTCGAGCACCCTGGTGCTCTCCTGGCAGCAGACGATGTTGTTCAGGCCGAGCGAGCGCAGGGTGAGGCTGAAGCCGTGCAGCCACGCCTCTTCGTCGTCGACCAGCAGGATGGGGCGGGAGGGAGAAAGCTGCTTTTCCATGGACAGACCAAACCTCCTTAGGACAAAGGCCACCGTATACCAGCCGCCGGCAACCGACACGGTGCAGGCGTAACGTCAATCATAGCACGGGAATGTTTTTTTCCATACCCCCGGCCACATCCCCATCAACCGTTTCCATCAGCCGCCGGCCCAGCCACCTCGGCCGCTTCCCCTACAAACTCCGGGAAGCTCACCGTGGCGGTGGTCCCCTCCTCCGGTGAGGAGGCGAAACGCAGCATGCCGTGGTGCTCTTTGACAATGCCGGCGGAGACCGACAGCCCCAGGCCGGTGCCGCCGTATGACCGCTTGGTGGTGAAGAAGGGGTCCATGATCTGGTTGATGATCCCGGCCGGGATGCCGCCCCCCTGATCATGCACGGTGATGACCACCTCCCGCCGCTCCGGCTCGTAACGGCTGGAAACGGTGATGGCTTGCTCCGGCGCGGTGAGGGCCTCGCAGCTGTTCTGGATCAGGTTGATCAGCACCTGCTCCAAACGCTGCCGGTTGCCGCGGATGGGAGGCAACTCCGGGGCGAGCTCGGTGGCGAAGTGGTTGGTGGCCTGCTTGATCTTGTTGTGGTTCAGACGAATGGCCGCCAGCACCACCGCGTTGACATCCACCGCCTCCATGTGGCGGGTGGTATCCTGACGGGCGTAATCCTTGAGATCCTGGACTATGTTCCTGATCCGGCGGCTGCTCTCCTCCAGCTCCTGAAAGAGACGGGGGATCTGCTCGCGCATCTCGCTGTACTCGATGCCCGCCATGAGGAAATCGCCGTTCTCCTGGTGGTACTCATCCAGGATGGGCTTGGCGCTGCCCCAGGCGCGGTGGAGCATGGCGGTGTTCAGCATGGCGATGGAGTTGGGGTTGTTTATCTCGTGCGCCACCCCGGAGATCAGCACCCCCAGCGAGATCATCTTGTCCGCCTGGATCAGTTGCTGCTGCTGGAGGCGGGTCTCCTCCTCGGACCGCTTCCGCTCGGTGATATCGCGGATGATCCAGATGGAATGCCATTGGTCCTTGACGCGCGCCTCGGAAAGCGACAGCTCGATGGGCACCTCGCTGCCGTCCCGCCGCCTGGTCACCAGCTCGATGGTCTCGCGGATAGGGCCGTCGCTCACCGGCTTGGCGGCGGCCGACTCCTTCTGGCCGGACTCGGAGAGACGCGGAGAGATCAGGACATGGATCGGCTTGCCCATGGCCTCTTCGGCGCTGTATCCGAACAGGTCTGTGGCGGCCTCGTTCCAGTAGGAGATGTTGCCCCGATGGTCCATCATGGCGATGGCGTCCTGGGCCGAAGCGGTGAGGTTTCTGAACTTGTCCTCGCTCTGCCGGAGATCCGCCTCGGCCTCGGCCTGTCTCTTCCTGGTAGTGGCGTAATGGCGGGCCAGGGTGGTGAGTTCCTCCCCCAGGGTGACCACCTCGCTGGGGCCGGACCAGGCAAAGCGCACCTCTTCCTCACCCCGGTTGAGGATGCGGTCGAGGCCGGTGAGGATGGAATCCTTGATCTGGTCCACCTTGCCGGCAATGGCGTTGGCAATGGCCGCAATGATCAGCATCATGATGAGGACGATCCAGACAATGTTGTGGATCAGCGAGAGTTTCCACTCCTCCACCGCGCCCCGGTCCACCGGCGAACCGATCCACAGCACCGGTGGCAGGCTTTGCGTCACAACCAGCGGCATCCAGGTGAAACGCGGCCCGGTCTCATCCCGCCAGACCAGGGGCCGCCCCGCTGCCATCTGCTCGCGCAATCCCGGAAAGAGAGAAAACAGATCGATCCCGGCGGCAAGTGGCTCTCCGGCCAGGTGGGCGCCGGGCCGCGCCACGGGCGGACGCACTACCCTGCCGCTCCCGAGGGCCCAGCAGGCGTTGGGCTGATCGGCGAGAAAGAGGTCGGGCCGGATGGCCATGCCGATGACGCCCATGATGCCGCCCTGCCGATTCGCCACCGGCGTGGCCAGCAGCAGGGTCGCCTCCCCGGCGCGGGCCTGCTCGAAGCGGGCATTGATCACGGTGGGCCGCAGCTCCGCCGTCTCGGCCAGGAAGGACTCCGGCGGCCGACTCGCTCCTTCCCTGGCATCGCGCCGCAACAGGTCATCCCGATCCCGGTGGAGGTGCAAGGCCAGTCCGCTCTCCCGGCCCGCCACCCACACCTCGGCAACCAGCCGCTCCGGCCCCAACAGATGATCGAGCAGATCCACCAGCCGCTCCAGATCCGCCCCGGTCAATGCCCCCCCCTCCGTGCCCATCCCGAGCACCATTGGGGTGGAGGCCGCCTGCAGGAGGCTTTTACGCAAGGTCTCCACCCGGGCGTTGAGGGTGACGAAGCCACTCTCCACACTGGCCGCGATGCGCTGGGCCTCGGCGCCCTCATGCTTCTTGATGTGGTCGGTGAGGTTGACCCCCACCAGGGTGAAGATCGGCAGAGTACCCAGAGCGAGCAGGATGACGAAGATGAGGGCGCGCAGCTTCATGCAGGCTCCTGGGCCGAAGGACCAAGGGGGTTTCCATGCGGGACGGATTACGGTATCTTCGCGAAAAGACCGACAACCGGAAATCGACGGAGGATTGTAGCATGACCGAGATACGGATTGCAATCACGGGAATGGCGCTGGACTTCGACACGGCTCGAATTGTGGCCAAGGCCCTCGCTCTGCGGGACAACCCCGACACCATGCTGGTCGCCTGGGGAGACCGGCATCGCGACACCCATTCGCCCTGTTGCGTCAAGTGCGCGATCGGCGACCGGCCCGGGTGGGAGGTGTATGGAGAGAATCATGAGGGCAGGCTGCGCATCGCCTTCAACGACGAGGCGTACGTTTTTATCCACAGCTGAGCCGGGAAAACTTTTTCTCGTCAGCCCCAAACAAGGGAACCCGGCCGAAACCGACCGGGTTCCCATACCCCACACCTCTTGAAACTCCTCTAACAATCAGGGCATCAGCACCCTTCGATCTTCTTCTTGGTCGGCTTCTCCACCTTTACTGCGGCGATCTTGCCTCCCTTCACGGCTACCTTGTCACCCACGGCCACCGTGCCGGAGGTGACCTCGGCCTTTGTTTCCGCGCCGTTCTCGCAGAGAACGGTCACGGTGTTGCCCTGCACCGCCTTTGCCTCGCCATTGCAGTCTACCGCCATCGCGGCGGTGGCTCCGCCGGCCACAAACATCATTGCCACTGCCAGGAAAATCATCTTCTTGCACATACCATCTACCTCCTATTGGGTCTGTCACCATGCCCCCGGCACTACGCCTGGAGCCCTTGTCAACGTGCCCTCCGGGCAACTCAACATCCTTCTTCCTTTTTTCTGGCCTTTCCGGCCTTCACCTTCACCGAGTCGCCGACCTCGAGCCTATGGACGGCCGTGGCTGTGATTTCCTTGCCGTTGTCGCAGGCAACCGTCACGATGGTGTCGGCTACCGCCTTGGCCACTCCGGAACAGTCGGCTGCCATACCCACGCCCACGCCGCCAACCACAATCGACACTGCCACCACTCCCAAAAGCATCTTCTTGCCCATGATTCTCTCCTCCTGATCGGTTGCCATGGAACTGCCCTCATCTGCAGGACCAATCCTCGTACTCTTTGCCTCCATCATCGTCACTCGCCACGGAAATTCCTAGAGGACATCGGGCCATGTCGGGCCACATCCCGCTGTAATTCAGCGATGTCGGGTTCCATGTCGGGTCATGTCGGGTACACCCCGACTCCCCCCGACAATCCTTTTCTCCCTGAGGTGACGGTCACGCCCGACAATCCGGCTGAAAGCTGTTGACAATCCTCCGCCATCAGGCAATCTGTGGAGAGAATCAATGCGAGGCAGGCGCCGCCCAGCCGGCGCAACCAGCCGAAACGCCGACGAGACCCCATGGAATCCGACACCCTCAACATCAACGGCGACAAAATCCGCACCCTGCGTGAGAAGAACAAGGTGACCCAGCTCTATCTGGCCACCGTGGTGGGGGTAACCACCGACACCATCTCCCGCTGGGAGAATCGACGCTACCCCACCATCAAGCGGGATAACGCGATAAAGTTGGCCGAGGCCCTGCAGGTTCCCCTGGAAGAATTACTCGACGGCCAGGAAGAGGCCCTGCCACCGGCCGAACCATCCGCGCCCCCTCCTCCGGAAACGCGTCCGCCCGAAGAGCAGGAGCAACCGCCTGCCACGCCGGCTCCTGTCGTGGCCCCCTCCCCTGCCGCGGCTCCAGGCCGACACCTCCTCCCGGCCGGCCTGCCCGCCCTGCTGCTGATCGGGTTCTGCCTGGGCCTGGCCGCGTTGACCTGGCGCTATCTTGCCGGCCCAGACACTTCCCGCCTGACCGCCACCCGCTTTCTTCCCAGGCATGTCCTGACTGGCCAGGTCTTTCCGGTGCTGATCGAGGTCTCAGCCGGCGAAGCCAAGCCTGCCACCCTGATGCTGCGCGAGAACCTGCCGGCGCCGTGCGTGCCGTTGGTCGCCTCCCCGCCCTTCCTCGACCAGCAGGAGGATACCCGTCTGATCAAATGGATCAGCCAGGTGGAGGCGAACGGCCGCGAACGCTTTACCTATCTGGCCAAGGTGGCGGCGGATGCGGAGCCAGGACGCCGCTTGGCCTTTGCCGGCAACCTGGTCATCGGCGGGAAAAACGGCGACGGCCCCACAGTGGAGGGCGACCAGGAAACCGAGATAGCCGCCTTCCACTGGGCGGACACCAACCGCGACAACCGCGTCGACGATTACGAATTCCTGGCGGTGTACGAATTGTTCCAGAACTTCGTGGAGATGAAATCCACCCTGGCGGAACTGGAACGCATCTGGTCCGCTGGCGGATATCATTGGAACGACAAGCGCAGGGCCATCGAGGTAGGGACGGGCCAGTAGATCCGGCGGAAGCATCACCGGCAATGGGGAGCAAACATGGAACGATGTGAGAATCGCAAAAGAGAGAAGGCGCCCTGGCGACGGACAATGGCCATGAAACCCTGGCTTGTCGCATTGCTGATCCTGCTGTCACTGCAGGGCTTCGCCAGCCGACCCTGCCTGGCGGAGGATCGCCAGGTGGCTGGACGCTACAAGGTCGAGGGCAGGACCATCCGGCACACGATCACCATTCCCGAGCAGCCTCCCGGCGCGGTGATCGTCATTCAGTATCTGCCGCCCGGCACCGGGATCATCGCCGCCGAGCCTGCGTACAGCAGCTATGATCAGGCAAACGGCGAGGCGAAATGGCTCCTCAAGAACGTCTCTCCCGGCCCACTGCACATCACCCTGGAACTTGATCACGAGGTGGCCCGGGACACGATCCGCGCCGAAACCCTGTTCAAGGACAGCCCCAAGGAAAGCGGCTATACCAAGCCACCGCAATCGGTGATCCGCAAACGGAAGGTGGAAGGCTGTTGAAGGGTGCGCGCGGCCACGGCAGGGACGATTGACCTTTTTGGCGACGGATGGTAAGTATATCCGCCGTTTTTTCGCTCCATCCCTCCTTCACAGCAACACGGTGGCACCATGAACGACTTCACCAACAAGCACTTCCCAGAAGGCATGACCCCCATCGACGATGCGCCCTTCCACTTCGCCTGCCATCCCGGCGTCCCCTGTTTCACCCGCTGCTGTCGCAAGCTGGAACTCTTCCTCTACCCTTACGACATCATCCGTCTCAAGAAGCGGCTGGGGATCAGCTCGGAGGAGTTCCTCAACACCTACACCGGCGTGGTGCAGGGCGGCAATCCCTGCTTTCCCTCGGTGATCATGCGGATGCGCGATGACGCGGAGAACAGCTGCCCCTTCCTCGACCCGACTGCGGGCTGCACAGTCTACGAGGACCGGCCCTCCGCCTGCCGCACCTACCCGCTGGAACGGGCGGTGGATCGCAACCCGGAACGGGGTGCGGCCAGGGAGTACTACTTCATGACCAACCACGACTACTGCCTGGGACACCACGAATCCCGGGAGTGGACGGTCAAGGAGTGGCTCCGCGACCAGCAACTGCTCTATTACAACGCCATGGACGACCTCTGGGCGGAGATGGACACCCTTTTTGCCGCCAACCCCTGGCAGGGCGAGGGGGCTGGCGGTCCCAAACAACTGGTGGCCTTCATGGTCTGTTACAACATCGACCGCTTCCGCCAGTATGTGGGTGACCACAATCTCCTGGACCAGTACAAACTGGACAAGGCGCGCCGCCGGGCCATCCAGTCCGACGACGAGGCGCTGCTCACCTTCGGATTCGACTGGCTCAAGCTGATCCTCACCGGCAGGCCGACCCTGCAAACGAAACGATAGCCGGCTCCCCAGGAAGCTAACCACCCATCGTGGCGTGAAAATCTCCCATTCACGCTTGACCTGCGCCTCCGAATGCATATATAATATAAATACACAAGGAGGTGCGCCATGGCACTCACCATCAACTCCGATGCAGGCAGTTCCTTCGCGGCGGGACAGCTGCGGGAAAGCGACCGCAAACTCCTCTCGGCCCTTGAAAAGATCGGCTCGGGCCGCCGGATCAACCGTGCGGCGGACGATGCGGCCGGCCTCACCATCGCCGACGGCCTCACCAGCCAGGCCAACAGCTTTGGCCAGGCAATCCGCAACGCCAGTGACTCCATCGCCATGGCGGAGATCGCCGGAGGCGCGCTCGGCCAGACAACAGAGCTGATCCAAACCATCCGGCAAAAAGCGCTGCAGGCGGCCAACGCCAGCCAGAACGCCGAGAGCCGCCAGGCCCTGCAGGCGGACATCGACAAGGCGCTGGCGCAAGCGGACTCCATCGCCCAGAACACCACTTACAACGGCCAGCCGCTGCTCGCGGGCACCTTCAGCGGCAAGACCATCCAGGTGGGCGCCGGCGCGGGCGAGACGGTGCGCCTCTCCATCGGCTCGGCGGCGGCCGGCCAGTTGGGAAGCGAGAAGACGGGATTCCTCTCGTCGGTGAATGTTCTTACCGAGGAGGGGGCGCAGAGGGCGATCCAAATCACCGACGAGGCATTAGCCCAGGTGGATCGGATGCAGGGGGGAATCGGCTCCACCCAGAACCAGCTCAAATCGACCATCAACAATCTGGCCACCAACGAGCTCAACACCCTCGCCGCCGCCTCCACCATTCAGGACGTGGATCTGGCGGAAGAGGCGATGAACTTCGCCTCCATGAAGGTCTTGACCGAGGTCAAGGCCTTCGCCCTGACCCAGACCAAGAATATGAACAGCCGGAACGTGCTGAGCCTCTTGCAGGGCTAATCAGGTTGCCCGGGGCGGGGAGCCGCCTTGCGGTGGCGCAGAAACTCCACCACCCCGGGCAGCAGGGAAAGAACGATGATGGCGACGATCACCAGGGAGAAATGGCGCCGCACCAGCGGAAGGCCGCCAAAGAAATAGCCGCCCCCCACCAGCAGTCCCACCCAGAGCATCCCCCCTGAAAGACTGAACAAGAGAAACCGCCGATAGGTCATGGCGGCAATCCCCGCGACAAACGGGGCAAAGGTACGCAGGATTGGCATGAAGCGCGCCATGACCAGCGCCTGGCCGCCGTGACGTTCGTAGAAGAGGTGCGCCGCCTCCAGATGCTGCCGCCGGAAGAACCGACTGTCCGGAAACCGGAACACCCTGGGACCGAGGTGCCAGCCGACGAGGTAGTTGGTGGAGTCTCCCAGCACGGCCGCCGCGAACAGGGTGGTGGCCAGGGGCCAGGGCGCCAGGGCGCCGGAGCCAGCCAGGGCGCCGGCGGCGAAGAGCAATGAGTCGCCGGGCAGGAAGGGGGTCACCACCAGCCCGGTCTCGCAGAAGACGATGGCGAAGAGGATGACATAGATCCAGGTCCCATGGCTGGCCGCCAGGGCCCCCAAGTGGGCGTCCAGGTGGAGGACGATGTCGAGCAGTTGGGCGATGATCTCCATGGCGCGATGCCGCGGGCGCGAAAAGCGGAACCAGCCCCAGGCCGGCCCGCTCTCCTTCAGCGGGTTTCGACTCCCTTGGCGCGCAGGTGCTCCTTCACTGCGACGATGGGCACCTCCCTCCGGTGGAAGATACCGGCGGCCAGAGCAGCCTCGGCGTCGGTGGCCTTAAAGACCTCGGAGAAGTGCTCCACCCGGCCGGCACCACTGGAGGCGATCACCGGGATGGAGACCGCCTGGCGCACCTGCTGGATCAACTCCAGGTCAAAGCCCGAGTTGGTGCCGTCCTTGTCGATGCAGTTGAGCAGGATCTCGCCTGCTCCCAGTTCCTCGCAGGCGCGGGCCAACTCCACCGCATCCACGTCGCGGCCCTCGCGGCCGCCCTTCACGGTACACTGGTACCAGCAATACCGCTCGCCATTGGGGCCGGGGGTGACGGTTTCCACCGTCTGATGACGGGTCTTATCCGGCGAGGCCACATAAACCCGGCGCGGATCAATGGAGATCACCACTGCCTGGCTGCCGTAGACCACCGAGATGCGCTCGATGGAACTTTCCCCGGTCTTGACCCCGCTTTTCAAGTACTCCTCCACGATGGCCACCGCATCGCTGCCGATGGAGATCTTGTCGGCGCCGGAACGGAAGTACTCCGCCGCCACCTCCAGAGCCGAGTGGCGCACCCCCTCAGAGTCGGTGTAGTCACGGATGCCGCCGCCGATGGTGAGCGGCACGAAGACGTTCTCCGAGGCGCGGCGCAGCACCTCCAGCATGGGCTGGTCACGAAGCGGACAGTCGCGGAAGGCGGTGATGTTGAGGAAGGTCACCTCGTCCGCCCCCTCCTCATAATAGCGGCGCGCCAGTTCCACCGGCTTGCCCAGGTTGCGCACCTCGCCGCCTTCCCGCACGTCGTACTGATCGCCCTTGGTGACCACCAGATCGCCGGCGTCGTTGCTCCGCACGTCGAGACAGGCGATGATCCGTTTGGCCATGCGGGTTTCGGCGGGCTGGACGGCAATGGTCGCCGGGGCGGCGGCGCCGGCCAGAAAGTTGCCAAAGATCATGAGGCCTGCCTGGCCGCTCTTCTCCGGGTGAAACTGACAGGCGGCCACGTTGCCCTTCTGAACGGCGCTGACAAACTCCTCGCCGTAGTTGGTGGTGGTGAGCACCCACTCCTCATTGCCCGGCTCGGCGGTGGCCCGGAAGGAGTGGACAAAGTAGAGTTTTTCGCCAGCGTAACCGGCCAGCAGGCCCGAGGGCTTCTTCTGCGCGATACCGTTCCAGCCGATCTGCGGCACCGCAAGGCCCTGGGCCGCAAAACGGCGCACCTGCCCCTTGATCAGCCCGAGCCCCGGCACGCCCAAGGCCTCCTCGCTCCCCTCGAACAGGGTCTGCAAGCCCAGACAGATACCCAAGAACGGGCGATCGGCCCGGAGGTAGTCCACAAGCGGCTCCACATAGCCGAGGCTGCGCAGCCGCGCCATGGCGCTGCCAAAACTGCCCACCCCCGGGAAGACCAGCTTCTCGGCGGCAAGGATATCCTCGGGACGCTCCACGTCCCGGACGGTGTAGCCAAGCTTGGTGATGGCGTTGCGGACGCTTCGGACATTGCCCGCCCCGTAATCAAGCAGTGTGACGATCATGATGCTCTCCCTCGTTCATCGCGGAATTTGCAGATATACCGCGATTGCCGGGAAAAAGCAATCTTCGACGGAAGTGGAGCAATGCTCCGCCGCAATGGGATGAGGCCCGAAAAACTATACGGAGCGCAAAGCTCAGGGCCGCGATCGAACCATCTGGGAAACAGAACTCAGCCTATTCCTCGTCCAGCACCTCGCGCACTTTTTTAGCCAGATCTTTTTTGGAAAAAGGCTTTTGGATAAACTGCAATCCCTGCGCAAGCACACCTTGGCGTGAAATAACATCCGCCGTGTAACCGGACATAAAAATATATCTCAATCCGGGTATGACTTCCTGCATACGATTGACCAAATCCCTGCCATTCATTTCCGGCATAACGACATCGCTGACAAGGAGGCGCACACTTCCGGCATGCTCCACGGCGAGAGCGAGGGCGGCGACCGGTGACGAGGCGGCCAATACCCGATATCCCAAACTGACAAGCATCCTGTGGCCCATCGCCAGAATTGGTTGCTCGTCCTCCACCAGCAGGATAGTTTCACCGTTTCCGCAGGGAATTTCCTCCTTGCCGTCTATCACGCCCCCCCCTTTGTCCTCATGCGCGCAGCGGGGAAAATAGAAATTAAAAACGCTCCCCATACCCATCTCGGTGTACACGCTTATAAAGCCCTGGTTCTGCTTAACGATTCCATAAACAGTCGCCAAACCCAACCCAGTTCCCTTGCCAACCTCCTTGGTGGTAAAAAAAGGCTCAAAAATGTTCGCACGCGTCTCTTCGCTCATCCCCCCCCCACTGTCACTCACGGAAAGCCGTACATATTCGCCTGGTACGACCTCGGCATGAACTGAGCAATACTCCTGGTCCACCATCACGTTCTCGGTCGTGATTGCGATGTTGCCGACACCTGCAATGGCATCTCTGGCGTTGACGCAGACATTGGCCAGGATTTGGTCAATCTGCGAAGGGTCGATGCGAATTCGCCCCAAATTTCCGCCCGGCTGCCAGGAAAGTTTGATGTCTTCCCCGATCAGCCGCCGCAGCATTTTGAGCATGCCCTCCACTGCTTCGTTCAGGTCGAGCAGGACGGGCTCCACAGTTTGTTTACGGGCAAAGGCCAACAGCTGACGGGTAACATCCCGAGAGCGCTCGGCCGCCTTGATGATCTCTGTTATCGCACTCCGTAACGACCAGGAAGAATCCACTTCATCCAGCAACAATTCCGCGTTGCCCATGATAACACTGAGCATATTGTTGTAATCATGGGCAACTCCGCCAGCCAGCCTACCAACAGACTCCAGTTTCTGGGCCTGCTCAAGCTGCTGACGCAACCTTTCTTTCTCCTGTTGGGCGCGCCTTGTTGCCGTGATGTCACTGAATATGGAGTACAGCTGATAGGGTACGATTTCGCCCTGCCTGAAAAGAGGGCTGGTGCTTATCGACAGCCACCGAGGCGCGCCTCCCACGTCAGGAAGAATTCCCAAGACAGAAGGGCCAGAGGGAATGCCGGAACGCAAGACAAGACTGTCCGGATGCTCTTCCGGGGGCAGAGGAGAACCATCCTCCCGAATGGCCCGGCGCATGGGATCATAGTCGGGATCCTCCCGCATCCTGTCTATCGATGCCCCCACAATGGCCTGCGCGGCCGGATTTGCGGCAAGGATCGAGCCATCCATTGCCCGATAGATTACCCCTTGCCCCATGCTCTCAAACAGCCCACGGTACAACTCTTCGCTCTGTCGCACCTTCTCCTCGGCGCGCTTGGCTTCGACAACCGCATTCACGCTCGCCAATAAAGAGGTTATCTGGGTTACATCGTCGTTGTCATACCCCCCTGCGGACCGGCGGTTCGCCACCGCCGCCAATGAGGTTATTCTGTTGTTACAAAAGAACGGCACCACCAAAAGGTTGCGCAAGGGCACATGTCCGGCGGGAAGCCCTTTCTTCCCAGAATGTGGGGCGCCATAGTCATTGACAATAAGCGGCTCGCGCCGACGAACCGCTTCCCCCCACAGTCCGGCGGCATCAATAGGAAAACGGCTTGGCTTGTCCGCCATTGCGCATTGGCTCATTGCCATGCCAGACCAAGCATGAATAGTCATGGCCGACTCATCATCGTTGACGAACCCATAAAACCCGAACTCACTGCTGGTCATCTCGGTTAGCGTTGCAAGGATATGATCAGAGACACTCTTGATGTCGACATTGGTCAGGGAGGAAACACTCCACATGGCTTGCAGTCGGGCATTGGCAGCCCTCAAATTCTCAGCTATCTCGGCCTGATCTTCCAAGGAACTGAGCAACGCCATCCGAGAACGTTCAGCCCGATCGAGACTTCGGCGCAATTCATCCTCTGCCCGCCGCCGCGCCGCAATCTCCTCATACAGTTCTTGATGGGTTCGCCGAACCTCATCCTCTTGTCGTGCAATCGCATCCTTGACCCGGTTCAGCTCGAGATGGGTGGCGACACGCATCACAAGCTCTGCCCCCCGAAATGGCTTGCGAATATAGTCGGCAGCCCCCCCCTGAAGCCCTTGCACCCAATCCCCTACCTCCGCGTAGCCGCTGATCAGAATAACTGGAATTTCTCGCTCGCCGGGCCGCTTTTGCCGCTGGAGAGCCTGGCACACATCGAGTCCGTTGAGCCCTGGCATGCACAGATCGAGCAATATCAAGTCAGGCGGTTCCGCATCCACCGCAGCCAGTGCCTCCTCGCCGTTTGCAGCGGCACGGACCAGATACCCGGCCTCTAGCAGCATCTCTCGTACCATGGCGACGGCTTCGACAGAATCGTCAACCACCAGGATGGTGGGTTTGCCGTTCATGCTTGCCCTCCACCAACACGTTGCGCCTTTTCCTCTTCGTGAATATCGCCGAAATCTGCCGCAGATCCAACCACCTGACTATGATAACGAAGCGTTGTTCCGAGCTGGAGACACAAAACATTAACCTCCCGCTTCAGTTCCTGAACGCGATCTTCTCGATCCAGCATCAGGTCATGCCAGCGCTGAAGTTCGGTCAATCTTCGCCCCGAAAGGACTTCCGCACGATGTCGCTCGGTGATATCCAAACAGAAGCCGATGACCCCATCAACCAACCCCTCATCGGTACGGTATACCTTTCCCATTGCCTTGCCGGACTTTGCCCTATCAACACTTCGGTAAGGAATCTTGTCCGTCAAGAACCACCGCTCGCCTTCTTCCATTCGGATCTCGGCCAAGACTCCGAAGCTTCCTTGCCCGGAACGCACAACATCATCATCGCCCCGAAACAGCTCGCCGCATAGTTCCATCGCCCCGACCTCGCCAGCAGTCTTGCCGATCACGGAATCAGCCTCAAGTCCAAACAGCTCGCTCCAGGCACGATTGACATTGCGAAACCGGCCCTCTCTGTCTTTGTGGTAAACCACCGCTGGCACTGCATCCAAAACCGTCAGCAGATACTGCCTGCTTTCGCTCATGGCATCGAGATTCCGATTGTTCCTCAGGGCGATAGCGGCCATATGACCCAAGGTCTCCGCAATGCGTAAATCGTCCTGGGTGAAATCCTCTGGCTTGTTGGCAATCCCCATGATCCCAACGGTTCGGCCATCAATGTTGAGAGGCGCGAACAAAACATTTCGCAATTGCACGTGTCCCGCTGGCATGAAGGCGGCCCATTGGCTGTTCATAAAATCGTTGTCAACCACAGCCCGACCCGAAACATATGCCTCGGCTCGCAGACCACGCACCGGCATGGGCAACGATGGATCCACCGAACAAGAAAGCCCGCCAGCCTCAAGAAAGAGCACCTGATTTTCCACCCCATTCGCATCCAGAAGCGCCACGTATCCGGATCTCCCTCCGGTGAGCCGCCGCGCCGTATCAAAGATCCGCCGCGCCGTGTTTGAAAAACTCCCTCCTTCGAGAACGACCCTAGCACATTCCGCGATACCACTCTGTTCCACAACACGCAATCCGAGGTCCAGCAGGGCCTGCTCGCGCAAGCTCTCAACCTCCTTTCTCGCGGCAACATCTCGCACGCAAAAGATGAGCCGGTTCGCTCCACCGACAACAGCCATGCGCATGTTTATTTCCACCCAAAAAACGCGACCACCCTTGTCCTTTCCTTGCCACTCAAAACACTGCGCATCTCCGGAAGCCGTCCGTTTCATCAAAGCTGCCACCTCTCCCTGGAGATGAGGAAGAATGGCCGCGCTCAAAGCCTCGATGTCCAACCGAAGCATCTCATCACGTTTATAACCGAACATCTCCACAGCCTTCGCATTCGCGTCCACGATCGAATACTGTTTCGGCTCGAGGAGTAAGATTCCATCGTTCACCTCGTTGAAAATAGCCCGGAACTGTTGCTCGCTCTCGGCCAGCAACGCCTGGGCTTTATCCTTGGCTTCGATTTGTTGCTCCAGGTCACAGCGGAGGCTATCGAAATAGAGAAGAAGTACCCCGATTGCCACGGCGAAAAACAACAGGGACGCAATCAGAAATCCCCATGGGGCAAACCATTCAACAGGCCTGAGAAAAGGATGATTGGCCTTGTGAACCCCCCACAGCACCAAGGCTACGCCTGCCAACATCTTCCCTGCGCCAGGGATGGCTGCATGGCGAAGAATCAGGTATCCCGCCCAGCCGAAGAGCAGACCCACGTATATTGCGCCGGGCAAATCAGCCCAAAAGAAAGGAAGCCCAGCGCCCCATGCCATCGCAACCCAGACGAAACTGGCCATGGCGCCGTAGTACCACCCCCGCCCGGTACTCCTGCCGGAAAAGGCGTTAGCGCCGACCAAGCAGAGCAAGGCGCCGACAAGGGATGCCGCCTCCTGCCCCAGCACCATCCACGAAGGCAACAGACGCAAAACCAGCCCCACCTGAATGACAAAACGCAGTGAATAAACGCCCCACGCCGCGCCCCAGAGGAAAAGGAGCCTATCGTGTTTCTGGACGTACAGATAGAGGTAGAGCGCTGCGACCAGCAAAGACATGGCGGTCACGGAAATCAACGCGGGAATCAGTAGTGTACCCATAAGATGCCCCCTGCCGAGACGGCCTGGCAACAATGAAACTGAGTCCAGCAGCACGTAAAAGCCGGAACCCCTTTGAGCATGTATCCAATTAACATCCGGTTAAACAAACAAAAAACCTAGAAAATTACTCCCTGACAAATTTCCACCACACCTATTTTGCCGGCTGCATTCGCCGCATCTGTCTCATCCGACGGCATCAAAGACAATACCCATTAGCGCAGGTCAGCGTGCGCCAATGGGTATTGCGTTGTTCCCGCAACGGAACTTGGCTAATTCGCGGCCGCCAAATCCAAATGCGCTCCCTGGTCCGTCTCAATTCCCTCAATTTGGGGTATCACATCGGAGGAGAACACAGCATCGATATCCAGGATGAGGATGAAACGGTCATCGTGCTTGCCAATTCCGTGAATGAAACTCACATCAAGATTGGTGCCCATCTTGGGGGGAGGTTCGATCTGGTCGGTATCCAGATTCAGCACCTCCTCGACCGCATCCACCATTGCCCCCAACACAGCCTTCTCGCCGCCCATGCGCACCTCGAAGATGATGATGCAGGTATTGACGGTTTGCCTTGCCTCGGCCATGCCGAACTTCAATCGTAGGTCGATAACCGGCAGAACCGTCCCGCGCAGGTTGATTACCCCACGCATGAAGTCCGGCATGCGCGGGATCTTGGTCAGAGTGGATACCTCCAGCACCTCCTTTATGTTATTGATCCGCAGGGCGAACAACTCTCCCCCGAGGCTGAATACCAGATACTGGCGCGTGGCCTCGGTGTTCGTCTCCTTTTCCATGCGATATCTCCTTTTTCATCGCCCCTTGCGCGACATGGCGAAAGGGGGAGGGCTTTGTGCTGCTACGGTGAGGTGCCCAATAACGCCGCTTCCCCAGAGGAGAACGTCTTTCAATACCTTTCAAACTCGCTGTCTCCAGCCTCATGCCCCATTCGCAATGTCGCGCCCTTCCCTTTTGGAGAAGCGGCCACGGGGAAATGATGGAATCCAGCGGGATCTCCTCCGTTGCCTTTCTTTTTAGCCGGTGCTTGCAACATGGTCTTCTGCTCCTTTGCCTCACGAGTCGCGACACTGCCAACCTTCTTGGCATCCACCCGGAAGAAACCAACGCTGTCCTTGAGTTGCTGGGCCTGGGCGGAAAGTTCCTCGGAGGTGGCGCTCATCTCCTCAGCGGCCGAGGAGTTCTGTTGGATAACCTTGTCGAGTTGCTGGATAGCGAGGTTGATCTGCTCGGCGCCGCGATCCTGCTCTCGGGACGCGCTACTGATCTCCTGCACCAATTCGGAGGTCTTCTGCACATCCGGCAAAATCATGGCCAAGAGCTTACCCGCCTTTTCAGCCACCTCGACGCTGGCCACCGAAACCTCGGTAATCTCTCCGGCAGCCCGCTGGCTCCGCTCGGCAAGCTTGCGCACCTCGGCGGCCACTACCGCGAAGCCCTTGCCGTGTTCCCCGGCGCGGGCCGCCTCGATGGCGGCATTCAAAGCCAGAAGGTTGGTCTGCCGGGCAATCTCTTCGATGATGGAGATCTTGGTGGCGATCTGCCGCATGGCCTCGGTGGTTTGCGCCACCGCTTCACCGCCCTCCTTGGCGTCCGCTGCCGCCTTGACGGCTATCTGCTCGGTCTGCTGGGCATTATCGGCGCTCTGGCGAATGTTGGAGCTCATTTCTTCCATGGAAGAGGAAACCTGCTCGATGGAGGCCGCCTGCTCAGAAGCGCCCTGGGACATCGCCTCGGCACCGGCACTCAACTGCCCGCTGCCGGAGGCGACGTTGTCTGCCGCCCCTTGCACATCCACCACTACCTCGGAGAGGTTTCTCACCATCCTGCCGATAGCGCGCATCAACTCATCCTGCTCGGAACGCTCTTTGACCTCCACCACCAGATTGCCGTCGGCGATCTCCTGGGCCACCTTGGTGACCTTTTCCATGGCCTCTATCAGAACATTCAGATTCCGCTTGATATTGTCGAAATCACCATTGTAGTTGTCGGTAATCCTGGGAGGAATGTCTCCCTTGCTGATTCGGTCGACATACTCAGCCGCTACGTTCAGCGGCCCGATCACCGCGTCCAGGGTATCGTTGACCCCTTTGACGATCTTCTGAAAATCTCCCTGGTGCTTGCTTGCGTCGGCGCGGGTGGCAAGCTTGCCTGCCACCGCTGCCTCGGCAAGCATGTTGGCGTCGGCAATCAGCGCCTTCAGGTTGGCCCGGACCTGTTCTATGGTTTCATTGATGAATGCCTTCTTGCCCGGAAAACGCTCCAATGGCGCCTCAAAGTTTCCACGCCCGAATTCGGCCACGCAGGCCATTGCCTTCTTCTTCACCGCGATGTGACCACCCACCATCTTGTTGACGCCAGCAGCCATCTCCCTGTAGGCGCCTGCAAAGCGGTCGGCATTGATAACCACGTCGATGTCACCCAAGTCATGCTGTTCGGACATGGTGTTCATCTCGGCGATGAGATAATTCAAATTGTCGATGCACTGGTTGAGGTTGTTCTTTATTTCGTTGAAGTCGCCGTTGTAGGTGTCGGTGATAGAGGGAGGAATATCGCCCTTGCTGATCCGATCCACATACTCGGCCGTGACGTTAATCGGCCCGACAAATGCGTCACAGAGTTTGTTGATTCCACCCACCAGTTCACTCCAGCCACCGACGAACTTGCCAGAATCGCCACGAGTCGCCAGCTGGCCGGCGATCGTCGCCTTGACCAGCTTATCCGTTTCGGCCAGCAGACCGTTCATCGTGTCGATGCAGGCATTGAGATTATTCTTTATCTCGTTGAAATCACCGTTGTAGGTGTCGGTGATTTTGGGCGGGATGTCCCCCTTGCTGATCCGATCCACATACTCGGCTGTAACGTTAATCGGCCCGACAAATGCGTCGCACAAGTTATTGACACCGCTCACCAGTTCTCCCCAGCCGCCGACGAACTTGGAAGAGTCGCCACGAGTGGCCAACTGCCCCGCTATCGTCGCCTTGACCAACTTGTCCGTTTCTGCGAGCAGGCCATTCATGATATCGATGCACGCATTCAGATTGCTTTTTATCTCGTTAAAATCTCCGTTGTAGTTATCGGTAATCCTTGGTGGAATATCACCCTTGCTGATCCGGTCAACATACTCGGCAGCCACGTTCAACGGACCTATCACCGCGTCCAGAGTTCCATTGACCCCCTCCACAATCTTACGGAACTCGCCCTGATGCCTGGTGGCATCGGCGCGGGTGGCAAGCCTGCCCGCCACCGCCGCCTCGGAGAGCGTGTTGGCATCCCTAACAAGCAAAATGATAGCCTCCATCATCCTCTGCATCGAAGCCATGACACTGCTGGTATCGCCACTCCGCAGAATGATCTCCCGAGAAAGGTCTCCAGCGCCAACGAGATTAGCGATATCAGCCACGTCTTTCGGATCGCCACCAAGCTGCTTTCCAACGATGGAAGCGATAAAGAGCCCTAACCCAACGGCCAATAACACGCCAAGAACGAGTGCGGCGGTCATGACGACAGTAGCCTGGTTAGCGACCGCAACATTCTCGTCGGCGGTCAATTTCGCCTGAGAGAGCTTTGACTCCATCAATTTGTCAATAATTGCCTGCTCTTCAAATGCGGCAGCCTTCCCCTCGCCTTTGAGTAGCGCTTCCGCCTCACTGCCCCTCCCCCCGGAAGAAAGTGCTATCGTTTTTTCAATCACAGCGCCGTATTTTTTACGGGCATCCTGAAATTGCCCGTAAAGTTGACGCCCCTCCTCGGTAAGGATGGTTTTCTCGAAGGAATCCGAAGCGTTCGTGATGTTTTCCCGAAGCTTCTTGATGGTTTCAACCGCCTGTTGCCTTTCCTCTTCACTGTCGGCGCCAACAACGTCTCGGAGGTTTATCCGCACCCGCTGGAAGGATACCGAAATTTCCGCCAAGTGGCCCAGGGGCTGGGTTACCTTTTCATACAGTTTGGCATCGGCTTTTTGGATCTCGTTTATGTCGAAGATCCCGACTCCCCCGATAATGGCAGCAATGACGGCCACTGCCAGGAATCCCGCAATCAACTTTGCTTTCAGCTTCAATTCATAAAACCACCGCATGGCACATCCTCCCCTTTCGTGTTATATAGATCCGCTTGCCCCGATTTCGCTTCACGCAAACACCACGAAGTTTTCCTGCACCGTCCCTGCTGCGTATTGATAAAATTATTTCAAAGAGATGCGCTTTCCTGTCGCATTCATGAAGCCATCAACCTTGGCACGAAACCATCATGCTCTCGTCCCTCAGCATCATCCGCATGCCGTGGGCGAATGTCTCCCATCCCCCCAGGCGTACGGGGCCGTCGTGCCCCGAATAAATCGCGGCCACCCTGCGGCCAGCCACCTTTCGCATCCCGTCCATATATTCCGGTTCCCCACGCCAATCGGCCTCTGTGCGGGAAAAGGACGTATCGCCAGAAAAAAGTGCCTTGACGCTCGGCGCATACAGACAAATGGAATCGGAAGAATGCCCAGGGGTGTGAATAACCTCCAGAAAGTCATCACCAGCCGCTATCCACTGCCCGTCATGTAACCGCTCGTCAACGCCAGGTCCGTCCACAAAGGCATAAACCTTGGGGTTGTACCTCTTCTTGAGAAGGGTGACCGCCGAGGCATGATCAAAGTGATTATGGGTCAGGATCACCTGCTCCACCGGCCTTTTCCCAAATCCGGTGGAAAGGAGAGCCAACTCCCGCAGGATGAACCCGTCGGTTCCAGGATCAATGATGGTGTTAACATCCTCGAGCCGATTCCAGTCGCCGAGAATCATATACGAGTTACAGCTGTAGACAGTGTCGCTCTTGCGCAGTGAAATGATCCGCACGGTTCAATCTCCTACCTTCTTGTACAGTTGGGCGTTCGGCACCACCTGGGTGAAGAGGTGCGCCACCTCCCGGGGAAGTTTCTGGGTGTTTTCGTTGGCCAGGTAGCCGCCAGGTGCCAAGGCCTTATGGAACATCCTGAACACCTCCACCCGCTCCGGGTATTGAAAGTGCAGCATGACATTCTTGCAGACCACCAGGCAGTAATCATGGCCCACAGGCCGCAGGGTCAGCAGATCGTGATATTGGAAAGCAACCCTGGCCCGCAAGGAATCCACCACCCGGAGGAAGCCGGGCCGTTCCGTCAACGGCTCAAAGTACTTGTCGAGCAGATGCGTTGGGGTGCGCTGCAACTCCTCCTTGGGGTAGACCGCCAGGGTGACCACCTCGCCGAAGTTGTTGGCGCTGTCGTAGTCGGTGGCATCGATACGGAGATTCTGGAATGCAAAGCGATTCATCTTCTCCGCAAAGATCATGGCGATGGTGTAAGTCTCCTGGCCAAGGGCGCACCCGGCGTCCCATATCTTGATCCTGCTCCGGCCACTGGCATAGGGGATCATGTGATCCGCCGCATGTTCCAACGTGGGGTGATCACGCATAAAAAAGGTGAATGCCATGAATTCTCCCGGGCCTTGTACGGGTCCGTCGATGAGTCAATGCACTGGTTGGCTTTTTACAGCAGGATTCATACCAAAAGACCATATGCGCAACAAAAGCAGCAAACACAATCAGTTAAACAATATGACCCCAACAAGGTCACGATGTCCCACTGCAATGTGCTAAATTTTCTTGACAGAATGCTTTGCCTCAATCGAAGATATGATCACTTTTGTTTACATGGCTCTTCCGGAGGCGCACATGACTCCCAATACGGAAAAATCGCCCGCCTCAATGCCGCGCGAGGCCTCTCTCCGCCTGGACACCACGGCTCTGCTTCTTGACTCCATTTCCCACAAGCTGAACAACCTCCTGGGTACCATGGTTGGCAGCGCCGACATGCTGGCAGATGATATTGCGGCGGATTCACCGTTGCGGGAGGACATTGATCGCTTGCGCGCCGCCGGGGAGCAAACACAGCTATTCATGCGGTGCATCTCCGAATTCAGCCGGAATCACCAACAACCACCTGAGCCGCGTTCCTTGCCGCCCGTGCTGGAGAGTACTCTTGCCGCCCTGCGGCCCGCCATTCCCCCCGCCATACAGATCCGCGTCGGCACAGAGGATTGCCAACTGCCGGTCCACTGCGGGGAGGCGGACATCCACCTGATCGTCCGCTTTATCCTCGAACACGCCACCAGCGCCATGACCTCCGGCGGGACAATCGCCATAGAGCTTGCCCGCAATAGCGTCGGACAGGCGCCGTGTTCGCCAATCCTCTCTTTCCTGAATCCTTCCCAGATCATACACCTTCGATTCCATCTGGGTGGACGGATGGAAAACCGCGCCGACCCGGAGCTCCTCTTTGACCCGCTGCGACAGCTGCAGGGCGAATTCCCGGGATTGGGCATCTATACAGCCCGTCATGTGGCACGAAAGCTCGGAGGAGACATTGTGACGGAAGACCACGGTCGCCAGGGTATCAGCTTCCATATCTTCCTCCCCCTGGCCTCTCAGGAAGAAACAACCGCCCAAGAACGGCACGAAGTGTGCCCTCAGGGGGGAACAACCGTGCTGCTGGTCGAGGATGACCCGAACATGGCCAGTGTCTTGCTGCGTCTTTTGAAAAAAATAGGGCACGAAGAAGTGGTGGTCGAATCAGATCCGAAAGCCGCACTGCTCTCCTTTCAGCAGGCGCCATTCCGGTACAGCTTGCTGCTGACCGACTTCTTCATGCCCGACATGAACGGCCTCGAGCTGATGCGCTGCATACGAGCAACGCGGCCTACGCTGCCGGTACTGCTCTGCACCGGCCAAACCGACAGTCTCCCGCAGGCGATGGCCTCTCAAAGCAGGCTGGTGGTCCTGGAAAAGCCTGTACGTGGACGCGATCTCGAAAACGCCCTGCGCAAGCTGCTCAACGCCCCCCCCCCGAGATCACGATCATGACGGGGAGTCGACGTCACCATGCCTTCAAGGCAAGGAGGAAGACTTGGCCGCAATCCTGATCGCCGACGACGATGTGCTGCTCTGCCGTACCCTGGAGGCCCGCCTCAAACGGATGGGCCACCGGACCCAGGCCGTGCATACCTTGGCAGAAGCCAGGAGACTGGCCAGCCAGACAGCCTACGACCTGATATTCCTCGATGTGATGATGCCGGACGGGAACGGCATCACCATCCTTCCCGAACTGCGCGGCACCCCCGCAACCCCGGAGGTGATCATTATCACCGGTCAGGGCACCCCTGACGGCGCCGAACTGGCCATCAAGAACGGCGCCTGGGGATATGTGGAAAAGAACAACATCATCAAGGAGATGGTATTACCCCTGACCAGGGCTCTGGAATTCCGCCAGGAACGGCGGAAGAATCAGGACGCGGCCTCCTTTGCCCTGAAACGGGAAACCATTGTCGGCGCGAGCCCGACCATGGCCAACGCGCTGGACTTGCTCGGCCAGGCGGCGCAAAGCGACGTCAACGTGCTGATCACCGGAGAAACAGGCACAGGCAAAGAACTCTTTGCCAAAGGAATCCACGACAACAGCAGCCGTTCTACTGGCCCTTTCGTGACCGTCAATTGCGCCGCCCTGCCTGGCACGCTGGCGGAGAGCCTGCTTTTCGGCCACGTCAAAGGGGCGTTCACCGATGCCGGCCGCGACAGCATGGGCCTGATCCGACAGGCCCACCAAGGCACGCTTTTCCTTGATGAAATAGGTGAGCTTCCCCTTTCTTTGCAAAAGACCTTTCTGCGGGTGCTTCAAGAAAAACGTTTCCGCCCTGTGGGCGGGAACCGTGAGATGGCGAGCGATTTTCGACTGGTGGCCGCCACCAACCGCAATCTGAAGAGCATGGTGGAGGAAGGGCTATTCCGAAGCGATCTCTTCTTCCGGCTCCGCGCCTTCGTAATCGAACTGCCACCACTCAGGGTCCGGTGTGCCGATGTGGAAGCCCTGGCCCATTACTTTTTAGATGGACTGCGCTCCCATTATGGCCGGGGCCCCAAAAGCCTCGCTCCTGACTTCCTCGACGCCATCGGGCAGTACGACTGGCCTGGCAACATTCGCGAACTACGACAAGCCTTGGAACGGGCCTTTGCCGCCGCGTTCAGACAAAAAACCATCTATGCAAGCCAACTGCCCGAAGAGATCCGCATCCATCTGACCCGTAAAACCATCTGCCAGCGCGCCCTGCCCGCCGAGCAGACAGAATCAATGCCGTCCGACTCCACAGCGATCCTCTCCCCTCTGAACATGGCGCCGGGGGCATCCTGGCATCAGGTCCGCGAGGCCATGGAAAGAGAATACTTCCACTCCCTCATCGCCCACACCGGCGGGAATATCTCCCAGGCGAGCCGCATTGCAGGCCTGAGCAGAACCCGCCTCTACCAGATCCTCGAAAAACACGCCTTGCTTACCTAACCCCCGCTTCTGTTCATTTTTGTTAACACCCATCTCACCCCTCCATTCCGCATGAGAACCTGACATTCCGCCTTCTGCCGCATATCCTCTCCCCGTCTCCGCTGGCACGAATCTTGATGGCGCTCCCCGTAGTGATCTTCTCCCCAGCCAATTCCCTCGCGGCGGGCAGACAGACAGGCACCACAAAAATGCCTTGGCTGCCAAGCGAACAGGAGGCCCACTCATGGAATCCCCCCCAAGCCGCTTCATAAAGGAATCCCTGGTCCCACTCCATGTGGAAACGATCACCAGCGACACGATCCGTTTACTGCGCGCGACGCTCCCGAAAAACATCACTCTCAGCCAGGAACTCGCCCAGCAATGTCCGGCTGTGCTCGGCGACGCTGTCCTCATCAGTCAGCTGATCGCGGATCTCTGCGCAAACGCGGCCGGTGCATTGGGGGCTGGCACGCCAGGCTTGCTGCATGTGAGTGTTGCCTCGGGGGTTTTGGCAGGAGGGAAGACGCCGCGAAGCCGCCATGTGCGGCTCTCGGTTCGGGGCAATGGCCCGGGCTCCATGAGGGCTTTCGCGAATGATCTTTCCATGGTGCGCGACATCGTGGCGCGGCTGCACGGCGATCTTATTGTGCAGAATCAACGGGACGCAGAAACACTCTTCGAGGTTCTTCTCCCGGCATTGGATAACACCGATGACGATCTTGACTGTTCATTAACGGGAAAAGAAGAACACATTCTGCTGGTGGATGATGACGAGGAATTGGCCGTGGTTGTGGACAGGATACTGACCAGACAGAGGTATACGGTCAGCAGGTTCAATGACGGCGGCGAGGCATGGGAATCCTTTCAACGCACCCCGGATCGCTACGACCTAATCTTTACCGACATAGCCATGCCCGGACTCAACGGGATTGATCTCGCTCTGCGGGTTTCCGCCTTGCGTCCCGGGATGCCGGTAATCTTTACCTCCGGAGTCAAAACGGCCATCGACGAAATACGCCGTAAAAATCCGGCCGTCTCCTCCCTGCTTCAAAAACCAGCGAGCAAGCTCGATATTATCCGGGCCGTCCGCCAGGCATTGGACAGGAAACAACCGCCCTCACTTCCTCCGAAATAGCCGGAGCGGGAAAGAGGGAAAAACCGTTGAGTCAGCCGGCAACCTCCTGCTTGAGCAGGCAGCAGGAGATGCGGTGTTCTGGACGCCCATCCGGCAGATAGCGGAGATTGCCGGGCTGGAGCAGCTTGTTCATCACGCAGCCTTCCGGGATGGTAAGCGAGAAAAGCCTTTTTTCGGTGATGCCCTCGTTCTCCACCAGCCTGCCATCCTCGATGCGGAAGGCATGCAGGGGAAAATCCTCGCACAAGGGACAGAGGTAGACGCGGCCATTGGGAAAGATGAAATAATTCTCCGCCACCCTGCCGGCACACTGGAACTCCTCCCCAGGCTCCAGGTACACCTTGGGAAAGATCACCCGGATACCTTTGGCCGCCGCCGCCCTGGCCACCGCCGGCACCGTGGCCAACCACTCCTCCGGAGTCACCTGCAATCCGCCATCCCCCTCTTGCGCCGACTTGCCCCTCAGTCCGATCACCTGGATGAAGAAACGCCGGCATCCCAAGGCATCCAGCAGCTCCGGCATCCGGTGCAGGTGGCCGATATTGAGCCGGCTCACCGTGTAGATCAGGCTGACGTCAAACCCCATCCCCACCGCCTTTTTGAGGTTGGCGGTGCAGGTGGCGAAGACCCCCTCGCCCCGGAGCGGGTCATTCACCGCCGGGTCCGGCCCGTCCAGGCTGAAGCTGAGCACCGCCTCGCCGGGCTCGATGCGGGAAAGCAGGTCATGATGAAGAAAACCATTGGAGTCCACGGTGATCGACCGGTAGCCAAGCTGGCGGGCAAAACGGATCCCGTGGGCGAGATCGGGGTGAAGGGTAGGCTCGCCGCCCAGGAAGATGACGTTGCTCTCCTTGGCCGGATCGAAAAAGAGCCTGAGCCACTGCTCCATGGTCGATCGGTTCACCGTGGCGGTGCCATGCTGGGCCGGGTTGATGTAGCAGTGGCGGCAGGCGAGGTTGCAGGCGGTGAGCAGGTGGAAGAAGATGTTGCGCTCGGCCGGCTTGAAGAAAAGGGTTCGGGCGACTGGCTCGTTCATGATTGGATCCCGCCGGCATGACCGGCCAAAGGGATTGGGCGCGCGCCTCGGTGGCTCATGGCTGCGCCAGGGTGTACTCCTCAAGCAGGCTGCCCCGCCAGTAATCGCTGCCGCTGCCCGCAAAAAAATCCTTGAAGAGCGTCAGGCTCTCGGCGCGCCGCACCCCGGGGACCAGCCGCACCGCCGGCGCCATCTCCCGGTACAGGGGGGCGAGCCGCCCAAGCTCAAGCCCGGTGCCGCCGCCCATGGCGTCCTCGTAGGCATAGACCATGGTGCGCACCCCGTTGAGCAGCAGGGTGGCATAGCACATCAGGCAGGGCTCCATGGTGGAGTAAACGACCAGGGCGCCCCGATCGATATCGGGTCTCTCGGCAAGCAGGACGCGCAGGGCGACGATCTCGGCGTGGTCCAGTTCGTTGGCGGCACTATCCCGGCTGTTTTGCCTGCGGCCGCTCGCCACCACCAGGCCGTCGGCCACGATCACCGCCCCCACCGGAAACTCTCCCCGGGCCAGTGCCAGACGGGCCTGATCGAGGGCCAACCCCATGAAATCGTGATGGTCCATGCATCCCCTCCTGTTTGCGGCTTTCTTACCAGCCTCGCCCCGACGCGTCAAGGTGATTGCCGCCCGCCTGTTCGAGGAGTCAGCCCAGTCTTGAAATAAACGCTTAAATACTGTAGTGAAGAGAAACATACCAGAAGAAATCGGAAACAAGCATCCGCTCAAGCGATGGGCGGGCAACCATGGAGAACGACCATGAGCGACGAAACAACGAAATGCATCCCGTACGAATTGGCCAAAAAACTGGTGGGCGGCGTGATGGAGGAAGAACACCTCCATGAGTCCAACCGCCGGGTGCTGACCGTTTACGACACCAACGAGCAGGAGATCTGCTGGTTCGACGCCGAGGAGATCATGCGGGAGATGGCGGAGAGCGAGGGCGGCATCCCCAGAAACGAGGACGAGATGAAGGCCAAGGCCGTGGAGATGATCATGCACCAGATCCCGGAATGGGCGGTGGAAAACCTGCTTGCCAGGATGGGGCAATCGGGTTGAAGGACTACTCCACCCCGTCCGGCATGACGGGGACCGCATCGCCGCCCAGGACGTAGCCGCCGTCCATGCGCAGCACCGAGCCGGTCATGTAGCTGGCGTCCTCGATGAGAAAACGCGCCGCCTTGACCACCTCCTCCACCCGGCCGGTGCGCCCCAGGAGGGTATGGTCGCGGATCGCCTGCCGTTCCTGCTCGCCAAGGAGCCCCCAGCCGCGAGTACCCTCGGCATGGCGGGTTTGACAAAAGCCCAGCATCAGCTCGTTGACCCGCACCGTCGGCGCGCCAAGCCGCGCCCAAGTCTCGGTGAAGGAGGATACCGCCCGGTTAGCCGCCGCGTAGCCGTCGTTGAAGATGAGCCCGGCCGGGCCGGAACGCCCCACCAGGCCGGCGATGGAGGAGAGCACCACCACCGCCGCCTCGTCCGCCTGCCTGAGCAGCGGCATGGCACTGTCCATCACCCACCACTTGGCGCGCAGGGTGGTTGCCATCTCAAGCTCCCACTGCGCCAGGGTGTAGCGGCCATGCACCACTGGCATGCCGCCGCGCTCGATGTTGTTGATCAGGATGTCCAGACGGCCGTATTGCTGGCGAATCCGCTCGCAAAGAGCCGCGATCTGCTCGGGCTCCCTGAGATCCACCCGCGCGGCCAGGTGGTCGCCGGGCAAGGCCGCGAGCTCCGCCTGCATGGAGGCGGCCTCCTCCGGCCAGTCGAACCAGGTGAGCACCACCGTGGCGCCGGCGCGGGCGAGCGACAAGCCAATCTCCCTGCCAATGCCCTTGGCGCCGCCAAGAACCAGGGCAATGCATCCATCAATGCGCATGGGCTTTTTCGTCTCGCGGCCCGGCCATGGGATGGTCCAAAGCCCTCAGCCCCGCACTTTCCCGCCGCTCTTTTGAGAGGAGGGTTTCTTGGGGGCGTCCTTGCCCTTTTTCCCCTTTTCTCCGCCTCCGGAAGCCCCCGCCTTGCCGCGCTTGTCCGTCGCCCCGGCTTTTTCCTTCCTGGACTCCATGGCAGGAGCTTTTTTACCCTCCTTGCCGGGCTTGTTTTTTCGGGCCTGGGATGTGCTCTCCCCCTCTTCACCGGAAGATTTTTTTGCGCTCCCCGACCTGTCCGCCTTGGCCACCCTCACCCGGGCGGCGGGAACTTCCCGCTCGATGGCCTGGGAGACGGGATAGCGGGCCAACTCATCTTCATCCAGCAGTACGAACCGGCTGCTTTTCACGGGGACCCTGAGCTGCTGTCCCGCGGTCAGCTTGTCTTTCTTGATTCCATTCGCCTTTTGCAGCGCCCCCTTGCTCACCCCAGTCTTCTTGGCCACGGAGGCGAGCGTCTCCTTTTTGCCCGTTACCGTATATTCCTTGTAATCAATGCTCACCACCTCCCGCACCCGCGGCAGGTTCAGGGAAACCAGTTCCCGTTTGCCCACAGGTACCCGCAGGGGATAATGCCGGCCGGTCGGCGGGGTTATGGCCTTACACAGCTGCTGATTGAGATCCTGGATGTCGTCCATGCCGGTAGCGCAGGCAAGGGCAACCGCCTTGAGATGGGTGCCGCCAGGCACATGCACGGTTTCGTACTCAGCCGGCGTCTCATAGTCGATGTTGTCGAAGCCGTACTTCTCCGGCTCCTTGGCGATCATTATGGCCGCAATCAGCTGCGGCACATAGAGCTTGGTTTCCTCTCGAATATAGCGCCCCTGGGCGATCTCCCAGAAATCGTCGACCTCCTGCTGCTTCATCGCCCGGGTGATGGTGCCCTCACCGGCGTTGTAGGCAGCCACCGCCAGGTGCCAGGAATCAAACCGGTCGTAAAGGGCGGAAAGATAGGCCGCTGCCGCCGCTGTGGATTTCTCCGGATCACGGCGCTCATCCACATATTCGTTGATGGTCAGGCCGTAATTGAGTCCGGTTCCCCGCATGAACTGCCAGGTTCCCACCGCGCTGGCACGGGAGACCGCGTCATGACGGAAGCCGCTCTCGATCATCGGCAGGTAGGCCAGATCCAGGGGCAACCCCGCCTTGGCGAACTTCTGCTTGATCATGGGCAGATAGCGGCCGGAACGGGACAGCCAGCGGGCAAAGGTCTTGCGGTGCTTGTTGGCGAAAAAATCCAGGTAGTAATCCACCTGCTCGTTGCGGGTTATGGGAAAATCATAGAAGGACGATCGATCTTCCGCGGGCTCGGGCAGCACCTCCTCCTTGAGAAGGCCATATTGGGCGAGGTCGGCGAGTTCCGGTGCCTTGTCCGCACCTTCAACGCGAGCTCCACCTCTCCCTGCCGGACCAAGGCCCTCCTGCCCCACATCCAAAGGGACGCAGGCGGTGAACATGCCCACAAACCACAGAGCGCAGGCCAACAATAACAAACGCCCCATTGATTCGATGCCTCTCCTCTTCTGCCCCTCAAAAAGAAACAAATCTCCCCCTGCCCCCACACGAACAGCAATAAAAAAATACATAAAAACACAAAGAAACACCAATAGCCATCGTGAGCTTTTACCGGAGAACGCCTTTTCCTGCAACCAAAAAGCTCCTCTCGCCAGCGCGGAGAGAAAGTCAACTGCACAGGCAGGCGCATTATACGCCCTCCTCGGCAGAGAAAAACACCTAATTGGTACGTAGAAATATTTTGATATACATTCTCAAACAGCATATCATAATTCTACTCATCCAATCGAATTGTACTTCCAAGCTGACACCTACCATTATCTCCAACCCAAGCAGGAGCGTAGCCATGGCTTCCTTCGACCAGATGAAGATATCCAGTCGCCTCTATGTCGGTTTTTCACTGATAACCGCCCTGCTCATCTTCCTTGGCAGTTTTGCGGCCATACGCGTGAAAAGCCTCGACGCGATGATCGCGGACGTGGTTGAGGATAAATACCCCAAAACAGTGATGGCCAACGACATCATCGACAACATCAACGCCACCGCCCGGGCGGTCCGCTCCTTCTACATCCTAAGCCCTGAAACCAGGGACCATCAACTGGAGCTGATCGCCCAGGCGCGGAAGATCGCCGACGAACGCAAGGCCAGCCTGGCCAAGCTTATCACCACCCCCAGGGGCAAGGACCTGCTGGCCAGACTCAACGACGCCACCCCACGCTTCCGTGCCGCCTCCGACCAGTTTATCCAACTGGTCAAGGCCGAGGATAGGGATGGAGCACGGCAACTCCTTGAGGGCGAACTGATGGCCGCCCAGAACAACTATCTCAAGGCGGTCACGGACCTGATTGACTACCAGAATTCACTGATGTCGGAACAGGGGAAAAAGGCTGACAACATGGGGAACCAGGCCACCTGGATCATCCTTACCCTGAGCGGCGTCGCCCTCCTGATGGCCATTGCCGCCTCCTGGCTGATCTCCCGCTCGGTCTCCAAGGCCCTGGGCCAGATCGCCTCCAGCCTCAACGAAGGCGCCAACCAAGTGGCCGCGGCGGCGGGCGAGGTCTCCTCCTCCAGCCAGACCCTGGCCGAGGGCGCCTCCGAACAGGCCGCCGCCGTGGAACAGACCTCCGCCTCCCTGGAGGAGGTGGCCTCCATGATCAAGCAGGACGCCGACAACGCCCGCCACGCCGACGAGCTGATGAAGGAGGCAAGCTCGGTGATCAGCGACGCCGACACCTCCATGAAAAAGCTCACCACCTCCATGGAGGAAATCTCCGCCGCCAGCACCGAGACCCAGAAGATCGTCAAAACCATCGACGAGATTGCCTTCCAGACCAACCTCCTCGCCCTGAACGCCGCCGTCGAGGCGGCCCGGGCCGGCGAGGCAGGCGCAGGCTTCGCGGTGGTGGCCGACGAGGTGCGCAACCTGGCCATGCGGGCCGCCGAGGCGGCCCGCAACACCTCAAACCTCATCGAGGGGACGGTGCATAAGGTGAACACCGGCTCGGAGCTGGTCAAGGAAACCAGCGAGTCGTTCTATGTGGCCGCCCAGTCCACCAGCCGCATCGGCACCATCATCAGCGAGATCGCGGGGGCCGCTTCCGAGCAGGCCCGCGCCATTGATCAGGTTACCAAGGCCATCCACGAGATCGACAAGGTGACCCAGAGCAACGCCGCATCCGCCGAGGAGTCGGCCTCCGCCTCCGAGGAACTCTCCGCCCAGTCCGAGGTGATGAAAGGATCGGTGGGGGACTTGCTGCTGCTTGCCGGTGTCGAGGCTGGAGCACCCGTCAAGACCCAGTCGCTGCGGCGGCCTCCCTCCCTGGGGCCAACCCTGGCTGCCTCCCGGAAGCCCGCAGCCCGCCCGACGCCAGCCGCGAAACCACCGCAGAAGGCTCTGCCGCCTGCCAGGAAAACCACGGCGGCCAAGCCAGGCAAGCCCGAGGACATCATCCCCATGGATACGGAGGATTTCGAGGATTTTTAAACGGAGACCGCCCAGTCAAAAAACTGCTTCCACTTGGCAATCAGGCTTTTCCCGACTTGGTCCTTGGAGAAATTTCTTGCATTATGTTATAAGCTTTGAGCAGTATAATAGGCCTAGGCCCTAGCGTGGTTGATGCTCCGATGCTCCAGGGGGGAAAGGTCGGCGAAATGGGCTGCGCGCGCAAGGAGACGGTATGGTGAAGGTTGACAAGCCTCTGTCCGAAATCTTGGATGAAATGGCCCTCAAGGTGCTGATGGTGGAGCCGGGCGACCTCTCCGTGGTAGGAGAACTGCTCGAACTGCTCGACAGCCTGCTCCCCGGGAATGCACCCGCCGAGACCCCACCAGTCATCGAGCAAATGGCTATCGTCTTTCGCGACAGCCTCGAGAAGATCATCATGGCCGAGGTTCCCGACTCGGCGGAAAATTTCGAGCTTCTCGGACAGTGCGTCACCCAGATGCAAGAGGTTGTCCGCAAGGAGGGGGTTGCCGACGAAAAAACCGTCACCCTGTTCGCCGACAACCTTGCCAAAACCGGTTACTCCTTTGACAAAACCCCTCTCTTCCTTGCCGCAGGCTGCGGCATCGAGGCCTCCGCCCCCGTCGTGGAGCCACAAGAACCTGCCCTCGCGACACCACAGATGGCTGCTCCTCCCCCTCCCTCCGGGGGAGGCGAGCCAATGCCCGACTTCCTGCAAGACACCGACCTGCTGGCCGGCTTCATCGAGGAAGCCTTCGAGCACCTTGAATCCATCGAGGTCAATGTCCTCGAACTGGAACAGAATCCGGACGACCAGAACATCATCAACAATATCTTCCGGCCGTTCCATACCATCAAGGGCGTCTCCGGCTTCCTCAACCTCAAGACGATCAACAAGCTCGCCCACGCAACCGAAAACCTGCTCGATGATGTCCGCAACGGCAAGCGGGCCATGGACTCCGACGTCATCGACGTTGTCCTGACCGTGGGAGACGCGCTCCGCTCCATGGTGGAAAACATCAAGGACGTGCTGGTCAATGGCCCGTCCCGCTATCAGGACACAGACATCAGCGGCTTCATCGCCACTATTACCCGCCTGCAGCAGGGCGAGGCAGCCCCGGCGGCCGCAGCCAAACCAGCGCCGCCGCCCTCCACCGCGCCGGCAGCCGCTCCCGAGGCGATGCCCGCTGCCCCACCCAAAGTCGAAGCCCCGCGTCCTGCGCCTCCTTCCGCTGCTGAACCCGTTCAGCGACCGGCCCAGGCAGCGCCAAGCCTCCCTTCCGTCGAGCGGGCGGAACGGGCAGCACCGCCGCAGGCGGCCGGGGAAAAGAAAATCGGCTCCTCCATCAAGGTGGATGTGGAGAAACTCGATGCCTTGGTCAACGCGGTGGGCGAATTGGTGATCATGCAATCGCTGGTCCGCCAGAACCGCCTGGTGTCCAAGATCGCCGACCCCAAACTCACCAAGGACTTTTCCCAGCTCAGCCGCATCACCTCGGAGTTGCAACGCACCGCCATGTCCATGCGCATGGTGCCGATCAAGCAGACCTTCGACAAGATGATCCGCCTGGTCCGCGACCTCTCCAAGAAAACCGGCAAGAAGGTGGACCTGATCATGGAGGGCGCGGAGACGGAAATCGACCGCAACATGGTGGACTCCATCTACGACCCCCTGGTCCACATGATGCGCAACTCCTGCGATCACGGCATCCAGCTCCCTGAAGAACGAGAGCAACACGGCAAGCCCGCCACGGGCACCATCTACCTGCGCGCCTACCAGAAAGGCGGCAGCATGGTGATCGAGATCGAGGATGACGGCGAGGGGCTCAACACCAAGAAGATCCGCCAGAAGGCCATGGAGCGGGGCCTGATCAACGAATCGGACTCGCTTTCCGATCACGAGCTGAACAACATGATCTTTATGCCCGGATTTTCCACCGCCGACAAGATCACCGATGTCTCCGGCCGCGGCGTCGGCATGGACGTGGTCAAGAAAGCTGTGGAAAAACTGCGTGGCAAAGTGGAGGTGCAGAGCCAGCCCGGGAAGGGCTCCCTGTTCACAATCCGGCTGCCGCTCACCCTGGCGATCATCGACGGCATCCTGGTGCGGGTCGGCTCGGAGCGCTACATCATCCCCACCATCTCCATCCAGGAATCCATGCACCCGGAACGCAAGAACTACAACACCGTCCACGGCCGGGGGGAAACCCTGCTGGTGCGCGGCGACCTGGTTCCCATCATCCGGCTCTACGAGCTCTTCAATGTCACCCCCACCCACACCGATCCGTGCGAGGCCATCGTGGTGGTGGTGGAGAACGAGGGCAGACGTCGCGCCCTGATGGTGGACGAACTCCTGGGCAAGGAAGAGGTGGTGATCAAAAACCTCGGCGGACTGCAGGACGTCCCGGGCGTCGCGGGTGGCACCATCCTCGGTGACGGCAGGGTGGGACTGATCCTTGACCTGGCCGGCGTGATAGCCAGCGCCGACGAATAAAAATCCAAGAGCGAACACAATCCGCTGAACGTGGCCCCGCACTTGGGACGCCACGGAATCTTCGGGCACAAGGAGGAGACGATGGAAGCGGCAGTCATGGCGCAGGGATTCACGGGTGGCATGAGCGAGCTGGCAGGCAAGTACCTGACCTTTTCCCTGGGACACGAGGACTATGGAGTCGGCATCCTCAGCGTGCGGGAGATCATCGGGGTCATGGAGATCACCGCCGTGCCGCACACGCCCACCTACATCAAAGGGGTGATCAATCTGCGCGGCCGGGTCATTCCGGTGCTCGACCTGCGGCTGAAGTTCGGCATGGAGCCCCAGGAGTACAACGAGCGCACCTGCATCATCGTGGTGGAGGTACAAGGCCAGACCGCGCCTGTCCAGGTGGGCATGGTGGTGGACTCGGTTTCCGAAGTACTCAACGTGGCCGCCGCCGAGATCGAGCCTCCCCCATCGCTCGGTTCCTCGGGCCAGGCCGAGAACATCCTGGGCATGGCCAAAATCAAGGGGGAGGTCAAGATCCTCCTTGATGTTGGCAAGGTGGTTGGCGAAGGCTTGCTGAAGCAGTTCGAAGCCGGCATGTGAGGGACGAGGAGGCCACCGGCACAAGGCCGTGCCGATGACCAGCCCGTGAAGAAGTCCGTCCAGGTGGCGACACGGAGCAACTGCCCCTCGGGCACGTATACAATGGGGTTACGCCGTGGAACTGGAGAGCAATGTCATCATCGGCGGTCAGTACCAACAACTGACCGACGCCCAGTTCCAGAAATTCAGCGAGCTGGTCTACGAAAAGACCGGCATCTATCTGAAACCCGAGAAGAAGGAGCTCTTAAACGCCAGGCTGGGCAAGCGGCTCCGCGCCACCGGCGCCGCCTCGTTCAAGGAGTACTATGAACTGGTCATCAACGACCGTTCCGGCGAGGAGCTCATCCAGCTCATTGACAGCGTTTCTACCAACTTCACCTCCTTTTTCCGGGAGAACTCCCACTTCGAGCTGCTCACCTCCACGGTCCTGCCCGCTTTTATCAAGGAGGGCCGCGGCAAGAACAAGGAAATCCAGTTCTGGTCCTCGGCCAGTTCCTCGGGCGAGGAGCCGTATACCATGGCCATGGTGGTGGAAGATTTTGCCCGCCAGCACAACGGCCTGCGTTACCGTATTTTGGCCACAGACATCTCCACCCGGGTACTCGCCCAAGCCAAGCGCGCCGTCTACACCGACGACAAAATCACCAAGGTCCCCCAGCACTTCCTGAAACAGTACTTCAAAAAAGGGGTCGGCAACTCCGCCGGCTATGTGAAAGTCAAGGATGAACTCCGCCGCATGGTCCAGTTCGAACGGTTTAACCTCATGGGCGACTTCCCGTGGCGGGAGGCCATGGACGTTGTCTTCTGCCGCAACGTCATGATCTACTTCAACCGCGAAACCCAACAGGAGCTGGTGAACAAGTTCTATAACGCGATCACTCCTGGCGGCTATCTCTTCATCGGCCATTCGGAGAGCATCACCAGCCTGAAGCACAAGTTCGTCCAGATCGACGCGACCGCGTACCAGAAACGCTGACCATTGCTCCGCCACACCTGTGGCGGACCGGACGCTTACGGGAACGGAAGGCATGAAAGTCATCATCGGCATCTCAGACATGAAGGTCAGCAATAAGCCGGAGGACGTCCTGATCACCTACTCCCTGGGATCGTGCATCGGGGTGGTGATCTGGGATCCCGTCGCCAAGGTGGCTGGACTCCTGCACTACATGCTGCCAGACTCCTCACTGGACAAGGAAAAAGCCGAACTCAAGCCATTCATGTTCGCGGACACCGGCATCCCACGGCTGTTCAAGGAAACCTACAAGTACGGCGCCATAAAAAACCGCCTCATCGTCAAGGTGGTCGGCGGCTCCCAGATCATGGACAACGCCGGCATCTTCAATATTGGCAAACGCAACCACGCGGTGCTCAGAAAAATATTCTGGAAAAACCAGATCATGGTGGCCAAGGAGGATGTCGGCGGCACCGGGAATCGCACGGTCAGCATCGAGGTCGGCACCGGCATCACCCGTCTGAAGGTTTCGGGAAGAGAGGAGTTTGAATTATGAGCCGCCTGGAAGAGATACTCGCCCTGGTCAAGCACGTGCCTCCCTTCCCCAAGGTGGCCCAGCGGGTCAGCGAGATGCTGCAAGATCCCGATGTGACGGTGAGCCAACTTGCCGAGGTGATCCAGTTCGACCCGGTCATCACCGCCAATGTCCTCAAGATCTGTAACGCCAGCTACTTTGGCTTGCCCCGCAAGGTTTCCTCCCTGGACGAAGCACTGGTCATCGTGGGCAACGACACCCTGAAGGAGATCATCATCACCAGCAGCAGCGCCCGCTTCTACAAGGGGGCTGCCGGCGAAGGCTACAAGCTGGAGCAGGGCGAACTGTGGCGGCACTCGGTGGCGGTCGGAATCATGGCCAAGGAACTGTCCAAACACATCCCCAATGTCAACAGCGGGGCCGCCTTTACGGTTGGCCTGCTGCACGACATCGGCAAACGGTTTCTGAGCAGCTTCGTGGCCGACGAGTTCAAGAAGATCATGGCCAAAGTGCTGGCCGATGGTTGCTCCTTCGTGGAGGCGGAAAAGGAACTGCTCGGAGCCTCCCATGCTGAACTGGGCGGCATGATTCTCAACCAGTGGGAGTTCCCCAAGGAGATGGAGCTGGCGGTTTTGCAGCACCATGACCCGGACGCCCTGGAGAAGGACACCCTCACCGCGGTGGTCGCCTTGGCCAACGCCCTCGTCATCAGCATGGGGGTTGGCGTCGGCGCCGACGGGCTCTCGGTGAAGGTGCAAGGGGCAGGACTGAAGCGTTTCGGCATCACCCCTATGGACCTGGAGCTGAGTATGGCCACGCTGTTCATGGAGATCGAACGGGCGGAAGACCTGTTCCATCTGTGAGAACACACTATATTAAAGCATCAATATAATCCGCTTCACAGGAGCGAATTCAGACAGAACGCGGGAGAAAACAATGGCTTTCAATATTTTGGTGGCGGACGATTCTGAAACCATGCGGGCCGTGATCAAGAGAACTGTCGGCATGTCCGGGGTGCCGGTGGGAGAGTTCCACGAGGCATCCAACGGCAAGGAAGCCCTTGCCATCCTCGAAAACACCTGGATCGACGTCATCCTCTCCGACATCAACATGCCAGAGATGGGCGGCATGGAACTGCTCAAGGCGGTGAGCGAAGACGAGGATCTCAAGAGGATCCCGCTCATCTTCATCACCACCGAGTCCAGCGACGCCCGGATGGAGGAAGCGAAACGACTGGGGGTCGCGGGCTACGTCAAGAAGCCATTCCTGCCGGAGACCATCAAGACCATCCTCTACGAGGTTCTTGAAAAGGCCTATGAGCACCGGATGAGTGAAATGAACGACCAGAACAACGACGACATGGACTTCTGAAAACCCAGCCTCTGGAGGAGCCAGATGGACGACCGTTTACGCCAGACCATATTCAAAACCTTTTCCGAAGTTTTCGAAACCATGTTCTTCACCTTCCTGGAACCGGTGGAAAGCTCCCCGGAGCAGGATGAACTCGCCCCTACTCCCTGCGTCGAGGCGGTGATCAGCTATACCGGCGGCCACAGCGGATCCTTCCGCTTTTACTTCCCCGTGGCGCTGGCGAGAAACCTCACCGTCAACTTCCTTGGCGTGGACGAGAGCGATGTCCAGGACAATCAGGTGCGCGACACCGCGGCGGAAACGGCCAACATGACCATCGGCAGTCTGCTTGGCAAGCTCGACCCCAACGGCACTGCCAAGCTGGCCATCCCGCATACCCGCCAGATCGACGACTTCGCACCGTCAGCCCTCCTAGCGGAAGAAGGACTGTGCATGTTCAGAACCGAGTTCGGCATTCTCTGGGTGGTGGGGCAACATGCCTGAGCCCTCCTGCGGAAACCTTAGAGAGCAAGTGATGCCATGAAAAAAATACGTGTGCTGGTAGTCGACGATTCCGCCGTGGTCCGCAAGGTCTTCAGCGAGGAGTTGTCCCACGAGAAGGATATCGAGGTGGTGGCCACCGCGCCCGATCCCTATGTGGCCCGGGACAAGATCGTCGCCCTCAAGCCGGACGTGGTGACCCTGGACATAGAAATGCCCCGGATGGACGGCATCACCTTCCTCAGGAAGCTGATGAAGTACTACCCCCTGCCGGTCATCATTGTCAGTTCGCTGACCCCAGCCGGCGGTTCCCTGGCGCTCGAGGCCATGGAGATCGGCGCCGTCGACGTGATCTGCAAGCCCGGCGAAGCCTACTCGGTGGGCGACATGAGCGCCCAGCTCGCCGAGAAGATCCGGGCCGCCGCCCACGTCAACATGGCCCAGCGCGCGCAACGGCTGGCCGCAGCTCCTGCCGCCAATGCGCCCAAGCTTTCCCTGACCAAGACCACCAACAAGATCATCGCCATCGGCGCCTCAACAGGTGGCACCGAGGCGCTCAAGGAGGTGCTCACCCAGTTCCCAGCCAACTCTCCTGGCATCATGATCGTGCAGCACATGCCGGCCAACTTCACCACCAGCTTTGCCGAGCGACTCAACAGTCTCTGCCAGATCCGGGTCAAGGAAGCGCAGGACGGCGACTCGGTGGTGCCAGGCACCGCCCTTCTGGCGCCAGGCAACTACCATATGGTGATGCGGCGCAGCGGCGCCCGCTACTACGTCAACATCAAGAGCGGCCCTCTGGTCTGCTACCAGAGACCGGCTGTGGACGTGCTGTTTAATTCCGTAGCCGCCTATGGCGGCGCCAACGCAGTGGGAGTCATCCTCACCGGCATGGGCAAGGACGGAGCCCAGGGGATGCTGAAGATGAAGGAGGCTGGCGCCCAAACCATTGCCCAGGACGAGAAGAGCTGCGTGGTCTTCGGCATGCCCAAGGAAGCGATCGCGGCGGGCGGGGTGGACAAAGTCGTTCCCCTGATGGATATCCCGCGCGAGGTCATGAAGATGCTCTAAAGCTGCTTGCAAATCCTCGGCTCGATCATTGAGGGCTCGCCTGTTTCCGGGCTTGCCCTCGCGGCTCTCCTGTTCTCCCCCATTTCCCCAACGGCAGGCTCCCTCGCTTCCCTTGCCAATCAAGGCAACACGCGGCAAGTACGTTTTTTTCTCTTCCCCCACGCGGAGCTGCCGATACGTCTATCAAAAGATCCAGGCAGGGGAAGGGCGAATCGCCAGCAACGGCCGCCACCCCTGATAAAAACAGATTTTCAAAAATAAAAAAACGGCAACTCAAAGAGATGCGGATATAAATTCAAAAAATATATTGATTCACTCCCTGGGATGCATTATTACACTAGTGTGGAATTTTGCTTTTCTCAGAAAAGCGCATCCTCCTCAGCCACTCAAACGAGAGCGATACGCCATGAGATCCTTTCTCGCCAAGATATTTCTCGCCTGTTGCGCTCTGAGCCTTTCCGCCCTTCCCGCCCACGCCGCGATCAATAGCCCAAAGGCAAAAAAAACCACCAAACCGGTGGCAAGCTCGTCTACTGTTCAAAACAAGGCAAAAAAGGCCAAGGGAGTTACCGCCAAGGCGGCTAAATCGAAACCGGCCAAGGCTAAGGCTGCCGCCAAATCCAAGACGATTAAAACCGCCAAGCAGCAGGTGGACGACCTCAAACGGCAACTGGCTGCACAGCGCAAGCCCAGCCCCAAGCGTGTCGCCAAAACTGTAGTCGCGCCGCGTTACCAGGCAGCCGACGACCAGCCCTCCCCATGGCGAGGCCTCTCCTGCCGCAGCGCCTTTATCATGGACGCGGAGACCGGCAAGCCCCTCTTCGACCAAGCCGCCGACCTGCCCGGTCAGCCGGCCAGCACGATCAAGGTGGTTACCGGACTCATCGCCATCGAAAACCTGCACGACCAGGATCTGATCCGCACCAGCAGCTACGCCGCCAGCATGCCGCGCTCCAAGGTCTACCTGAAGCCCGGCTCCGCCTACCCGGCGGACGACCTGATCAACGCGGTCCTGCTCGCCTCGGCAAACGATGCCAGCGTGGCCCTGGCCGAGCGACTGGCCGGCTCCGAAGATGCCTTTGCCCGGCTGATGACCCGCAAGGCGCAGGCGCTGGGCGCACGCAATACCATCTGCAAGAGCGCCAACGGCCTGACCAAGCCTGGGCAGCAGTCCACCGCCCGCGATCTGGCGGTGATCTTCAACCATGCCATGCAAAATCCGGAATTCGCTGAACGCATGGGCGCCCTGTCCGCCCGCACCAGCGACGGCAAAACGCTGCGTTCCCATAACAAGGCGCTGTGGACGGTGGACGGCGCGGTGGGCGGCAAGACCGGCTATACCGATGTGGCCAGGAAGACTTATGTGGGTAAATTCCAGCGGGGCTCCCAATCCATCATCGTCGCTCTCATGGGCAGCGAAAACATGTGGAGGGATATTGCCGCCCTGGTCGAGCGCGGCTTCGATCTCCAGCAGGAGGAAAACCTGCGGATGGCAAGCAAGCAGCATCCGCAGCCCCATCCCTCCCAACGGGAGGACACCCGTCTCTAGAACGCCTCTTTCAGCACGAAAGCCAGAAGCCGGCCGGGGAGAACGATCCCGACCGGCTTTTTTATTGTATTCCCCAACATGACACAAGCCTGCCTGGATGCCTTGCCTGCCCCCCGGGTCCTGTGATAGGATGTCCTGGCAATGTCAACCGCTCCCTTGCTTCCCCGCGGAGGAACCACACCATGCCCAAGCCCCATCGACTTCTTCTTGCCGGCTTCCTGCTCGTCGCGGCGGTTCCGGCCATCGCCTCCCTGCCCTGGATGAGCGTCTCGGTCCGCGAGGGCATCCTGCGCGAAACCCCCATGCCGTTTGGCAAGGTACTTGCCAGCCTGGGCTACGGCGCCCAGGTGGATATCCTGGCCGAACAGGGACAGTGGCGCAAGGTCCGCGACCAGCAGCAGGGTCGGGAGGGCTGGATGCACGCCGCAAGCCTGGTCGACAAAAAGATCACCCTGCAGGCCGGCGAAAAGGTTGGGGCAGCAGCGTCCCAGGACGAACTTGCCTTGGGCGGCAAAGGCTTCAACGCCGAGGTGGAGGCAGCCTACCGGGCCAAGGGACAGGGGCTCGACTACCCGGCGGTGGACCGGATGGAACGGCTGAACGTCGCCTCCAGCGAGCAGGAGTGCTTCCTGCGGGATGGCGGACTTGTGGCGCGCAATGAGGAGGAACCGCGATGAGATTGCACAAAAAATCCCTGGCCGCCTCCCTCGCCCTCCTGGGGCTCGCGCCTCTGCTGGTTGCCTGGGGACCGCTCGACGTGCTGGACAGCATCGGCGGGGTCAACGTGGGCGGGGTCAACATCCGCGGCGACCAGATCCGGGCGGTCACCAAGACGGTGCGCGCCGTGGACAAGGCCTTCACCGACATCACCCCGGAACAGGAGTATTACATCGGCCGGGCGGTGGCCGCCACACTGCTGGGCAGGTACCGCGCCCACCCCGACCCGCAGGCCAACCTCTACCTCAATACCATCGGCCAGACCCTGGCCCGCTTCTCCGACCTGCCGGAAACCTTTGGCGGCTACCACTTCCAGATCCTCGACGACGACTCCATCAACGCCTTTGCCGCGCCGGGCGGCCTCATCCTGGTCAGCCGAGGGTTGTTGCGATGCTGCCCGGACGAGGACGCGGTGGCGGCGGTGCTGGCGCATGAGATCGGCCACATCCAGCAACGGCACGGCTTGCAGGCCATCCGCCAGAGCCGCTACACCGACCTCTTCACCACCGTGGCCGCCGAAGGAGCCAAGCAGTTCGCCGGACGGGAGGTGGCCCAGCTCACCACCATCTTCGAAGGATCCATCCACGACATCACCGCCACCCTGGTCAACAGCGGCTACTCCCGTGCCGCCGAAAGCGAGGCCGACGCGGCGGCGGTGCGCATCCTGACCCAGGCGGGCTATGATCCCGGCGCACTGGTCAGCATGCTCACCCAGATGAAGCAGCGGCTGCGGCCGGAGGGGCTGGATTTCGCCAAGACCCACCCCGATCCGGCGGATCGCATCGCGGAGATCACCCCGCTGCTGGGCGATCCTCCCCAGACAAACGGCCGCCAGCTTCGCCAGCCGCGTTTCGCCCGCGCCCTGGCAACCATCTGAGCCGTGGGACGACGCGGACTCGCCGGCGCCATCCTCGCCGGCCTGGTGTTTTGTTGCGCGCTCCTGACCTGGCGCGCCGGCCTGCTCACCGACCCGGAGAACATGCTGTGGCGGTGGCGGCTGGCGGCCATGGCCGGCCCTGCCCCCACCTCCGCCCAGATCCGCGTCATCGCCCTGGATCAGCAAAGCCTCGACTGGGGCAGCAGGGAAAACGGCCTTTCCTGGCCGTGGCCCCGCCAAGCCTACGAGGTGATCCTTGCCTACTGCAAGCGGGCCGGCGCCAAGGTGGTGGCGCTGGACCTGCTGTTCAGCGAGCCCTCCCTCTACGGGGTGGAGGATGACCAGGCCCTGGCGCGGGCCGTCGTGGAAAACGGTCCGGTGGTGCTGGGCTACGGCCTGAGCAGCGGTTCTGGCGCCGCCGCGCCGGCCGCCCTCCCCCCCTCTCTTCCGGTCAACGGCTATGCCCAATGGCAGGAGGCCAGTGGACAGCAACCGGCTGGCCAGCCAGTCATGCCGGTGGCGGAGCTTGCCGCGACCAAGGCCTGGCTGGGCTGCCTGGCCAACCGTCCCGACCCGGACGGGGTTTTCCGGCGCGCCGGGCTTCTGGCCCAGACCGCCGGCCAACCAACCCCCACCCTGGCGCTGGCCGCCTGGCTGGCAAGCCTTCCCGCCGCGCCGACCATGGAGATCAGCCCTGGCTGGCTCCGGCTTGGCGACCGCGCCATCCCAATCGATACAGAGGGCAGGAGCATCCTCCGCTTCCGCGGCCCCTCGCGCGCCTTTGCCACCTATTCCGCCGCCGCCATCATCCAGTCGGAACTGCTGCTGCGGGAGGGGAAGCCCCCTGTGGTCGAGCCGGAGCAATTCAAGGGTTGCTACGTCTTCTTCGGCCTCACCGCCCCGGGCCTGCTCGATCTCCGCGCCACCCCGCTGGACGGGGTCTACGCCGGGGTGGAGATCCATGCCACCATGCTGGACAACCTGCTGGCCAACGACTTCCCGCAGGAGAGCCCGGTTTGGCTCACCATGGGCCTCACCCTGCTCTGGGCCGTGGCCGCTACCGCCGCCATCCTCGCCTGCCGCACCGGCTACCACTCGGCGCTGGCCTTTGTCCTGCTGCCCATGCCGCCGCTGGGCGCCGGCTTTGCCGCCTTGGCGCAAGGACAATGGCTGCCGGTGGCGGTGCAGGAGCTGGCAATCTTCCTGGCCCTCACCGCCGGGATGCTCTACAATTTCGCCACCGAAGGCAGGAAGAAACGCTACCTCAAACGCGCCTTCAGCCAGTACCTGCACCCGACCGTCATCGAACAGCTGTTGCGCCACCCGGATCGCCTCCGCCTGGGCGGCGAGCAGCGGGAGCTTTCCATCTTCTTCTCCGACCTGCAGGGGTTCACCTCCATCTCCGAGGGGCTGGACGCCCAACGCCTCACTCAGCTGCTCAACGAGTATCTCTCGGCCATGACCGACCTCCTGCTGGAATCCGGCGCCACCATCGACAAGTACGAGGGCGACGCCATCATCGCCTTCTGGAACGCGCCGCTGGACCAGCCAGACCACGCCGCCCGGGCAGTGGCCGCCACCCTGCGCTGCCAGGCCCGGCTGGCCGAGCTGCGCCCCGACTTCAAGGCCCGCTTCGGCCACGAGTTGCACATGCGGGTGGGGATCAACACCGGGCTTGCAGTGGTGGGCAACCTGGGCTCGTCACAGCGCTTCGACTACAGCATGCTGGGCGACGCGGTGAACCTGGCCGCCAGGCTGGAGGGGATCAACAAGGTCTTTGCCACCAGGACCCTGATTGCCGAGGCCACCCGCGCTCAACTGCCGCCGGAGTTCCTGGTCCGCGAGGTGGGCCGGGTGCGGGTGGTGGGGCGCGGCCAGGCGGTGACCGTCTTCGAGCCGCTCCCCCTGGAAGACGGCCCGGCCCCGGCGAACCTGGCCCGCTTTGCCGACGGGCTCGCCAGCTTCCAGGCCGGCGCATTCGCCGTCGCCCTGGAGAGCTTCACCGCCATCGCCGACCGTGACCCGGTGGCGGCCCGCTACGCGGATCGCTGCCGCGCCCTGCTTGCCGAACCGCCCCAGGAGTGGGACGGCGCCTGGAACATGACTGGGAAATAACGTGACCGCTCCCAACCAGACCACCCGCCCCGCCGCCTCCCCCCTGCGGCTGGTGCTGCCCGGCTTCAGAAAGTACGCCCCCCGCCTGGCCGCCGGCCTGGCCGCCTTACTGGCCGTGGATCTCCTGCAACTGGCCATCCCCCGTTTCACCCGCCAGGCCGTCGATCTCCTGGGCGCGGGCAAGGCCACCCACCAGGAGCTTGGCCTGGTGGCCGCCGCCATTGTCGGGCTGGCCCTCTCGGTGGCTGGCGGCCGCTATGTCTGGCGCTCGCTGCTGCTCGGTTTCTCCCGCTTCCTGGAGCGCGACCTGCGCGGCGACCTCTTTGGCCATCTGCTCACCCTGGACCGCCCCTTCTTCCAGAAACGACCGGCTGGCGACCTGATGGCCGTCGCCAGCAACGATCTGGCCGCGATCCAGCTTGCCGGCGGCATGGGGCTGGTGGCCGGCGCCGACGCCGCCTTCATGGGGCTGGCTGCCCTGGCCTCCATGCTCTACATCAGCACAAGCCTCACCCTGGTGGCGGTTCTGCCCATGCCGCTGCTGGCCTTTGTTACCCGCATCCTCTCCAGCCGGCTGCACCGGCGCTTCCTGGCCGTCCAGGAACAGTTCTCCCGCCTGACCGAGCAGGCGCGCAGCTGCGTGGTCAACATCCGGCTGCTCAAGGCATACACCCAGCTTGGCCGCGCCGGTGCGGACTTTGATCGGGTGGGCCGCGAGCTGATGGCAAACAACCTCCGCCTGGCCCGGGTGCAGGGCATCCTGACCCCGGTTTCCGGCCTGGTGAGCAACGCAAGCCTCCTGCTGATCATGGCCTACGGCGGCCGGCTGGTGATCAGCCAGGCCATCACCATGGGCGACTTCGTCGCCTTCATCGCCTATCTGCACCTGCTCACCTGGCCGATGATGGCGGTGGGCTGGGTGGCCAACCTCTGCCAGCGCGGGGCCACCTCCCTGGGCCGCTTCCAGGATATCTTCGACAGCCGGCCGGCCCTGGCCAATCCGGCCGAGCCCCTCCCCCTGCCCGCCGCCATCGCCTCCCTCTGCGGCCATGGCCTTTGCTTCAGCTATCCCGGCCAGCCAGGACCGGCGCTGGGACCGCTCGACTTCGTCATCCAGGCCGGCGAAACCGTGGGGATCATCGGCCGGAGCGGCAGCGGCAAGTCCACCCTCTGCCAGATCCTCGCCCGCCTCCAGCCGATCCCGGCGGGGATGCTCGCGGTGAATGGCCTTGAGGTCAACCGCCTGCCGCTCGCCGGCCTGCGCGGCCGCATCGCCTACGCCCCCCAGGACGTGCTGCTCTTCTCGGAGAGCATCGCCGCCAACATCGCCCTGGGTGATCCGGAGGCCACCCAAGAGCGGATCGAGGCGGCGGCCCGCCTCTGCGCCATCCACGAGGAGATCGTCGCCATGCCGCAGGGCTACCAGACCAGGATCGGCGAACGCGGCGTCACCCTCTCCGGCGGCCAGCGCCAGCGCATCGCCCTGGCCCGCGCCGTGTTGCTCGACCGGCCCGTCCTGATCATCGACGACAGCCTCTCCGCCGTGGACCTGGCCACCGAACAGGCCATTATCAACGGCCTGCGGCCGCACCTGGCCGGGCGCACCGCCATCATCGTCTCGCACCGCATCGCGCCGCTGGCCAGCGCCGACCGCATCCTGGTGCTGGACAATGGCCGGTTGGTCGCCCAGGGAAGCCACGCGGAGCTGCTTGCCACAAGCTCCTTCTACGCCACCATGTACCGCCAGCAGCAACTGGCGCCGGATCGGACGGAGGCAGCCTAGATGCGGGACAACTACGGCTACTTCGAAGGCGAACAGCTGGGCCGCTGGAGCGACCTCCGCCTCTGGCTCCGCATCCTTTCTCTGGCCAAGCCCTACTGGCTGGGGGCGCTCGGGGCGGTTCTGCTCTCCGCCGCGGTGGTGGCCTGCGGCCTGGCCCTGCCCAGCGTGCTGCGCCAGGCGGTGGACAACTGCATCCTCAACCAGGCCATTCCCACCGACGCACGGCTCGCCGGCCTCTCCCGGCTGGCCCTGTTCTTCGCCGGCCTGATGGCGGCGGAGTTTGCCGCCAACTTCCTGCAAGTGCTGGTGCTGGAGTGGACCGGACAGCACACCATGCACCGGATGCGACGGATGCTCTTTGGCCACCTGCTCCGCCTGGACCTGGCCTTCTTCCACCGCCATCCCACCGGCCGCCTGGTGACCCGCCTCACCAACGACGTCCAGAACATGCACGAGATGTTCACCTCGGTGGTGGTCACCCTCTTTAACGACGCCATCAAGATGGCCGCCATCCTGGCCATCCTCTTCTGGATGGATTGGCGGCTCACCCTGTGCCTCTGCCTGCTCCTGCCGCTGATGACCGGCCAGACCCTGTGGTTCAGCCGCCTGGCCCGAGACGCCTTCCGGCTGATCCGCTCCCAGCTCTCCAAGATCAACGCCTTCCTCCAGGAGAACCTCTCCGGGATGACAATAATCCAGCTCTTCGGCCAGGAGGGCCGGGCGCGGTCCCTCTTCGGGACGCTCAACCAGGAGTACACCAATCGGGCGCTTCGCCAGATCAAGATCTTCGCGATCTTCATGCCGATGATCGAGCTGCTGAACGCCATGGCCATTGCTACCATCCTCTGGTACGGCGGCAGCCGCATCATGGCCGGCGAACTTTCCATCGGTGCGCTGGTGGCCTTTCTCGCCTACATGCGCCTCTTTTTCCAGCCCATGCGCGAGCTGTCCCAGAAGTACTCCATCGTGCAATCCGCCCTGGCTTCGGCGGAACGGATTTTCCAGCTCCTGGACACCAGGGAGATGCTGCCGATGGCGGCCGCGGCCCAGCGGCCGGAGCGGGTGCATGGCGCCATCGAGTTCCGGGCGGTCACCTTTGGCTATGATCCCGGCCAGCCGGTGCTGAGCGATTTCTCGCTGACCGTGCCCCCCGGTGAGGTCCTGGCCGTGGTGGGCGCCACCGGCAGCGGCAAGAGTACGGTGATCTCGCTGCTGGAGCGGTTCTACGACCCTGGGCAAGGGGCGGTGCTTCTGGATGGCATCGACATCAGAGAGCTGGACCCGGAGTGGCTGCGCCAGCGAATCGGCCTGGTGATGCAGGATGTGCTGCTCATCCCCGGCACCATCCGCGACAACGTCTTGCTGGACGAGACGATGGACGACCAGCAACTTCTGGCCATCCTTGAAAAAGCGCGACTGGGACGGTTGATGGCCCGGTTGCCGGAGGGGCTCGACACCCGGATCGGCGACGGCGGCATGGACCTTTCCGCCGGCGAACGGCAGTTGCTGGCCCTGGCCCGGGTGCTGGCCAGGAATCCCAGGGTGCTGGTGCTGGACGAGGCCACCGCCAGCGTGGACGCCGAAAGCGAGATGCTGCTGGAAGAGGCCCTTGCCTCGACCTTTGCCGGCCGCACCTCCATCGTCATCGCCCACCGCCTCTCCACCGTCCGGCGTGCGGACCGCATCCTGGTGATGGAACAGGGCAGGATCGTCGAACAGGGCAGCCACGCCGAGCTGGCCGCCAGCAACGGCCCCTACCGGCGGCTGCTGGCGATCTTCAGCGGAGAGGCCGGCGGGCGGGAACCGGGCACGGCGCAAGGACCAGGCTGATTCTGACCAGAGAGGGAATCAATATCCCCGCCAACGAAATCGCCTGGGCGGAAACAGACCATTCCGGCGGGCACCTCCCTATTCCGAAGCAGCCTCCAGACCCTCTCCGGCTCATGCTGATGCCCACGGCTCACCGACACCCCATCACGATCGGAAACAGCCGTTGCGGAAAAGGGCCGCGCCAGCGCCGCCCGCTCACCTGCCGCCAGCAGCGGGGGTGAACCACTGATTCGCCTCGCCACACTGGGCCTCGCGGGTTTTGATGTTGAACAGGCACAGAACGTGGCCCACCGCGTTCTCCATATGCGGTTGCGGATAGCGGCCACGCACCATTGCGGCATGATAGCCGACCTCGTCGCCAAAGAGGACATTCTCCCCCACGATCCTGGCCTCCTTCAGGCCGCTGGCCTTGATGCACTTGGCCGCCATCTCCTTCTCGTGCCTGACCCATTCATCGGGGCTGCTGGCCGCGACCAGACCAGGACTCAGAAGTATGGCCGCCAGGACAGCGCAAATCCGCATTCTTTCCATAAGGCTCCTCTTGCGATCTTCGCCACGGTTCAAGGAAAGCGCCGAGGCGGCAAAAAAAAACGCCGCTCCCTGCGCCTGGAGATCTGCGTGCGCTACTTGATGCTGATCACCTCGGTTTTCGCCCCCGCCCTGAGCCCTCCCCCCCCAGGACCGATGGAAATCGTGTCGGCCTGCACGGCTATGGCCCCGTCATAGCGATCTCCCAGCGGGAAGGAGCCGGCTCGCATCATCAGGAGCCGGTTGCGCCGCATCCCGCCATCGCCATACTCGGCATCGACCAGGAACCGCACCAGCAGCAGGTCGGTGAAGATCCCCGAGCCGCCGCTCTGCGCGGCAATCCTGACCACATGCATGCCGTTGGCCAGCCGGCCAAGATGCTGGTACTGGCAGGAGTGCTGCTCATTCCCCTCATCCCAGACCGCCCGCACCCCTCCCTTCTGAAGCGCGTTGATCTCCGCGAAATAGCGGTTCTCGCCGCCGGCAAGATCCACGGCCACCGGGCCGGGGAGGTTGTCGGAAAGCCAGGGCAGCAGCTCCTCCAGCATGCGCGGGTTGATGGGCTTGCCCTGGAAGGAGAATCGCTCGTTGGCCTCCCGCAACGCCTCCTGCGCCGCCTTGTGCATGGTTTCCTCCAGGGCAACGAGCCGCGCCGCGTAGGCGTTGCGCAGACAGGGGGCATCCTGGCACCCGTTGCGGGTCTGCCTGATCCACTCCTGTTGCCGCCGCTTGAACCCATCCTTGTCCACGGCGCCGAGCAGGGCGGCGCGATAGGCCTTCGCCAGGGCCTCGTCCGCCTCCGACAACCGCGGATCGCCGCAGATGAGCTTTTCCTGCTGGGTCGCCGCCTTGGCGCAATCAAAGCTCGCCGCCACCGCGGGCGTAGCCCAGGCCAAGCCCAGCACGATCATGCCACATCCAATCATGCGCATTCCCATAGCCTTCGCCTCCTCTTGTGGGAATCGCCCGCCACTGCTGTTTGCCATGCCGGACGACTCCTCCGTCATGGGGTATTGCAGTCGATCAGGGTCACCGTGCCCTCGATGGAGTTGACAGTGGAGGATGCATTCGAGAACAAGGAGGTGTTGACGATGCGGAAGGTGCCGTTGAGGGTGGCATCGAGGGAGAGCTGGATATCCGAGGCGGCCAGGCTCGCCCCGCCGGCCTCGATCGAACTGCTGGAGCCAAGTTCGGCGGTGCGCAGGGAGACCTCGAACGCATCGGCGCTCAGGGCGACTGCCCCTCCGGTCGCCACCCGGCGCGTGGTGACCGGTGGATAGGTGATGAGGGTGGTCTCGGAGAGGCCCACCAATGCATAGTTGCCATTGCCCAGATCCTGATAGGAGAGACGGTAGACATAGGGCGATGCCCCGACCAGAGTATGGTCGAGCTGCCAGCACACCATGGACTGCGAAAAAGCCGGGGCGGCGAAAAGAAGGGACGAGGCGAGCAATGCGGCGATGCGCTTCTGCATGGCGGTTCTCCTTGGCAAAAAGGGACAGGGATGGAACGGCCTGAAATCAGGCTATCGCAATTCCCCTTCTCTTGACAAGGAAGAAGGCAATCGTTCAAGCGGATGACGATTGTGCGGTGAAGAGCAAACGCGGACAGGGCGGAAACGAACTCAGCGCGCCGGCAGGGTGACCTTGAGCCGCTCCTGATAAAAGGCGCCAGCCTTGCCGACGGTGTGGGGAGAGTAGGGCAGGAAGCGGCGGGCGGCGGGGATGGGGGCCAGGTTGTCGAAACGCACCATGCCCTGGCTGTCCACCATGGAGAGGCGCAGGTCGAGGATGGGACGATGGAGCCGGAGCATCCCCTTTTCGTCCTTGCCGATGAGCGGCTGCTCCCAGCGGCGCAGGCCAAAGCCCATCAGCCAGAGGCCCTGCCGCGCCTCGCCGGTGAACCCGTCTTGCATCATCGCCTCTTCCGAGGCGAGCCGCTCCTCCACCTCGGAGCTGCCCTGCACGGTGAGCTCGCTCCAGCGTTCGAAATCCGGCCGGTCCAGACGCAGGAGGTGGGTGGCCTGGTCGCTGACACTCCACTGACCATGGCAGACCGTGCAGTGGACTGTGCCGCCGTACCGGCGGTGGGCGGGATGACGAAGCTGCGGCACGACAAGCCGCTTGCCGCTCAGCCTGGCGGTGAGCAGCCATTCGCCTTTTTCCTCGTGGAGACCGGGGAAGGATTCGCCCTGGCCGCGCGCGTGGCAGGAGCGGCAGGAGACTTGCCGCCCCCCCTTGCCATCGCCTCCATGGCCTCCCATCAACTCGGCGCCGGAGTGGCAGTCGATGCAGGCCATGCCCGCCTTCTGATGGACGTCGGCAGCAAGCTGGTGAAACTCCACCCCGTAGGGCCTGAGCGAATCGCCGCTGGCCCGGTAGGGGGTTCGGTACTCCACCCCGAAGTCGTGCTCGAAGCGGCCATGGGAGTCGGCGCCCACGAAGTTGCCGTAATGGCAGTGCAGGCACTGGCTGTCCGGCGGCGACTTGACAAAGCCATGCCCCTGCATGGCCCCGTCGCCATAGGCCAGGTGGCAGGCGGCACAACCGGTGCCCCGTCGGGTTTCCGGGTAGGCGTCGCCGCTGCTGTAAACATGGCAGCGCAGGCAGCGGCGGCGGAGCATGTCGTCCACCAGGGCAAGCGGAGTATCGGTCTCCCCCGGCACCGGGATCTGCCGGGGGCTGGAGAGCCGGTCGCTGGCGCCAAAGGCCTGACGGACCAGATTCACCTCGTTGGCCAGGGTGAAATGGGCCGAGGCGGCCGCCAACCGCACCTGCTGGCCATGGCAGCGGCCGCAGCTCTCCAGCATGCGGTCTGGATGGGCTGGATGGCTGATCAATCCCGCATGGGCGGCCTGCTGCTCGCTGGCGCTGTTGTCGCCGCCGTGGCAGGCGGTGCAGGCCAGATTATGGTTCGCATCCAGATGCAGCGGATGGCAGCCCAGGCAACCGGGTTGCGACGGGGCGGCAACCGCCACCGCCCGGGCCTCGGCTTTTTGCTCCGGCGCCTGACCACAGCCGGCCAACACCGTCAGCGCCAGCACCGTCAGCATCCCTCGTGGCCACCCTTTTCGCGCCGCCATCCGCTCAGCCCTCCCCATGCCGCAGCCGGATCAGGGTGACCTCCGGCGGGGCCAGCAGCCGCATGGCCGGCCCCCAGGTCCCTGCCCCAAGGCTGGTATAGAGATGCTTGCCATCCCCCAGGGCCAACAGCCCGGTGGGAAGCGGGAAGAACAGGCGCACCAGCAGGCCGAAGGGGAAGAGCTGGCCGCCGTGGGTGTGGCCGGAGAGTTGCAGGTCCGCCACCGTCCCCTGCGCGCCGGACAGCCGGGGCCGGTGCTTGAGCAGCAGGGTGAAAACCCGTGGCGGGGTTTCCCGCAGCAGCACCGCCTCGGATACGCCCTGGCGCTGGCCGTTGCCGTCCGCCGCTGTGTCATCCACCCCCAGCACGGCCAGCCAGCCAAGCGGTTGCCGCCGCTCGCCCCGCAGCATCGTGAAGCCGGCGCTGCCAAGGAACTCCGCCGAATGGGCCGCGCCCACATAGAACTCATGGTTGCCGAGAATGGCGAACTTGCCCAGCGAGGCGGGGATGCGGGCGAACCTGCCGGAAAAACCGTTCAGGTGCCGGAGCTGGCCGTCCACCACATCGCCGGTGGCCACCAGCAGATCTGGCCGGGCCGCGGTCGCCAGGGCAATGATCCGCTCAAGCCGCTCCGCATCGAGCATGGGGCCAAGATGGATGTCGGCGAGCTGGACGATGCGCACCTCCCCCGCCGAGGCCGGCACCTTGGGCGAAGAGATGACCACCTCCTTCACCATCGGCTGCCTGGCCGTAAGCCAGGCCTGCCAGGCAAGGAAGCTGGCCAAGGTCAGCGCCAGCCCCAAGCGCCATCTCGCCCAAGTCCTGCCCGCCCGCCGCCGGGTCAGTCCCGAAAAACCCCAGCCCAACAGATCGCTGGCCAGCAGCAGGCTGGCCACAAGAAAAACAAAACCCATCCAACCATAGGCAAGCTGGCGCAGGGGCAGCGGCGCGCTCCAGAGATTTCCCCGCTCCAGCAGCCGCTCGGCAAGCGGGAAGACCGCCAGCACCGCGAACGGCGCCGCCACCACCTCGGCGCGCAACCGGGGAAAGGCCCGCAGCGCCCGATGGGCCACGTAGGCGTGCAGGCCGCCGTAAAGGGCCAGATAGGTCAGGGAGAGAAGCAGGAAGCGCATGGGGGCCGGCCGATCATTCCTGGGGCTTCGGGCCGCCAAAAATCCTGCCCAGCAGCAGCCCCGCCTCGTACAACCCGAAAAGCGGCAGGGCGGCGAGCAGGGTGGCCACCGGATCGCCGGCGGCAAGCAGGAAGGCGAGCACCAGGATGGCGAGGTAGAAGTACTTGCGCCTTTTCGCGAAGTAGTGGCTGCGCACGAAGCCGACCCGGATGGCCATGACCATCAGGAAGGGGATCTCGAAGGCAAGCCCGAAGGCGAGCACCGCCCGGGCCACGAAGGTGAGGTAGCTGTCCAGACGCAGCATCGGCACCAGCTGGGCGTCGGCGAATCCCAGCAGGAAGGAAAGCGCCCTGGGCAAGGCCACCAGCAGGGCGAAGGCGCCGCCCGCCGCGAAGAGGCTGGTACCCCAGAAGACCACCTGACGGGCCACGCGCTTTTCGTGGCTGTAGAGCCCGGGGGAGATGAAGAGCCAAAGCTGATGGCAGCAGATTGGGAAGCTTGCCGCCAGCCCCGCCAGCAGGGCTACCTTGAGGTAGCCGACAAAGGCCTCCGGCAGATTGGTATAGACCAGATGGGCGAATTCGGGATGGCTGGCGCGCAGCGGCGCCAGGAAAAGCCGGACCAGCTGCTCGACAAAGGCGTAGGCGACCATTGAGGCCGCCAGGATGGCCAGGAAAGAGAGGAGCACCCTCCGGCGCAACTCCTGGAGGTGGCCAGCAAAGTGGCCGGCCAGCACGGTCATCCCTGCTGTTTCTCCACCGGGGGCGGGGCAACGGCATCCGTCTGGGCCGGGGCGGCGGGCGGTCCGGCCACCGCGTCAACCTCGGGCCGGCCGGGGTCAACCACCTGGCCCACCGCCGCCGGATGCGGCTCCGATGAGGCCGGGGCGTCCAGGTTCTGCTTCCAGGGGTCTTGCTTCAGCTCCTCGCGCATCTCCTCGTCGAGGTTCTGCTTCAGGGCGGCGGCGGTCTTCTTCAGCTCCAGCATCCCCTTGGCAAGGGACTTGGCCAGGTCGGGAAGCCGCTCCGGCCCCACCACGATGAGCGCTATTCCCATGATGAGAATCAGTTCAGGAAGCCCGATGCCGAACATGCCGGTCCCACGCCAAAACGAGGAAAGTTGCCCGCGGCCCCCAAAAAGCCGCGCCACCATCACCATTGATGGAATGTTCCGCACTCTACGGCATTTGCCAGGGGGTTGTCAAGGCGGCGACCCGGGTCGTTCAGTGCGATTGACTTTTCATCCTCCTTTGACTATGGTGCCGGGTGCTGTACGAATCCGTCCGGAGAAATCATGGCGCCCCCACCAGGGGCGGCCTGAACCAGATATCGACACGCGGCAAGCCCGCGAAGGAGTTGTCAACATGGCCAACGTGGTGATTATCGGAACCCAGTGGGGGGACGAGGGCAAGGGCAAGATCGTCGACCTGCTCACCGAGCACGCCGACTGCGTGGTCCGCTTTCAGGGCGGCAACAACGCCGGCCACACCCTGGTGGTGGAAGGCAAGAAGTACGTCTTCCACCTGATCCCCTCGGGCATCCTCTACGAAAACAAGATGTGCTTCATCGGCAACGGCGTGGTCCTCGACCCCGGCGTCCTGCTTGAGGAGATGGACAAGCTCTCCGCCAGCGGCCTGCCGGTCCACCCCTCCCGCCTGATGATCAGCGAGCGCGCCCACTTGATCATGCCCTACCACCGGGTGCTCGATTCGTGCAGCGAGTCGGCCCTCAAGAGCGGCAAGAAGATCGGCACCACCGGCCGCGGCATTGGCCCCTGCTACGGCGACAAGGTCCTCCGCCACGGCATCAAGGCCGGCGACCTCCTGGACGACGCGGTGTTCTCCGAGAAGCTGCGGGAGAACATCGAGGAAAAGAACTTCCTGATCGTGAAGAAGTTCGGCGGCGAGCCGGTCTCCTTCGAGGCGGTGCATGACCAGTACAGGAAGTACGCCGAGCGGCTCGCCCCCTTCATCGGCAACGTCTCGGTGGCCCTGGACGACAGCCGGCGGGCCGGCAAGCACATCCTCTTCGAGGGCGCGCAGGGCACCCAGCTCGATATCGACCACGGCACCTACCCCTTTGTCACCTCCTCCAACACCATCGCCGGCAACGCCTGCACCGGCAGCGGCTTCGGCCCCTCCCACATCGACTGCGTCATCGGGATCCTCAAGGCCTACACCACCCGGGTGGGCGAGGGCCCCTTCCCCACCGAGCTCTTCGACGCGGTGGGCGACCAGTTGCAGGAGAAGGGCGGCGAGTTCGGGGCCACCACCGGCCGCAAGCGCCGCTGCGGCTGGCTCGATGGCGTGATCGCCCGCGAGGCCGTGCGCCTGAACGGCATCAACGGCCTGGCCATCACCAAGCTCGACGTGCTAAGCGGCCAGCCCACCCTGAAGCTGGCCACCGCCTACGAGGCGGAAGGCAAAAAGCTCACCGCCATGCCCAACAACATGACCCTCTACGCCAAGATGCAGCCCCTGTACGAGGAGCTGGCCGGCTGGAGCGAGGAGATCAGCACCGCCCAAAGCGTGGACGACCTGCCGCAGAAGGCGCGCGACTATGTGAAGCGCATCGAGGAGTTCACCGAGACCCCGGCCTACATCCTCTCGGTGGGGCCTGGCCGCGAACAGACCATGCTGCTCAGGAACCCCTTCCTCAAGTAGACAGGAGTCCCATGACCTCCCAACTCCTCAGGCCGGACAATTACGCCCGCCACACCCTGGAACGCTACACCGGCTCCAGCGTCAAGGAGTTCGGCTCCTACATCCTGCTCTGCAACTTCAACCGCTACATCGACGACTTCGCCCGCTTCACCGGCAACGAGATCAAACGCGGCCACTGGAGCGCGGTGCATGACCGCGAGCGCAACATCAGCATCATCAACCACGGGGTGGGTTCGCCCTCGGCCGGCATCGTCATGCACTGCCTCTCCTTCCTGGACGAGATCAAGTGCGTGCTGATGCTCGGCATGTGCGGCGGCATCGACGACGACCTGGAGATCGGCGATATCATCGTTCCCACCGCCAGTATCCGCGACGAGGGCACCAGCCGCCACTACCTGCCCAAGGACGTGCCCGCCCTGCCCTCCATCCACCTCAACCGCCTCTGCGAACAGGTGATCACCAGCGAGCTGAAGATGGTGCCCAAGTCAGGCATCCTGATGACCACCGACTACCGGATGTGGGAGTTCGACGACGAGTTCATCGAGTACATCCAGCGCCACCGCATCATGGCCATCGACATGGAGATCGCCACCCTCTTCGCGGTGGGCTACGCCCACAACGTCCCCACTGGCGCCATGATGCTGGTCTCCGACCTGCCGCTCAAAAAAGGCGGCATCAAGAGCAAGGACAGTGCCGAGGAGGTCTTCCTCACCTACACCCAGGAGCATCTCCAGATGGGTCTCAAGGTGATGGAATCCGCCAGCCAGAATCAAAAAAGCCCGCTCGGCTGAGGCCGGAACGGGCTTTCTCTTCGCATTTCCTCTCGCGACAATCAGCGACTCACCCGGCCTGCCCCGCCGATGACCTCGGCCAGGTCGTGGGCCACCTGGGCCAGCATGTTGGGCAATACCGGCCCGGCCTGGGAGGGCTTGATCTCCGGCGGATTGAAGGCGGCGACAAAACGGTCCAGGGTGGAACTCTTGGGGTAGGCCATGGGCTGATCCATGGACTGTTCCACGTACCAGACCGTGTTGCCGGAATGGGTGTCGATGATCCGGCTTGCCACCTCCAGCCGGCCGCCGCCGAACTGGCTACCCTCCAGGGCGTGGGTCACCCGGCCGGCCAGGACCAGATCGACGCCGGCCTTGCGGCCGATGGTCGCCGCCTCCTCCTGGCTCAGATAGCCATCCTTGATCCCGATGATGCGGGGAAAGGCCTGCTTCCCCAAGAGCACGTCCTTGAAGAGCAGCCCCATCGCCTCGCCCTGCTCGCGGCGCAGGTTGTCCGGCACCTGGAAGGGCAGCACCCCGAGACTCGCCCCCTCCCCGGCGTTCTCCAAGGGGTGGATCAGCACCAGCGGCGCGTTCTTTCGCGCCTCCACCGGCTGATGCTTCCAGCCGACCGGGCCGGGGGCGCTGGCGCAGCCAGCAAGCAGAGAGAGGGTCAACAGCAGGGGGATGATGCGCATGGCGTTCTCCTCACCGCTCGTAGGCGGAAAGCTGGGCGTCGCCGCCGCGGCTGCTGCCGCCGGCCGCCAGGAGATGGTTGATGGCGCGGCTGCGCTGCAACTCCATGCCCGCCACGGAGAGTACCTGCTGGGAGCCGGCGTCCAGGAGCTTGAGGTTGATGATCACCGTGGTGGGGGTGAGCGAGTAGGTGCCGGCGACCACCGCCGCGGCCTGGTGCTGGCGGGCCAACAGACTGGTGTCCCGGGTGAGCATCAGCTCGCCGCCTGGATCTTTGATCAGGAGTTCCGCGGCCTTGCGCACCTCCACCACCCCGAAGCCGTGGCGAAAGAGACTGGTGGACATGGCCTCGGTGAGGGTTCGGCCGAAACGGTTGGTGTGGGAGAGGTTGTCCAGATCCACCACCGTGGTGAGGATCAGGCGCTGGCCACCGCTGCCACGCAGGCCCGAGGCGAGCTGCAGGGCCAGTTCGTCGCCCACCCCGAAGAAGTCCGGGGTGAGCACCGAGGCGGTGCCGCCGGTGACCGCGGGCTGGCCGCAGCCGGCCAACGCCAGCAGCAGGAGCAGCGGCGCCACCAGCCGAGGCCAGTAGCCTGCTCGTTTTAGGGTCGTCATCGTCATCGCGCCTCCTGGCTCTTACGGCATCGTCTATTTCTTGTCCGGGAAGGACCGCACCCCCACCCTGGAAACCTGGGTGGCGGCCGGCATGTTCTCGTCGGCCAGCATCCCGGCCACCAGCGCGTCCATGGGCAGGGCCGCCCTGGACGAGGCGAGCACCACGTTGTCCTGGTTGCGGAGCAGGCGGGCGTTCAGCAGCACCTCCTGGCCGTTCACCGTGTAAGTGCCCACCAGAGTCGCCTGCGCCGACTGGGTGAAGCCCAGTTCGTTCATATCGCGGGACATCCCGTACTCGCCGTGGCGCTCGCTCACCATCAGCCCGGGGGTCTTGCGCACGTCCACCACCTCGACCCCGGCCCGCTGCAGTTCGCCGATCAGCTGTTCTCCCACGTAGCGACCCAGGGCGGAGGTGGCGTAGAGGTTGTTCAGGTTGACCACGGTGCTCACCGCCACGCTGTACTCGGCAATCCCCTCCTCGCCGAGCCCGGCCACCAGGTCGCCGGCCAGCCGGCTCACCGTGGCTGCCACCTCGCCGGGATGGCCGGGCATGGCCTCGCCGTTGCCACCGTAGAGCGCCCGCCGCCAGAGCGAGGCGGAATGGCTGAGGTTGTAGGGGGAGAAGACCCGACCGGTGCGGTAGGCGTAGTCCGGCGGAATGGCATGCGGATAGTTGTAGGCATGGGCACGGTACGGTGGGGCCGAGCGACTGCCGAAGAGCGAGAATCCGGAACCGAAGCCCGCCGACTCGTCACCCCAACCGGAGCTTGCGGCCAACAGGGAGGAAAGCGCCATGGCCACCATCCATCGCATCTTCATGGGAAAGCCCTCACGGGTTGAAGTTATAGGAAGGATGGTCCCCTTCCAGGTTGCGCCACGCCGGGCCAAAGGCCCGCGCCAGATCGTGGCTCGCCGCCGGATCCTGCCCCAGCGCCCCACGGCCGGCTGGGTAAACCACCGCCAGGCCGGGATCGTCGGCGAACATCGGCGAAGCGAGCCGCACCTCCATGTCCAGCAGACTGCTGCGCACCCCGCCGGAACAACCCGCGCAGCCCACGAGCAGAATCATCATTGACGCGAACTTTCGCATAGCGCACCTCTTTGGCAATCTTTCAACCAAAACGTCAAATCGCTGACACCTCCGACACAGGGAACTTTTTGCCGGCTTTTCCCGACAACCCAGGGCATCACGCCGCATTGGAACCCGGCACAATGTGCACTTTTCCACGGCCAAACATCCCGGCAACCGTGCCGGCAAGAAGAATATGCATGTCTCGTGCCAATGAATAAAAATCCAGAGGAAACATCGGCCAGGCTCTGCCCTCGGGACAAAAAAACATTGCCAACAAAATGGGATGAATTATAATCTTTAAGTTTACACTGCCGCGTCGCCAAGCTGGGGCCGGACTGAAATGCGCCGGTTCCTCAGCCCATCAGCCAAAGGGCCGCGATGCAAAAGCGATGGGTTTCTCAGTGAAAACAGTTGGCGCCGCCCCTGCCGCGGCGCCAACACGGCAAGGAGTTGCACATTATGGCTCGTATCACCGTTGAAGACTGCCTCAGCCGGATCGGCAACGAGAACCGCTTCTCCCTCATCCACCTGGCGGTGGAGCGGGTCAAGCAGCACCGCAAGGGCTCGCCCTTCCTGGTCAAGCAGAAGAACAAGGAGATCGTCACCACCCTGCGTGAAATCGCCGCCGGAGAGGTCTCCTTCGACAACATCACGAACTTCAAGCGCACCCTCCAGGAGGCGCCGCCCGTTGTCGCCCCCGCCATCGCGCCGGAGCTTGAGGACGAACAAACCGAAGAACCCCTTGCGTAATTCGGCATGGAAAGCGACTTCTACAAGCGGCTCGGGGTCAAGGCCGACGCCTCGGCGGAAGAGATCAAGAAGGCGTATCGCAAGCTGGCCATGAAGTATCACCCGGACAAGAATCCGGGCGACAAGGAGGCCGAGGAGAAGTTCAAGGCCGCCACCGAGGCGTACGAGGTCCTGGGCGATCTTGAGAAGCGGAAGATCTACGACCGCTACGGGGTCGCCGGTCTCAAGGACAGCGGCTACAGCGGACCGGGCAACTTCGAGGACATCTTCTCCAGCTTCGGCGACATCTTCGGCGACATCTTCGGTGGCGGCGGCTTCAGCGGCCGGGCCTCGCAGCGGCGTCAGGGACCGGTGCAGGGCAATGACCTGCGCTACGACCTCTCCATCAGCTTCATGGACGCGGTGCACGGCGCCGACAAGGAGATCGAGATCACCAAGCGGGAGACCTGCTGGACCTGCGAGGGTACCGGCCTCCGGCCAGGACACAAGCCGGAAACCTGCCCCACCTGCAAGGGGCACGGCCAGGTGATCCACAGTCAGGGATTCTTCCGGGTGCAGACCACCTGCCCCAAGTGCCGCGGCGAGGGGACCATCGTTTCCGACCCCTGTCAGGACTGCAACGGCGAGGGGCTGGTCCGCAAGACCAAGAAGGTCTCCCTCAAGATCCCGGCCGGCGTCGACACCGGCGCCCGCATGCGCCTCCGGGGCGAGGGCGAGGGCGGCCGCAAGGGCGGGCCGCCGGGGGATCTCTATGTGATCCTCTACGTGGAGCCGCACGAGTTCTTCCAGCGGGACGGCAACAACATCCTCTGCATCCTGCCGGTGGGGATGGCGCAGGCCGCTCTGGGCGCCACCGTGACCGTGCCCACCATCCACGGCAGCCGCCAACTGGAGATCCCGGCGGGCACTCAGCCGGAGCAGGTCTTCACCCTCAAGGACGAGGGGGTTCCCTCCCTGCGCGGCGGCGGCAAGGGCGACATGCTGATCGAGATCCAGGTGGTCATCCCCAAGAAGCTCGGCAAGCGCCAGAAGGAGCTGCTTGAGGAATTCGCCGCCCTGGAGAAGGAAAAGGGGCCCTCATCCGAGGAGGAAGGCTTCTTTGCGAAACTGCTCAACTCGCTGACCAACGGAGACGCGCGATGACCGCGACCAACCCGCTCACCCACTTCGACGAGGCCGGCAACGCCCGCATGGTGGACGTGGGCGCCAAGGCCGAAACCGCGCGGGAAGCGTTGGCCGCCGGCTCCATCACCCTCTCGCCCGAGGCCTTCCGCCTGGTGAGGGAGGGGGGCATGGCAAAAGGCGACGTGCTGGGGGTGGCCAGAATCGCCGGGATCATGGCGGCCAAACGGACCGATGACCTGATCCCGCTGACCCACCCGCTGCCCATCAACAAGGTCACCGTCGATTTCGAGCTGGACGAGGCGACCTGCACCATCGGTATTCAGGCCACCGTCGGCATCACCGGCAAGACCGGCGTGGAAATGGAGGCGCTCACCGCGGTTTCAGTGGCGGCGCTCACCATCTACGACATGTGCAAGGCGGTGGACAAGTCCATGACCATCAACCATATCAGGCTGCTGCGCAAGACCGGCGGCAAGAGCGGGACCTACCAACGGAGCGGGGAACCCTCCATCGACTAAGTGCCTGTCCTGGGCGGATCAAGGGAGTAATGCCGTGAAAACAGAACAGCTTGACTATTTCCGCAAGAAGCTGGAGGATATGAGCCAGGATCTTCTGCGCGAGGCGGAAAAGACCATCCACGAGATGACCGACAGCACCGACAACTACCCCGATCCCACCGATCGGGCCAGCGCCGAGTCGGACCGCAGCTTCGAACTTCGGATCCGCGACCGGGAGCGCAAGCTGCTCTCCAAGATCCGCGAGGCCATCGAGCGCATTGACGAGGGCAACTACGGCATCTGCGAGGAGTGCGGGGACGACATCTCCATAAAAAGACTGGAGGCCCGGCCGGTCACCACCTTGTGCATCGAGTGCAAGACCCAGCAGGAAAACCAGGAGCGGGCCAAGAAGGGCCTGTAAGGGACGATGCCTGAACTCCGCAAGGACCCCATCATCGGCAGGTGGATCATCATCTCCACCGAGCGTGGCAAACGGCCCACCGACTTCATCGTGGAACGCCACGCCACCAAAGGCGGCTTCTGCCCGCTCTGCCCCGGCAACGAGAACACCACGCCGCCGGAGGTTCTTGGCTACAACTCCACCCCCGGCCGGCAGGCCAACCGGCCCGGCTGGGAACTGCGGGTGGTGCCCAACAAGTACCCCGCCCTGATCATCGAGGGCAGCCTCAACAAGGAAGGGGAAGGGCTCTACGATCGGATGAACGGTATCGGCGCCCACGAGGTCATCATCGAGACGCCGGATCATCACGAGACCTTCACCAACCTGCCGCCGGAGCGGATGGTCAAGGTGTTCTGGGCCTATCGCGACCGCCTCACCGACCTGGGCCAGGATCCGCGCTTCCGCTACGTCATGGTTTTCAAGAACTTCGGCGCCGCCGCCGGGGCTTCGCTGGAGCACTCCCATTCCCAGTTGATCGCCCTGCCCATCGTGCCGCGCATGATCAGTTCCGAACTGGAGGGCAGCCTCTCCTACTACAAGTACAAGGAGCGTTGCGTCTTCTGCGACATCATCCGCCAGGAGATCAACCAGAACGTGCGGGTGGTGGCCCAGAACGATCTCTTCCTCGCCATCGTGCCCTACGCGCCGCGCTCGCCCTTCGAGATGTGGATCCTGCCCAAGCAGCACGCCTCCTCCTACCTGGCCATGGACAACGATCACTTCATGGCCCTGGCGGCGATCTTTTCCGAGTGCATGCGGCGGCTCAACAAATGCATCCCGGACGTGCCCTTCAACTTCGTGTTGCACGGGGCGCCGCTGCGCTCCCAGCCCCTGGAGCACTACCACTGGCACTTCGAGATCATGCCCAAGCTCACCACCATCGCCGGGTTCGAGTGGGGCTCTGGCTTCTACATCAATCCGGTGCCGCCGGAGGAGGCGGCCAAGTTCCTGCGCGCCGCGGCCATTTAATGCGCCCGACAGAGGAGAACCATGAAGAAGATACTGCTTGTTGACGATGAGGACAGCATCCACCTCCTGTACCGCGAGGAACTGGAAGAGGAAGGCTACGAGGTCCACTCCGCCCTGTCCGGCGAGGAAGCGCTGGGCAAGCTGAAGCTGATCTCCCCCGACCTGATCATCCTGGACATCAACATGCCCGGCATGAACGGCATAGACACCCTCCGCCAGATCAAGGAGAAGAACCCCAGCCTGCCGGTGATCCTGAGCTCCGCCTACCAGGAGTTCAAGCAGGACCTGGCCACCTGGGCCTCGGACGAATACATCGTCAAATCCTCCAACCTGGATGAACTCAAGGCGGCGGTCAAGAAGCACCTCCACTGAGCCGCCCCCCTCCCACGCCACGCGATGAAAGACATTCAGGGCCAGCGCGACTACCGCCGCATCAACATCAAGAAGGTGGGCGTCAAGAACATCTCCTACCCGGTCACCGTGCTGGACAAGGCCAGGAAGACTCAGAAGACCGTGGCCCTGGTCAACATGTACGTCAACCTGCCCCACCACTTCAAGGGCACCCACATGAGCCGGTTCGTGGAGATCCTCAACCGGTTCCACGGCGAGATCAACCTCAAGAGCTTCCACCGCATCCTGGAGGGGATGAAGGCCCGCCTCCAGGCCGAGGCCGCCCACGTGGAGATCGCCTTCCCCTACTTCCTGGAACGACGCCCCTGTCCGCCCGGCGGCGCCATCGGCCTGGGCCGCTACCAGTGCGCCATGCATGGCTCCCTGCAGGACACCGACGATCTGGTCCTGGAGGTGCGGGTGCCCATCGCCCCGCCGCTGCCGAGCCAGGTGGCCCATGACCTGCCCCGCTCCCTAGGGCACTGGGGCATGGCCACCGTGCGGCTCCGCTTCCGCCACTTCATCTGGATCGAGGATATCATCCAACTGGTGGAGGAGGTGACCGGCCACGACCTCGCCTGGCCCGACGCCCCCGGTGCCCTCGCGCCCCGCGACCTCTCGGTGGAGGCGATCACCGCCGCCCTGGGCGACAAGCTCAAGACCCATCCTGCCATCGGCTGGTTTTCCCTGCTGGTGGAGAACCTCTCCCAGGGGTGCACCACCTTCGCCTCCCTGGAATGGCCCGAGGCCGCAGCGCCCCCGCACTGAAAAACCACCGGCGACTCTGGCACAAATCTCTTTGCGTCTTCGCCTCTTTGCGTTAAAAACAGGGGAACTTTCCAGCAGCACCGTAGTCCCTGCAGAGTTTATCCCCCCTCGCGGGGGATCATCAGCCTGCTCATGCGCAAATAGCACACGTCGCAGGCCTCTTTCGCGCATCTGCGGCACTGCTGAGCAGTTACATTCCATGGTTTTTCGTTCGATTCCGGCATCAAGCTGGAGAGTTACAAAACAGGAAACTTTGATAAGCCGTAGTCCCTTACGCCATCCATCACCCGGAAGGACACCCCATATGCAGCAGGAACTGTTACTCGAGATCGGTACCGAAGAAATCCCCGCCAGCTACATCATGCCGGCCCTTGCCCAGTTGCGCGACAGCGTCGCCGCCCGTTTCCGCGAACTGGCCCTCTCCCACGGCGAGATCCGCACCGCCGCAACGCCGCGCCGCTTGACCGTGGCGGTGAGCGACCTGGCCAGCCAGCAGCCGGATCGGGAGGAAGAGTTCCTCGGCCCACCCAGGAAGGCGGCCTTTGACGCCAACGGCTCCCCCACCCAGGCCGCGATCGGCTTTGCCAAGACCCGCGGCGTTGGGGTGGAGGCGCTCCAGATCGCCCAAACCCCCAAGGGCGAGTACCTGATGGTACGGGTGGAACAGAAAGGGCGGCCGACCGCCGAACTGCTCGCCGAAACCCTGCCCGGGGTGATCACCGCCATCGGCTTTCCCAAGTCCATGCGCTGGGGCGCGGGTCGGTTGAGCTTCGCCCGCCCCATCCAGTGGCTGCTGGCCCTCTATGGCGGCCAACCGGTCTCCTTCTCCCTGGATGGCCTGGCAAGCGCCAACACCACCCAGGGCCACCGCTTCATGGGTCGCGGTCCCTTTCCGGTCACCGATTTTGGCGGCTATCTGGAGACCCTGCGCGGCGTGCAGGTGCTGGCCGATCCGGCCGAACGCCGCCAGGCGGTGCTGGTCGAGATCACCCGCGCCGCCGAGAGCGTCGGCGGCACGGTGCTGCCGGACGAGGAGCTGGTGGATACGGTGTGCAATCTGGTGGAAAAGCCCTTTGCCATCTGCGGCACCTTCGAGGAGCGCTTCCTGGCCCTGCCCCAGGAGGTGCTGATCACCTCCATGCGGGAGCACCAGAAGTACTTCGCGGTGGTGAACAAGGCGGGCAAGCTGATGCCCCATTTCATCGCGGTGAACAATACCAACACCACCGACGCCCGCCTGGCGGCGGACGGCCACCAGCGGGTGATCCGGGCCCGCCTGGAGGACGCCTTCTTCTTCTTCAAGGACGATCAGCGCCAGCCGCTGGCCGAGCGGGTGGGAGGCCTTTCCGGGGTGATCTTCCAGGCCAAGCTCGGCACCATGCAGGAAAAAACCGCCCGGATCGAACGCCTCGCCGGCTGGCTGGCCGAACGCCTCGCCCCGGCGCAGGCGGCACATGCCAAACGGGCGGCGCAGCTGGCCAAGGCGGATCTGCTCACCAGCATGGTGGGTGAATTCCCCTCCCTGCAGGGCGCCATCGGCCGCGACTACGCGCTGCTTTCCGGCGAGCCGGCCGAGGTGGCCACCGCCATTCACGAGCACTACCTGCCGGTCCGAGCCGGCGGCGTCCTGCCCGCCACGGTGCCCGGCGCCATCGTCGGCATGGCCGACCGCATCGACTCCATCGCCGGCTGTTTCGGCATCGGCCAGACCCCAACCGGCACCACCGACCCCTTTGGCCTGCGCCGCCTCGCCCTGGGGCTGCTCGCCATCATCGGCCGCATGGGCTTCACTGTCTCGCTTGGCGAGCTGACCGACGAGGCGCTTCGCCTCTATGGCGACAAGCTCACCGTGCCGGCAGCCGAGGCGCGACGCAACGTGCTCGACTTCATCCGCGGCCGCTTCACCAACGACCTCACCAGCCAGGGGGTCCCGGCCGAGGCGGTGGAGGCGGTCACCTCGGTCTCCTTCGACGATCCGGCGGACTGCCGCCGCCGCATCGACGCCCTGGTGGCGATCAGCGGCCAGGAGGCCTTCACGCGGCTTTCTGGCGCCTTCAAACGGGTCAACAACATCATCAAGGACAATCAGGAAACCGCTGTCGACCCTGCTCTCTTCCAGGAGGAGGCGGAGCGGAGCCTGCACGAGGCCTTCCTGGCGGTGGCCGCGGAAGCGGGGCCGCTGCTCGCCAACCACGACTACGCCGCGGCGCTGGCGGTAATCCTCGGCATGAAGGAGCCGGTGGATACCTTCTTCGACAAGGTGATGGTCATGGCCGAGGACGAGAAGGTGCGCGCCAACCGCCTCAACCTGCTCACCGCCATTGCGGCGCTCTTTCTCAGGGTGGGGGATTTCTCGAAGATGTACGCGGTCAGTCAGTAAAGCCGTAACTCTGCACGATCTCCAGGCTCTGGGCGTACAGCAGCGGGATATGCTCGGCTCGCACCCCGAGGCCGGCGACCAGACGCCCCGCCTCTACCCAGTTGCCGCGCTCATAGGCCTCCACCAGGGAGAGGGTCTGATGGAGCGGCGAGACGCCCCGATCGAGCAAGGCGTCGATCACCGACGGACCGAGGGGCAGCTCCCGCACCACCTCGGCCATGGGCTTGTCCAGCAGGGCCGGCAGCAACGAGAACATGCCGACGGTATGGAAGGCGGCCTGCTCGCCCTTCCTGCCCAGCAACTGCCCGGCGATCAACTCGCAGAGGCTGCCCCGGAAGGCGGACATGCGCAACAGTTCAGAGGGCTTGTCCTCGGCCAGGTAGGAGAGCATCATCAACGACAGCCACTTGCGCAGGTGGAGTTCCCCCAGCATGGAAACCGCCTCCTGGGTGGAGCGGGCCGCGTTGATTCGGGCAAAGTAGGCGGAGTTGACGTACTTGAGCAGCTTGTAGGCGAGGGAGACGTCGTGGTTGATCACCCCGGCGAGCTTGGGAAAATCGCAGTTCTCGTCCTGCAGCATGCGCAGGATCTTGAGATACTGGAGCTTTGAGCCGGGGATGTCGCGGCCCTGCACGATGTTGGGCTTGCTGAAGAAGTAGCCCTGGAAGAGGTCGAAGCCGAGACTCTTGGTGGCCTCGAACTCCTCCTTGGTCTCGATCTTCTCGGCCAGGAGCTTCACCCCCTGCCGTTTGACGATCTCCACCTGCCGCTCCAACTCGGCAAACTCCATCTGGCGGATATCGAACTTGATGATCTTGGAGAGCCTGATCAACGGCAGGAACCGGTCATCGTAGAGAAAATCGTCCAGAGCCAGCACATACCCCTTCCGCACCAGCCCCTCACACGCCTTGACCACCTCCGGCGTGGTCCCCACCGTCTCCAGTACCTCCACCACCACCAGATCCTTCGGGAACAGGCCGGGATAGCCCTGCAGCAGCATTTCCTCGCTGAAGTTGATGAAGGCGCGCTTTCCTTCGGTGATGGTGGCGATGCCGATCATCAGGAAACTGTTGGTGATCACCTTGGAGGTGGCCTGCTCGCCGTCCTGGTTGGGATCGTAGGCATTGACCAACCCGGCGCGATAAAGCAGCTCGTAGGCGAAGACCTTCTGGTTGCGCCGGAAGATGGGCTGCCTGGCGATGAAGATATTGGGCTGTTCGGTGGCCATGCTCCGTGGTCGCCCCCTCGCGGAATTATGGGTGTGGGATCATGGTAGCAGAAGGAAGGGGAAAACAGCAAACAGATTGGGAAAAATTCCCAACTAGCTGATCCTGCCAAGAAAAATGGTCAGGAAGGGAAGCGCTCGCAAGCCGCCACCGCGCCCAGGCGCAGCATCGCCTCGATCACCTCGGTCATGGGCAGCCCGACCACATTGGTATAGGAGCCACGGACCTGGGAAACCAGCAGACCGCCCTGGCCCTGGATGCCATAGCTGCCTGCCTTGTCAAGCGGCTCGCCGGTGGCGACATAGGCCCGGCACAGGGCAGGGGAGAGGGGCATGAAGCGCACCTCGGTGCGGACCGCGCTGGCCGCGCACGCCGAGTCCCGCCCCCGCAGCAGACAAAAGCCACTCCACACCTCATGCCAGCGGTCGGAGAGGCGCAGCAGCATCTCCACCGCCTGCTCGGGGTCGCGTGGCTTGCCCAGCACCAGCCCATCCACGGTCACCACCGTGTCGGCGGCAAGCACCCAGGCCTCGGGCCGCTGCATGGCCACCGCTTCGGCCTTGGCCAGAGAGAGCCGCTGCACCAGGGCGGCCGGGATCTCGCCCGGCAAGGGCGTCTCGTCCACATCGGCCGCTTGCACGGCAAACGCCAGGCCCAGTCCGGCGAGCAGCTCCCGCCGCCGGGGCGATGCCGAGGCCAGAACCAGCTCGCCCCGCGTGCTGAATGCCCGCATGGCTCGAATTACGCCCGAATCGAGTAGCCGCCGTCCACGACGATGGTCTGCCCGTGGATCATGGCGGAAAGCTCGCTGCAGAGAAAGAGGGCCACGTCGGCCACGTCCTCGGGGGTGGTGAGCCGCCCCAGTGGGGTGCGTTGCAGGGCGCCGTCCAGGATCTGCTGGCGATTGGGGAATTTCTTGAGCGCCTCGGTGTCCACCGCACCGGCGCTGATGGTGTTGACGGTGATCCCCATGGGCCCGAGTTCCACGGCCAGATGCCGCACCAGCGACTCCAGGGCCGCCTTGGAGGCGCCCACCGCCGTGTAGTTCTCCACCGCCCGCACCGCTCCCATGCTGGAAACCGCCATGATCCGGGCACCGGGCCGCATGAGCGGCGCCGCCTGCTGGGTCAGGGTGAGAAGCGCCCGGGCATTGATATCCATGGCCCAGTTCCAATGGCGGGCGGAGAGCTCCATGGCCGGCTTGAGCACCCCTGACGCGGCGTTGCTCACCAGGAAGTCGATCCGGCCGAACTCGGCGCCGATCAGGTCGAACATCGCCCGGACGTCATCGTCCTCGGCGACATTGGCCTTGACCACCAGGCACCGTACCCCCTTGGCCTCGATGAGCCGGGCGGTTTCCTCGGCGTCCTGGCGGTGGCGCACGTAGTTCACCACCAGATCGACCCCGTTCTCCGCGAGCCTCAGGGCGATGGCCTTGCCGATCCCCCGCGAGCTGCCGGTCACCAATGCCACCTTGCCTTGCAGATTGTACATGTCCGTCTCCTAAAAAAATCAAGATAAAGGATAACGGCGAACAGGAACGACAGGCCCTCGCCCCTTCCTCGCCACCTTTCTCTTTGTTCCTTTATCCTTTCCCTATCGTTCGCCTTGCAACGATAAATAGTTCCAGTGCGATTGTAAAGCCACTTTCCAGCCGCGAGCACCCGACTCAACCGCCGCCCCACCTGGCCGCGACCCGTTTCATTGCGCCGGTAAAAAGCCGCCAAGGGTGGAAGCTCACCGGCGCAAGCCGCCCCGGCGGCGCAAAGCCCGGCTTGCTCACCTCCTCGGGCCGAGCCAAGGGAAAGGCCAGCTCGTCCAGCCGGCAGCCGGCAAGGCCGCGACGGGCACATTCCCGCCAGAGCGGGCTGGCCACGGCCGGCAATCCCAGCACCGCCATGAGCGCCGTGTCCACCGCGACCGGATTGGCCCCGGCGGCAAGCACTCCCAGCGCGAAGGACTCGCCCGTCATGGGGCCGCTGCGCTGCATGGCCACGACCCCATCCACCAGCGAGATCCCGGTCGGCAGGACCGCGAGCAGGTCCACCAGCAGGGACTCGAAACGGTTGTCGATGTCGCCGTGCCTGGCGTGAAGCCACGCCTTGCGGAATCCCACCACCGCCCCAAAATAGTTCTTCACCGCCATGGTCAGGTACAACTGGTCATGGGCCTTGACCCGGGGCAGATTGACCAAGAGGTCGCACTCCAGGGCCTGGCGGGCCACCCCGACGCTCAGCCCCGAGGCGAGCCGCACCGGTTGGGGATCATCGAAGTTGACCAACTCCACCGGCAGCCCACGCAAGGCGTCGGCAATGCCGCAGGCGGCCATCACCCCCTTGGCGGAGCCAAAGGCAGGCGAGTCGCCCACCGCCACCCGCGCCCCCCGCGCCACGAACCAACGGGCCACCGCGGCGACAAACTCCGGCTGGGAGCAGGCAAGCTGTCGATTGCCCCGTGAGGAAACCAGATTGGGTTTGAGCAGCACCCTGCTGCCCCGGGATACGACAAGGCCCAGGCCGTCGCAAAGTCGGTCCAGCCGCTCGGCAAGCTCCGCGTCCCCATACGAAGGACAGGCAAGCAAACCCACCTGCCGCGATGCGATCTCCATTCCCGTCCTCTTCTCTGTCGGGCGCGCCTTCGACCACCGCCCGGCATGCACGCCACCGAACCCTCCCCTCTTTACCACAGAACCAAGCCGAACCACCATGGAATCGTCGGGTTGCCTGTCTCCTTTTTGACGGTATCCGAGGGCTGCCTGCGTCAAAACCATGACGATTCGGACCGGCCCATGCGGAAAAAAAGCGGGCTCTTCCGGGACATTCACACAAATCCGTTGAATTACCGAGAAGTTACCTATACATTAGAACCCAGAACCAATGCCGACCATACTTCGGCACGATGCTTGCTTTGCACAGCGGCAAACCGCCAGGCGCTTGCGCTTGGCCACCGCCAGGAGAGACAGAGGAGAGAATCATGGCTGACGAAAAAGAGGCCCAGGCCGAAGAGGCTGGCGGCAAAAAGAAGTCGAAACTGGTATTCTTCGCGATCATTGGCGTGGTCATCCTGCTCCTTGGCGGCGGCGGCTTCTTTGCCTATACCAAGTTCCTGGGCCACAAACCCGCCGCCGAGGGAGAGGCGGAGGCGGCCAAGAAGGAAGAGCACAAGGAGCCGCCGCCAGTGATCGGTGAAATCATGGCTCTGGAACCCTTCGTGGTCAACCTGGCCGATCCCAAGGGCAAGCGCTACCTCAAGCTCAAGATCGAACTGGAACTGGAGAATCCGGCCGCCAAGGACAAGGCCACCAAGGTGGCCCCCAAGCTGCGCGACATGGTGATCATGATGCTCACCAGCCTCGATTTCGAGCAAGTGATGACCCCGGAGGGCAAGGTGGGCATCCGGGACGAGCTGCTGGAGCGCTTCAACCAGATCATGCGGCCCGACCGCATCACCAACATCTACTTCACCGAGTTCGTCGTGCAGTAAGCGCGGCGAGAACCCAGGCGGACAGGCATGGAACAGATTCTCAGCCAGGACGAGGTCGACGCCCTACTCAAGGGAATCGCAGGCGGCGAGATCGAGGAGCCGGAAGAGCCGATCGATGCGGAATCCCTCGGCTACCAGCCTTACGACTTCAGCCGGCAGGAGCGCATCGTCCAGGTCAAGATGCCGGCCATGGAGGCGATCTCCGACGCCTTCATGCGCTCGGTGCGCTCCTCGCTTTCAGCCACCCTGCGCCGCATCATCGACCTCACCTCCACCCCCATGGAGCTGGAGCGCTTCGGCGCCTTTGTCCGCACCCTGCCGGTGCCGAGCAGCCTGCAGATCTTCCGGATGGCGCCCTTCCGAGGCCATGCCCTCATCGTGCTCGAACCGCGCCTGGTCTTCACCCTGGTGGAGAACTTCCTGGGCGGCACCGGCTCCAGAAACATCCGCATCGAGGGACGCGACTTCACCGCCATCGAACAGCGGCTCATCCGGCGGGTGGTGAATATCCTGCTCAACGACCTGGAAAAGGCGTGGTACTCGCTCCAACCCCTCAAGGTGCAGTACATCAGAAGCGAGATCAACCCGCAGTTCGCCAAGATCTGCCAGCCCGAGGACGTGGTGATCATCTCCCGCTATGACGTGGACATGGATCGGGCCGTGGGCAGCATCACCGTCTGCATCCCGATGAACAACCTGGAATCGGTCAAGAGCAAGCTGCTCACCACCTTCCAGCGGGAACAGAGCGACGAGGACCTCATCATCAAGCGGGTGCTCACCGAGAACATCAAGAACGTGCCGGTTGAGTTCCGGGTGGAGTTGGGCAAGACCACCATCAATGCCGGCGAGGTGATGGAGCTTGAGAAAGGAGACATCATCCAGCTGGAGCGCCGCGCCGACGAGCTGCTGCCGGTGTTCGTGGGGGGGGAACGCAAGTACATGGGCGCTCCGGGCGTGCATCGCGGCAACAACGCCATCCTGATCAAGAAAAAGGTGCTCGACCCGGAACGGGATTGAGCCCATTCGCCGCCGGATAGACGCGCGGCGCCAATGCGACTTAAGGAGAAATTCCATGGCCGACGAAGCAAAGCCAGGAGATGACTGGGCCGCCGCCCTGAGCGAACAGGATGGGGGGGCGCATGCCGCCGCCTTTGCCGAACTGGGCGACGGCACCGCTGCGGCGCCGTCCGGCAGCCAAAACCTCGACTTCCTGCTGGACATCCCCCTGGAGGTGACGGTGGAACTGGGGCGCACCTCCATGATCATCCACAAGATGCTCCAGCTCACCCAGGGCTCGGTGGTGGAGTTGGACAAGGCCGCCGGCGAGCCGGTGGACATCTTTGTCAACAACAAGCTGCTGGGCAAGGGCGAGGTGATCGTGGTCAACGAGCGGTTCGGCATCCGGATCACCGAGATCATCAGCCAGGCCGACCGCATCAAGAACATAGGATGAGGGCGCGCGCACAACACGGAGCATCGGCTATGGCCAAAGGCGTGCCCAGGATCGGCCAATTCCTGCTGGCGTTGAGCTGGCTTGCCGCCACGGCGCCGGTACTGGCGGCCGAACCGGGGAATACCGGCCTCACCGGCAATCAGGGAACCATCTCCCTGGCCACCGCCCTGATCAAGACCTTGGGCTCCCTGGCGGTGGTGCTGGGCCTCCTCTTCCTCTTCCTGCTGCTGCTCAAAAAGCTGGGCCTCTCCCGGCCCGCCGCCTCCCGGGAAGGACTGATACGGGTGTTGGACATCCAGCCGCTTTCCCCCAAAAAACAGGTGGCCATCCTGGAGCTGGCCGGGGAGTATGTGGCAATCGGGGTGACCGACCAACAGATCAGCCTGCTTGCCACCCTGCCCGCCAACGACCGGCTGCGCGCCGCGACCGCCGCCACCCAACCGCCCCCGCCCCCCTTTGCCGCTGCTTTGGCCAAGGCGCTGGGCGGCAACACCCAGGGAAAAGAGGAGAAATCCCCTCATGCGTCCTGATCCCAACCGCCACAGCCGTGCCGCCGCGCGCCGGCCCTTGGCGGTCTGCCTCATCGTTGGCCTGCTCTTGGCCCTGCCGGCCTTGGCCCAGGCGGTCACCCTGCCCACCTTCCAGATCGGCGTCACCGATGCCAAGAATCCGCAGCAGGTGGCGGCAACCATCGAGATCCTGCTGCTCTTCACCGTGCTTTCCATGGCGCCGGCCATCCTGCTGATGATGACCTCCTTCACCCGTCTGGTGATCGCCTTCTCCTTTCTGCGCAGCGCTCTGGGCACCCAGCAGATGCCCCCCACCCAGATACTGGTGGGGCTGGCCCTCTTCCTCACCGCCTTCATCATGACCCCGGTCTTCACCAAGATCAACGAAACCGCGGTGAAGCCCTACATGGCGGAGCAGATCAACGCCGAGCAGGCGCTCTCCGAGGCGGTCAAACCGATCCGCGCCTTCATGTTCAAGCAGACCAGGGAAAAGGACCTGGAGCTCTTTCTGTCGCTCGCCAAATCGCCCAAGCCGAAGAACAAGGAGGAGGTCGCCACCAGCGTCCTGATCCCGGCCTTCATGATCAGCGAGCTCAAGACCGCCTTCACCATCGGCTTCGTGCTCTTTCTGCCCTTCCTGGTCATCGACATGGTGGTGGCCAGCGTGCTCCTCTCCATGGGCATGATGATGCTGCCGCCGGTCATGGTCTCCCTGCCCATGAAGCTCCTGCTCTTCGTGCTGGTGGACGGCTGGTATCTGATCGTCGGCTCACTGGTGAAAAGTTTCGCGGAGTAAGCCATGACACCCACCCAGGCCATTACCCTTGCCCAAAACGCGGTCACCGTCACCATGCTGGTTTCCGCCCCCCTGCTGCTGGTGGCCATGGTGGTGGGCCTGCTGATCTCCCTCTTCCAGGCGGTCACCCAGATCCAGGAGATGACCCTCACCTTCGTGCCGAAGATCGTGGCCATGATGCTGACCATCCTCTTTCTGGCCTCATGGATGCTCACCAAGCTCACCGACTACACCCACGACCTGATCGTCAACCTGCCCAACATCATCCACTGACGGACCCCGGCCATGGTCGAGACCGCCCTGCTCAACTGGACCCTCAATCAACTGCTGAGCCTGGTCATCATCCTGACCCGGGTGGGGCCGGTGCTCTTCTTCATGCCGGTGCTGGGCGCCCGCGGCGTGCCCGAGCAGGCCAGGGTGCTGCTGGCCCTGATGACCGCCCTGGTGCTCACCCCGGTGGTCCGGGTCGACCCGACCGTGCTTTCCGGGCCGCCAGGCGGCTTCCTGGTCCTGGTGCTCTGCGAGGTGGCCCTGGGCGCCACCCTCGCCCTCTTTGTCCGCTTCGTCTTCGCGGCGGTGGAGACCGCCGGCCAGATGGTGGGCATCCAGATGGGCATGGGCGTCGCCGGCGTCATGGACCCCCAGTTCGGCACCCAGACCTCGCCCATCGGCATGCTTTGGAACCTGGCCGCCATCCTGATCTTCCTGGCCATCGACGGCCACCACATCTTCTTCTCCACCCTGGTGGAAAGCTTCAACTGGGTGCGACCCGGGGCCATTCACATCACCAAGGCCACCTTCGAGGGGATCATGCAGGGAGCCGCCCACATGTTCGTGCTGGCGGTGAAGATCATGGCGCCGGCCGGAGCCGCTCTCTTCTTCTCCCACGTGGCCATGGGGATCATTGCCAAGACCGTGCCGCAGATCCCCATCCTGGTGGTGGGGCTGCCCCTGAACCTGGCGGTGGGCCTGATCTTCGCCGGCCTGTCCCTGCATCTTTTCCTGCCGCTGATGATCCAGAACTTCGAGATGCTCGGCCGCCTGCTGCCCAAGCTGGCCATGGGCATGGGGGGCTGAACCATGGCCGACGAGTCCTCTGGACAGGAAAAAAGCGAAGCCCCCACCCAACGGCGCATCGACGAGGCGCGCAAAAAGGGGGACATCGCCAAGAGCATGGAGGTGCCCTCGGCGGCGGTGCTCCTGGCTGGCCTGCTCGCCCTCTACGCCAGCCGCGAGTACATCATGGAACACCTCTTCATCCTGCTCCGCCACTACCTGGGTGGCCTGCACACCATCGAGATCAGCCTGGGCAACCTTCCCTTGCTGGCCCGCGACTCCATGCTGCAGACCGGCATGATCGTGGCGCCGGTCATGGCCGCCATCGTGGTGGCCGCCCTGGTGTCCAACTACGCCCAGGTGGGGGTCCTGTTCACCACCGAAAAGCTCGCCCCCAAGTTCGACACCCTGAACCCCATCGCCGGCTTCGGCCGGATGTTCTCGAAGCAGAGCCTGGCCAATCTGGTCAAGTCCCTGGCCAAGCTCGGCATCGTCGGCTACATCGCCTGGGATGAGGTGATGAAGGCGCTGCCCGGCATCCTGCCCCTCATGGATCAGGAACCCATGGCCATTCTGATTTTCATGAGCAAGGTCGCCTACTGGATCTTCCTGAAGACCGCCCTGTTCATCGCCATCCTGGCCGCCGCTGACTATGCCTTCCAACGCTGGCAGTTCATGGACCGCATGAAAATGACCAAGCAGGAGATCAAGGACGAGGCCAAGCAGACCGAGGGCGACCCGCACGTCAAGGGCCGCATCCGCTCCATCCAGATGCAGATGGCCCGGCAGCGGATGATGTCCGAGGTACCCAAGGCGGACGTGGTCATTACCAACCCGACCCGGCTGGCGATCGCCCTCAAGTATGACGCGCTCTCCATGACCGCCCCCAAGGTGCTGGCCAAGGGCGCCGGCCTTATCGCCCAGCGGATCCGGGAGATAGCCATGGAGCACGGCATCCCGCTGGTGGAGGACAAACCGCTGGCCCAGGCGCTCTACAAGAGCGTGGACATCAACGAATCGATTCCGGAGAACCTCTTCCAGGCGGTGGCCGAGGTACTGGCCTACGTCTACAATCTTAAGAAAAATGGACTCGGCAAGGCCACGAAGAGCCACGGGTCCGCGGCACCATTTTGAGAGAACAACGCAATACCCGTTGGCGGTGCGTCTTTTATGACGCCAACCAGAAAAAGCGTGCCTGAACGGCCGGCACAGGGTACCAGTAGAGCATGGCGGAAAAAAGCGGAACCATACCAGCACTGAAGGCGGTCAACATCGAGGTATCCAGCCTCTTCATGGCGGTGGGCGTGGTGGCCATCCTCATGGTCATGATCGTGCCGCTGCCGCCGCTGGTGCTCGACCTGCTGCTCTCCTTCAACATCACCGTGGGTCTGCTCATCCTGATGATGAGCATGTACAACACCAGCCCGCTGGACTTCTCCTCCTTCCCGTCGCTGCTCTTGATCACCACCCTGTTCAGGCTCGCACTGAACATCGCCTCGACCCGGCTCATCCTGCTGCACGGCCACGAGGGCATGGGGGCGGTGGGCCACGTCATCCAGTCATTCGGCCAGTTCGTGGTGGGCGGCAACTTCGCCGTTGGCTTGATCATCTTCCTGATCATGGTGTTGATCAACTTCATCGTCATCACCAAGGGCTCGGGCCGTATCGCCGAGGTGGCGGCCCGCTTCACCCTGGACGCCATGCCCGGCAAGCAGATGGCCATCGACGCCGACCTCAACGCCGGCCTCATCAACGAGGCCGAGGCCAAGCGCCGCCGCAGCGAGGTCAGCCGCCAGTCCGAATTCTACGGCGCCATGGACGGTGCCAGCAAGTTCGTGCGCGGCGAGGCGGTGGCCAGCCTGGTGATCATGGCCATCAACATCCTGGGCGGTTTTGCCATCGGCGCCTTTGTCCAGAACATGAAACTGGCCCAGGCCGCCTCCACCTACACCCTGCTCACCATCGGCGAGGGGCTGGTCTCCCAGATCCCGGCTCTGGTCATCTCCACCTCCGCCGGTATCATCGTCAGCCGCGCCGCCTCCGACGTGAGCATGGGCAAGGAGTTCATGCAGCAGTTCGGTCTGCAGCCCCAGGCCCTGGCGGTTTCTTCCGGCATCATCATCCTGTTTGGCCTGATCCCCGGGCTGCCCCACCTCCCCTTCATCCTGCTGGGCACCGCCATGGGCGCCATCTCGCTCATCGCCTTCCAGAAGAAGGCTGAGGACCAGGAGACCCAGAAGGCCGAGGAAGAGGCCAAGGACAAGGAGGGAGCGCCGGCGCCGGGCTCGCCGGAGACGGTGGAGGCGCTGCTGCCCCTGGATATCCTCCAGCTGGAGGTGGGCTACGGCCTGATCCCGCTGGTGGACGAGTCCCAGGAGGGGGATCTCCTGGAGCGCATCCGCGCCATCCGCCGCCAGTTCGCCTTGGACATGGGCATGATCGTCCCGCCCCTCCATGTGCGGGACAACCTGCAACTCAAGCCGGATGAGTACGTGCTGCTCTTAAAGGGGGTGGAGATCGCCCGGGGCGAGGTCATGATGGGCCATTTCCTGGCCATGGACTCGGGTATGGCCAAGCGCAAGCTGGAGGGCATCCCCACCGTGGAGCCCGCCTTCCAACTGCCGGCCATCTGGATCGACCAAGCGCGCAAGGACGAGGCGCAGCTGGCCGGCTACACCGTGGTGGACCCCTCCACCGTGGTGGCCACCCATCTCACCGAGGTGCTGCGGACCCACGCCGACGAGCTGCTCGGCCGCCAGGATACCCAGAAGCTGCTGGACAACCTGGCAAAGAGTCATCCCAAGGTGGTGGAGGAACTGGTGCCCTCCCTGCTGCCGCTGGGGCTGGTGCAAAAGGTGCTGCAGAACCTGCTCAGGGAACGGGTTTCCATCCGCGACCTGCTCACGGTCTGCGAGACCCTGGCCGACTTCGCCCCCATGGGCCGCGACCCGGACATCCTCACCGAATACGTGCGCCAGAAGCTCAGCCGTTCCATTGTCAACCCCTATGTGGATGAGCAGGGCACCCTTTCGGTGGTCACCCTCGCCACCCAGGTGGAGGACATGATCCGCGAGTCGATCCAGAAGAGCGAGCAGGGCGCCTTTCTCAACCTGGAACCCAACCTGGCCCAGCGCATCCTCTCCTCCACCCGGGAGCTGGTGGAGAGGATCACCGCCGAAGGCCACCAGCCGATCATCGTCTGCTCGCCCATCATCCGCCGCCATCTCCGGCGGCTGCTGGAGCGGTTCATGCCCCATGTCATGGTGCTGTCCCACAATGAACTGACCACCCAGACCAAACTGCAATCCCTGGGCACTGTGGAACTGAACCCCAGGCGATAAAGCGAGACAGGAGCAACCATGCGGATCAAACGATTCGAGGCCGCCGACAGTCAGAGCGCCATGCTCATGGTCAAGGATGAACTGGGAGAGGATGCGGTCATCCTCTCCACCAGGGTTCTCAAGGATGCCGCCGCCGGCAAGGGGACAAAGCCGAGGGTGGAGGTGGTGGCCGCCATGGAGTACGACCGGGAGCCCTTGGTGGTGCCGCCGCCGGAAATCGAAGAGGAGAGCGGCCCCTCGCCTGCCGGCGCCGCAAGTTACGGCCCCAGCCTGCGCCCCGCCAAGACGGCCCCCAAGAAGTCCAGGCCATCCGAGTTCGACCGCCAGCTGGCCGCCAAGGCTGCCCAGCCCTCCCCGGCCGCCCCTCCCGCCAGCAAGGAGGATGACCAGGACCGGGTCCATTTCGAGGCGCACGATCTCCGGGGCCGATTCGCTGACTTTGTCAAGCGCCAGGCCAGCGCCAAGGCGGTGCTGGATGCCCGTGCCCCGGGCAGACCGGAAGCGGCCAACGCCTCGCGGGGCAAACGGCCCGACGCCAAGGAGGTCGCCCAATGGCGCGACTCCCTGATCAGTCAGCTGCCGGTGCGTCCCCTGGCCGTTTCCCCGGAGGGCGGCCCGGCGATCATCGCCCTGACCGGCCCCACCGGCGTGGGGAAAACCACCACCGCCGCAAAAATCGCTGCCTGGTACAGCATCCACCAGCGCCTGAAGGTGGCGCTGCTCTCCATGGACTGCTACCGGATCGGCGCCACCGACCAGCTGCGCACCTACGCCCGCATCATGCGGCTGCCCTGCGAGGTGGCCCTGCGCAAGCGGGATCTGGTCGCAGCGCTCGACCGCCAGCGGGACAAGGATCTGATCATCATCGACACCGCCGGCAAGAGCCCCTACGATCCTGACCATGTGCGGGAACTGGCCGAGTGGTTCTCGCTGGGCAGCGGCATCGAACCCTATCTGGTGCTCTCCGCCACCTGCAAGAAAGAGGATATCCAGCAGATCCTCCTGGCATACGACCCCCTGGGCATCAAGGGGTTGATCCTGGCCAAGCTGGACGAAACCAGGGCCTATGCCGCCCTGTGCCAGCAGCTGGCGACCTCCCCCCTGCCCATCTCCTGTCTCTGCACCGGCCAGCGGGTGCCGGAGGATTTCCTCCCCGCCTCCCGCGAATTCCTCCATCTGCTCTTCGCCCAGGGCTGGCAGGCGGCGGCCGACGCCATGGCCAGCCGGACCCAGCCACAGTGGGCCTGAATACCGACACCGGAGACCGAGACATGAATCAGGCGCAAACCCTGGAACGAATCATGACCAACACCCAGCCGGCCACCACCGGCACCCAGGCCGGGAGACAACCCGGCACCCCGAGGGTTATCTGCGTCACCAGCGGCAAAGGCGGGGTGGGCAAGACCAACATCGTCACCAACCTGGGCTATTCCCTGGCCAAGCTGGGCAAAAGGGTGCTGGTGCTGGACGCCGACCTCAACCTGGCCAACGTCGATATCCTCCTGGGACTCACCCCCCGCTACAACCTGCACCACGTCTTCAAGGGGGAAAAAAACCTTCAGGAGGTGCTGGTGGAGGGACCGGCCGGCCTGCGCATCCTGCCGGCCAGTTCCGGCATCCTGGAGATGGCCGAACTGACCGAGCAGCAGCGCCTCTACTTCCTGGCCGAGATGGACGCCCTGGCCCAGGAAACCGACATCATGCTGATCGACACCGCCGCCGGCATCAACAACAACGTGGTCTACTTCAATCTGGCGGCGCAGGAGCGGATCATCATCCTCACCCCGGAGCCCACCTCGCTCACCGACGCCTACGCCCTGATCAAGGTGCTCTCCGGCCGGCACGACGTCAAGCGCTTCCGCATCCTCGTCAACCTGGCCCGCTCGGAAAAGGAGGCCCTGGCGGTGTTCCGCAAGCTCTCCATCGTCTCCGACCGCTTCCTCGGCTCGCTCTCCCTGGACTACCTCGGCCATATCCCTTACGACAGCCGGCTCCCCCGAGCGGTGCGCGAGCAAAGGCTCGTTTCCGAAATCTTCCCTGACGCCCAGGCCAGCCGGACCTTTGCCAGACTGGCCGACCAGATAGCCCAGGAAAAACCGGACGGCCGCGCTGACGGCAACATAAAATTTTTCTGGCAGGGACTCGTTGATCTGTAATATACTTTTTTCAGATTTTTCGGGCATTCCCGCCCCATCCCTTCGTCATGGTCGGTATGAGCAAACAATCACCGAAATTTCGGGATTACACCAACGCCTTCTTCAGCCAGGCGGAGCCCTTGTCCGCCGAGAAGCGCAACGAGCTGATCCTGACCTACACCCCCTTGATCAAGTACATCGCCGCCCGTCTGGCCGCCCGGCTGCCGTCGCAGGTCTGCATGGACGATCTGATCAGCTGCGGGATCATTGGACTCATCGACGCCATCAACAAGTTCGATCTTTCCAAAAACGTGCAGTTCAAGACCTATGCGGAGTTCCGGATCAAGGGGGCGATGCTCGACGAGTTGCGCGCCCTGGACTGGGTTCCCCGCTCGGTGCGGCGCAAGTCCACGGATCTTGAACGGGCATATGCGGACCTGGAAAAAAAGCATGGCCGTCCAGCCACCGACGAAGAGGTTTCCCAGGCCATGGGAGTCTCCCTGGACGATTTCTACCGCTTGCTGGACGAAACCAAGTCGGTGACCTTCATGGACATCGAATTCCTGCGGCAGAAATCCTCCGAGGCCAGCGACCCCACCCTGGCCGAATCCTTTGCCGTGGACGACCGCGATCCCTTCGCGGCCATCAATATGGCCCAGATCCGGGACGTCATCGCCAACGCCATCGCCGAACTGCCGGAGAAGGAAAAGCTCACCGTCTCCCTCTACTACCAGGACGAGCTTACCATGAAGGAAATCGGCGAGGTTCTTGGCTACACCGAGTCGCGCATTTCGCAGATGCACAGCAAGGCCATGCTGCGGCTGCGCGCCAAGCTCAAAAAGGCATTGGCCTGAGAGCCGCTGCCCCTCGTGTTGCTGCTTTTTCTGTTTTCAAAAGCAGTTGTTATAGGTACAATAAATTAATTGGTCAGCATATCCTGTGGACGGGAGACTCTCCTGTCCCCAATGCATCATGAGGCAGTCAGGGAGGAAATATGGCCGCAGATCCGAACATGAAGATTCTTGTGGTTGACGATTTCGCCACCATGCGCCGCATCGTAAAGAATATTCTTACCCAGCTTGGATTCAAGAACATCATCGAGGCCGATGACGGCACCACCGCTCTGGATGTATTGAAAGCCGAGAAGATAGGCCTGATCATCTCCGACTGGAACATGCCGAAGATGACCGGTCTTGACCTGCTCAAGGCGGTCCGCTCCGACGCCAGCATGGCCAATACTCCCTTCATCATGGTCACCGCAGAAGCGCAGCAGGATAACATCATCCTGGCCGTCAAGGCCAAGGTAAGCCAGTACATTGTCAAGCCTTTCACCGCGGAAACCCTTGCCGAAAAGCTGACCAAGATCTTCGGCTGATCCCGCCCACCCGCCCATGGCTGAAGACGATCGTCCCAAGCAGCAGACCGACGACCCGTTCGCCAGCCTCGACATCGCGGCCGACCACGACTCCACCGACTGGGGGGAAGACTGGGAGGCCGCTTTCAAGGCGGACGACGCCACCTTTTTCACCCCGGACGAAACCGAAACAGAGGGCTTTTTCCTCGACGAGGAGGCCAAGCCCGCTGCCGGAGGGCAAAAGCCTTCCCTGGACGCCTCCCTGCAGGAGAGCCTGGCCAGCATTCCGGACCAGCAGGCGGCGGCCCTGCGGCAGACAGGAGCGGCAGCGGCCAGCCCACCCTTGCCAGAACGGCTCAAGGAAACGCTGGCCAGCCTGTCCGGCCGCCTGCAGCAACTGCCCCCCAGGCAACGCATGGGGATCTACATCGGCCTCCCCTCCCTGCTGCTCCTCGTTGTCCTGCTTCCCCTCCTGATCGGCTCCCCGCCGCCCCCTCAGCCTCCCCCCGGCGAGGCCTCCCATTCTGGCGAACCATCGCCCTCCGCCCCCACCGCGGGCGAAACCCCACCACCAGCGGCGCCGCAGGAAAGCGCCGCCGCCACATCCGAAGCAACGCCCCCCCCCGAGCAAGCTGCCCCGATCCAGCCAAAGATCCGCCGCAAGTGGGCCTTCACCTCCTTTCTCATCCCCACCAGCGCCGGCAGTGGCCAGCCAGTGTCATTCGTCATCGTCGACCTGACCTTGGTTGCCTCCCTCCCGAAGGCGGAAGAACCTCCGCCAGAAAAACTGGCCCTGGTTCGCGATGCCATCTTCCAATTTTACCAAAACAGACCCATCGAGGAACTGCGCCGCTACTCCCTGGCTCGGGGGGAGATGACCCGCAAACTGAAGGAGTGGATCACCATGCAATGGCCCGAGGCGCCCATCGAATCCATCACCTTCGAGCGTTACCGCCTCTCCTGACCCTTCCACAACATCTCACAAAAATGTAACCAGCAAACGACAATAACACATTTTTGTAATCAGAACGAAATTCCCCCCGCCGACCGGCAGGCACACAAAATAACATCAAAACAATTATATAGAAAACAACATAGCCAGTGGCACGCGAATTGCTGTAGAACAAATCGGCCATTACGCATCGATGCTCAATGTGTTTAGGGGAGACCCTGCTCCACCCACAACCGACGCCCCAACGCCTTCGGGCCATGGGAACGCCAACACCATTGAGACGAGAGAGGACTGAACGATGAATTCCGGCGATACAGCATTCATGCTGACGGCAACCGCCCTGGTCATGCTGATGACCCCCGGCCTGGCCCTGTTTTATGGGGGCATGGTCCGTTCCAAAAATGTACTGAGCACCATCCTGCAGAGTTTTGTCTGCCTGGGGGTGGTCTCCATCATCTGGGTACTGTACGGCTACTCCATGGCCTTTGGCCCTGACGTGAACGGCCTGATCGGCAGCCTGGAATGGGCAGGGCTTTCAGGGGTTGGCCTGGAGCCGGGCAAGTATTCGGCCACCATCCCCCACCTGCTCTTCTGCGCCTTTCAGCTGATGTTCGCCATCATCACCCCGGCGCTCATCACTGGCACCTTTGCCGAGCGGGTGAAGTTCCCGGCCTTCCTGCTCTTCACCGTGCTCTGGAGCACTCTGGTCTACCTGCCGGTATGCCACTGGGTCTGGGGCGGCGGCTGGATCAGCGGCCACGGCGGCCTTGACTTTGCCGGCGGCACGGTCATCCACATCAACTCCGGCGCGGCGGCGCTGGTGGCGGCCCTGGTGTTCGGCAAGCGCAAGGGTTGGGGCAAGGAGTCCTTCCACCCGCATAACCTGACCATGACCGTGCTCGGCGCCGGGATCCTCTGGTTCGGCTGGTTCGGCTTCAACGCCGGCAGCGCCCTGGCCGCCAACGAGGTTGCCAGCAACGCCTTCTTCACCACCCATGTGGCCACCGCCGCCGCCCTGCTCTCCTGGCTGGTCGCTGAGTGGATGGTACAGGGCAAGCCCACCACCCTGGGCGCGGCCTCCGGCGCCATTGCCGGCCTGGTGGCGATCACCCCCGGCGCCGGGTTCGTGACCCCGGGTTCGGCGGTAATCATCGGCCTGGTTGCCGGCGCGCTCTGCTACTTCGCGGTACTGATGAAGAGCAAGCTCGGCTATGACGATGCCCTGGACGTGGTCGGCGTCCACGGGGTGGGCGGCCTCTGGGGCGCCCTGGCCACCGGACTCTTCGCCACCACCGCCGTCAACGCGGCGGGCAAGGACGGCCTCTTCTATGGCAACCCCGGCCTCCTGGGCGTGCAGGCCATGGACGCCTTCACCACCATCGCCTACTCGGTCGTGGTGACCTTCATCATCCTCAAGGTGATCGACGCCACGGTCGGCCTGCGGGTCACCGAGGAGGAAGAGGTACAGGGCCTGGATCTTACCCAGCACAGCGAGATCGGCTACTCCCTGTAATCGGACCAATGGACCCGGCTGGCGGTCGGCATGCCGAGCCAGCCGGGGGGACAGCATAAAAAGGAGCACTACCATGAAGAAAATCGAGGCAATCATCAAGCCGTTCAAGCTCGATGAGGTCAAGGAGGCCCTGAACGAGATGGGCATCAAGGGGATGACCATCACCGAGGTCAAAGGCTACGGTCGACAGAAAGGCCACAAGGAGATCTACCGCGGGGCCGAGTACATTGTCGACTTCATTCCCAAGGTCAAACTGGAGATCATTGTCGAGTCCTCCATGGCCGAGGAGGTGGTCACCCGCATCCGCAACGCCGCCAACACCGGCAAGATCGGCGACGGCAAGATCTTCATCCTCCCGGTGGAGGACGTGATCCGGGTACGCACCGGCGAGCGGGGCAACGAGGCGATCTGACCATGGTCGACGTCGAGTTGCGCGCCAAGCGCGACGCCTTGGAGTACCTGTGGCGGCAGGGCCTGAGCGGTCAGGCCCTGCTGTACCAGCACTCCCAGCTCATCGATGACTACCTGATCCGCTGTTTCGGCGGCTGCCCGGAGGCGGGACAGGGCATGGCCCTGATCGCCCTGGGCGGCTACGGCCGCAGGGAACTTTTTCCCTACTCGGATATTGATCTGTTGCTGCTCTACGAGCCGGCCGTCGAAGGTCGGCTCGTGGCGGTTACGGAGGCGCTGTTCTATCCCCTCTGGGACGCCGGCATCGAGGTCGGCCACGGGGTTCGCACCGTGGAGACCTGCCTGGCCCACGCCAGGGAGGATTTCTTTTTTCAGGTCGCCCTGCTGGACGGCCGGCTGCTGGCCGGGGATGCCTCCCTGTTCGAATCACTGCGCGCCGCCTTCCGGCAGGAGATCATCCTGGGGCACCGCCGGGAATTCCTCCACAACATGATGCGCCACCGCGACGAGCGGCATCAGCGCTTCGGCATGCACGGCTACCAGCTGGAGCCGAACCTCAAGGAAAGCCGCGGCGGCTTCCGCGACTTCCAGGCCATGATGTGGGTGGCCCAGGCGCTCTTCGGGCTCTCCACCCTGGACGACCTCATGGAAAACGGCATCCTTTCCGGCCCGGAGAAGACGGCCTGCGAGGAGGCGTGGCACCACCTGATCAAGCTGCGCAACCGCCTCCACTATCTGAGCAGCCGCAAGAACGATCGCCTTTTCTTCGAACACCAGGAGGAGATGGCCAAGGCCCTCCGCTATCACAGCGGAGAAGGGATCTTGGCGGTGGAGCGCTTCATGGGCGACGTCTACCGTCACCTGCATGCCATCGCCACCACCAGCGACCTCTTCTTCGAGCATGTGGACGAATCCCTGGGGACCGCGGTGGCCAAGCCCCACGAGCATGTCCTGGAGCCGGGCATCGTTGCCCGCCACGGCCGCCTGCACCTTGCCGAACCGGAGATGATCGGCCGCAAGCCCTCCCTGCTGATGCGCCTCTTTGTCCAGGCCGGTCGCACCGGGCTGCCCGTCCACCACCGCAGCCGCAAGCTGGTCACCGAAAACCTCGGGTTGATCGACGACCGCCTGCGCCATTCCAAGCGGATGGCCAAGGGCTTTTTCGACATCCTGGAAAACGCCTCCGACGTGCTGGCGGTTCTTTCCGCCATGCTGGACACCGGCCTGCTCACCGCCTATCTCCCCGAGTTCGCTCAAGTGCGCTCGCTGGCCCAGCATGATATCTATCACATCAACACGGTGGACCGGCACCTGCTCCAGACCGTGGCGGAACTGCGGCGGCTCAATTTCGCCGACACCCCGACCGGCGGGGTGGAGTCCCCCCATCTGCTGCTGCTGGCCGCCCTGCTCCACGACATCGGCAAGGGCCACCGCGAGGACCATTCCCAACGCGGCGGCCAACTGGTGGAGGCGATCGGCAAGCGGCTGGGCCTGCAGAAGCCGGAGGCGTCCTGCCTGCGCTTCCTGGTGGAACAGCATCTCTTCCTCACCGTTACCGCCCTGCGCCGTGACCTGGAGGACGATGCCTTCATCCTCCAGTGCGCGGACCAGATCGGCACCCCGGACCGACTGACCATGCTCTACCTGCTTTCGGTGGCCGACGCCAAGGCCACCGGGCCGACGGCCTGGAACGAGTGGAAAGCGGCGCTGCTGCTGGAGCTGACCCTGAAGATCTCCATACTGCTGGAGCGTACCGATCTCCGGCTCCCGGATCGCAGCCAGGGCGCGGCGTGGATGCTCGAACGGCTCCGGGAGCATCTTCCCGCCGAAACCAGGATCGATCGCTCCATCCTGCCGGAGGAGTACCTGCTCAGCTTCCAGCCGGCGGAAATCGCCCGCCACCTGGCCCTGCACGCCGAATTACAGCATCGGGGCAAGGCGATCGTCGAGGCCGCCGATCAGGGCATTGCCTGGTCAGTGCTGGTGATAGCCCCGGACAGCACCGGCCTGCTTGCCAAGATTTGCGGCACCCTTGCCCTGCATGGCCTCAACGTGGTGAGCGCCCAGATCTTCACCTGGGCGGACGGGGTGGCGGTGGATGTGCTGAACGTTCGGCCCGGGGCGGACCAGTCCTTCGAGGCCCTGGACTGGCAGGCGCTTGCCGTCGATCTCAACCTGGCGATCAAGAATCAACTGGGACTCGCCCACCGATTGGTCACCAAATTCCGCTCCCAGCTGCCGTCCGCCTCGGCCAAGGTGCCCCAGGCGCCGCCACGGGTGGTCATGGACAACGACGCCTCGGCTGCCTATACCATCGTCGAGGTGCATGCCGCCTCCCGGCCCGGGCTGCTCTACGACATCACCCGTACCCTGGCGGAGTTCGGCATCGACATCCACAGGGCCAAGATCGCCACCGACGGAGAACGGGCCGTGGACGTCTTCTACGTCCTGGACAACGCTGGCGCCAAGGTCGAGACCCCATTATTTCAGGAGGAAATTTCCACGGCGCTCCTGTATATTGCCGGGGGAGAACCCGGCCGGGGGGTGCGCACCCAATGATGCCGCTTAAGGCGAGAACAGGGCACCCACGCGCCCCTACCCACTACCCGCAACGCCCACCGCCGGGCTTGCAATACTCCCGACCGATCCGGACGGAAAAAGAGCTTTTTCACTATCCTTTCAGCAGGCACAGACCAATACCAAGGAGGAAAACCATGTGTAGCAATTGCTGTTGCGACAACGACACCGACACCCTCTCCGTTCCCCAGCTCTTCGCATCCAACGTCTTCAGCGACGCGGTGATGAAGGAGCGGTTGCCCAAGGAGACCTACAAGGCCCTCAAGAAGACCATCGACACCGGCGTGGCCCTCCAGCCCGAGGTGGCTGCGGTGGTTGCCAACGCCATGAAGGACTGGGCCATCGAAAAGGGCGCCTCCCATTACACCCACTGGTTCCAGCCGCTCACCGGCACCACCGCCGAGAAGCACGATTCCTTCATCGCCCCCACCGCCGACGGCGGGGTGATCATGGAGTTCTCCGGCAAGCAGCTGATCCAGGGCGAACCGGACGCCTCCTCGTTTCCGAGCGGCGGCCTGCGCGCCACCTTCGAGGCCCGCGGCTACACCGCCTGGGACTGCACCTCCCCGGCCTTTTTGAAGGAAGACGCCGTCGGCGACGTGACCCTCTGCATTCCCACCGCCTTCTGCTCCTATACCGGCGAGGCGTTGGACAAGAAGACCCCGCTGCTCCGCTCCATGGAGGCCGTTTCCAAGCAGGCCATGCGGGTGCTCCGTGCCATGGGCAACAAAACCGCCAGCCGGGTCATCTCCACAGTGGGCGCCGAGCAGGAGTACTTCCTGGTGGACAAGGAGTTCTATCAGCAGCGTCTGGACCTGATGACCTGCGGCCGCGCCCTGTTCGGCGCGCCGGCCCCCAAGGGCCAGGAGCTTGAGGACCAGTACTTCGGCGCCATCAAGGATCGGGTCGCCGCCTACATGAAGGATCTGGACATCGAGCTGTGGAAGATGGGCATCACCTCCAAGACCAAGCACAACGAGGTTGCGCCCGGCCAGTTCGAGATGGCCCCGGTATTTGCCACCACCAACATCGCCACCGACCACAACCAGTTGGTCATGGAGACCATGAAGAAGGTGGCTCTGCGCCACGACATGGTCTGCCTGCTCCACGAGAAGCCCTATGCCGGTGTCAACGGCAGCGGCAAGCACAACAACTGGTCGCTCTCCACCGACGACGGCGTCAACCTGCTCGATCCGGGCAACACCCCCGAGGACAACGCCAACTTCCTGGTCTTCGTCTCCGCGCTCCTGAAGGCGGTTGACACCCATGCCGACATCATGCGGGCCACCTGCGCCAGCTCCGGCAACGATCATCGCCTGGGCGCCAACGAGGCCCCGCCGGCGATCATCTCCGTATTCCTCGGCCAGGAGCTGAGCGACGTCTTCATCAACCTGGCCGCCGGCAAGAAGGTCTGCAGCAAGGGCTCCTGCCAGTTCGTCAAGATCGGCGTGGACTCCCTGCCGGCCCTGCCCAAGGACAACACCGACCGGAACCGCACCTCGCCCTTCGCCTTCACCGGCAACAAATTCGAGTTCCGCATGTGCGGTTCCTCCCAGTCCATCGCCGGCCCCAACGTGGCCCTGAACACCATCGCCGCCGAGGCGCTGGACGAGATCGCCACCCGCCTGGAGAAGGCCAAGGACGTCAACGCCGAGATCCTGGCCATTGTCAAGGACACCGTGGCCAAGCACGGCCGGATCATCTTCAACGGCAACAACTACTCCGACGATTGGAAGGCCGAGGCTGCCAAGCGGGGGCTTCCCAACGTGCCCAACACCGTGGACGCGCTCAAGGCCTTCACCACCGGCAAGGCGGCCAAACTGTTCGGCAAGTACAACGTGCTCTCCAAGGAGGAGCTGCACTCCCGCTACGACATCTACACCGAGCAGTATTCCAAGCACATCAACATCGAGGCGCTCACCGCCATCCAGATGACCCGCCGCGAGTACATCCCGGCGGTGATCACCTTCGCCACCGAGCTGGCCGGCTCCGTTGCCACCATCGGCAAGGGCGCCACCGTGCAGAAGGCATTGCTGGAGAAGGTCAACACCCTGCTTACCTCGGCGGCCAAGAACGTCGACAAGCTGGAGGCCGAGACCGTCAAGGCACAGGGCATCGCCGATGTGACCAAGCAGGCCGCCGCCTACCGCGACAAGGTCTTCACCTCCATGACCGCGCTGCGTGGCGACATCGACGCCCTGGAGGAAATCATGCCGCGCGACCTTTGGCCGGTGCCGACCTACAGCGACCTGCTCTTCAACCTGTAATTACCCTCCCGGCTTCCATCGGGAATAAAAAAGGGGCGGGAACCATGCGGTTCCCGCCCCTTTTCTTTTCTCACCCCGAAATTCCGGGGTGACTCAGCCACCCACTACTGCTTGGGCGGCGCCATGGCCTCCTTGAGCAGCTTGATACCCTTCTGAGACTCGTCCATGGACTTGGCCAGCGACTCCCTGGCCATCTGCGGATTGTGGAAGCCGTCGGAGTTCTCGGCGGTCCAGTACTCCCAGAGGATGTGCGCCTTGAGGTGCTGATCCTGGGCCTGCTTGATCACCTCGGCGGAAACGCCCGCCTTCTTGGCCTCCAAAATCTTGTCGATCAGCTCGCCCAGCCAGTACTCGGCCTTGCGCAGTTTGCCCCTGGTGTATGCCTTGACCGAGTCGATGGCGTTCTTGGCCTGCTCCTCGGTCCAGTCGCCGTGGCACTTCAGGCAGGTCTCCTTGATCTGCACCTTGGGGGTGGCCACGTAGTGGGAGGTGAACTGCTTGCCGGTCTTCTTGTCCTTCAGCTTGGGGGCATGGCAGGAGTCGCACTGCACCCCGGCCTTGGCATGCTTGGAGTTGTAGAAGCTCTCGGCCTCGGGATGCTGCCCCTTCCACAGCAGGCCACCGGTCTCAGCGTGCGGGAAGTCGAGGAAGCTGATCTGGTTCACATAGTGGTCGTAGAGGCCAAAGACGTCCTTGTACGGGAAGTGGTTGGTACGCCGATCAGCCATGGTGACCTTCTCGCCGGTCTTGGGATCGGTGCCCGGATTACAGTTGTACTCCACATGGCACTGACCGCACTGGAGCCTGGAATCATACTTCTCCAGAATGGCGATCTTGCGGGTATAGCCGCGCTCGCCCATGTCCAGCACCTGGAACTTGGTGCGGTTGGGATCCTTGTGCCAGAGGGTGTCGGCCTCGGGCCGGGTCAGGGCGTCGATCAGGCCGTCGCGCACGATACGGGGCTTGGCCGCGTGCGGGTCGTGGCAGGTGTAGCAGTTGAGGCCATGCTGCATGGAGCGGGCCAGCTCCACCACGTTGGAAGCGCGCGACCACTTGGCGCCCTTGTCGGGATCGCCCATGTAGGCCCAATCGAGGATATGATCCTGGGTCTTGCACTGGAGGCAGACCGGATTGGCGGCCGCCGCGGTCTGCGGCATGTAGGGCTTGTGCTCGTTGGTTTCCGGCTTGGTGTCGACGATATAGTCGAAGGTCTTCTTGCCGGCCGGCTCGTTCACGTACTGCCAGCCGTTCTTGGGCTGGAAGCGGCCGCCAAAGGCGCGATCCACCAGGAACTGGTCCACCACCATCCACGGATGGCTTCTGGTGAGGCCGTGCTCCTTGGTGAAGCCGTGACCGGCCATCAGCTTGTCCCACATCGGATTGGGGGCGCGGTTGGTGGCCTGCGACTTCTCGTCGCGGGCGGGACGATGGTAGCTGGTCTTGAGGAAACTCTCATACTGGGCGCGATGGCAGGAGCCGCAGGTCTCCCAGGAGGTATTGGTGACAGGGCGGGTGGTCGGACCAGGGTCCTTGAGATGGGCCTGCAATCCGGAATGGCAGGAATTACAGTTCACGCCCTTGTGCTTGCCGCCGGCATGCAATCCTTTCACCGTGTCATGACACTGGTAGCAGGCATCCGGTTTGACCGCCGGCTCGGCCGGCGCGGCGGCCATGGCGCTGGTGGCGGCCAGCGGCATCAGCAGCGTCGCCAAGGCCATCATCCTTCCCTTCTTCTTCATGGCATCCTCCTTCGTGTGTGGTTGGGCAGGCACGGCATCCCATGCCCGCCAGGACGGAACAGCTCTCCCCAATCCGTTCCGGCAATGACGGAACCCGCCGTTTTTTTTTCGCTTCGGCGGGTCATCCAATGAAAGAGTGTATGAAAAAGTATAGCAGCCGCACCTTGACCTAAGTCAAGGGAATCCAGATCGCACTCCGACAATTTTGTGAGAGCCTGCCTATGCCACGGAAAGAAAGATATCCACCAGATCGGGATCGAACTGGCTGCCTGCAAGCGCGCGGATATGGGCCATCACCTTGTCGCGCGGCCATGCCTCTCGGTAGCGACGCGCCGAGATCAGCGCGTCCCAGGTGTCCGCCATGGCGAAGATCCGGGCGGCAAGGGGGATCTGCTCTCCCTTGAGGCCGCGCGGGTAGCCGGAGCCGTCCCACCACTCATGGTGGCAGTATGGAATATCGAGCGCCGGCCGCAGGTAGTG
>JBMONS010000039.1:0-4319 GCA_049323635.1 Thermodesulfobacteriota bacterium
TTTCCGGGGGCACGATGTTCGGAAACTGGGCGATGGGCAGGCCGGCCATGGCCACCAGCCCGATGACGCACATCAGGATGGAGATCACCATGGCCACGATGGGGCGGTTGATAAAGAATCTGGCCATAATGATTACTCCTTTTTAAGGGGGGCGGCGGGGGCGGGCTGGGAGTTCGCCTCCGCCTGCTTCGGTCTGACCTCCTGGCCATCCCGCACCTTCTGCACCCCTTCCATGACAATGCGTTCGCCGGGGTTTAAGCCTTCGTCGATGAGCCACAGGTTGTCGATGCGCTCCGCCGTCTTGACGGTCCGGATGGCGACCTTGTTGTCCGCCCCCACCACCGCCACGAGAAACTTGCCCTGCATCTCGGTCACCGCCCGCTGGGGCACCAGCACGGCGCCCTGCTTCACCTGCCGGAGGGCGCGGATGCGGGCGAACTGTCCGGGGCGGAGGATGTTGCCGGGGTTGGGGAAGAGGGCCGCCACCCGGATGGTGCCGGTTTTGACGTCCACCTGCCGGTCGGCGTAGGAGAAGGTCCCCTTGTGCGGGTAGACGCTGCCATCCGCCAGGATCAGCTCCAGGTTATTTTCGGCGGTGGCGGCCTGCTCGCTGTTGCCGTTCGCCCTCTGCCTGGCCACATCCATGTATTCCTGTTCACTGATGGCGGCGTAGGCCTTGATGGGGTCCACCGTGGAGATGGTGGTCAGCTCCCCGCCCTGGCCGGGGCCGACCAGGTCACCGATCTGGGCGGTGGCGGCCCCGACAATGCCGTCGATGGGGGCGATGATCCTGGTGAATTCCAGGTTCAGCTTCGCCTCTTCCACCGTTGCCTGGGCTGACTGCACCGCGGCCTGGGCGGCAAGGTTGGCCTGGATGGCATCATCGAGTTCCTGCTGGCTGATGGCGCTCTCCCTGGCAAGGGGGGTGAAACGCTTTACATCGAGTTCGGTCTTGCCCAGTCTGGCCCTGGCCTGGGCCAACTGGCCGTTTGCCTGTTCCAGGGCCGCCTTGAAGTAGCGGGGGTCGATCTCGAAGAGCGGGGTGCCTTTTTTGACGGAAGAACCTTCCTTGAAGTTCTGCTTCATCAGGTAGCCTGAAACCTGGGCCCTGATCGTGGCGTTCACCAGGCCGTCGGTGGTGCTCACCCATTCGGAGTAGATGGGCACATCCCGCTGCACCACGGCAACCAGTTCGACCTCCGGCACTGGAGGCGGCGCCGCTTTCTTTTCCTGCATGCCGTCTTGGCAGGCGCCGAAGAGGAGTGCGGCGCAGGCGACCGCTACGGTCATGGCCAAACGATGCCAGGGGGGGAATGGCCGGCAGGTGGATTGTTGCCGCGTCCCGGATTGTTCAGGAAAATACGCTTTCTGCTTCATATGGTTGCTCCCTTGTTTTCTGCTGCTCTCGTGCGAAAAAATATGGGTTTTTTCTATCAACAGGAGGTGAAAAGCCACCTTCTGCATCAAATACAAAGTAAACAAACACTATCTTTTACCCGCCACGGTCTGCATCCGGTTAGCCGTGTGGGCCGTGATCTTCGCCAGGCCTTGTCACTGGGGGTACTCCAGCGGCAGCCAGTGGGTCAGGACATGGTATTCCCAGGGGGGAAGATCCACGTACAATCCCTGGCTGCACAGCTCATCGCCGCTCCGTTCATACTCTTTCTGGCTGAAAAGGTCGGTCATCCGCCAGGTCCTGCCCCTGAGTTCATCCCAGGGCAGCAGCACCAGCCCCTGGGCAGCCGCGTCCGAGAGATTGCCCCATCAACCACACGGCATCGACCGCCAGCTCCGCGATGGCATCCCATGTCTCGCCTGGCACCGTGGCCAGGGACACGGGGCACTGGTATCGCTCGCTCAGTTCCTGCAGCCAGACCCAGGTGTTGATTTCATAGATAACGGGATATGTCGGCCATGATTTCATTTTTCCTCCTTATCTTGGTGCACAGGGCTTTTCCTGAAGGCAGCAGGTCACGGCTGGCCCCTGTCGAGGGCCAGCGTCACGTGCACCAGACCGTCGGCATAGTCCTGCCGGAGCGGTAAGCCGCTCCGGTTGAAGACCGTCAGCATTCCCTTGTTTTCCGGCAGCACCTCGGCCTGGAAGCGGGCAATCCCCTGCCACCTGGCGATACCGGCCAGATGCCGCAGGGTCATGCCGGCAATGCCCAGGCCCCGATAGTCCTCCGCCACGGTGAAGGCGACCTCGGCCCGGTCAGGAGGCTCGGCCGCGCCGAAGGCGATGTAGCGCCCCGCCCCGATGATCTTTTCTTCCTGCCCGTCCTGCAGGCAGGTCACCAGGGCAACGGTGCGGATAAAATCCACCTCCGTTGCCTCGGCCAGTTCCCGGGGCGAAAGCCCGCGCTTCGGCCCGAAGAAACGCAGATAGATGGTTTTCTCGTCAAGGGCGTTGAAGGCCTGCAGCAGGGCATCCCGGTCATCAGGCCTGATGGCGCGGACCGTCACCTGCATGCCGTTCTTGAGCATCTCCCCGGCCTGGTACCTTCGCGCCTCCATCATTGCCATTGTCTCTGCGCCTCTGCTCTGCATTTATGCCTCTCGTTTTTCCCGGTGGAAGGCCGCGGTCTTGCCCAGCGCAAGCGCGGTTTCCGCGTCGAGCAGTCCGAAGAGCTCAATGATCTTCGCCACCATCCCAGTCCAGCCCGTCTGGTGGCTCGCGCCGAGTCCCGCCCCGTTGTCCCCGTGAAAGTATTCATAGAACAGGATATGGTCGCGCCAGTGCGGTTCGGTCTGGAACTTCTCCGTCCCGCCATAAACAGGCCGCCTGCCGTGCTCATCCCGCAGAAAGATGCGGGTGAGCCGGCCGGCGATTTCCTGCGCCACCTCGAAGAGGTTCATCATTCTGCCTGAACCGGTGGGGCATTCGATCCTGAAGTTGTCGCCGTAATAGAGGTAAAAGTTCAGGAGCGCTCTGATGAGGATGACATTGACCGGCATCCACACCGGACCCCGCCAGTTGGAGTTGCCGCCGAACATGCCGGTGTCCGATTCGGCCGGCAGATAACCGACGCGATACTCCTGGCCACCCGCATGGAAGACATAGGGGTGGTGCTCGTGGAACCTGGAAAGCGAGCGGATGCCGTAGGGACCCAGGAATTCGTTTTCGTCCAGCATCTTCGTGAGAATGCGGCGGAGCCGCTCCGGATTGACCAGGGCGAAGATGCCTCGCTCGTCCACCCCCAGGTGACCAGGCCCGGTGGGGTGGATGGACTCCAGCAGTTCCGGCATCTGGGCCGTGCGCTTCAAGAGCGCGGCCAATGCGCCCGGGACGCGTTCGCGCTGCCACTTCTCGATAACCGTGGTGGCGCACAGGGGCAGCAGCCCCACCATGGAGCGCACCTTGAGCCGCGTGCCGCTGCCGTCGGGGAGCCGCAGCAGATCGTAGTAGAAGCCGTCCTCCTCGTCCCACATGCCGTCGCTGCCAGGCTTGTTCATGGCCGCGGCGATATAGAGAAAATGCTCCATGAACTTGGCGGCCAGGTCCTCGTAGTTCGCGTCATCGCTGGCAAGCTCTACGCCGAGTTCGAGCATGTTCTGGGTGAAAAGCGCCATCCAGGCCGTGCCGTCCGCCTGCTCCAGATAGCCTCCGGTGGGCAGCGGTGCGCTGCGGTCGAAAATGCCGATGTTGTCAAGCCCGAGAAAGCCGCCCTCGAAGACGTTCTTGCCGAAGCGGTCCTTGCGGTTCACCCACCAGGTGAAGTTCAGCATGAGCTTGTTGAAGGCGCCCTTGAGAAAATCGAAGTCGGTCTCGCCGCGCAGGGCCTGCTCGGTACGGTGCAGGAACAGGGTGGCAAAGGCGTGGACCGGCGGGTTCACGTCGCTGAAGTTCCATTCATAGGCCGGCAGCTGACCGTTGGGATGCAGGTAGCGGCCACGGAGCATCAGTTTTATCTGTTCCTTGGCGAAGTCGGGATCGACAATGGAGATGGGCAGGGTATGGAAGGCGAGATCCCAGGCCGCGTACCAGGGGTATTCCCACTTGTCGGGCATGGAGATGATGTCGTCGTTGAACATGTGGAACCAGTCGCGGTTGCGGAAATCACGGCTGCCGTGATGGAGGGGATGGGCGCGGTGTTCCTCCAGCCATGAATCGGCGTCGAAGTAATAATACTGCTTCGACCAGAGCATGCCGGCGATGGCCTGGCGCATGACGCTGGCTGCATCCGGGGAGACTGAGGCCGGGGTCACGGCGCGGTAGAAGGCGTCCGCCTCCAGCAGCCGGCCGGCCAGGGCCTGGTCAAAGTCCGGGCCGAAGGGATGGGTTTTGTCCTGGCGGGTGAAGGCCTGGCCGGTGAGGCGCA
>JBMONS010000040.1:0-138760 GCA_049323635.1 Thermodesulfobacteriota bacterium
GCCGAATGCGGTTTATGAACAGAGAAATCAAAAACTCGACCCGGCCGCCTGACGCCGCCAGCCCAGCAACCACGGGCCATTGCTTATATTCCGCTCAGGCTGTCTCACAAATCCCGACCACCTCACAAGGAGGGGGTGGCCCTGCGCATGGAGGAGACGGCGGACGAACTGCCAATGATTCAAGGAGACCACGACCGCCTGCTCCAGGTGCTGCTCAACCTCCTGAGCAACGCGATCAAGTTCACCGACCAAGGAGAGGTGGCCGTGAGCGTTGGCACTGACCACGGGAACAACCTCGTCGTCCGGGTGCGCGACAGCGGGGTGGGCATCGCCGGGGAAGATCTGGAGAAGATATTCTGCCATTTCCATCAGGGCGCCAACCTCGACACCCTGACCGACAAACCCAAGGGAACTGGCCTGGGGCTCGCCATCTGCCGGCAGATCATCGATCACCATGGCGGCAGGATCTGGGCGGAATCCCGGGTCGGCCAGGGGAGCACCTTCAGCTTCTCTCTGCCGCTCCGGCGGGGAGCAACAGAGGAAAGCGAAACCGCCGATCCGACCCGGGGTTCGGCGTAAGCAGAGCGAAACATCCCTTGCCAGTAAGTCCGGCGCAACCACGCCAAGGTCCTGCTGGCCAAATTTCTTGGAGATAGCCACATGCCGCAAAAAATCCTGGTCGTCGACGACGAAGTGCACATTCGCGCCCTGCTTGAGCAAACCCTGGAGGAACTGGAAGATGAGTATGGGGTGGAGGTTCTCCTGGCGGCGGACGGGGAGGAAGGCCTGAACATGATCCGGGCCGAACGACCGGATCTGGTCTTCCTCGATGTCATGATGCCCAAGATGAACGGCTACGACGTCTGCAAGGCAGTGCATGCGGACCCAGCCCTCGCGGCATCCAAAATCATCCTCCTCACCGCCAAAGGTCAGGAGGTTGACCGTCTCCAAGGCATCGAGGCCGGGGCTTTCAAATACATGACCAAACCGTTCGACCCCGACGAGGTGCTGGAAGTGGCGGAAAAGATCCTCGGCCTCAAGTGACCATGCGCAACTCCAGCAAACAGAGCGCCCAGCTGCGCCTTGCCAAACTGCTCAAAGGGAAAGCGGTTGCCGACCTGCTGCACCATGGTCGGGCCATGCTGGGCGACGGCGCCGAGCTGGCCATCGTGGCGGACGGAAAGACCATTGTCTCCACCACCGGAAGAGACCATTTTCCTGGATCTTATGATCTGGCCTTCTCCCTGGGCGGCGACGCGGTCATGCCGGGAGAACTGTTGCTTGAGAGCGGGCCAGGTCTGCAGCGCGAATCCGCCCGCCACCTGGGGGCCCTGCTCGCCCTCTCCCTGCAACAGCTCATCGACAGCGAGGCAACCCGGCGAGCGGTTGTCGCGGACAGCCTTGAACAGTACCGCGAGCTGGCGCTGTTGCGCCACGCCACCGAGCTGTTCAACCAGTCCTTTCGCCTGGACACGATTTCACGCGACCTGTTGGAGCAGTGCCGCTCCATCACCCCCCAGGCAACCCAGGGGCTGGTGCTGAGCCGCCGCAACGACAATGGCTGGACAGCCCATGCCGCCTTTGGCGGGGAGCCAGCCAGCCACTTGGCCGACATTGTCCAGAGCGCCCTCTTTGCCGACATCCTCAGCCGGGGCAAGGAGGAGATCGTCAACGATCTGCGGGCGGACAGCCGGTGGCGCAATGAGGTGGACGGCCTGGTCTCCCTGCTCTGCATCCCGTTGCTCTCGCCGGGGCACTGGACCGGGGCGCTGATCCTTGCCACCCAGCAACGTCACCCCCCCTTCAGCTCGATGGATCTGAAGCTTGTCTCCACCGTCGCCGCGGTGGCGGCCTCGGCCATGGCCAATGCGCACCATTTCGAGGAAGTGCAGAACATGCAGGAGGCCTTGCTGCGGGCGCTGGCCACCGCGATTGACTCCCGGGACCCCTGCACCGCTGGGCACTCCCAGCGGGTTGCCCACTATGCCATTGCGCTGGCCAAAACAGTGGCCGCCGACCCGGTGCTGTTCCCGGATCACGCCTTCTCCGCCGATCAACTCCAGGAGATGCACTACGCGGCCATGCTCCATGACGTGGGCAAGATCGGGGTCAGGGAAGCGGTGCTCACCAAGGCAACCCGGCTCTCCCCGGAGCAGCTGGCGTGCATCGGCCTGCGCCTGGAGTTCCGGGCCGCCCTCCAATCCATCCCTTGGCAGGAAGAGTTCCGGCGACTTGAGGAGATCAACAGAAGCAACTTCCTCACTCCGGAAGACGAAGCGTTGGTCGAACGCCTGGCCGGAGAAAAAATCCGCATCGGCGACCACCCGCCCCACGCGCTGATCACGGCCGAGGAAAGGGAGAAACTGCTCATCCGGCGGGGCAACCTCACCCCCGGGGAATGGGAGGAAATCCGCAACCATCCGAGAGAAAGCTGCCGTATTCTCCGCCATATTCCCTTCCCTTCCACCCTGGAACAGGTCATGACCATTGTCCGGCAACACCACGAAAAGCTGGACGGATCCGGGTACCCGCACGGAGAAAAGGAGGAAAGCCTGCTCATCCAGAGCCGCATCCTTGCGATCGTCGACATCTACGATGCGCTCACCGCCAAGGACCGCCCCTACAAACGGGCCCTGCCACGGGACAAGGCCCTGGAGATCCTTGGCGACGAAGCGCGCCAGGGCAAAATCGACGCCCGCCTGCTGAGCGTTTTCCGCCAGCACATCGAGCAAATCGAACACGAGGTGAACAGCCTGTCCCAGGAGAACAACCAATGACCCGAAGGCTCGACAAAGCAACCACGCCTTCCCCCATACCGGGCGAAGAGGGACGGAGGGGGGAGGACAGCCTCCCGTCCAGACCGATCCGCATGCGATAATTGGAGAACCCATCGTGCGCCGTGGTCGCATCTTCCACATTCCTTTCCTGCTGGTGCTTGCCCTCTTTTATAACGGGAGCGTCTCCCTGGCGGCTGTCCCGCCCCTGGAACTGACCCCGACCAGAAGCCACCAACCCCTTGGCGGCCATCTTGAACTGCTGGTTGACGCCCCGGCACGGCTCACTCTTGAAGAAGTCCGCGCTCCAGGCATCGCCGGCGGTTTTCATGCCACCTCGACAGCCATCCCCTCCCTCGGTTTCACCTCCGCTGCCGTATGGTGCCGGTTCACCCTGAAAAACAGCCTCCCGGAACCGATGGAGTACTTTTTGGAGGTGGAGTATCCCCTGCTTGATTCCCTGAGCCTTTATGTGCCAACGGACGGTATTACGGAAAAACTGGAGGCGGGCGACCTGCTTCCCTTCAAGGTCCGTTCCATCCCTTACCGCAACGTCATCTTTCCCCTCAAACTGGAAGCCGGCGCCGAGAAAACCTTCCACCTGCGTTGCCAGACCAGCAGTTCCATGAATATCCCGCTGTCGATCCACACCGCTGCGGGGATGGCGGGCAAGATTGGCACCGAGCAGATCCTGTTCGGCATCTATTTCGGCATCCTGCTGGTGATCATCCTCTACAATCTTTTTATCTTCGCAGGCTTCAGGGACACGACCTATCTGGTCTATGTCTTCTTCGTCGGGAGTTATCTGCTTTTCCAGCTTGGCTTGAACGGCATGGCCTTTCAGTACCTGTGGCCGGAGCACACCTGGTGGGCCAACACCTCCATTCCTCTCGCCATCTTCCTTGCCTATGGATTCGGCACGCTTTTCACCAGGATGATCCTGGACACCAAGCGCCATGTGCCGCGCCTTGACATCGTCCTGAAGTGCACCACCATGCTCGCGACTCTCGGCGCGATCGCCAGCCCCATGATGCAGTACGCGGTCAGTATCCGACTTGCCACCCTGCTCGTCCTGACCGTGCCAGTACTCATCCTCAGCGGCTTCATCTGCATGCGCAAAGGCTATCGACCAGCTCGCTACTACTTCAGCGCCTGGACCGTCTCCCTGGCCGGCATGGGGGTATACGCCCTCAAGACCTTCGGAGCGCTCCCCCACAACGCCATCACCCATTGGGGCATCCAATTCAGCTCTGCCTGGGAAGTGATTCTGCTCTCCATGGGGCTTGCCGACCGTTTCTATCTCATCAAAAAGGAGAAGGAACATCTACAGGCAGAGTATGCACACCAGATGGCCCTCTCCCACGGCAAGCTGGAAACCGCCTATCATGAACTGGAAAAGTTCAAGGATTCCCTGGAGAATGCGGTAAAGGAACGCACCGCCGAACTGGCCGAAGCCAACGTGGAACTCACCCGCCACAACCAGCTCAAAACCGCATTCATTTCCAATGTTTCCCACGAATTGCGCACGCCGCTCACCTCCATCCGGGGGTTCGCCAAACTGATCCGCAAGGATTTCAGCAAGTATTTTCGCCAAGACGCAGCGGGGAAAGGCTTGACCGCCAAGGCGGAACGCATCGACCAGAACCTGCAGATCATCGAGTTGGAGGGAGAACGCCTGACCAGGCTGGTCAACGATCTGCTGGATTTCGCCAAGATCGAATCAGGCCGGATGACCTGGCAGGAGGAGGAGATCGACGTTGCCGCCCTGCTGGGACATGCCATGTCCCTGGCGCAAGGCGACTTCGTAACCCGACCGAACGTGGCGCTCCGGCTGGAGGTTCCGCCGGAACTCCCGGTGATCACGGGCGATCGCGACCGTTTGGTGCAGGTGCTGGTCAATCTGCTGAACAACGCGGCAAAGTTCACCCAGCAAGGGGAGGTGGTTCTTGCCGCCAGCATGAGCCCGGAACAGAACGCCCTCCTTGTGCAGGTTCGAGACAGCGGCAGCGGCATCCCGCCCGACGACCTCGACAAGATATTCGATCAGTTCCACCAGGCAAGCAACAGGGACACCCTTACCGACAAGCCCAAGGGGACCGGGCTGGGGCTTGCCATCTGCCGCCAGATCGTCGAGCATCACGGCGGCCGCATCTGGGCTGAATCACGCCCAGGAGCGGGGAGCATCCTGAGCTTCACCCTGCCGCTTCCGGCTGTGGTGGATCGCCGCTGAGACCGCCGCCACAGGGGGGCCAGCCCAACGACAAACTTGTGGCGGTTCAGGAGCGATTCGGATAAAATACGAAATTTCGTACAATTACCAACACACACCCCACAGGAGAACCCCATGTCAGCAGCGAAAACGGGCGATAGCGTCAGCATCCACTATACCGGCACCCTCACCGACGGAACGGTCTTCGACTCCTCCGCCGGACGCGAGCCCCTCCAGTTCACCATCGGCAGCGGCATGGTCATCCCCGGTTTCGATGCGGCGGTAAACGGCATGCAGGTGGGCGAGACCAAGAAGGTTACCATCCCCTGCGCCGAGGCCTACGGCGAGCGCAACGAGGAACTGATCATCCAGGTGCCCCGCGATCAGGTGCCGCCCGAGATCAACCCCGAGATCGGCCAGAAACTCCAGATGGGCGGCCCCAACGGCCAGCTGGTCGTTGTCTCGGTCACCGAGGTCACCGACCAGGCAGTCACCCTGGACGCCAACCCGCCCCTGGCTGGCAAGGATCTGGTCTTCGACCTGGAACTGGTGGCCATCGCCTGAGGCAGAGAGACACCACCCCTCCCTGCCGTCGTTCAGCCCCCTGTGCCAGAGAAGACATGGGAACAATGCGGCAACGCCGCAAGGACATCAGACGGCAGGGATTCCATCCAGCGCAGATGAGCGGAGCATGACGCGCATCCCATCCATCCAACCGGCCATCCTCTCCCTGCTGGGAGCTGCCCTGGCCTCCCTGCTCTTGTCCGGCTGCGCCGCCCGGCTGATCATGCCGGTGGCGCGGCCGGTGATGGAAAACATCAACCGCCAGTCCGACCTGGAGCTGGTGTGCGACGGCGCCCCCTCCTATCTGCTGATGATCGACAGCCTGATCGCCGGCGCCCCGGACAACCAGGCCTTGCTGCTGAGCGGCCTCCAGGCGCACGCCGGCCAAGCCACCATCATGCCGGAATGCGGCCGGCCGGAACGGGCCGCCGCCTTCGCCAGCAAGGCGCGGGAATATGGTCTCAGGCTCTTGTCCCGCCACACCGGCCTGGCCAACGCCGCCACCCTGCCGGCAAGCGCGTTCAGCGACACCGTGCTGGCCTCGGTGCCGGTCAAGGAGCTCTTCTGGGCCGCCTACGGCTGGGCACTCTGGATCGGACAACAGCAGGGGGCTCCGGCAGCCATGGCCGACCTGCCAAAAGTGGAACAACTGATGCTCGCCGTGCTCAAGCGGGATGAGGGGTTCCACCACGGCGGCGCCCATCTCTTCCTCGGCATATACCACGGGGCGCGACCGCCCATGCTGGGCGGCAGCCCGGCACGGGCCAAGAACCACTTCGAACGCGCCATGGTCCTGGGAGAACGCCGTTTCCTGCCGGCCTTGGTTGCCTGTGCCGAACACTACGCCAAACCGACCATGGACCGGGAACTCTTTACCAATCTGCTTTCCGAGGTGCTGGCCTTTGACTTGGCCACGGCGCCCGAATTGACCCTGGCCAACCAGACCGCCAAACGCCGGGCGACACGCCTGCTGGCCCAGGCGGACGAATACTTCTAACCCCCCACCCCAGCGAGGCCCCCATGCATCCCATCCGCCGTTCCCTCTGCCTCCTGCTCTGCCTCCTGCTTCTGCCCGCCAGCGCACTGGCCACACCCCGCCATCTGTTGAAAATCGCCACCCTGGCGCCGGAAGGCAGCGTCTGGGCCAAACGTTTCCAGGAATTTCAGAACGAGGTACGCGCCAAGAGCAACGGCGAGATAGACTTCAAGCTCTACATGGGCGGGGTCATGGGCGACGACCGCGCCATGTACCGTAAGATGCGGGTCGGCCAGCTCCAAGGCGGCGGCTTCACCATGACCGGCATCGCCGAGGTGGTCCCCGACTTCCGCATCATGGGCGCCCCCTTCCTCTTCACCTCCTATGCCGAGGTGGACCGGGTTCGGGAAGGGCTGCTTCCCCTCTTCAAAAAGGCCTTTACCGACAAAGAGCTGACCCTGCTGGCCATTACCGAGGTGGGCTTCATCCACCCCATGTCAACGCGACCCGTCTCCACCCTGACGCAACTGCGAAGCGCCAAGTGCTGGGCCCCGGAGAACGACCCACTGGGCCGCTCCTTCCTGGAAGACATCGGGGTCACCCCCATCCCGCTCTCCATTCCGGACGTGCTCTCCGGTCTCTCCACCGGCATGATCGATACCGTCTTCAACAGCTTCTACGGTGCCATTGTCCTGCAGTGGTTCACCAAGACCCCGTACGTCATCGAAGTCCCATACGGCTATGCCTATGGCGGGCTGATCTTCGCCAAGGGCGCTCTGGACAAGCTGAGCCCCGAACAGCGGGCCATGATGGAGGAATCGGCGCAGCGGCACTTCTCCGCCCTGCTGGCCGATACCCGACGCAGCAATGAGGAGGCGCTGGCCACCCTCAGGAAAAGCGGCGCCCAGCTGGTGGCCGCCGACGAGGAATCGTTGCGCCAGCTCCGGGCCACCCGAGACAAGACGGTGCAGCGGCTGATCGGCAACGCCTACTCCAAGGAGATCCATGACGCCACCATGCGGCTGCTGGCCGAATCCCGCCGCGGCGGGACGGGGCGCTGACCATGTCGGCCATGCTGCGCCATGCCTCCCGCTGGCTTGCCTGGCTGGAAGAGGCGGCTCTGACCCTGCTGGTGCTGACCATAATCCTGCTGGCCTGCGTCCAGATCGGACTGCGCTCCCTCTTTGCCAGCGGACTCTCCTGGGCCGATCCCCTGCTGCGCCATCTGGTGCTGTGGGCCGGCCTGCTCGGCGCGGTGGCGGCCACCCGCACCGGCAAACACATCGCCATGGACCTTGTCTCCCACTTCCTGCCCAGGCCGCTCAACAGGCGGCTCGGTGTCCTGATGGACCTGGTGGCCGCCCTGGTCTGCCTGGTGCTCAGCTGGACCGCAATCCGCTTTGTCCGCGAGGTGGCCGCCTACGACAGCGGCCAGACCATCGTCGGCCTGGCCTCCTGGCAGCTGCACCTGATCTTTCCCATCGCCTTCGCCCTTGTCACCCTGCGCTTTCTGGAACGCGCCTGCCATGGGCTGGTCGCGCTACTGAACGGCGAGTCTGCCTAATCGCTCCCCAACCGCACGTCCCGCCCCAAAAGGCGACGGGACAGACGGCCCAGCCGGGCATTGCCGCGGAAATCTCCCTGAGTCATGCCGTAGCCATACAGATCCAAAAACCTGCCGCTCGCTTGCTCCAACATTTGTTCGCGCAGATGACTCTCCTGCACGAAGCCCAACGACTCGACATTCTTCTGGGCATAGAGGTTATTGGCATACACTATGGCGGTCAGCTTGTGGAGCCCGACCCTGTTAAAGGCATAGTCCAACACCAACAGGGTTGACTCCAGGGCAAGACCAGCAGTGCGCTGCGCCGGGTCTGGCATGCCGATGAGAAATTCCGCCCTGCGATGGGCAAACTGGATCTCCACCAAATTGGCAATGCCAAGGGGCTCGCCACTGCCCTGCCGCTCGATGACCCAATCCCCGGTCCGCGATTGACAGGGATGCAGCGTCGCTGCCTTACGCAGCTTGTTTTTCAGGACCTCGACCGTTCGGCCCTGGGGGATGTTGTGGTTGTAATGCTCCATGAAAAACGAATCACGAAAACAGCGATGCAAAAATTCCGCGTCCTCCTCGGCATAGCGCCGCAAACGGATCCGTTTTCCCTCCAACGGCGCGAGCCAGACCGGAGCAACCGTGGCCAGCTGCCAGGCTTGGACGGCATTGTCCGGACATAACGCCAACGCCTTGCGAAAGCACTCCCCAGCTTCCTCGATTTTCCCTTGGGCTTTGAGCAGTTCCCCCAGCCTGCTCCATCCCTCCGGGTTTCCTGGCTCCAGGGCAAGCGCCCGCCGATAGCAGACAATCGCCTCTCTTGGCCGCTCGAGAGCCAGCAGTATGGCGGACAGCAGCGTATGGGTGGCAACCCTCTCGGAATCCAAGTCCCGTGCTTTCTGGCACTGCGCCAACGCCACTTCCGGAAGGCCCTGCACCAACAGGGTGTTTGCGTAATTGCAGAGCAAATCGGCTCGATTCGGGGCGGCGCCAATCGCCATGGCAAAATACCGGCTGGCGAGCTCAAATCGCTGCTGCTGGGCGTTCAAGACTCCCAACAGCCCGAGCACGTCCGGATTATCGGGGGCGGCTCCAAGCGCCAATCCACATAAATCTTCCGCCTCCTGGAATCTGCCGGCCTGTTGATGACGGAGGGCGGCCTGCACCAACACCGCAAACGAAACCGTTCTGCTGCCTTCTGAGAACATGTCCGTCTTTCTCTCGCTCATGCTAAAAGCTCCTCTCCTCGCGGCGATGCGGCCATGCCGGCCATGATTTTAGCCCTCTCACCTTCCTCGCCCTCAACAAAACACCCCCCGCTTCCTTGCCAGGAGTCGGGGGGTGCAAAAACTTCCTCACGATGTTTAACCGGCGAAGGCAAAAGTACGCCTGACACCGCCGACCAGCAATCCATCAGGTAAACACGGTGGTCAGATCAATCGCCCCCCCTATACCTGTAAACAGGATAGACTCCACATTTGTCAATTGCACCGTCCCATTATTGGCCCAAGCGACGCTGACCACTCCTGCCCCCCCTTGGCTAACCGTACATACGGTGGCATTATTTGTATCGACCAGATCAAAACTGCCTCCGACCACCGCCGTTACCGCGAGATCTCCTAGGTGATACAGCGTAAGAGCATCGACTCCCGCGCCGCCATCGAAGGTATCGTTGCCGCCACTCCAGTTGAACGTGTCCGCGGCGGCACTGCCGATGATCAGACTGGTGCTTGAACTCGACATATCCGAAATATCCACACGGTCAACAATCTGACCGTTCAACAAGGCACCAACATCGAGATTGCCGTCACTGACCATCACTCCACCAACAACCTCCTGCAATGTCCCGTTGATCAGATCCACGCGATAATTGAAGTTAATAGAGCCGATTCCACCATAAGAAGCGGCGAATTGTAATGTCTCCACATTTTCGGTGGTAAGGATATCCCCGCCATACTCCACGGTGGCGCTTCCATCCCCGGACGTGGTTATGGTGGCTACGGCAATGTCGCCGTCTTGCACGAGGATGGCGCCATTGGCGCCATCCGTAAAACTGATCCCGGAGGTGGTGATAATGATGCTTCGGTAGATCATCACGGAATCCTCACCCGAGCCGCCATTGAAGGTATCGTTGCCTCCACGCCAATAGAGATTATCATTTGACATGTCACCGGTGATAACGCTTGCAGTACTGTCGTCGTCGATGATGACCCAGTCATACTGAGCCAATGAGTCGCCCGCATCGGCAAAAAGCTGCGCCACATCGATTGTGCCGGCACTGATGGTCAGCTGGTTGCGAGCCGTATCGACAACAGGAATGAGGTTCAAGGCATACTCCTTGCCCATCCCGCCGGATTGGGGATAGGACCAGAAGCTCAGCGTTTCAACGCTATCAAGGGTCAGGGTATCACCGCCATACTCCACGGTGGCGCTCCCATCCCCGGACGCGGTAATGGTGGCCAGGGCAATGTCGCCGTCCTGCACGAGGATGGCGCCATTGACGTCCTCGGCAAAACAGATCCCGGAGGTGTAAGATATACTGTTGTACACCCGAGCACTATCGATGCCCGCGCCGCCGCTAAAGGTATCGTCACCACCACGCCAGAGAAGATTATCTCTTGATACGGAACCGGCGATAACGCTTGCAGTACTATCGTCGTAGATGGTGACCCAGTCATACTGCCCCAGGGAGTCGCCCGCATCGGCAAAGAGCTGCGTGACATCGGTTACACCTGCACCGATGGTCAGCTGCTTGCTGGCCGGATCAACAACGGGAATGAGGTTCAGGGTATAGTTACGCCCCATGCCCCCGGTTTGAGGATAGGCCCAGAAGCTCAATTCCTCCACGCCTTCAAGGGTCGTGGTTCCGCTCAGGGTCTCGACCTGAAACTGCCCATCGCCCTGGCTGATCGTGGCCAGGGTGGTGTCGCCGTCCTGCACGAGGATGTCGCCAGTGCCGTCCTCTGCAAAACTGATACCGGAGGAGTAAGGAATGCTTCCATAAGGACGAGCGGTATCGACACCGTCCCCCCCCACAAAGGTATCATTGCCGCCATGCCAGTACAGGGTGTCGTTAGCCACTGAGCCGGTAATGATCCCGCTGCGGGAATCGTCATGCACCATTATCCAATCGCTGCTGCTCAGGCTCAGCGAGGGAAGCGCGACCGCTACGCTGAAGTCCACGCCACCATAGACCATTCTTTCCGTGGCGTCGCCCACCACGACCGGGGTGATGGTGTAACTCGCGTCGCGGGTCAACTGGCCGTTGTCGTCCCAAAACCAATTCCTGAAGACAAACTGCTCCACATTGGTCACTGTATCGACATCGCCGTTGGCATCGGTCACGGTAACCGTGCCATCCCCTGACACGGCAAGGGTATAGATGGTGCTCGGGCTTGCCTCGCTGGTCTGGACCAGAATCTCCCCGCTGGCGCCGGTGGCCAGCACCAGGTCCGCGTCGATGCGGGAATTTGACCAGTGTGTATCCAGGCCATCACCGCCGTCAATGGTATCGTTGCCTGCCCCGGAGTTGATATCGTTGCGGCCGGCAGAGCCAATAATGCGATTGTCGGCGCTGTCTCCCTGGATATCCATATAGCTGGTGCTGCCGGGGAAGGCGGAGGCCGCATCGATATCGCCGGTGAAAAGACCGCCCACGAGCAGTTGTTTGTAGGAATAAGTCTCGGCCACCTGCTGAAGCTGAATAGTGAGCCGCTCATGCCCAAAGACATCCACCACGAGCTGCTCAACCCCGTCCAGGGTGTCGCTGCCCTGATCGGCATAGGCGTTCAGGCCGGTGACCGTGAAGGTGGCACCATCATCAGTGGTCAGAATGGAAAAGGCATCCTGGCCGCCCACCTGGATAAAGGCGGTCTTCGTCCCGGCGCCGTCATCCTCAAAACTCCCCAGGGAGGGTGCCTCGCTCTCGCCAATCCAGAGGTTGTATCCATCCTGACCAGCGCCACCGTGGATAACGTCATCACCCGCTCCGCCGCTGAGCCAGTCTCCGCCCTCGGACTGATCACGACCAGTGAGCACATCGTCGCCTCCACCACCGCGCAGAGAGGGATGCTCCCAGTCCTGCGCCCCAGGGAAGATGTCCGCAATGCTCATGGTATCGGCGAAATCGCTGCCGTCGGCCCAGTTGTATTGGACAGAGGTCTGCAGGTTGAGGTGGACATTGCCCATATGAAGGGATTCGACATCCGCCGCAATGGTATCAGTGCCCAATCCCGCAGCATCGTTCTGGCCAGTGACCGTGACCGTGCCATCGCCATTTCTGTGCACGGAAAGCAAGACTCTGTCACCCAGGGCGATATCGATCTGATCGCCGGCCTGATTGATGTTTTGGGTCAATTGCTGATCAGCGATGGCGTCAATCCAGTAGTTGGCATGATCCCAGCCACTACCGCCGGAGAGCTGATCATCACCCTCGCCGCCGTCCAGGTTGTCGCTCCCCTTGCCGCCGGAGAGCAGGTCATTCCCGGCACGGCCGAAAAGATTGTCATCCGACGTAGCCCCTTGGAGGGTATCGTCTCCGTCGGTACCAACAATACCGTTATACGGCAACACATCCACCGTGTCCCCTGCGCCCAGGGTAATACCCCCCGACCAGGTCATGGCTGCGTACTGGGAGGAGCTCAGGGTAACAGTGATGGAGGAGGCGTCATCGCCATCATCCACGATCAGACCGTTAATCCCGGAGAGATCCATGCCGGCCAAGTCCATGTCTTCCGCGACGGTTGCCACCACCTGGTTCACATGGGAAAGATTGCTGGCGGCCTGGATATTGGCCAGGGTATCCACCACCCGCACCTGATCACCCTTGCCTGTACTGATGAAGTCGCCCAAGGCATCCGCCTGTCCAGCACTCAACGTGGCGGTTGTTGTATTGCCGAAGAAATCTCCGTCATCCACGCGCAAGGAGTCGATGGAGGAGAGATCCTCCCCTCTCAGGTCGATGTCGGAAGAAACCATCGCGGTTACGGAAACGGCATTGGCCAATGCTGTTGCCCCGGCATTAGCCAGGATGTTGCCGATGTCATCCACCACCAGAATCTGGCCAACCCCGGTCAAGTCGGCGGTGGCTAAATTGGCGAGCGTGTCCTCTGCCACCACCGCATCCGCGCCGTCCAGATTGGCTCCGGCCAAATTGGCCACGCTGTCCCGCACCTCCACCCGGTCATCAATACCGGTGCTGATTTGCCCGGCCAAGGCGGAGAACTGCGCCACGGTCAAGGTGGCGCTTATGGGATTGCCATCATTGCCATCGTCCACCAGCAGACTGTCAGCGACTGCGATGTTTACCTCTCGGATATCTTCGGAGGCAACCACCTTCAGCTCCACGCTGTGAACATCCTTGCCCACGGCGTCAACACCAAAACCAGCGAAGTAATCCAACTGCCCCGCCGTCATGCTGACATCGCCGCCAAGACTAATCGAGTCCGCGCCTTCCAGGTTCATGGCAGTCAGATCACCGGCAGCGCCGACGATGGCGACATGATCGTTTGCCCCACGCTCAAACCAGATATGGTTTACCTGGTCGGCAGTGAAGGTGGCGGTGATGGAGGTCTCCATCATATCGTCCACAAGCATGAATGAAACCCTGGCGAGGTTGTCCGCCTGTGCCGGATCAAGGGTTGTCAGGACAATCTCGTGATTCACCGTGGCAGTGACATGATCCGCATTGGCAATCACGCCCGTCGCATCGGCCAGGATAGTCTCGATGGCGTCAACCACCTGCACCTGCACCTGGGGGGCAAAACTCAACGAGGCCGCGCCAGCGATATTGGCAACAGTATCCTGCACCACCGCCACATCGGCATCGGAAAGATCCGCGGCGGCAAGTGCCGTTACTGTGTCGGTCACCTGCAGCAGTTGGCCGTTCTTGACAATATGACCAACCAACGCGGTTGCCTGGCTGGCATTCAGGTTCACAGGCCCCCATATGCCGCACGCAAGCCTGTCGGCGGCACTGATGTCCAGCCCACTAAGATCCCCCGAAGCCAACACGGTGAGAAGATGATCGTTCTTGTTCAAGCCCAGGTGACGGAAGTAATCCACCTGCTCGGCACTCATGGTGGCGTCACCAGCCAGGTTTATGAGATCGGCGCCGTTCATGAGACTGTAACCAGACAGGTCCCCGCTGGCGTTGACAATGGCGGTGACGCCATCGCCAGCAACCAACCGACCGTTGGCATGGTCCACGCTCAGCTCCAAGCCGGCCCCGGCCTCCACCGTAAAGCTGGCCTCACCCAAATCAGCGTTTTCGGCAATACTCACCACACCAGATCCGGTGATGGTGATCATAGCCGTGTTAAGATGCGCCTCTGTGGGAATGACGACACCACCGTCAGAATTCAGCGACGCGGTAAGGCTGGCCACCTGGATCGCTGAAAGGTCGGTGCCAGGATTATCCTCAAGCCCCGAGATGGTGACGGCACCAACAGGATGAAAATCCTCGCCGACAATCCAGAGCGAGTCCGCCTGCCCGGCGGCGAGATCCATGGTGGCTCCCGCCCCAAGCAGGAACCGGAGCGAACCTTCACCCAGATACGCATTGGCGGCATTGATTGTTACGGTCCCGTTGCCGGTGACAGCCACATCGGCGGTGCCCAGGTTGGCGTTGGCGCCAATCTCGACGTCGCCGCTGGAATCCAGAGAGACAACCAAGGAAGCGTTATTTCCCCAATCCACATCAATCCCGGACAGATCCGCATCCGGCCAATCCTCCAAGCCTTGGACCAAAAGCGTCCCGCCCCCCTCCACGGTTGCCACCAAGCCGTCCACCTGAGCCGCCGTCAGTTCGAGCATTTGGTCGGAACCAACTGTAAGACTAATGAAGGAGGCTCCGTCCAGATCGACAGTGGTAGCCGCCGTAACACCGCCCCGGCTAAAGGTGGCAACATTGTTGACGTCGGTAACGCAGGTAATGGTGCCAGTGACCGTACCGCCAAAGGTCACCACACCATTGGCATTAGTCATAGTGAAGGAGAGGGAAGGAGTTGACGAAGGGGGCAAATCCACATTGGGAGGGACGACAGTAGAGCCGCCGCCAGAGGGCGGAACAGCCGTAGGTGGTGTGACCACAGGAGGAGTGTCGGTGGCGCCAGGAATTCCGACAGCGCTATCGGTGGCACCATCCCCATCCACGTCCCCCAACTCGACAGCATTAACCAGATCGCTGAAAGCCTCGCCGGTGTAATTGGCAACAAGATCATCGAGATTGGTGGCTCCGGTATCGATGGCGGCAACCACCGCCTCGGTCGCCTCGCCCTGCGCTACTGTGGCCACCTGCATAATCTGCGCGAGAATCTCCTCCGCCTCGCCGCCACCGGCAAGGATGCCGACAATGGTGGCATTACTGTCGGCCACAATAGCGGCGACATCCGTGGCCAACGTAGCCATGGTGCTCACCGCGGCGGAGTTCTCGCCCACTGCAGCGGTCATTACCTCCGCGAGCAGACCGGGATCGGCCAAGGAAACCGCCTCGGTCGCCACGGCAAGTTGAGAAGCAAGAGAGGTGACCACTTGACTGAAAGCGGTCTCCATGGTCGTCTCCTCGGCCACGCCCTCAATAGCTGAAGCAGCCACGGTCAACAGATTGTTGACCTGAACCGCCGCCGCCAGCACCTGACTGGCAACCTCGGCATTGCCCCCCCCCATCTCGGAAATGGGATCAAAAGAAATAAGATCAATGTCGGGCGGGAGTCCCAAAGCGGTCTGCACCTGGCCCACAGCCTCGGCAACATAAGCCCCTTGCTCCATTATGGCCTGCACTAGGGTGGTGAGCGGGTTGACCACGGTAGAGCCCGCTGGCGCGGTAAAGCTCCCAGCAAACGGCAGATTGGTGGCGATGTCGGTACCGCCACTGGCTACGAGGCGGCCGAAGGTGCCGGCAGGCAGGGTGAAATTGCCGGCCGCGTCAGTAGTGGTCGAGGGCTCGTTCCCGTTACGAATGCCGTCGCCGTTGAGATCGGCGAAGATGTTCGCGCCAGCGATATAGCCGTCCTGCACCGTGCCGGTAACCGTGGAGTCGAACACCGCCTTGCCAGCGGCCAAAGATTCGGCGGTGTGGGTGACGTCGGCGGTCACCGAGCGCAGGGTGGCAAGATCCATGGCCGCGCCGTCGCGGTCAATGCTGTAGTAGCGGGACACCTCCACCCGATTATTGAACTGCGCTGCGGCCTCGGCCCACTCCGGATAGGCAGTGGCGGCAGAAAGGACCCTGGCGGCTACCAGCATCACCTCGCCACGGGTGGCGCCGGCATCAAGAAAACCGGTAACTGCGGTTACCGCTACTTGATGGGTAGCCTCGCTCAGGGTGTCGCCGGTCATGCTGGCAACCATGCGCTCGGCGAACTGGACGTTAGTGAGCGAGGTGGGATAAAAGGAAGAATGGGTAAAAAGCGCACTTGCCGCCAGGGCGTTGGCCAAATCTGTCATGGCGTCGGAGCTAGCTTCGGAGCGACCGGCGGCGTTGCCAGCATCCACTATTTCCAAGAGGTTTTCGAGATATACTGCGCCAGGGGCTGCGTTGAACATGGCCTGACACAACCGGATAACTTCCAACTGCTCAACACTGTTAGCCATTGCGCTATTCTCCCTAATTCTTTATTGAATAACCCGATTATTCAACAACTTGCTGGATCAAATGCCTCCCAGGAAGTTGCACCGAAATCATGCACGGATCAAAACGAGACGAGGACAGAACTGAGACTGGGCACGAACATGATTCCAAAAAGTCGGCAATATGCCTAACAAATTGAAGATGCAAGAAAGAGAAAACAGTGGCCCGCAAAAAATGGCAATGGAACTCATAGACAGCGCTGCCTCGGCAGTCAGCAGCGCATCTCCATGAGAAACAGGGAGGGCGCAAGCACTTTTCCCACATCTTAATCATGTCTGCTGCGGCTAGCGCGTTGGGGGTGTTCTTGGCGGAGCAACCCAACTCACCAGCTCATTCCATCAGCGACTCACAACAAATACTGCCTTCTTCCACTGCTAAAACCTGCCTCTAAAAAAGACTGTACGTCCTTCTAACACACAAACACCAACGAGACAAGAGCTATTACTACGAAAAAATCAAACAATACCACCTAAACAATTAGGTATCCACCTAACCCCATCCTCGCCCATGTCGACACAGGCCTGCCTCCGCAAATATGCGACAGAAGATTGCCCATCTAGCCTAACCACTTCCCCAGAATCAAAACGACACGAGATAATTTCCCAGACCGGCAGTCGCTACAATAAAAAAAGGGGCATCCGGGAATACCGGTGAGATAAGTAAAAAGAGCATGACCACGGCAGCGCTGCGTTATTCTGGTGGTACCCCTACCCCACGAAAACGCATGAGGCTGCCGTGTCACTCTTGGCTGCTATCGTACTTGCCCGAGAATGGGAAGGATATCGGGTTGCTGGTGCCAAAATCCTTGAGTTGAGCGCCGGAAGCCGTTGCATAGAGATCGAGCTGGCACCTCACGGCATGCAGCCCTTGATCTGCGCCGGTTGCGGGTGTGCCAGCAACAGAATCCACGAAACAATCAAGCGCCGGGTACGCGACCTTCCTATCCTTGATTTCCAAACTCTCTTGATCGTCCCCCGCCGCCGTCTTCTCTGCCCCCGCTGCGGACCATCGCTAGAACTCCTTTCCTGGCTTGATCGACATTCCCGCGTCACTCGCCGGCGGGCAGAAAACGTGGCGCGCCTCTGCGCTGTGCTGCCGGTCAAGCACGTCGCCACCTTTTTCCGGCTCTCCTGGGATCAGGCGAAAGAGATCTACAAAAGAACGCTTGAACAGAGACTTGGCACGGTCGATCTCTCGGCGGTCGAGGTGATCGGCGTGGACGAGTTCGCCCTGCACAAGGGGTATCGATATGCCACGGTAGTGGTCGAGCCGTACCGCAAGGAAGCCCTGTGGATCGACAAGGGGAGGAGCAGAGAGAGTTCCGGCCATTCTTCAAACTGCCCGGGGCTGACGGCTGGCTGCAAACGACCCAAGGCGGTTGTTATGGATATGAACGCTCCCTACGCGGAGGAGATCAAGGAGCACTCGCGCCAGGCGAAGATTGTTTACGATCTTTTCCATGTGGTGGCAAAGTACGGCAGGGAGGTGATCGACCGGGTCCGAGTTGACGAGGCCAACCGTCTCCGGCACGATCAGAAGGCGCGCAAGGTAGTCAAAACGGCACGGTGGCTACTGCTGAAAAACAGAGAGAATGTGAAGGGTAATGACCTACTTCGCTTGCAGGAATTGTTGGAGGCCAAAACCGCAACATCCTGACAGTGTACCTCCTCAAGGATGATCTTAAGCAACTATGGCGATTTGCCCGAACCGGGGAGGGCTTTGCCTTTTGGGAATAATGGTATCACCGGGCAATCGAGAGTGGCATCGAGCCGCTCATGCTTTTTGCCCGTCGGCTGAAAGGCTATCTGGCCGGCATCCTGAATCATTGCCGCTGGCCGCTTCATCCCGGCCTGCTGAGTGGATCAACAACAAGATCAAGGTGATTAAAAGGATGGCCTATGGCTTCCGCGACCACGAATATTTCTTCCTCAAAATCAGAGCCGCCTTCCCCGGTATTCCCGGATGAACCGGAAAAAAGGCCGCCCGGAATTCCGGGCAGCCCTCGCACAGCACGATCAACACACTAAAATCAGTGCGCGCCGCCGCCCACCAGGCCGCTGGCGGCCAAGGCCAGGATGATGGCGGTGGCCAGGGCCATGGCGCCCATGGCCTTGTCCTTGCGCTGGAACAAGCCAGGCACAACGGCCAGGTAACAAATAATGGTGACGCCGGAAAGAATCGCCACCGGCACGAAGTTCAGGAAATCGCCGTGCCCGACCAGCTTCAGCCAGGACCAGCCGGTGGGGACATGCTCCCAGTGCAGGAAGTTCTGGTTGATCGCATCCAGGTACTGACCCACCGGCATCTTCCAATAGTTGGCCACCTCACCCACCGGCACCACCGCCGGCATGATCCCGAAAACATACAGACAGAAGGTGATGACCATCGACACCAGCCCCAGGAACATGCCTTTTTCCAGGATGTTCGCGTAGAGGAGCTGTTCTTGGGTTGCTTCCTTGGTGATCTCGCTCATGGTTCTATCCTCCAGGTTATTCAATTGGTGATTACAGAATGCCCATGGCAGAGAGCCCCTTGTGCAGGGCCTTGCCGCCGGCGAAGAGGAGGATGGCGATAACCATCCAGCGGATGAAGGTCGGCTTGGCCACCTTGAGCAGCCGCACACCCACGAAGGAGCCGAGCATGATGCCGATCAACGACGGCACCACCATCATCGGAATGACGCAGCCCTTGTTCATGTAGATCCAGGCGGCGGAGGTGTCGGTGATGGAGAGAAGAAACTTGGAAGTGGCCACCGAAATCTTGAGCGGCGCGCCCATCATCAGGTTCAGTACCGGTACGTTGGCCCAGCCGGCGCCCAGACCGAACATGCCCGCCATGAAGCCGATAATGATGAAGGTCAGCAGGCCGGGGATGGTGCGGTGGATCTTCCAATTGATGTCCTGGTTCATGGCGGGGTCGTGATAGATGCCGCAGATGCGCAGGGCGGAGGAAAGGTTGTCCGCCGCCGGCACGTCGGGTACTGCGCTCTTCTTGGCGGTAAGCATGATCACCACGATGCCGAGGATGGTGCCGCCCAAGGCGAGCTGGACAATGTGGGTGGGCAGGGCCAGACCGACCATGGCGCCGACAATGGCCATGGTGGCGGCGATGAGCGCCACCGGGATAGCCAGTCGTAGGCTGGCCAGGTTGGCCTTCAAGAGACCCGGCCCAGCGGCGAGCGCTCCGGAAAGCGCCACCAGCAGGCCGGCGCCACGGACGAAGTCAAGATGAAACGGGAAGAAACCGCTGATGATCGGCACGAAGAGCACACCGCCGCCAACGCCGCCCAACACGGCAATGATACCCATGACAAAGGTGACCACCAACAGCAACAACGGCCACTTCCACCAGTTGTCATCGGTCACCGGCGGCACCATCGCAGCGGCCTCTTCGGCTATGGCCCAGGCTGGGCTGAGCATCAGGGAACACACCAGGGACGTCATGAACATCCCTACCTTCGATTTGCTGAACATACTTCTCCTCCTTAATAGAATCCCTATGGTCCTGAGGCAGACGGTCCCACCCGTCTTCCTGCCCAGGGCCGGTTTCAAAAGAACCCCCATGACCCGTTCCCATTCGGGCCAAGGCGGAATGCTCCACCCGGCGCCGCAATTCCCGGTCGCGGCGCCGGTTTTTCTCCAACAAACAGAGAACGGCCCGGTTGTTCGTTACTCTTCCAGGCCGTACTTCTTGAGCTTACGCCACAACGACACCCGATCGATCCCCAGAGCGCGGGCCGCCACGGTACGGTTTCCCTCGGATTCGCCCAGCACCCATTGGATGTAGGACTTCTCCTGCTCATCCAGCGTCGGGATCTCGCCATCCTCCCGGCGGCGGTAGGTCTTGAGCGAAAGGCCGCGCAGATCCTCGGGCAGCTGCTCCACCCCGATCACCGACCCACGGGCCAGGGCCACCCCCCGCTCGATGATGTTCTCCAACTCCCGGACGTTGCCGGGAAAATCGTAGCGCATCAGGATTTCCAGGGCCTCGGGGGCCAACTCATCCACCTTCTTGCCGGTCAGGGTGGCATACTTGTCGAGGAAGTGGCGGACCAAGAGCGAGATGTCGTCCTTGCGCGCCGCCAGCGGCGGCAGATTGAGGGAAACGACGTTGATGCGGAAGTAGAGATCCTGACGGAAATGGCCCTCCCGCACCTCGTCTTGCAGGTTGCGGTTGGTGGCGGCGATGAAACGGACATCCACCTTGATGGTCTTGGTGGCCCCCACGCGCAGCACCTCGCGCTCCTGAAGGGTGCGCAGCAGCTTCACCTGCATGGGCAGGCTCATCTCGGTGATCTCGTCCAGAAAGAGGGTCCCGCCATTGGCCATCTCGATGAGCCCCTTTTTGAGGGAATCGGCGCCGGTGAAGGCTCCTTTCTCATGGCCAAAAAGCTCGTTGGTGAGCAGTTCCTCGCTGAAGGCCCCGCAGTTGATGGAAAGCAGCGGCCCGTTGCGGCGGGGGCTGGCGGCGTGGATGTAGCGGGCCAGCAATTCCTTGCCGGTGCCCGACTCGCCGGCCAGCACCACGTTGCTGTCCGTGGCGGCCACCTGGGCGGCGGTCTCCAGCAGGGTACGCATCCGCTCGTTGTTGGTTATCAACCGCACCTCGCCGCGCAGTGAGGCGAGGTGCTCCTTGAGCTGGCGATTTTCCCGTTTGAGGGAGGTCTTGAGGAGCGCCTCGCCCACCACCTTCCGCACCTCGTCCAGCTTGTAGGGCTTGGCGATGTAATGGTAGGCGCCCCCCTTCATCGCCTCGATGGCCGAATCCACCGTGGCGTAGCCGGTGATCATGATCACCTCGGTTTCGGGGGCGACATCCTTGACCCGGGCCAGCACCCCCATGCCGTCCACCTTCTCCATCTTGAGGTCGGTGAGCACCAGATCATAGTCGCTCTCCCCAAGCAGGCGCACCGCCTCCGGCCCGCTCTGAACGCCGGTAACGTCATACCCCTCCTTCTTGAGGACATAGACCAGATTGGTAAGCGCGATCTCCTCGTCATCCACGACTAGGAGCCGCTTGGGGTCGCTCATGCCGCTACCTTCTTTTCCTTTTCCTTTTCATCCGGCAGCCAGATCACGAAGGCCGTGCCGTTGCCAGGGCGGCTGTCCACGGTGATATGACCGCCATGGGCCTCGACAATGTCGTAGACCACGAACAGGCCAAGCCCGGAACCCTTGCCCACGTCCTTGGTGGTGAAGAAGGGATCGAATATCTTCTTCACCACCTCCGGCGCGATGCCTGGGCCGTCATCCTCGATCACGATCTCGATGAGCGGCTCGCCAGGCGCCACGGTCCTCTGGGCGCTCACCCAGATATGGCCGCTCTCGCCGATGGCGTCCGCCGCGTTCTTGAGCAGATTCAGAAACACCTGCTGCATCCGCTGCTTGTCCACCAGGATGACGATCTCCTCGGCCACATCCAGCTCCACCGCCACCCCCTTGGCAAGCTGTCCCCGGAGCAAACGCATGGTGTCATCCAACAGGCTCCGCAACCCCACCGGCTCGCGGCTGAACTCCTTGACTCGCGAAAACTCAAGGAGGCTGCGCACGATGTCCCGCGCCTTGTCGGTCTGGGTGTCGATCTGCCGCAGCAGGTTTTTCTTGAAATCCATCTCCCCGGTCTCGATCTCCTCGGCCAGAATCTGGGCCGAGGTGGAGATATTGGAGAGGGGGTTGTTCAACTCGTGAGCCACGCCGGCGAGCAAGGTCCCCAAGGCGGCCAGTTTCTCCGACTGAACCAGCTGTCGCTGCCTGACCCGAAGTTCCCTGTTCATCCGCTGGAAGGCATTAAACAGGGTGTTGATCTCCTCTTCCACCGCATGATCGGGCGGATCGAGCATCTCTCCGTGCGCGATCTTCTTGGTGTACCCCTCCAAGAGTCGGAGCGAGCCCAGCAGTTTGCGCCCGAGCAAAACAGCCATGGAGAGGAAGATCCCCATCAGGACTACCGTCGAACCGATGAGCAACGAGCGGGTGGTATACAGCAGCCCCTTGATGGCGTTGCGCTCCGCCAGCGACGTCTCTTCGGCGAAGCTGGTCAGCAGCTTGCCATTCCTGCGCACCGCATCCTGCAACCCGGCATGCCGGTCGGCAAGCGGGCCGCCGTCCTTGCCGTACTGCCGGGAAATCGCGTGGAACTGTCCCATATCGTCCCGGTACGCGACCAGGACCTCCCGGATCCCCTGCAAGCGGCTGCTGGAGATAAGCGGCACCAATTCGGCGGCGTTGTTCTCCAGTTGCTCCTTGAGCTGTTCCCAATAATGGATGGCATCATCGAAGTCCTTTTCCTGGCCATACAGGAAATAGTTCTTCTCGTAACGCCGGAGCTCCAGGGTGGTGTTGAGGAAATCGTCGATCACCGCCACCATGCCGACCTTGCGCTCCACCTGCAAGACGATGCCGTAGGTCATCAGCGCCGTGCAGGTGACCAGCAACAGCAGCAGACCAAAGCCATGGGTGATCTTCTTGCGGATGCTCAACTCGGCAAGACGCATTGATTTTCCCTCGTTTCAGCACATTCTGGGCGCCACCATAACACCCGTTGCAATACGCAACAAGTGTTTCGTTACGCAACACATCATTTTTTCCCCGCAAACACGCCAATCTTCTATTGCAACCAGACCAGCCGTTGCATACTGCAACAACTATTCGCTTCACCAAAATACCACTAAAGTATTGTTTTATCGCGAATTCATACAATGGCACACACCTTGCTATTCCACATGAGTACAGGGATGCAACAGTCACACTGGCACTCCGGAATCCAGGGGATTGGCTGGTGCAATTCTCAACACAAATCCGCTGGAGTCTGTCCGGCACAGCACAAACAGGAGCACAACGAGCGTCATGCACGCCGTTCCCCACAAGGAGGACCACCATGAAGAAAATGCTCAATGCCTTTGACCGACTGATGATCGCCATCGCCTTTGCCGAGGCTGGCGAGGAGTCTCCGCTTGTCGTCAGTACCGTTCGCCGGGCGGCACCGCGCTCCCTCGGCACCGCCATGCCGGCGGCCAGCCCTGGCCGCTGAGGCACAGCTGACGATTTCACTGCCGGGGCAATCCAAATGCCAGACCTCTTCACCCTCTTGGAAGAGTCCATGCTTGCCGCCACCTTTGCGGAGGCCGGCGAGCACGACATGGCGAAGGCCCTTCTGGGGGCAGGGAAAACCTCCCGCAAGAAGGTGTTGTTCGGGGCGAGGACAACGGAGCTGCCGCCCAGGATCATCCGGCAGGCTGTAGAAATCAGCAAACGGAACGGGGCGGGGCTGGAGATAGTGCATCTGCTCCCACCCGACGCCGAGTCCACCCTGGGCGACCAGACCAACCCCACGACCAGGAAACGCCTGGAGCTGCTGAAACAGCGCCTGATGGGGCTGGGCATCCTCTATGAGGTGGTCTTCGGCGACTCCCCGCTGGAAGAGGAAATTATCCGCCGCGCCACTGGCAGACGCGACATCATGCTGATCGTCCTCGGCAAGGAACGGCGCCCGGGCCGCAAGGGGGGCAAATCCGCATTCAACCTGCTGGAACGACTGCACTGCCCGGTAGTGCTGCTGGAAGAACCCCGAACGGCATGACGGCAACCTGACCGCAACACATGGAAACACCCCGGCTCAGCCCGGAAACCATTTACAAACCATTCGATTCCATTTCGTCACAAAATCAGGAGGATATCTGGAGCAATGAACGCCGAAATGAGCATGACCGATTTTGACAAAAACATGGCCGCCGTCGCCTTTGCCGAGGCGGGCGAGCACGACACCGCCAAGGAAATGCTGGGAGCACGCAGCAAAAAGGCTCCACACGCAACGCCGGCGCCCTCCAAACCATATCTGAAAACCTTGATTTTGGGGGCGATCTCCCTTTCCGCCTATGTGGCCCTCTTCAAAAACGAGACGTGGATCATGGATACCTTCACCAAGGGCGGCATGTACACCCTGTATCCTGTGCTCACCGCCTTCTTCTTTTCCTTCGTGCACGGGCCCTTTGGCAGCGACCTGCTCTCCTGCCTGGGACTTGAGGCCAAAAAGAAGTGATCATTCCGACACAGCGGCACACCATCAACCGATTCGATCCGAAGGAGCAATTGAATACCATGAAGAAGTTACTGATTATGATGGCCATGGCCTTCCTCACCATTCTGCCGCTGGCACAGTCAGCCCACGCGGCGGGCGGCGCCGGCCCGGACAAGGATATGCTCAAGGGCCTCATCACCCAGGTGGACGAGACCAGCCGCACCTTCACCTTTGTACGCGAATCCGACCAGAAGACCTTCACCTTCACCATGGCCGAGAAAATGACCGTCAATGAGCTACCCATAAACGCCAAGGTCATGATCAATCTGGACAAGAAGGCGGGCGAGGGCGTGGTCAAGGATGTGTCCAGAATGTTCCTGGATATGAATCTGAAGACCCTGATTTCGCTGATGGTCATCGGCCTGGTGGGCGGCCTGCTCTCCGGCTTCATCGGCTCGGGAGGCGCCTTCGTGCTCACTCCGGCCATGATGTCCCTGGGGGTGCCCGGCGCGGTGGCGGTGGCCAGCAACATGTGCCACAAGTTCCCCAAGGCCATGGTCGGCGCCTACAAGCGTTACAAGTACGGCCAGGCTGACCTGAAGCTGGGCCTGGTCATGGCCTCCACCGCCATCATCGGCGTACAGATCGGCGTGCAGATCCAGAAGTACATCCTGCACATGTGGGGCAATGCCGGCTCCAATCTCTACGTCTCCGTGGTCTTCGTACTCACCCTGGTCCTGGTCGGCTCCTATGTCTTCATGGACGCCAAGAAGCTCGCCAGCAAGAAGGGAGACTCCAACGACCATGAGGTTGGCAAACTCGCCCTGGCCATGCAGAAGATCAACCTGCCGCCGATGATGCACTTCAAGACCGCCAACGTGCGGATCTCCGCCTGGATCACCGTGCCGGTGGGCCTCTTCACCGGCATTCTCGCCGCCACCATCGCAGTGGGCGGGTTCATCGGCGTGCCCGGCATGATGTACGTTATCGGCGCCTCCGCCGTGGTGGCCAGCGCCACCGAACTGGTGATCGCCTTTGTCATGGGCTTCTGGGGTTCTGTACAGTGGGGGCTTTCCGGCCTGATCGACATCCGGCTCACCCTGCTGATCCTCTCCACCTCCCTGATCGGCGTGCAGCTCGGCGCCCTGGGCACCACCTATGTGAAGGACTACGTCATCAAGATCGTCATGGCCTCGGTCATGTTGATCGTCGCCGTCAGCCGTGGCGCCAAGGTGCCTGGTTATCTGGCCGACCTGGACCTCATCGGCGCGCTTACTCCCCAGACCGCGGCGCTGCTTGAAGCCGTCAGCTTCTGGGCCCTGGTTGGCGCCCTGGGTACCGCCGGCATCATCATCACCGCCGCCATGGCCAAGGGAATCATGGGCCACCGCGCCGAACAGCGCCGACTTGCCCAGGGAGCATAACATGGCCAAATACCGCAAGATTCTTGTCCCTTACGATGGGTCGACCTCCGCAAAAAACGCCTTGCGGCAGGCGAGCCGGCTGGCCAGGGAGGATCAGAGCTGGATCAAGGTTCTGGCCGTCCTTCCGGCCTACGAAGGCGATCTGGAACTGATCGGGGTTGGCAGTATCAAGGAAACCATGAACGGCCCCGGCCAGCAATTGCTGGCCGAGGCCAAGGCCATCGCCGACGAGGAAGGTGTGCATATTCTCACCAACCTCGAACAGGGTGAACCCTACGAGCGCATCGTCCACGTGGCCGAGGATGAAAACTGTGACCTGATCATCATGGGGCGCCGCGGCCTGGGCAAACTGGAGCGTGGCCTCATGGGCAGCGTTACCGCCCGGGTCATCGGTCACACCCTCAAGGATGTGCTGGTGGTTCCCCAGGAGAGCGTCCTTTCCTGGGAGCGGCCGCTGGTGGCCTTGGACGGCTCACCGTACGGAAACTCCGCCCTGGAAACAGCCTTTTCCATCGCCCAGGCCCGGGGGGTGGAACTGACCGGCGTATCGGTGGCATACACCAACGACGAAGTTTTCGCTCTGGCTCCGGAGATGGTCAACGACCTGATTGACCAGAGCAAGGATGTGCTTGAAAAAGCCCGCCTGCGGGCCGGAGCGATGGATGTCCGCCTCACTCCGGTGGTCCGAGAGGGAGAACCCCATGAGGCCATTCTGGCTGCGGCGGAAAAACTGCCAGCCAGCCTGATCATCCTTGGCTCCCACGGCCGCAAGGGCTTTACAAGATTGCTCATGGGCAGCGTCACGGAAAAGGTGATCGGCCTTGGCCACTTCCCGGTACTGGTCAGCCATCTGGCAAACGCTGCCTAGCGGGTTTTCGATGTGCGCCGGCCTCCCCCGGCCGGACTGATCCCCCCCCGGCACGACAGAGGATTTCCCACCCTCCCGTGTCGGGAACTTCTTCTCCGCAATTATTTCCCCATTCCCAAACGGGCGTCCTCCCTGGGCGCCCGTTCCCCCTTCAAAACTCCGGCTTCCCCGAGCGTGTCCGTCTGCCACGCATCATCGCTGGCCAAAAATCGTGAAAATAGGTAAAGTTGGGAATACGTTCAAAAAGGGCTCCATCCACAGCCAATCAGAGGGGAGAATACCGATGCACGAGGACGGACCGACTGGACTCGCCAGAACCCCGACACACCCACACGGAGTGCATTCTCGCCGGCCCCCCCTGCAGGGTCGCGCAAAACGCACCCTTTTCGCGTTGCTGGCATGGTTCCTTGCGGCAGGACTGTTCATTACCCAGGCCGGTTGTGCCGGCATGGAGGGAGTGAGCGATCTGTGGACCCCACCGGAGCGGGGGACTTTGCGGGTAGGGGTAACGCCTAGCGCGCCGTCTCTCATTTTCAAGGACAGCGCAAACGGCAGGCTCGCCGGCTTTGAGGTGGAGTGCGCCCAGAGACTGGCAACACGGCTGGAGCGAGAACTGCGATTTGTCGAACTCGCTTGGGAAGAGTTGATTCCGGCCCTGGAGCGTCGTGAAATCGACATCATCATGTCGGGGATGCCGGTCACCGAGATGCGTAGCACCCGGGTCTCCTTCAGCGACTCCTATCTGGAAATCGGGCAGATGGCGCTGGTCCGGACCGCTGATGCCGGACTGTACAGTTCCGCCCAGGATGTCCTGTCGAGCCGGGCCAGGATTGGGGTGGAAACCGGCAGCAGCGGCGATTTTCTGGTCCAGCGCTATTGTTCCGCGGCGGAGTCCCTCTTTTTCCCCTCCTCCCAGGCGGCCCTCAACGCATTGCGGGATGGGCGGATAGACATCCTCATCCACGACGCCCCTGTTGTCTGGGCGCAGACAGGCCAGGGAGACGCTCCGTCCCTGTGCAAGTTATCCGAGCCGCTCACCAGCGAACCGCTGGCCTGGGCAGTGAACAAGGAAGACCGACGCCTGCTCCGACAGGTCAACAACGCCTTGGCCGCCTGGAGGACGGACGGAACCCTGGCCCAGATGCTGGCGCACTGGATCCCCCGTTGACGATCAAACTCCCGCTCAGGCCATTCGGGCCTTGCGCCAACCGGCATCCTTCAGACGGGCAACCCGGTTGATGTTCCAGGCCTGAATGGTTTCCAGATAGCGCCGCTGGTCCTCCTGCAACAAGGCGGTGATCCGTTCCTTCTCCTCCCGGATTTCCTCGCGCTCGCCGGGGTACATCTCCAGCCAGCAGGCATAGCCCTGGTCAAAAAGGAACTCCGGGTCCACCTCATCCATCTCCATCCTGAGCTTGGTGGCAGCCGCCATCTTGGCCAGCATCATATCGTACTCGATGCGCCATCCATTATCCTCCACCATGGTCGATGCGTCGTAAGTACTCCGCTCCTGACAGGAAGGACAAAAAAGGCGCTGCACCACATCGCCGGGCAGAAGATTATCCCGCATGTGAAACTGCACTGTTGCGGCACCACACTCGCAGCGTTTGCGCACTTCTATACACATAGAAACCTCCAAAGGATATTAATAGTAATTTTTACTATTAATATCCTGATTACATTCTCATGTCAATCGCTGCGTGAAGCAAAATCGAATTTCCCGAAAAAAGGAGACTGCCAGCGAAGCCTTGGCTCGAGGTATTCCCTGGGGACAGGCCAAGACGCAGACCTAGGGAATCTTACGCTCAAGAGGAGTGGCCTTGCGGCCATTGATGATATTTTGCAACTGTCGCCTTTCGGCCTGGGCCTCGCGCAACTGTTCCATCAGGTGGGCCTCATCCTCGGGACCGGACAAGGGAAGCGCTTTTTCCAACTGAGCCACCCGTTGTTGCACCCGGTACAGTTCACGTGCCACATCCTTGAATGACATAGACCTCTCCCTGACGCAAAACTCAGAAGGCTGCCAGGCGGCTGGCCGCCCTGGCAGCCCCGTGCAACCCGGCTTTTTCTGTGGCGATCACCCGCACCGGCATGGCGGCAAGGATGGTGGACATCCGCCCCTTGGCGGAAAATCTGGCCATGAAACGATCGGGCTCCAGCAACGCCAGCAGGCGCGGCAGCAGCCCTCCCCCCAAAAAAACACCGCCTGTGGCCAGTTGCCTGATCGCCACGTTGCCAGCCTCCGCCGCAAGAATATCGAGAAAGATCCGGATAGTCCTCGCGGCCACGGGGCAATCATCCAAAAGCGCATGCCGGACCAGTACAGGCCCGGGATCGGCGGCGCGGGCGAGTTCCGCCGCCACGGGTCCGGCGACCGCCATACCAACCTCCTCGGTCAGGAACCGGTAGATGTTCGGAAGGCCGGACCCGGAACAAACCGATTCGCAGCTGACATGGTCGCGCTCCTTGCGCAAAAAGGCGAGCAAGGCCTCTTCTTCCTCGCTGGCTGGAGCGAAGTCCGCGTGCCCCCCCTCCGATGCAAAGGGGAGATATCCCTCGCCATCCCAGCAGAGATACGCTTCGCCCAGGCCAGTGCCCGGGGCGACAACCGCAATGCTTCCCGTATCCAAAGCGCGGCCTTGGTTGAGCACAACGAGATCGGAGGGCTCCAGCGCCGGAATGGCCCAGGCAATGGCGACCAGATCGTTGAGCAGGCCCACCCGGACAAAACCGAAACGGCGCTGGATGGTCTCTTTATCCAATTGCCATCCCAGATTGGTGATTCTCGCCGTGCCGGCCAACACAGGCCCGGCCACGCCAAAAACGGCAGCCTCTGGTCGGGCTGGACAATCGGCCAGAAAGGCGGCGAGAATCTCATCGAAGCCAGCATGATCACCGCTGGCAAAACGGGCCTCCCGCACCGGCGCAAATCCACCCGCTCCCCGTTCATAGAGGGCCAGGATGGTTTTGGTTCCTCCCAGGTCTCCGGCCAGCAAGTATCCCATAACGAACAAACTCCCGGGCAAAGAGTGATCCCAACACGGTTACGCAAAAAGGCCGCGCCAATCGGCGCGGCCCGTGCATGCCCCTCTTCCCAGCCCAACAGGCTCGGATCTGACTACTCTTCTCTTCTGCCTTCCACCAACTGGGTGAGGGTCATGATGTTGTCCCGCAACATCATGACCTGAGAGCTGACCGTCTCAGCGGTGGCGGCCAACTCCTCGGCGCTGGCGGCCAGATTCTGAGTCCCGGTGTCCATCTCGGTAACAGCCCGGTTGATCTGCACGATTCCCTTGGTCTGCTCGTGGGAGGCGGTGGCAATCTCATCCACCAGGATGCCAACCTTGCGGGCACTGTCCACCATGACGGATGACTCCTCCGCAACATCATGAACCCGTTTCAGGCCATCGTTGACATTGCGAATGGCCCGATCGAGCAGCTCGCTGGAGTTCCGTGCAGCCTGGGCCGCGCGCTGCGCCAGGTTGCGTACCTCGTCGGCGACAACGGCGAAACCCTGTCCGTGCTCGCCGGCCCGGGCCGCCTCGACGGCAGCATTCAAGGCGAGCAGGTTGGTCTGAAAGGCAATGGCTTCGATCTCCCCGATGATGGTAGCGATCGCATCACTGTCCTTCTTGATATGGCCCATGCAATCGAGCATGGAGGCAACATTGGCGTTGGCCTTATGCCCCATCTCCTCGTTGAGCTTCATGGAGGCATTTGCCTCCGCGGAGTTATGGTCGTTCTGCTGGACCATGGCGGTGATCTCTTCAAGGGAGGCGCTGGTCGATTCCAGGGAGCCGGACATCTCCGTGGCCATCTCCGCCACCGACTGGGAGGTTGAAGAGGTCACTCGCGCCTCCTCGGTGATGCGATCGGCGCTCAGTTCCAGCTCGGCAACGATCTCGTTGATGACCCGCACCAGCATCTGCACGAAGAAATAGGAAAAGAGCACCACCACCACAATGGTGATGAGCCCGCCGATCATGAAGAAGAGACCGAAGCCACGGACCTCCTTGATGGTCATTTCCCGCATCATCTCGGTTCCGGCCCGCATCTGATCCACCGCGGCCTTGGTGCTGCCCATCAGGCCGTAATACTTATCAAAGAAATCGCCATCAAAGAGTTCAAGCGCCTTTTCCTTCTCGCCTGCCGCGGCGGCGGGCAGTATCTTCTGGTTGACGATCTCCTTCATGCTTGCCCAGGAAGAAAGCAACGCGTCATAGGAGCCCACCACATCTCCGGCCCGCTCCAGGCCATGACAGGAACCGCAGTGCATCTTGCCGTCTTTGCCCGGACGGATACTGGCCCCCATCTCGGCAATGACCTCGTCAAACTTCTTGGTGGTGGTGGTGAGACCGCTGAGGGAATCCGGGTCGTACTCGATGATCTGCGACTTGATGATGCTGTTGAGCAGGTTGAGGTTCAGGCGTGCGCGGGCAAGCTTATCGATGTACTCGGTCTTCATCTCGATACCGCTGTAGGTGGTGCCGCCGATCTGTACCCGCTGGATAATGGCCCACGCGATGACAATACTCGAAATCAGCGACAGCACCACAAACGCGACCAGGAGAAACAGTTTCATTCGCAGGTTCAAACCGTCGAACCACTCCCTCATGCCTTTTCCTCCCTTACGTGACGCGACGCAAGCAGCGCACTTCCCCGCCCCGAGCAATTGCATGGCGCCATGATTGAGTTACTCTTCCATTTATGTGTGACATTTTTTCAATGCCGACACAATCAAAAAAAAGGGGAGGAAACCCAGGAAGACCATTTTTCCGATCTCACTCCCACCATCAGCCTGATACCTTTTCTCCCTTATAGACAAAGGCCCTGGCAACCATCTTAATGAAACTCCCCTTGTCGATGCCAATAGCCTTGCCACAGGGGCAGAACAACTTATCGCCTTCCCTGGCCAGTTCGGTATAAACCTTGTCAATTCGGCTCTTATGGCAACGCAACACCTCCCCCGGCCCTCTCTTCAGGTAGCGCCACACTTTGTTACGGCAGGCAGCGCAACGAATAACCAACACCGCATTCCTCCCTCTTCCCAATCAGTCAGGGCCTGCGCCGCAAACACCCTCCACAGCCCCCGCCAGCACTGAATATACAATTTTTTATACCACACATTGCGCCAGCACCCATAGACTTGACAAACATTTCCCCTGGGAAAACGAGGCGCGCCGGATCTGTACCAAAAACCAACACAGCATCCAACCCACTGAAACGCAAAGAAAATACATACAAAGATCGCAAAACCGCAGCCTTTGATGTTCAAAAAATTTTACCACGCAACCCGCCAAACCGACCACTGCCCCAGAAGAAACCGCGCAAGATCAACGAACAGAAAAATCACCCCCAAGTGGCACACTCATTGCATTAACCAAAAAGCAAGAAAACAACTCTTATCTCCTTTCTCCTAAACAAAAGAGCCGACTATTTCGATAGTCGGCTCTTTTGTTTTTCGCGCCCGTCTCATCGGGGCCGTTGCCCCGCTCCCGGCTCCCCCATACTCCCCTGACTGGAGAGCAGGACGATATCAACCCGCCGGTTGCGTCGTCGCCCGTCCTCGGTGCTGTTGTCCGCCACAGGCCGGTACTCGCCGTAGCCGGTGGCGGAAAGCTTTGCGCCGGGAATCCCCCGCTTGGAGATAAGGAACTGGACAACCGCATTGGCGCGCGCTGAGGAAAGCTCCCAGTTGGAGGCAAATCCCCCCGAGGCAACAGGCACATTGTCGGTATGTCCTTCCACCCGGATGGCGTTGGCATACCCGCCAAGGGCCTTGGCGACTTCATTGAGGCGGGGAATGGCCTGCGGTTGCAAGGTGGCGCTGCCAGAGGCGAAGACCCCCCCTTCCTTGAGGCTCACCACCAGCCCGCGCTCGGTGACCGCCACATCCACCGCACCCTGGTCCTTCTCCTGGGCAAGTTGACTGACAAGCTGCCCCTGAATGCGGCCAAACTCCTCCGCGCCGGCAAAGGCCCCCCTGGCTGAACCGCCCGCCTCCGGAGGCCGCTCCGGCACAACCACCACCTTATCCAGGGCCGGCGAATCGATGACCGAAAAAACCGGCCCCTCCTGGGTCACGCCAAAAGAACTCTGGATGGAAGACTTGACCGCCTCCACCTTGGCGTTATCCACCACCGACATGGCGTACAGGGTGACAAAGACCGCGAAAAGCAGGGTGATGAAGTCGGCATAGGAGATCAGCCAACGTTCCAGGTTGGGCTCCTTCTCGGCCGCCTGCTTCCGCCTCGTCCTGCGACTCACACCCCACCCCCTGATTCGGAGGGCGGTGCGGAGGACATCCCCCCGGGGAGGAACCCTCGCAACCGTTTCTCGATCATGCGGTGGTTTTCGCCCCGCTGGATGGCGAGCAACCCGTCGATGATGATCTCCCGCTGGAGCATCTGCTCCTTGAGCCGCTTTTTCAGCTTGGTTCCCAAAGGGATGCAGATGATGTTGGCGGTCATCAGTCCGTAGATGGTGGCCACGAAGGCCACCGCGATGCCCTTGCCCAGACTGGCCGTATCGGCCAGGTTGTTCATGACGTGGATCAGGCCGAGCACCGCGCCGATGATGCCGATGGTGGGAGCAAAACCGCCAGCCGCCTCGAAGAGTTCGGCGCTGGCCTTGTTGCGCTCCTCAAAGGTGGCAAGATCAATCTCCATGATCTCGCGAAACTCCTGAACATCGACGCCGTCCACCAGCAGCTCCACTCCCTGGGCCAGGAAGTGGTCATCGGGGTTGCCGCGGATGAGCTGCAGATCCCGCTCCAGGGCCAGCAACCCGTCCCGCCGGGCCTTGACCGAGAAACCGATCAGTCGGCGGATCAGATGTTCCAGATCCTCCTCCGGGGGGAAAAGGGCCTTGCGGGCATCCTGCATGGCCTGACGCACGTCCTGGAGCGGAAAGGAAACACAGGTGGCGCCGCAGGTCCCCCCCAGCACGATGAGCGCGGCGGTGGGTTGGATCAGGGCGGTGATATGGCCGCCTTCCAGAACCTGGCCGCCGATGACGGCGCCAAAGCCCAGAAACAGTCCGATGAGGGTGGCTATATCCATACGTTACCGATGGGGTACGAGGTGAGGTTCATTGGGCCACTATACGCCAAGCCAGCCCATGCGCGCAACGGCCTTATGGTCTGCATCGTTGCTTCCGGGCCTGCGAAAAATCATTCCGTCTTCCCCCAGAAATGCGGTACCATGCGTGCTCCGGCCAAGACGCTGCCCCTCCCCGACAGACGCCGGCTCAACACCGTCGCTTGAGGTTCGCCATGCCCCTTGATGCCTACCAACGCCTCCTCTCCTCCCTTGCCGGGCAACTCGTCCGGCTGGAACGGCTTGCGGCCAACGCGGCGCACTTGCGCTGCGGACCCGGCTGCGCGTCCTGCTGCCGGCCCTTCAGTGTACTGCCCATCGAAGCGGCGGCCCTGGCCAACGCTCTGACCGCCCTGCCTCCAGCCACCAGAGAACGCATTCACCACCAGGCAAGGGCGGCGACGGAATCCTGCCCTCTGCTCATCGACGGCCTCTGCACCCTCTACCAGGCGCGGCCGGTGATCTGCCGCACCCACGGCCTGCCGCTTGCCTACCTCAACGAGGAGTTGGAAGCCATCGAGGTCTCGGCCTGCCCCATGAACTTCACCGACGAGTATGAGTTCAGCCCGGAACAGCTCCTGTTCATGGACGAGGTCAATGCTGAACTCCGGCAGGCCAACCAGGCCTATTGCGGGCGCCACGGCCTGCCCCCCGACCGGCGCATCCCCATCCAGCTGCTCGCCGCTGGCGGGTGGCTTGCCCCAACCGCCGACTAGCAGCGGCTGGGCGCGCGTCGTTCAGTCGACAGCCTTGGCGGCCAAGCTCTTCTGCACCTCGAAGGGCACCGGCGCATACTCCTTGAACCAGCGACGGAAGCTCGCCCGCCCCTGCGTGATCGCCTTGAGGGAGGTGGTGTACTTGTACTGCTCCGCCAGCGGGGTCAGAGCGCGGATCACCTGATAGCGGCCCTGGGACTCCATGCCGCAGATCACCGAACGCCGGGTCTGGAGATCGCCCATCACCTCGCCCATCAGCGCCTCGGGCGCCATGATCTCCATCTCGTAGATCGGCTCCAGGATCAGCGGGTCGGCCTGGCGGAAGGCCTCCTTGAAAGCCTGGGCGCCAGCGATCTTGAAGGAGATGTCGTTGGAGTCCACCGGGTGCATCTTGCCGTCGAAAACCATCACCCGCACGTCCCGCACATGGGAGCCGGTGATGGGCCCCTCCTGCATCTTCTCCATCACGCCCTTGAGGATGGAGGGCAGGTACTTGCCGTCGATCACCCCGCCCACGATGCAGTTGTAGAAGACCAGCTTGCCGCCCCAGGGCAGGTCGATCTCATCCTTGCCGCGCACCGGCAGGTCGCTTGGGTCGGGTGCCCCCTCCACGTAGGGATCGATGCGCATGTGCACCTCGGCGAACTGACCGGAGCCTCCGGACTGCTTCTTATGGCGGTACATGGCGGTGGCGCTCCTCTGGATGGTCTCCCGGTAGGGGATCCTCGGCTCCTCGAACTCGGCGTTGATGCCGTAGACCTTGGCCAGCCGCCACCTGGCAGCCTGGAGATGCACCTCGCCCTGGCCCCAGAGGATCAGCTGCTTGACCTCCGCCGCGAACTCCGCTTTCAGGGTCGGATCCTCGGCCTGCATGTCGCGCAACGCCTCGGAAAGCTTCTCATCCTCCTTTTTCTCCTTGGCCACGATGGCCATGCGGATGCGGGGCTCCGGGAACTCCATGGGTACCAGACCGATCTTGTTCTCCTTCCCATGCAGGGTGTGGTTGGTGCCGGTTCCCTTGAGCTTCAGGGTGGCACCGATGTCGCCGGCGGTGAGTTTGGCCACCTGGTTGCGCTCCTTGCCGTCCATGATGAAGAGCTGATTGAGCCGCTCGGTTTCGCCGGTCTGGCAGTTGATCAGGTCCACGCCCTCGCTGATCTCGCCGGAACAGACCTTGAAGAAGGTCACCTTGCCGAGATAGGGCTCCACCAAGGTCTTGAAGACAAAGAGCGCCGGCGGACCGGCCGGGTCGCAGGCCAGCTCGCCGCCATCCAGGGTGCGCTCCGGCAGCATCTCGTGGGCCGAAGGCGCCACGTTGTCGATGAAGCCCATCATCCGGCCGCTGCCCATGTTCTGCTTGGCGGAAAGGCAAAAGACCGGGAAGACCTGATGGTTGAGCATGCCGATCTTGAGGCCCTGCCGCATCTCGTCCTCGTCCAGGCTGCCCTTTTCGAAGTAAAGTTCCATCAGGGCCTCGTCGTTCTCCGCCGCCTTTTCCACCAACTGGTTGTGCAGCTGATCCGCTTTTTCCTTTTCCGACTCCGGAATGGGATGCTTCTCCGGCTTGCCGCCAGTGACGGGGAACTTGTACATGGTCATCTTGAGCAGGTCGATGATGCAGTTGAAGCCGTCCCCCTGGTTGACCGGGTACTGCATGGCCACCACCGCGCCGCCGAAGCGCTCCTGCAGGGAAAGCAGCGACTCGTCGAAATTGGCCTTGGGATGATCGAGCTGATTGATGGCGAAGATGGCCGGCTTGTTGAAGCGATCCACGTAGTTCCAGATCACCTCGGTGCCCACCTCCACCCCGTACTGAGCGTTGATCACCATGACGCAGGTGTCCGCCACCCGGAGCGAGGAGGCGATCTCGCCCACGAAATCGTCCAGTCCGGGGGTGTCGATGATGTTGATCTTGTAATCGCGCCATTCGGTGTGCAGAGAGGTGGCGTAGACCGAGTTGCCCCGCTCGTGCTCGATCTCGTGATAGTCGGAAATGGTGTTCTTGTCTTCAACCGTGCCGCGCCGCTTGGTCAACCCGGCCTCGAACACCATGGTCTCCGCGAGGGTGGTTTTACCGGATTTGACACTGCCGAGCAGGACGATGTTCTTGATGTGCTTGTCATCATACACCTTCATGTGCCAACACCTCTCTCCTGGGGAAGGATTACGGAACTGCCGGATCGCCCGACGCATCGTAATTCAGGATAGCAAAAAACAGGTGAAATCAGCAGATTTTTTTCCTAAAGAGAGGAGGGCCAACACTGTCCCGCCCTCCACTTCGAAACGAGGAAACACCCCATGAACAGAACATTTCGGGCCATGCTGGTCAGCGAACCCACCCCTGGCCAGTTTCACCGCCAGATCACCGTGCGAGAACTCGATGACCTCCCAGCAGGCGAGGTCTTAGTGCGGGTGCGCTACTCGTCGCTCAACTACAAGGACGCCCTCTCCGCCACGGGCAACCGGGGGGTCACCCGCCGCTACCCGCACACGCCGGGCATCGATGCGGCCGGCGAGGTGGCGGAAAGCAGGGCGCCCCAGTTCAAACCAGGCGAGGCGGTGATGGTCTCCTGCTACGACCTGGGCATGAACACGCCGGGCGGCTTTGGCCAGTACATCCGGGTGCCGGCGGCCTGGGTGATGCCGCTTCCCGACGGACTCACCGCGCGGGAGAGCATGATCTACGGCACCGCCGGCTTTACCGCCGCCCAATGCATGGAACGGCTGCTGCGCCACCCAGTGCGGCCGGAGGACGGCAAGATCCTGGTCACCGGCGCCACCGGCGGCGTGGGAAGCATGGCGGTGGCCCTACTCGCCGGCCAGGGCTTCCACGTAGCCGCGGTCACCGGCAAGCCGGAGCAGGAAGCGTTTCTCCGTGGCCTGGGGGCGCGGGAGATCGTGCCACGCCAGAACGCCATCGACCAGAGCGCCAGGATGCTGCTCAAGGAAAAATGGGCCGGGGTGGTGGACACCGTGGGAGGCCCTATCCTGGCCACCGCGGTCAAATCGACCCGCTACGGTGGCGCGGCTACCTGCTGCGGCAACGCCGCCTCCCCGGATCTCTCGCTGAATGTCTACCCCTTTATCCTGCGCGGGGTGAGCCTCATCGGCATCGACAGCGCCGAATGCCCCATGGACAGCCGCCTGCCGCTATGGCAACGATTGGCCTCCGATTGGCGACTGCCGAACCTTGAGGCGATGGCCACGGAAATATCCCTCATGGAACTTGACCAATATATTGATTCTATCTTACAAGGGAAGGTACGAGGACGCCTGATCCTCAATCTCGACACCTGACCCCCCTACCCCAAGGCTGCCCTTGCCGCGGCCTGGGCTTGCCCAGAGGCATCCCATGCATCCACGCGCCGTCATCCTCGCCCTGCTCACCCTGCCCCTCCTCCTCTCCGGTTGCTCCGGCCTGTTGCCGGTGGCCAAGATAACGGACCAGTCGCCATGGGACACCTTTGAGCAGGCGAAGGCGGCATACGACCGGATCATCCCTTACAAAACCACCAAGGAGGAGCTCGATGGGCTGGGCTTTGCCCCCTACCAGACGCCGAACATCGAGATCCTCAACTACCTGGCCATCATCAACAAGTTCATGCCCAACACCAACATCACCAAGGAAGATCTCGACGCCGGCCTCCGCCATTGCCTTGAGGCCAAGAACGGCTGCGTGGCCTACGAGATGAAGCTCCGCAAACTCAAAAACCAGCGGCATGGCAATCTGCTGCTCGACATGTTCAAGTTCAGACGCGAAACCCAGCAGACCGGCTGGCAATTCACTGCCTTCATCGTACTGGTGGACAAAACCGTGGTATACAAACTGTGGGACGGCAAACCCCTCATCGACAGCCAGACCTACCGCAAGAACCCGCTGGGCCCCCTGCAGGAGCCGTCGGAACTGGTTACCGGCGCGGCCATGGGGGACAGCATCTGAAACAAACGCCCTTTTGAGGCACTCTCGCACGGGTGTTTTCTTTCTAATGCGCAAAAAAAACTTGCCAAACCGTTATCCCTTCGGTAATCTTTAGTTACTATTACTAATTGCCGAGGAGGAATTATCGTGTCTCCGCTCAGCAGCCACAACCTGCGCATCACCAAACAACGCCAGATCATTTTGGATGAGCTGTGCAGTGTCAAAACCCACCCCACCGCCGACGAGCTGTATCAAATGGTTCGCAAGCGTCTCCCCAAGGTCAGCCTTGGCACGGTTTATCGGAACCTGGAGATCCTTTCCGACTGCGGCATCATCCAGAAGCTGGATATCGGAGGAACCCAGAAGCGCTTCGATGGCGACGCCAGCGTGCACTACCATGTCCGCTGCGGCCAATGCGGCCGGGTGGATGACCTGGATCTGCCCCCGGACTTCAATGTGGAAAAAGAGGCAAGCCGCTTGACCAACTTCCGGATTCTTCGCCACCGCCTGGAGTTTACCGGCGTCTGCCCCGAGTGCCAGGGATGAGGGCGACCATCGGCGCCGAGGCTTGCAGGAACTATTTCCCCCAGCCGCCCACCCGAAAACCCAACCCAAGCTAGCCCCCGCAAGGCAAATCCAGTGCGCTCCCTGCTCATCCTGCAACGCATGGCTCTCTCCCTCTGGGTTGGAGGGGCCGCGCTGTTCACCTTCCTGCTCACCCCGACCCTGTTTCGCTCGCTTGACCGGGATCACGCCGGGATGATTGTCGGCCTTCTCTTCCCTGATTATTTTCGTTGGGGCCTGTGCTGCGGCGTGATTGCCCTCGTCTCGCTGCTGGCAAGCCGCGCCCGCAAGACCCTTGCCGGCGCGGTGATCATCTGCGCCATGCTGGCCATCACCTCGTTGCAAGCCTTTGTGATTGAACCGCGTGCCGCGACGATCAAGGCACAAATCCCCTCCTTCACCACCACCCCGGTGGACGACCCCTTGCGCCAGGAGTTCAAACGGCTGCACGCCATCTCCGCCTCGGGGAACCTTGGCGTCATTGGAGGCGGCCTGCTCTTGCTTGCCCTGCTTTAGCTGATCCCATACGCAAGAACCCCGGGACACCCTCAAAAAGCAGCCCACCGTAAATTTCATTTGCGAATAATTATTAAATGCAATAACATGATCCCATGTGTTCACCACTCCCAACCAGTAAACCCTGTTGACTTCAATCCCGCCTCCCACTATTACAAATACAGAGGATTTTCAATACCACGACCCAAGGAGAGTTCCCCATGCAATCACTGAAAGGCACCCGCACCGAAAAAAACATCCTGACCGCCTTCGCTGGCGAGTCCCAGGCGCGCAACCGTTACACCTACTTCGCCTCCAAGGCTAAAAAGGAAGGGTACGTCCAGATCGCCGACATCTTCACCGAAACCGCCGACCAGGAAAAGGAGCACGCCAAACGCCTTTTCAAACTCCTGGAGGGTGGAGAGGTGGAGGTCAGCGCCAGCTTCCCGGCAGGCACCGTCGGCTCCACCATGGAGAACCTCCGCGAGGCGGCTGGCGGTGAACACCATGAATACAGTGTCATGTACCCTGAGTTCGCCCAGATCGCCAGGGAGGAAGGATTCCCGGAGATCGCCGGCATATTCATGGCCATCGCCGTTGCCGAAAAGCAGCACGAGAAGCGCTATCTGGCCTTGATGACCAACATCGAGAAGGGACAGGTCTTCAAAAAGGAGGCGGAAACCACCTGGCGTTGCCGTAACTGCGGCTATATACACAAGGGCAAGGAGGCGGTGGATCGCTGTCCTGCCTGCGACCACGCCCAGGCCCACTTCGAACTGCTGGCCGAAAACTGGTAGGAAAAGACAGACTGATGGAGTGTCGTTGTCGAGCAGGCGGAGTTCAGCCAGACGCCTTAGGGAGCGGATGATTCGCGCCAGACTCTCTTCGCCACAGACTGTTCATCAAGAGACCATTCACCCAAACAAGGAGTTTTCCCATGACTGAAAAACTGCAGGTCTACAAATGCGAACTGTGCGGCAATATGGTTGAGGTCCTCCACACTGGCGCCGGCCAGCTGGTCTGCTGCGGGCAACCCATGGCCCTGCTCACCGAGAACACCGTGGACGCGGCCAAAGAAAAACATGTGCCGGTGGTGGAGAAGGTGGCTGGCGGCTACAAGGTCACGGTGGGCGCGGTGGCGCACCCCATGGAGGAAAAACACTTCATCGAGTGGATCGAGTTGATTGCCGGCGGCAAGGCCTATCGGCAGTTCCTCAAGCCCGGCGAGGCGCCGGAAGCCTTTTTCGCCGTGGAGGCCGACCAGGTGACGGCACGGGAGTTCTGCAATCTGCACGGCCTGTGGAAGGTGTGAGCCATGCTGAGCAAAAAGATGGAAAAGGCGCTCAACGATCAGGTCAACGCCGAGTTCTACTCGTCGTACATGTACCTCTCCATGTCCACCTACTTCGACTCCATCGGGCTGCCCGGCGCCGCCCAGTGGATGCAGGCCCAGGCCCAAGAGGAATGGTTCCACGGCACCAAGTTCTACCGTTACATCAACGAGCGCGGCGGCCGGGTCATCCTGCAGGCCATCGCCCAGCCGCCCACCAACTGGAAATCGCCCCTGGCGGTGTTCCAGGATGTCCTGGCCCATGAGCAGAAGGTGACCGGCCTGATCAACGACCTGGTCAACCTGGCCTTGGACGAACGGGACCACGCCACCAACATCTTCCTGCAATGGTTTGTTTCCGAGCAGGTGGAAGAGGAAGCCTCGGTGAACTCGGTGCTGGACAAGCTTAAACTCATCGGCAAGGATACCACCGCCCTCTTCACCCTGGACAGCGAACTGGGGCAACGGGTTTTCACGCCGCCACCGGCAAAAGGCTGACCCAGACAACGGGCCGCATCGCTGAAAGCTTCCGAAGCCGGCCGGCAACGACCGGCTTCCTTTTTTTGCCGGCCCCCCCACGCCCTCGGCAAAAAAATTCCGCCCGGTGTTTTCCGGGTGGGACAAGCCACGGCTCTTTTGTTAAGGTGAGCTTGGATTCTTCCGAGACAAACCAGGCGTTATCAGCTTTTTTATTCATTGCCAAACGAGGACTATCATGGCTGCGACGGAAATCAAAAAGGATATCTACTGGGTGGGGGCGGTGGACTGGAACGTCCGCGACTTCCACGGCTACTCCACCGAGGGAGGCTCAACCTACAACGCCTATCTGGTCAAGGACGAGAAGGTCGCCCTTTTCGACACGGTGAAAAAGGAGTTCAAAGCGGACCTCATTCACCATCTGCGCCAGGTGCTGGGCGATCCCGCCAAGGTGGACTACATCGTCATCAATCATGTGGAGATGGACCACTCCGGCGCGCTGCCGGAGATCATCGACCTGATCAAACCGGAGAAGATCTTCTGCTCGCCCATGGGCAAGAAGGCATTGCTCGAGCACTTCCACAGGCCGGACTGGCCATACGAGGTGGTGGCCACCGGGGACTCCATTTCCCTGGGCAAGCGCACCGTCCAGTTCCTTGAGACCAAGATGCTTCACTGGCCGGACAGCATGTTCTCCTATATCCCCGAGGAGAAGCTCCTGATCTCCAGCGACGCCTTCGGTCACCACTGGGCCACCTCGGAACGGTTCGACGACGAGGTGGACCAGCATGAGCTGATGGCCCACTCGGCCAAGTACTACGCCAATATCCTGATGATCTTCTCGCCGCTGGTCCAGAAGCTCCTTGCCCAGGTGACCGAGATGGGGCTGGCCATCGAGATGATCGCTCCGGACCACGGCGTGGTGTGGCGCAAGTCCCCGGCCGCCATCATCGAGGCGTACGACCGCTGGAGCAAGCTTGAGCCAGACAACGACAAGGCGCTGATCATCTACGACACCATGTGGCACAGCACCGAGCGCATGGCCAAGTCCATCATGAACAGCCTGCACGCGGCCGGCATCGGCCAGGTCAAGCTGATGCACGTCCGCCGCAACCACCGCAGCGACATCATGACCGAGGTGCTGGACGCACGGGCGGTGATCGTCGGCTCTCCCACCATCAACAACAACATAATGCCGGCCATGGCCGACATTCTCACCTACATGAAGGGACTCCGCCCCAAACATAAGGTCGGCGCCGCCTTTGGCTCCTTCGGCTGGAGCGGCGAGGCGGTCAAGCACCTCACCGGTTATCTGGAGGAGATGGGCTTTACCATCGTGGGCGAAGGGGTGAAGATCAAAAACGTTCCCGACCACGATACCCTCATGGCTTGCAAGGAACTGGGCACGGCGGTAGCTGCCGCCATGAAAGGCTGACCTTTCCTCGGCAGGGGGCGCGCGCCCCCTGCCTCCTCCCATCCCCGCCAGGACGCACTCCCATGCCCGCCAGCCAACGCCGCCTCAAAAAAGCGATCGTCGCCCTGCTTGCCGGCGAGGATGTGGATCATATCCTGACGACCCTGTCCGGCTACCCGCCGGAAACTTTGCTCAACGCTCTTTTTTCCGGCATCTGCCACGCCGACGAGCGGATCCACTGGAACGCGGTGGTCGGCATGGGCGTCACCGTTGCGCGGCTGGCGGAGCAGGAGATGGAAGCCGCCCGCATCGTCATGCGCCGCTTCATGTGGAGCCTCAACGACGAGTCCGGCGGCATCGGCTGGGGAGCGCCCGAAGCCATGGCGGAATGTCTGGCCCGCCACGAGGGGCTGGCGCTGGAGTACACCCACATCCTGGTCTCCTTCATGCGCGAGGATGGCTTCTATCTGGAACTGCCCGCCTTACAGCGCGGCCTGATGTGGGGCATGGCTCGGATGGCCGGGTCCAGACCCGACCTGCTGCGCAAATGGCAGGCGCCTCGCTATCTGCTCCCCTATCTGGATTCCGAAGACCCGACGGTTCGTGGCCTGGCTGGCCTAAGCCTGGCCCTGCTCGATCAGACCGGCACCGCCGGCCCACTTGTCCGCCTGCTGGACGACCACGCCCAACTCCCTTTCTTTCACCAGGGCGCCATCACCACGGTCACCGTGGCGGACCTGCTCCAGCGCGCCCTTTCCCCCCAGGTGGACCACCCTGCCCCTTAAGGGGCCGGTCTTTCATCCACACCGTATTTTTTGCATTGACAAGCAAAACGGTTTCCAATATAAGACTAATCAAATCTTATTTATCTTTATTGGAGATTATACCATGAGACTCACGCGGGCCGGAGAATACGCAGTACGCTGTGTGCTGCACCTGGCGCGGCAGCCCAGGGGAAGCCTGGTCAGCCGCATGGAGATCGCCAACCGCACCGACGTGCCGCCACCCTTTCTGGCCAAGATCGCCCAGCAGCTGGCCAAGGCCGGCATCATCGAAATCCTGCAGGGCGCCAGTGGCGGCTACCGCCTGCTCAAGGACGCCAGAGAGATCACCCTTCTGGCGGTAATCGAGGCGATCATCGGCGAGATCTCCCTGAACGACTGTGTTGGCAGGCCTGACTCCTGCGGCAGGAGCTCCTGCTGCACCATCCACCGGGTCTGGAACAAGGCCAACCAACAGCTCCGCGCCACCCTGGCCGAGGCCAACTTTGCCGATCTGGCCGCCGAAGAAGAGTGCTGCATGATCACCTTGCCGATAAAAACATCCTGCCCCTGCAGCGGGACCAAGAAATAATTTGACCATGTTACGCCGCCCCCTATACAACAAAATCAGCAACCTCCCAAAATCACCCACGGAGGACCTCAACGCATGACCGCTCTTGCCAGCCGCATCCATGCCTTCTACCGCGACGGCTTCCGCTCCATGGTGGTGGGTCGCACCCTGTGGAAGATCATCTTTTTTAAGCTGTTCATCATGTTTGCCGTTCTCAAGGTATTCTTCTTCCCCGACTACCTTGCCACCCAGTTCAACAACGACAGCGAGCGCGCCAACCACGTTCTGCAAAATCTCATCGGAACGCCGGGTAACCGTTGACGCTGTCGCCATTCCAAGACGTTTTATTATCCAAACCCGGCGGGACACCCGCCGCAACGCAAAAAAGGAGGTAACAAGTGGGAGACCAACTGCTCACCGTGGACTGGGCAAGGGCGCAATTCGCCTTGACCGCCATGTATCACTGGATCTTCGTGCCGCTCACCCTGGGGCTTTCATTCCTCTGTGCCTTTTTCGAGACGATCTACGTCAAGACCGGCAACGAGGAGTGGAAGAAGCTGACCAAGTTCTGGATGACCCTCTTTGGCATCAACTTCGCCATCGGCGTCGCCACCGGCATCATCATGGAGTTCGAGTTCGGGACCAACTGGTCCAACTACTCCTGGATGGTGGGCGACATCTTCGGCGCGCCGCTGGCGGTTGAAGGCATCTTCGCCTTCTTCATCGAGGCGACCTTCTTTGCGGTGATGTTCTTCGGCTGGGAACGGGTAGGCAAGGGCTTCCACCTCTTCTCCACCTGGATGGTGGCGGTGGGTTCCAACCTCTCCGCCATGTGGATTCTCATCGCCAACGGCTGGATGCAGCATCCGGTGGGCATGCAATTCAACCCGGACACCGCCCGCTTCGAGATGCAGAACATCTGGGAGGTGATCCTTTCGCCGGTGGCCATCCACAAGTTCACCCATACCACCAGTTCCTCCTTCCTGCTGGCCGCCCTCTTCGTGGTCGGCGTCTCCGCCTGGTACCTGCTGCGGGAACGCCACCAGCTGATGGCCAAGCGCAGCATGGTGGTTGCGGCGGTCTTCGGTCTGATTTCCTCGGCTTTCGTCGGGCTCACCGGCGACGAGGCGGCCTTCAACGTCGCCCAGAAGCAGCCGATGAAACTGGCGGCCATGGAGGGCCTCTGGGATGGGCAGACCAACGCTCCCATCGTGGCGATGGGCATCCCCAACTCCACCAAGCGGCCGGGCGACAACCAGCCCGCCTTCTACCAGGAGGTCAAGATCCCCGGCCTGCTGTCGCTCCTGGCCAATCGTGAACCAGGCAGCTTCGTGCCCGGCATCAACGACCTGGTCTACGGCAACGCCGAGCACAAGGTGGTAGGCGCGGCACAGCGCATGGAGAGCGGCAAGATAGCGCTGGCCGAGCTGGCCCGCTACAAGTACGCCAAGGAGAAGGGTGATGAGACCACCGCCGCCGCGGCGCTGGCCACCTTCGGCCAGCACCAGGCCGACCTGGGCTACGGGCATCTGAACAAACCCGCCGACGCCGCGCCGCCGGTGGCCACCACCTTCTGGAGCTTCCACATCATGGTGGTGCTGGGAACCCTCTTCCCGCTGGTTTTCCTGGCGGTGCTCTACTTCACTTTCAAGGGAACCATCGAGTACCAGCGCTGGCTCAATTACATCGGCTTCTTCTGCCTCTTCCTCGGCTACGTGGCCAGCCAGGCCGGCTGGGTGGTGGCCGAGGTCGGCCGCCAGCCCTGGGCCATCCAGGGGCTGCTGCCGGTGGGCGTGGCCGCGACCAACATCGCGTCACGCAACGTGCAGTTCACCTTCTTCATCTTCCTGACCCTGTTCACCACCCTGCTCATTGCGGAACTCTTCATCATGATCAAGCAGATCAAGCTCGGACCGGAGGCATAAGACCATGATTGGAAACCTGGATCATTCAACCCTGCAACAGCTCTGGTGGCTGATCGCCTCGGTGGTGGGCTCGCTCTTTCTCTTCCTCACCTTTGTCCAGGGCGGTCAGACCCTGATCTTCACCACCGCGGACACCGAGGACGAGAAGTCGCTCATCATCAACTCCATGGGCCGCAAGTGGGAGCTGACCTTCACCACCCTGGTGCTCTTTGGCGGCGCGTTGTTCGCGGCCTTCCCGCTCTTCTACGCCACCAGTTTCGGCGGCGCATACTGGGTGTGGATGCTCATCCTCTTCACCTTCGTGGTGCAGGCGGTGAGTTACGAATACCGCAAGAAGCCGGACAACATCCTGGGCGCCCGCACCTTCGAGGTCTTTCTGGCCATCAACGGCAGCATCGGCATCCTGCTGATCGGCGCGGCGGTGGGCACCTTCTTCACCGGTTCCCAGTTCAGCCTCAACCTCTACAACTCGGTGACCTGGCAGACCCCGTACCACGGCCTGGAGGCGGCCTTGAACCCCTTCAACCTGGCCTTCGGCCTCTTCCTGGTCTTTTTGGCCAGAACCCTGGGCGCCATGTACATTGTCAACAACATCGACCACAAGACCCTCACCGACAAAGCGCGGCGGGCCACCTGGATCAATTTCCTCTGGTCGCTGCCCTTCCTGCTCGGCATAGTCGGCGGCTTCGCCTTCATGGAAGGCTTCGCGGTACAGCCGGGAACAGGGGCGGTGATCATGGAGAAAGGCAAGTACCTGAACAATCTGCTGGCCATGCCGGCGGCGCTCCTTCTGCTCCTGCTTGGCCTGGGCGGCGTGATCTACGGCGTTGCCGCCACCCGTTTCCTTGGCAAGCAGAGCGGCATCTGGTTTGGCGGCATCGGCACGGTGCTGGTGGGGCTCGCCATCTTCGCCACGGCCGGGTACAACAACACACCGTTCTACCCATCCCTGGCAGACCCCAAGTCGAGCCTGACCATCTACAATGCCTCGAGCAGCAAGTACACCCTCACCGCCATGACCTACGTGGCCCTGGCAGTACCCTTCGTACTTGCCTATGTCGCTTATGTCTGGAAGCTGATGGACGCCAAGCCGCTGACTCTTGCCGAGATCAAGGGCGAGAACGCCGACGAGATGTACTGATTCCACTCTTTCTGGAGGAACCCACATGAATGCATTGCTGATGATCGGCTGGGTGGCAATCATCGCCATCTCCCTGCAAGGCGGCATCATCGCCCTCAAGAAGGCCGGGCTGCTGTAACCCTGGCCGGACCATCCGAAACGAAAAGCGCTGGAGCAATCCAGCGCTTTTTTTTGGGTTGGTTCGGACACATCGAGAAGACAGCCCCCGCTGCCGCGCCCATCCCCCCCCCCAACCCAAAAACAATTTCATTTCTCGCTTGACAATTATTACAGCTCTTCTTAATTTTATACCAACTGTTCAGTAAAAAATTAACACCAAGGAATTTCCCATGGCGCCACGCAAGGGTGAACTCACCCGAAACCATATCCTCCAAACGGCCAGAGGGGTGCTGGTCACCAAGGGTTTCCACAACACCAGCATCAACGACATCCTTGTCGCCACCGGCGTCAAAAAAGGAAATCTTTACTACTACTTCTCGAGCAAGGAAGAACTCGGCCTCGCCGTGCTTGAAGACGCCATGGAAGAATTCTTCACCTTTCTCAACAACGCCCTGCACGGCGACGACCCCATCGCCAAAATCCTCAACTCCTGTGACGCCATATTGCAGGAGCTGAAAAAAAGAAACTTCGTGGGCGGCTGCCTATTCGGCAATACCGCCCTGGAGATGAGCGACAGCAATGAAAATTTTTCCCGAGTTATCCGCCAGGTCTTTTCGATCTGGACCGATCAGCTCGCCGGCTTGCTTGCCGAGGCACGGGAGGAAGGGGGACTTCCAAGCGCTATTCCGGATCGCCTTCTCGCCAAAACCATTGTGGCGACAATTGAAGGCGGCATCATGATGGCTCGGGTGAACAAGGACGAAGAGGATCTTGCGGACTGCCTTCGCGCCCTACGGGTGATGCTGGGCAGATGATCGCATCTCCATCCCAAAAAAAATGTACCATACGGACGGTACACCAAAGAGGGGCCACATGCTTGTTCTGGGAATCTCCGGAAGCCCCCGCAGGGGCAAAACAACGGATAGATTGGTGCGGGAAGTGTTGAACGCCGTGGAGGTAAAAACCGAGTTCATTTCCCTGGCCGGCAAAAAAATCGCGCCATGTTCGGCCTGCCTCGCCTGCCTCCGCGACAACCGCTGTCCAATCAAAGACGACATGGCTGCAATTCGGGAGAGTATCCTGGCAGCGGATGGCCTGGTCATAGGGGCACCGAATTACTTCGCCAACCTCAACGGCATCACCCACGCCATGCTGGAAAGATTGTGCCAGTTTCGGCACCGATCGGGCGCCGCCTTGGCTGGAAAACCGACAGTGGTGGTGGGCACCGGCGGCCTCGACCCTTCCGCTCCCGCCAGCGCAATCGAAAAAATGCTCCCCTACTTCCAGCTGCGCCATGTGGGCACCGTTACCGCGCAGGGCGCGGCCTCCTGCTTCAGTTGCGGCCATGGCGAGGAATGCAGCAACGGCGCGGTCCAGATGCTTCATGCCCCGGGCATACGAATTACCAGGGATATTGTCCCCGATCTCGCCAATCAACACGAAGCACTCCGGCGTGCCCGGCTGCTTGGCGGCTTGCTCTCGGAGCACTTACGCGTGAATCCCGCCAGCCCGACAACGAAACGGCGCCAAAAACCATGAACAGGAGGAAGACCATGAAAAAATTGAGCGTTCTTCTCGCAACACTCCTCATTTTTGCGTTGTTACAGGGATGCGCGGCCAACACGAAGCCGCGTCTGGTCAACCTCGGGGATGGATCATGCCAGGACACCAACACCGGGCAAATGTGGAAGATTGGAAAAAGCACCGCCCCGGTGGAGAGCCTCGACGAGGCGCGCGCCTATATCGCCGATCTCAACAAGGCAGACACGCACAAGGATTGGCGTCTGCCCACCGTATATGAACTCTACGACCTCAACTATCTCTTTGATCTGCATCTAAACGGCGACTGCGCCATAGAGCGCGAAGGCAAATACTGGTCGGGGGAAAAGAACGGGGAAGGCATGGCGGGGGCCTGGGAAATCGCCGAACAGTGCGATCCGGAGCGACACTATGCCCCGGCGGGCAAGGGATACGTTCGCGCGGTGCGGCCGTAGCCTCGCCCATACGAAACAGCCGGGTCGGAACTCTTGCATGGATATCGTCAGAAAATGGACCCAGGGGGCCTTTGCCCTCTGGGTCAACGGGAACTGGTCATTCCCTTTTTCCCGTTCCATCTACCAGGGCCCGCTCAAGGCCATCTGCTCGCCCGGGCTCAACTGCTACTCCTGCCCGGCGGCAACGGCCTACTGCCCCATTGGCTCTCTCCAAAATCTGCTGGCTGGAATCAGAGTCTCCCTGGAGAACAGCCAATTCTTTTTTGGGCTGTCGGTGCTGGGAAGCATGGGGATTCTGGGAGCGCTCTTCGGCAGGTTGATCTGCGGCTGGGTCTGTCCCTTCGGACTATTCCAGGAACTGCTCCATAAGATCCCCTCCCCCAAGCGGGGAATCCCAAAAGTTCTTGGCCATGGCAAATACGGGATACTCTTCCTCATGGTGATCGCCATGCCACTGCTGCTGGTCGACGTGTTCGGCGCCAGCTCTCCCTGGTTCTGCAAACTGCTCTGTCCGGCGGGCACCCTTGAGGCAGGCCTCCCCATGCTTTTGCTTCAGCCGAATCTGCGGCAGGGACTTGGCTTCCTTTTTTTCAACAAACTCGGGATTCTTCTGTTCTTCCTGGCCTGGAGCATGATAGCGAGCCGCCCCTTTTGCCGCGTCATCTGTCCGCTTGGGGCATTCTATGCACTGTTCAACAAGATCAGGCTGGTGAAGTTGCATCTGAACCGGAACCGCTGCACCAACTGCAAGGCCTGCCATCAGGTATGTCCGACCGGGGTGAAATTCAATGAAAACCCGGATGATCCGGAGTGCATCTCCTGCCTGGCCTGCATGAACAAAGCGTGCAAATTCGGAGCCATCTCAATCGAGATCGGCGGCATTCCAATCCGGGCCGCAGCATACCCCGCAATAAAACCATGGCAGGAGGAATAACCCCTGAAACCCTCTCATCCGATTCGCAAAGCCCCCTTTGTGGCCCTTTCCATCTCCATTCTCGCCTTGTTGCAAGGCATCGCCAGCGGAGAACCAACCCGGATCATTGAACAGGCCGTACAGATCTGCCTGAGTTGTATCGGAATCGGGTGAACGCTCCGCCGCTTGCCGAACAAACAAATTTCCCCGATTGATGCTGATCCCGTGATCGTCATCACAAGTCCGGAAGCAACACTGGCTTTTTCTCCGTCGCTGAAAAATTGCCCCCATGCTCCGCCTGCCCGATCCTCCCGGCTTCATGACGCAAACCGCCGAAGATCAAAAGATGCGGGGCCTTTCCCGCTCTCCCTTCACCCACTGTATCTTGATAGTCAAACATCTTGACACACGATCAATCGTGCACTATCTTCCCGCATCATCGCAAGCAACTGCTCCGGAGGAGACCATGCACAGCCAATCACTCGCCCCCTGGCGACACGATCATGAGTTCACTATCCATAACCATGAGGGCGAACGCCGCACCGGCCAGATCCTGGCCATCACCGCCGTCACCATGTGCCTGGAACTCGTTGCCGGCGCAGCATACGGCTCCATGGCCCTTCTGGCGGACGGCTGGCACATGGGCACCCATGCAGCCGCCTTTGGCATAGCCATCTTCGCCTACCGTTACGCCCGCAAACACAGCAAAAGCAGCCGGTTTGCCTTTGGTCCCGGCAAGGTCGGGGCGTTGGGCGGCTTTGCCAGCGCGGTGGCCCTGGCCGCCGCCGCCCTGATGATGCTGTTCGAATCAGGGCAACGGCTGATCTCGCCCCAGCCGATCCACTTTAACGAGGCCATCGGCGTGGCGGCACTGGGGCTTCTGGTCAACCTGGCCAGCGCCCTGTTACTCCAGGACAGCCACGATCATCACCATGACGGACACACCCACCATCACCACCACGACCACAACCTGCGAGCCGCCTACCTGCATGTCCTGGCGGACGCCCTGACCTCGCTGCTCGCCATCATCGCCCTCCTGGCCGGCAAGTACCTGGGCTGGATGTGGCTTGACCCGGCGATGGGCATCGTCGGCGCCCTGGTGATCACCCGGTGGGCCGTTGGCCTGCTCGGCGACACCGCCCCCATTCTTCTCGATCAAAGCGACCGGAACCTTGCCGCCGCCATTGTCGTTGCCATCCAGAAGGATAGGGACAATCGGGTGGCGGACCTGCACGTTTGGCGGGTCGGAGCAACAAGCTTCGCGGCTATCGTCTCGCTGGTGACCCACGTTCCGGCACCCCTGCCCCATTACAAACAGTTGCTGGCCGGATTGCCAGGCCTTGCCCACCTAACCCTGGAGATTCAGGTCTGCGAGGGCGAGCCGTGCCTGCCGCTCGACGGGGGCCGATAACAGCACGGGCGCTCCTCTTTCCTCGATGCCTTGACGTGCCGCGCTTGCCGAACTGTGCCGCGGCCAGTATACTGAGCCAATAAAGTGGCCTCTCCGCCCCGAAGGCCCCGATTCCACCTCCCCCCCGAGCCGGACGGAGATTTCATGCATTCCAGCATTTCCGCCTTCGACGCACTCGAATTCTCCGCCGTGGCCACCTTTGTGATCGATCCGCACCATGCGGTCCTTCTCTGGAACAAGGCGTGCGAGGAACTGACCGGCGTCAAGCGGGACCAGATCCTGGGGAAGGACCTGCATTGGCAGGCATTCTACCAGCACAAACGACCCTGTCTTGCCGACCTGGTCATCAGTGGCCGCCTCAACGAGGCAGCCGACTTCTACCCCACCTGCGGCAGATCTCCCCTCTCCCCCGAGGGAATACAGGCCGAAGGGTGGTTTGAACGGGTGGGTGGCAAAAAACGGTACATGCGTTTTGAGGCCGTACCGATCTACAACCCAGAAGGCTTGCTGCTCGGCGCCATCGAAACCCTGCTGGATCTCACCGACGACCGTTTGCGACAAGAGGAAGACCCGCGCCAACTCCTTCGAGAAGCCGAGAATGCCCTGACCAGTGCCGCGGGGCTCACCGCCTATCTGCCCATCTGCTGCTCCTGCCAGCATCTCCGCGACCCAGACGGTTCCTGGCTGCCTCCGGCGGACTATTTCCACAAACATCTCGGCCTGGACTTCAGCCACACCATCTGTCCTGGCTGCTCACGCAAGCTCTATCCGCAATTCTTCGCGTCCGACGCCGATGACGGAACTCGCTGATCTTTCTCACCAACTCATCGAATTTTACGAACGATTCTCCGCCTGGGAGCAAGAGGTGGTGCGCGGCACCGGCCTTTCGCCGGCACAGATGCACGCCATCGAGATCATCGGGCAGGCCGGGCCGCTGCGCATGAAGGAACTCGCCGCCAAAGCAGGGGTCACTACCGGCACCATTACCGTCATGGTCGATCGCCTCTCCCGGCAGGGTATGGTGCGACGCTCTCCCAACGCCAATGATCGCCGCTCCTTCCTGATCGAGCTGACGGAAAAGGGGCAAAAACTCTACACGGAACATCACCGTTTCCACCTACGCCTGACTGAGGAGATCGCTTCAGGACTAAAAAAACAGGAAGTTGACCAGTTCAGGATTCTACTGGCCAGGGTTTCGGCGCATCTCTAACCTTCGCCACAACCTCTTCCTGGCTGCAAGGAAGCTACAAGAGGGCAGACACACCACCCACACCTCGAGCAAAGGAGCGCAACGATGATCATTCGAAAACTGAGCGGCGCCTTCACCGGCGGCGTGCTGGGCGGCTTGGCGGACAGTATCAACATCTGGCTTCTTTCGCACGCCGGGATCACCGGCTTGATCGGCGTCAGCATGAAGCCGGAACTCACGCCTCCCTGGCTTTACCAGAGGATGGTGTGGGGCGGATTATGGATGCTGCTGTTGATGCTGCCGTTCAAGGAAAAACAAACGGTGCTGCGGGGGTGTCTCTTCAGCCTGTTTCCCTCCGCCATGATGCTCCTGCTGGTGCTGCCCGGCATGGGTAAGGGCCTGTTCGGACTCGGGTTCGGCGCCATGACTCCCGCGGTGGTCATCGGGCTGAACTGTATTTATGGGATCATCGCCGCTTCCTGGTACAAAGCGGTAGTGAAATAAGCCATGACGATCCTGCTCAAGCCGCTGCTCCTCGCCCTGGCCCTCCTTGGAAGCCCCCTGTTCGTGGTGATCGTCGCCTTGGCGCTGTTCTCCTTCCATGGGGCGGGTATCGACCCGACCGTGGTGGTGATCGAGATGTCCCGGCTTGCCGACACGCCACTGCTCCTCTCCCTGCCGCTCTTCATCCTGGCCGGCGCCCTGCTCTCGGAGAGCGGCGCGCCCTCCCGACTGCTGGCCCTCTCCCGCCAGGTGCTCGGTTGGCTGCCAGGTGGGCTGGCGGTGATCGCCCTCATGGTGTGCGCCCTCTTCACCGCCTTCACCGGCGCCACCGGCATCACCATCTTCGCGCTGGGCGGCCTCCTCTACCCTGCCATGCGCAAGGACGGGTACTCGGAGCATTTCTCGCTTGGCTTGATCACCACCTCGGGCAGCCTGGGGCTGCTCTTTCCCCCCAGCCTGCCGCTGATCCTCTACGGCGTGATCGCCGAAACCGACATCGACCAGCTCTTCCTGGCCGGCCTTCTGCCGGGTCTTCTGATGCTGGTACTGCTCGCCCTCTTCAGCATCTGGCGGGGCGCCTCCCTTGATTTGCCCGAGCACGAGACGGGAAAGCCCCTCCCCCTGGCCACGGCCCTGCGCGAGGCCGCCTGGGAACTGCCCCTACCCTTTATCGTGCTGGGGGGCATCTACGGCGGACTTTTCGTGGTGGGGGAGGCCGCGGCGGTCACCGCCCTCTATGTGCTGGTGGTGGAGGTGTTTATCTACAAGGACATTCAGCTGCGCCAGGTGCCGGGGATCATGGCCCGCAGCATGGCGCTCTTTGGCGGCATCTTCATGGTGCTGGCCGCCTCCATGGCGTCCACCAACTATCTGGTGGACCAGGAGGTGCCGATGAAACTCTTTGACCTCATCCAGGCGCACATCACCGACAGGTACACCTTCCTGCTCTTGCTCAACCTCTTTTTGCTGGTGGTGGGCATGCTTCTGGACATCTTCTCCGCGCTGGTACTGGTGCTGCCAATCATCCTGCCCATCGCCAACGGCTACGGCATCGACCCGCTCCACCTGGGCATCATCTTCCTCACCAACCTCCAGATCGGCTACTGCACCCCGCCGGTGGGACTCAGCCTCTTCCTGGCCAGTTACCGCTTCGAGCAACCCATCGGGACGATCTACCGCGCCACCATGCCCTTCCTGCTCATCCTGCTGCTGGTGCTGACCCTGGTGACCTACCTTCCCGAACTCAGCCTTTTTCTGACTGAAACGCGCCCGTAAGGTCTCCGGCCCTGCCGGTGAACGGCACAAAGGAGACTGCCAATACCGGCTGGCTCAATACCTCCCGATCAGTCTTCTCCACCAGCATCAATTCCTGGGCCCGATGCTGCCTGCCCACCGGGATAACCATCCGCCCGAACGGCTTGAGCTGGGCAACCAGCACCTCCGGCACCTTGGGAGCGGCAGCGGTGACGATGATGCCATCGTAGGGGGCATGGGCGGGCAACCCGGTCGATCCGTCCCCCTGCACCACCTCCACGTTGTCGATCCCCAGCCGACGCAGTCGCCTGGCGGCCTCGCTGGCCAGGGCGGGGATGATCTCCAGGCTGTAGACCTTTTTGACCAGCCTGGCCAGTACCGCCGCCTGGTAGCCCGAACCGCAGCCGATTTCCAGCACCACGTCCCGTGGCTCCGGCTCCAGCAGGTCGGTCATCAGACCGACGATAAAGGGCTGGGAGATGGTCTGGCCGTGACCGATGGGCATGGGGCTGTTTTCATAGGCATAGGGCTTAAGCTCCTCGGGCACGAACTCCGCGCGGGGCACGGCGGCCATCGCCTCGAAAACCCGTTGCTGCAAGGTGTAGCGCCCGGTGTAGCCGCCGGTGAAACGGCACTCCTTTTCTATGTCACGCAACATCTCCCGAATCTGCTCGTCGTCGCCCATAGCCACCTCCCAGCGGACAAGGGGTTGAAGCAACCAAGCCGCATACTGTAATAATCGAATATTCCGCATGGCGGAGTCAAAGACTTTCTGGTGTCGACGACCCGTCTTCCCTGCAGGAGATGCCTCTTCCCTTCCTCCTGATCCGCTCCGCCGCGACGCCACCGAGTTCGCCTCGGCATGCGCTCCCCAAAGCATCCTTGGAAAACATCACGGTATGCGCTGGAAATACCAGCCAGGGTGCGATACACTTTCATCAAACGGATTCCCCATGGAGCGGCAGCATGACCTCAGCTACGCGCACCACACCCCTTGGCCACTGGGAACATTTCCAGCACATCGCCGACATCGGAGTGCGCGGCATCGGCGCCACCCCTGCCGAGGCCTTTGCGCAGACAGCCCTGGCCATGACCGCGGTGATCACCGACCCAGCCATCATCCGGCCAGCCGGCTGCGTGGAAGTGCGCTGCGAGGCACCGGATCTGGAACTGTTGCTGGCGGATTGGCTCAACGCCATCCTCTTCGAGATGGCCACCCGCCACATGCTCTTCGGCCGCTTCGAGGTGGAGCTGGTGGGCACCTGCCTCACCGGCCAGCTCTGGGGGGAAGCAATCGACCAGGCCCGGCACCAGCCCAAGGTGGAGGTCAAGGCCGCCACCTACACCTGCCTTGCCGTGCAACCGGGCCAGGACGGCCTGTGGATCGCCCAGTGCGTGGTGGACGTCTGAACAGGGGGAGGAAACACCATGGATATGACGCGCTTGCACCAGCAGGATGAGTTTACCTGGGAGGTCCGCCCTTTTGGCAAGATGCGGGTGCCGGCGGTGCTTTTTGCCAGCCGGCGGCTGATCGAGGAGATGGACGACAAGGTGTTCGAGCAGATCACCAACGTCGCCACCCTGCCGGGCATCGTCACCGCTGCCTACGCCATGCCCGACGCCCACTGGGGCTACGGCTTCCCCATCGGCGGGGTGGCGGGCTTCGACGCCGACGAGGGCGGGGTGATCTCCGCCGGCGGGGTAGGCTTCGACATCTCCTGCGGGGTGCGCACCCTGCGCACCGGCCTTTCCGCCAGCGAGATCCTCGCCTGCCAACGCGAGCTGGCCAGGGTGCTGGAACGGGTCATTCCGGCAGGGGTGGGCAGCACCGGCACCCTGCGCCTCAATGACCGCGAGATGGACGCCATGCTCTTAGGCGGCGCCCGCTGGGCGATCAAACAGGGATTTGGCCGCGAGGAGGATCTTGCCCATATCGAGGAGCAGGGCGTCATGGCGGGCGCCGACCCCGGCGAGGTTTCCCCCCAGGCCAGAAAACGGCAGCGCGACGAGATGGGCACCCTGGGCTCGGGCAACCACTACCTGGAGATCCAGCGGGTGGCGGAGATTCACGACCCCGAAACCGCCGCCGCCTTCGGCCTCGCGATTGGCGACGCCCTGGTCAGCATCCACTGCGGCTCACGGGGGCTCGGCCACCAGATCGGCACCGAGTTTTTAAAGCGCATGGCCATCGCCGCCCCCCGCCACCATATCGCCCTGCCAGACCGGGAGCTGGCCTGCGCGCCGCTCTCCTCCCGAGACGGTCGCGCCTACCTGGGGGCGATGCGCGCCGCCATCAACTGCGCCTTGGCCAACCGCCAGATCCTCACCCATCTGACCAGAAACGCCTTTGCCGAACTGCTGCCCCATGCCGACCTCTCCCTCCTCTACGACGTCTCCCACAACACCTGCAAGGAGGAAGAACACCTGGTGGGGAGCGAAAAACGCCGGATATTCGTGCACCGCAAGGGAGCCACCCGCTCCCTGGGGCCGGGTCATCCGGAGCTGCCAGCAGCATTCCGGGAGGTGGGACAGCCGGTGCTGATCGGCGGCACCATGGGCACCGCCTCATACATCCTGGCGGGCACCGCCACCGCCAGCGAGGCCCGTGCCTTTGGTTCGGCCTGCCACGGCGCCGGCCGGGCGATGAGCCGCCACATGGCGTTGAAACGCTGGAAAGGCCGCCAGCTGGTGGACGAGCTGGCCAGCCAGGGCATCGTCATCGCCGGCCCCTCCCTGCGCGGCATCGCCGAGGAGGCGCCTGGCGCCTACAAGCCGGTGGACGAGGTGGTGCAGGCCGCCCACCAGGCCGGCCTGGCCCGCATGGTGGCGCGGGTGGAGCCACTGGTCTGCCTGAAGGGATGAGCACAAAAATAATTAATGATTAGTAATCATTATTGAGTTGCAGCATCCCATGATCTCGGATAGATATTTTCCTCAATCGCGTACTCCAGACTCAACCAGGCAGGACAGTACTCACTCATTCCCGAGGCATGATGATCCATGATCGACTTCACTCTGATACGCGCCGGCGCACTGTTCGACTGGATCGAGCTGCACCTGGAAAGCAAGATCGGCCAGCGCTTTTTCGCCTCTGTGCTGGTGGGTTTCTTCATCACCGCCATTGTGGTGATCGAATTGAATCGCCGCTCCCTCTTCCCGGAGCCCCTGGCCTCGCTTTTCTCCCGCAGCCACCTGGCGGCCATCGAGCATGCCTTCAACCTGTTGCTCGGCATCGAGGTGGTGAGCCTCATCCTGAGCCTGGCCCATTCGGTGACCCGTTCGGTGGGCAAACAGTTCGAGATCCTCTCCCTGATCCTGCTCAGGGACACCTTCAAGCTCTTTTCCCACTTCCACGAACCCCTGGTCTGGGCGGAAATACAACCAGCGCTCATCGATTTCGCCGCTTCCTCCACCGGGGCGCTCGCCATCTTCGTGGTGCTGGGCTTCTTTTACCGCGCCCAGCGCTCCCACCCCATCACCGCCGACGAACGGGTCAGGAGCCATTTCATCCTGGCCAAGAAGCTCATCGCCCTGCTGCTGCTCTTCTCCTTTGCCGGCATCTGCGCCATTGATTTGTGGGGATACTTCACCCAAAGGTCGCCGGAAAACGCCTTTGCCTCCTTCTACACCCTGCTCATTTTCAGTGACGTCCTCATCGTGCTCATCTCCCTGCGCTACAGCGCCCACTACCTGGTATCCTTCCGCAACTCGGGATACGCGGTGGCCACGGTGTTGATCCGGCTTGCCCTGATAGCGCCGATCACCATCAGCGCTATCATCGGCGTGGGAACCACCCTGTTCGCCCTGGGCATCAGCCTGGCCTACAACGCCTTCGCCCCCTCCGACGAAACCGCGGTGGCCCCAGCGGTACGGATGTAATTGCTGGCATTTTCCCTCCGCCAACCAGCGACGCGCCAGCCGGGCGGGACAATCCCTTCCAATTTTGCTGCAAAAAACAGGAGAACACGGTATATCTACCCAGTTAAGGAAATTCTCGCATCCGTTCGCAAATGGAGAGGCCCATGGGGATATGCCGCATAGTACTGGCTGATGACCACGCCCTGATCAGGCACGGCATCAAGAAGATGATCGAGGAGAACCCGGCTCTCCGGGTGGTGGGGGAAGCGGCGGACGGCCTGGAGCTGATCGAGCTCCTCAAGCACACCCCGGCCGATCTGGTGATTCTGGACATCTCCATGCCCAACCTGCGGGGGATCGAAGCGATCCGCGAGGTGCGCCGTCATTGCCCCATGGCGCGGGTGCTGATGCTGACCATGCACAAGAGCGAGCAGTACCTCTGCTCCTCCATCACCGCTGGGGCCGACGGCTATCTGCTCAAGGAGGACTCGGACACCGAGCTGCTGCCCGCCATCGAGGCGGTGCGGCGGGGCGGCTTCTATATCTCCCCCCACCTCTCCGAAGAGTTTCCGGAGGACATCATCGCCTCCTGCCGCAGCCGGGGGGAGACCGACGGCGATCTGCTCACCCCGAGGGAAAAGCAGATCCTGCAGATGGTGGCCGAGGGGGTCACCAGCCGCGATATCGCGGAAAAGCTCGGGATCAGCAAGCGCACCGTCGAGCACCACCGCGCCAACATGATGAAGAAGCTCAACATCAAGCGGGTGGCGGATCTGGTCAAGTATGCCATCGGCAGGGGGCTGGTGGTCACCCCCGAGGAGTAAGCCGCATCAACCGGCCAGCTGCACCGAGTCGGTCACGCCGAGGCTGCGGTAGATATCCAGGGTCTGCCGCGAGTTGTTGAGGGTGTAGAAGTGGATGCCCTTGACTCCGTTGTCGATCAGGTCGCGCACCTGCTCGGTGGCCCAGTGCACCCCCACCTTCTCCACCTGCTCATCACTCCTGGCCCGCTCGATGGCCCTGAGCAGCGGCGCCGGGATGCGGGCGCCGGCGGCCAGCTCGGCCATGCGCACCATGCCGCTCCGGCTGGTGATCGGCATGATGCCGGCGATGATCGGCACGTTGATGCCGGAAAGCACGCACCGATCCCGGAAATCGTAGAAATCCCGATTATCGAAAAAGAGCTGGGTGACGATGTAATCGGCGCCGGCATCCACCTTGGCCTTGAGATACTCCATTTCCAGCAGCCGGTTGGGCGTGGCGGGGTGCCCCTCCGGAAAGCCGGCCACCCCGATGCCCATGGCCGGAAAATTTTTGCGGATGTAGGCGACCAGGTCGGCGGCGTAGGCAAAACCGTCCGCCGGCTGCACAAAGTCCTTCTGCCCCTTGGGCGGATCGCCGCGCAGGGCCAGGATATTGGTGATGTCGCTCTCGGCGTAGCTTTTGAGGATGGCGCCGATCTCGTCGCGGCTCGCGCCCACGCAGGTGAGATGGGACACCACGGTGAGATTGGTCTCCTGGCGGATACGCATGATCAGCTTATGGGTGCGGTCGCGGGTGGAGCCGCCCGCGCCGTAGGTGACGCTGACATGGGCCGGTTTGAGGGGCATCAGTTCGGAGATGCTCCGAAACAGCGACTCCCAGCCGGCATCATCCTTGGGCGGAAAAAACTCGAAACTGAACGAGATGGGATTCTTGGCAAGAATATCGCGGACCAGCATTGCTCCTCCCTAGTGGCTCTCTTCTGGCTGCTTCAACACCTCCGGGGCGGGCGCTACGGTCCAACCTCACTCCGGCGACAAGAATGGGTCTATCTACCAGATTTTCCGTCACCATGCTCGACAAAACCATGGCAAAAACGGAAAATAGCGGACACCCGTTGCTGTCCCGCAAGAGAAAGCCCGTCGGCGGTGGCGCCAGGCTTCAGGCTTGACAAAGTACGCTGCTGGGAGGTAATCACAAACAGAATGATGGCGGAGATTCACCGCCGTCGGCAGGGAAGGAGGGGATCCCCTCAAGCTGAGCGCCACCGCCTATCGTAACCGCCATGATGCACTCTCGAAAAATCGTCAGCCTGCTTTGCACTGCCCTCGCCCTAACCAGCCTGCCGCTGTTTCATGCCTGGGCCGGGGAAGAGGGGCTGCCGCGGGTGGTTTCCCCGGCCAGTCTGCCGCCGCCGCCGCCGAAACAGGAGGCGCCCAGAAACGACCTGGAACGGCTGCTCGCCTCCAACGCCTGCCCTGGCTGCAACCTGGCGGGAGCCAATCTGCTGGGCGTGGTCCTGAGCCGTGCCAATCTCACCGGCGCCAACCTGGAGGGAGCCAACCTGGAAGGGGCGGTGCTCAAGCTGGCCGATCTCGCCGGAGCGAACCTCAAGAATGCCAACCTGAGGCATACCGTTCTCTCCGGCGCGGACCTCTACCGCGCCGATCTCGCTGGCGCCGATCTGGCCGGCGCCGATCTGGCCGGCGCCTTTCTGGTGGGAACGATCCTGGAAAACCAGCGCCAGATCGGCACCAAGGAGGACATAGAAGCATTCCTCAGCCAGCACCAGGGAGGCGGCATCGCCAACGCCCCGACGGCAACCGCGCCAGCCCCGCCCCCGCCGCCCCCTACTTCACCTTGATCTTGATCTCCTTCTTCCGGGCCTTGGCGACCTTGGGCATGGTGAGGGTCAGCACCCCCTTCTCGAAAACCGCCTGCACCTTGTCGGCCTGCACCTCCACCGGCAGCCGGAAGGAACGTTGAAACTCGCCGCTGTAGCGCTCCAGGCAGTAATGGTGCTCGTCCTTTTCCTCGGTTTCTCGCTTCTTCTCCCCCCGGATGGTCAACAGATCGCCTGAGAGGCTGACGCTGATGTCCTCCGGGCCAAGACCGGGCAATTCTGCCCGCACCAGCAGCTTGTCCTTGGTCTCCGAGATGTCGGCGGAAGGCGCCCACCCTCTTCCCGCCCGGGAGGAGAATGGGGACTCCTCGAAAAAACGATTCCACAACCGGTCCATTTCGCTGCGCAGGGTGGTCAACTCGGAAAAGGGCTTTCTCGGCACCAGCTCCATGGCGCTTCCTCCTTGTTGTGGATACGTTGCAAAATCCAGCCAAACGCGCCCTTAGCTGGCGGCCAGAAAACTGTTCTTGTCCAACAGCCGGGTGAGCGAGTCCTCCAGATCCTCCATGGAAAACGGCTTTTCAATGAACTCATGCACCCCCACCCGGAAGGCCTCGGCAATGACCGGTTCGGTCATGAAGGCGGTGATCAGCACCTTCCCCACCCGCGGACTGATAGGCTGCACCTCGCGCAAAAATTCGATGCCGTTCATCCCAGGCAACCGGTAATCGGTGATGATGATGTCGCAGCCGTGGTGGCGCACCAGCTCAAGCCCATCCTCACCGTTCTCCACCGCCATAAGGGAACACTGCTCGCCGGCGAAGAAACGACGCAGGGAATCCCTGATCCACTGATCGTCCTCCACAAGCAGCAGCCGCAAGCCTCGCAATCGCTCGAAAAGCTCCATGGCCTCACCTTCCGGTATGGGGTTCAAGGTGAAAGGAGAACAAGGGTGTTTTGCCGGCGGCCCCCCCGACCGCGCCCTTCTCTCTGCCCACCAGACTCTTAAGCCTGCACCTTCCGTCCAACCTCTTGTTCCGACGCGGACTCCCCGCTGGCCGCATCCCCTGCCGCCGCCGGCAGGGCAAGGACAAACTCCGCTCCCCCCCATTCACTCTCCTGGACGCTCAACCAGCCACGGTGGTCATTGACGATCCGGTGGCAAAGGCTGAGGCCGATCCCGGTGCCGTCGGCCTTGGTGGTGTAAAATGGATCGAAAACCTTGTCCCGCAGCACCTCCGGCACCCCGGGTCCGGAATCGGCCACCCGCACCACCACCCACCCATCCTCAACACCGGTGCGCACCAGCAGATGCCGCTCCGTCGCCGACCGCATGGCCTCGGCGGCGTTGTTGAACAGATTGAGCAGCACCTGCTCCATCAAGGCCGTGTCGAGCAGAGAAGCCGGCAATCCCTCGGCAAGCTCGCCGCACACCACGACGCCATCCTTGCGCAGCGCGGTGGCGCACAGGGCCAGCGCCTCCTCCACCACCCGATTGATATCGGTCGGCACGAAGCGCGGCTGGCCAGGGCGGGAGAAGTCAATGACCCGTCGGATCACCGAATCAATCCGGCGGGAAGCGGCCTGGGCCTGCTCGACGATCTCCACGGCCTCCCGCCGCCGTTCCGGGGTGTCCCCGTCGCGCCCCAGCATCCGGGCCAGGGTGTCCAGATAGATGTTGATGCCGGAGAGCGGGTTTCTGATCTCGTGGGCAATGCCCGCCGCCACCCGGCCCAGGGAGGACATCTTGTCCTGCACCCGCACCAGCTCCTCCAATTCCTTGTTTCGGGTCATGTCGATCATGCTGACCAGCATGGTATCCCTGCCTTGATACTCGATACGCCGCGCCCGGCAGAAAACCCAGCGCATGGCGCCCGGATCGGTGCTCCCATGGCGGAAAAAGCGAAAATCCACATCCACCGAATCCTGCTCGCCAGCGGCAACCCGAGCGTAGGCTTCGGTCAGCTTCTCCCGGTCTTCCGGGTGAACGCCCGGGAAAGCGGCTGGGCGAAAATCGGCGGGCAGGTGCCCGAAAAGCCGTTTCTGTTCCGGGTTGCGATAGATCACCGTATTGTCCTGGATCAACATGATGCCGACCAGCGAGCCCTCCACCAGTTCCCGAAAATTCTTCTCGCTCCGCCTGAGCGCTACATCGGCAAGCATGCGCTCGGTCATGTCGTCGTAGACAACCACCAGTTCTCCGGAGGAAAGCCGGTAGACGTAATGCTCCCGCCAACCGGCCAGCTTCCGGCCCCGATAGAAAGAGAGCGGCTGCTGCTCGGCCTCGCCGCTCCGCCAGACCCGCGCCAGCACATCGGTCAGGCCCGGCACTAGGCTGGGGGGAAAGACCCTGCCGATCCGCTGCCCGATCATCTCCTCCCTGGGGCGTTGCTCAATACGCATGGCAGCCGCGTTGCAGTCCTCCACCACAAAATCGCGGCCCTCGTCAATGGCGCGCAACACCACTCCGCCGCTGCCCATGCGCTCGAATAGCTGCCGGAAACGGGAAGCACTCTCCCCCATCTCCTGTTGCCGCCGCATCTCCTCCCATTGCCGGCTTTTGAGCCGATAACGCCAAAGCAGCATACCCCAGCCGCCACCGATCAAAAAAGGGACCAGTGAGGACCACCACGGCTGCCCCGCCGCCTGCTCCCATCCTCTGGGGACGAGAGAAATCACAGCCATGGCCAGGCCGCCGGCCACAAAACACAGGATGGAACTCCTCCCTTCCCGCATGGCGTCACTAGGTGTCCTGGCCAACACCGCCATGCGAACCGCCCTGGTCCAGCAGACGCCGGATCTCCTCCGCCATTCTGGCCATGGAAAGCGGCTTGAGCAGATAGGCGCCTATGCCCATCGCCTTGGCCGATTCTGCATTGATTTCGTCGCTGTAACCGGTACAGAGGATCACCTGCTTGTTCGGCCGGAGGGCGAGAACCCGCTGGGCAAGCTCGACGCCGGTCATTTGCGGCATGGCCATGTCGGTGATGACCATTGCGAAAGAATCCGGGTCCTCGGCAAAGATGTCCCAAGCCTCGGCCGGATTGGCGGTGCCGCAGGGCTGATACCCCAGAGATTCAAGCATTTCTGCGCCCAAAGCGACCAGGGCCGGTTCGTCATCCACAAAGAGGATACGCTCGCCACGCCCCGGTTCCTCACGGTCATCCTTCACGAGACCTGCCTGGCCAGCGGGGACGATGGTCGGCAGGAAAATCCGGAAGACAGAACCCTGCCCCGGTTCGCTCTCCACCTCCAAAGCCCCCTGATGCCCGCGCACGATGCCATGCACCACCGCAAGCCCCATGCCCGTCCCTTCTCCGATCTGCTTGGTGGTGAAGAATGGCTCGAAGATACGCGCCCGCACCTCGGGACTCATGCCAATGCCGGTATCGCGCACCTCCAGCAAGACATGGGGGCCGGGACTCATTCCCGGATACAGGCCGGCTCGTCCCGGGTCGAAATCCACCAGCTGCAGCCTCACGGTCAGAGTGCCGTTGCGGCCGCGCATGGCATGAGCGGCGTTGGTGGCCAGATTCATCAGCACCTGATGGATCTGCACCGGATCGGCCCGCACCCAGAGAGGGTCCCGCGACAACTCGCGGACGATCTCGATGTTGGCAGGCAGGGAGGCGCGCAACAACTTCAGAGCCTCCTTGACAACCCCCCCTATCTCAAGAGACTCCCGCCTGGTCTCGCTGTGGCGGCTAAACGCAAGAATCTGCCCCACCAGATCCTTGGCCCTACGACACGCCCGGCTCACCTGCATCAGCTTGGCATAGGTGGATGACTCCTTGTCCAGCTCCCGCATGGCCATCTCGTTGTAGCCCATGATGGCGGCGAGGATGTTATTGAAGTCGTGGGCGATGCCGCCGGCCAGGGTGCCAATGGCCTCCATCTTCTGGGCCTGAAGCAGTTGCACCTCCAGATGCTTCTGTTCGGTGATATCCTTGGCGAAATGAGCGATGCCCGTCAACTGGCCATGATCATCCAGAATGGGTGAGGCGGATACCAGAAAGGTTCGGCCCAAGCCGGGGTGGGTGATCTCATGGCTATGGGAACGCCAATCCTTGCTCACCAGCAACTCGGGACATTGGGTGCAGGGCTCGGACACGCCGCGGAAGGCCTCGTAGCACCGCCGCCCCACCAGCTCTTCGGCGCTCTTGCCGAGGATGCGGCAGGTCGCCCGATTCACCCTGGTCAACCGCATCTCCATGTCCTGGAGGGTAACGATGTCATCCACCGCGTCAAAAGTGCGTTCCCACTCCTGCCTGGCCCGGGCTTCGCGCTCTTCCACCGCCCGGCGCTCCTCGCTCTCCCGCTGCAGTTGTTCGGTGCGTTCCTCGACGGTTCGTTCCAGAAACTGCTGGTGGGAAGCCGACCGTTCCTCGGCCAGCTTGCGGGCGGTGATGTCCTGGATGATGGCCATTACCGACCGATGGCCCTGATCGTCAAGAGGCAGCAACGACATGCCCAGCCAACGCCCCCGGTGCTGCAGGGCAGTCTCCCCATCCTCCAGCCGCACCTGCTGGTCTCCCATGGAGGAAAGCGCCTCTGCCACCCGCGCTCCGGTTTCGCCGTCAAAAAATGCAGGCAATCTGCCCGCGAGGAGGCGTTCCTCCTCCTCGCCAAGCAATGCGGCCGCGGCGGCGTTGAGATAGATCACCTGCCCGTCCGGGGTGCATTCGATGATCCCTTCGGTGATGTTATGGAGCACCAGTTCAAAGTGCTTTCGCGAGGAGAGCAGTTCCCTGGTCACCACCCGACGGATGATCCGATCGCCGCCGATCACCTGGAGGTGCTTCAGCTTGTTGCGCTCGCGGCGCTCGGCCAGCAGCTCCGTGATATAATTCTCGATATCACGGAACGGGCCCTTGGCAATGCAGGCATCCGCCCCGAAGGAGGCAAAATCGACATCCTCTTCGGCAACGATGGCGGAGATGACCACGATGCAGACGTTGGCACACTCCGGCATGGAACGCACGATGCGACACAACTGTTCACCGCTGATGTTCGGCATCACCAGATCGACGAACATCACATCCGGGACGAAATCGGCCAGCACCGACAGGGCTGCCAACCCGTCCACGGCGGTGCGCACCTCATAGCCGTGCCGGGAGAGAAAATTTTCCATCATCCGGAGAAACAGCGGGTGATTGTCCACCACCAAGATTCTTTCCTGTGCCATGACTCCCCTTTCGCCCGAGCAGTTGTAGCCCTCATCAAGCCAGCTCACCGACAGCCAGCAAGAACGCCGTCCCCCTCTGCAAGAATGCATCAAATACGCCAAAGACTCCCTAAAATGTGCTCATGCCGCTCCACTCCTGAAAGCGATACAGCCACAGCCGCCCCGGGGAGTCCTCCCGCAGCACGGCAAAATCCTCGGAGTACTGGCCATCACGATTCTCCCAGAGCCGCTGGAAGTAGTCCCTCGCCTCCCTGACCACCTCCGCATCGCCTCTGGCCTCCACCGCCAGGTCCGTCTCCAGGTTGAGATCGCCCAGATTGCGGCGGGTGAGGTTGGCCGAACCGGCCATGACCAACACCCGCTCTCCCTGGCACACCAGGGCCAACTTGGAGTGAAACTGCTCGCCGTGGGTGCGGTGCCAGCGCACCTGCACCCTGCCGCCGGAACGACGGACAAGCTCGCTGGCCACCGGCCGGTTGGGAATCCCGTTCTTGGCGCGGCCGAAGGCGTCCCGATTGGGGTCGAGCAAAAGCCGCACCGTGCTCCCCCGCGCCGCTGCCGCAAGGAGCGCCTCGATCACCTCGCGGTCGGAAAGATAAAACATGGCCAGTTCCACCTGGTCCGCGGGGCCGCAGACACCAATGGCGGCAAGCAGCCGCGCCTTGATCTTGCCCTCGGTGAGCACCTGCGCCTCTGTTCCATCCCCGGGACCAGGTGGGGACACCACCTGAAACCGAGGCAGCGGCTGATCGGACATGGCGGCCACCGCCGCCTCGCTCGCCACGATGTCGCCCACCACCTGGCCGGCCGCAAGCAAACCGACATTGGAGTGCCAGGAACTGGCGTCGTGGGGATTGGCCGAGGTGACAAGCGCCTCGGCCTCGTTGACCACCACCTTACGGTGGTTGGCCTTGAAGTTGAGCAGGTTCAGATAGGCGGACAGACTGAAGCGCGGCCCATTGGCGGCAAAGGGTGAGGCAAGCCAGCCCTGGCCCTCGCTCCCCAGCCACTGGCAACAGAGCCGCCACCACGCGGAATAGAGCGGGTTGGAGTCACGCAATCGTGTCAGATCGGTATAGACCACCCGTACCCCGGCCTCCCTGAGCCGCTGGAGGTGTTCAAACTCATACGCCCCATACTGGCGGTTGATCTCATCGGTGATCAGCACCATCTCAACCTGGGGTGCCCTCTGCCGCTTGGCGATAATCCGGCGGGTCAACTCCTCGGTCAGGGGAAGAAAGGGTTGCTCCTGGCCATGCAGATTGTTGAAGAGGAAAAAATCCAGAATCACGAAATGCCGTGCCTCGTCAATCAGGCGGCAGACGTGCGCGAAGATGACCTGTTCACTGACCACCCGGCCGTCGCGCTCGAAGGTGCGATCAGCCAGGAAACGCACCCCGACGCCGGGCCGTCGCGGCCCATCAAGAGAAAGACCGACAGGCAAAGGCTTGCCACGCTGATACAGAGCCACCCCTCCCCAGAGCACCACGACAAGGACGAGGATACCCTTCATGAGCGGGGCCGGCCTCCTGAGGAAAATAAGCTGGCGCGATGGGCGGATCATTCTTGATTACAGCACAGGCAGGGAGGGATTGTCAACCATCCCCTCACAGGGAGGGCTTCCGTGGCGGGGGCGAAAAAACGGGGAGAAACGCCCCAGGAACGGCTCAATAAAAATCCGGACCGAGGGGGGAGGAGGCCAGAAAACGCTCCATGCTCTCCTGGTCGTAAAAAGCCTGCTCGAAGAAGAGGCCGTGCGCTGGCGCGGTCAATCGACTCAGATTGGGAAGTCCCTCGGCGGGCCCGGCCAGCAACCGGGCGACCATCCCCGGCGGCATCTCCCCTCTGCCCACCGCCACCAGCACCCCCACCATGCGGCGCACCATTTTCCAGAGGAAGTGGGAACCCACCACCCGGAAGAGCAGCAGGTCGCCGAACGGTTCCAAACCGACCTGGTTGATCATAGCCAGCGGCGACTTGTTCTTGATCGCCTGGCGGTCGGTAAAGGCGGTGAAGTCGTGCATCCCGGCATAGGAGGCCGCCGCCTCCCGCATGGCCGCAAGGTTGAGAGGGCCGGTCTGCCAGGCATAATGGCGGCGAAAGACCGAGCGGCCCTGGTCGAGCTGGAAGAGGTAGCTCCGGCCCAGGCAGTTATGGCGGGCGTGGAAATGAGGCGAGGCGACAGCGGCGGACAACACGGTGATGTCATGCGGGAGGACGCTGTTCAGTTGCGCACGAATCTCGCCGGCCTTGCCGCTGAAGGGAACGTCCAGATGGGCGGTGTAACGGAGGCCATGCACCCCGGCATCGGTGCGGCCGTTGCCCTGCGCATCCGGTTCCCCGCCCCACAGCCCAGCGGCTGCCGAAAGCAGGCTGCCCTGGATGGTGCGGGCGTCGGCCTGTTTCTGCCAGCCGCTGTACCGTTTGCCGTCAAAGGTCAGCTCGAGCCGGAAACGCTTCATACCGCCGTCCCTCCCATGTATTTGACCGCCACCTCCTCCACTAGTTCCAGGTCCAAAAACCCGAGATTGCGGGCTGCTTCCAGGGTGAAGAGGGCAAAAATCCCGGTTGCGGCTGCGCACACCTCGCCGGCCGGATTGAGCACCTCGCCGGAGAGCAACGCTTCCCGTTCGCCGCGCCGCTCCTCCACCCGGCCACGCAGGCGCAGAGGATCCCCGGCAAAAAGAGGCCGCCGGAACTCCACGGCAAGCGACTTGGTGAGCACCAGTCGCTTGAGGAGCGTGATGGCGGTCCAGCCCATCAATTCATCGAGCATGGTGGAAACCACCCCGCCATGCACCACCCTGCCCCAGCCGCAGAGATGCTCCGGCACCACCAGGCGGGAGGCCAGGGTCTGGCCATCGGAATAGAAATGCATGCCAAGCCCGACCGGATTGTCCGGGCCGCAGCCGAAACAGTTGCCCCGCAATCGATGCGGCAGCGGGGCAAACCCCTCGCCGGGCCAGTTGTCGTTGTCCAAGCCGATACCCTCTCATGAATCCAGGCAGACGCACGATCGCGCCCCCTCCCCACTGTAGCGACCCACCCAGGATCGCGCAAGCCGATCTCGCCTATGGGCTCTGCTCCCACCCGACCTCCCGCCGGCGGGATGGACTCAGGCCGATGTAGGCGAGGCAGGCCGCCACAAAACACAACACCAGCAAGCCGCTGGCCCCAAAGGAGACATGGTAGCCCCACCGCTGATTCACCAGCCCGCTCGCCAGGGCGGCCAGAAAGGTGGCCAGGGCGCGTACCCCGTAGAGCAGGCCGGAACTGCCTCCGAGCCGCCGGGAAGGGAAGAGCAGCGCCACCAGGACGCCAAACTCCAGCATGGCCACGGTATCGCCCATGGTGTGCAACAGTCGGGCGGCGAACAGGCTCCAGAATCCGGTGGCCAGGCTGGTGAGCGCCTGAAAAAGGCCGGATACCGCCAGGCCGCCCAGAAAGAAGAGGAAAACGGATTGGCGCCGGTCGTGCAACCTGCCGACCAACGGCACCAGCAGGGCCATCCACAGGCCCAACCCCGCGAAAATGAAGCCTATCCTTTCCATGGAAAAGCCCAACCGGTGCCGGAGCAGCAACGACAAGGAACTTTGCTCCACCCCAAAGTGCAGGGCCAGCACAAAAAGACAGGCGGCCAGCAGCAGCGGCTTGAAGCGGGCCGCGTCCTCGCCATAGCCTCGAAAGGAAAAGACGATGGGATCGTAATCGACCAGCAGGCAGGCCAATCCGGCAATACCCAGGGCGCCGGCGGCGCCCAATCCGAAGAGGATTGCGGGCGCCTGCTGAACCAACAGGCCACCGACCAGGGGGCCCAGGCCAAAACCAAGATAGGTGGCGGCCTGGTAGAGGGCCACCCGGCGTCCCTGCTCCACCTGCCCGAAGTGCTTGAGGTAGAGGGATTCGCTCACCACGATCAGGGCGGCGCTGCCCACCCCGCCGAGCACCATCACCCCCAGCAACCAGCCATAGGAGGGCTGCGCGGCCAGCCCGGCAAAGTAGGCGGCATAGAGCAAGGCGCCGACAAAGAGGGTGCGGCGGGGAGAAAAGAAATCGGAGCAGAACCCCAGAGGCAGCATCAGCACCATGGAGGAAAGGGAGAACAGGGCGATGGCCCCGCCGATCCTGGCGTCATCCATGCCACCGCTCTTCAGAAGCAGCGGCAGATAGGCGAGCACCATCCAGTGGACCCAGTAGATGAGAAAACGGATGACGATGGAGAGCAGAATCTGACGGCGCATGGAGAGGTCCGGCGAGAACGTGATCGAGGAAACGGCCAGTGGATGATATACGCCGAATCCGGCGGCGCTTCAACCGGTGATTTCCAGAACCTCCTTCTTGCTGGACAAAAAAAAAGAGGGGGAACCCCGGGCTCCCCCTCCTCGAAACGACTGACCAACCACCCTAGAAACGATGGCAGGTGGCGCAGGCGTAGCCCCTTTCGGAGTGTTTCTCATGGATCTTCTGCCTGTCGCTGGCCGAACGACTGGAGTGGCAATCGTTGCACAGATCCGAGGTCGGCTTGACCAGGCCGACCGGGGTGGCAGTATGGCACATGGCGCACTGGAGGCGCTCCCCGCGCACATGCTTGTCATGGGTTGCCTGCCAGCTCAGGTTTTCCCGTTCATGACAGAGGGTACAATCCTTCACCTTGGCGGGCAGGGTGTGGTAGCCCAGCTGGGAGAAGGGCAGCATCAGGTTGTTGTGGCCGGTCATGGAGCCATGGCAGGAGGCGCAGCTCGGAGCCATGGACTTGGGCTCCACGCCGTGGGTGATCAGCATCTCGGCGTTGGCCTTGACCAGGGTGTAGGGCCCGGTCATCCCCTGGTCCTCCATGCCCTTCCGCACCGCCTGATGGAAATCGCCAGTCATGAACATCCACATGATCGCCGGCGGCACCACCCGCCCATCGGCGAGCAGCGGCATCACCTCGCTGACATGGTTCTTGATCGGCACGATCTTGGACTTGCCGTCGAAGATCTTGCCGTTGGCCTTGGCCATGGTGATGGAGCCGTCGGCGTTCCTGGTGATGGTCTCGCCGACGTTGTAGACATAGGAGGTGCCGTCGAACCAGCGGTACTCAGGTTTCACGTTGGAGGCCTTGACCTCGTGTCCGATATAGCCGCCCTGGCCGTTGCAGAAGGCCTGGTTCCAGGTCGGCTGCATCCAGTCGCGGGACATCTCCGTGGCGCCGCCTTTGGCAAAGGCCTTGATGTGGCAGGTCTGGCAGGCTACCCGGCCGCTGGCATGGCGGTTCAAGACCGTGGAGTTGGCGTTGCGGCTGGTGTGCGGCGCGGCGGTGTGGCAGTCGCTGCACTTGGGATCGGGCGCCTCGGTCTGGCGCAGGTCGATGCCGCGGCCGGAGATCTTGTGGTTGCCGGCGTCGTGGCAGTCCGAGCAGCTCATGTTGCCACGGGTGGGCGACATATGCACGTCCTGGCTGTCGGTGGGCGCGGCGGTATTGACCCCCATGTCGCCGCGCTTGGTCCAGTCGCCGCCGCCGGCCTTGGCGTGGCAGCGCAGACAGGAGTTGCGGGTGGGCTTGTGGACGTTCCTGGCCAGGTCCACCATGGTGGTGCCGGCGGGCATGGCCGCGTAGTCGGGCTCGGTGAAGTAGTTGCCCTGGGCGTCCCGCAGACCGAAGATGTAGGTCTTGATCTGGCCCAGGTAGTCGGTGACCTGCATGGCCGTGGAGGGATCAGGGGTGGTCTTGCGCTTGTAGGTATCCTGGTGGCACATCAGGCAGTCGATATCGTTGACCGATGGCGCATGCGGGGCATTGCCGTCCGCCCGCACGTGGCAGTTGAAGCAGGCGCCGCCGGAGGACATGGCATAGGTACAGAAGGTGTTGATACCCTTGACCGCCTTGCCGAGTTGCTGGTTCGGGGCGTTGGTCAGCTCGGGCGTGGTGCCCTTCCACTGCATGTGCAGGGTGTTGAGCATGTTGTTCGCCTCGACCTGATGGCAGGCGATACAGGTGGATGGCCCGTTGTAGACCTGGATGGCTTGGTGGGCGGCAATGGCGGTGCTATTGGCGGTTGTGCCGCCAATGGCTGTCTCCGTGACCGCGGTGGTGGAGCCCGTGCTGACACCACTGCCGCAAGTTCCGCCGGTCAGATACATGGATACCGCCTCAAAGACCGCCACGGAAACCCTGGTGCCGTTATGGGCCATCCAATCGCGGTTCGTGCATGCCACCTCGCGCTGCTCGTCTCCGTGACAGCGCAAACAGGTTGTTTTTAATTCGGTGGCCGCGTCGATCGTCCCACCCGTGGCGGCCATCACGCTCCCGCCCCCGCTACTGAGCGCCGCCAGCGCGACGGTGGCACACAATACCTTTCTCATGATTTCCCACTCCCCTTGTTAAAAAAATTCGAATTCACAACGCCCCCCTCGCCATTTCCATCTTCCAATCGTTTCCAAGTTGCCTCGCTTTTCCCGGGTCGCAAGCCCCCCCCCATCACCATCGCTTCCAAAACGGAGGGGGGCCAACTGGAGCTGCTCCCCCCTCAGCCGCGTGAAAACCCTCTTCACAACCCCATTGACCTCAACGCCCTGGCCAGCCAGGATCCCCCTGGGCCTGGGCGGGTTGATCGCCACGCGATAAGGGACCCTGCTCATCGCCGGAACCCACCGGACGGCTCATGGAGATGAGGAAAAAGAAAAAGGCGATGAGCAGGGTAAACTTGATGAGCAGTTGCATGGTGGGCCTCCTTTGCGGAAAGGCATTCGAGCTTTATTGCACGCGGGCCTCGCTCCGGGCGAACTCTGCAGCGCCCCTCCCCTTTCTGCTTCTCGCAAGGCCACCTCCGCGTGACCAGTACTTTTGCAAGCAGGATGCCAAGCCGTCAGCCCCCACCGCATGTCCGCCTGCATCCCCTCCAACCCCGGGGTTTCCAGGATGAAGAGGCCAAGCCGCCACTCTTCGAAAAAGATATATCCTGGGAGAAAAGGAAACGTTGTTTACAACAAAGACTGCCCACAACCGCCCGACACAACAAGTAACACTCCGTGCTTCCGAAACTTTCATTGACAAAATTGCCATCCTCCGACAGAATGACAAAAGGGAAACATAATTACCAATAAGGAAACAATATTTCCAATGCAACAAGATACGCCCACTGCCCTGCTCGATCCAGGCCGGCGCCTGTCGCTGCTCCGCCAGCGCCTCACCCAGGTGATGCATGCCTGGAGCATCGAGGACTACCGTGGCTTTGTCCAGCTTTTCGTCCGCCTCCTCCCTGGCGTGCTGGAGGCGGAGCGCTGCACCATCTTCATCATGGAGCCTGGCACCGAGCGGATCTGCTCTATTTACGGAACCGGCATCGCCGAGCGGGCCATCAAGCCCCCCCGGAAGGGGAGTGTGGTCGGGGAGGTCATCGCCAACGGTCGCAGCGTCATCGCCAACCACCTGGCCCCCGAGGAAAAACATCGCGCCCAGGTCGAGGCGCAGACCGGCTTTGTCACCCGCAACCTCGCCTGCGCCCCCATCCGCAGCCGCACCGGGCACGGGGTGGCCGGCGCCATTCAGGTCCTCAACAAAACTGGCGACCAGGGCTTTGAAAAATCGGATCTCGCCCTGCTGGAGGAGGTGGCGGACTACCTCTCCATCTCCATCGAGAGCATCATCCTCAACCAGGAGATCCTGCGCATCTCCGAGCAAGTAGGGCAGGAGGTGGACCAGCTCGGGCTCGGTTCGCTGCGTCAGAGCCGATTGGTGGCTGAGAGTGAGCCGATGCGGGAGATTCTGGCCATGGTGAAGCAGATCAGCACCGCGCCGGTCAACGTGCTGCTTCTGGGCGAAAACGGCACTGGCAAGGAATTGATCGCCAGGCTGATCCACGAATGGAGCGACCGCCGCGACCGGCCGTTCGTGGCGGTCAACTGCGCCGCCATTCCAGGCAATTTGGCGGAGAGCGAGTTCTTCGGCTACGAAAAGGGGGCGTTCACCGGCGCCGATCATGCCCGGGGCGGCCACTTCGAGGAGGCGCACGGCGGCAGCCTCTTCCTGGACGAGATCGCCGACATGCCGCTGGCCATCCAGCCCAAATTCCTGCGCGCCCTCCAGGAAGGGGAAGGAAGCCGGCTTGGCGGCGGCAAGCCGCGCCGCTATGATCTGCGGATCATCAGCGCCACCAACCAGGATCTGCTGGCAGCCAAGGAAGGGGGAAAATTCCGGGAGGATCTCTACTTTCGCCTCTTTGCCGTGGAGATCCGCATCCCCCCGCTCAGGGAGCGCCGGGAGGACATCGTACCACTGGCGCTCTCTTTTCTCGAGCAGACCAGCAAGCGTTTCCATCGGCGAACTGCGGGCTTTTCCCGGGAGGTGCTGACTTGTTTCGAGCAATACCCATGGCCCGGCAACGTGCGCCAGTTGCAACGCGAGGTGGAACGACTGGTGGCCCTCACCCCCGATGGCGAGCCGATTCAGCTGGCCACCTGCTCAGTCGAAGTCCGCCAAGCGCTGTCAGGGCAGCCCCCCGCCGACCATGCCGCGGGCTCCCTCGTCCTGCCCACGGCGGTCCGAAACCTGGAGAGCACATTGATTCGCCAGGCATTCAAACAAAGCGAAGGCAGGATGGGGCTGGCCGCGGAACTGCTGCAGATCACCCGCCAGGGGTTGCGAAAGAAGATGAAGCGCTACGGTCTCTGAGGTGACAGACGGGAACGGCGCGGGTCACGGCTCCTTCGCCACTCCCAGCGCGCGGAAGAATGGGACATACCGGTGGTCGGTGGTCTGGAGATGCTCCACGAACCACCCTTTGAGATAGTGCATCAGCTCCACGCCAACCGCCTTGCCATGCTGATGCTCTCTGCGGAATTTCGCCACCCTGGCAAGCATGGCGGCATGTTCGGCGGCGTGCTCCCGCTCCTCGGGGTAGGCATGCTTCTTGAACAACCGCTCCTCGGTGGCAAAGTGGTTCTTGGTGTATTGGGTCAGCCTCTCCAGGGTCGACTCCACCTGTTCCACCCCCCTGGCATTGAGCATGGCGGTGTAGAGGTCGTCCAGGATGGCCACCAGTTCGCGATGCTGGCGGTCGATCTCCTCAATGCCCACTTCGTACTCATTCTTCCAGGCGAAAATAGCCATACCCCTTCCCCCTTGCCAACGGAAGCGCCGCCAGCCAACCAGACTTGCTGGCCGATTTGCATCCAACCACCTTTCCCGAAAAGCCCTCAACAAACTCCCAGCATCGGGAATCCAGAATAACGGAATACAAATAAGCACCATTCATTCTGAATTCCCTGGCAAGAAACGCGCAATCAGCTTCATCCATCCGGGGCGCCCACGCTGGGCAACTCAATAGAACGAATCCCCCTGCGGCCCCGGCGGCACCCCGGCCGGGGGCAGCCTTCTTTCCGGCGGCACCAGCGGCGCCCCCCCTATCTCCAGCGAGATGGCGCCAAAGGTACAGGCGCGGTTCATGCAGGCCAGACAGGTGATGCATTCGCCATCATCGGGCGACTCGTTGAACTTGACCCCCATGGGGCAGACATGATGGCACGCCTTGCAGTTGGTGCAGCGCGACTCGTCCAGCTGGAGCCGCACCAGCCGCACCTTGCGAAACAGTGCATAAAAGGCGCCCAATGGACAGGCGGTTCGGCAAAAGGGACGGCTGGCGATGACCGACCATCCCAAAAACAGGGCCAGAATGACCAGTTTATTGAAAAAGAGCAGCCCCACGGTGTTGCGCAGATTGGGCTGGAGCAGCAGCATGGGCAACCCCGCCTCCAGGGTGCCGGCCGGGCAGACGAACTTGCAGAACCAGGGACTGCCCATGCCGAAGTCGTCCACCAGCACCAACGGCAGCACTACCACGAACATCAGCAGGAACATGTACTTGCCGTGATTGAGGATGCGGGGAATGCCGAACTTGCGGCTGGGAATCTTGTGCAGCAGCTCCTGCACGAACCCAAAGGGGCAGGCCCAGCCACAGAGCATCCTGCCGAACAGCCCGCCCAGCACCCCGAGAAACCCGAGCACCGACAATCCGAAAAAGTACTGGCCGCTCTCCAGGGAATAACGCAGCCCGCCCAGCAGCTGCTGGATGGCTCCCATGGGGCAGTAGGTGGTGGAGGCGGGGCAGGAATAGCAGTTGAGACCAGGCGCGCAAAAGGCCTTGAGGGGGCCCTGGTAAATGGTGCGGGTGAAGGGAAAGGTCCAGGATGAATTCATCAGGAAGCCGGCGATGAGCTGCACCCATTTGCGAGCCGCTTCCATCTCAGCCCACCCCGATGCAGCTCAGGCAGACCTGCACCGCCTGCTCCAGCACCCTGGCTGGTTCACCGGTGGCCACCCCTATCATCCACACCACCAGCGAGCCGGCCAACACCAGCAACGGCGCCCTCCGCACCTGGCGGACATTGCGCTGCTCCCTGCGACGTACCATGGCCGTTCCCCCGTGGTTGATTTCTAGGAAAGACGCGCCTGCACCGAGGCGGTTTTGTCTCCGAGATGCACGTCCTTGTCGCGCCGTTCGTCCAGAACGATCTGGGTCACCACCCGCTGCACCCCGCTGGCGAAGGGCAAGGCATGCAACCGCGCCGCCAAGGCAAGCAGAGAGGCCGGCTCACCCTCGATCACCGTGCCCATATCGGTGAGCTGCGACACGATTCCTTCCTGCCGCAGCAGCTCCTGAATTGCAGCCACATGCCGGCCAACACTGGGGGTTGCGGTTCCCAGCGGAATAACGGTCAGTTGCATGATCGCCATAGCATCGTGCCCTCCCGCGCCAGCATCGCCGACAATCCGGCCAGCCCGCCCTCCTAGCCAGAGAATTCGGTATCCAGCCGGTCCGGATCCTGCGAGTTGTAGTAAAGGATATTCTTCAGGTGGAAAAAGCTGTCCGGGTCCATCTCCACAAAGTGGAGCGCGATGCCGTCCCTGTCCACCCGGACCACCTCGCCCCGCATGTGGAGAGCCAAGTGGCTGGTGGAACCCACCAGCGACAAGGAAACCCTGCACTGCTCTCCTGCCTGGTGGCCGGTCACCCCCAACACGCGCACCCCCTTGAGACTCAAATCCTGGGTCTCGCACTCCGCGTGCTGCCGCCCTGCAAAATCAAGGCTGACCGTTGCCCGAAACACCACCCTGCTGTTCTTGCGCCTGTTATCCATGAGCAGCCTCCTGGGGGACAGCGGCGGGAATCACCTCCCCACCGGCAGAATCTCACATGCATCGAGTACGACCAGGCTGGACAACGACACGGCGAGCCCAGCGCTCAATCCGGCATCAGCAAGAACCCCTCCCGCTCCAGGAGCGGCCCCATGCTCAGCACCGGCAGCTCCTCGTCGGCGGCAACCCGGGCGATCCCGGCAATATCGCCGTTCTTGCTCCGGACAAAGGAGGAGGCCTGCAACGGCTCCACCTCCACTTCCCGGCAGAGGAAGGCGCCGTGCCACTGCCCGCCACTCACCACCAGGAGCGCGGTGGCCTCTTCGTCGGGGATGGGCGGCAGGGCCATACCGCGGGGCACCATCAACGGCAGGGCCAGCTGCTTGAGCTTGCCGCTGCGCTGCTGGCCGAGGGTTCCCTTGAACTGGCCGGCCAGGCTACGGAAAATCCCGCCAAAATCCTTGAGCGGAATCTGGCTGGCCTTGAGATACCCCTTGCGTTTTTTCGGTGAAATGGCGCGGGCCAGAGCAATGGAGTCCTCCGGCACCAACGCGGCGACCCCGCCGATGACCACCCGGCGGACCAGGCTGCCCGGTGGCAGCTCAAAGGGCTTGGCCGCGGCCATGGCCCGGGTTGCCGGCCGCGCCGCCACCTCCCGCGATGGCCTGGGCGGCTCGGGCACAGGAGCTTGCGGTGCGGCGGCAGGCTCGGGCGCGCCATCCTCCTCGGCGGCGGCAGCGAAAATCGCCTCGTCGCCGGAGTCACCCCCAGACACGGAGCGTTCAGCCTTCACCTTTTCCTTCAGCTGGAGAAACTTGGCATAGACCCGGCGGAAAAGCTCGGCGTCCCGGTCCGGGTCGAACTTGCTTTCCTCGTACATGTTGACCACATGCGCCATGGCCTCCTTGAGAAAATCGACGAACTCGGCCGGCAGCGGCTCCTGCCGTTTTCTGGCAAACTGGAGGATGCTGTCCGCCATGCTCAAAATCCCGAAGGCGTTCTTGCGGGTCTTGAGGCGGTTTTTCAGACAGGTGAAGGCCGCCTCGAGCGACTCGATCTTCTTGGGAGAGAGGCTCCAATCCGGGGAAAGGATCTCCGCCTTCAAACGTTGGATGGATTCATCAAGGGAAAGGATCACCGGTACAACTCCGCGCCCGTCGAGGGCTCACCGAAAAGAAAGGCACGACCGGCGGCAGGGGAAGATGCCTCTGGCCCTCCGCCACGTGTCCCTATTGTGACTCGATATTTTGTAGGGTACTATAGCAAGGAAGCGGCCGGTTTTGCAACAGAGCAGTTGCGGAAGCAGGGCCGCGTCAATCCTGCGCAAGGAGCCCCATGCCAGACCCCATGCTCGCAACCTTTGCCTTTGCCCTCGGTGCCGTCGTGGGCAGTTTCCTCAACGTGGTGATCCTGCGCTTGCCCGCCGAGATCTCCATCGTTTTCCCCGCCTCCCGTTGCCCGGCCTGCCAGACCCCGATCCGGTGGCACGACAACCTGCCCATCCTGGGGTTTCTGATGCTGCGCGGCCGCTGCCGCCACTGCCGCGAACGGATCTCCTGGCAGTATCCCCTGGTGGAGGCGGCCATGGGGCTGCTTACCGTGGCGCTTTTGCGCCATTTCGGCCTTTCCCTCGCCCTGCCGATCTACTTCCTCTTCTGCGCCGCCCTGCTGGCGGTGATCTTCATCGATCTGCGCCACCAGATCATCCCCGACGTGATCAGCCTGCCCGGCATCCTGATAGGGCTTGCCGCCTCCTTCATCAACCCGCTGGTATCCTGGCAGGATGCCGCCCTGGGGGTGCTTGCCGGCGGCGGCAGCTTCTATCTGATCGCCCTCGGGTACTACCTGATCACCAAACAGGAAGGCATGGGCGGCGGCGACATCAAGCTGCTGGCGATGATCGGCGCCTTCCTGGGCTGGCGCGCCGTCCCCTTCGTGGTCTTCGGCAGCGCATTGATGGGAACCGTGGTTGGAGTCGGGGCCATGCTCAAGCAGGGCAAGGGCGGCAAGACGGTGATCCCTTACGGACCCTTCCTGGCCGTGGCGGCCATGGGTTATCTCTTCTTCGAGCACGAGATCCTGCTCGCCTTTTCGCGCTACGTGATGGGAGGATAAACCAACCCTCCGACGCCCAACCTTTTCCTGCCCGCAACCCCGCAAATTTCAATTGAAGCACGGCCTGCCATGGGGTAAACCAATCCATACCGTAATCGAGGCATCACCATAGACCAAGCCCCAAAGGACCATCCTATGAAAAAAGCTTGTATTCTCGCCCTGCTGTGCGTCTCCTCCGCCACCCCCGGGGTGGCCGCGGCATACGACATGCGCGACTACTACCCATTGAACATGGGAGATTCCCGCACCTACCACGAAGTCTTACGTCGCACCGACCCCGCCAGCGGGCAGACTTCCTACTGGTCGGACGTGGAAACCGAAACGATCACCGGTACGGAAACCGTGCAGGGCATCGCAACCCTGCAACGCTCATTCATCTTTCCCTCTCCGAACCCGAACGACCAGGAATACGACAACATGGCCTGGCAAGCCGACGGTCTAAAAATCGTTGGTCATCGCGAAACCTTCGACAACGTAACCTTTGTTTCCACCTGCACCACCCCAATCACGCTCCTCCCCCTGGAAATGGAGCTGGGCGGCACCTACGCGTCATCGTTTTCCTGCGAAGACGGCGCGTTTTCCGCTTCGGTCAGCCGCACCCTCGACGCGGTGGAAACCGTCACCGTGGAGGCCGGCACTTTCACCAACTGCCTGCGGAGTCATTGGACGGCGAGCGGGCCCGGTTATTCTGAGGAGGCCACCGATTGGCACTGCCCTGGAGTGGGGCTGGTAAAAAGTGTCGGCACCAGCCAGGAAGAGGGCGAAGACGCTCCGGAAATCTACACGACCACCCTGCGGTGGGCCAGTATCGGCAGCAACGGCAATACCGTCCAGTACGGCGAGGGGGAACAGTCCATCGGGGATATCCAGACCGCCTACGTATCGGCTGGATTTTTTGACAACAGGATGCAGATCAATGATATCCTGGTTGGCGGCACGCCAATCGGAGTGGATTTCGTCCTGAATCCAGCCACCCTGTTTTTCGCTTTCCAGGACGGCAGCCAGCCGCAAGCCGCCATCCCGGGCATCGACCTGTCCCGTGCCTATATCCGGATGAATGGCCCGGATCTGACGATTTTCGACGTCGCGGTCAACGGCGTCAACTACTTCACCGACTGGACCCTGGTCAGCTCCCCGTCACTCGGTTTTCAGCTGACCAACTTTGGCGCCATGCCTTAGGGGCAGAGCAGACTGCGCGCCTCCCTTCGGAGCCCCCTCGCGAAAAGCCCCATCTCGCCCACGCAGGCGGGATCGGGGCTTCTTCTTTTGGCGCCTCCCGCCTGGCCGGAGAGAATCATTGCCGCCACCCTCCGACATTGCCGGGGTTGGAAAGCACCCGCCAGGTGCGCGCCACGATCTCGTCGATCTCGGCGCCGGTTACCGAAAGCGGCAGCCACAGGTAGATGACATTCCCCAGGGGCCGCAGCAGCAGCCCCTCGTCGAGCCCTGCCAGGAAGATCGGCCAGCCCACCCGATCCTCGGGCGCAAAGGGCGTGCGGCGTTCCTTGTCCTTGACCAGCTCCATGGCGCAGATCATGCCGAGCCGCCTCAAATCCCCCACCCAGGGGAGGTCGCGGAACCGTTCCATTGCCGCGTGCAGATGGCTGATCTTGGCCGGCAGGCCAGCCATGGTGTGCTCCTCTTCGAAGATGGCAAGCGAGGCCAGCGCGGCCGTGGCGGCCAGAGGATTGCCGGTGAAGGTGTGGCCGTGGAAAAAGGTTTTCCCCTCTCCATAGTCGCCGTAAAAGGCGGCAAAGACCTCCTCGCTGGCAAGCGTCGCCGCCATGGGGAGCATCCCGCCGGTGAGCCCCTTGGAAATACAGAGAAAATCAGGGCGAACCCCGGCCTGCTCCAGGGCGAACATGGTGCCGGTGCGGCCAAAGCCGGTGGCCACCTCGTCCAGAATCAGGTGGAGGCCATGCGCCCGCGTCAGCTCGGCTAGGCGCTGGAGGTACTGAGCCGGGTAGATGATCATCCCGCCGGCCGCCTGGATGAGCGGCTCGACGATCAGGGCCGCCACCCGCTCCCCCCGCTCGGCAAGCAGGTGGGCGAGCGGGGCAAGACACTGGCAGTCGCAACCAGCCGGCGCCAGGCCCTCCGGGCACCGGTAGCAGTAGGGAGAGGGGATGCGGTGGGAGGAGAAGAGCAGCGGCGCGAAGGGGCCGTGAAACTCGGGCACCGCCCCGAGGCTCATGGTGCCGATGGTGTCGCCGTGGTAGCCCCGTTCAACCCCGATCAGCTCGCACCGTTGCGGCTGGCCGGTCTGCCGCCAGTACTGGAGGGACATCTTCACCGCGATCTCGCAGGCGGTGGAGCCGTTGTCCGAGAAGAAGACCTTGTCGAGCCCGGGCGGCGCCAGCGCCACCAGCTTTTCCGCCAGCAGAATCGCCGGCTCGTGGCCCACCCCGGCCAGGAGCACCTGGTCGAGCCGGCCCAGCTGCCGCCGCACCGCCTCCACCATGGTGGGATGGCAGTGCCCATGGACGATGCACCACCAGGAGGAGATGGTGTCGAAGTACTCCCGACCCTGCACGTCGAAAAGCCGGACCCCCTGGGCCCGGTCCACCAGCAACAGGTCGCGCTCAGCATAGTCGCGCATCTGGGTGTAGGGATGCCAGAGGAAGCGCTTGTCCTTCTCTTGAAGCGAGGCCACCGCTGCTACTCCGGGTTGACGATCCGGAACACCGCCGGATAGTGACGGTGCTGGCCGGCGAAGTCAAGGCCGTAGCCCACCAGGAACCCCTCCTCCACCACGAAACCCGGGTAGTCCACCGTCACCTCCACCTCGCGCCGTTCCCGCTTGTCGATGAGGGCGCAGAGCCGCACCGAGCTGGCCTGGCTCCGGGCGAGCATCTTTATGAGGCTCGCCACGGTACGGCCACTGTCGACGATATCCTCCACCAGCAGCACATCCTTGCCGGCGAGTTCCACCTCCACCTCCTTGGTGCAGCGCACCGTGCCGCAGGAGGAGGTGGCGTCGCCATAGCTGGCCACCCGGATGAAGTCCACCACGATGGGCAGGTCGATGGCCCGGACCAGATCGGCGAGAAAGATGAAGGCGCCGTTCAATATCCCCACCACCACCAGGGAACGCCCAGCATAGTCCCCGCTGATGGCGGCGCCAAGCTCCCGCACCCTGGCGGCAATCTCCGCCTCGCTCAAAACGACTTCCATCTCCGCCATCGTTTCCCTCGCCTGATCATGCTGTCATGAGAAAAAGGATTGACGCCCACAGCGCCCCTCCTGTAATTCAAAAAAAGAAGCGCATCCGCCCGCCGGCCACGCACCGGCGCGCTCTCCCACCAATCACACCAGGGAACCGCCATGAAACGCTACTCCTGCTCGGTTTGCGGCTATGTCTACGATCCCGCCGTCGGCGATCCGGACTCCGGCATCGCCCCCGGCACCGCCTTCGAGGATATCCCCGACGACTGGACCTGCCCGGTCTGCGGCGCCAGCAAGGACATGTTCACCCCGATGGACTGAGCCCTCAGAGCGGGATATCGGCGGTGATGGTGGACCAGGTCCGGTCCAGTTCCTCGCTGAACGACTCGAAGAAGGGCAGGATGCTGACATCCAGGAAGGGCCGATGGTTCTCCTGGAGCAGCACCCAGGCAAACGAGCGAAGCACCTCCTCCCGCTCCACCGACGGCTGCCCCAGGCACACCCCCCGCATGCTGGCGAACTGGTTGGCCAACGACACCAGCGCCACCGGGATGGGATAGGTGTGCGCCTTTTCCGGCACATGGTGAAACTTCATCACCTCCGGATAGGGCTGCGGCAGACCGATCCCCTCGGCGAGCCACACCCCGGCCTGACCATGGTCCACGCCGATGAACTCCTTTTCCGCCTTGGCCACCTCCTGGATCTCCGGAAGGGGACGCAGGGTATTGGGGTAGAAGGTCGGGGCGAAGCTGTGCAGCAGCAGCATGCCCAGGTCGTGGAACAGGCCGCAGAGGTAGATGTCGGCCGAGAGGCTGACTCGAATGGTCTCCCGCAAGGTTTCGGCGATCCTGCCCACCACCACCGCATGACGCCAGAATCCCTGCGCCACGGAGGCATAACCGCCAAAGGCCGCCAGATCCTTGGCCGCCCGGATGGTTCCCAGCACGACCTCCTGCACCTGCTTGACCCCGATCACCACCATGGCGTGGGGCACCGAGCCCACCATGGTCGCCCGCCGGAAAAAGGGTGAATTGGCGGTCTGGATGACCCGGCAGCTCAACACCGGATCAAGGCTGATCAGGTCGGCGAAGCGACGGGTGTTGTCGGATTCCGTTCCCCGCCGCAGCATGGCGGAGAGTTCCTCCGCCACCGCCGGATTGACCGGCAGGGGATTTTCGGGATGCACCAGCGCGTAAAGCTTGGAGGCGGTGAGCCGGTCATCCCGGTTGGGAAGCGGCGGTATGGACTCTTCGTCCAGACGGGGCTTGAGCCGGGGCCGGGGCGGCGGCGCAACAACGGGTTGCGGCGGAGACGGTGGTGTTTCCGGTTCAGGCTGGGGCTGCTCCACCAGGGTCGCCTGCAACAGCGATGGAGCCGCCTCCTCGCCGCTCTGTCCGGCGACCTTGCGGTTGGCCTGATCGAGCCGCGCCACCAGGCTTTCGCAGAACCGCTTGTAAAACTTAAGCTGCAGGAAGACGTTGGAGGTATTGACGATCTCCGGTTCCACCCGCAGGAGGAAGGAATCCTTGGCCGCCACCACATCGGCGGTCCGCTTGATCTCGGTGACCAGGGCCATCTCCCCGAAGCAGTCCCCGCTGGCCAGGGTGGTGAGCAGCACCGGACCGCCACCTTGCTGCCGCTTCTCCACCCGCACCTCGCCCCGCACCAGGATATAGAAGGCGCGCTCGGTGGTGTTCTCCTTGATGATCATGGTGTTGGCCGGCACCCGCAGCCACTTGGTCACCTGCAGGAACTGCCGGAGCTCATGGTCGTCGAATCCGTGAAAGAAGCTGATCTTCTTCAAGAATTCGATCTGCTGCTCAAGGTCGAGTTCCTTGCCTTTCTTTTCCGCGGTCATGCGCCCCCCTGTTGACGCTGAACGAACACCGATCCCGACGGCAAGCCGAGGAGCCGTCCAAAAACAATCCGTGCAATTTCAGTGAGTTCGTTACGGCTCCTTATGCCGGCGCGATATTCCCAAAGTACAAGGTGTATTGAACGGCGGCCTACTTGCCGATACAGAACTCCGCAAAAATCATATCCAAAACGTCCTCGGTGGTGGTTTCACCGACGATGTCGCCCAGCTGATCCAGGGCGTCCCGCAGGTCGATGGCCACAAGGTCCGGGGAGACCCCCAGCCGCAGCCCTTCCTCCACCCGTGCCACCGCCGCCATTCCCCGGCGCAGGGCGGCTACCTGCCGCACATTGGGCACGGCGTGATCCGGTTCTGGCAACTCCTCGCCGCCGGTCACCTCCGCATGCACAGCCTCTTCCAGGGCCTCGATACCGATGCCGTCCCGGGCGGAAACCGCCACCACCCGACGGTTCGGAAAGACCTCCACAAAGGGAGCAACCGAGGGTGAGGCCATGCGGTCGAGCTTGTTGACCACCACCACCATCCGCTTCGGGCCCACCAGCGCCGTCAGGTCCCGATCCTCGTCGAGCAGCCCCTCCTCGCCGTCCACCACCAGCAGCACCAGATCGGCTTCCTCGAGCTTGCGCCGGGCCCGCTCGATGCCCAGCCCCTCCACCAGCCCCGCCCCCTCCCGGATCCCGGCGGTATCGACGATACGCACCGGCACACCCCGGATGTCCAGGTATTCCTCGATCACATCCCTGGTGGTGCCGGGGATATCGGTGACGATGGCACGATCCTCGCGGAGCAATCGGTTGAGCAGGCTGGACTTGCCCACGTTGGGACGGCCCAGGATGACCACCGCCACCCCGTCTCGCACGATCCGGCCGCCCTCGGCCCGGTCGAGGATACGGGCCAACGGCGTCGACACCCCCTCGGCCAGCCGGGTCAGCAGCGTGGCGGCGTCGAGGATCTCCACATCCTCTTCCGGAAAGTCGATGGCCACCTCCATGATAGCACGGAGCGCCACCAGGTTGGTGCGAATTTTCTCGATTTCATCATGGAGCCCCCCTCTCAGGGAGGCAAGGGCGAGACGAGCGCCTTTTTCGGTCTTGGCGGCGAGCAGTTCGGCCACCGCCTCGGCGCGGGTGAGGTCGATCCGGCCGTTCAGGAAGGCGCGCTTGGTGAACTCGCCCGGGTCGGCGAGGCGGATGTCGGGAAAAAGCAGAATACGGGCCAGAACTTCGCCCAGGACCAGGGAACTGCCGTGGCAGTGAAACTCGACCACCTCCTCCCTGGTGTAGGTATGGGGGGCGCGCATGTAGACGGCCAGCGCCTCGTCGAGCAGAACCCCGGTGGCGGGATCGACGATCACCCCGTAGTAGAGGCGGTGACTGACCAGCGGGTCGGCCGGATGGCGGGGCCGGAACATCCCCTCGAGAACCGCACGGCTCTTGGGGCCGCTCAGCCGGATGACCCCGATCCCCCCCGCTCCGGGAGGGGTGGCGATGGCGGCGATGGTGGCCTCGTGGCGATCGGAGGAAAGCATGGCGCAAGGTTAAAGGGCAAAGGTTAAGGAGAATCCTGTTTTCGGAGAAGCCACGCCATCCCTGTCATCCGAGCCTTTTTCTCTCTTATCCTTTCTCCTGCCGTTCCCCTTTCTTCCGTCGCGCTGGCCGTTTTCTGCCCTTGCCGGGCGGGTAGATGAGCACCTTTTTGAACAGCCCCTCGCCAATGCTGCGGCTGCGGATATCGGGGTCGTCCTGCAGGGCCATGTGGACGATGCGCCGCTCCGAGGGATTGATCGCCGGAATGGTGCGGCTCTTGCCGCTCTCCTTCACCTCCTGGGCCAGGCGCAGGGCGCGCTCTCGCAGTTCCTCGCCGCGATTGGCCCGGAAGCCGCCGGCATCCACGGCGAAAAGCACCTTCTGGGGGAACTTCCTGGTGATGACCTTGCGCATCAGATACTGGATGCTGTCCAAGGTCTGCCCCTCCTGGCCGATGAGCATCTCCACCGAATCGCCACTGATGCGGGCATGCACCTTGTTGTTCTGATCTACCTCCATGGCCACCTCGGCCGGGCAGCCCATCAGCTCGACCAGCCTGGCCAGATCGGCGCGGATCGCCTCCACCTCCTCGGCGGAAACCGGATCACCCACCAGGTCCTCGCGTTCCTCGGCCTCGCCCTCCTCGCTCCGCGCCGGCTTGGCCGCGGCCTTGGCTTCCGGGGCATCGGCCTGCTTGGCCGCTTGCTCGGCACGCCTGGGCTCCTGCTCCCGCCGCGACTTTGCCGGACGCTGCTTCGCCGGTTCCGGCGCCTGGACGGCGCTCTCCTCGGCTACCGGACTCTCCCGGCGCAACGAAACCCGCACCACCGCTTTCTTGCGTCCCAGCCCGAAGATCCCCGCCGAACCGGTGGAGACCACGGTGATCGAAAGCTCATCACGCCCGACATTGAGGCTGGCGCAGGCGTTGCCAATGGCCTCCTCCACGTCGGCACCCTTGTATTCCATCTTCGCGGACATCTCTTTCATCCTCCCACATCACCGGCCATGGGCGACGCGCGCCCGGCCCGGCTCAATCCGCCTTGCGGTTCACCAGATACTGCTGGCCGATGGACAGCAGGTTGTTGACGAACCAGTAGAGTACCAACCCCGAGGCAAAGTTCAGGAACATGAAGGTGAAGATCACCGGCAGGAACATCATGATCTTCTGCTGATCCGGATCGGCCGAGGAAGGGGTCATCTTCTGCTGCAGGAACATGGTCGCCCCCATCAAGAGGGTCAGCACCGGAATTCCGCCCAGGAAGGGGATGTCAAAGCCGATGAACAGCCGGTCCGGCGCGGAAAGATCGGTAATCCACAGCAGGAATGGCGCATGGCGCAGCTCGATGGTCATGAGCAGCACCTTGTAGAGGGCGAAAAAGACCGGGATCTGCAGCAGCATGGGCAGACAGCCGCCCACCGGGTTGACCTTGTAGGTCTGGTAGAGTTTCATCATCTCCTGCTGCTGCCGCGCCTTGTCATCCTTGTACTTCTCGCGCAGCTTGGCCATCTTGGGCTGGAGCTTCTGCATGGTCTTCATGGACTCCATGCCCTTCTGGGCGATGGGCCAGAAGGCCAGCTTGATGAGGATGGTCACCAGGATGATGGCCACGCCGTAGTTGCCCACGTAACGGTGCAGGAAGTTGAGCAGATAGAGGGTCGGCTTGGCCATGACATCGAACCAGCCGAAGTCCACGCTGCGGTCCAGATCGTGGCCGGCGGCCTTGAGGGTCTCCAGATGCTTGGGCCCCATATAGACCTGATACCGGTACAGACGGCGCTGCCCGGGCTGCAGGGTGTCGGCCGGGCCGGCCAACACGGTGCGAGCCACCTCTTCCCCGATCAGGGCGAAGTTGGCGGTGTGCTTGGCCTCGGCGTCCGGTACGATGGCGGCCATGAAGTAGCTGTCCTCGTAGGCGGCCCAGGCCACTTGGCCGGTAAGGCTCTTGCTTCCCTTCTTGAGGTCGTCGGTTTTGATCTCGGAAAGCGCGCCGTCAACCAAAGCGGCGGGCCCGGTGAACACCCCGGTGGTGGCAGCGGCAAAGGGGCGGTTGACCAGGGCAAGATAGGGAGCGCCGGAGATGGGCTGACCAGTGGTATTGGCCACCTCCACGGACAGTTCCATCAGATAGTGCTGATCACTCATCCGCAGGATGCGGATCACTTCGGCGCCATTGGCGAGTACCCCGCGCATGACCAGCTCGGTCTGGCCGCCTTCCGCCGTCTTCACCCCGGCCACCGCGGCCTCGTAAGCCACTGGCGGCGCCATGCCCGGCTCGCTTCCCCAGGAAAAATCCAGGGGCAACCCCTCGGCGAGGGTGGTCTTCACCAGCTCCTTGGGGCCGGAATCCTTGGCCAGTGCCTCGCGGAACCGCTTGAGCCGGAAGCTTTTCACCATGCCGCCGGCCTCGGAAACCACCGCCGAATAGAGCGAGGTTTCCACCGGGATATCCCGGCCCTCGCGAAGCGGCTGGGCGACCTTCACCGGCGCGGAAAGGGTGGCTGGCGGCGCGGCCGGCTTGGCCGGCGCGGCAGGCGCCTCGACGGAAGCGGCCTGCTCCGGCGGAGGCGCCGGCACAAAGAAGTACTGGTACCCGATGAGGATCGCCAGCGACAGAAAGATGGCCAGGAATGTTCTCTGGTTGTCCATGAGATATTGTCCTTGTTTCAGGGGCGGTTATTCGGCGCTGCGCGCGCCAGCGCGGCGAGCCTGCGCCGTTGGCCCGGGAGGCACTGGATCAAAGCCGCCGGGATGGAAGGGATGACAGCGCAACAGACGATGGATGGTCAGGAAGAGCCCACGCCAGGCGCCATGCCGGGAAAAGGCCTCGATGGCGTAATGGGAACAGGTGGGATAAAAACGGCAGGAGGGGGGCAGGACAGGCGAAAGCAGCAGTTGATACCACCGCACCAGTGCGATACAGATATCTCTCACGCGCCACCCTTTTGCTGACGGCCGCCGACCGGCGCGCCGCACGTTCCCTTCCCCGCCTCGCCAGCCTCCGGGACGCCGCTCCGGAAGGTCCCCTTTCCGGCGACCAGCAGCCGATGAACCGCCTCGGCCACCGCCATGGGAGAATCCAGGGGCCAATCCGGCCGCACGGTGATGACCACATCGGCAGGGGGGGCGATGAAGGATCGATTAAGGCGGAAGAACTCCCTGATTATCCGCTTGACCCGGTTGCGGCGCACCGCTCCGGCCATGCCATGCACGCTGATGCCCAGCCTGGTCGCGCCGGTTTCAGCAGGCGTGACGATCAGGCTGAAGCCACGGCCACGCAGTCGCTTCCCCCGGCTGTATACCAGCGTGTACTGCCATGGCTTCAACAACAGCGCCGACTTGGGAAGCGCCAGTCCGTGATGGCGGGAACGGTCCATCCGCGCCAGCAGGGATTACACAGCCAGACGCTTGCGCCCCTTGGCACGACGACGGCTGATGACGGCGCGTCCCGCCTTGGTCTGCATCCGCTCACGGAAGCCATGGGTGCGGTGTCTCTTCAGGTTGCTCGGCTGAAAGGTTCTCTTGCTCATGACGTTTCTTCCTTACGCTTGCTAATGGATAATCCCAAATGATTCGTGCGGCCACCGCCCAGGGAGAAGAATCCGCGGCTGGGCCGTCCCCGGCCTCGACTGTCCGGGGCAGGGCAAAGCGTGCTATTTTATCCAGCGGAACCTTCCATGTCAAACACTTTCAACCCATCCCGCCGCCAAGCCTGCTGAAGGGGGCAAGCCGCCCCACCATCTCCCGGTGCAACAGGCCGTTACTCGCCACCAGTTCCGGCAGGAAGGGGGTGTAGTCGCCGCCATGCATCCCGCTCAACCGACCGCCCGCCTCCTCGACCAGCACCTGGCCGGCGGCGGTATCCCAGGGCTTGAGGTTGATCTCCCAGAAGCCGTCCACCCTGCCGCAGGCCAGGTAGGCGAGATCCAGGGCAGCGGCGCCGGCCCGCCGGATTCCTTGCGCGGTGGTGAGAAAACAACGCAGGGCCGCCACCACCCCCTCCACCTCCTCGGCAATGGCGTAGGGAAATCCCGTGGCGAGCAGGGACTGTTCCAGGGTTGCCACCCCGGAAACCCGGATCGGCTGGCCGTTGAGCCAGGCCCCTGCCCCACGGCAGGCGCAGAACAGCTCATCCTGCATGGGAGCGTAAATGACCCCGACCTGACATTGGTCGCCACGCGCCAAAGCGACGGAGACGCAAAAGAAGGGAAAGCCATGGGCAAAATTGGTGGTGCCGTCCAGGGGATCGATGATCCAGACCGGCCCTGACGGCGGCCCGCTGAAGGAGGCGCTGGACTCCTCGGCCAGAATCGCCGTCCCGGCCGGCCCCTGGCGCAACACCTCCAGCACCGCCTGCTCCGAGGCGACGTCCGCCTCAGTGACCAGATCGATGGCCCCCTTGTGGGTTATCTGGTGGGGCTGCCCGTAAAGGAGGCGCAGCACCGCTCCGCCAGCCAGGGCGGCATGGGCGGCCAGGCGCAAGGCCTCCGCCAGATCGCGGTCCGGGCAGCCGGCCGCGCAGGAGATGATCCGTTCCATCGCATCCTCCACAAAACAGCAGCCGAAACCCCTTTGCGGAAGCCGGCTGGTTCGTATATAGAAAAAGGAAGCGCCACCTCGGTGACGCCCCGAAGAGGGTCGCGACCACAATCCGGCGCAGTCCCTCGCTCCTCGAGCCTCGGCATGCGGTGCCGCTGGAATTGCCTCTCAACCAAACCGGCGGAGACCCTGCTTGTCGCCCCAATCCTCCCGAAAATGGCCGGCCTTCCTGCTGGTCGCCACCGGCGTCTTCATGTCCACCCTGGACAGCAGCATGGTGAACCTTGCCCTCCCGGCGATCATGCGCGAGTTCCACGCCACCCTCAAGGACACCGAATGGGTGGTGCTGGCCTATCTGCTCACCGTGACCGCCACCCTGCTGTTCTGGGGCCACCTGGGGGATCGGCTGGGGCGAGGCCGGATCTATGGAACCGGCATGCTGGTCTTCGGGATCGGCTCGCTGGCCTGCGCCCATGCCCCCACCCTGGCCCTTCTGATCGCGGCCCGGTTCCTGCAGGCGCTGGGCGCGGCCATGATGATGGCCACCGGCCCGGCGGTGATCAAGGAGGTCTTCCCCAGGGAACAGCTGGGCAGAGGGCTGGGCATGATCGGCATGGCCGTCTCCCTGGGGCTGATGTGCGGCCCGGGCCTTGGCGGCATCCTGCTGTCGTTTGCCTCCTGGCGCGCCCTTTTCTTCATCACCGTGCCGCTGGGGCTGGGATTGGCGCCGCTGTGCCGCCGCCTGCTGCCCGGCCCTGGAGCCGAACGACACCACCCCTCGGTGCCGCTGGACTGGCTGGGCGGCCTCAGTTGGGCCACCGGACTCTCCCTGCTCTCTCTGGGGCTTACCCATGCCGGCGCCGAGGGATGGCCCCTGCCCGGCCTGACCATCACCCTGGCTGGCGGCGGCATGGCACTCTACAGTTTTCTTCGCATTGAGGCAACCGTGCCCCACCCGCTGCTGGCCCTGGAGCTTTTCCGCTCCCGGCGCTTCGCCATGGCCATTCTGAGCGCCACCCTCTCCTTTACCGTGCTTTTCGCGGTAATCTTCCTGATGCCCTTTCTACTGGACCGGGTGCTCGGCCTGCCTCCGAGACGGATCGGCCTGGTGATGCTGGCGGTTCCCGCCTCGATCCTTGCGGTCTCGCCGCTGGCTGGCTGGCTGGCCGACCGGGCCGAGGCACGGCTGGTCAGCACCGGCGGTCTCGCCCTTTCCACCTTGGGGGTGCTGCTGCTCGCCACCATGGATGCGGCGCCCCAGCCCCTCTCCCTGGCCATGCGCCTCTCCTTGCTCGGCGCCGGCCAGGCCCTGTTTCTCTCCCCCAACAGCGCTTCGGTGCTCGCCCAGGTGGCGCGCCAGCACACCGGCGCCGCCGCCGCCCTGCTCGCCACCGCCCGCAACCTCGGGATGCTGCTGGGGATTGCCCAGGCTGGGCTGCTCTTCGCGCTGGCCTTCCACTGGCATACCAATGGTCTGGACCTCCGCGACTTCACCCCCCACCACGCCGAGGCCTTTCTTGCCGCCCTGCACGTTGCCTTGCTGGGCACGGCGGCCATCGGGATCATCGCCACCGCCGCCTCCTGGACCAGGGGGAACCGTCGCGGCATGGAGACAACCCCGGTCGCCTGAACACGACCCCTTTCGCCAGCGGCTACGCCCGCAAATCGACCAGCCGCGTACCGCCGGCCAATCCCACCGCCCGCTCCAGCTCGGCCTTCAGGCCGACCAGCATGCCGCCGCTCCTGGCCTGGCGGCATCCAAAGGAAACCGGCTGGTAGCCGAGCCGGGAAAGGGGCTCAACCAGCCCACCGCCCATCCCTTCCAGATAACGGAGCGCCTCCAGATCCTCCACCACCACCTCCACGGCCAGGGCCTTGCCCTTGATGCGCGCCTGGAGCTGCACCTCCCCCAGCCGACTCATGGCAAGGAAGAAGGAGAGCACGCAGCCAGGCTCCGTCGCGTTCCCGCCAGCCTGCCGGTCCATGGCCAGGAGCCACTGCCCCCAACCGGCCTGCATCCCGAAAAGGCAGGGCGCCAACAGCATGACCGCCTGGTCGGCCGGCGCCGGCAGGGAGGCGAGCTGCGCCTGCAGATCCAACTGCACGGCCAGTCGGTGCAGCGCGGCTTGGTCTCCCTTGGGCATCCCGTCCTGGCTGGCCAGCAGGCGCAACAGCTCGACAACCTCGCCTTGCCGGGCTGCCTCGGGAATTCCTTCCCCGCCCCGCCTCAGCAGGGTCAGCAAACGCAAGAGCTTCTCGGGGCTGGCCTCCGCCCCGACCTCCGTTTCGGCCAGCAAGCCGGCGAGTTCGGCAAGCGCGGCGGGCAGGCCCGCCGCTTGCGACGCCCCCATTCCCTTCTCAAAAAGGAGGCGCAACCCTCGTCCCATCCCGGCGGGGTCGGCGAAAAGCTGCCGCAACAACTCCTGCGCCGCTCCCTTGCGATCGGCAAGCCCGAGCCAAAGGGGCTCATCCCGCCGCACCTCCAGCCAGAGCTCGCTTCCCGGCCGCAGCAGAATCTCGCTCCTCGCCTCGATGATCTGCCCGTCGATGCGCAGGAGCACCGCGCCGTCCTGGCCGAGCCCGACCACCTCCCCCTTGACCAGCTGCCCAGCCGCGAGGGAAAGCGATGCCGTCGGCGCCGGCGGAAGCGTCGCCGCCTCCCGGCCTGGAGAAACCGGCTGGCTGGCCGCGATACCCGCGCGCGGAAGAGTGATTTTCATAAGCTGATCCCGAGGGGAAAATCAGTGAAGCGGCAGGGCAACCCTCGCCTCCAGGCCGCCGCTCTGCCGGGGAGAAAGGGAGAATCGGCCGCCGTGGGCCTTGATGATCCGTTCGACCAGGGTAAGCCCCATGCCGGTGCCATAGGTCTTGGTGGTGAAAAAGGGGTCCTTGGCCTTGTCCAGGTAGGAGTCCGGCATGCCGGGACCGGTGTCGGCGATGGACACTTCCGCCAGCTCGCCCTCCTGGCGAACGACGATGTTGAGCTGCCCCCCTTCCGCCATGGCCTCCACGGCGTTCTTGAAGATATGGAGAAAGGCCTGCCGGAGCAGATGGGTGTCGCCTTGGAACTCAATTTCCGGCCCATCGCACTGAAGCTGCCAGGACACGCCCTGCCGGTTCATGGCGTTTTGCAGAAGGATGACCGTCTTTTTCAGCATGGAGCAGAGCTGCACCGGCTCGCAGGTAATCTCGCCCTGACCGACGAAATCGAAGAGATCCTCCAGGGTGGCCTCGACCCGCTCGGTCTCATGGATGATCACGTTGAGATACTTGCTCCACTCGGGATCGGTGGTCTTCTTGCTGAGGATGCGGGAGACGCCGCCGATGGAGGTGATGGGGTTTCTGATGATATGCACCAGCTGCGCCGCCATCTGACCAAGGGCGGTGAACCGCTCCGCCTCCACCAATAGATCCTTGCTGCGGTCCAGCTCCTGGTTCACCGTCTCCAGTTCGGCGATCTTCTTCTGCATGTCGTGGTAATGATGACTCTGTTCGATGGCCAGGCTGGCCTGGCTGGCGAACAGCTCCAGCAGCCCGACGTGCGGTCGCAGGATGGGCTGACGGGTCACGTAGTTGTCGGCGATGATCACCCCGAAGGATCGCCCCGGCGAGTAGAGGGGCACCACCACGAAACAATCCTCGCCCAACAGGTTGATCAGATCATAGGGCACGGTGGGGGGGGGATAGGTATCCTCGTCGCCGCTCCGGCGCTCCGCCATCTGCCCTTCGCCGTTGCGCCACCCATCGCCGTTCTTGTTGCGGCGGTCCATGGCGATGGGCACATGGCCGTTGTCCGGGGTGACCCGGAAGCTGCGACGGTCGCGCACCGCCCTGATCAGCAGGTTGTCCTGTTCGCTGGCTGGAATGGCCAGGGAACGGGCCAGCCGGTTGACCGTGGCGTCCTGCTGATCGTGAGTCTGCTTGAGGTTGTCGACGATCTCCAGGAAACCCAACTCCCGGGCGGCAATCTCTCCCCACACCCGGCCCGCCTCCTCGCGGCAACTGGGGCCGATGGCCATCTGGCCGCGCAGGGTCTTGCCATCCTCGTCGAACAGGGCCAGAAAGGCCCGATTGAAACCGAGCCCCTCCTTGGCGGTAATTCCGACCAGCACGGCGCGCAGGATCTGATCCAGCTCCACGGTGCTCAGGTAGACCGTGTTCATCTTGATGGAGAGCTGATGGATCAGCTGGATCCGGAAATGCGCCTCCTCCAGCTCTTCCTGGTACTTGCGGTTCTCAAAGACCAGTCGCCGTTTCTCCAGGGCCTTTCTGGCCACATGGAAGATCTCCTCGAAGCGTACCGGCTTGGAGAGGTAATCGGCCGCGCCCTTGCGCATGCAGTCCATGGCCACCCGCAGGTCGGCGATCCCGGTAAGCATGACCACCGCCACGTCCGGACACTGACTGATGATTTGGGGAAGCAGCGAAACGCCGTCCGCGTCCGGCAGGCCGATGTCGAGCAGGATCAGCGCCACGGCCCTGGCGGAAAGCAGCTCCATGAGGCTCGCCGCGCTGGTGCACTCCACCACCGCCAGGCCATGCTCCTCGAAATAGGCGCGCAGGGGTTCGCGGATGGCCGCATCGTCGTCGACGATGGCCACCACCTCGCCATTGAGCAGCAGTTGCGAGAGGGAAATGGAGATGTGTTGGTGCAGTCCGGCAACAGACTCGACCATACCACCTATCCTGCGAAACATAATATGAGCCGTGACACCAGGAACCATTCGGTTTGTCGGCGGGAGCCCAATCCCCTGCCGAAACGGCGCGCCGACGCATGAAACCACTGCGCTCATGCTAGGCCTTGAGACGAATCGCTGTCAAGGGAAATCCCCTGCCCGGCGTTCCGCCGCGTTGCGGGCAAAAAAAATCGCACCCCGGGGATTCCCAGGGTGCGATCGCGCAAAACAGTGACAGGATGCTGAGTCTTACATTTCGACCATCAGCTTGCCGGTGTCCTCGTTCCAGCTGACCACCAGGTACCAGAGGCACATGGCCAGGGCAATCACCGCCAGGGTGCCGCCGTAGCCCAGGACGTCGGGCATGTAGATCCACTTGCCCAGCAGGCCGCTCTGCTCGGCGGAACCCTCGGTGAGGCCCCACTGCTTGAAGAGCGGGGTGAGCACGGCGTTGGTCACCCCGAAGAAGGGCACCACCAGCCACAGCTTGACCTGGCCCTCGCCGACGCGCCACAGGGTGCCGGAGCCGCAACCGCCGGCCAGCATGGCGCCGAGGCCGAAGATGAAGCCGCCCACAACGCCGCCCAGCCCGAAGGTGCCGCGCACATAGTGCACCGGCTCGCGCAGGCCGGTGGCCTTGACCACCGCCACACCCACGGCCAACAGCAGGATGCTGGTCATGACGCCCTTGGCCAGGGTCCAGTCGCCGGTCATGTGCGGCTCGCGGAAGCCCTGAACCATGCACCAACGGCCGCGCTGCATGGTGTAACCCAGGCCGGCCGCGATGAGCAACAGGCCGCTCAGGCCGCCGGCGATGCCAAGATAGCCGTCCTCGGCCAGATTGTTGTAGTCGGCGGTGAGAATCACCTGATCGCCATAGGCGTAGGCGCCCCAGACCAGGCCGGCGATGCCGAGCACCGCCAGGATGCGGCGCAGGGCCACGGGAATCTCGATGGTGGCGGCGCCGCCAGAGCCCCAGGAGATGTTCTCCATCTCCCAGTAAATGTACTTGAGGCCGCATACCACGCCGATGACCAGACCGAGCCACATGGTAAAGCCGTTGGCGGCCAGGTTGCCGATGGCGTTGTACATGCCGCCGACGTTGCAGCCGCCGGCCAGGGTGGAACCGATGCCCATGAGGATACCGGCCACGATACCCTTGACCATCTCAAGAACCGGCGGGATGCGGATGTCGAAGTTGTCGCCCAGGTTGGCGGAAACAAAGGCGCCGGCAATGAAGCCGATGCCGATCACCGAGCCGGTGTCGAGGAGCGCGCTCTTGGGAGCGGCCTTCTCCCACAGCCCCAGCGACTCCCACAGGCCGGTGCCATAGAGGATCCACTCGCCCCAGTTGCGTATCGCGCCCACCGCGCCCCACGGCCGCGCCCACACCAGGATGAGCACGCTCAGAAAGGCAACGATGATCCCCGCGGTCACAGAATCCCACTCATCCTTGCAGAGCTTTTTGTACAGCCCGCTGGCCTTGCTCGCCAACACCCCTTCCTCACTCATGTGGAACCTCCTCTCCCCAGTTGCTGTGTAATTGGAACGGCGAAACGCCCAAACCCCAAAACAGATCCCCCGGACACACGCGTCGCGGCAGGGACCATTATCCCCGGATGCAATTAACATCCCCCTTTACCCAATGGTCCACACCTTTGTCAAGGTTGTGTGTCGGCCGCCGGACCCACCTCCCCCGCCACCAAAACGCATGTTGCTGAAAATCTATTCTTTTCAGGCAGCGCCGCCCCTGAAGCGCCATTCACAAATTCCCTTGACAGCCTGCCGGAATGCTGGTAGAGACCCAATGTTCGCAGGTCAGGTTCGCGCCGAACCCCTCCCGGCAACGGGAAGGCGTGACGCGTCTGTTTTTTGGAATTTTTAGGATTCATCACCACAACCTATTCCATTTTTTTGGAGGAAGCCATGAGCGACGATATCAAAGTAGCCCCGGACGGAATCACTGCGGCGCGCACCCTGGACGCCAAGGGCCTGAGCTGCCCCATGCCCCTGCTGCGCACCAAGAAGGAGATGGACAAGATCAACGCCGGCGAGATCCTCGAGATCCTCGGCACCGACCCGGGCTCCCGCAACGACCTGCCGGGCTGGTGCTCCCGTTCCGGCCACGAGTACCTGGGCGAGAAGGAAGACTCCGGCTTCATCCGCTTCTACATCCAGAAGAAGTAATTCTCTGTGACCAAACAAGGTGTTTTGGCGCGTGAAAACCGCCCAAAGCACCTTCATATTTTTTACCAGGAGGCAAACTCATGTCCAAAAGCTTAGGTATCTTTGTGACCTCTCCCCAGCACATGAAGCATGTCATGGGCATCACCAAGGCCGCTGTCGCCAAGGGCTCCAAGGTGAAGGTCTTCTTCACCTGGTTCGCAACCCACCTGACCAAGTGCTCCGCCTTCCCCGAGCTCTGCGCCATGGAAGGCGTCGATGTCTCCATCTGCGTCGACAGCTACAAGAAGGCCGGCTACGACATCGAGGACATCCCGCAGGGGCTCACCCAGTCCAAGATGGCGACCCAGGCCCAGCACGGCGCGATCATTGAAGACTACGACTGCTATCTGACCTTATAAGAAGGAGACCGAACAATGTCCAAGAAGGTAATGTTTCTGATGCCCAGCCGCGAATACGTTCTTGACGGCATTCGCTCCGCTCTTGGTCTGGCCGTGGAGAATATGTACGCTTTCGGCGTTGTCATGTACAACGACCTGAACGATCTCGCCACCAACGAGAACGACCTGAAGGGCTACCACATGGAGAACGTGGACTGGCTCCGCGACATGGAAGGCGACTGCTTCACCCTGCCGGCCTGCAACGCCGAGAACTTTGGCCTGACCCAGACCACCATCGAAGAGATTGGCCAGCAGATGCGCGAGATGGAGTACATTGTACCCTACGGCATCCTGAGAGCTTCCAAGGACTGAGAGAACCAAACCAAGACGGAGATAGACGATGAAACTCTTGCACGTTGTTAGATCTCAAATTTCCGAGACCAACGAAGACGTTCAGAAGCTGCGGGCAATCGTATCCGAGGGCCGCGAGAACGTTGAATTCAAGCTCTACGACGAAAACCCGGACTACAGCAAGCTGGTCGACATGGTGTTCGAGGCAGACCAGACCATCTGCTGGTGGTAAGCCGTAGCGCGGACCACGTTGATCCGACCAGCCCCGGCCCGCAATGGCCGGGGCTTTTTTTTCACCACCCCTGCAGCCCTTACCGTTCCTCAATCTTTTCTGTGCATTTCCATAAAATGCTGTTATAAAAGGGATACACACGGTCTAAAGCCGCGAGTGCGCGGCCCTGGGCCGATCACAGGCGACCACCCCTTATCCCATCCCTAAAAAAGAGAGGATTCCGCGGTATGGCCAGACCCGTCGCTCACACCCTGCTGCTGTTGCTCTCCTCGTTCATCCTGCTCTTTTCCGCCGGCTGCGGCAAGAAACCTCCCCCACCAGTGGCCATCGCGCCACCACCACCTTTCGTGGAGCCAGAAGAGGTTCCCACCGGCGAACCCATGCACGGCCCGCTCAAGGACGCCCGCATCGTGGTCAGAAAGAGCGATCGCAAGCTGCTGCTCTACTCCGAGGAGCGGCTGCTGCGGGCCTATCCGGTGAAACTCGGCTACAACCCGGTGGATGACAAGGTGCGCCAGGGCGACAAGTGCACGCCGGAGGGAAGCTTCTACGTTTGCCAAAAAAATCCGCGCAGCCGGTACCATCTCTCGCTGGGGCTGAGCTATCCCAACATCGACAGCGCCGAACGCGGCCTTCGGGACGGCCTGATCAACCAAAACGAGTACGACCTCATCGTGGACAAGATCAGACAGCGGGCCATCCCCCCCTGGAACACCAAGCTGGGCGGCGAGATCTTCATCCACGGCGACGCGGAGGAATGGGACTGGACCTATGGCTGCGTGGCCCTCAACAATCCGGACATCGAAGAGTTGTTCCGGGTGATCGGGGTGGGCACCGAGGTGATCATCCAGAAGTAGAGGCAGCGGGGCAAGGCCCCTCTCAGTTCATGGCGGCGGGAGTGCTGTGGACCCAGACCCAGGTGCCTGGGTCGGACTGGCTGGCGGACTGCCAGTTGGTTCGCGGCGTGGGGCTGGTCCACTGGAAGAGCCACAGCGCGTCGCGGGGGGAGAGGTTCACGCAGCCGTGGGAGTTGGCAAGCCCGAAGTAGTCATGCCAGTAGGCGGCATGCAGGGCGTATGACCGATAGAAGTACTGGTTCCACGGCACGTCTTCCACGTAGTAGCGGTCGTCGTCCCCATCGCCGCCGCTCATCTTCCCCATCCCCACCTTCATCCAGATGCGGAACACGCCGCTGACCGTGGGAAAGCGCTCGTCGCCCGAGGAGATCAGGGTGGCGAAGACCAGCTGATCCCCCTCGTAGGCGGCCAGGGTCTGCTCGGCGATGTTCACGTCGATCCAACGCTCGCCAGGCCGTACCACCGCGGGCCGGCTGGCGGGGGTGACCATGGCCACCCGCGAGTAGGGAACCCAGACGCCGGTACCGATCCGGCACCACTTCCGGCCCTCCACCTCCTTGATCTCGTGGACGATCACCACGGTGCGCGCCGGCACCACCGCGGGCTCCTCCTCATAGGAGGGCATTTCGCCGGGGTTGTTGGAAACCTCGGTATGGAAGATCATCCAGGCAAAGCGCTTGCGAAAATCCTTGGGCACCATCACCCCCTGGAAGGTGGAAGGCGTGCCGAGGGTAAGATGCTCCGCCCTGACGTATTCGCCGCTGTTGACCCGATACCATTTCTGGCCGCCCAACTCGATCGGGTTGGAATCGGCCAGGCTCACCCAGTTGTAGCCGCGCCGGGTGATCCGCACCGGCGAGCCCCCGTTCGCGCCGTCCTCCGGACGGGCGTAGATCGGCACCGGCTCGTCCTTGAGCTGGGCATAGGCGGTGGGCAGGACATTGGCGGCGTTCTCCACCACCGGGCAGACGAACTGCTTCTCGGTGAGGGCGCCAAGCTCGGAGGCGCGCGCCGGCTCGGCGGGCCAGGCCAGCAGCGCGCCCAGCGCCATCATGGCGCATGATCCGGCTAGGGCTGATGATCGCAAGGACATTCCTCTCATGAAGGCCAGACTCAGGCCTTGATCCGCTCCTCGGCCAGCATGCGGTCGAGGAAATCGAGCAGGTGCTGCCGCTGGGCGGCGGTGGCGTAACTGATGCACGAACAGTGCAGGTTGCTCTGGCTGCGCACCAGGAACTCGGCGATCAGCCTGTTCCGGCCCAGCTCGATACCGAAGAAGAAGGGGCCGCAGGCGTCGTGTCCCTGCTGGGCCTCGCCGAGCAAGGACTCGGGGACCTCCAGCCAGAACATCCCTTCCATGCCTCCGGCCTTCAGGGTTCTCTTCAGATAGGAATCCAGGTTGTCCCGTTCTTCCTGGCTCAACTCATCCACGACAAACTGACGCATGACCCATCTCCAGACAGCTTCCACGGGCGCAGGCACTCAGGACTTCGGCCGCACGCACGCCGACAAACAGACAACCAACACAAAATAAACTCGCAATATACACCTGCTTCCGCGCGCTGACCACCATTAAGATCAACACCCCCGCAAAATATCTTGCATAACCCCCTCCCAGTGAGTCCGTTGCCGGGGTTTTGGGTTTGACAGATCAGGGGGCGGGCAGTATGTTTTGAACCACCCTGCCAAGGAGGAACGATCATGAGCAGCGACTGCATCTTCTGCAAGATCATCCGGGGCGAGATCCCGGCCAAGAAGCTCTACGAGGACGACGAAATCCTGGCCTTCTGGGACATCGGCCCCCAGGCGCCCACCCATTTCCTGATCATCCCCAAGAAACACATCTCCGGCCCCGACGGCCTCACCGCCGAGGACGAGGCGCTCATGGGCCGCATGGTGCGCAAGGGCGCGGAGCTGGGCGCGGCCAACGGCGCCCCCCAGTTCCGGATGGTGATGAACAACGGCTCCCAGGCCGGCCAGACCGTCTTCCACATCCACCTGCACGTGCTGGGCGGCAGGGCCATGAACTGGCCGCCGGGCTGATCCCATGCCCCCCATCGTCTCCCTGGTCGGCAAGCCCGACTCCGGCAAGACCACCCTGCTGGAAAAGCTGATCCCGGCGCTGCGGCATCGCGGCTATCGGGTCGGCACCATCAAGCACCACGTCCACGCCTTCGAGATGGATACGCCGGGCAAGGACACCTGGCGCCATCGCCAGGCAGGCGCCCACACGGTGGCGCTCTCCTCGCCGGACGGCCTTGGGGTCATCCGGGAGGTCCCACGCGACCTGGCGGTGGAAGAGCTGGTGGCCCGCTACTACGGCGAGGTGGATCTGGTGATCACCGAGGGCTACAAGCGGCTGGCCCTGCCCAAGATCGAGGTGTTCCGCCAGGCCCTCCACGCCGAACCCTTGCCTGGGCGGGACGAAACCTGGGTGGCCTTTGCCAGCGACGGGCCAGTGGAGACGGCGCTGCCCTGCTTCGGACTCGACGATGTCTCGGGCCTGGCGGACTTTCTCATCGAACGCTTCATCGCCCCCGCCCCCAAACAGGGGATCTCCCTGGTGGTCAACGGCCAGCCCGTCGCTCTCAACCGCTTCGTGGAAAGCTTCCTCCGCCAGGCCATCACCGGCATGACCCGCTCGCTCAAGGGCTGCGAAGACCCGCGCGAGGTATTGATTTCCATCCGCCAGGACCAGCCGGATGTCTGACAACCTCGCCACGGAGGCGATGCCATCCGCCTGGTTTTGCGCAGCCCCGCCGTGCATCACGGAGCCGCGCATTGCCGATGAATGTGCGTGACCACCATGCTTGACCACACGGCCGGCGTCATCCTGGCAGGTGGCAAGAGCAGCCGGTTCGGCAGCAACAAGGCCTTGGCCGACCACGACGGCGCGCCGCTGGTCCAGCACATCGCCGAACGCCTCGCCCCCCTTTTTTCAGAAACCCTGCTGGTGACCAACACCCCCGCGGAGTATGATTTCCTTGCCTGGCCCACCGTGGCGGACCACTTCCAGGAGTGCGGACCGCTGGCCGGCATCCACGCGGCGCTCTCCACCATCCAGGCCAGTCAAGCCTTTGTCTGCGGCTGCGACATGCCGCTGGTGGAACCGGCGCTGATCCGGCTGCTCTGCGAGTTGAGCAGCGGCCACGACGTGGTGCTTCCCTGGCTCGCGGCCGGTCCGGAGCCCCTCTACGCGGTCTATGCCAAAGCCGCCCTGCCGCGGATCGAGGCGAGCCTTGCCGCCGGCGAACGGAAAATTGTCCGGGTGCTTGCCCGCCTGCGGGTGCGACGAGTGAGCGAAACGGAGATCCTCAAGGTGCTGCCCGATCTTGCCACCTTTCACAACATCAACCACCGCCACGATCTGGCCCGCCTGACGGAGCTTCTGGCATGAAGGCCATGCCCACTCTGGCGCAGGCGCAACGATTGATCCTCTCCACCCTGGCGCCGCTGCCCAGCGAGGAGGTCCCTCTGCCCGCCGCCGCCGGCCGGGTGGCAGCCGCGCCTCTCACGGCCAAACGGGCGGTGCCCGACTTTGCCCGCTCCAGCATGGACGGCTTTGCCATCCACAGCAGCACCCTCGCCGCCACTGGCCGGGCGGAGCTCGTGGTCATCGGCGAGATCGCCGCCGGAGCCACCATCCTGCCCTCCCTGCGCCAGGGCAGCGCCATCCGGATCATGACCGGCGGCGCGGTTCCGCCCGGCGCCGACCAGGTGGTCCCGGTGGAACAGTGCCGGTTCGAAGAGGGCCGGGTGCTGATTGCCGCGCCCCCCCGGTCAGGCGCCTTCATCCGCCAGGCCGGCGCCGACCTGCGGCGTGGCCGGACCATTGTCGCACCCGGCCGACGCATCGAACCACAACACCTGCCGCTGCTTGCGGAAAGCGGCTGCGAAACGGTCGCCGCCACCACCCGGCCCCGCCTGGCCATCCTCTGCACCGGCAGCGAGCTGCTGGAGGCCTCGGCCACCCCGCTGCGCGGCCAGATCGTCGGCGGCAACCGCTTCCTGCTCGATGCCCTGGCCCGGCGAGCCGACGCGGCGGTGAGCGGAACCGAACTCGCCGTCGACGACCTGGACACCATCGTTGCCCGCCTGGAAGCCGCCCTGGCCAGTCCAGCCGACCTCATCATCACCACCGGCGGCATGGGGCCGGGCAAGTACGACCTGCTGCCCCAGGCCTTCGAACGCCTTGGCATACAGCCCCTCTACCGCCAGCTGGCCGTGCGGCCCGGCCGCTCCACCATGTTCGGCCTGGCCGGGGGCAAGCCGCTCTTCGCCCTGCCAGGCCCGCCACCCGCGGTGTTCCCGCTCTTCCACGAGCTGGTGCTGCCGGCGCTCAACCGGCTGCAGGGGCTGCGGCGGCCGCTCGGCCAAACAGCCGCAGCCGTGCTTGCCGAGCCGCTCTCCCTCAACAAAACCGGCATCCTCAACCTCAAGGCCGCCACCGCCCGCCTGGAGGGGACCACCCTCGTTGTCCGTGCCAGCAGGGCCGGCGAAACGGCCAACGCCATCATCCACATCCCGGCCAACCGCCGCCACCTGCGGGCCGGCGAAACCGTGCGCTTGCGGCTCTGCGGCCTCCTTGCCTAGGCCGCCTGCCTCTTGATTTCCGGCCGATGCCGTGATACAACCCCCTCTGACACCGTTTCCCTAAACCATCGGAGACTCCATCATGCTCGAACTGCGCTTTATCCGGGAAAATCTCGATCTGGTCAAAAACAAGCTCACCCATCGCGGCATCGAGGACTCCCGCATCGACGACTTCGAGGCCATCGACCAGCAGCGGCGGGCAATGCTCTCGGAGGTTGAGGGGTTGCGCAACCAACGCAAGACCGCCTCCCAGGAGATCGGCAAGGTCAAGCAGGCAGGCGGCGACGCCGAGGAGGCCATGGAGGAGGTGCGGCGCATGGGCGACCGCATCAAGGAGATCGAAGGGGAACTGACCGGGCTGGAGGAGCAACTGCAGGCCATCGTCATGACCATCCCCAACATCTGCGACGACTCGGTGCCCTTTGGCCGCGATGACAAGGACAACAAGGAGATCAAGCGCTGGGGGGAGATCCCGTGCTTCGACTTTCCGGTCAAGGCCCACTACGAGCTCGGCGAGGCGGCGGGCTGCATCGATTTCGAGAAGGCCGCCAAACTGGCCGGCGCCCGCTTCGCGGTGCTCTCCGGCTTCGCCTCCCGCATGGAACGGGCGCTGATCAATTTCATGCTCGATCTGCACACCCAGAAGCACGGATACACCGAGGTGCTGCCCCCCTTCATGGTCAACACCGCCACCATGACCGCCACCGGCCAGCTGCCCAAATTCGCCGCCGACCTCTTCCGCATCGCCGACTGGGATCTCTGGCTGATCCCCACCGCGGAAGTGCCGGTGACCAACCTCTTCCGGGACGAAACCCTGAACGAGTCGGACCTGCCGGTGAAGTATACCGCCTATACCCCCTGCTTCCGCTCCGAGGCGGGCTCCTACGGCAAGGACACCCGGGGGCTCATCCGCCAGCATCAGTTCGACAAGGTGGAGCTGGTAAAGTTCACCACCCCGGAAACCTCTGCGGACGAACTGGAAAGCTTACTCTCCGACGCCGAGGAGGTGTTGCAGCTCCTTGGCCTTCCCTACCGGGTGGTGCAGCTTTGCAGCGGCGACCTGGGTTTTTCCGCCTGCAAGACCTACGACATCGAGGTCTGGATGCCGGCGCAGAACACCTACCGGGAGATCTCCTCCTGCTCCAACTTCGCCGACTTCCAGGCCCGGCGCGGCGGCATCCGCTACCGCCCCAAGGGGCAAAAAAAGAGCAGCCTGGTGCATACCTTGAACGGCAGCGGCCTGGCCGTGGGCCGAACCCTGGCGGCCATCTTCGAGAACTTCCAGCAGGCGGACGGTTCCGTGGCCGTGCCCAAGGTGCTGGCGCCCTACTTCGAAAACCGTTTCAGCGGCAAGTGATGCCCCAGCTGCTCCTCGCCTGAAAAAAGAGGGGAGGCACCTCCTGGCACCTCCCCTCCTGGCGTGTTCTTCTCGTTCTCCGTTCAGGCAACCGTATCGATACTCCGGCCGACTCCGTCGGCGGCGCGCACCGCGCGCCGAAAGGCACCGGCACCGCCCTCCTCGCTGGTGGCCGAGGCCAGCTGCCCCTGGGAAAGACCGGCCAGGGTGCCGGCCAACACCTCCAATCCCAGCTTCTGCTGTGCCATGGCCTTGGCCATCGCCGAAAACCCCACGCCAACCATGCCTGCTTCCATGGCGACCGTCCTCAGGCCAGAACAAAGCGGTTCTTGCCGCCCTGCTTGGCGGCGTACATGTTCCGGTCAGCCCGCTCCACGAAACTCTGCGTGCTGTCGTCCACCAGAAACTCGGCCACCCCGATGCTCACCGTCTTGTGCACGGTCTTGTCCGGAGCCGGATGGAAGGCCTCTTCCGCAAAGCGCCCCCGGATCCGCTCCGCCACTATCACCGCCTGCGCGCCGGTGGTGGCGGGAAGGATGATGGTGAACTCCTCGCCGCCATAGCGGCAGGGCACGTCGTTGGTGCGCAACGATCCGGCGATCACCCGTCCCAGCCTGGCCAGCACCCGGTCGCCATCGGCGTGGCCGTATGTGTCGTTGTGGTGTTTGAAGTTGTCGATATCCATGAGCAGCAACGAGAGAGGATGGCCGTAACGCCGGGCCCGTTCCGCTTCCAGCTCGAGCTGTTTGTTGAAGTAGCGCTTGTTATAGAGGCCTGTCAACTCATCGATGATGCTCAACTCGCGGTAACGCTGCTCACTCTCCGCCAAGGCCATTTCTGCCTTGACCCGCTCGGTGATGTCGGTGATATGCTCGACGATGCCGATCAGATCCCCGGCCGGCCCGGTGAAAGGGGTAGAGATCGTGTGGTAGTATCGGATCTCGCCGCCGGCCTCGACCCGCTCCACCTGCTGTTCGATGCGCTTCTCCCCTTTTTTGATTCGCTTGAGCGGACACCCATCGGTATCGCAAAGGCCGGAACGGAACAGGTCATGACACTTGGCGCCATTGGCCTTCTGCCGATCGATCCCTGCCATCTTCAGGAAGGAGTCGTTGCAGCGCAGCAGGTTGCACTTCTTGTCCACCAGCAGAATGCCGCCGGCCACGGTTTTAAAGATCTGATTGATCTCGATGTAGGCCTGCTCCGCCTCGGTGGCCAGAGTGTTCGCCCGGCACAGCGCTTCCTCCAGCTGCAGGTTGTTCTCCTCAAGCTCGGCCTGATAGGCGGCCAGCGCCTGATCGTCACGGCGCCGTTGCCGGCAGTCCAGAACGTGCTTGCGCGCCACCGACAACCAGATATCCAACACCTGCTTCTCAATGGGTTTGACCATGAAGAAGTTGACCCCCGCGTCGGTGGCGGTGGCGATATCCTCCGGGCTGTCCTTGGCGGAACTCATCACGATGGTCAGGTACTTGCCACCCTCCATCGCCCGCAGCCGCCGGGAAAGCTCCAGGCCGTCCATTCCGGGCAACAACCAGTCCACCAGCACCAGCTCCGCCCCATGCTCCCGGAACGCCTCCAAGGCCGCCTCGGCACCGTCACAGGCAATGGTCCGATGCCCATGCCGATCCACCAGCCGCGTCAGCAGCTCGCGCACCGGCTGGTCGTCCTCGACGAGCAGCACGGTGATGTTATCCTGGTCTGGCGGCGGATTCAGCAAATCGCTCCTCGCTTCCTGGTCAACGCCCCTCCAAGGCCAGCTCGATCAGCCGGTCAAGCAGGGCGGCGAAGGGTAGGCCATGGGCCGCCGCTGCCTGAGGCAGCAGGCTGGTGGGGGTCATCCCGGGGATGGTGTTGGTCTCAAGGACAAAGATCTCGCCCTTTTCGGTAAGGATCATGTCGGTGCGGCTGTACCCCCGCAGCTGCAGGGCACGGTGGGCGGCAAGCGCGGTGGCCTGGGCGCGGACGGCAAGTTCCTCCGGCAGTTCGGCCGGACAGACCTCCCGGGAAGCGCCCTTGGTGTACTTGGCCTCGTAATCGAAAAAGTCGTAGGCCTCGCCGGGGATGATCTCCACCAGGGGCAGGGCCGCAAGCTCCTGATTGCCGAGCACCCCGCCGGTTATCTCGCGGCCGCGGACAAACTGCTCCACCATCACCTCCCGGTCCATGGCGAACGCCTTGGCCAGCGCGGCGGGAAGCTCCGCGGGCTCCTTGACGATGCTCATCCCGAGACTGGAGCCCTGCCGCACCGGCTTGACCACCACCGGCAAGGAAAGGGAGGAGAGCAGCCGGGCCGGGTCCTCCACATCGCCGGGCCGCGCCATCTCCCAGGGAGCGACGGTCAGGCCGGCGTTGCGGTAGAGGAGCTTGGCGATGTTCTTGTCCATGGCCAAGGCGCTGCCAAGCACCCCGGACCCTTGATAGGGGATATCCAGCAGGTCGAGCATCCCCTGCACGGTGCCGTCCTCGCCAAAAGGACCGTGCAGCAGGATGAAGGCCATGTCGATCTCGCCGGCCTCGGTGGCAAGCTTGGCCAGATCGGTGGCCGGATCGTAACGGCGCACCGTGTAGCGATCGGCATTGAGCGTTTTCTCCACCTCCCTGGCTCCGGCCAGGGAAACCTCGCGCTCCCCGGACCTGCCTCCGGCAAGAAGCGCTACCCGAATCTTCGTTTTCATAGTACCATTTCCAAAATAAGGTTGGGCGACCGGGCGAAGCTCCGGTCGACAAAGACGTGTTCTCGAGGGGACGCCGCCCCGATCATGGGGGGCGGCGTCTTTAAATTATATAATAGCTCGCCCAGCTCTTTTATATAGTGATTTTTTGCTCCCATCCCAAAATCCTGACACCCTTGCCGCCACAGTGAAACAGGACATCCTCGACACGCTGCGCGCCATTGTCGGCGCCCCCCATCTGGCCGTCTCCCCGGAAGAGATTGCCTGCTATGCCTACGACGGCACCGGTCGGGAGTATCCGCCTGCGGCGGTGGCCTTTCCGGGCTCGGCCGCCGAAATCCAGGCCATCATGCGCCTGGCCACGACTGCCCGCTTCCCGGTGGTGCCGCGCGGTGCTGGCTCGGGCATGACCGGCGGGGCGCTGGCCGTGGCCGGCGGACTGGTGGTGGCCATGAACCGCATGAACCGGGTGGTGGAGATCGATCAAGCCAACCAGATCGCGGTGGTGGAGCCGGGGGTGATCACCGGCGAGTTCCGGCGGGAGGTGGAAAAGCGCGGCCTCTACTACCCGCCCGATCCGGCCAGTCTCGACTTCTGCACCATGGGCGGCAACGTGGCCGAGTGCGCCGGCGGCCCCAGCGCGGTCAAGTACGGGGTCACCCGCGATTACGTGCTGGGGCTCGAAGCGGTGCTCCCCGACGGCAGCCTGATCCGCACCGGGGTGCGCACCGCCAAGGGAGTGGTGGGTTACGATCTCACCCGGCTGCTGGTGGGTTCGGAAGGGACCCTTGCCATCATCACCCGCATCACCGTGCGCCTGCTGCCGGCTCCGAAAGAGCGGGCCACCCTGCTGGCCTGCTGCCCGAGCATGGAGGAGGCCACAGGCCTGGTAACCTCGGTGCTGGCCAGACATCTGCCCTGCACCCTGGAATATCTGGACCGCACCGCCCTTGCCATCGCCAAGGCAAGACTGCCGCTGGAACTGCCCGCGGGCACGGCGGCGCTGCTCCTGCTCGAGGTGGACGGCGACGGCGAGGAGGTGGCCAGGGCCGCCGCCAATCTCCATGATTTCCTGGCCACCCAGCCGGAGGTTCTCGCGGTGCGGCAGGCCGCCAACCAGGCCGAGGCCCGCGACCTCTGGGCCGCCCGTCGGGCTGTCTCCCCGGCTGCCTTCGACCTGCGCCCCCACAAGATCAGCGAGGACGTGGTGGTGCCGCGCACCGCCATTCCCGCCCTGGTACGCCACGCCGAGGAACTGGCCGTCCAGCTCGGCATCCCGGTCTTCACCTTTGGCCACGCCGGCGATGGCAACATTCACGTCAACATCATGCTCGACCGCGACGATCCGGACGAGGCCACGGCGGCGGCCACCGCCCGCCAGCGCATCTTCACGGAGACGCTGCGGCTGGGCGGCACCATTTCCGGCGAACACGGGGTGGGCATCACCAAAGCGGACCAACTTCCCCGCGAGATCGATCCGGCCACCCTCGCCCTGATGCGACGGATCAAGACAGCCTTCGACCCAAACGGCATCCTCAACCCCGGCAAGATATTTCCGCCGCCCGCCCCCTGACCCGCGCCTCTTGCCAGACCCCTTTCCGCCGTGCTATACAATAGATCATGGCCTGACATCCGGAGCGCGCCTCCAGCCTGAGCCGGCTTGGCCATATCCCTGAGGGGGACGACCACCATGCAACCTGCCATGCACTGGAGAAAGAAAACGGGAGGAACAGGTCGAACGTCCGCATGGCTTACCCTGCTGCTCGCGCTCATCTGCTGGGCCATGCCGGCGGTCGCCGCCCCGGATGCCAAGCCGCGCCAGGTGGTATTCATCCGCTACCCCATCGAACCGAACCATTTTTCCGCCCAACTGCGCGCCTTCCGCGCCACCATGACCAGCCTGGGCTTCGTGGAGGGCAAGGACGTCCAGTACATCGACGTCCTCACCAGGAGCGCCGGACAGGACTCGGCACCGGAGGTGGTGGCGGCGGTGGAGAAGTACAAGCCCACCGCCGATATCTTCATCACCTGCGGCTGGGTTTCCCTGGTGGCCAGACCGCTGCTCAAGGACAGCGCCATTCCCCAGCTCTTTGTCCCGGTGCTGCAATCGGTGGCCCTTTCCATGCTGCCCTCGCTGGATGCGCCCCCCAAGACCAACCTCTCCGGCATCTACCTGATGTACCCGCCGGAAAAGGTACTCCGGCTGGCCAAACTGGTCATCCCCGGCATCCGGAACTACGCCTATGTCTATGACTCCCGCATCCCCGCGGATCTCTCTTTCAGACAGGCCTACGAGAAGCTGCCTGCGGCCAGTCGCCATGGCATCACACTCCATTATCTCGACATAGCCGGCGGGGTGGACAAGGTGGTGGCCCAACTGCGCCAGCACAAGATACAGGCCTTCGGCGGCATCATCGGCGCCTTTCAGCACCGGCAGGCCCTGAACGGCAGCGGCCTGCCGGCAATCACTGCCTTCACCATGGACATCGACCCGGCGGAGATAGCCAGATACACCAAGGAGGACAATACCGTGGCCGGCCTGTTCAATTCCTTCTCCGGCAGCGGCGAACAGGCGGCCCGCATGACTGCGGCCATCCTCGGCGGAAAGCCTGTCGGCGGCATGGCGCCCCAACCGGCCCCACAACTGACCTTCATCGACCTGCGCAACGCCAAACGGCTTGGGCTTTCGGTTCCGTTCTCCGCGCTGGAGGCGGTGGACATGGTGGTCAAATAACCGATGAGCCCTCCCGTCCCCCCGGCCCAGCCAGAAAAATCGCGGCGTTCGGTGCGCACCCTCTTCCTGCTGGCCATGGCCCTGCTGGTGGGAGTGATCTCCCTACCGCCGCTCATCGCGGGCGGCTCGCTGCTGGACGCGCTCATCAGCCGGTTTGGCGAGGAGATCCTCACCGAAAAACTCGACGCCCTGCTCACCCCTGTTGACCAGCGCTACGAAAGGCTTCGACGGGTCGGACTGGAAGACAGCCTCCAGCATCGCCAGGAGATCCTCGCCGAATCCCTGGCCGAGTTCCATGCCTTCCGCTACCGGGAGTCCGGCACCGTCTTCGTCATCCGCCGCGATGGCACCATCCTGCTCTCCATGGCCTTTGCCAGCGCCAGCGATCCCGCCTTCCCGTTTTTTTTCAATGCACTGACCAGCCACCAAAAGGGGTTGTTCCACTACGACAGCAGCCGCGGCGCACGCATGGCAGCGGTGCGCTATTACCAGCCCTGGGACAGCTACGTCGGCCTGGGGATCGACCATAGGGAACTCTTTGCCCCCAGAACCCTCTTCTTCTCTGTATATCTGCTCATCCTCCTTGTGGTGATCGGCATTGCCGTTTTGTTCACCGTGGGACTGCAACGCTACCTGATCGCGCCGATCATCCGCCTGACCGACTTCGCCACCCGTGTCCGGCACGGGGCAGGGCAGGCCGATCCGGAGCCGGCCGATTTTATCCTGGAACTGGCCATCCTGCGCGACAACCTGCTGGCGATGGTAGACGATCTCAGCGAGGAGATGGAGGAAACCGGCCGCCAGCTCGCGGTGATCCAGGAGCGGGAGACGGAACTCGCCCAGGCGGTATCACGCCTCAAGGAGAGCGAAGAACGCTACCGGGAAATCTTCAACTCCCCCAGTGACGCCATCTTCATCCACGATGCAGCCACCGGCGCCATCCTGGACATCAACCGCGCCACCGTCGACATGTACGGTTACAGCCGGGAAGAGGCGATGCGGCTGCCGGTGGATGCGTTCAGCGCCGGCATCCCCCCCTACAGCCAGATCGAGGCGGGCGAAAAGATCAACGCCGCCCTGCATCAGGGGCCGCAGCTCTTCCCCTGGCTGGGCAGACGCAAGAACGGCGAGACCTTCTGGGTGGAGGTGGCGCTGCGCCTCGCCGAGTTCCAGGGCAAGCGCTACGTCATTGCCGTGGCCCGCGACATCGACGCCAGAAAGAAGGCCGAGGCGGCGCTGCTCGCGGAAACCGAACGGCTGGCGGTGACCCTGCGCAGCATCGCCGACGGGGTGATCACCACCGATACCGCTGGCCGGGTCACCCTGCTCAACCCCGTGGCGGAACGGCTCACCGGCTGGTTGCAACACGAGGCCGCCTCCCTGCCGCTCGCCCAGGTCTTGCGGCTGGTGGACGAACGCACCGGCCAAGATGCCTCCGTCCCCACCGGCGAGACCTGCGACCTCATCCTGATTGACCGGCAAGAGAGCCAACGCCAGGTCAGCGTCAGTTCCTCGCCCATGCTCGACCCGGAGAACCATTACCTGGGCAAGGTCATCATCTGCCGCGACATCACCGAAAAACTCCGCACCGAACAGGAACTGCTCAAGATCAAAAAACTGGAAGCGGTCGGCGTCTTGGCCGCCGGCATCGCCCACGACTTCAACAATCTCCTCGCCGCCATCCTCGGCAACCTCGACCTGGCGGCGGCCCAACTCCCCGACGATCACCGGGCCGGCCAACTCCTTCGCGAGGCTGGCCGGGGCTGCCTGCGGGCCAAGGACCTCACCCTGCAGCTGCTCACCTTCTCCAAGGGCGGCGCGCCGGTTCGCGAGATAGGCTCCATCGCCGCAACGGTCCGGGACTCCACCACCTTTGTCCTGCGGGGAAGCCCGATCACCTGCGACTTCGACATCCCTGACGATCTGTGGCTGGTGAATGCCGACCAGGGCCAGCTCAGCCAGGTGATCCAGAACCTGGCCCTCAACGCCCGCCAGGCCATGCCGGAGGGCGGGCGGCTCTCTGTAAGCTGCCGCAATCTGGAGGGCCGGGATGCGGCTGGCGCGCCGCAGCGCCGCGTGGCCATCGCCATCCGCGACACCGGCCCCGGCATGACCGCCGCCCAGCTGGAGCGGATCTTCGAGCCCTACTACACCACCCGCCCGGAAGGCTCCGGCCTGGGATTGACCATCTGCCACGCCATCATCGCCAAACACGAGGGCAGCATCGAGGTCTCCTCCTCGCCCGGCCAGGGAACCACCTTCTCCATCCTGCTGCCGGCCAGCGACACACCGCTCCCCGACCCGGCCAGCAGCCACTCGTCGCCTCCGCAAAGCCCAGCCGACAGGGCCAGGATCCTGATCATGGACGACGAGGAGATGGTGCGGGAAATCGGCCGCGGCATGCTGGAATATCTGGGCCACGAGGTGGAAACAACGGCGGACGGCGCCGAGGCCATCGCCGCCTACCAGCACGCCCTGGCATCGGGCCGGGGCTTCGATCTGGTGATCATGGACCTTACCATTCCCGGCGGCATGGGGGGCAAGGAGGCGGTGACCAAACTGCGTGCCTTGGATCCGGCCGCCCGGGTGGTGGTCTCCAGCGGCTACTCCGACGATCCGGTGATGGCGGCCTACCGGGAACACGGCTTCATCGGGGTGATGGCCAAACCGTTCCTCATCGAGGATTTGTCCCGGCTGCTCGGGCAAACGCTCCCGCCGAGACAAAAAACCGATTGACAAGCAAAAGGGCCATGGTCTATATAGACGGTTTATTCCAACAGACCATGGGCGCCTTGCCGGCCAACCGGTTGCGGGCGCGCGAAAATTGCCAACATTACAATCCGTTCCCGCAGGAGAGGTCATGATCGAGGTAGAGGTAAGAGGCGACATCGAGCAGGCGATCCGGCTGCTCAAGAAGAAGCTCCAGCTTGACGGCATGAAGAAGGAACTCAAGCGCCGCGAGTACTATGAGAAGCCCAGCGCCAAGCGCCGCCGCAAGCAGGCCGAGTCCAAGCGCAAGCTCCGCAAGCTGATGATGCGCATGGCGCATGATTGATGGTTGCCGGCACACCGGGTCATTCCGGTTGAGGGCAACCCTGGCCCGTCCAGCAGCCCCGCACCGCTGACCACGCCGCCATGCCTGCCAACCAGGGAAGGCGCGGCCGCTCAAAACGCTCCGCCACGGATGTTCCGGCGCCACATGGCGACGCATCCGGCGGAGCGTTTTCGTTGCAGCCGGGTGTGGTTGCGGACTTCCTGCTCCATCTGGAGGCGGAGCGCCGCCTCTCCCCGAACACCCTCCTCGCCTACCAGACGGACCTGGATCTCTTCTTCCGCCGGCTACCGCCCCGGTTTGCCGACCAGCCAGAGACGATCACCCCACAGCACCTGCGGGACTACCTGGCCGCCTGCCATAGCCAGGGCATGTCCAGCCGCAGCAACGCTCGGCGGCTCTCCTGCCTGCGGGCCTTCTTCCGCTTCCTGCTTCGGGAACGCCTGATCGCGGCAAGCCCGGCCGACCATCTTGATCCGCCCAAGACCCGCCGCTCCCTGCCCAAGGCGCTCAGCCTCGCCGAAGTGGACCGGCTGCTGGCCGCGCCGGATGGCGCAAGCCCGCTGGCCCTGCGGGACCACGCCATGCTCCATCTGCTCTACGCCACCGGACTGCGCGTCTCCGAACTGGTTGGGCTGCCGCTGGCCGGGATCAATCTGAGCGCCGGCCACCTGCGGGTGGTGGGCAAGGGGAACAAGGAACGGCTGGTGCCCTTTGGCGAGGAGGCCCGTCACCATCTCTCCCGCTATCTACAAGAGGGACGGCCCGCCATCCTGCGCCGCCGCAGAAGCGATTCCCTCTTTGTCACCGGCCGGGGCGAACCGATGACCCGGCTGCGTTTCTGGCAGATCATCCGCCAGGCCGCGCGGCGGGTCGGGATCGACAAGACGATCAGCCCCCACATGCTGCGCCATTCCTTCGCCACCCATCTGCTGGAGCACGGGGCCGACCTCCGAGCGGTCCAGATGATGCTCGGCCACGCCGACATCGCCACCACCCAGATCTACACCCATGTGGACAGCGCCCGCCTCAAGACAACCCACAAGAAATTCCACCCCCGGGGCTGAAGGATTCCCCTCTCCCAGCCGCGCCATTTTTTTACGCCATCCATTGCCTTTCCCGCTTTTTTGCGGTACACCCCAAGAGAGAACCGCCATGACCCGGAGCATTCACGATCATCCACTTTCCGGACCACCGCCATGCCTGCCATGAAACATCTTCGTCCCTTGCTGCTCCCTGCCCTGCTTGCCCTCGCCTCCTTCTCCGCCCCGACGGCCCAGGCCGACACCGGCGGCTCGGCCGCCGCCTGCGCCGCCATGAGCGAAAGCTTTATGAACGCCTACAACACCTTCCAGCACAACCGCGAGGCGACCCTCAACTACTTCCGTCAGATCATCCAGTCGGCCAGGAAGGCGCTCGAAGAGGAGCAACGCCAACTCGACGACCAGCAGGCCAAGATGGCGATGGTGCGCCAGCAGCTGGAAACCCTGCGGGAGGCCACGGTGAAAGGTGGCTCGGGCCAGGCGGCGGTGGACCGCTACAACGAGATGATCAGGGAGAGCAACTCCCTGCGCCAGGGCTTCGATAGATGGACGGAACGCTACCAGGTGCTGCTGGCCGACTACAACCAGTTGGTGGCCCTCTACAACGAGGTGGCCGCCAACCCCGAGCGGCAGGGCTGCGGCGACTACCTGCCCAAGGTGGCCTCCTTCCGAATCGCCGGACTGGTCAAGTTCGACACCAACCAGGCGCTTACCCTCTGCGCTGAGGAAAACCAATCCATCGACACCCTGAACCTGGCCCGCCGGGACATCGAGACCTCCCCCTGCGAGGGGCTCATCGCCAGCCTGCCCCGCTTTGAACGGCCCATCCGCTCCGACCTCCACTTCCTGGCCGCCCCTCCCTCGCCGAACGGCGACCAGCCTCCCGCCAAACCGGCCCAGAACACCCCGAACATCTATTACGGCCCAAACCGCCCCCCCTCCGGCGGTCCCTGATCGGCAAGACCGTAACACCAAGCCCCCCCAAAAACCTCCGCCCGGCAAACAGGCCTCAAAGGTGCAGTACGCCTTGTTTTCCTGGGGGCGCACAGGATACGGATACCAAGGAAGTCCTCCCCCGCACTCTGCCGCCATTGTCAGGCCCGCGCGCTTGGTCTATACTCAGGGAGGCCAACTCTTTTTGCCGCCACCCCTTGCCGCGCGGACGCCATGGACCTCATCACCACCCATCTCAACGCCGACTTCGACAGCCTTGCCTCGATGATCGCGGCCAAGAAGCTCTACCCGGAGGCGGTCCTGGTCTTCCCCGGCTCGCAGGAGCGCAACCTGCGCGACTTCCTCGCCCAGTCCAACCACTACACCTATAACTTCCAGCGCCTCAGGAACCTGGACCTCGCACAGGTCCGCCGTCTCATCGTGGTGGACACCCGCCAGCCGACGCGCATCGGCGGCCTGGCCAAGTGCCTGGACAACCCCGGCCTGACGGTACACCTCTACGACCACCATCCCGACGCCCCCGGCGACCTCAAGGGCGAGCTGGAGATGGTGCGGCCGGTGGGCTCCACCACCACCATCCTGACCCGCCTCTTCCGGGAACGGGGCATCCCCGTCTCCCCCCGGGAGGCCACCCTGATGGCCCTGGCCATCTACGAGGACACCGGTTCATTCGCCTTCGATACCACCTGCCCCGAGGACCTGGAGGCGGCGGCCTGGCTGCTCGCCCAGGGCGCCGATCTGGCGACCATCTCGCAGTTCATCTCCCAGGAGCTGACCAGCCGGGAAGTCGCCCTGCTCCACGCCTTGATGGACTCGGCGGTCACCTACACCGTGCAGGGGCTCGACCTGGTGGTGGCCAAGCTCGACCTGCCCGAGTACGCCGACGATCTGGCCTTGGTGGTCCGGCGATTCATGGTGATGGAGAACCTGGACGTGCTCTTCTGCCTGGCCCGCATGGGCGAACGCACCTACCTGATCGCCCGCAGCCGGGTTCCGGAAGTGAACGCCGGCGCCATCGCCCGCGACTTCGGGGGCGGCGGCCACGCCTCGGCCGCGTCGGCCACGGTGAAGGACCTGGGGCTGATCGAGGCGGAGGAAAAACTGGTGCTGCTGCTCCACAAGCATATCCGGCCGCAGCGGCTGGCCAGGGAGCTGATGTCGGCGCCGGTGATCGCGGGCAGCCCCGGCATCACCATCAACCAGGCGGAGGCGCTGCTCAATCGCTACAACATCACCGTCCTGCCCATCCTCGACGAGCAGCGCCGGCCGCTGGGGCTCATCTCCCGGCGGGTGGCGGGCAAGTCCATCCAGCTGGGCCTCGGCGAGGCGCAGGCCACCGACTACATGACCACCGATTTCGCCAGCCTGCCCCCGGAGGCAGGGCTGGCCGAGATCCAGGAGCTGATCATCGGCCACCGCCAGCGCTTCATCCCGGTGGTGGAGCAGGAGGCGATGGTCGGCGCCATCACCCGCACCGACCTGTTGCAGCTTCTGGTCAACGACCCGGCCCACCTGCCGCGCAGGCTGCTGGCCGACGAGGAGGTGCCCTCGGCGGGCCGCAACCGCAACCTGACCGCCCTGATGGTCGAGGTGCTGCACCGCGAGCTGGTACTGCTCCTGCGCGCCATCGGCGAATCAGCCCAACGGCTGGGATACCGCGCCTACGCGGTGGGCGGTTTTGTCCGCGACCTCTTGCTGCACGTCAAGAACCTGGACATCGATATCGTGGTGGAGGGAGACGGCATCGCCCTGGCCAAGCGCCTGGCCGAGGAACTCGGCGGCCGGGTAAGGGTCCATGAGAAGTTCGGCACCGCGGTGGTGCTTCTGCCCGACGGCGGCAAGATCGACCTCGCCACCGCCAGGCTGGAGTACTACGAGTACCCGGCCGCCCTGCCCACGGTGGAGCTTTCCTCCCTCAAGCTCGACCTCTACCGCCGCGACTTCACCATCAACGCCATGGCCGTCCACCTCAACCCGGAGACCTTCGGCATGCTGGTGGACTTCTTCAACTGCCAGAACGACCTCAAGGACCGGCAGGTGCGGGTGCTCCACAACCTCTCCTTCGTGGAGGATCCCACCCGCATCTTCCGCGCCATCCGCTTCGAGCAGCGCATGGGCTTCAAGATCGGTCGCCACACCGAGAAGCTGATCAAGAACGCGGTGCGGATGGAGCTGTTCGAGCAGTGCCACGGCCGCCGCTTCCTCAACGAGATCATCATCATCCTTTCCGAGGAGGATCCGCTGCCGGCCATCAACCGCATGGCGGAGTTCGGCCTCCTGCGCCTGCTCCACCCCAAGCTCCGTCAGGAACCGCGCCTGACCACGGTGCTCGCCGAAAGCAAGCGGGTGCTGGACTGGCACCGGCTGCTCTACCTGGAGGAACCGTGCCGGCCATGGCTGGTCTACCTGCTGGGCCTGCTCAGTTCCCTGCTCACCCGGGAGGCCGCCGAGTTCTGCCAGCGCTTCGAGATGCCGGAGCGCCACCGCAGGCTGCTCATCGAACAGAAGGCCGAAGCGAGCCGGGTGGCGACCATCATGCGGCGGAGCCTGCCGGAGCGGCCGAGCGGGGTCAGCCGACTGCTGGCGGCGCTGGCGCCGGAGGGGCTGTTGCATCTCATGGCCTTGGTCAAGAAGAAGAGCTGCCAGAAGGCGATCTCCCTCTATGTCACCGAGTGGCGGCAGGTGAAAACCGAGCACACCGGTCACGATCTCGCCCAAATGGGCTACCGCCCAGGCCCTGCCTATGGTACCATGCTCACCGCCCTGCGCGATGCCCGGTTGGACGGGATGGTGCATGACCGCGAGAGCGAGGCTGTCTTTCTCCGCGAACACTTCCCCCTGCCCGATCACGGATCCGCCCCATGAACCTCGCCAAGACCATCCAGGAGATCGCCATCCTCGCCCCGCCCTTCCTGCTGGCCCTCACCGTCCATGAGTACGCGCACGGCCTGGTGGCCAACCGGCTGGGCGACCCCACCGCCCGGCTGCAGGGCCGGCTGACCATGAATCCCTTCCGGCACCTGGACCCGCTCGGGGTGGTGGCCTTTTTGATCATGAAGATCGGCTGGGCCAAGCCGGTGCCGGTGGACAGCCGCTACTTCAAGAACCCCAGGCGCGACATCATCCTGGTCTCCCTGGCCGGGGTGACCGCCAACCTGCTGCTCGCCGTGGCCAGCGGCATCGCCATCCGCCTGCTCGCCCCGCTGGCGCCGATCCTGGGCATGGCAATCTTCTGGCCGCTGATCCAGATGGTGGCGGCGAGCATCTGGATCAATCTGATGCTCACCGTCTTCAATCTCATCCCCATCCCGCCCCTGGACGGCAGCCGGGTGGTGGCCAACCTGCTCCCCTACGAACTGGCCCGCCGCTATGAAAAGCTGGAGCCCTTCGGTTTCATCCTGCTGCTGGCCCTTTTCTACCTCGGCTTCATCCCCAGGATCATGCGGCCGATCATCACCTTTGCCCAGGAACTCATCCTGGGGTGATCGCACCGCTCGTGGCGCTCTTTCCCCAGCGAGTCTGCACCCCTGGGGTTTGCGGAAAACTCCTTTCCAATCGCCCCGAATTTTCTGCTATAATTTGCATACCGTGAAAAAGCTGGTTCCCAGCTGAAACATTTTGCAAAAGTTGGGCGCCTTCTGTATCAAGAATAATACGCAACTACAAATACTGCCTCTGGATGTCTTTCCCATTCCAGAGAGCATCCACGGCATTCATCACAACCGCATGAGGGGAATTATGGCACTTATCAGTTGGACAGACCGCTACAGCGTCGGAGTCAAGGAGATCGACGAGCAGCACAAGCAGCTCATCAACATGATCAACGAACTGCACGAGGCGATGCTCGCCAAGCAGGGCAAGGAGGCGTTGACCAAGGTGCTCAACAAGCTGGCCACCTACTGCGTCAGCCACTTCGCCGTGGAGGAGAAGCTGATGAGTACCCACGGCTACCCGGAGTTCGCGGAGCACAAGGACAAGCACGTCAAGATGACCGCCAAGGTCAAGGCGCTCATCGGTGAGGTGGAGTCGGGCAAGTCCACCATCTCCATCGAGGTGATGAACTTCCTCAAAAACTGGCTCGACCAGCACATCATGGGCACCGACAAGAAGTACGGCCCCTTCCTCAACAGCAAGGGCGTGGCCTAAGGCGCCCATCGGCGGGGCGGCGGCGCGGCCGTCGCCCTGACCACGGGGCCAGCCGCTCCGACCGCCATGAGTCCTCACTCCCCGGATATCAACGATGTCCTTGCCTACGAGATCAAGAAGGAGATCGCGGACCGCTACTTCGGCTTTCGCAAGCTGATCGAGGAGGACAAGCTCGACTTTGTCGAGAAAACCAGGCAGTACTCCTTTATCCTGGAAAAGCGCATCAGCTTCGATCTGATCCGCACCTACATCCTCCTCTCCACCGACGAGTTGATCCACGCCTTCCTCGATCTCACCGGCCTGCCGGAGGATCTCTTCTACGACCCCTACCTCACCCAGTCGGCCAACATCCGGCAGCGGGTCTTCGAGGGGGTCCACATCCACGGCCTCACCCTGGCCGGCCGCTTCAAGAACCTGGCCTTCGACTGCTACGACCGCCTGGAGATCCACGTGGGGCAGTACCGGGAGAAGTTCGCCGAGCTGGTGCGCTATCGGGAGGAGATCAACGAGGAGATCGACGTTTTCTACCGCAACAACGACCTGGGCTCCATCATCGGCTTCCTGAGGACCATGGGAAACCACGGCAAGAGCGGCGGCATGGAGGGCGGCATGGAGGTCGGCATGGCCCAGAACCTGGAGCGCTCCATGCGCATCGACCCCCAGCTGCCGGTGGAGAACTTCCTGCCGCTGTTGCCGCCCCTGCCGCCACTGGATACCATCAAGGCCGACTTCAAACGGCTGCTCGATGACGCCTTCCGCCTCCACGGCAAGACCCTGCTGGGGCTGCTGACCCATCACCCCGCCGCCAGGAGGGACCGCTGACCACGCCTTGCCGCCGAACAAACCACGGAGGATTCCATGACCGGCTTGATCGTCACCCTGCTCCTGCTCACCGCCCTGTTCGCCTTTCCCATCATCACCTATAATGGGCTGGTGACCCTGCGCAACCGCCATAAAAACGCCTTTGCCCAGATCGACGTGCAGTTGCAGCGCCGCTACGACCTGATCCCCAATCTGGTGGAGGCGGCCAAGGCATACCTTTCCCATGAGCGGGAAACCCTGGAGGCGGTGATCGCCGCCCGCAACCAGGCGGTGGCCGTGGAACGGCAGGCGGCGGCCAATCCGGGCAATCCCCAGGCCATGGCAGGGCTCATGGCTGCGGAGGGGGCGCTTTCCGGCGCGCTGGGCCGGCTCTTCGCCCTGGCCGAGTCCTACCCCGACCTCAAGGCCGACCAGACCATGGCGCGGCTGACCGAGGAACTCACCTCCACGGAAAACCGAGTGGCCTTTGCCCGCCAGGCCTTCAACGACGCGGTGATGCTATACAACACCGGCCGAGAACGTTTTCCCGCCAACATCGTCGCCGGAATGTTCCAGTTCGGCGAAGCGCCGCTCTTCGAGGTGCGCGACGTGCCCGCTCGGGAGGCGGTCAAGGTCTCCTTCTCCTGACAGCTCCTGGCATGCTTGACTTCTTCGGGCACCAGGAGAAGGCGCGCCGCAACACCGTCCTGCTGATCCTGCTGTTTGGTGGCGCCGTGGCGGCGGTGGTGGCGGTGATCCATCTCTGCGTGGCGCTGCTCCTCCTTTTTTCTCCCCGTTTCGCCATGCGCGCCGCCAGCCTTGGCACCCTGCTGCGCGATCCGGCTATCTTCCAGATCACCGTGCCGGCCACCCTCCTGCTGATCGCGGCGGGAACCCTCTTCAAATTGCTGCAACTGCGCCACGGCGGCCCGGCGGTCGCCGCCCGCCTGGGCGGCCGGCTGGTGCCGCCGGACAGCCAGACCCCCCGGGAGCGGCAACTGCTCAATGTGGTGGAGGAGATGGCCATTGCCGCCGGAATCCCGGTGCCGCTGGTCTACATCCTCGACCGGGAGGGAGGCATCAACGCCTTTGCCGCCGGCTTCACCCCGGCGGACGCGGTGGTGGCCGTGACCGACGGCGCCCTGGAACTGCTCTCCCGCGACGAACTGCAGGGGGTGATCGCCCACGAGTGCGGACACATCCTGAGCGGCGACAGCCGCCTCAATCTCAAACTGATGGGCATGGTGCACGGCATCCTGCTGCTGCACCTGACCGGCGCCGCCATCCTGCGCGGCTACGAGGCTGGCTACCGGGCCAGGCGCATGAAGGACGAGGCGCCGCTCATCGCCCTGGCCTTGATTCTCTACGTGGTGGGGTTCGTGGGAGGGGTGGGCGCCAAACTCATCAAGATGGCGGTTTCCAGACAGCGGGAATACCTGAGCGACGCCACCGCGGTCCAGCTCACCAGAAACCCGCTGGGCCTGGCCGGCGCCCTCAGGAAGATCGGCGGCCTCACCACCGGCAGCCGGCTGCTCCACCCGCGCGCCGAAGAGGCCAGCCACATGTACTTTGAAAACGGGATGGGCGACGCCATCTTCGCCCTGTTCAGCAGCCACCCTCCCCTTGCCCAGCGGATCAGGATGCTGGACCCCACCTTTGACGGCCATTTTCCCCGTCTCAGCCCGGTGATCCGCCAGGTGCCACTGGAGGTGGCCCTAGGCGAGGAAGCCCTGGTGGAGCCCCTCGGCGGCGGCCATGCCTCCCCTGCCCAGCCTCCCTGGCAGCCAGTCGCAGTGGCAAGCGCCACCGTCGCCGCCGTACCCCCGCCTTCACGGCCCTGCCACCGCTCCAAGGGAGAAGAGGCGACCGACCGCTTCATGCGCCAACGCCGCCGCCTGCTCGCCAAACTGCCGATGGCGGTGCGCAACGCCTGCCGCGGCCAGGAGGGCGCCCAGGCCGTGGTGTGGAACCTGCTGATCAGCCAGGACAACGAGGATACGCGGGAGACGCAGTGGAATTTGGTGCGGGAACAGACGGCGCGGAACCGTCTGCTGGTGGAGATGACCGAACAGCTCTCCCCACTGCTTGGAGACCTGCCCAGGGAGGCGCGCCTGCCGCTGCTGGATCTCTGCCTGCCGGCGCTTCGCTCCCTGCCGGCGGACTTGGACCAGGAGTTCAGGCGGACGGTGCAGCAGCTCGTGGAGGCGGATACCCAGGTGGATCTGTTCGAGTACGCCGTGCAGCGCATCCTGCTGCGCAACCTCCAACAGGCCCGCCACCCGGCCTCGTCCGATCGCGGCCCCAGCCCGAGCCGCCAGGAGGTGGCGCGGGCCAGCGCGGTGGTGCTGGCCACCCTTGCCCATCAGGGCCATGACCAACCGAGCGAGGCGGAAGCCGCCCTGACCAGGGCGGTGGAACGGCTGCCGATGGTGGCGCGGCCGCTCCGCCCTGCCGCCCATCCGCTTTCCGAATTCGACCAGGCCCTCACCCTGCTCGGCCGGACCCAGCTGGCCCAACGCCACGCCGTCGTCGCGGCCTGCCAGGAATGCCTGAGCCATGACGGCGCCATCACCCTCGCCGAGGCGGAGCTGTTCCGGGCCATCGCGGAGAGCCTCTCCTGCCGGCTGCCCCCATGGCTGATGGCGGCGTGAGGGCAGGTCGGGAGAAAGGAAAAAAGTCCTCCCGCCCGAGTCCTCTCTCCTGAGTGCCGGATTCCTTCCTACTCCCCGAACAGGCTCCGCTGTCGCGCCCCTTCCGCCGCCGTGCCCACGCCGCAGCCCGGCTCCTCGGGCATCGCGACGCTTTCCTCGCCGTTGCCGCGCAGATAGAGGAAGCGCTCCAGGTTGCGCTGGTACTCGCTCCACTGGTAGCCCTCGGCGCGCGCCTGGCCGGCCAAGCGCGAGAGGTAGTTGACCTTGGCGTCCAGGTCGTCGAGGAAATGGAGGACAAAGGCCTCGCTCATCATCGGCAGCACCGGCGAGCCATACTCATGGCGGCCATGATGGCTGAGGATCAGGTGGCAGAGCCGGGCCGCCAGCTCGGGCGGGAAGCCGGGGAGCGCGGCCAGCCGCTTCTGGATCATCGCCACCCCCAGGGTCATGTGGCCCAGCAGCCGGCCCTGATCCGTATAGTCAAAGGGAAAGGAGGTGAAATCGAACTCCTTGAGCTTGCCGATGTCGTGGAGCATGGCGCCGGCCAGCAGCAGCGAACGGTCCAGCTCCGGATAGAGGCCGCAGACCCGGTCCGCCAGCCTGGCCACCGCCAGGGTGTGCTCCAGCAGCCCGCCCAGATAGGCATGGTGCATGGCCTTGGCCGCCGGCGCCCGGCGCATTGCTTCCAACAGGGCCTGATCCGAGAAAAAGGAGTCCAGCAGGGCGCGCAGATGCGGATCCTTGATGCTGGCGGCCAGCTGGAGCAGCTCCTTGGCCATGGCCTGGACATCCCCCGGCGCGGAGGGAACAAAACGGCTCATGTCCACCTGCTCCTCGGCCAGCCGCGCAAGCCCATCCACCCGCAGCTGCAATACCCCCTTGTATGCCTGCGCCAGACCGCGCACCTCCACCACCGCCCCGGCCGGACACTCCGGCGCGAACCGATCGGCATTCTCCCACACCTTGGCGCTCAATTCACCGCTGGTGTCCATGAGGGTGAGGGAGAGGTAGGGCTTGCCGGCCTTGGTCTCGCCACGGCTCATCTCCTTGACCAAAAACAGGCCCTCGACCTGCTGGCCATCCTGGATGTCTCGAATACGCATGAAGGGTGGCGATTCCATTTGCCGCTCCTGGTAGGGGGAAGGGCCGCTTCCGACAAACACGCCCGGCCCGGGAAATGCCATCACTCTACCCAGCCCGCCGTGTCTGTCAAAGAAAAAGCAGACCGCTACCCATCGCAACAACACATCACAAAAAAGGAAGCACCAGCAAGCACACAGGATGAATAATCACATAAATGTAGACAAGCGCATCGACACCCTCCCCCCACCCCAACAGCAGGCAACGAACAAAGCCTCATAATTTCAGGACATTGGACAGACACGCCTCCCAGAATCCCCCCGCTGGCACGATCCTTGATAGTACAACACGACAATGGAGCCAAAGGCAGTGCGCGGCGCCAGAAAAGGAGGCAGGGCCAAGGCCATGCCCATCGCATCACCAAACCGCTGGAACTCGACCGCGGGCGCGGCCGCCGCCCGGGCCGGGAATCCTGCCATCAGCACAGGGCATCGGGTGAACCTTCTTGTTCTGCAACATACCCCCTGGGTCAAGCCGGGACGGATGCTCTGGCACCAGGCGGCACAGCACGGGCTGCTGTTCGACATCGTCAAGGTGTGGCAGGACTGGATCCCCGACTTCAACCACTACGACGGCATCATCCTGCTGGGCGGCAAGCCCAATGTGGACCAGGAGAAGAAATTCCCCTTCCTGGTTGAGGAGAAGCGGTTCATCGCCCGGGCGATCGACGCGGACAAGCCGATCCTCGGCTTCTGCCTGGGGCACCAGCTGCTGGCCGAGGCCTTGGGCGCCCGGGTGGGATGGAACTTCCGGCCCAGCGTTGGCTTTGTTCCCGGCCACCTCACCCACCACGGCCGGGAACATCCCGCCTTTGCCGGCCTGGAACCGACCATCCCCCTTTTCAAGTGGCATGAACAGGCGGTGCAGGAACCGCTGCCCCGCCATCTGGAGCTGCTGGCCATCTCCGAACAGTGCCAGGTGGAGGCCTTTTCCCTGGCGGAACGGCCGCATATCATGGGCGTGCAGTTCGAAAACCACGCCGCCAGGCCGGAAGAGATCCGAGCCTGGCAGGAGAAGGACCGCGCCTGGCTGGCATCGCAGCGATCCCCGGCCGTGGAGATGCAGGAGATCCTCCAGGAGGCGGAAAGGGTGAAACACACCATCTCTGCCAACTTCGACCGTTTTTTCAGCAACTATATCAGAATGTTACACTAGAAAACCCGCCCCATTTGTTCAGCATTGCGAAACCCTGTTAAGGGGAGCAGCCTTGTCGCGTGCTTGTCGCTTCAATTCAGACCTCCTCCCTGTGGTTCCCGTACGACCTGAAAAGCATCCCTGAAATACCCCTCACCGATAGAATCCAGACGCTGGGAGGATATCTGGGAATAAATCCGAAAGCAAAAATCAGGTTGAGAAATTTTTCCGTTTAGAATACAGCAAGATACGATTACTCACTCGCGATAGGATTGCCGGTTCCCCTGGGGAGGACAACAAGCCCCCAGCCGCCAAGGCGATCGGGATTGAGATATACAGAAACCACAGAATAACTTGTTTGGCGGGGAGTGAGCAGCGTAAACTACGAGTTGGTTGCGGCTCCTTGCTTGGGTGAGTCGATCTAGACCCTGTGCGTACAAGGGTAGGACGCCATGCAACCACGCGAAACAATCATCCGAGATCAACTTGCAACGCGGTTGGGCATTCTGGAGCCGGGACTCACTCTCCTAGATATTGAGCATTACATACCGAGCGGCTCAGGCGCTCGAGGCTTTCTGGATATCCTCGCCAGGGATAGAAACGGCCTGTTCGTTCTCGTTGAGCTAAAACGGAGTGACTCATCTGCCCGCGAGGCACTGCACGAACTCCTAAAGTACCTCGGCCTGTTCGTAGCGAAGCATGGCCTTCGACGAGCGCAGATTCGTTGTTTCATCGTGTCCACCACGTGGCACGAGCTGCGGGTCCCCTTTGCCGAGCTATCGCGTACGGAGTCATTCCAGTTTGAGGGGTACCAGTTGAATATTGCGCCGGACGGTACCCCGCTGGCCGCCCATCAGATCCAACCCGTATCACCTGAAGAGTTGGCGCTCGACCCCGCATACTGGATTGCTTGTTTTACCGACCCCGACCATCGCGCGCAGACTGTTCGCGCCATGGCCAGTTCTCTCAAGCGCTTCCCGGATCTAAACTGCCTCTTCGTCGAACATCAGTACGAGGGTAATAACCCGAACATCTGCTACCCATTCTCCGCGACCCTTGCCGTCCCACGTCTCTCGGCAGAACAGGTACGTAGCTACCTCGCCAACATGCAGCCCACGGGGCCAATATGTTGCGAAGACGTCGCCGCGCATGGGGAAGTAATCGATGCCGAGCAGGATGACGAGGACGAACACGATGAGATCTCGTCCCTAGGATGGCACCTGATTGATGCCGCGGCGGCCTCAGCCCCACGGTTCCCGAGGGACATTGGGTGCATTGGCCCATTCCAATTCGTAGCGCGCGAAAATGACGGATGGCGCGCGACACGATGGGAGAGAATTGGATCGGCATGGGCAGACACCAGTCTTTGGTCGGAGGAAGACCTTCATAGTTTACTCGCAGCCTACGATGCCGACAATGGCATTTACCTCAAGTTTGTCACCAGTCCTAAGAACCGCCTGGACTGGAGTAATCGGCTCAAACAGGTGGCAGAGTTCCTTAAGCCGGACACGCATCTTCGGGACCTAGTCGGAACCGTACTTTCTGAGTTTAGCACCACCGACAAGCGCGGTACGCTAACCTTCGTTGCGTTCTATCCCGAGGACCTGCTCCTCGCTGTGTGCAGCTCGATTCTTGCACCTGATGACCCATTCACACCGAGTATCGAGTTCGTTATGGTGCCGGAGGGCGAACGCGCGTTCAGGCACATTCGATGCGTCCTGTGTTGGAACGGGACAACAGTCCCAAGTACGACGACAGCTACGCTGAAGGCAGTATATGGAACGCCTCTCGCGTATCAATTGGCGTCCACAATGCATGAGCACTTCGCATATAGAAGCAAGTTACTGGCCGAGCTCGGACTTGTGTGGCGCGTTTTCGAGCATGTTGTTGATCCCCCTTCCGTGCGCGAACTATCGGCGGTGGGCACCCGCGTTCGTCGAACCGAAGTCCAGCCGAATAGCATCCCAACCCTTCGATCGCTCGTCGAAGCTAGTTGGAATTGGGCGTGTGAACTTGCTCTCTTCGTCTCTCATGGCAATCCCCGGCAGTTTGACCGCACAGCACTGCCCGTACCACCAAACTATGTGCCAACGGACTTCTTTAAGGACGCGCCAGACCGCTGCGACCTCTGTAACCGAGGCCTGTCGGGGCTGATGTATGACGCGGCAGTCAGTCCGATGAACATGTGGGCGTGCATGTGTCGGTTTTGCTTCGTCTTTTCGGGGGCGCGAGTAGGGTGGGGGCACGGCCAGGAATACGCACAGACGCGCGATGGGCGCTGGACGCTCATTACGGGCGGGCCAGAGAATGACGACTGACGGAGAGAACGGCGCTCGGAAACGTAGCGCCCAACAAGCATATGGATCGGACGAAGTCGGACCGGCCCCGTCGTTCCGTCCTCGCCGCTGAGTTCCGCGCCCCCCTCACCACGGTGAAACCAACCCGTACTTCCTCATCTTGTAGCCGATCTGCCGCGGGGTGAGCCCCAGTTCCCGGGCCGCCCGCGCCTGAATCCAGCCGTGGCGTTTCAAGGACGCCTCGATCTCCTCGCGCTCCAGCGCACGGAGGGGCCGGACCGCGCCACGCCCCGCCTCCGGGGCTTCCGGCCGGCTCCCCGCCTCGGCCGCTGGCGCGGCCTGGAGCAACGGCACTCCCCGCACCGGCTCGTCGGTCATGTAGGAGGGCAGGTCGCCCAGCTCCACGATCTCCTGATCGGCCATGATCACCAGCCGCTCCATGAGGTTCTGCATCTCCCGCACGTTGCCGGGCCAGTCGTAGACCTGGAAAAAGTTGGCCACTGGCCTTGAGAGCCGGACGTTGCGGCCGTTGTTCCGGTTGCTCTCCCGCAGGAAGTGGTCGGCCAGGATGGGGATGTCCTCCCGCCGGTCTCGCAGGGGCGGCAGCAGGATGGGCACCACGCTCAAGCGGAAGTAAAGATCCGCCCGAAAGCTCCCCTCGGCCACCGCCTCCTCCAGGCTGCGGTTGGTGGCGGCGATGATCCGCACATCGACGCTGATGGTGCGGATGCCGCCCAGCCGCTCGAACTGCCGCTCCTGCAATACCCGCAGCAGCTTGGCCTGCAACCCCACCGGCAGCTCGCCGATCTCGTCGAGAAAGAGGGTGCCGCCGTCGGCCAACTCGAAACGCCCCTTCTTCATGGACATGGCGCCGGTAAAGGCCCCCTTCTCATGGCCCAGCAGCTCGCTCTCCAGCAGGTTCTCCGGCAGGGCCGCGCAGTTGACCTTGATAAAGGGCAGGTCGCGCCGCGGGCTGGCCTGGTGCACAGCCCTGGCCACCAGCTCCTTGCCGGTGCCGGACTCGCCCAAGAGCAGGGCGGTGGCCCGGCTGGGGGCCACCTTGTCGATGGAGCGGAACACCTCCTGGATCGCCTTGCTCTGGCCGATGATGCCGTGGTGGCTGTAGCGGTATCGCAGCTCCGCCCTGAGGGCTTCATTCTCCTCCACCAGCACCCGCTCCTTGCGACTCACCGCCTCGTTCAGCACCAGGAACTGGGCAATGAGGGTGGAGACCACGGTGAGGAAGCGCACATCCTCCTCAAAGGTCACCTCCGGCCCAAAGAGCCGGTCCACGGTGAGCACCCCGACTGGTCGCGCCTCCACCACCACCGGCACGCCGATAAAGGCGATCTCACCCTTGGGCAGATTGGCCCTGGCGCCGGTGCGATTCAGAAAGAGCGGCTCGTTGTGGATATCCGGCACCACGCAGGGGTAGCAGCTCTCGAAGATCTTGCCGATCACCCCCTCGCCCAGCCGGTAGATCCCCCGCTCCTGCTCGGCGCGGGTCAGCCCGTAGGAGGCGCGGATGGTCAGGCGGCCGCCGGTCTCGTCCAGGAGCACCAGGGTGGCCCGCTCCATGCGCAGGGTTTCGTGCAGGATACCCAGGATCTCGGAGAGGGCCTTGTCAAGCTCCAGGGCGGAACCGATCAATTGGGAAACCTGATAGAGGGCCTGGAGTTCCAGGTACTCGGTTTTCTCTGGGTTGAGACGGGTTGCGGCCATGACTGCTCCATGCGGTTGACTGGTGCTCTCTTTGTCTGACCGGATGAATAGCAATAAACATACCCCCCCTCTCCCTTCCGGCAACAAAACACGCAACATCCTATCATAGCGCGATTTTATTACATCCACCCTCGCATCCAGCCCCATCCACATCTTGCAATTTCGTTTCATTTGTAAATGTACGAATACGAAAATAACGTTTTTGCAAACACCAACACAGTCCCACCGAAACGTCTCGATCGCGACAAATTGGAATGGCCTTGTCGGAGAGACAACCACGCCACCACGGTGGACCCGGGCAGACGACAGCAAAAATCATCTCGAAATATCGGGCTGTTAAAACAAACTCGCCCCTTTCGCACCTCACTGGCACACCCCTTGCCATACCTCTCTTCAAACACACCGGCACGGACCCGGGAAATGTCGGGACGCATCCCCAAGCAGCGGGAGCGCCCGCACCCCGGCACAATTTGGCCGCAAGGCAGACAATCCAACGAGAGGAGGCAGGACACATGCGCAAGGTAGCAATCTACGGCAAGGGCGGCATCGGCAAGTCAACCACCACCCAGAACACGGTGGCGGGACTGGTGGAGATGGGCAGGAAGGTCATGGTGGTCGGCTGCGACCCCAAGGCGGACTCCACCCGCCTGCTCCTGGGGGGACTCGCCCAGAAATCGGTACTGGACACCCTGCGCGAGGAGGGCGAGGACGTGGAACTGGATGACATCCGCAAGGCCGGCTACGGCGGCACCTGGTGCGTCGAGTCGGGCGGGCCGGAACCGGGCGTTGGCTGTGCGGGCCGGGGCATCATCACCTCGATCAACATGCTCGAATCCCTGGGCGCCTACGAAGAGGGCGAGAAGCTGGACTACGCCTTTTACGACGTACTGGGCGACGTGGTCTGCGGCGGGTTCGCCATGCCGATCCGCGACGGCAAGGCCGAGGAGATCTACATCGTCTGCTCCGGCGAGATGATGGCCATGTACGCGGCCAACAACATCAGCAAGGGCATCGTCAAGTTCGCCACCTCGGGCAATGTCCGGCTGGGCGGGCTGATCTGCAACTCCCGGAACGTGGACAACGAGAAGGAGATGATCCAGGAGTTCGCCAAGAAGCTCGGCACCCAGATGATCTACTTCGTGCCCCGCGACAACGACGTGCAACGGGCGGAGATCAACCGCAAGACCGTGATCGAATGGAAGCCCGAGGCCAAGCAGGCCGACGAGTACCGGGGGCTCTCCAAGGCCATCGACGAGAACACGATGTTCGTGGTGCCCAAGCCCCTGGAGATCGAGGAGCTGGAGAAGTTGCTCATGGACTACGGGCTGATGAACTGAGGGATTTGCCAACAACCCCTCGAAAGAACACGAAATTGACGAAAATATCCAGCCTATTGCCGGAACGGTTCGCAAGCCGGCATGCTGGAGATGGGATACCACCCCAATAAGGAGAACCAACCAATGTTGACCATGATAAGAGCCATCGTCCGGCCGGAGAAAGCAGACAAGGTCCTCGCCGCCCTCATGGAGGCGGGCTTTCCGGCGGTAACCAAGTACTCCGTGGCCGGGCGCGGCAAGCAGCGCGGCATCAAGATCGGCGACATCACCTATGACGAGCTGCCCAAGGTGATGCTGATGAGCGTCATCAACCCGGCGGACAAGGACTTCTTCATCGATACCGTGATGAATTCGGCCCGCTCCACCGGCAAGGGGGCCTTCGGCGACGACAAGATCTTTGTTTCCGAGGTGGAGGAGTCCTACACCATCAGCTCCGGCGTCAAGGAAACCGCCTATGCCTCGGAGGGGGGGGTGTCATGAAAGAGGTCATCGCCATCGTGCGCATCAACATGATGAACCAGACCAAGCAGGCCCTCACCGACTGCGGGGTCGATGCCTTCTTTGCCCACGAGGCCCAGGGCCGGGGCAAGGGTTTTGTCAGCCCGGCCATTCTCGAAGGCACGGTGCAGGGGCATGAGGAGGCCGCCGCGCTGCTGGGCGAAAAGGGCAAGCTCTACCCCAAGCGGATGATCACTGCCGTGGTGGAAGACAAGATGGTGCCCTGCGTGGTGGAGACCATCATCAATACGAACAAGACCGGCATGGCTGGCGACGGCAAGATCTTTGTCCTGCCGCTGGGCGACGCGGTCCGGGTCCGGACAGGCGAGACCGGCCTCAAGGCCATCTCATAGGGAGGAAAAACAATGGCTTCAGCAGCAAAGAACAAGCTGGTGCAGTGGGATCCCGCCGAGGTCAAGTCGGCGCTCCTTGAGAAGTACCCGCCCAAGGTGGCCCGCAAGCGCGCCAAGCAGATCATGATCAACGAGGCGCGCCAGAACGAGACCCCGGAGCTCACCGCCAACGTGCGCACTATCCCCGGCATCATCACCATGCGCGGTTGCACCTATGCCGGCTGCAAGGGCGTCATCATGGGGCCGACCCGCGATATCGTCAACCTGGTGCATGGCCCCATCGGCTGCAGCTTCTACGCCTGGCTGACCCGCCGCAACCAGACCGATCCCGGCCCGGACGGCGAGAACTACATGAACTACTGCTTTTCCACGGACATGCAGGACTCGGACATCATCTTCGGCGGTGAAAAGAAGCTGGCCGCGGCCATCCAGGAGGCCTACGACCTCTTCCACCCCAAATCCATCGCCGTGTTCGCCACCTGTCCGGTGGGGCTGATCGGCGACGACATCCATACCGTGGCCAAGCGCATGAAGGAGAAGTTCGGCGACTGCAACGTCTACGCCTTCTCCTGCGAGGGCTACAAGGGCGTTTCCCAGTCCGCCGGCCATCACATCGCCAACAACCAGGTGTTCAGGCATCTGGTGGGGCAGAACGACGAGGTGAAGCCGGGCAAGTACAAGATCAACCTTCTGGGCGAGTACAACATCGGCGGCGACGGCTTCGAGATCGACCGGATCTTCAAGAAATGCGGGATCACCTGCATCTCGACCTTTTCCGGCAACTCGACCTACGACCAGTTTGCCTCCTCCCATACCGCGGATCTCAATGCGGTCATGTGCCACCGTTCCATCAACTACGTGGCCGACATGATGGAGACCAAGTATGGCATCCCCTGGATCAAGGTGAACTTCATCGGCGCCAAGGCCACGGCCAAGAGCCTCAGGAAGATCGCCGAGTACTTCGGAGAAAAGGAGCTCATCGACCGGGTGGAGGCGGTGATCGCCGAAGAGATGCCCCAGGTGGAATCGGCCCTGGCCGAAATCAGCCCCAGGACCGAAGGCAAGACCGCGATGATGTTTGTCGGCGGCTCCCGGGCCCACCATTACAAGGAGCTCTTTGACGAGCTGAAGATGACCACCATCTCGGCAGGCTATGAGTTCGGTCACCAGGACGACTACGAAGGCCGCCAGGTGATCCCCAATATCCAGGTGGACGCGGATAGCCGCAACATCGAGGAGATCGAGGTCGAGCCGGACGCAACCCGTTTTGTGCCGCGCAAAAGCGACAAGGAGCTGAAGGCGCTCGAAAAGGCCGGCTACAAGTTCAAACACTATGACGGCCTGGCCGCGGACATGGACAAGGGCACGCTGATCATCGACGACCTGAACCAGTACGAGGCGGAGAAGCTGGTGGAACTCATGAAGCCCGACATCTTCTGTGCCGGCATCAAGGAGAAGTACTCCATCCAGAAACTGGGCGTGCCCATGAAGCAGCTCCACAGCTACGACTCCGGCGGCCCCTATGCCGGGTTCCAGGGTGCGGTCAACTTCTACAGGGAGATCGACCGGCTGGTGAACAGCAAGGTGTGGGGCTACATGAAGGCGCCCTGGCAGAAGAACCCGGAACTCTCCGCCTCCTATGTGTGGGAGTAAAGCGGCTGCGCCGGGTTGGAAGTGAAAAGTTAACAATGAAAAGTGAAAAGTGGAGGATGGCGAAGGGAGTTTTCTCATTCTTCACTCTTCATTCTTCACTCACCACCTGAGGATACAATAATGCTCTTACGACATACACCCACAGAGATTAAAGAGCGCACGGCCTTGACCATCAACCCGGCCAAGACCTGCCAGCCCATCGGCGCCATGTACGCGAGCTTAGGCATCCACGGCTGCCTGCCGCACAGCCACGGCTCCCAGGGCTGTTGCGCCTATCACCGCAGCACGCTCACCCGCCACTACAAGGAACCGATCTCCGCCTCCACCAGCTCGTTCACGGAGGGCGCCTCGGTCTTCGGCGGCCAGGCCAACATGCTCCAGGCGATCAACAACATCTTCACCGTCTATGACCCGGAGGTGATCGCCATCCACACCACCTGCCTCTCCGAGACCATCGGCGACGATCTGCCCCAGATCAAGAAGAAGGCGGCGTCGGAAGGGAAGATCCCCGAGGGCAGGCATGTGATCAGCGCCTCCACCCCGAGCTACGTGGGGTCGCATGTCACCGGCTTTTCCAGCATGGTCAAGGCCATGGCCGGGATGGCCGAATCCACCGGAAAGAAGAACGGCAAGGTCAACATCATCCCCGGCTGGGTGGAGCCCGCCGACATGGAGGAGATCAAGCGGATCACCGCGCTGATCGGGGTGAAGACCATCATGTTCCCGGATACCTCCGGCGTGCTCAACGGGCCGCTCTCCGGCGAGTACAAGATGTTTCCGGAAGGCGGCACCACGGTGGCCGAGCTGAAAAGCACCGGCGACTCCAAGGGTACCCTGGCCCTGGGCGAATGGTGTTCCGCCGACGCGGCCCGCGAGCTTGACAAAAAGCACAAGGTGCCCTGTTCGGTATTGGACATCCCATACGGCCTCAAGGCCACGGATCGTTTCATCGAGGCCCTGCGTACCATCGCCGGGGTGACCATTCCCGAGGAGATTGCCCACGAACGCGGGCAGCTGGTCGATATGATTTCGGACATGCACCAGTACCTCTACGGCAAGAAGGTGGCCCTGGTGGGCGACCCGGATCAGCTCATCGCCATGACCGAGTTCCTGGTCTCCATGGACATGAAGCCGATCCACATCGTCACCGGCACGCCGGGCAAGAAGTTTGAAAAGAAGATCAAGGAGATCACCAGGGATATGGGATGTCCGGTCAATGTCAGGGCTGCCGGCGACATGTTCCTGCTCCATCAGTGGATCAAGAACGATCCGGTGGACCTGATCATCGGCAATACCTACTGCAAGTATATTGCCCGGGACGAGGACATCCCCTATGTGCGCTGGGGCTTCCCCATCCTGGACCGGCAGGGGCATCAGTACTTCCCCACCGTGGGCTACAAGGGCGGCCTCCGGCTGCTGGAAAAAATCCTCGGGGTGTTGCTCGACCGCAAGGACAGGGACGATCCCGAGTCGAAGTTCGAGCTGGTTCTTTAAGGTTCAGCACGGGGACGGATGGACAATCCGTCCCCGATTCAAACGGAGATCACTGTGACCATTCTCCATTTCCCCAAGGGCAAGCAAGGGTGCTGCGGCAAGAGTCCCCAATGGCTCACCCTGCCCATGGCCCCTCAGGCAGCTGCCCGCATCCGTTTCTACGGGGAGGACAAACTGCCCCAGGCAGTGCCGCTGCGTGGCGCGCTTCCCTGGATCGCCGACCTGCTGGCCCAGGGAAACGAGCTTGCCGGCCTGGAGATCCACGGTCCAGGAGACCCTCTGGCCACGGTGGCCATGACCAGCGAGATCCTGGCCACCCTGCGGGAGCACTACCCTGCCCTCCCCTTGGGGATAACCACCCTGGGCCTCGGCCTGGCCGAACATGCCGAAGCGCTGGCCGAGCAGGGGGTTGCCAGGGTGAGCCTGCTCATGGATGCGGTTGCCCCCGCAACAGTCAAAAAAATCTACACCTGGATCAGGCCGGGAAAACGGAACACCCCGCTGGCGGAAGCGGCCGGGATCCTGATCGAGGCGCAGGCCAAGGGAATCGCGGCCTGCAAGGCGGTGGGCATGGCGGTCTGCATCCAGACCACGGTGTATGGAGGGATCAACGAAGCGGATATCGAGGAGATTGCCCGCCAAGGTTCCGCTCTCGGCGCGGAGTCCATGAGCCTGCTGCCTGGAAAAGGCTGGCTGAATCCCGAAGAAAAACTACCGCAGCCCTCGGCGGAGACCATGGCTGGCCTGGCCGAGAAAGCGGCCCACCACCTCCCGGTTGTCTGTCTGCCGGAACAAGCGCCCCAGGACGAGGGCCTGTCCGAGGCGGGAAAAGGAGGTCCGGGCCTGCCCAAGCCGACCGCGACCAGACCCAATGTGGCCGTGCTCAGCGCGGGCGGCATGGATATCGACCTCCATCTCGGCCAGGCCATCAAGGCCCTGATCTATGGCCCGAGGGAAGACGGCCTGGCGTGCCTGCTCGGAACCCGGGACCTTCCCGAGCCCGGCGGCGGCGACAACCGATGGGAGCAAGTGGCGGAAATCCTGGCGGATTGTTTTGCCCTGCTTGCCGCCAGCGCCGGGCAACGGCCACGGGAGATCCTGGGCCGCTACGGCGTGACCGTGCTCTTGCTTGAGGACAATGCCGAAGGCGCGGTGGATGTGCTCTACGGCGGCGGCAAGAAAGGAAAGAAGAGAAGATAATACTCACGACAGAGGAGACACCGAACATGGCCATACCAGCGCGTCAGATCATCGTTTGCCAGAGTTTCCGGGTTGCCGGCGACAAGAAGGGCATCTGCCACAAGCAGACCGAAGGGTTTCTGCAATACCTCGAGGAAGAGGTGCTCGACCGGGGGCTGGATTGCCTGATCAGCGCCACCACCTGCCTCAAGCAATGCGAGTCCGGGCCCATCATGGTGATCCAACCGGAGAACTGGTGGTTCAAGGGCGTGGACAGCGAAGCGGCGATCGATGCCATCCTGGATGGCCTTGAGGATGGCGAACCCGCGGCCAAGTACCTGATCACCGCATAAGGCGGCGGGCAAAAGACGAATTTACCCAAAGAGCATGCGGGGGATCTCACAATGGGCATCAAACCCCTGGGTACGGTCAAAACCATTGTCGAGGCGGCGGGCATGGGCATCTCCTATGCCTATGACGACCTGGTCTTTCTGGAGCACAACTCCTTCTTGCTCCAGTTCACCGACAACGATCGGGAGATCCGGCTTCACGTAAACCGCGAGGCGGACGAGACCGCGGTGCATGGCGACATGGAGCGACTGCGGGAGGCCGCTCGCAATCATGCAATGGAATGCATCCGAGGGGGCCATTACATCCTGACCCAGGAGGGAGAGGACTCCATCCGCATCGCATTCACCGACTGAGCGGGCGGCTTGCGAGGGTTCAGCCCAGGCACTCTGTTGTCGATCGATACCATTGCAACCAATTGATCATAAGAAAAGGAGAACGACCATGGCGAGAAAAGACGTGGAAGCACTGCTCGTTGCCGGCGGCGAAGACAAACATTTGCGAGCCAAGTACGATGTTCCCGGCACCCGGGAGGAGTTCGTCGCCCTGGCCGCGGAAGACGGCTATCACTTCACGGTGGAGGAGCTTGACGCGGTGCTCAAGGAATCCGGCGATGTCTTTGAAAAAAACGGCAATCCGGCCAAGCGGCAGATCTGGTGGGTGTGAGGGGGAGTTTCCCAGCGGGCAGTGCTTTCCGCCCTGACCGCCCTCTCTGATCACCTGCCCCCCGGTCACCAACGCCACCCATCAAACCAATAAGGAGAACACCATGAAGGCAACCTGGGAAAAGATCTTCGAATACGCGTCCATGCCGGTGCATGGCACCATGTCCCGCAAACTGCGCAAGGGGGTCGGCGTCCAGATCAACGAGGGCAAGGTATACGAGAAGGCCACCCTCTTCCTGGGCGAGGAGTTTGTCCGCATCACCACCGAGGAAGAGAAGCTGGCCATCAATACCTACTATGACTGGGCCGGGATCAGCTCCATCCGCACCACCAGCAAGGATGAATAGAGCGCCATGACCCTGCACATCCGGCCGGCCCGGCCGGCTGACCTGGAGCAGCTCACCGCCCTGCTGGGGTTGCTCTTTGCCATCGAGGCGGACTTTCACCCCGACCCGGAGCGGCAGCGGCAAGGGCTCGCCCTGCTGATCGCCTCGCCCGCCGCCTGCGTGCTGGTGGCCGAGGCGGCGGGTGAGGTGGTGGGCATGGCCACCGGCCAGGTCACCATCTCCACCGCCGAGGGCGGACCGGCCCTGCTGGTGGAGGACGTGGTGGTGGCGGGAACCTGGCGCGGCAAGGGCCTCGGCAAAAAACTGCTGGCCCGGCTGGAAGAGTGGGCAGCGGCACGGGGAATCCGCCGCCTGCAACTCCTGGCCGACCGAGACAACCAGCCGGCCCTGGATTTCTACCAGCGGCTGGGCTGGGGAAACACGGCACTGGTCTGCCTGCGGAAACGAGTTTCCCCATAGGAGAAAAGCGATGAACCCACCTTGTGTCCAGATCGAGGATTGGCGGCGCTACGTGCGGGATGGCGAGCAGTACCTCCGCACCGCCCGCGAGGCGTTGCAAAAAAGGCGCGCGGTTTTCACCCCGGAAATCCTTTACAACCTGGTGGCCATGTCCATCGAAAAAAGCATCATGGGCTACCTGATGAGCCGTGGCGATCTGGCGGAGAACCACACCATGGGCGATCTGGCCGTAGCGTTGGAGCGCAATGCCGGCCCGCTCCCCGGCCTCACCTCGGGGCTCCGCCGCCTGGACCGGTATCAGGAGATCTGCGATCTGGATGCATACAAACGCAGGCCTCCCTCCGCCGCGGAAATCCCAGCCATGCTGGAGATCGGTCAATCAGTGCGGGAATGGGTGGCTGAGCAGACAGGAATCGCCTGAGGCAATCAGCCGGGTGCAACGCCCCCCTTCTCCTCCCCCGCCGACTGGAGTGGAGGAGGAATGGGATCATACCAGGCCCGAAGAGAGGACAGCCGAAAAACCAGACTGGCGGCGGCGGTCATCAGCGCGACCCCGCCCATGATCAGCGCCAACCGCACAAACGGCGCACCGGCGGCATGACGGGCCAACGCCAGCACGACGCCGGTCCGCAACCACTCCATGGCACCGAGCAACAAGCCGATCCGCACCAGCAAAACC
>JBMONS010000040.1:138770-155600 GCA_049323635.1 Thermodesulfobacteriota bacterium
AGAGGAGCAGCGGCGCCAACAGGGCCAGCGCCATGGGGAGAAACAGGCCAGCCCGGAACCAGTGCGCCGCCAGCAGCCAGAAACTCACCAGCACCGGCAGAAGAGCAAGCACCGTCCTCATCGCAGGGAGATGGCCCCTGCCGGACAGGCATCCGCGGTGGCTTGGCAATCGCAGCTCCCGCACTTGTCCGGCCCGATCACCCACGACTTGTCATCGCGCAGCTCGAAAACCTCGGGGCACAGCTCGGCACAGTTGCCACAGCCGATACAGAGTTCCTGATCCACATAGGGTTGCATGGCATTCCTCCTTGCATCGTTGAACGCACCTTCAGCCCGCCCACAATTCACGCAGGGCTGTCAGCCGACAAATCACCTATTGATGACACCTTGCCAACCTCCACAGGACACTGCTCCCGACCCGTTTCAACGGCCGATGGAATACGCCAAGCCGTAAACTGCGGGCGATCCGGAGGGAGCCTCGTCGTAGACCACGTAGAGGGTGTCGCCGCGCAGCAGGAAGTGGGCGCGATTGGCGCTGGCCGCCACCATGGTCTCGCTGTGGGTCTCGGAATAGCTGGCGCCGTCGAAAACCCGGAGGTGCAAGGAGCCGCTGTCCGTGCCGGAAGCGCCATCGACAAAGGTGTGCCCCACCAGCAGGCAGTTGTCGGTGGCGTCGTAGGCCAGGCCGGTGGACATCCACAGTCCGTCGCCGTCGTTGAGGTGGGTGATGGTGGTGCTGTCCACCAGGGTGATCGCCTGGCTGTCCAGGGCGGCCCAGTTGGTGTCATACCGGATCAGCAGCAGGTCACGCTGGGTGCGGACAGTGCCGCCCACCGCCGGAGTGGAGGCCGGCGCGACCATGGTGACCCCCTGCCCCACCTGCAGGATCGAAGCGGTGTTGATATGGGCCAGATCATTGGCCACGATATCCGGGGTGATCTCGTTCAACGAGGTGTCGTAACGCTTGATGAGATGGCCGGTGGTTTCATTGTTGTTGAGGTCGGATGGCCGGAACTGGCCGGTGACGATCACCCCGTCCACCACGGCGAGCAGCATGTCGTTGGTGCGGGTGGTGATGCTGTCCTGGGCCACGGTTACCGTTGCCCCCTGCTGGGCCAGGTTGCTGTCCAGCTTGATCAGGTAGAGGTCCTCGTCACCCAGGGTGGAGTAAAGCAGATAGTGGGCATTGCCCCAGAAGATATGCTTATGGTCGGTGACATCGCCGCGATTGGTCAGCCGGGTTGCCTCGGCCAACGGGGAAAAACTTTCGGAGAAGGGGCGGATATAGAGGTCGTTGCCGCTGCCGTAACTCACCAGGAGCCGTGTGCCGTCATGGACGATGCCCGGGAAGATGGCGGATGCCTGCAGCAAGGTCGGAGTCGAGGCGGTGAAGGTCAGAGCGTCGCAACCGCTTCCCGTTGAAACTTGCTGGACCTGCCCCAGGGACCAGTACAAGCCCGCCACGTCGGACTGGACCAAATGCCGCTGCAGGGTAACCTCGAACTGGCTCCCCCCCACCTGCACGCAGGGGATGTCCAGCCAGTACATCTCGTTCACTGAGGCGCAGTTTGAGGTGTCGCTGGCCAGGCCGACCGCGCCGAGCTGCCAATAGAGGCCGTCGGGCTGGGCTGGATCGAGATAGCGGTTCAATTGCACCGCATAGGAGGCGCCCCCCACCCCGACACAGGGAAGCTGCACATTGAGCGAGGCGTCAATGCTGGCACACCCGCTGGTGGCGCCAGCCTGGCCGGGACAGACAGCCAGGCCGCCGAGCAACACGGAAAGCAGCAATCGTTTCATGGCCTTTTCCCTCCCGCGGCGGGGTTGCCGGACCTTGCCAGCCCCCCGCATCCATCGCTTTTTCATGCTAGCGCAAGGCCTCTTGCCGGGGCAAGACAAAACTGCCGACCTCGGTTTTGCGCGAGGGAGGGGCGAAGGATGGACGGGAGGCGGGATCAGTTGGCTTTCCGGAGGACAAAGCCGGGCAGCTCGACGGCGACAAGGAGGATGCCGATCAGCAGGCCGATCGGAAAGAGTTCCGCCGGCCAAGGCAGACGGAGCAACAGCGGCCACCCACGGCGGAAATCCCCCCCCGACAGAAACAAAAAAATCAACTCAGCCGAATGGCGCCGACCCGACAGGAAACTATGGCTCCCTTGCATTCCAGGGGGGAGCAACGACAGGTTCCTATCACCATGGATTTGTTGTCTTGCACCCTGAAGACTTCGGGGCACAATGCCGCGCAGGCGCCGCAGCCGATACAAATTTCTTGCTTAACAAAGAGTTGCATGGATCTTCATCGTCCGGAAATGTGAAGCACTCCCCCCTCTCTCTTGAAACTGCAACACGGTATCATGTCGAAACAGCGAGTGCCAGCGCTTGCCACTCCAATGCCACGACTGCGACCATTTACCGCAGCAGCGATGCCGCCCCCTGAAATGAACTCTTTGTCACCCCAAGGGCGAACCCCGGCAGTTCGGCGGCTGCCAGGGGAGTCCCCCCGGTCTTCGCATATTCCCGAAGGTTGCGCACCACCTGTTCCAAGGCGCTCTTGGGGAGGAGGACTCCAGCGTTGCGCAGTGCGCGTTCCACTGCGGCAAGGCCGCTTTTGGCCCCAAAATAGAGACGACGCTCATGGGCCATCAGCTGAGGGGGAAATGGCTCGTAGTTGTCCGGATCATCGAGCAAACCCAGGAGATGGAGGCCGGTTTCGCAGGCAAAGATCTCCTCGCCGATCACCGGATGATGGCGGGACACCTGCCGGCCGGTCAGCCTGGCCATTCTTTGACAAAGAGGCCGCAGTGGGGAAAGGTCGTACTTGCCCATACCCTGCCGCAGGCCGAGCCAGGCCACCAGCTCTTCCAGCCTGGCGTTGCCGGCCCGTTCGCCCAAGCCGAGCACGGTGACATCGACCCATGCCGCGCCAGCCTCCAGGGCGCTGACCGCGTTGGCAGTGGCCATCCCAAAATCGTTGTGACCATGAAAGCCCACCGCCAGGCCGCTCCGGAGCCGCACCCGCGTAACCAGCCGGGATACCAAGCCAGGCGAGCCGATGCCGACGGTGTCGGCCAGCCGCACCCGGCTGGCCCCGGCCCGAACGGCGGCATCGACCACTGCGTCAAGAAACTCTGGTTCCGCCCGGGTGGCGTCCTCGAGCCCGAGAGAAACATACGGAAATGTCCGCCTGGCCAGCCGCACCGCCTTCCCGGCCACGGAGAGCGCCTTGGGAGGAGCGCAGCCCATTTTGCTCTTGAGCAACCGGTCAGTGACTGGGATGGAGAGGGAAAGCACGTCCAGATCGAGCTTGGCGGCCCAGCCGATATCCTCTTCCCGGCAACGGCTCCACAGGGCGAGCCGCACCCTCCGGCTGTGGCGGGCGCGGATGGCCGCCACCAGTTCGACCAGTTCCGGGTTGCGATGACTGGCCACGCCCAACTCGATCTCCTCGATGCCAATGGCCACCAGATCATCCACCAAAGCCAGTCGCTCGGCCAGCGAGAAGGAGACACCGACCGCCTGGCAGCCTTCGCGCAGGGTGCTGTCGATGATGGCCATGTCAATCACCCTGGCTTGGCGGAGAGAGCCCGAGTTCGGATTCGTACATCTCCTCCGCTACGCCGGGACGCATTTCCACCAGCGCCAGGAAAACCACAAAAACCATTCCCATCGACACAACAAGCGCATATTCGTTCACGGCCTTGCCCTCCGTATCATGGGTTGCTCTCAGGAGAACCCTCTCTCAACCGCACCCGCCGCCGCTGCCGGCGCACTTGCCGCAACCGCCCTTCCGGCCCTGCAGGCTTTCAACACTTTTGCCCTGGTAGACCGCGGCCAAACCATCGGCGATGAAACCGCTCATGGTCACCGGCCGGACTCCGGACTTGGTGAGGATCTCCCGCGGGCTCTCGCCCAGGGAGGAAACCAGCACCGCTCGACAGTCGTTGAGGCTTCTGGCCAGACTGATCCAGCGCTGCAGGCCGCCGCCGGTCTGGGGCGCGGGCCGCTCGGCCACCAGCCGGAAGCCCTCGCCCTCGGGCTCGTAGATCTGGAAACGATGCGCCTCACCCAGATGCTGATTGACCAGGATCCCTTCCATGGTGGCCACCGCCACGTAAGGCCGCTCCTCGGCGGGCATGGCGGGGGTGGCGGCGCAGGCGGAGAGGCAGCCGCGCATCTCGCCGGACCTGTCCTCGCCAAGCAACCCCACCGCGTCGGCCCGGCAGCGGGTGCAGTGGCGCATCTGGGGCAGGAACTGCTCGGCGGCCTGACGAATCTCGGCGATCTGCTCCTTGCTCGGCTCGGGGATGTCGGCAAAGGGGGTGTCCACATTGGGGAATAAAGCCATGCAGTTGAGCAGGTCCGCGCCCAACTCCTTCATCTTGGCGGCGATCTCCAACACGTGGTGGTCGTTGATCCCAGGGATGACGATGGTGTTGATCTTCACCGTGATCCCGTGCCGCTTCAGCGCGGCAATGGCGGCCAGTTGACGGGAGAGGAGCAGCTCGGCGCCCCGCCGGCCGCGCAGCACCATGTTGCCGTCGCGCACCCAGCCATAGACCTTCTCACCGATGGCCGGATCCACCGCGTTGACGGTGATGGTGACGTGGGAGACCGCCAGTTCGGCCAGCTCCGGGATGTAGGGACCGATGGCCATGCCGTTGCTGGCCAGGCAGAGGATCAGCTCGGGAAAACGCTTGCGGATCAGCCGCAGGGTCTCCATGGTCTCCTCGGCATTGGCAAACGGATCGCCGGGGCCGGCGATGCCGGCCACGCTGATGCGCGGCTCCTGCGCCAGCACCTTCTCCATGTAGAGCACCGCCTGGTGGGGATTGAGCACCGTACTGGTCACACCCGGCCGCGACTCGTTGACGCAGTCATACTTGCGGTTACAGAAGTTGCACTTGATGTTGCACTTGGGCGCCACCGGCAGGTGGGCGCGGCCGAACTGGCCCTTGACCGCGGGGTTGAAGCAGGGGTGCTTGGCAAGGTCGAGCGTGGTCGGGGTTGTCATGGAAGCCTCCTTGGCAGGTGTTGGAGTTCAGAATGCGGGATTCAGGAGACGGATCTTCGCCTGTCTCCTCCATGCCTGTCTCTGTCCTCGAACCCATGCCTGCTGAATTCTGTCCTTCTCACATATAGCTGTAGCCCACCGCCGAATCGTCCTGCTTCTTGGCGATGAGGGTGTTGACGATGGTATCGAAAAGCTGTTGCGCGCCCTCGTAGCCAAGATGGAGGATGCGCTGGCCTCCCAGCCGGTCGTGGATGGGAAAGCCCACCCGCACAAGCGGGATGCCGGCCCGACGCGCCATGGCATAGCCCTTGGAGTGGCCGATCAACAGGTCGGGGGCAAGCTCGACGGCCCGATCCTCGATGTCCTGAAAGTCCACGTCCTCGCGCACCGCCGGCAGGGGAACCGGCAGTCCTTCAAGCACCGCGGCGATGGAGGCGGCCAGCCGGCCGCTCTTGCCGCCCGAGGCGCAGAGCACCGGCCGAATCCCGATCTCGGCCAGGAAACTGGTCAGCCCCACCACCAGATCCTCCTCGCCGTAAACCACCGCCCGCTTACCGAAGAGGTACTTGTGGCCGTCCACCATGCTGTCGACAAGCCTGCCCCGCGCCGCACTGGAGCGGCCCGGCACCGGCCGGCCGGAGAGACTGGCGAGCAGTTCGAAAAAGGCATCGCTTTCTCTAAGGCCGATGGGAAGCCCGAGGCGATGCAGCGCCACGCCAAAGCGCTCGGCAAGAAGCCTTCCCCCGCCCTCTCCCTCGCCGAGGGTGCGGCCGAACTCGATGGTGGCCCGACTGCCGCCCATGGCCCGGATGGCGGCAAGCGGGGTGCCGCCATCCGGGATGAGCGGGTAGTCGGAAAGCGCCGGCCCGTCCAGGGTGTCGGAGATGTCGGGGAGCACGGTGCAGGCCAGGCCGAAGTCGTCGCACAGCTCCTTGAGAAAACGAAGATCAGCGGGCGAAACCAGGCCGGGCAGCAGGTTCACGGTCTCGCTTGCCTCGCCTGGTTCCACGAGCTGGTCCACCAGGGCGCGCACCGCCCCGTGGAACCCTTCCATGTGGGTGCCGGCATAACTGGGAGTGGCGACCCGCGCCATGGCCGGCAGTTCGCCCACCGCGCCGGCCTCGCGCCGGAACTCGGAGAGGATCATGGCCACGTCGTCGCCAATGGTCTCGGTGAGACAGGTGGTGGCGATGCCGATCACCCTTGGCCGGTACTTGGCGATCACGTTTCGGAGCCCTTGCTTGAGGTTGGGGCCGCCGCCGTAGATGGCGTTCTTCTCCCCCAGCGAGGAGGAGGCGATGTCGATGGGTTCGTTGAAGTGGCTGATGATGTAGCGCCGCATGTAGGTAGCGCAGCCCTGCGAACCGTGCAGGAAGGGCACCGCCCCCTCCACCCCCCGGAAGGCGAGACAGGCGCCCAAGGGCCGGCAGAGCTTGCAGGCGTTGGTGGTGGAAGTGTAGTTGGGCAGGATCTTTCCCATGGGAATGCCTCGTTGCTTGGATCAGAAATTGGGGTTGCCGCTATCGTTCTTTCCGTGGCACGAACCGCCACACCGGACTCATCACCGAGCCGTACACCTCGCGGGCAAAGTTGCGCATGCCGGCAAAGCCGGCCAGCATCTCCTTGCGCTCGTGGTTGTGATCGCAGAAGGCCACCCCGAGCTTGTAGGCAATGGGCCGCTCCTTGACGCCGCCCACGAAGATGTCCACCTCCTTCTCCTTGAGGAAGGAGGCCAGCTCCAGCGGATTGGAGTCATCGACAATGATGGTGCCGGGATCGGTGATGGCGGCCAGCTCCTGGTAGTCCTCCCGGGTGCCGGTCTGCGAGCCCACCAGCACCACCCGCATGCCAATGAGCCGGAAGGCCTTGACCAGGGAAAAGGCCTTGAAGGCGCCGCCCACGTAGATGGCCGCCTTTTTGCCGGCAAGCTCCCCGCGGTAGCGTTCCAGTTCCGGCAGCAGGGTGGTCAGCTCCTCCCGGACCAGCTCCTGGGCTCGGGTCATAATGGCGGGGTCGTCGTCAAAGAAGCGGGCCACCGAGTAGAGCGATTCCGCCATGTCCTCGATGCCGAAGTAGGAGACCCGGACATTGGGGATGCCGAAGTCCGCCTCTAGCATCTTGGCCAGATCCATGGTGGCGCCGGAGCACTGCACCACGTTGAGGCTCGCGCCATGGGCCCGCTGGATATCGGCCACCCGGCCGTCGCCGGTGATGTTGGCCACCACCTCGATGCCCATCCGCTCGTAATAGGAGCGGATCAGCCACAGCTCGCCGGCCAGGTTGAAGTCGCCGAGGATGTTGATGCTGTGCTTGCTGATCCCCAAGGTGTCGCCGGTGCCCACCAGCTGGCGCATGGCCTTGCAGGCGGCGGCATAGCCGGCCCGCTTGTTGCCCTTGAACCCCTCCGACTGGACAGGCAGGACCGGAATCCCCTTCTCCTCGCTCACCCGCCGGCACACCGCACCAAGATCGTCGCCAATGATGCCGACGATGCAGGTGGAGTAGACAAAGGCCGCCTTGGGCCGATGCCGGTCGATCAGCTCGGCAAGCGCGGCATACAGCTTCTTCTCGCCGCCGAAGATGACGTCCCGCTCCTGGAGATCGGTGGAAAAACTCAAGCGGTGCAGCTCCGGCCCCGAGGAGAGGGCGCCGCGGATGTCCCAGGTGTAGACGGCGCAGCCGATGGGGCCATGCACCAGATGGAGCGCATCGGCGATCGGGTAGAGCACCACCCGCGAGCCGCAGAAAACGCAGGCCCGCTGGCTCACCGCCCCGGCCAGGCTCTCCTTGTCGCAGGCAATGGCAAAGGGCTCCTCGCCCTTGCGGTGGATCTGTTCCCTTCGTTCCTCGAACAACGCAGCTGCCTGCATGATCTGCCCCCTTGCGATGATGTGCCGTTGCAGACAGGGAGAGCAAGGGGTGTGCCAAGGAGACGCGCGCTTTTGTTTGCACGGTTTATTGGACAGTTAGCATGAAGAGCGGCGCGGGAACGCGGGAAGGGCTGAAAAGAGGGGAGGAACGGCTGTCGCGGATGCGACAATTTGGTGGGGGACGGGACAATTTGGGCGTCATGCCCTCCGTGGGCCGCCTCGGCCGAGCAGGGCCGGGAGGCGGCCCACGGCGCTACTCTTCGAGCTGGTGCGCCTTCATCTTCTCCCAGAGGTTTTTCCGGCTGATGCCAAGCAGCAGGGCGGCATCGCCCTTCTTGCCCCCCGCCTGCCGCAGGGCTCGCTGGATGCAGCTGCGCTCCGCCGCGGCAATGGCATCCGCCAGTTTCAAAGGCGCGGCAGGGGCGACGGCCTCAACCGCCCCGCTCCTGGCCATGTCCCCTGGGAGCAGCCAGGGCTCCACCACCGAGGAGGGGTTGAGCACCGTCACCCGCTCGATGATGTTCCGCAGCTCCCGGACGTTGCCAGGGTAATCGTAGGCCATGAGGATCTCCAGGGCCGCCGGCGAGAGGGTCTGGCTGGTCTGGGGGGAGCGGCTGAACTCCTTGAAGAAGTAGGCGCAGAGCTCGGGGATGTCCTCCTTGCGCTCGCGGAGCGACGGCACCGCCACGGGGATCACCTGCAGCCGGTAGTAGAGATCCTCGCGGAACCGCCCCTCCCGCACCTCGGTGAGCAGTTTCCGCGCGGTGGCACAGAGCACCCGGACATCGATCCTGATGGGCACCCCGCCGCCGACCCGCTCGATCTCCCGCTCCTGCAGCACCCGGAGCAGCTTGGCCTGGAGATGGAGGGGGAGTTCCCCTATCTCGTCGAGCAGGATGGTGCCGTTGTTGGCCATCTCGAACCGGCCGATCTTGCGGACGTCCGCCCCGGTGAAGGCGCCCTTTTCGTGGCCGAACAGCTCCGACTCCATGAGTCCCTCGGGAATGGCGGCGCAATTGACCCGCACAAAAGGGCCCTGCGCCCGGGGGCTGCTGTAATGGATGGCCGAGGCGACCAGCTCCTTGCCGGTGCCCGATTCGCCGGTGATCAGCACCGTGGCGTCGGAAGGAGCCACCTGGGCGATCAGGTGCAGCAGGGCGCGCATCGCCGGGCTGTTGCCGATGATGGGCTTGCGCGCCTGCTGGCAGCACTGCTCCAAGGAGGCGCAGCGCAGCTTGATCTCCTGGTTCTCCAGCAGCCGTTTGACCCGGATGACCAGGTCATCCATGTCGAAGGGTTTGAGCAGGTAGTCGGCCGCCCCCTTCTTGAGGCATTGCACCGCGTCCTCCACGCTGCCGTAAGCGGTCATGAAGATCACGTCGGTGGCGGGCGAATGGTGCAACACCTCGGCCAGCAGCGCCTCGCCGCCGGCGTGGGGCATGCGGATGTCGGAGATCAGCAGATGGTAGGCGTTCTTTTTGAGAAGGGCCAGCGCCTCCCGGCCGTCACACGCCTCGTCCACCTGCCAGCCGTGCTTGCGCAGCCGGTCGGAAAGGGTGATCCGCATGATCTCGTCGTCTTCCGCGAGAAGAATCCTGGTGTTATGCATCGGTGTCCTCCGTTTCGCTGGCAAGAGCAGGGGCAACAGGCAATTCCACCACAAAGCGGCTGCCGCCCCCCTCCTGGCTGGTCACTGCGATCCTGCCCTGCATGCGTTGGACCAGGGCATAGGATACCGCCAGCCCCAGGCCGGTGCCCTCGCCCACGTCCTTGGTGGTGAAGAAGGGATCGAAGATGCGGGGCAGATCCGCCGGGGCGATGCCGGTGCCGGTATCGGTGAAGGAAAGACAGAGCCAGCCGTCCTCCTCCCTGCTCGTCACGGTGAGCGAGCCGCCATCGGGCATGGCCTGCACGGCATTGAGGCAGATGTTGACGATGACCTGCTGCAATGCCCCGGAATCGATGGGGTACTTGGCGTCGCCCAGGCCAAGGTCGGCGTGCAGGGTGATCCGCTTGAGGGCGTATTCCAGCAGCACCAGACATTCCCTGACCAGGTCATCCACCGCGGTCTGGCTGTAGCGCAGGGGTTCCCGCCGGCCGAAGTTGAGGAGCTGCCGGACGGTGTTGCCGATGCGCCTGAGTCCCTTTTCGATAAGCTCCAGATACCGCTGCCGCAGGGCGCCGTCCTCCGGCGACTCCTGCATGCTTTTGAGGCAGTTGAGCATGCCGCCCAGCGGATTGTTGACCTCGTGCGCCACCCCCGCGGCCAGCCTACCCAACGCCGCCAGCTTCTCGCTCTGGAAGACCTGGGTCCTGGCGCGGTCCAACTCGGCTTGCGAGGCCTCCAGGCGCGCGCAGAGGCCGCTAAACTTGTCGCTCAGGAGTCCGACCTCGTCATCGCCCTGCGGCAGCAGCGCCTGTGAGGGCGAGAGCTGGGGGTACTGCTCCATGGCCATGGAGAGCCGGCTCAACCGCCGCACCACCAAGAGTTCCACCATCAGGTAGAGGGTGCACCCCACCACCAGGATGGTGGCCACGAAGATCCAGAAGAGCATGTGATTGTTCCGATGGATATCGGCCAGGGCCCGGTCGAGGGGAATGGTCAGGCTGAGACCGCCGCGGATCTCCCCCACCTTGCCCCCCTGCTCCACATGGCATTCAAGGCAAGCGGGTTCGATATAGAGCGGGGTTATGTAGCGCAAGACCTTGCGCTCTCCCTGGAGGGCGACCTCCACCTGCTCGGTGGCCGCCTTGGCGCTGAAGGCAAGCAGGCTCTTGCGTTCCCAGGCGTCCGGCTCGTTCAAGGGATTGATCACCTTGAGCGCGGTCACCCGGTAGCGGGCAACCCCCTGCGAGGCGGCATACTCGGAGATCTCGCGGGTGACCATGGCAGGGTTGCGTTTGACAAAATGGCGGCCCTTGCTGTCGGTGATCTCCGCCTCCTCCAGAAAGGGGTTTGCCTCGACCCCCGCGTGCTTGACGACAAAGACGCCGTTGTGCTCCGCCACCCACTTGCGGGTGAGGAGCACCTGCTTGGAGAGCATGCGGGCCTGGTCCACCGCCTGGGAAAAGACCAGCTCGTGCTGGAACTGCGAGGTTCGGTAGAAGGTGATCCCGAAGGAAACCATGACAACGCTGCCGATCAGCAGGATGAACTTGTTGCGCAGGCTCATGGCTCGTTCTCCTTGTCGAATTGGCCGGACGCCATCCAGCCAGCACCGCTTGCGGCGGGGCTGCTTCCGGGTTCCGCCTCTCCGTGGATGCACACCCTGTTCCACGCCGAGGGCCGGAGCCCCATTGGCGAGCAGCCGACGGCGCTCAGCCGCCCATTGTCGGGGAAATCGCCGAGGTCCGCCTCCCAGGCCATGGGATGACCCGAAGAGTTCCAGGGCCATTACCATGATGCTATGTCACCGATCGGTAGCAGTCAAGCGGGAAAAACGTTTCCAATCGGTTTCAAGACAGGGAATACCCATTGAAATTATTACAAAAAATCATCGGCACACCTCTTGCTAAAACAGCAAGTGCCGGGAGCGGGGGATGAATATCCTGCCACCGCCAACCAAACCTCCCGGCGGGCGGCAAGGAGTTACACGAAAGCACGGAAGATCGGCCAAGGGATGGGTCGCACGACCAGAGCCCCGGGCAACGCACAATCTAAGGAGGTGTACCAATGAGTACCATGGAGAAGAGGAAGATCGGCGGGATAGCCGTGGTCGTCCTCGGAGTCGGGGCGCTTGCCTTCCTTTTCCTGATGCTGGGTCCTCCCCAGCTTCTGGCGAAATCCGAGTCGCCGGCCTTTTGCGCGGGCTGTCATGTGATGGAGGCCGAGTATCAGGCCTGGGCGCACGCCGGGGCGCACCGACGGCAGAAATGCGTGGAGTGCCACCTGCCCAACGACAACACCGCCCTGCACTACCTCTGGAAGAGCATCGACGGGATGAAGGACACCGTGGTCTTCTACTCCGGCCGCGTTCCTGAGCGGATCACCATCAGCGCCCATGGCCAGGAGGTGGTTCAGGCAAACTGCATTCGGTGCCATGCAAGCACCGTTGCCCATATCGACCAAGAGCGTCCTTGCTGGCAATGCCATCGCCGGATTGCGCACCGGGGCACCGGACAGATCCAGACACTCTAAGAAACAGACCTAATCAATGGAAAGAGAGCTGAAGGAGGAGAAGATGAAAAAGACGATGTTGCTGCCCATGGCCCTGCTGGCCGCTTCCGGGCTGATGTTTGGCGGTTGCAAGGGGCCGGAGAAGGTCGAGGCGGTCAAGCCGGTGAAAATCGCCGAGGGCGAGATGGACCCCGCCGCCTGGGGCAAGGCCTACCCGGTCCACTATGACCTGTGGAAAAAGACGGCCGAGCCGACCGAGGCCGGCAAGAGCAAGTACAAGAAGGGATTCGACGCCGACGGCATCACCTACGACAAGCTCTCCGAGTTTCCCTTCATGGCGCTGCTCTTCAACGGCTGGGGCTTCGGTATCGAATACAACGAGCCGCGCGGCCACGCCTACATGCTGAAGGATCAGGTGGAGATCGATCCCTCCCGCGTCAAGGCCGGCGGCGTCTGCCTTACCTGCAAGACCCCCTACGCGCCCAAGCTGGAAAAAGAGCTGGGCCCGGATTATTACGGCAAGGGCTGGGACGAGATACGCCAGAAGATTCCGCAGCAGCACCAGGAGCTGGGGGTGGCCTGCATCGACTGCCACGACAGCAAGGACATGTCGCTCAAGATCTCCCGCGAGTTCACCCTGGGCAAGGCGCTTGACGCCATGAAGGTGGACCGGAGCAAACTCACCCATCAGCAGATGCGCACCCTGGTCTGCGCCCAGTGCCATGTGAGCTACAACATCCCCAAGGACGAGAACAAGAAGTCGGTGGGCATCTACTTCCCGTGGCAGGGCAGCTCCTGGGGAGACATCTCGGTGGAGAACATCATCAAGCAGATCCGCAACGACAAGACGGTCGGGGAATGGACCCAGACGGTGACCGGCTACAAGATGCCCTTCATGCGCCACGCCGAGTTCGAGCTCTTCTCCCGCAACAGCGTCCACTGGATGGCCGGCGCCTCCTGTGCCGACTGCCACATGCCCTACACCAAGGTGGGAGCCAACAAGGTCTCCGACCATCGGGTGACGAGCCCGCTCAAGAACGACATGAAGGCCTGCCAGCAGTGCCACACCGAGACGCCGGAGTGGCTGCGCGAGCAGGTGATCGCCATCCAGGACCGCGCCGTCTCCATGCTCAACCGCGCCGGTTACGCCACCGCCACCGTGGCCAAGCTGATCGAAAAGACGCACGCCGCCCAGAACGCCGGCAAGCAGATCGACCAGAAGCTCTACGAGCAGGCCAAGGACTACTACATGGAGGCATTCTTCCGCACCCTCTACATCGGCGGCGAGAACTCCATGGGCTTCCACAACCCCACCGAGGCGATGCGGATTCTCGGCGACGGCGTGGCCTTTGCCTCCAAGGCGGAAGGCTTGCTGCGCCAGGCGCTCACCCAGGCGGGCGAGACCGTGCCGGTCAACGTCGATCTGGAACTGGACAAGTACCTGAAGGAGCGTGGCAAGAAGAAGCTCAACCGCCAGCAGGGCGTCGAGATCAAGGATCCGTTCGGCGTCCAGGAAAGACTGTAAGACTCGTTACGCCTCCCCCGAGAGCAAGGCATGGGGCCTTGCTCTTGTTCCCCCGAGCTCCCTGCCTCCCCCAGGCAGGGAGCTTTTTTCTTGGAGTGTTGCGTGGTTTCCCGACCCGGGAAACACCAGGCTTATCAGCAGGTGACGTTGGGAACCGCGCTGTTGTCGGCCCAGCGGAAGAGATAATCGTTGACCTTGCGCAGCTGTTCGGCGGAAAGCCCGCCCCAGGAGCCGTCCTGGGCGCACTTGGGGTAGCGGCTGGAAAAAACCCGGTTCCAGGCGGCGCGGCCCTTGGACTCCTCCCAGAGATAAGGGGCGCCCTTGTCGTTGCCGCGCCGGTGGCAGCCCTTGCAGGTGGTCTTGAAGATCCTGCCCCCTTCGCCCCACGCCTGGCTGTCCCACTCCAGCGGCCCGTCACTGAGCAGCCGGCAGGTGCCGCTCGCCTCGTCATACCGACTCAGCTGCCCCGAGTTCGCGGACACAGTCACCAGCAATGCCATCGAAAACACCAACCCAGCCGTTCCCCGTCTCATGGCGGTCCCTCCTGCTTGATGCGTCCCGCCCATTGCCCGCCACGGGAACCGTGGACGATGACGCTCAGATAATCCGATGGATCTTGGGAATTTCATGGATGCCGGCGGTGCAGACGTTGAGATCCTTGAGGATGCCGTCGCTGACCCGGTAAATCCAGCCATGCACCGCCAGTTCCTGACCAGCCTGCCAGGCATTCTGCACGATGGTGGTGTGGCAGACGTTGGCCACCTGCTCGATGACGTTCAGCTCGCAGAGCCGGTCCAGCCGCTCCCGGCCGGGAGAGAGCCGATCCAGCTCCTCCTTGTGGAAGCGGTAGACGTCCTTGATATGCCTGAGCCAGTTGTCGATCAGGCCATGCTCGCTGTTTTCGAGGGCCGCGGTGATGCCGCCGCAGTCGTAGTGCCCGCAGACAATGATGTGACGGACCTTGAGCACCCCCACCGCGTACTGGATCACGGAAAGACAGTTGAGATCGGTATGGACCACCACGTTGGCGATGTTGCGGTGCACGAAGATCTCGCCGGGCAGCATGTTGACGATCTCGTTGGCCGGCACCCGGCTGTCGGCGCAGCCGATCCAGAGATATTCGGGGCGCTGCTGCCGGGAGAGTTTGGAGAAGAATTCCGGATCCGCCTCCTTGATGCGGGCGGCCCACTGGCGATTATTATCGAAGAGATGCTTCAGGACCTTCATCTGGTTCTCCATGGGATGGCATGCGGCACTCCCGCGCCGCCTCGAAAATATTATCTGATTACCAAGAAAACTCAGCAGGTAGCGCCGTTCCCCCATTGCCACGCCGCCGAGCACCGCAGAGGCTGCCGGATAAGGAGTTTACACTGTTTGAGGCGAAGCCGAGTTTGCAAACTCCCGGCAGCATCGAGGAGTACCCCGAAGGGTATAAACTCCGGGTATCCCGCCATAGGCGGGACAAGTGCGGGGTGCCCTTTCTTTTTGGTTCTTTTTCTTTGCACCCTGAAAGGGATAAAGTCCAACAAAGAAAAAGAACAGCTACGCCATGCCGAGAAATTCCCCTGGTGCTGAGACTCCTTGGTAATCAGCAAATAGTATATCAAATACTCCCCCCCTTGTCGCGTCGCAAGCCCCAAGCCAAGACTATTTCATTTTTGTCAGCAACCAGGAACAACCGCGAACAAAAACGTAACACATGCCAAACCAGCACGGTTCCCACCACCCCGCCAAGAGAAAAACAAATCTTTTCATTTCAATCAATTAACGAAATTATCCTCACCACTTCACCACAACGGCACACAACTTGATATCCTCATCCCCCAGAACGCAACGCCCTGGGGCGAAAGACCACAACCTACACCAAGAGAAAAGGAGAAGAAGAGATGAGGATCAAGACGATAGCGTGCGGCGCGGTGATTACGGGCATGTGCCTGGCAGGCTTTGCCGGGGTGGCCCTGGCCGAAGCGGAGAAGCCCACCGCTGACCTGACCGTGGCCGCCCTCAACCAGTATATCTGGCGCGGCTTTGCTTTCAGCCGGGACAGCGTGGTGGTGCAGCCCTCCATGACCGTGGGCTACAAGGGCTTTTCCGCCAACATGTGGGCCAATGTGGACACCGATCTGTACGCCGCCGAAACCAAGAGCTGGACCGAGACCGACCTGACCCTCTCCTACGGCTGGGCCATGGGACCGGTGAACTGCACGGCAGGCTACATCTACTATGGCCTGGACGGCATGGAGGACACCCAGGAGTTCTTCGCCAGCGCCGGCCTGGACATGCTGCTCAAGCCGACCCTCTCCGTCTACCGGGACACCGACAACCTGGCCGGCTGGTACCTGACCTTGGGCGTCTCCCACGCCCTGCCGCTCACCAAGGAGCTGAACCTGGACCTGGGCGCCAAGGTCGGCTACCTGGCCGCCGACGAGGCGAGTTCCTACGGGGAGGTGAACAGCGGCATCGAATCCGCCACCGACGCATACAGCGGCCTTCTGGACGGGGTGCTCTCCGCCTCGGTCACCATTCCGGTGACCCAATACTTCTCGGTGACCCCGCAGCTTGCCTACTCGTTTGCCCTGAGCGGCGAGGCTTCGGACCTGCTCTCCGCCCGCAACCTCTCCGCCATCGACAAGGACGAGGACAGCTTCATTTACGGCGGCATCGCCTGCAAACTGGCCTTCTAAGCGAAGGACAGCACCCATCTTCTCCCCGATGGGGCCGCCCGGCCTGGATCCTCCTTTCCGGGCCGGGCGGCTTTTTCCTGAAATTGGTTGCGCAAACGTTATATTTGTGAAAATATAACGACTATGAAAAAAATCCTCCCCCCCGAGAATCCGGTGGCTTCCATGCAATGGCGGGGTCGCCTCTGGCTGGAAGGCCAGGAGGGCACCTTCCTCGGCTATGGCCGGGTGGTGCTGCTGGAACGCATCGAGGAACTCGGTTCCATCGCCAAGGCAGCCAGATCGATGGAGATGTCCTACAAGCACGCCTGGGACCTCATCGACTCCATGACCCGCCAGGCCGGCTGTCCGCTGGTCGAGACCAGCCGCGGCGGCAAGGGCGGCGGCGGCGCGCGGCTCTCCGCGGCGGGCAGAGAGGCCATCGCCCTGTTCCGGCAATGCCATGCGCGGCTTCAGGAGTGCCTGGCCGCCATGACCGCCTCCATGGGAAAATTTCCCGGCTCCGCGGCCAGAGACTGAGACGCATCGGACATCACCAGAGAAACACCATGCTTGTACACCGCTGCCTGTTGGTACTCCTCGCCGTCCTCTCCAGCCCGCTCGCTCCAGGGCAGGCGGCGGCGGAG
>JBMONS010000041.1:0-4036 GCA_049323635.1 Thermodesulfobacteriota bacterium
AGAATACCAACGGACTCATCCGGCAATACTTCCCGAAGAAGCGAGACTTCACCACCATCACCCAACAGGAGATCGACAGGGTCATGGAGCGATTGAACAATCGCCCGAGAAAACGGCTTGGATACCAGACGCCGGCTCAGGTATTCTTCAAGTCAGGCGTTGCACTTCAAATTTGAATCCACGTCAACCACTTACATTGAGAAATTGGCGTTTACTGTAGAACTTGGGTCTGACCTTGACGGGGCCTTGGGCGGAAACGGCTCGCGGTTGACAAGATAAAAAAATAGTTGTATAATTTATTTGTTTGAGGAGTGCGGGAATAACTCAGTGGTAGAGTGTCAGCTTCCCAAGCTGAAGGTCGCGGGTTCGAATCCCGTTTCCCGCTCCAAAACAGCCGCCCGAGGCGGTCTTTTGTCCGAAGCGTTTCTGTTTGCCTGGCTGTCCATGCTGGGTTTTTTGAAGAAAGTGGGCTCAATGCCCGCTTTTTTTGTTTTAAGGTGACCGCGTGGCCGAGGACTGCAAGCATGCTCCCCCCCTGGTCCAGCGGCTTCAGCAGATGCTGGAGCCCGTGGTGGAGGGATGCGGCCTTGAGCTGGTGGAGTTGCAGTTTCGGCGCGAGGCGTCCGGGTGGGTGCTGCGGCTGATCATCGATCGCGAGGGCGGCGTCTCGGTGGACGATTGCGCCGATGTGAGCCGGGAGACGGGGCATTTGCTTGAGGTGGAAGACCCCATCGAGCAGGCATATACCCTGGAGGTTTCCTCGCCGGGGCTCGACCGGCCGCTGAAGCGGCTTCGTGATTTTGAACGGTGTGTCGGCAAAAAGGCAAAGGTGGTGACGCGGGAAGCCGTCGATGGCCAGTTTGCCCTGACAGGGATCATTGATGGGGTGGGCCAGGGCGTCATCTCCCTGGACGCTGGCCAAGGGCCTGTCTCCATTCCTTTTGACATCATAAAGAAGGCCAGACTGGTGGTGGAGTTTTAACCTGTTTTCTGGCGACCATCACACAGGCGGCGGGCAGGGTCGGCCCAGCCTGACAGGAGAGGAAGATGCTGTCGGATTTGAAACGGATCATTGACCAGATTAGCCGGGACAAGGGGATCGATCGGGCGATGCTGATCGAGGCCATCGAAGAGGCGGTCATGTCGGCGGCCAAGAAAAAGTTCGGCCTCAGGCGGGAACTGGAGGCCCACTACAACGATGAACTCGGCGAGGTGGAGCTGTTCCAGTTCAGGCGGGTAGTGGAGGAGGTCGAAGACGACCAGACCGAGATCTCCCTCGAGGACGCGAAGGAACTTGACCCGGACGTACAGCTCGGCGACGATCTCGGCAGCGCCATGGACAAGGTTTCCGACCTTGGCCGTATTGCTGCCCAGTCCGCCAAGCAGGTCATCATCCAGAAGATGAAGGACGCCGAGTGCAGCGTCATCCATGACATGTACAAGGATCGCAAGGGCGAGGTGATCAACGGCATCGTCCAGCGTTTCGAGCGGGGTAACATCATCGTCAACCTGGGCCGCACCGACGCCATCCTGCCGGTCAAGGAGCAGATGCCCAGAAAGTCCTACCGACAGGGGGACCGCATTCGTGCGCTGCTGCTGGATGTGCGCCAGTCGAGCCGCGAGCCGCAGCTGGTGCTGAGCCGCACCAGCGACGAGTTTCTGGCCAAGCTTTTCGCCTTGGAGGTGCCGGAGATCGCCGAGGGCATCGTGCGGATCATGGCCGTTGCCCGCGAGCCCGGGCTGCGTGCCAAGATCGCGGTGACTTCCTCCGAATCCGACGTCGATCCCGTTGGCGCCTGCGTGGGCATGAAGGGGTCGCGGGTGCAAAATGTTGTGCAGGAACTGCAGGGGGAAAAGATCGATATCGTACCCTGGAGCCCGGATCCGGCTCGTTTTGTTTCCAATGCCCTGTCGCCGGCCCAGGTCTCCCTGGTGGTGGTGGATGAGGAGCGCAAGACCTTGCTGGCGGTGGTGCCCGACGATCAGCTTTCCCTGGCCATCGGCCGGCAGGGCCAGAACGTCCGTTTGGCCTCCGCGCTGCTCGGCTGGCGGATCGATGTGAAAAGCGAACAGAAGTATGCCCGGTACAACGAGGAAGGCTTCCTGGCTATGCTCGATGTTGCCGGAATGGATGAAAAGCTTGCCGACATGCTGTATGATGCCGGGATTATCTCGGCTGCCGCCCTGGCGCAAGCCGAGCACGGGCAGCTGGGCGAGATGCTGCCGGGCGTGGACGGTGAGCGACTCGCCGCCTTGATCGAGGCGGCGCGTGCCGCGGCCTTTGAACAGCCCGGCGGGGAAAGCGGCGGAGAATGACGGCGGCTGGCGCTGGAGCGGAGCAGGGGCCGATGCGCACCTGTCTCGGTTGCCGACGGAGGGCGCCGCGAGCATGCCTGTACCGTTTCGCGCTTGATGAGGATGGCGTGGTGCGGTTGGATGCGGCCGGTCGGTTCGATGGCAGGCATGCATACTGCTGCAAGGAAAATGGATGCTGGAAGAAGTTTTGCAAGAACACGAAAGGCCTCGCCAAGGCGTTTCGTCGGCAGATTGGTGGTTTTGACGAAGAGCTGAACAACCTCTTCGGGAGCGGGTGATGACGAAAATCAGGGTTTATGAGTTGGCCAAAGAAGCGGGGATGGAGAACAAGGACCTGGTGGCTGCCTTGCTTGAGATGGGCTATGCCGTCAAGTCCCACAGCTCCACGCTGGAGGAGAACGCTGCTCAGGATATCCGCCGGAAACTGGGTATAGGCCAAGCTCGCCCAGAAGAAAAACGGCTGGAGGGCAAGGCCCGTGCTACCATTATCCGGCGGCGGCCGCAGGCGCCAGCCGAACCGGAAAAGCTGGAAGAGGCCCATCCCGAGGTGAGCGCGGCGCCGGAACCGGAGATGGAGCAGGTTGTGGAGCCGCCGGTTGTCGAGGTGGTAGCGGCGCCTGTGGTTGCGGTGCCGATGGAGGCCGCGCCGGAAGTGGTGGTCTCCATGGTTGTCGAGCCAGAGCCGGTTGTCGAGCCAGAGCCGGTTGTCGCGCCGGAGGTGGCCGCCGCCCCTGCCGAGAGCCGGGAGGCGGTTCCTCCCGCCCCTGATGAACCGGAGACGAAGGCCGTCGCGCCGGAAGCGGCGGAGGCCCCTGTGCCTTCCGCGCCCCAGCCTAGGGAGGAGAGGCCGCGCACCGGGCTGGCCAGGGTGATCAAGCGCGCTGCCATCGTTGTCCCCGTGACCCCTGAGCCGCGGCCGTCCGGACCACGGCCGTCCCGGCGTCCCGATCAGCAGCGACCGGAAAGGCCGCGGCCCGGTGGGACGGCTGGTCCGGTGGAGCCAGGCCGTGGGGGCGATCAGTTGGCGGCGGCGGATGCCGATGCCAGCAAGAAGGGAGGCAAGCGGTTCGTCAAGTTCGCGGCGGTGGACACGGTTGAACAGGAGCGCACCAAGAAGGTCGGCAAGAAGGGACGCCGGCAGGCGGACATCGAGATCGACGAGGTGGAGGACGCCTTTGGCGGCCGTCTGCCCTCCAATCTCCGCATCGGCCGCGGGCCGCGTGGTGGCGGAAAGAAAGGCAAGCATCATGCCGCAGCCGAACAGGCTGCCGAGACCCGCGCGGTCAAGAAGCGGATCAAGGTGCATGAGACCATCACCGTGGGCGACATGGCCCACCGCATGGGCGTCAAGGCCGGGGATGTCATCGGCAAGCTCTTCGCCCTTGGGGTGATGGCCACCATCAACCAGGCGTTGGATGTGGATACCGCCACCTTGGTGGCCGGCGATTTTGGTTACGAGATCGAGCAGGGGGTCACCGAGGAGCAGAGCGTTTTGCAGTTCGACGAGCAGGAGAGCGGCGGCGAGCTGCTGCCCAGGCCGCCGGTGGTGACGGTAATGGGCCATGTCGATCACGGCAAAACCTCGGTGCTCGATGCCATCCGCAAGACCGACGTCGCCGCCGGCGAGGCGGGCGGCATCACTCAGCACATCGGCGCCCACTACGTGCGTTCGCCCCAGGGCGACGTGGTCTTCCTCGATACTCCCGGCCACGCGGCCTTC
>JBMONS010000042.1:0-145968 GCA_049323635.1 Thermodesulfobacteriota bacterium
CAGAAAAGGGTGCCAGCCCAGAGAAGGCAAAGACAAGCTGGAAAACAACTTGCGGGTAAAGCGGAGTGGAGAGCAGCCCCCACTGCCCGATATTTTTGAAAACTGGATTTTCTACAGACTCGTTGGCCAGCCCCACTTGACCGAGAGGTTAGACCGCTTGTTTGCTATCGACATAGTAGTCATTGATAGACGTGAGCACATCGGCCAAAGCGTTGTAATAGTCCTGGAATATGGCTAGACCACCGATTAGCGGGCCGAGGCCAAAAGCAATAGGAGGTTGGCGATGCTCTTTCCCCAGGTGGAGTAGATACTTTTCTTTCTCTATCCAGGAATACGAGCCCATGACACCAGACCAATTCGGGTGAGTGAATTCGCAAAGTGTGTTGTACATGTTTCGAAGCCCCGGGAATTCTTTGTCCAATCGGTCAACGGCGGTTAGGACGTTGTAGGCCTCGTATTTCGTTGTTCCGTCTTTACTGCCCAGCATCCCCTTCATCAAAAAATCGTCAAACGATTCGACGTTGTGATTTTCGATGAACTCACAGGATTTCTGATAAAGCCAGTACGTGACCGCGGTTGTTTCAACGACCGAGCGCGTGACAATGACTGCTGGGATAAAGCGGTTGGCCTCATAGAGATCAACAGCAACATCAGCAAGATCACTGAGCCGGTGAATCAGAACCTCCCGAAATGAACTGGCTTTGTAGGGAATCTTCGATTTGAGCGTGAACGATCCCGCATAGAGCTCCTTCGGCAAACTCTCTCGAACATTCGACGCGAGCTGTTTTGCTAGGTCAAGGCGCTCGAGATCCGACATGGTCGAAACGTCAATAGCGGCCATAGCGGTCTAACAAGTTATTCTGTGATTTCTGCATATCTCCACATGGGCAGTTTACCAAGCCCATCCTTCTCCCTCTCCGTCCTGCATCGGCAAGGCTGTCGCAACAGGCCCATCCATGTTTCCCTGTATTCCAAACCAATTTTCCGTGTAATGTTTTTTTTTGCGAGGCATGATCATCTTCCCGACTCCATGCAGGACAGAGCATATCGCATCTACAAAAAGTGCGATTTTCCCCATGCACTTCTCACGACCCATTTTTATCCCCACGGATTGAACAGGGCAACCCCGCTTGCTTCCATATCCGCCGTGTTCCTGGTCACCACGGTCAGTCCGTGCGCCAGCGCCATGGCGGCGATCAAGCCATCGATGGAGGGAAGGGGTTTCCCTTGCAGCTCCGAGCGTGCTTGGATCGTGCCCCATACGGTGGCAGCCTGGAGATCGAAATCAATGATCCGACCGCGGAACCGCTCTTGCAGGTCCCCGTTGACCCAGGCGTGCAGCCGCTCCTTCTTCTTGCCCTTGGGCAGCCTTTCAATTCCTTTGTGGATCTCGCCAATGGTCAAGGCAGCGATGAAAAGCCTGGATTCATCGGCCTCGGAAACCCACTGGACAACCTTAGGATTGGGAATCTTCTTGACCAACTCCGAGAGAACACAGGTATCAAGCAGGTAGCTCATAGCTGGACATCTCTCGGGATCTCCTTGCTTCGGGCCAGGTCAAGATTCTGGCCGACCAAGGGGGAGTCCTGGAAAAACTTCACCAGATCGGTCTTTGGTCGCGTCAGCCGGTTGTACTCATCAATGGAGAGCACAACCACTGCATCCTTGCCATGCTTGGTGACTACCTGCGGCCCGCCCTGTTGCGCCTTTTCCACGAGACTGCTGAACTTATTCTTCGCCTCTTGCAACTGCCAATGGTTCTCGATCATGACGGCCTCCCAATGAATATATCCTGGCTAGTCAGTCTAGATTTTAGATGGTACAGTAGGAAGTGTCAACCGATTTCGAAAAGCAGATCTGTGCCAATCCCCTCAAACCAGCCAGTTTTCCACACTCAGGGTGGGAATCCGGGCAAAATGCCGGGTGTTGCCCGTCACCAGCACCAGGTCATTGGCCAAGGCAATGGCGGCGATCTCCAGATCGGCCAGGGCCAGTGGCGTTCCCACCTTTTCCAACTCGGCCCGCAGGCGGCCACAGGCATAGGCGGCCTTGCTGTCGAACGGGACGATATTGACCGACGGGAGCAGGATATTCTGGAGGTTGGCCAGGTGAAACTCCGGGCGGGTGCTTTTGCAGGCGCCGTAGCCGATCTCCGAGATAGTGATGGTGGAGATGTGCTGTTGCTTGCGGAGGGTGGTGGCCAGTCTGGCCAGCAGGAGGGGGGAAGGTTGTTTTTTCAGGACGTTGGTGATGATATCGGTATCAAAGAGATACATCGCGCCCCGCCCCTCCCTGCCGCCGCATTTCCGCGAGATCGTCCAACACCTCGGCCACCTCCTCGAAGTCCGGCCAGGAGGAGGCCACGGCGGCAAGGCCTTGGTTCTCCTGGTGCTGCTCGATGATCCTCAAATCATCGAGGCTGACCAGGGCTGCCACCGGCTTGTCCCGCCGGGTGATGATGAACCGCTCATGGCCATGAGCGCTCTTGGCGATCAATTCGGAAAGATGACTCTTTGCTTCAGCAACGGATATATGTGTCATACACTCCCCTCTGTCCACGGATGATCAAAATAGTCATTATGACCACATTGTAGTGCCGGACGCCAACGAAGTCAAGCGCCCCCCCTTACCCATCCTCCAGCAACCGCCCAGGCAGCAGCGCCTTGCGGCCGTGGCGGTCGGCAATGGAGTCCACTGCCTTGCAGAGGGCGCGGCGGCGCTCCTTGGCAGGATCGATATTGAACAGGGCGAGTTGTTGGCCAGCCCCGGCCGGGGCCAGACCGGAAAGGGAGATGCCGAGCAGCCGCACCGGCCTGCTGCCGGCCTCGGTCTTTTTTAGCAGGGTGCGGCCGGTGCGGAGCAGGGAGGCGTCGTCGTCGATGGCCTCGGCAAGGGTGAGGGAGCGGGTCACCTGCACGAAGTCTCCGTACTTCACCTTCACCGTCACCGTGCGGCCAGCCACCCCCTCCTGCCGCAGCCGCCGGGCCACTCGCACGCAGAGGGCAAGCAGCTCGCGGTCAAGCCGGGCAAGGTCGTGGAGATCCTGGTCAAAGGTCTCCTCGTTGCCGATGGACTGCGCCTCATACTCCACCTCCACCGGCCGGGTGTCGATGCCCAGGGCGCACTGTTGCATGTGGCTGCCGGACTTGCCGAACTTGGCAATGAAGAGCGGTTCGGGCAGCTCGGCCAGTTGGCCGATGGTGGTCACCCCCATGAGGGCAAGCTGCTTCAAGGCCGCACGGCCCACGCCCCAGAGGCGGCCCACCGGCAACGGGGCCAGAAACTCCCGCTCCCGGCCAGGCGGCACGATGAAAAGGCCGTCTGGCTTGTTCTGGTCCGAGGCGATCTTGGCCACCAGTTTGCAGGCAGCCACCCCGGCCGAGACGGTGAGGCCGGTCTCCTCCCGCACCAAGCGGCGGATGGCCACGGCGATCTCCTCGCCCGAGCCGTGCAGGCTGGAACTTGCGGTGACGTCCAGAAAGGCCTCGTCCAGGGAGAGGGGCTCGACCAGGGGGGTGAAGCGGTGGAAGATGGCCATGATCCGGCCGGAGATCTCCTGGTAGCGCGCCATGCGCACCCCTAGGAAGACCGCCTCCGGGCAGCGTTTCATGGCCATGGCCATGGGCATGGCCGAGTGGATGCCGAAGCGGCGCGCCTCGTAGGAGGCGGCGGAGACCACGCCCCGGCTGGCGCTGCCGCCCACCACCACCGGCCTGCCGGCCAGGGCGGGGTTGTCCAGCACCTCCACCGAGGCGTAGAAGGCGTCCATGTCGCAGTGGATGATGCTTCTGGACATGGTCAGCTCGGATTACGACCGGTAGTCGGCGTTGATCTTGACGTAGTCGATGGAGAAGTCGCAGGTGTAGATGTTCTTGGCCGCCTCGCCGTTGTGCAGGTCGATGGTCACCACGAACTCCGGCTTCTTGAGCACGGCGGTGGCGCGGGCCTCCACCTCGGCGCCCTGGCCAAGGCCATTCTTGACCATCTGCACGTCGTCAAAGAAGATATCCACCTTGAGTTGATCGAAGTGGGCACCGGAACGACCCAGGGCGGCGATGATCCGGCCCCAGTTGGCGTCCTCGCCAAAGAAGGCGGTCTTGGTCAGGTTGGAGTTGGCCACGGTGCGCGCCGCCCGGTCGGCCTCCTCCACGCTGGCCGCGCCCTGCACCCGCACGGTGACCAGCTTACTGGCACCCTCGCCGTCGCGGACGATCATCAGGGCCAGCTCCTTGCAGAGGTCGTTCAACGCGGCGCTGAAGGCGGCCAGCGCCTCGGGCCGGTCCTGGGCAATGGGCGGATGGTCGGCCATGCCGTTGGCCATAAGCAGCACGGTGTCGTTGGTGCTGGTGTCGCCGTCCACGGTGATGGCGTTGAAGCTCTCCGCAACCGCCTTTTTCAAGAGCGACTGCAGGAGCGGCTGCTCCACCTTGGCATCGGTGCAGATGAAGGAGAGCATGGTGGCCATGTTGGGCATGATCATGCCGGCGCCCTTGGCCATGCCAACCAACCGCACCGGCTTGCCGTCGATGAGCGCCGTGCGCTCGACGATCTTGCGCACCGTGTCGGTGGTCATGATGGCGTTGGCCACCTCGGAAAGCCCCTTCGCGGTGAGCTGGCCGGCGGCCATGGGGATGCCGCGCTGGAAGCAGGCCAGCTCCAGCTGCATGCCGATGATGCCGGTGGAGCAGACCTGCACCAGCTCCTGGTCGATGCCGAGCGCGTCGCCCACCATGGCGGTGGTCAGCTTGGCCAGCCGCATCCCCTCTTCACCGGTGCAGGCGTTGGCAATGCCGGAGTTGACCACGATGGCCTGGGCGCGGCCGAGCTTCTTGAGCCGCTCCATGTCGAGCAACACCGGCGCCGCCTTGACCAGGCTGGTGGTGAAGACCCCGGCCAGGGTGGCCGGCCGATCGCTGACGATCAGGCCGATATCGAGCCGATCCTTGCCGCGAATGCCGGATTTGACCGCGGCTGCCTTGAATCCCTGCACGGTGAGGTTTGGTTGTGTCATGCGCGTGAACCTCTTGTAATCTTCAGTAATAAAATGCCTTGGGGTTGACCCGGCCAGTCGCATCGACCCGGACACCCTCCATTTCCAGCAGAGCGCGCTTCATGGCCAGCCCACCCTGGTAGCCGCCCAAGGAGCCATCGGAACGGATGGCGCGGTGGCAGGGGATCAGTATCGGAAAGGGATTGGCGGCCAAGGCCGTGCCCACGGCGCGGGCGGCCCCAGGCCGGCCAAGCTGGGCGGCAATGCGCTGATAGCTGCTCACCCTGCCCCTGGGAATGGCGTGCTCGGCCAGCAGCACTTGGCGCCGAAAGCCGGAACACCCCTCCCAGCGCAGCATATCCAGTGAGAAAACGACATTCTCCCCGGATAAAAACGATACCATTTGGTCGCACAACTGGTCAACAGCCGGACAGGAACCAGGCCGCGAGAGAGGAAAGGAGGCAGCCACGATACAGCTGGCCTGGGCTTGGGGCGTGGAGAGTATCACCCGGAGGATTCGCGGCCCATGCTCCCCATCCTGCCAGAGCACGGCCACCTCGCCGAAGGGGGTCTCGCGCAAGGCTCGCCATGGTTGTACCGCAGGGGGAAAGACGTGTCGCCGCATCCACCCCCCCAGAATTTATTGCTTGCCGACCCCGCAGCAGCGCTTGTACTTCTTGCCGCTGCCGCACGGGCAGAGGGTATTGCGGCCGACCTTGTCGCCATGCTCCACCGGCTGCCGGCCCTCTTCCTCGGCATCGCCGTGGTGCAGCTGCATCTGCTGGCGTTGCTCCCGCTCGCGCTGCTGGCGCTCCAGCTCCGCCACCTCGTCCTCGCGCACCAACTGGAGGCGGAAGAGGGTGCTCACCGTCTGGCCCTTCACCGTCTCGATCATGCGCTGGAACATGTTGAACCCCTCTTTCTTGTACTCGTCCAGGGGGTTCTTCTGCCCGTAGCCCCGGAGGCCGATGCCCTCCTTGAGGTGGTCCATGTTGAGCAGGTGCTCCTTCCAATGGGCATCGACGATCTGCAAGAGGATGACCCGCTCCAGATGCCGCATGGTCTCGCTGCCCATCTCCTGCTCCCGCTCCTGATAGCGAGCCTTGAGCGCGTCCAGCACCAGGTCGAAGAAGCCGTCGCGATCCAGTTCCTCGCGCTGTTCCGAGGTCCAGTCCGGCACAAAGCCGAACATCGCCGTCATCCGCTCGGCAACTCCCTGCCAATCCCAATCCTCCGAAGGAATGCGCTCCTCGAAGAACTCGGCCACCACCGCGTCGGCCAGATCCGGCAGCATGTCGAGCAACACCTCGCTGACATCGTTGCTGGCCAGCACCTCGCGGCGCTGGCGGTAGATCACCTCACGCTGCCGGTTCATGACATCGTCATACTCCAGCAGATGCTTGCGGATATCGAAGTTGTGGCCCTCCACCTTGCGCTGGGCGTTCTCGATGGCCCGGGAGATCATGGTGTGCTCGATGGGCTCGTCCTCCTCCATGCCCATCTTGTCCATGAGGCCGGCGATGCGGTCGGAGCCGAAGATGCGGAGCAGGTCGTCCTCAAGCGACAGATAGAAGCGGGAGGAGCCCGGGTCGCCCTGACGGCCGGAACGGCCGCGCAGCTGATTGTCGATGCGGCGGCTCTCGTGGCGGCTGGTGCCCAGGATGTGCAGGCCGCCCAGCTCCGCCACCCCTTCGCCCAGCTTGATGTCGGTGCCGCGTCCCGCCATGTTGGTGGCGATGGTCACATGGCCCTTCTGGCCGGCCTGCGCGATGATCTCCGCCTCGCGGGCGTGGTGCTTGGCATTGAGCACCTCGTGGGGCACGCCTTCCTTCTTGAGTAAGGCCGAGATCTTCTCGGAGACGTCGATGCTGATGGTGCCCACCAGCACCGGCTGGCCCTTGGCGTGCAGCTCCTTGATCTCCTTGATGATGGCGCGGTCCTTGGCCTTGGCGTTTTTGTAGATCACGTCCGCGTAATCCATGCGGATCATGTCGTTGTGGGTGGGTATCACCACCACATCGAGCTTGTAGATCTTCTTGAACTCCGCCGCCTCGGTGTCGGCGGTGCCGGTCATGCCCGCGAGCTTCTCATACATGCGGAAGTAGTTCTGGAAGGTGATCGAGGCCAGGGTCTGGTTCTCGTTCTCCACCTTGACCCGCTCCTTGGCCTCCAAGGCCTGGTGCAGGCCGTCGCTGAAACGGCGCCCCGGCATGGCGCGGCCGGTGAACTCGTCGACGATCACCACCTGGCCATCCCGCACCAGATACTCCACGTCACGCTTGAAGAGCACGTGCGCCTTGAGCGCCTGGTTGAGATGGTGCAGCCACTCGATGTTGCGCGGGTCGTAAAGGTTCTCAAGCCCCAGCAGCTTTTCGCCCAGGGCGACGCCGTCCTCGGTGAGCGAGACGGAGCGGGCCTTCTCGTCCACCGTGTAGTGAGTCTCCTTGGCAAAATTGGGGATGAGGCGGTCCACCTTGTCATACAGCACGGTGGACATCTCGGCCGGGCCGGAGATGATCAGCGGGGTGCGCGCCTCGTCGATGAGGATGGAGTCCACCTCGTCGACAATGGCGTAGTTGAAGCCGCGCTGGGTGAAGTCCTCCAGGCTGAACTTCATGTTGTCGCGCAGATAATCGAAGCCGAACTCGTTGTTGGTGCCGTAGGTGACGTCGCAGGCATAGGCGGCACGGCGGTCGGCATCGTCCATGTCATGGACGATGGTGCCCACGGTGAGGCCGAGGAAGCGGTAGATCTCGCCCATCCACTCGGCGTCGCGCTTGGCCAGGTAGTCGTTGACCGTGACCACGTGCACGCCCTTCCCGGGCAAGGCATTGAGGTAGACCGGCAGGGTGGCCACCAAGGTCTTGCCCTCGCCGGTGCGCATCTCGGCGATCTTGCCGTGGTGGAGCACCACGCCGCCCACCAGCTGCACGTCGAAGTGACGCATGCCCAGCACCCGCTTGCCCGCCTCGCGGCAGACCGCGAACGCTTCAGGCAGCAGGTCGTCCAGGGTCGCGCCCTTGGCGAGCCGCTCCCGGAACTCCACGGTCTTGGCAGCCAGGGCCTGATCGGAGAGCGGGCTGATCTGCGCTTCCAGCTGGTTGATCCGCGCGACCAGCGGCTTGATGGCCTTGAGCACCCGGTCGTTCTTGCTGCCGAAAATCTTCTTCAGTACCGAAGCGAACATGCGTTACTCCCTAAGACGCCGAAAGGCCGGCAATACGGCCGGCCATCGGCTGGATTCATGGCTTACAGGCCGATCATTCTCCCAAGCAAGCCGTCACTGCTTCTCCCAGATCAACGCTTCCTCGTTGCAGTCCGGAAACTTGGGGCAATTGATGCAATCGCTCCACACCTTGTGGGGGAGCTCGTTCTTGTCGATGTGGCGGAAGCCCAGCTTCTTGAAGAACTCCGGCTGGTAGGTGAGGGTGAAAACCCGGTTGATCCCGAAGTGGTCGGCCTCGGTCAGGCACGCCTCGACCAGCCTCCGGCCGATCCCTCGCCGCTGCGCCTCCTCGGCCACGGCCAGGGAGCGGATCTCGGCCAGGTTCTCCCAGCACACGTGCAGGGCGCAGACCCCCAGCACCGGGCCGTCCTCGCCATCGTCCACCAGCACCTTGAAGTCGCGCAGCTGGTCGTAGAGGGAGCTGAACGAGCGGCCCAACAGCAGCCCCTTGTCGGCGAAGTGATGGAGCAGAGCGTAGATGGTCTTGACGTCGCTCATCCGGGCGTCGCGAATTGTCATGGCATCGCCTCCTTGTCCCTGCCCACCAATCAGTGCGCCTTGATCTTGGCCGCCGGCAGCAGCGCGATGTAGCCCTTGATCTGCTGCTCCTTCTCAAGCTTGGCCACCAGCTGGTTGGCGTCGGCCAGCTTCTCGAACTTGCCGAGGTAAACCCGGGTGAAGGGATCGTCCGCCTCCTCGGGCGGCACGACAAAGGCCTTAAGCCCCTTGCCCTTCCACTGCTCCACCTCCTGCCTGGCCCTCTCCGCGTTACGGAAGGAGCCCACCTGCACGACGAAGAAGGAGGGGCCACTGTTCTCCGCCTCGGCCGCCACCGGATGCTCCCCTTCGCCGTTCGGTCGGGCCGGCTCAATGCCGGGCCGCTGCTGCCCGGTGGTGGGCGAGACGGAAGCCTGATTGCCCGGCCAGCGCCAGCTGCTGGTCAACCGTTCCAGGGCGGACTTGGCGCTGGAACCGCCCTCCGGCTGCTGTAAGACGGTCTGCCCCGCCCAGATGCCCAGGAGGAACATCCAGAGGAAGATGCAGAAGGTCACCACCGTCAGCCCGAACAGGCCGAAGATGCCCAGCTCGAACCGGATCAGGAATCGCTTCTTTGGTTTGGCCACGGACATGTTCTGCCTCCCTCGCGACGATACCCCGTCGTGGTCACATGGTTTCCGGCGCGCTGACCCCGATCATGGCCAGGCCGTTGGCCAGCACGGTTTTGAGTCCCTCGGCCAGCCAGAGCCGGGCCCGGGTCAGATCCACGTCCTCGGAGATCACCCGGTGCCTATTGTAGTAACTGTGGAACTGCCCGGCAAGGTCTTGCAGGAAAAAGACCAGGCGGTGCGGGGCCAGCTCCAGGCTGGCCGACTCCACCAGCCCGGGGAAGGAGGCCATGGCTTTGAGCAAGCCGATCTCCTCGGGCAGGGACAAACGGTCGAGCGGCGCCGTGGCCAGTTCGCCGGCCGCGACCCCCTTGGCCTCGGCCTGGCGGGTGATGCTGTGCAGGCGGGCGTGGGCGTATTGCACGTAGAAGACCGGGTTTTCCTGTCCCTCCTTCATGGCCAGATCGAGGTCGAACTCCAGCTGGCTGTCCGCCTTGCGCATCAGGAAGAAGAAGCGGGTGACATCGACGCCCACCATGTCCACCAGCTCGTCCACCGTGACAAAGGTCGCCTTGCGGGTGGACATCTTCACCTGCTGGCCGTCGCGCATCAGGGTGACGAACTGGTGGATCACCACGGTCACCTGATCCGGGTTGAAGCCCAGCGCCTTGACCCCGGCCAGCACGTCGGGCACGGTGGCGATGTGGTCGGAGCCGAAGATGTCCACCATCCAATCGAAGCCCCGCCGGAATTTCTCCCGGTGATAGGCCATGTCCGGCAGTCGGTAGGTGGGCTCGCCGCTGGACTTGATGATCACCCGGTCCTGGGGCAGGCCGAACTCGGTGCCTTTGAACCAGACCGCCCCCTCCTGGTCGTAGGCAAGACCCTTGGCGCGCAAGGATGCGACCACGTCCTCCACCATGCCGTTCTCGTAGAGGGAGTGCTCGTTGTAGTAGTTGTCAAAAACGATGCCGAGACGCTTCAGGGTTCCGTTGATGTCCTCGAAGATGGCCCGCTCCGCCTGCTGCTTGAAGGGGGTGACCTCCGGCTCGTCCTTGAGGGAATCGCCGCGCTCGTCGATGAGCGATTTGGCGATGTCCCGGATATACTCGCCCTGGTAGCCATCCTCCGGAAACTCGAAGGGCAGTCCGAGCTGCTCCAGATAACGCGCCCGGGTGGACTCGCCCAGCACCCGCATCTGGCGCCCGGCGTCGTTGTAATAGTACTCCCGGGTCACCGCATGGCCGGTGACCGTGAGCAGCCGGGCAATGGCGTCGCCCAGCACCGCCTGACGGCCGTGCCCGACGCTCAAGGGGCCGGTGGGGTTGGCGCTGACGAACTCCACCAGCACCTTCTTGCCGGCGCCGATACTGCTTTTGCCGAAGTTCGCGCCCTGGGCGCAGACCTCGGGCAGCACCGACCGCCACACCGCGTTGTTGATGAAGAGGTTGACAAAGCCAGGACCGGCCACCTCCACCTTGTCGAACAACTCGGCGTGGGAGGCAAGCATCCCTGTCAGCTGCTGGGCCACATCGCGGGGCTTGCGCTTCTCCTTGCCCGCCACCACCATGGCCAGGTTGGTGGAGAGATCTCCCTGCCCCTCATGCTTGGGCGCTTCCAGCGAATAACCGCCCGCGGCGGCATCGGACCAGAGCCCCTGGGCTATCCCTTCTTCGAAGCAGCGGCCCAACAGCTGCCTGACGCGTTTCTTGATCATTATGCTTCCTCGTTGCCTTCGCCGTTGATATAGGTCCGGCGGTTGCAGGAACCGAACAGACAGAGAATCTCGTAGTTGATGGTACCGGACCAGGCGGCGATCTCATCGGCGGTGATCTCGGCCCCGCCCTGGCATCCCAGGAACACCGCCTCGTCGCCGGCCGCAACCCCGACCAGATCGGTCACATCCGCCATGCAGGCGTTCATGCAGATGGTGCCCACCACCGGGACGCGCCGGCCGTTGATCAGCACCTCCGCCTTGCCGGTGAGCCGTCGCAGCCAGCCATCGTGGTAGCCCACCGGCAAAACCGCCAGCCGGGTCGGCCGTTGGGCGACAAAACGGTGGCCATAGCTCACCCCATAGCCTGCCGGCACCTCCTTGACCTGGATCACCCGGCTGAGCATGCGCATGGCCGGCCGCAGCTCGGTTTCCGGCCCGCGCAGCCACTCGGCTGGATAGCAGCCATAGAGCGAGATGCCGGGCCGCACCATGTCGCAATGCACCGTCGGGGTGCGCAGCAGCGCGGCGGAGTTGGCCAGGTGCTGGAGGGGGTTTCCCCCGGTCCGGGTCGCCACCTGCGCCATCACCTCCCGAAAGGCGGCCGCCTGCTGCGCAATGGCTGGATCGTCCTCCACATCCGCCTTGGGAAAATGGCTCACCATCCCGGCCAGATACAGACTGGGGAGCCCGTCCAGCCTGTCGAGAAAGGCGGGAACCTCCTGGGGCAGCAGCCCCAGCCGTCCCATGCCCACATCCACCTTGAGGTGGATTCCAAGCCGTCTGCCCGCACGTGCGGCGGCGGCATGCAACGCCTCGGCCGCCTCCAGATCGTAGACGACCGGGGTAAGATCATGCCGTACCGACTCCTCGGCGCCATGGCGGTCCACCCCCAGCATGACCACAATCCGGCCGTCCACTCCGGCCCCGCGCAGCCGCAGCCCTTCCTCCACTTCGGCCACCCCGAAGGTGGTGGCGCCGGCCTGGCGCAAGGCACGGGCGCAGGGGATCAGCCCATGGCCATAGGCCTCGGACTTGACCACCGCCAGGATATCCACCCCCATCCCGACCCGTCGCCGGATCTGGCCAAAGTTGTGCCGCAGGGCGGCCAGGTCGATCTCCACCCGGTTCCAGGAGTCCATGCTCGATCAGCCCGTCTTGTCTAAAAGGGAGCGCATCGCCCACCATTGTCGCCAGATCAGCCGGCTGGCCAGGAACAACCCCCAGCCCACCGCGCCATACAACACCGCCACCGGCGCGGCCGGCAGCCCGGAAGCGCGCAGCAGCCTGCCACCGACCGCCATGCAGGCCACCAGCCCCCACATCTTCCAGGAATAGACCCCGCCCAGGCAGGCGCCGTCCTGGCGGCTCATGATCCGTCCCACGTTGCGGCGGGCGGCGCGATCCAGCACCAGCACCCCCTTGAGGGTGCCGAGCGCCAGGGCCAGCATCGGCAGCAGCCAGCCTTCGCCGACCAGGCCCCAGGCCCGCCCCATCAGGTACATGCCGATTCCGCTCCACATCATGGCGGCGGTGAGCAGGTGGGTCCGGATGGCCGCCCCAGGCTTCAAGCGTTGCAGCCACCGCATCGGCTCCTCCTTCCCATGCCCGGCCAGTCACGACAACCGGCCGCCTCGACAACAGGCGGGCCGGCGGAAAATCCCCACCACGCCGCGGAAACGACCCATAAATAAAGAAGGCCTATTCCCAAGAGGGAATAGGCCTGGAATATCACAGAATATTCCGCAAGGTGCTTCGATTACACCTCGGTAACGGTGAGGGCGCCCTCGGGGCAAACCTCAACGCAGGTCTCGCAGCCCAGGCACTCGTCGGCGTTTACCGCCTCGGCCTTGCCGTCAACCATCTCATACACCTGAGCGGGGCAGGCGTTTACGCACTCCTCGTCACCAGCACACTTGTCCTTGTCAACGTCGATCTGCCACATAGTCCACCTCCATGAAAGTTAACAAAATTACAACCTAAGGTTATGTTCTGTCTCGTATGACGACACTACGGAATAGGCCCTCTTCCGTCCGGAACAGGGTGTTCTCCCTCTAATTCACCCTTCTTTTTTTGTCAACAGAAAAGAACGGCGCGGCCATGGCGCCTGCGGAGGAAGCACCTTTCGGGTTGACCTCCTTGGGACGATCCTTTACCATACCGGTCGTCGCCCCGAAGGCAGGCGACCACCATCCCACAACCCAAACGGGATTCCACCATGAGCAACAAACTCAAACCGAAGAAAAAGGCCGTCGTCAGCCCCGCACTCAAGGCGCAGAAGAACGAGGAGGCCATGATCGCCGGCCTGCTGGAAGGCAGCCCCGAAGGCATCGGCGTGGCGGTGATCCGCCTGGACTGCGGCTGCCGGAAGATGGCCGCCTTGGACCGCCTGGGAGAGCCGGCCAGCAAGGTGGTCATCTACCGGGACGGCGCGGAAAGCATCTGCGACCAGTGCAAGCAGGACAACGGCGCCTTCGCCCGGGTGGTGGCCCAGTTCATCCACTGGAAGGAACCGAAGCCCGACGGCGGCACCCAGCTCAAGATCGAGGCCAAGGTGCTGGGCACCTACACCAGCCACTGAGCCGGCGGCCTACTTGCAGGCGCCCAGATACCTGCCCATGCTCTTCACATCCTGCTTGGTGGTTTGCCCAGCGCGGGTGGTGGTCATGGTCATGGTGCTCTGCATGGTGTCGCCCGTATAGGTCGCCACCCCGTCTCCGAGCATGCGGGTGCCCTCCTCCTCGCACACCACGCTCCAGTTGACCGTATTCCCCCGCCGCTCCATCTTGGTGGTCTTGCAGGTGTTCTTCCCCTTGCCCTGATCGGCCGGCACCATGTCTTCCTTGGTGATGCACTTGACCTGGGTGGTGCGCATGGTGTTGCCCTTGCTGGACATGCTCATGCCCGGCGGGAGCTTCACCCCGGCGGGCAGCTCCGGCATCTTGGCCATCCCCGGCATCTGGACCTCGGTGGTGAACTCCCACTTGCCCTCCTTGAGGGTTTCATCGGCGCTCGCCACCCCGGCAATCGCCAACACGCCAATCACGCCAGCAGCCATCACTTTCATTGCTCTCTCCTTTACGATTTTCACCACGCCTCACGACCAGGATTTCCAGCCAAACGGATTCAGTATGGAGAGGGGACGCCAGCTTGTCAAGCGTCGATGCGCCCAGCCACCGGCCTCCCCTGGCGTTGCCGCCGGTACTCCCGTGCCCGCGCCACCAGGGCCTCGGCCCATTGCGGGGTGCCGGCGGCATGGATGTGGGTGTACAGGGCAAGGACATTCTTGTGGACCAAACCGTCCCGGCCATCGATGAACCCCACGCCCCGCTCCATGCGGAAGGCCAGTTGCGCCGTCTCCCCCCGCCACACCTCCACCCGGCTGTACCGGAATTCGTGGCCGCTGATCACCGCGCCCTCTGGGTAATAGGGGTTGCCCGTCCCGGCCACGAGCACGGTATAGCCGTGCGCCTGTGGCTTTTTCATCAGGCCGAAGCGCACCGGGAAGATTCCCACCAGCGGAAAGGATTCCCCCTCCAGCACCATGCTCTCCCCAAGGTAGATGAGCCCCCCGCACTCGGCGTAGATGGGAAGCCCCTGCTCGGCCGCCTGCCGGATGGAGGCGCGAAAGGAGACATTGGCCGAAAGCTCCCGGGCGCTGGTCTCGGGGAAGCCGCCGCCGATGTAGAGGCCATCCAGGTCAGGAGGCAACTCGGGCTCGGTGAGGGCATTGATCTCCACCAGCTCGGCGCCCTGCCGCGCCAGAGCCTCCAGGTTTTCGGCATAGTAGAACTGAAAGGCGGCGTCGCGCAGGATGCCGAGGCGCACCGCCTCGCCGGGTGCCGACGGCGAAGGCTCCAGGGCTGCCGGGAGGACAATGGGCGCCATGGCTGCCTCGACCGCGGCCAGATCCAGCGAGGTGGCCGCCCGGGCCGCCAAGGCCACGATGGCATCGTCGGCCGCGTCGTGCTCGGGGCAGGGGGTTATCCCCAGATGCCGCTGGGGAAACACATCCCGCCGCGACCTGCGGACCGCCCCCAGCACGGGCAGGCCGGCGTAGCGTTCCACCGCCTCGCGGACGATGCGCTCATGGCGATCGGTGCCGACCCGATTGAGCACCACCCCGGCGAAGTGCACCGCCGGATCGAGATGGCGGCATCCCAGCACCAGGGCCGCCACCGTCCGGGTGGTCTTGGTGCAGTCCACCACCAACAGGACCGGCAGCCCCAGACTCTTGGCCAATTCGGCGGTGCTGTAGGTGCCTGCCGCGTCCACCCCATCAAAGAGGCCCCGGTTGCCCTCCACCACCACCAGCTCCTGGCCGGCGGCATGCTCGTAAAAGGAATGGAGCAGCGCCTCCTCGCTCATCAGGAAGGGATCGAGGTTGTAGCAAGGCTGCCGGGCCGCCAGCGCCAGCCAGCCGGCATCTATATAATCAGGCCCCTTCTTGAAGGTTGCCACCCGCCGCCCTTGTCCGGCAAGGGAGGCCGCAATCCCCACCGCCACCACGCTCTTGCCGGAGCCGCCGCCCAGGCCTGCCACCACCACGCCCCTGGGGGCGGAAGCCATCATCGGCATCTTCTCTTCCACGTTTTCCCATCCCGCTAAAGGTTAAACCGCCTCTGCCTGCTCCAGAGAACCATCTCCCCCCCCCCGCTGTCAAGATCCAGCCACGCCTCATCCAGCAATCCCCCGGCAGACGCGCAATCACGCCTTTTTGCCCATCCATGGCGCTTTGTTTCCTTGCCAACCATCCTCACCATGCTTATATATGTGCGAACCTCGGGGCTTCCGTGCCGCGTGGCCCTGTTTTCACGAAATTTCGCCCCGTTTCCCTTTGGCGGGGCTCGACCTTTTGCAACCCGAACCACGCGAGGAAGCCATGTCCACCCAAACCCAACAGGAAGACCTCGGCAAGGTCGTCGCCGAACTCGAGCAGAAGTGCCAGGAACTGCCGGACAACATCATCGCCCATCATCACCTGGCCCTGGTCTACCGCAAGGCCGGCCGCAAAGCGGATGCCCGCCGCGAGCTCAACCGCTGCCTGGAACTCGACCCCCAGTGCGTGGAGGCGCTGATCAACCTGAGCGCCATGTATTTTGAGGATGGCGACCTGGACAAGGCCCTTGCCGCCAACCAGACCGTGGTCAACATCAACGCCGCCCAGGCCCAGGCCCACAACAACATCGGCCTGATCATGCAGCAGCGCGGCGAGGTTGCCCTGGCCATCGATGCATACACCAAGGCCACCCAGAACGATCCCAAGATGCACATGGCCTGGGTCAATCTGGCCACCGCCCAGATCATGGCCGGCAACTACGAGCTGGCGGCCAAGGCGGCCAGGGAGGCTATCAAGCTGGAGCCTGATTTCGCCATGGCCCACAACAACCTTGCCGTGGCGCTTTACTACGCCAAGGACTACAAGGAGGCCAAGAAGGCCCTGGACAAGGCGGTCGAACTCGGCTACCAGGCCGATCCCCGTTTCGTGCAGGCTTTGAGCCAAGAGCTGTAGTCATGGTCAAGGATCCCCAGATCAAGGTGCGTCCCTGGTGCCCATTCTGCGGCCAGGACGTGGGCAGGCCCCTGGAGCCGACGAGCCGCAAGATGGACGAGTTCACCACCGGCACCTGCCAGTGCGGAGCGGTCTACACCTGCGACCCCACCGGCTTCAACGTCGGCGCGGCCATGGTGGAGGCGATTGTGCATGCCTGCGACGACAACTGGGATCTCGCCTGGGAACTGCTGCCGGAACAGGACTACCTCACCGGCCGCATCGACAACTACGACGAACAAACCCACCAGGTCTACCAGAACAAGAACGTCGACGGCCGCAAGGTTTCCGGGGTGCTCTACTTTGTCCGTCTCACTCACGACGTGGCGGAACTCGCCAGCCGGCTCGGGCAGGAGAAGAAAAACCGCGATGCCAGAATGATCCCCTCCGGTGCCGCCAGCGACATTCCGGAGATGGAACCGGCCCGCGATCCCAAGCGCCAGAAAAAACGGGCCGATAAAACCGTGGTACGGCGGATGGTCGACGCCGCGGACATCGACGGTCTGGTTGATCTCGCCCTGGACGACCTCAAGACCCTGCGCTTCATCCAGCGGCTGCTCTACGATCCGGATGAGGCAAAACGCTGGCGTTGCGCGCATATCCTGGGCCAGGTGTGCCGCCGCCTCTCCACCAGGAAGCCAGGAGCGGTGAGCGATCTGCTCCACCGACTTTTCGAGGCGTGCGCCGATTCCGCCGCCACCCACTGGGGGCTGCTGGAATCGGTGGGAAGCATCATCGCGGCCCGTCCCGACCTCTTCGGCGCCTTTGCCCGCCACCTCCTGATGTATCGTGGCCTCCCCACCACCCGGGTGCAGGTCCTCTGGGCATTGGGAACCATCGCCGAGAAAAGGCCGGACATCATCCGGGGCACCCCCTTCTACAGTCTTTTCCCCTTCGTGACCCACCCGGAAGCCATAACCCGGGGACACGCGGTGCGCCTCTTCGGCCGCATCCACGCCACCGAGGTGGAGAGCGAAATTGAAAAACTCACCAGCGATCAGGCCTTTCTCACTGTCTATGAAACGGGAGAACCGGTGACCACCACCGTTGCCGCCTTGGCCGCCGAAGCATTGAACCAGATCCTCGCAGCAAAGGAAAATAAATCATGAGCCAGCAGCTCCAACCCATCAACAGTCTTAGCCCATCGGAAAAGCAGGAAGAAAAGGAAAAATCCCAGGCGCAGCTCGACTACGAGGCCGGGGTGGAATTCCTGAAGAATAAGGAACATGGCATGGCGGCGAACGCCTTCCACAATGCCTTTGTCTCCTACGAACAGGAAGGGGACGAGTTTGGCATGGCCAATGCCGCCGACAAGCTCGGGGACATCTGCGCCGAGCGGGGGGATTTCGAGGGAGCGCTTGCCCACTATGATCGCACCTACGCCATCTGCCTCAAGCACAAGGACCGGTTGAGCCTCTTCTCCATCGAGAAGAAGAAGGCGAGGCTGATGCTGGACGCCAAGCAGTATGACAAGGCCATCGCGCTTTATCTGGACGTGCTGGACGAGTACGCCGCCCTCCGAAACCCGCAGGGCTCGGTGGACACCCTGGAAACCCTGGCCGGGATCTACCTGACCATCGGCAACCGCGCCAAGGCGGCAGACGCCTACCGGGTGGCTGCTTCCATCCACAAGAGCTTCAAGCACAACCGCCACGCCGAAAAGCTCCTGGCGAAGGCGGCCGAGGTGGAACAAGGCTAGAAGAAGCGCCGCTCCGTCCTCCTTTACCTCAGGCCGTCCACCTCAGGATCTCCAAGCAGCACCGCCGCCACGGGCCAGCGCCTGCTGGCGGCTCCTTCGCCTCCCAATTGGCACGAGAGGCCATACAGCGCCTGCTGGATGGCCTCCAGTCTGATCACCGGATAGCTCTTCCCTGGCTCGAATCCCGACAACCCGCAGACATGCGCCTTGCCCTGAATGACCGTGGGAATGCCATAGGTGCGGCAGTTCACAGGCCTGGCCGCGTAACACCGGCAGGAGCCTGCATCATCGAGCAGCGGGCACCGGATCCGGGCAACCGCCAAATCGGTCTTGGCGGCGAGTAACGCCTGCCAAGCCGCCAAGGCCTTGACAGCCTCCTGCCGTACCGCCTCGCGCGCCGCCTCGTCCAAGCGATCAAAGGCCTGGCGCACCGCAACCGCCTCCACCAAGGAAACATCAAAAACCGCGTGGCAGCAGTCGTCGCACCCACGCCCGCAGCGCACCTCCTCCTGGTGGTCCGCAGCAACCTGGGCAAAGGCCTGGTCAATAGTTGCAAACAGCGATTCCAGATCCGTCACCGGACTCTCCTCCCAACTCAACCATCCACCTCAAAAAAAAAGGCAGGAGCATCGCTGCTCCCGCCTCTCATACTCCAAACGAAGACCGTGGCAGAATTAGCCGCGGGTCTCCTCGTCCTTGGCACGACCCTTGGCAGCATACATGGTGGTGCTGCCGGAGGACCAGAAGTCCATCTTGCCTTCCTTAACCAGATCGTTGGCAGCGTTCTTCACGTCACGCGGCTTGGCCTCGGGATCACAGGCATAGAAATCCTTTACATAGAGCTGCGGCTTCGGAGCGGTCTTAGCCTTCTCCAGAATCGCGGCCTTCAATTCTTCCTTGCTCATTGCCATGGTGTACTCTCCTTTACAGAAAGGGTTGGGGCGATGCACCTTCACGGAAAAAAGGTCAGCGACTCCGGAAACCGGCGTCGCTGACCTTCCGTTTCAATTCCGATCACTGAACCACATTACTTGATGTGGCTGGTGAACTTGAACTGGGTGGTGGTCCTCCAGGTATCATAGGCCAGACGATAATCGTCGATGGACTTGATGGTGAAGGGGATGCCGGTCTTCTCGAAGAACTTCTCCCAGCCAATCCGCTCGGCCCACTCGCCAACGCGCTCGTACTTGCGGGCGTCCTTGGCATAGGTCTCAAGGATGTTCTTGATCGCTGCAACGGTCTCCGGCCAGCGCGGCGGAGTGTTGGGCAGGAAGGGGATGACCAGCTTGGAGAACTTCGGCATGCTCCGGGAGTTGGAAACCTTGCCGCCCACCAGGATGGCGATACCGTCGCCCTCCGGATCGGCCAGCGGCATCGCCGGACACATGGTGTAGCAGTTACCGCAGAACATACAACGATCGGCGTTTACCTTCACGGACTTCACATCCTCGCCAGCGGCGTTCTTGACGGTGGCCGGCTTGACCGCACCCAGAGGGCAGGCGGAGATGGCCAGCGGCAACTCGCAAAGGCCGGTGATCGCGTCGTGGTCGATCATCGGCGGCTTGCGGTGAACGCCAAGGATAGCGATATCGGAAGCGTGTACCGCACCGCACATGTTCAAGCAGCAGGCCAGGGCCACGCGGACCTGAGCCGGCAGCTTGTGGCTGCCGAAGTACTCGAACAGCTCGTCCATAACCGCCTTCACCACGCCGGAAGCGTCAGTGGCGGGGGTGTGGCAGTGGATCCAGCCCTGGGTATGCACGCAGTTGCTGACGGATGCACCAGTACCACCAACAGGGAACCTGTTGCCACGGCCCTTCAGGTCGTCCAGCAGGGGCTGAACCTTGGCCTTGGAGTCAACCATGAACTCAACGTTGTTACGGGTGGTCCAGCGGACGTAGCCGTCACAATGCTTGTCAGCGACATCACAGATCTCGCGAATCAACTCGATGGAGATCAGACGGGCAGCGCCCACGCGGACGGTGTAGCACTCGTCGCCGCTCTCGGCCTTGTGCATCAGAACGCCCGGCTGCAGGATCTCATGATAGAGCCACTTGCCGTAGTTCTTCTTGATGACCGGCGGAAAGAACTGCTCGTAATGCGGAGGACCAATATCGGTGATTCTGTCGGCCATTGGATTATTCGGATCGTAACCCATTGTTCTACCTCCTTATATATATCGTATAAAATCGTTATCGATTAGTGGACCGCAACCGCATCACTGGGCGTGACGCTTACGGAACTCCTTAACATCGCGCTCAAAGCCGCCCTCAACCTCATCCTCCTGCCAGAAGACGTAGGGGTTGGAACGGGGCTCCTTGACGTGCTGCGGCAGGATGTCCACTTCCATGACCTTGAGGAAGGTGGGCAGGCCGACGCGCATGATGGTCTCACCAACGCGCTCGCGGTTCTTGCCAACTTCCATCCACCAGTCCCAAATCTTCTCGATGTACTCGACAACCTCTTCGTACTCGCTGTCCTTGTTGACCTCGACGAAGGGAACGGTCATGGTGGCGAACTGGGCGCCATCGAGGATCGGGGCCTTGGCGCCGACGCAGATGGTCGCGCCCTGCTGAACGCCCGGACGGAGGGCGCGCGGCATGACGTTGATGCAGTGCATGCAGCGGGTGCACTCGCTGTTGTCGATCTTGAGGGTGTCGCCCTCCATCCACATGCAGCCGGTGGGGCAGAGGTCAAGAACCTCGGCCTTGATGTCGAACTTGCCCCAGTCCTTGCCGGAGTGAGCGCCGGCGTTGGGAGCGAACTCGCCGTTGATGTAGCCCTTCACGGCAGCCTGGTCGATGCGGATGTCATCCTTCCAGGTGCCGATAACCGCAAAGTCGGAACGGGCGATGGCGGCAACGCAGTCGTTCGGGCAGCCGGAGAACTTGAACTTGAACTTGTAGGGGAAGGCCGGACGATGGATCTCGTCCTGGTACCGCATGGTCAGGGTGTGGCACAGATCCTGGGTGTCATAGCAGCCCCACTCGCAGCGGGCGCGGCCAAGGCAGCACTCGGGGGTACGCAGGTTGGAGCCGGAGCCGCCCAGATCCTGGTTCAGGTTGTGGGTCAGATCGTAGAACAGCGGCTCCAGGTTGTCGGTGGTGGTGCCGAGCAGAACCAGGTCGCCGGTGGAGCCGTGCATGTTGGTCATACCGGAGCCGTACTTCTCCCACAGATCACAGATGTCGCGCAGCTTGGCGGCGCTGTAGAACTTGGAAGAGGGCTGGTTCAGACGCACGGTGTGGAAATGAGCCACGCCGGGGAACTGGGTCGGAACGTCGGAGTAACGGCCGACGATACCACCGCCGTAACCGAAGACACCTACGATACCACCGTGCTTCCAGTGGGTGATCCGATCCTTGAAGGACAGTTCCAGCTGTCCCAGGATGTCCCAGCACTGCGGCTTGGTCTCGGCCTGGCGCTTCAGGTCGGTGACGAAGCTCGGCCATGGGCCTTTTTCGAGCTCATCCAGCAAGGGCGTTGCATGCTTGGCCATTGTCAATTCCTCCTTGGGGTAAGTTGAATAAGTTGCCTAGATAAACCTGCCACCCGCGGCAAGATCGTTCCGCGCAACACGCGAAGCCGCCCTTGCGACAGGGTGATTGCTTCCTGCCCTCCCGCCGGCCGGGCCGGGGGTGTTTTTTTCCGCAAGCCTGATTCAGATCAGAGTTTGCCGACAGACACGGCGACCGCGTTCCCATCCACGATTCCTGCCGGATAGTGAATAGTTATTCAGTCACCGGAGGACCATATCCAGTGCCGCTCGCTTTGTCAATAAAAAATGAGCAACACACCGCGCTGTCGACCGCCCCCCCATGATCGCCAACAACTTCGCTATATCAACACGTTGACCATTTCACACTGTTCATACCACGGCAGCATCCGCCCTTGTCGCCGCCACGCTCCGTGCCAGCCCCTTTCCGCCCGTTCGCCCCTCCGGAACTGTCATCAACTCCCCAGCGAAATTACCTGTGCAATAATAGGACATGCATAGTTGACATCACCCTTCGCATCGTGCGAAAATAATTTTCAGCCTTCGCTCTGCGGGGTACGGGCCTCGCTTTGGCCCCGCCCGGCAGCCATGATTAACACAACTGACCAGGAGGATTGTGCATGAAAATCGTAGGCAAATCGTTGGGCATGATGTGTCTCGGATTTTTGGCCACGGCTCTCTGCGCCACGACGGCTCAGGCGGAGATCAAGGTGGGAGTACTGGCAAAGCGCGGCGCGCCCCAGGCCATGACCGAGTGGGGGCCTACCGGTGAGTACCTTTCCGCCAAGCTGGGAGAGCCGGTTACCATCCTGCCCCTCAAGTTCGAGGCCATCGAGCCCATGGTCAAGGACGGCAAGGTTGACTTTGTCCTGGCCAACTCCGCCTTCTTCGTCAATCTCGAAGAGAAGTACAAGGCCAAGGCAGTGGCCACCATGATCAACTCCCGCGAGGGCAAGGCCCTGGACAAGTTCGGCGGGGTCATCTTTGCCAAGGCAGGCAGCCCGATCAACTCCTTGGCCGACCTCAAGGGCAAGAAGTTCATGATCGTCAAGAAGTCCTCCTTCGGCGGCGCCCACATGGCCTGGAAGGTGCTCAAGGACAACGGCATCGACCTGGAAAAGGACTTCGCCACCCTGGCCGAGGGCGAGAAGCACGACAACGTGGTGCTGGCGGTACAGAACGGCACCATGGACGCGGGGACCGTCCGCTCCGATACCCTGGAGCGTATGCAGGCCGAGGGCAAGATCAAGATGAGCGACTTCAAGATCATCAATCAGGCCAAGGACGACTTCCCCTTTGTGCACAGCACCCCGCTTTATCCGGAGTGGCCCATGGCGGCGGCTGGCCATGTGAAACCTGAGGTTGCCGCTAAGGTAGGCGAAGCTCTCAAGGCCATGCCCAAGGACTCCCCGGCGGCCAAGGCGGCCCAAATCGCTGGCTGGGCAGCGCCCGCCAACTATGCCCCTGTGCGCGACCTGCTCAAGGCCCTGAACATCACCGGTGGGGATTGAGCTGCCGCCTGAAGTGATCACTCTTCCCTCCGCCCGGCCATGGCCTGAACATGCCGGGCGGAGCGGTTTTCCTGGAACCTTACCACCCCCCATAAACGCAACTGGATTTGGAACATGGCGAAAAAACAAAGAGGTATCGCGGCGCAGTTTATCCTGATCGCTTCCGGGCTGATGCAGGTCCTCATGATCGGCCTCATCGCGATCATCATTGCCGGCGCTTACAAACTCCAGAAGGAGCAGGCGCAGACCTTCATCCAGACCCTGCAGGCGGAGAAAAATCACGAGCAAGAACTGCTCGAGGCAGGACAGCGCCAGAAGGGCGGCGCCCTTGCCGACTTGCTGGCTCAGGCTTCGACCAGCCTCATCCTGGGTTATGACTTCTCATCACTGCAGGGCCTGGCGCAAAACGCCATCGCCGATCCGGAGATCGCGGGAGTGGTCTTCCTCGACAAGGACGGCAAGGAACTGGCCGTAGCCAAAAAGGGGGCCGGCGATGACACCCTCCGCAAACAGATCGTTTTCGAGGGCCAGCCCCTCGGCATGGTGGAGGTCCGGCTTGACGACACCTTGATCAAGAAGAACATCGATGCCCTGGAGGAACGTATCACCAAGCTCCAACAGGAGGCAGACGCCTCCATGACCGCTTCGGCGATCAAGCTCGGCATCGGGGTGTTCATCGCCGCCGGGTTGGTGGTGGCCTTCATGTGCGTGGCCATCTACTGGTCGGTGAACCGCTTCATGATCCGTCCCATCAACACCATCATCCACGGCATCGACGACAGTGCCAATCAGGTGACCACCGCCTCGGTGCAGCTCTCCTCCACCAGCTCGCAGCTTGCCGATGGCGCGTCCCGCCAGGCCTCCGCCCTGGAAGAAACCTCCGCCTCCCTGGAGGAGGTTTCCACCATGACCCGCCAGAACGCCGACAACGCCGACCAGTGCGATGGCCTGATGCGCGAGGTCAACACGGTGGTGGGCAAGGCCAACCACTCCATGGCGGCGCAAACCCAGGCGATGGCCGAGATCTCCAAGGCCAGCGCCGAGACACAAAAAATTATCAAGACCATTGACGAGATCGCCTTCCAGACCAACCTGCTTGCCCTGAACGCGGCGGTGGAGGCGGCCAGGGCCGGAGAGGCAGGGGCCGGCTTCGCGGTGGTGGCCGACGAGGTCCGCAGCCTCGCCATGCGGGCTGCCGAGGCAGCCCACAACACCGCCAGCCTCATCGAGGGTACGGTGAAGAAGGTCCAGGAGGGCGAGCAACTTGCGACCCAGGCCAACGCCGACTTTGCCACCGTGGAGGACAAAGCCGGAAAGGTGGGCGCGCTGGTGGCGGAGATCGCCGCCGCCTCCAAGGAACAGAGCCACGGCATCACCCAGGTGAACAAGGCGGTGGTGGAGATCGACAACGTGGTCCAAAACACCGCTGCCAGCTCCGAGGAATCTGCCAGCGCCTCCGAGGAGTTGAGCGGCCAGGCCGCCCACCTCAAGCAACTGGTCGAGGATTTGGAAGAGCTGATCAGCGGCACCAAGAAGGCCAGGGCATCCAGGGGAGGCGCAACGCACACCCAATTGATGCGTCCCCCAAAAACCGGCTCCACCAGGAAAGCCCTGTCCACCCCGCCCAAATCCACGCCCACCACGTCCGCCAGAGGGCCTCAGGCCGCCCTGCCCGCCAGTCCAGCGGAACGAAAAAAGGCGCAAGAAGTCATTCCTTTTGATGACAGCGAGTTTGAAGATTTTTAAAAATCCGCAGTCAACGAGCCAGGGGGGGGGGGAGGCATGAAAAAAAGCGTTACGGTGCAGCGATTACTCCTGAATGGATTCGGGTTGGCCCTCTTGCTGATCCTGTTTCTGAACTCTCTTTCCCTGTGGCAATTTCAGGGGAGCAAAGAGGGCGTCCTGATGCTGACCAAGTCGGACATCCCCCTCACGCTTGCCCTGAAGGATATCCAGCAGGAGATCCTGAGCCATCGCCGCTACGAAAAGGATTTTCTCCTGAACATCGGGGATGCCGCCCAACAGGAGAAATATCTCGCCAGCTTTGCCAAGGCCTCGGAAAAAATCACCAAGGAAATCGAGATGGCCACGGTAATGATCGCGGCAGACAGCGAACTCCCCGCCGATATTCGCCAGCAGGCTGCCGGGCTGCGTGACCTGTACGGCAAGTACCATGACGGCTTCCTCTCCATTGCCCGGAGGATCAGCGCGGATCCGTCCATGACCCCCCAGCAGGGCAACGACATGCTTAAGGAGCTGAAGAAGACCACGTATGACCTGGAAGAACGGGCGGGGCTTCTCGAAAAGGCGGTAGAGAGCATGATCGAGGAAACCGCGAACGACCTTGTCTCCCATACCGACATCGTGCGTTATGTCTTGCTGTTTGGCCTGGTTGGCGGAGCCCTGCTGATGGTCGCCCTGGGTTGGGGGATCAACTGCAAGATCTCTGGTCCGCTGAGCCTGCTGGTTTCAACCCTTGGCGACAGCGCCTGCCAGGTGGACGAATCCTCTGCCGCCATTGCCCGGGAGGGGCAAGTGCTGGCCGACGGCGCGACCGAACAGGCGGCAGCCATCGAGGAAACCTCCTCCTCCATGGAGGAAATGGCCGGCCAGACCAAGAGCAATGCGCAAAATTCCGCGGAGGCCGCGGGCGTAATGCGGGAAACCGCCAAGATGATTTCCGAGGCCAGCCAGTCCATGGACGAACTGACCACCTCCATGCGGGAAATCTCCGCAGCCAGCGAGGAAACTTCGAAAATTGTCAAAACCATCGATGAGATCGCCTTCCAGACCAACCTGCTGGCCTTGAACGCGGCGGTGGAGGCGGCCCGCGCTGGCGAGGCAGGGGCGGGCTTCGCGGTGGTGGCCGACGAGGTGCGCAACCTGGCCATGCGCGCCGCCGACGCAGCAAGAAACACCAGCCAGCTCATCGAGGGAACCGTGGCAAAGGTCCGGGGCGGCTCTGAACTCGTCACCAAAACGAGCGCCCAGTTCTCCAAGGTGAACGAACATGTCGGCAAGGTTGACTCGCTGGTGGGCGAGATCCACAACGCCTCCGACGAGCAGGCCCGGGGAATCGACCAAATGACCCAGGCCATCAACCAGATGAGCCAGTCAACCCAGCAAGTCGCGGCCAACGCCGAAGAGGCCGCCGCCCACTCCGTGGAACTTCGCGGGCAAACCGAGGTGCTGCGGGACGCCATCAATCAACTCGCATCCCTGGCGGGAAGCGCGGCGGTAAGCTGTGCGGTTCGCGCCACCGCGCAGCCTCGGGTGGGCCAGAGAGGAAAGCAGCCCCTCCAAAGGCTGGCGGCCCTTCCCCATGCGAGCAACACCAAGGCGCGGAGCACGGGCGTGCGGAAACCGCAGGAGGTGATCCCCTTCGTGAATGAAGAATTCGAGGATTTCTGAATCAAGAGGGAACAAAACGGCAAGCCACGCAAGCCGAGGCCATTGCGTGGCTCATAACGACTTCAGCGGTTGTACTTCTCCTCGCAGGAGAGCAGGATCTCCTTCTGGGCGTCGGCCAGTACCTGCTTGGCCTCTTCCACATCCCGCCGGATCTGAGCCACCAACGCCTCCGGGCCGGCGAACTTGCGCTCATCGCGCAGGAAACGGAGCAGATTGACCTTGATGGGGTGGCCGTAGATATCCTTATTAAAATCGAAGATGTGGGTTTCCGCGGTGATCCGCTGGCCGGCAAAGGTGGGGTTGCGGCCGATATTGAGCACCCCGCCGTAGCACTTGCCGCCGTAAACTACCTGGCAGACATAGACGCCGTGGCGTGGGCAAAGGTCGTCCGCATCGATGGAAAGGTTGGCAGTGGGAAAACCCAGCAGTTTGCCGCCGCGCCGCTCCCCTTCCAAAACCTCGCCGCGGATCTGGTAGAAGCGGCCGAGCAGTTTCTTGACCTCCCGCATCCTTCCCGCCTGCACCAGCTCCCGCACGTTGGTGCTGCTGGCCAGCATGCCATCCACGTGAAACGGCTCCACCACCGTCACCCCAAAACCCTTGCGCTCCCCCTGTTCCCGCAGGAAAGTGATATCCCCCTGGCGCCCCTTGCCAAAGGCATAGTCGTAGCCCACCACCAGCTCGCGCACCCCGATGGTCTTGCAAAGGATCTCATCCACGAAGCTCTCGGCCGGGGTGGTGGCGAACTCCCGGGTGAAGGGGATGACCACCAGCTTGTCGATGCTGGCCAGGGCGATCAACTCCCGTTTCTGCTCGGCGGTGGAGATCAGCTTGATGCCGGCCTCCGGCCTCACCACCTTGAGCGGATGGGGCTCAAAGGTAATGGCGACGCTCGCCCCCCCCAGCCGGTATGCCTTGCCCACCACCTCGGAGAAGAGGAGCTGGTGGCCGAGGTGGACCCCGTCGAAGTTGCCGATGGTGACCACGGCGTTGGCAAAGGGCTGGCGGATATCGGAGAGGCTGGTATATGTGTCCATGTTCTCGAAAAATTGCCTGTTTATCTTATTGTGCCCTACAATAGGCGACAACCAGGAAAAGGTCAACACCGCGATGCACCGCCGGCCCGCCGAGGTGATTTTCCTCGTTGCCCGAGAAATTGCCTTGACAACCCCCGGCCGGCCAAATTATATAGCGTCTCACGAAGTGCCGAAGTGGCGGAATTGGTAGACGCGCTAGGTTCAGGGTCTAGTGGGGGTTCCCCCCGTGGAAGTTCGAGTCTTCTCTTCGGCACCAGTAAACAAACACAAGGTCATGCCTCTGGCATGACCTTTTTTTGTTTCACCCCTCCCTCCCGCACCATCCCTCCCGCAAAAACAGTTGAAAAGCGCGTGCCGATCTAGGACACTGACCGAAACAGCCGCACCATAATCCGACGCAACCACGGGAGAGAGCGCATGACCTGGGACAACCAGCAACCGCCCTGGGGAAGAAAACCCCCGCCGCGCAATCTGGAAGAACTCATCGTCGCCATCATCGACGCCATCAAGAAGGCCTTTGCCGAAAAGCCCGCTCCCCCTGGCGCCGCGCCGCCCAGGGAGGAAGGCATCCTGGGACGGCTTCCCGGGCAGGGGCTGGGCCGGCTGGCGAGCGCCCTGGGCATCCTCCTGGTGCTCATCGGCCTCTTCTCCTCCTTCTACACCATCGCCCCTGGCCAGCGTGGAGTGGTGCTACGCTTCGGCAAGCACACCTCGCTGGCCTCGCCCGGCCTCAACCTGAAGCTGCCCTTCATCGACGAGGTGATCAAGGTGGACGTGGAAAGCGTGCGCAAGGAGGAGTTCGGCTTCCGCACCCTGCTGCCGGGCGAGCGTACCCAGTACCAGAAGAGCGGCTTCAAGGAGGAATCGCTGATGCTCACCAGCGACCGCAACGTCATCGACCTGGAGTGGATCATCCAGTACAAGGTGGATGACCCGGTGCTCTTCTGCTTCCAGATCAAGAACAGCAAGCAGGCAGTACGGGACGTCACCGAGATGGCCCTGCGCCGCATCGTCGGCAACATGACCTTCGACTACCTGCTCGGCAACCGGGAGATCCTGGCCGCCGCCACCCAGCGGGAGGTGCAGGCCATCCTGGACGGCTTCAAGTCCGGGGTCAAGATCGTCACCGTGCAGCTCCAGGATGTCAACCCGCCGGAACAGGTCAAGCCCGCCTTCAACGAGGTCAACGAGGCGGACCAGGACATGAAGCGGCTGGTCAACGAGGCGGAGGAGGCCTACAACCGGGAGGTTCCCAAAGCACACGGCAGCGCCAAGAAAACCCTGGAGCAGGCGCACGGCTACGCGGTGGAGCGGGTCAACCTGGCCCGGGGCGAGACGGCCCGTTTCCTCTCGGTGCTGAAGGAGTACAAAGGCGCGCCCGAGGTGACCCGGCGGCGACTCTACCTGGAAACCATGCAGCAGGTACTGCCGGGGGTCACCGACATCTATGTACTGGATGAAAGCCAGCGCGGCATCCTGCCCTTCCTCAACATGACCGGCGCCCACCCGGCCAGACCGGCCACGACCGCCAGCGACAGGGGGAACCAATGAACCGGCTCACCAGAACCCTTCTGATCGTGGCCGCGGCCGCGGCCATCCTCACCGTGCAGAGCGGCTTCTTCATCCTCCCCGAGGGGCAACAGGCGGTGATCACCCAGTTCGGCCGTCCGGTGGGCAGGCCGATCACCGAGGCGGGGCTCAAGTTCAAGACCCCCTTCGTGCAGGAGGTGACCTTCTTCGACAAGCGCATCCTGCTCTGGGACGGCGATCCCAACCAGATCCCCACCAACGACAAGACCTTTGTCTATTTGGATGTCACCGCCCGCTGGCGGATCAACGACGCCCTGCTCTTTTTGCAGGCGGTAGGCAACGAAACCAGGGCGATGACCATTCTGGACGACATTATCGACGGCACCGTCCGGGACATGGTCAACAAGAACGATCTGGTGGAGATCATCCGCAGCTCGGACTGGCAGCCGGAGACCATGGGCTTCGGGCCGGTGCCCAAGGAGGAGGAGATCCGCTACGGCCGCGACAAGATCTCCGCCATGGTCCACGAAGCCGCCTCCCGCATCACCCCGCAGTACGGCATCGAACTGGTGGACGTGATGTTCAAGCGGGTCAATTACATCGACTCGGTGCAGGCCAGGGTCTATGACCGGATGATCTCGGAGCGCAAGCGGATCGCCGCCGAGAAGCGCTCCTACGGGGAGGGACAGAAGGCGGAGATCCTGGGCAAGTTGGAACGGGAACTCAAGGAGATCACCTCCACCGCCACCCGCGAGGCCCAGGAGATCCGTGGCCGCGCCGACGCCCAGGCCGCCAAGATCTACGCCGAGGCGTACAGCCAGGATCCGGAGTTCTACGCCTTTGCCAAGACCCTGGAGACCTACCGCGACACCCTGGGCAACAACACCAAGCTGGTGCTCTCCTCGGATTCGCCGTTGTACAGGTATCTCAAGGAGTTGCGCTGACGGGCAGCCGCCTCACTCCTCCAGATCCAGGGGGGTAAGGGGATAGGAGGGCCGCTGCTGTTCGGGATCGAAGGGGATGCGCCCCTTTTGCTCCAGCTTGTGAAGCAGGGCAGCAAGCTCGGCCTCGGTGCCGATCGTTTTTTTATCCAGCTGCGCGAAGCGGCAGGGGCAGGAGGTCAGCTGGCCGCCGCACCAGGGGCAGATCTCCACCGGGCAGCCCAGGACATGCTGCTCGCCGTCGCCAACCAGGCAGAAGGGACAGAGGTCCGGCCGCAGGTGGGTCGGCACATGCACCGGAAAGGAATCCAGGCTCGCATGGGCGCGGACAAACTCCTCGCGACCCGCGAAGCCGAAAAACTCCCGCACCTCGTCCTCCAGTATCCCCTCGATCAGCGGACCGAGGAATTCGGCGCGCTCGGAGGTGGCCAGGTAGAGGTAATCGCCCTGCCCGCTGGAGGCGCAGATCAAAAAGGCGCCCTGCCGCAGGGAAAGCAGGCGCAGGACGCGGATGCTGTCCTCCAGCCCTTCGGGCAGAAAGCTGTAGAAGTTGTGGAACACGTTGAGCGCCACCCGGTCGGCTTCATACTTGGCCACCAGGGCCGCGGCGGCGCGGCGCTCCTCCTCGGGGACCGCGTAGCGCATCAGAAGCCCGATTTCTTCCAGACGGGCGGCAAGGCTCGGGCCAGGCTCCTGCTTCTTCATGCCCCCCTCCCCGACAACCCCGTGATCTCCTCCACCCACGCCCTGGTCTCGGCGGCGATGTCCGGAGCCCCGGTTATGGCAGTCACCACCGCCAGACGACGCGCGCCCATGCCGACAAGCGCCGGGATATGCTCGCGCTTGATCCCCCCCATCACTGTAAAGGGCAGGTCGCAACGGACCCGGAAGGTGGGGATCGCCTCCGGCCCCAGGAAGGCCTTGAGGCCATCCTTGGTCTGGGTGGCAAAGAGCGGCCCGATGTTGAAGTAGGAGGCGCCCCGCGCCCTGGCGGTGGCCGCCTGCTCGGGGGTGTTGCAGGAAACCCCGACGATAAGCTCCGGCGCCAGCCGGCGCGCCTCCTCGGCCGGCAGGTCCGAGTTGCCCAGATGCACCCCGTCGGCGCCGCTTGCCAGGGCGATGTCCAACCGGTCGTTGACCAGAAAAAGCGCGCCGGCCTCATTGGTCATGCGGCGGAAGGCCACGGCCTTCTCGTAGAGGCGGCGGCTGTCCGATTCCTTGTCCCGGAGCTGGACGATTTTGGCGCCGCCGGCCAGCACCCCGGCCAGCCACTCCAGGTCGGTGCGGCCCTTGGCCAACTTTTCGCAGGAAACCGGATAGACGGTCACCTCGTTGATGAATTTTTCCAGCCTTTGCGCCAGACTTTCCGTTGCCGTCATGCCAACTCCCATTCCCGCCCCGGACCGGGGGCTCTTCCTGCTTGAAAAAACTCCTGATCGGGGTATAGTAAACGATTTGCTGTCATCTTTCATTATGGAATTGCGCCATTTCGTTGCCGGAACAGGGCCTGGCGCCACAACCACGGCAACGAAGGGAGGACACCATGCCACACAGACTGGCCACCACCGAGACCGCCGAGCTGAGGCTCGGAGACAAGAGCTACCAGCTCCCCATCCTCGTCGGCAGCGAGGGTGAGCGGGCCATCGACATCAGCTCCCTGCGCGGCAAAACCGGCTACATCACCATGGACAACGGCTTTGCCAACACCGGCTCCTGCTGCAGCAGCATCACCTTTCTGGATGGCGAGCAGGGGATCTTGAGCTACCGGGGCTACGCCATCGAGGATCTGGCCGAGCACTGCAGCTTCGTGGAGGTGGCCTATCTGCTGGCGCACGGCAGCCTGCCCACCCGGGATGAACTGCGGAACTTCAGCCAGATGCTTGGCAAGTTCGCGCTGATCCACGAGGACATGATCCGCTTCTTCGACGGCTATCCGCCCAACAGCCCGCCCATGGCCATCCTCTCCTCCATGGTCAACTCCCTGTGCAGTTTCTACCCGGAGATGATGGACAATCCGCTGGAGAACATCGACGAGATGGCGGCGCGGCTGATCTCCAAGGTGCGCACCATCGCGGCGTTTTCCTACAAGAAGTCCATGGGCCAGCCGCTGGTCTACCCGCGCCACGACCTGACCTACTGCGCCAACTTCCTGAACATGATGTTCGACTCGCCGGTGCAGCCCTATATCCTGGACGAAACCGTGGTTTCGGCGCTCAACAAGCTGTTGATCCTCCACGGCGACCACGAGCAGAACTGCTCCACCGCCACGGTGCGGGTAGCCGGCAGCGCCCGGGTCAACCTCTACGCCTCCATCTCCGCCGGCATCAACGCCCTGTGGGGACCGCTGCACGGCGGCGCCAACCAGGCGGTCATGGAGATGCTCTTCCAGATCCACCAGGAGGGCGGCGACTACAAGAAGTACATCGCCAAGGCCAAGGATCCCAACGACTCCTTCCGGCTGGTGGGCTTCGGCCATCGGGTCTACAAGACCCACGACCCGCGCAGCCGGATCATCAAGAAGGCGTGCGATGACGTGCTTTCCGCGCTCAAGATCTCCGACCCGCTTCTGGACATCGCCAAGGAGCTGGAGGAGGTGGCGCTCAAGGACGAGTACTTCATCGCCAGGAACCTCTACCCCAACGTGGACTTCTACAGCGGCATCATCTACCGGGCCATCGGCATCCCCACCAACATGTTCACGGTGATGTTCGCCCTGGGCAGGTTGCCGGGCTGGATCGCCCACTGGAAGGAGATGTGGGACGATCCGGATTGGCGGATCAGCCGGCCGCGCCAGATCTATACCGGCCCGGTGCGGCGGCCGTTCGTGCCCATTGCCCAGCGCTGAAGCCAGGCGCCAACAGCACAATCTGAGCGGGTGGTCGGAATTAATCCGGCCACCCGTTTTTTTTGCCGATCCTCGATGGTCAGAGGAGTCCAGCCCCCAGCGCCAGGCCGATCCCCAAAAGAAGGATGCCGGTGAGTCCCTGCACCGCTTGCATGGTGATCTTGCGCAGAAACCGCTTCGCGATCAGCACGCCGGCAAAAGCGGCAAGCGTGCCGCACAGGATCAGCGGCCACTGCCCCGCCGCAAGGTGGCGATCGCCGGCACCAACCAACAGCGCGGCATAGACACTGAGCCGCGCCAGATCGACCATGCTGCCGATCACGGCGCTGGTGCCCACGAAGGCCTCGGTGCTGAGGCCGACCCTGGTGAGGAAGGCGGCGCGCAAGGCGCCCTGGTGCCCGGAAAACCCGCCAAAGAACCCGGAGAGCACCCCGCCCGCCACCAGATAGCGACGATCGAACCGCAGCCCCCGCAAACCGGGCGCCAGCTCACACAGGGCAAAGCCCAGCATCAACACCCCCATGCTCAGCTTGAGGGGCGTGATCACCGCCACACGGCCTCCCACCGCATAGCTGGCGATCTCGCCCAAATGGGCCAGGTAGCCCAGCGCCGTGGCGCCGGCAAAGGCGGCAACGATAGCGGGGAGGCCGAAACCGAGCACCAGGGAGCGATCAGCGTGCCTGCCCACCATGGCGAGTTTGAAGAGGTTGTTGGCGCCATGCACCATGGCGGTGGCTGCCACCGCCACCTCCACCGGGAAAAATAAGGCAAAGACCGGCATGAGCAGGGTTCCCAAACCGAACCCCGAGTAGAGGGTCAATCCGGCTGCCACCAGGGAGGCCAGGCAGACTATAAAGTAGGGGATCATCCGTACATTCCTCCTTATCCATGGCCGCTTCTTCTTTGCAGATACCCGCCGTAGCATGCCGCCAACCTACCCAACAACACAATCCTGGGCAAGCAGGGACCGCTGCACGTATTTGCGGCAACTCTTTTTGCTCCGCGGCCGCTTCTCTGCTAGAATATTTACCAGGATGACCAAGCGGCGGGAAAACGGCGAAACCCCTTCCCCCCGCACCGCCATGCATGGCCAGAAAGCCGGGGAGGAACGATGCGCGACGTGCTGACCACCTGCGTTTACTGCGGCTGCGGCTGCGGCCTTTACCTCCACGTGGAGGAGGGCCGGGTGGTGGGCAGCCAGCCCAGCCGCAACCATCCGGTTTCTAGGGGCAACCTCTGCGTCAAGGGCTGGCACATCCACGAGTTCGTCCACCACCCCGACCGGCTCACCTCTCCACTCATTCGCAAGAACGGCGCGCTTGTGCCCGCCTCCTGGGAGGAGGCGCTCGATTACACCGCCCAGGCGCTGGGCCGCATCCGTGACCAGCACGGCGGGGCAGCCATCGGGGTGCTCGCCTCGGCCAAGTGCACCAACGAGGAGAACTACCTGCTCCAGAAGTTCGCCCGCGCAACGCTTGGCACCAACAACGTCGACCACTGCGCCCGGCTCTGACACGCCCCCACGGTGGCAGGTCTTGCCACCACCTTCGGCAGCGGGGCGATGACCAACTCCATCAACGAGATCGAAAACGCCGAGGTGATTCTGGCCATCGGCACCAACACCACCGAGGCCCATCCCCAGGTGGCCCGCCGCATCCTCGACGCGGTGGACCGGGGGGCGCGACTCATCGTCATCGACCCGCGCCGCACCCGCCTTGCCGAGTGCGCCCACCTCCATCTGGCGCTCAAGCCCGGCACCGACATCCCGCTTGTCAACGCGATGATGCGGGTGATCCTCGACGAGGGGCTGGCCGACGATCTCTTCATCGAAATGCGCACCGAGAACTTCCTCGCCCTGCGCGACATGCTCTTCCGCCTCGATCTTACGGAGGCGGCCGCCATCACCGGCGTACCGCTCGCCCAGATCAGCCAGGCGGCCCAAGTTTACGGCCGGGCCCGTAAGGGGGTGATCTGCTACTGCCTGGGGGTGACCCAGCACGTTTGCGGCACCGAGAACGTCCAGTCCATCGCCAACCTTGCCATGCTGGCCGGCCAGGTGGAGAAGGAGGACACCGGCGTCGATCCGCTCCGCGGCCAGAACAACGTCCAGGGCGCCTGCGACATGGGGGCGCTGCCCAACGTGCTGCCAAGCTACCAGGCGGTGGCCAACCAGGACTATCGGGAAAAGTTCGAACGGGTGTGGGGGGTGACGCTGCCCGAGACTCCGGGCCTGACCCTGGTGGAGATGACCCATGCCGGCGCGGATGGCCCAATCCACGCCATGTACATCATGGGCGAGAACCCCATGCTCAGCGACCCGGAGCTGGCCAGGGTGGAGAAAACCCTGCGGGGGCTCGATTTCCTGGCGGTGAGCGACATCTTCCTCACCGAGACCGCCCAGCTTGCCGACGTGGTCTTCCCGGCCGCCTGCTTCGCCGAGAAAACCGGCACCTTCACCAACTCGGAGCGCAGGGTCCAGATGGTGCGCCAGGCAGTGCCCCCTCCCGCAGGCTGCCTCGACGACGCCGAAATCATCATGAGCCTCTCCGGCCGGCTCGGCTATGCCATGGACTACGACTCGGCCGCCGAGGTGATGGAGGAGATATCCCTGCTCGCTCCCATCTACGGCGGCATGCACCACGACCGACTCGACCAGGGCTGGGGCCTGCAGTGGCCCTGCTGGAACCGCGACCACGCCGGCACTCCCTTCCTGCACAAGTACTACTTCACCCGGGGCCGCGGCCATTTCATGCCGGCCGGCCATGTCCCGCCCGCCGAGGAGCCAGACCAGGAGTTCCCGCTGCTCCTGATGACCGGCCGGATCTACCACCACTACCACACCGGCGCCATGACCAGGAAGAGCGAACGGCACACCAGGGAGTGCGACCGCGCCCTGCTCCAGATCAACCCCGCCGACGCGACCCCGCTGGGGTTGCGCCAAGGCCAGCAGGTGCGCCTGGTCTCCCGCCGGGGCGCCATCAGCCTGACTGCCGCGATCACCGACCAGGTGGGGCCGGGCATGGTCTACACCACCTTCCATTTCCACGAAACACCCATCAACCTGCTCACCACCGACGCCCACGACACCACCTCCCGCTGCCCGGAGTATAAGGTCTGCGCGGTGCGGGTGGAACGGCTGCCGGCCCCCTGAACAGTCCCGGCAAGGAAACGCCCATGCTCGATCCATTGGCCAGCGACACCAGCATCCTCAAGAAGGACCACCTCAAGGGCTTTTTGCGAAAGCTCGCCAAGGATCACCGTCTGGTGGCGCCGATCAGGAACCGGCACGGCGACGTGCTCTTTTCGGTGATCGACGACCTGGACGCAGCGGAGATCGAGCTGGTCGAGCCGCCCCAGAACTCGCTCAAGCAATTCTTCCTGCCCCAGCGGGAGGTGCTCCACCACTACACCACCGGCCCGGAGGGCTACGGATTTACCCCCGCCCCGGCGGACATCCCCCCCACCGTCTACTTCGGCGTCCATCCCTGCGACCTCTCCGCGCTGCTTTACATGGATGTGGTTTTCACCCGCCGCAGCCGCGACCCCTTCTACCTGCGCCGACGGCAAAGCTCAGTTCTGATCGGGGTCAACTGCAACACCCCGGCCGCCAATTGCTTCTGCAACGCCACCGGCTCCGGCCCCTTTCTGGAGCTGGGCAGCGACCTCCAGTTCACCGATCTGGGCGACCGCTTCCTGGTGGAGACCGGCCGGATACCGGGCCAGGCCCTGCTGGAACGATGGCAGCGCTTTTTTTCCCCTGCCGGCGATAAGGACCGCGCCGCCCGCTACCAGGCATTCCTGGAGGCCCGGGGCCGCTTCCAGCGCCAGGTGCATGTGGAGCAGGCCATCCGGCGCCTGGAAAACGGCCAGGTTCCGGAGCGGGCCTGGGAGGAACTGTCGCTGCGCTGCCAGGACTGCGGCGGCTGCGCCTACCTCTGCCCCACCTGCACCTGCTTCACCATCAGCGACCTGGCCACCGACGCGACCAGCGGCCAGCGGCTGCGCAGCTGGGACGCCTGCACCTTCGCGGGATTCACCGCCATGGCTGGCGGCCACAACCCGGTGCGGCCAACAACCCAGGCCATCCGTCAACGCTTCACCCACAAGCTGCGCGATGACGTGCGCCTGAACGGCCGGCCAAGCTGCGTGGGGTGCGGCCGCTGCGTGGGGGCTTGCTTCGGAGGCACCGACATCGTCCGCTTCGTGGAATTGGCCTGCGCGGGAATTTTATAGAATGCATTCAGATTCGGAAAAGAGAATGACACCAAGCGGACAGAAAAACAGGTGGCCAGGGCATCACCTTCGCTCCCCGCGCTCCCGCCAGAATACGCCCCTGGCGCATGGAGACTTTTCTTTTGCTTTTGCTGCTGCATTCTGACCACTGCAGAAAGGAACCATCATGCCACAGCCCATCATCGACATCTACCTTCCCCATCAAGCCCGGGTGGAAGAGATAGTCATCGAAAACAGCCAGATCGCCACCTTTGTCCTCACCTTCACCGACCCGGCGGTGAAAGCGACATTCCGCCACCAGCCGGGCCAGTTCATGATGGTTTCCCTGCCGCACCACGGCGAGGCGCCCATCTCCATCTCCTCGCCCGCCAGCCAACCGGAGACCATCCACCTCAGCGTGCGCCGGGCCGGCCGCCTCACCTCCGCCATGCACGGCCTGCAGGCCGGCGACACCCTCGGGCTGCGCGGCCCCTTTGGCCGCCCCTTCCCCATGGAAGGCCTGGCTGACAAGGACCTGCTCTTCGTGGCGGGCGGCATCGGCTTGGCGCCCTTGCGGGGGGTGATCGCCACCTGCCTGGATCAGCGAGAACGGTTCGGCCGCCTCACCGTACTTTACGGCAGCCGGGCGCCATCGGATCTCGCCTTTCACGGCGATCTGGCCCGCTGGCGGGAACTGGGGGTGGAGTGCCGTCTCACCGTGGACGTGGCGGAACCGGGGTGGGAGGGACAGGTGGGGTTGGTTCCCGCCCTGCTGGATGGCCTGACCCCGGACCTGTTCCGGAGTGCCGCCCTGATCTGCGGGCCTCCCCTCATGTTTCGGGCGGTGCTCGAACGCCTCTCCTCCATGGGCTTTGCCGACGAGCAGGTGTTCACCACCATGGAGCGCCATATGAAGTGCGGGGTGGGCCTTTGCCGCCACTGCCACATGGATGGCAGGCTTGCCTGCGTGGACGGGCCGGTCTTCAGCCTGGCCGAACTGCGACAGCTCAAGGTGATGGAACTTGCGGAGTGAAACGGCAGTGGCTCCCGCAGGCCCTTGTTGTCCCAAAACGCTCTAGCCATGCATGGACAGCGGCTCAGCCAGGGGCCATCCCGTACCGGTTTTTTTTATAACTAGCCAAAACCATAAGCCGTACTTACAATATATTAAATACATCTATACAAAGGGGGATGCCCCCAGCGCATAGGGAGAAACAAAGCGAAGAGATATTCCCAAGGAGGCCCGTCATGCCAAATGTGGATGTCACCCGAATTGCAGGCAACCTGACAGCGCTGAACTCGCTCAACTCCCTCCAGAACGTCAACAGCCAGCTGGCGACCCACCAGACCCGCCTAACCACCGGCAAACGATTGCTGTCGGGGGCGGATGATCCAGCAGGCATGACCATCGCCACCTCCCTCGCCACGCGCAGCGATGCGACAAAGACCTCGCTGAACGCCATCAGCGACGGCAAAAATATGATCTCCACCTCAGAAAACGGCCTGATGAAGATGCAGGACATCCTGGGTACGATGCGGAGCAAGGCCCTGGAGGCCGGCCGCAGCGACATCAGCGCCGCGGAGCGGGAGTCGATCAACAATCAACTGAAGGGGTACAGGGACCAACTCAACGACATTGTCGGCAACACCCAGTGGAACGGCAGGAATCTGCTTTCCGGCGCCAAAGGCGAGGGCAAGACCGAAGCGCTGAACATCAGTACCGGACCGGACCAGGAGGGGGGGACAATGAAATTTTCCTTCCAAGAAGTAAAGACTACGACAGGCCCCAATGGCCAAAGCGGCTCCGGCGGGGAGACCACGGTTCTCAATGCCAATCAGGGGTTTAACGCAAGCGCTGGCACCAACGACGGCCAATCGATCAGCGCCACGGGTCTGGGCCTGAACGACGAAGCCCTCACGATCACGACGACGACAACCACCAACGAAAAGGGTGAAACCGTCACCACCAACAACGCCACCGACGTGTTCAAAAAAATCGACACCGCGCTGAACGCGGTCAAGACAGGCCTCGGTCAGGCGGGTAGCTTCAACGCCAAGCTCACCTTCAAGGAGGAAACCTTGTTGGTTCAGCAAGCCAATACCGAGGCGGCATACAACCGGATCATGAACGCCAACATGGCAGAAGAACAGTTGGATGCCAGCAAATATGCAATCCTGCAACAGACAGCCACCGCCATGCTCGCCCAGGCGAACACCGCGCCGCAATACCTGCTCCAACTTTTCCGGTAAACGCGAGCATCTGGAGACGCAGCAACGAGGAGCATAGCGCCTCCCTCGTTGCTGAAAACCCGTAACGCTTGCTTACTGCCCTGACCCGCCAGGGGATCTGGACCACGCACAACACTGAGAGTGAGAGCCATGCTGCCAGCGGATGCCGCGAAACGCTACTTCACGATGAGCCTCCAGGCGGCATCCAAGGAACAGGTCCTGCTTACCCTATACGACACTGCCATCCAGGAAGCCAATTGGGCAACGGATGCCATCCGCTGCCGCGACCTGGAGGCCAAGACCAGGCACCTTCACCGCGTCTCCACCATCCTCTCCGAGCTGATCAACGCCCTTGACCACAAGATCGCGCCGGAATTCTGCATGCATCTTCTGGAACTGTATCTTTACATGAAACGGCGGCTCACCGAGGCCAGCACAAACCTTGAGGCCGAGGCCGCCGAAGAAGTGGCCCGCCTGCTCGCTGGCCTGCGCGAGGCCTGGCGACAGGCGGCATCAGCAAAAGACCCTGCCCCATAACCCCTCATTCGCCCCACAGGCGCTGATAGAGTTCCGCCTCGAAGCCGACCACAAAGGCGTCGCCCACCCGCAGGGTTGGGGCGCGCAGATTGCCACTCGGCCCCATGACCGCGGCCAGCACCGCCTCCTTGCCGTCGCGGCCAGGGGAAAGCGCAACCACCTTCTTGCCCTTGGCCACCGTGATGTTGGTGGCAGCCTTGAGCAACGCCCATGCCTGCTCGCCGTCAATGCGGCTCTTTCTGGCATCCACCACCTCGCCAAATTCCACGCTTCTTTCCCCAAGCACCGCCTGGGCGTTGACGCAGGATGTTCAGCCTTTGCGCAGATAGGCCCAATCGATCTTCATGCTCTCCTCCTTGTGCATGGGTGATTTTCCGTCAGGCTGCTCGCCGGGGTGCCCGACGCCTCCGGATACTTTTTTATTTTCCAGCCTTCGGCCTGATCCGTCAAGAAAAGCCGCCCATGGCCGTATACAGAAATAGGTTGCCTCCAATGGCAATTTCCTTTACCATCCCCCACCGTACGAAATCCTTGACGATCCAGGGGGATGCGCCGCAACCACGGCCGCCCCAAAGACAGACACGGGTATCCGCCATGCGCATCCTCTCCGGCATCCAGCCCTCCGGCCAGCTCCACATCGGCAACTACTTCGGCATGATGCGGTCGATGATCGCGAGCCAGGAGCACAACGACCTCTACGCCTTCATCGTCGACCTGCACGCCCTCACCTCGGTGCATGACCGCGAGCGGCTCGGCCGCGGCACCCTGGAGGCCGCCACCGACTTTCTTGCCCTGGGACTCGACCCGGAGCGGTGCACCTTCTGGGTGCAGTCCGACGTGCCCGAGGTGACCGAGCTGACCTGGGTGCTCTCCACCCTCACCCCCATGGGACTCTTGGAACGTTGCCACTCCTACAAGGACAAGACCGCCAAGGGATTGGCCGCCAGCCACGGCCTCTTTTCCTACCCGGTACTCATGGCCGCCGACATCCTCCTTTACCAGGCGGAGCGGGTGCCGGTGGGCAAGGACCAGAAGCAGCACCTGGAGGTGGCCCGCGACATCGCCATCAAGTTCAACAACACCTTTGGCGAGACCTTCGTGCTCCCCGAGCCGGTGATCGACGAAAACCTCGCCACCGTGCCCGGCCTGGACGGCCAGAAGATGTCCAAGTCCTACGACAACACCATCCCCATCTTCCCGGAGAGCGCCAAGGCGCTCAAGAAGCGGGTAATGGCGGTGGTCACCGACTCCACCCCGGTGGAGGATCCCAAGGATCCGGACAAGTGCAACCTCTACAACCTCTACAAGCTCTTCGCCCCGGCCGACCGGCTGGCCGAGGTGCGCGGCCTCTACCTCAACGGCGGCGCCATGTACGGCAAGATCAAGCTGGAGCTGGTGGACCTGCTGTGGGAGTACTTCCGGGAGGCGCGCGAGCGGCGGGAGCAGCTGATGGCCGATCCCGGCCAGGTGCGGGAGATCCTGCACCGGGGCGCCACCAAGGCGCGCGAGAAGGCGATCATGACCCTGGATCTGGTCCGGGAGCGGGTGGGGCTGGCCTACTGATCCCTGGCCCCCTCCCTCTCTCCCCGCGGGTTGTCATGCGGGGCGCAACCGAATGGGGAAAGAACATTCAGAATGCCTGAATGAAGTACTGCAACCATTTGACTTGAGCCATTATTCTGAATCGTCAATCCTCGCGGTAGCTTCTTGAAAGCCAGGGGTGTTACCCCCCTCCCCTCCTTCGGCGAATCACTTCCATGCAGACCCTTCCCCTGGCCATCTTCGCCACCACTTACCTCGGCATGGCGGTGGGCCGCGTGCCCGGCCTCACCCTGGACCGCACCGGCATCGCGCTCTTGGGCGCCATCGCCATGGTGGTCAGCGGCACGGTGCCGCTCAGGGAGGCGATCCAGGCCATCGACCTGCCCACCATCCTGCTGCTCTACAGCCTGATGGTGGTCTCGGCCCAGCTGCGGCTGGGCGGCTTCTACACCCGTGTCGCCGAGCGTACCGCCAGCCTGCTGGCCAGGCCGCGCCTCTGCCTGCTGGCAACCATGCTGGTGGCCGGGCTGCTCTCGGCGCTGCTGGCCAACGACATCGTCTGCCTGGCCTTCACCCCGGTACTGACCACGGCCCTGCTCCGGGCCGGGCGCAGCCCGCTCCCCTTCCTGCTGGGCCTTGCCTGTGCCAGCAACATCGGCTCCGCGGCCACCATCATCGGCAACCCCCAGAACATGCTGATCGGCCAGGTTGGCCAGCTGCACTTCGGCCAGTTCCTCTGGTGGTGCGGGCCTCCCAGCCTGCTGGCCCTGCTGGGAGGCTACGCCATCATCTCCCTGCTGTTCCGCACGGAGCTGGCCGCCCCGCCATCCCCGACTCACAACGAACCAAACGGAACGTGGCCGGAGTTCAACCGCTGGCAAAGTAGCAAGGGCCTCATCGCGGTGAGCATGCTGGTCTGTCTCTTCTTCACCCCCATTCCCCGCGAGCTTTCCGCCCTCACCACCGCAGGCTTCCTGCTGTGCAGCCGCACCATGCGCTCACGAAGGGTGATGGAATTGGTGGATTGGCACCTCATCACCCTCTTCTGCTCCCTCTTCATCGTGGTGCATGGCATTGCCAGCCAAGGCCTGCCGGAACTGGCCATGCGCGTCCTGGCCAGCCAAGGCCTCGATCCTGCCTCCCCGGCATCCCTCGCCGTTCTTACCACCCTGCTCAGCAATCTGGTGAGCAACGTGCCGGCGGTCATGCTGCTGGTGCGCTTCCTCGATCCCGCCTTGCCCGAGCCCTGGTACGTGCTGGCCCTTGCCAGCACCTATGCCGGCAACCTGTTCCTCATCGGCAGCATCGCCAACCTGATCGTGGCGGAACAGGCCGAGCGGGCAGGTCTCCGGATCACTTTCGCGCAACACGCCCGGGTCGGCGTGCCGGTAACGATTTTTTCCCTGGCTCTCCTGCTCGTTTTCCTCTATCTGTAACCAACACCTTTTTTTGAACCAACCGAGCGCCGCCATGAAAAACATAGGCCTTTACGACTTTCTCTCCCGCTTTGCCGCCTCTGCCCAGGAGTGGCTGCTTCGCCGCGTGCTCACCGAGGACACCCTGCTTCAGGCCCTGATCACCGGCATTGCCTTTCTGTTCGCCCTGCTGCTGTCCAGCCGCATCGGCAAGCGCCTCACGGCGTCCACCACCTCCAGCCGCTTCGCGCCGCTGATCCCGGTGCTCAAGGAAACGGTGCTGCCGGCGCTCTGGTTCCTCTTCCAGCTGGCCGCCCTCTCCATCGCCGAGGAAACCGGCCTGCCGGATTCGCTGCTGGCCGTGATGGTCAACCTGCTGGCGGCCTGGATCATCATCCGCATCACCTCCTCCTTCCTGCTCAACCCCGGTTGGGCGCGGTTCATCGCGGTGGCCGCCTGGACCATCGCGGCGCTCAACATCATGAATCTGCTCAAGCCAGCCATCGCCCTGCTCGACCGTTTTGCCTTCAAACTCGGCGGGCTGCGCATCTCGATGTTCACCGTGCTGGAGGGCTTTTTCACCCTGGCGCTGCTGCTGTGGCTGGCCCGGGTGATCGCCGACCTCACCGAAAAACGGCTCCAGGCCAACGACCACCTCTCCCCCTCGGTGCAGGTCCTCTTCGCCAAACTGGCCAAGATCGCCCTGGTCACCCTGGCCATCCTCTCCGCCCTCAAAATCGCCGGCATCGATCTCACCGCCTTCACCATCTTCACCGGCGCCATCGGCGTTGGCCTCGGCTTTGGCCTGCAGAAGATCCTCGCCAACCTGATCAGCGGCATCATCCTGCTCCTGGACAAATCCATCAAGCCTGGGGACGTGGTCACCGTCGGCAACACCTACGGCTGGGTCAATGCCCTGGGCGCCCGCTTTACCTCGCTGGTGACCCGCGACGGCAAAGAGGTGCTGATCCCCAACGAGGAACTGATCATCAACAAGGTGGAAAACTGGTCCTTCACCAATCCCACCATCCGCTTGAAGATCCCGGTGGGCATCGCATACGACTCCGACGTGCGCCACGCCATGGCGCTCTGCGAGGAGGCCGCCCGCCGCACCAGCCGGGTTCTGGAGGTGCCGCCGCCCTTCTGCGTGCTGGCCGGCTTTGGCGACAGCGCCATCCTGCTGGAACTGCGGATCTGGATCAACGATCCGGTCAACGGGGTGGCCAATGTGAAAAGTGAAGTCATGCTCGGCATATGGGACCGCTTCCACCGCCATCACATCCGCTTCCCCTTCCCGCAGCGGGATATCCACATCCGCAGCACGACCGGGGAGTTGGCGGGCCCTCTGCCCAACATCCAGGAACGCGGCCCCACCCAGTAAGACGCGCCATGGCTTTCAGGCGCTTCCTCCATAAACGCAAAAGGCCGCCCAAACGGGCGGCCTTTTTTGATTGCAAGAGAAGCGGCAATGCCGGGGGATAGCGGCATGGTTCGCCTCGATTTGCCCTTATGACGGGAGGACTTCCTCCTCTTCCACGCAAACCCGGCACCGACCGGTATGCTTTGCCTGATAGAGAACCTCGTCGGCCCGCTGCAGCCATTCGTCGCGGCTCATCTCCGGCCGCCACTGCACCAGTCCCACGCTGACCCCCAGCCGGTTGCCGTCACCGGCCCGGATTTCCAACCGGTCGATGGATTGGCACAACCGGTCCGCCAGGCCGCGGGCCGCGGACAGATCGGTGTCCGGCAAGACCAGCACGAACTCGTCGCCGCCCATTCGCACCAGGAGATCGCTGCTGCGTACCATATCGGCCATGGTCTTGGCCACCTGCCGCAAGGCTTCGTCGCCGGCGGCATGCCCCAGGGTGTCATTGACCTGCTTGAAATGATCGAGATCCATGCTGGCCACGGTGATGGGACGATTGTGCCGCCTGGCGCTGTCGAGCATCGAGCCGATCCGGTCCTCGAAAACACGACGGTTCTCCAAACCGGTGAGCATGTCGCGCCGGGCCTGCTCGAAAAGGTTTTCGTAGTCCAAGGCGCGCTGCATGGGCTCAACCAGGATCTCCATGGCGTTTCCCAGAATCTCCGCCTCTTCCGCTTCGATGCAGCGGCCGCGCCGCAAGAGCATCAGGCACCCGTGGCTGCCGCCAAAAGCGAGCCGCCACTGCTGGACAAAGAAAGGCCCCCATTCGCAACAACCGCTCTCCTCCAGGCAGTCGGAGGCGGCGAACACCTCGGTGGCGGTCTGGGTGGCCAGCCGCCGTTCCGGGCCGTGGCAGGAACAGACCATGTGGAGACGGTCCTGCACCACGCTGCGGTAGGCGATGAGATCATGCTCCACCAACGGCATCAACCAGACGGAGAAGGCTTCCACCATGCCGCGCAGATCGGTGGCGCAGGCCAGCCGGGCATGCAGTCCGTTGACCTGGCGCAGCCATGCGGACTGACGACGGTAACGTTCCAATTCCCCCAGCAGATGGTCCAGGTCCTGGGGTTGCGGTGCGGCTTCCATATTGGGGAGAGAGAGTGCGGCGTTCATTGCAGCGGCTCCATGTTATTTTGACACCTTTTTCGTTTGACAGAAACTCTTGCCAATTTCGTGCCAACAACGACAAAGAGCCGCAACACACCCACCCACTCCGCACGCAATCACAACAACGCACTGAAACTAAACAAAAAAACAAAAACGAAGCCAGGTTGAGCGCATGGAATATTTTTCCTACCCAACCGCCATTTCCCCGGACCTTCTCCACGGGCATCGTCAATATCTCGACACCCATGCTGGATGGGCTTGCAAGCCACCCCCTTTCTGGCTAGAAAGAAAGCAGCGTCATTCCCTTTCCCACACAAGAGGATATCCATGCCACGACCGAAAAAACTGCGTTTCTGCCAGGGCAACCCCTGTGGCCGGGCCTTCAAGCCCACCCGGGTTCCCATGGCGGAGTTGAGCCACATCCCCCTGCTGCGGGATGAACTGGAGGCTTTACGGCTGTGCGATCTGGAAGGATGTACCCAGGAACAGGCCGGACAAAGGATGGGGATATCGCGGGGGACGGTACAGAGGATCCTCACCACGGCCCGGCGCAAGGTGGCTCAGGCCCTGGTGGAGGGGGCGGCTCTGATCATCGAGGACGCCCCCGACTCTCTGCCAGAGGAAAAAAAAGACGGGAAAACCGATTAAAAACCAGGCATCAATGCCCGTGCCCGTGGCAGTTGCCATGACCCTGGCAGGCCTGCGCGGGCTCCATGCGGATGAGCTGGTTGCCGAGCCAGCCGGCCACCACGTCCTCAACCTTGCTGAACGCCTCACGGCCCGCGAAGTAGACATCGATCCCCACGCTGGCGAAACCGGAAAGAGGCCGCGCTCCCATGCCCGCCACCACGATGGCGTCCACCCCCTGCTCCTTGAGCATCCTCACCGGCGCCATGCAGCCGCCGGCGCCATGGGCGACATTGCCCACCGTACTGACCCCCGCCACGGCCCCGCCTTCGATGTCCACCAGGGTAAACAGCTCGCAGTGGCCGAAATGATCGGAACGCTCCCCGTCAAGCCCGCCCGGGCTGTTGGAAGGCACCGCGATTCTCTTCTTCATGACTCAATCCTCCTTACTCGGAACGAAATTTCAGGCAACCGGCGGCGGCCCGAAGAGCCGGTCGGTGAACTTCACGTACCACGCCGCCGACTGCACCTGGATGATGTAGGAAAGGGCAATGACCAGGGCCGTCTCCGCCCCCTTGGCGCCAAAGGCGTTGACCGCGATGGCCAGGGCGATGGAGAGGTTGCGCATCACCGTGCCGTAAACCAGGGCGATGGCGTCGCCCCGTGCGAAGAACATCTTGCCCACCAGGGTGGAGAGGCCAAAGTTGAAGGCGTAGATGAGCAGGAGCGGCACGAATATCCCGCCCAGCACCGCCGGATTCTCGGCGATGCCCCTGGCCTTGAGGGCAATGGCCACAAAGACGATCCCCAGCACCCCGATAGTGGAAAGCGACGGGAAGCGAGACGCCCAGGTCTTCTTGAACTCCTCCTGGCCGTACTTCTTCATGAACATCTGCCGTGTGAAGTACCCCAAGAGCATGGGCAGGAAGACGATGAAGAGGATCTGCTTGGCCACCAACATCATGTCCACCTCCACCCTGGCGCCCATCAAGCCCTGCACGTAGAAGGGGGTGGCCAGCGACCCCAGGGTCAGGCCGATGACGGTCATGTTCACCGCCGCGGCCATGTTGCCCTTGGCAAAGCCGGTCCAGGAGATGGTCATGCCACTGGTGGGCAGCAAGGAGGCGAGCAGCAGCCCCAGGGCCAGATAGGGCTGGTCGGCAAAAAAGATCCGGCCCACGCCGTAGGCCACGAAGGGCACCACCGCGAAGTTGATCGCCTGGGTGGTCAACTGCAGCCGGACGTTCTTGATCCCCTCGGCCAGGGCCTTGATGTTCAAGGTCACCATCATGGGATAGACCATGAGAAAGGTAAAGGGCACGATCCAGGCCTTGAGGCCTGTGATGGTTTCCGGACCGGCCCAGATCCCGAAGAGGTATCCTGCCGCCATCATGGCCGGGATGGCGGCCACCAGCCTTTTGTTGATCTTGATCAGGAAGTTCCACATAACCGATCTCCTGCCCCTCGGCCCAAGCTGGCGGGGCGATGCTCAAAAAGGATGGGTTTACCGCGCCTCGTCGATCATCTCGCGGATCTTTTGGAAGGACTCCGCCAGGGAGCCGGGAAAGACCGGATCATCCACCATGACGGCGATATCGTCGGCATTGTAACTGATGAAACGAAGCTGAGTCTTGCCGGCCTTGGTGAAGGCCATGACAAACTTCGGCATCAGGATGGCGCGTTCCGGGTTGGCGGCCAGACTCTTGGACGCCTTTTCCGGCTTGCAGATCTGAATCATGTGCAGGTCGAAGCCATCGCCGGCATCGGCGCCATGGGCCTTGAAGGTCTTGCCCATGTCCATGGTGTCTGAATTGTTGATAATGAAGCCGTATTTTTTTGCCACTGCTCCGAAATCGTGGGCAAATTCCGCTGGACTCTTGCTGGTTTCGGCACGGTAGAGATCGTTGCGTTGCATGTGGTTGCTCCTCGCTTCAGGCACTCTTCGATCGGGCCCGGGTGCCATATTTTTTTGTGCATATGCCCACAATACCCCCACCCCCTCTCCTGTGTCAAGCCAAAACAACAAGAAAACAATTAAATCCTTAACTCTTTGTTGTTGTGGTTTTTTCCAAACAAAATGCTTGACTTTCGCCCACGATAACACCTACGATCTCCTGTAGGTATTTATGCCTACCAGCCCCAGCCGCTTCCCCGGTCTCACCCTGCGCGTAGCCGTGTTGTCGGCCGGGGGTCCCCCTTCCGTGAGAGGCATAGGATGAAAACAGAGGATTTCGAGAGAGTCAGGGAAAGACTGAACGGCGTTTCCCGTCGTGACTTCATGAAGTTCTGCACCGTCATGGCTGCCAGCATGGGCCTGCCGCTTTCCTCCGCGGAGAAACTGGCCGCGGCGGTGACCGCGCCAGCCAGGCCGCCGGTGATCTGGCTCTCCGGCCAGGCCTGCACCGGCTGCACCGAGTCGCTGCTCAGGCCGAGCCACCCCTCCCTGGAGCATCTGATCCTGGACCTGATCTCCCTTGATTACAATGAAACTCTGAACACCGGCGCCGGACACCAGGCCGAGGCGGCACTCAGGGCCTCCATGGAGAAGAACGCCGGCAAGTTCATCCTGGTCATCGAGGGTGCCATCCCGGTCAAGGACGGCGGGGTCTACTGCATGGTTGGAGGCAAGCCCTTCGCCGAGACGGTGCGAGAAACCGCGGCCAAGGCGGCGGCGGTGATCGCCATCGGCTCCTGCGCCTCCTGGGGCGGGGTGGCGGCGGCGGCTCCCAACCCCACTGGCGCCACCGGCGCGCCCGAGTTCCTAAAGGGCACCTCCGTGGTGACCATCCCCGGCTGCCCGCCCAACGCCTACAACTTTCTCTCCACCGTGGTCCACTTCCTCACCTTCGGCAAGCTGCCCGCCCTGGACGACAAGGGCCGGCCCAAATTCGCCTACGGCCGCCTTATCCATGAGAACTGCGAACGCAGGCCCCACTTCGACGCGGGCAGATTTGCCACCAAGTTCGGGGATGACGGCCACCGCCAGGGTTTCTGCCTCTATAAGCTCGGTTGCAAGGGTCCGGTGACCTACGCCAACTGTCCGGCCGTGCTCTTCAACGATGTCGGCCCTGGCGCCTGGCCGGTGGGTACCGGCCATCCCTGCTTCGGCTGCACCGAACAGGGAGTCGGCTTCCATATCCCTATCCACACCCAGGCGGACCTCAAGCACCTCACCCCTGCCGCGGCCTACCCATCCATCACCTGCGAGCGCACTGAAACCGGCGCCTCCCTCGGCGCGGTGGCCCTGGTGGCGGGCGCGGCCGGCGTCGCCGTCGGCGCGGCGGCCGCGGTCGCCAAGAACCTCGGTTCCTGCGAGCAGGACGACACGAAAAAGGGGGAATAGGCCATGGCCATGCGACGCAGGGATTTCTTGAAGGGCGCCGCGGCCGGCGGACTGCTGCTCGCCGCAGCCGATCCAGCCCAAGCCAGGCAGCCCCGGAAGGAGCTGCCTCCCAAAGCGGTGGGCATCCTTTACGATTCCACCCTGTGCATCGGCTGCAAGGCCTGCGTGCACGCCTGCAAGCAGGCCAACAACATGCCGCCGGTCCACCGGCCGGGCGAGGAGCCGCTGTGGGACAACCCGGACGATCTTTCCAGCCGCACCCTCAACATCATCAAGCGGTACGGCGAGGATGGGGCAAAGGACACCGAGGGGGGATTCGCCTTCATCAAGCGCCACTGCATGCACTGCATCGATCCGGCCTGCGTCTCCTGCTGTCCGGCCTCGGCGCTGACCAAGAACCCGGAGACCGGGGTGGTCACCTACAACAAGAAGGCATGCATCGGCTGTCGCTACTGCCAGATCGCCTGCCCCTACAACATCCCCAAGTTCCAGTGGGAGTCACCCTTCCCGGAGATCGTCAAGTGCCAGCTCTGCTCGCACCTGCTGACCAAGGGCGAGATCTCGGCCTGCTGCAACGTCTGCCCCACCGGCGCCTCCCTCTTTGGCCCGGTTGAGCAGCTACGGGCCGAGGCCAAACGGCGGCTGGGCATGAAGGCCGGCGAATATCATGAATTTCCGGTGGGCCGCATCGATGGCGGGCAAACCCAGCAACACCAGGCCGGGGCTTATGTGGAGCACGTCTATGGCGAGCACGAGCTGGGAGGCACCCAGGTGCTCTACCTGGCCGGCGTGCCTTTTTCCCGCCTCGGCCTGCCGGAACTGCCCGCCGACTCCTACGTGGCGCTGGCGGACGGCATCCAGTACGCCATCTACAAGGGCATGGTCTATCCCCTGGTGGTGCTGGGCGGGTTGATCTACATCATCCGCAACCGGGAAGAACACAAGGAATAACCCTCCGCAGCAAAGGAGCGTCCCATGGCCACACATCAAGGAGAACCCCTGGGCAGACCGGTGCAGAGCAGAGCCTTTCAGGTCTGCGCCGTCATCGCCCTGATCGGCCTCTTTTTCCTGATCAAACGTTTCCTGTTCGGGATCGGCGCAGTCTCCAACATGAACGACGGCTACCCCTGGGGCATCTGGATCGCCTACGACGTGGTGGTGGGCACCGCGCTTGCCTGCGCCGGGTATTCCATGGCCCTGATCGTCTACGTCTTCAACCGGGGCGAGTACTCCCCCCTGGTGCGTCCGGCGCTGATGACCAGCATGTTCGGCTACACCCTGGCCGGCGTTTCGGTGATCTTCGACATCGGACGCTACTGGCAGGCGTACAACATCTTCCTGCCCTGGCTGAGCAACCTCCACTCGGTGATGTTCGAGGTGGCGCTCTGCATAGGCACCTACATCCTGGTGCTCTGGGTGGAGTTCATGCCGGCCTTTCTGGAACGCTACGGCACCGAACGGATGCGGGCCAAACTGAACCGGCTGATCTTCGTCTTCGTCGCCATGGGCATCCTGCTGCCCACCATGCATCAGTCCTCGCTGGGCACCATGATGCTCATGGCCGGCCACAAGCTCTCCCCCCTCTGGTGGACCGCCTTCCTACCCCTGCTCTTTTTGATCACCGCTGTAATAATCGGCTACGCCGCGGTGATCTTCGAGTCGCTGATCTCCTCGGTGGCCTTCCGCCGGCCGCTGGAGACCAAGCTGCTCGCCAAGCTCTCCGCCCTGATGCCCTGGATGCTCGGCCTCTTCCTGGTGATCCGCGTGGAGGATGTCAACCTGCGCGGCTACCTGCCCATGGCCTTCGAGGGCGGCCTCAAGAGCAACATGTTCCTGCTGGAGAACCTGCTGCTAGGCATCGCCCTCCTGATCCTGGCCTACCCGGCCAACCGGCACAAGCCGCGCCTGCTCTTCCTCGCCTCCTGCGCCATGCTGCTGGGCGGCTGCCTCTACCGCTTCAACACCTACATCACCGGCTTCGATCCCGGCACCGGCTGGCGCTACTTCCCCGCGGTGGGAGAGCTCTTCGTCACCTTCGGGATCATCGCCGTTGAGGTGATGGCCTACCTGTGGTTCGTGAACAAACTGCCGGTGCTTCCAAAAATCGAGAAGGCATAGCCTTTATTGAAAGGAGAGATCCCATGGCCAAGCGTATCGTCGTCGACCCCATCACCAGAATCGAGGGACACCTGCGCATCGACTGCGAGGTGGACAATGGCCGGGTGAGCAAGGCCTGGTCATCCGGCCAGATGTGGCGGGGCATCGAGCTGATCCTGAAAGGTCGCGATCCGCGCGACGCCTGGGTCTTCACCCAGCGCATCTGCGGGGTCTGCACCACCGTGCATGCCATCGCCTCGGTGCGGGCAGTGGAGAACGCCCTTTCCCTGCCGGTGCCGCTCAACGCCCAGTACATCCGCAACATGATCATCGCGGCCCACGGGATCTTCGACCATATCGTCCACTTCTACCATCTCTCCGCCTTGGACTGGGTGGACATCGTCTCGGCGCTCAAGGGTTCGCCCAAGGCGACGGCGGCGCTGGCACAGCAGCTCTCGCCCTGGCCGCGCAACAGCGAGCAGGAGATTGCGGCGGTGCGGGAACGACTGCAGGGCTTCGTGAACAGCGGGCAGCTGGGGATCTTCGCCAGCGGCTACTGGGGGCACCCGGCCATGAAGCTCTCGCCGGAGGTGAACCTCCTGGCCGCCACCCACTACTTCCAGGCCCTTGATTACCAGCGGCGGATCAACAAGGTGGTGGCCATCCTGGGCAGCAAGACCCCGCACGTCCAGAACCTGGCGGTGGGCGGAGTGGCCAACCCCATCAACCCGGACAGCCAGTCCACCCTCACCATCGAGCGGCTTCTGCATGTCAAGGAGCTGATCGACGAGATCGGCGCCTTCATCAAGGAGGTCTACATGGTGGACGTGGCGGCGGTGGGCGCCTTCTACGCCGACTGGACCAAGTACGGCGCCGGGGTCACCAACTACCTCTCTGTGCCGGACCTGCCGTTGGACACCACCGGCACGGTCTTCGACCTGCCGGGCGGCTACATCGCCGATGGCGAGGTGGGCAGCTTCAAGCCCATCAAGAGCTTCGACGACCAGTTCTTCAAGCAGGGGGTCAAGGAGGGGATCAAGCACTCATGGTATAAGGGCGACTGGGATCTCCACCCGTGGGACGAGGACACCGTGCCCAACCACACCGAATTTTCGGACAACGGCAAGTACTCCTGGGTCAAGTCCCCCACCTTTGGCGGCAAGCCGGCCCAGGTCGGCCCCTTGGCCAACGTGCTCTGCATGTACGCGGCAGGCCACGGCCCCACCAAGAAGTACACCGACAGGCTGCTCGCCACGGTGAGCAGCCTGGCCAAGACCACCGTGGGCATCGGCGCGCTGCACTCCACCATCGGCCGCCACGCCGCCCGGGCGGTGCGCTGCGCCGTGCTGCACGGCTCACTGGTCAGCCAGTGGCAGGCGCTGATGGACAACATCGGCAAGGGCGATTACACCACCTTCAACCAGCCGGTCTTCCCCAAGGGCGAACAACGCGGGGTCGGCTTCCACGAAGCGCCACGCGGGGTGCTTTCCCACTGGGTGGTGATCGAAAACGGCAAGATCAAGAACTACCAGTGCGTGGTGCCCTCCACCTGGAATGCCGGACCCAGAAACGGCAAGGACGAGCCCGGACCCTACGAGGCCTCCCTGGTGGGCAATCCGGTGGCCGATCCGGACAAGCCCCTGGAGGTGCTGCGTACCGTCCATTCCTTCGACCCCTGCCTGGCCTGCGCCATCCACCTGCTCGACCCAGAGGGCGGCGAGGTGGTCAAGATCCGGACCAGGGTGTGATGGAGGATTCCGCCGGCAATAAGGCGAGGGGCTGCCCTGCAACCGGGCAGCCCCTCAATGTATTAGTCCTGGGGGTGGGAAACGTTCTCCTCTCCGACGAGGGCGCAGGCGTACGGGTGATCGAGCGCCTCCGGAAAACGCACCGCTTCCCTGGCCAGGTGGAGTTGCTGGACGGCGGCACCATGGGGCTTGAACTCTTGCCCTGGCTGGAGGAGCGGAGCCACCTTTTCATCGTGGACGCCATCCGTTCCGATAATCCACCAGGGAGCGTCATGGTCCGCCAGCTCGACGACCCGCCCGCCTTTTTCCGCCAGAAGATCTCCCCCCACCAGATCGGCCTTTCCGAGCTCTTGGCCGTGGCCTCCCTCCAAAATTGCCTTCCCGGCTCGGTGACCCTCTTTGGCATCACCCCCGCCGACCTCTCCACCGGCATTGAGCTTTCGCCAGAAGGTGAGGCCGCAGTGGGCCGTGCCTGCAACGAGGTGGTGGCTGCCCTGGCAACCCTGGGCAGCCATGCCGAATCCATAACCGGTTGATCCTCAGGCAGGAAGGTTCTCCAACAAACTCCCTCTCCCTCCGGGAGAGGGTTGGAGCGAGGGAGATTCCATGCTCCCCACGACAACATTCGTTTTTTCCCGTTCGCTTCCATCAAGGTTTGACAGAACCACCTCTTCGCGATAGGTTACCGGATCATTTCAATTTTCCGAAACCAGACAGTATCCCTGTAACCATATTGCAACGAGGCACACCATGGGCAAGAAAGTCGTTATCATCGGCGGGGTCGCGGCCGGCCCCAAGTCCGCCTGTCGCGTCAAGCGGCTGCTCCCCGACGCGGAGGTCACCATCATCGACCAGGACAGCCTGATATCCTACGGCGGCTGCGGCATCCCCTATTTCGTCTCCGGCGACGTCTCCGACGAAAAGGAGCTTCGCAACACCAGCTTCCACATGACCCGAGACGAGGCGTTCTTCCTCAACGCCAAGGGGGTCACCGCCCGCACCAACACCAGGGCGCTCTCCATCGACCGCCAAGCCAAGGTTGTGCATGTTGAGGATGTCCGCACCGGCAAAAGAGACGCGGTTCCCTACGACAACCTGATCCTGACCACCGGCACCCGCCCAAACGTGCTGCCCATCCCCGGCGCCGATCTGGACGGGGTCTTCACCATCAGCGACCTGCACAAGGCCATCGCCATCAAGGAGCGGGTCGCCAAGGGCGAGGTGGGCAAGGTAGTGGTGATCGGCGGCGGCGCCATCGGCATCGAGATGGCCGAGGCCTTCAAGGATCTGTGGGGCATCGACACCACCATCCTGGAATTCATGCCGCAGGTACTGCCCCGTCTGGTGGACTGGGACTTCGCCCGGATGCTCGAAACCCACCTGCGCGAGCAGGGGGTGGAGGTATACACCGGCGAGTCGGCCACCGCCATCGAGGGCGAGAACGGCAAGGTCCAGCGGGTGGTCACCCCCAAGCGGACTCTCGAAGCGGATCTGGTGGTGATGGCCGTGGGTGTCCGTGCCAGGAGCGAGCTGGCGAAAGACGCGGGGCTCCTGGTCTCAGCCATGGGCAACATCGTGGTCAACGAGCGGATGCAGACCTCGGACCCGGCCATCTACGCGGCCGGCGACTGCATCGAGGTGAAGAACATGCTCACCGGCAAGGGCGGCATCGCGCCGATGGGGTCGCTGGCCAACAAGGAGGGCCGCATCGTCGGCGACAACATCGCCGGCATCCCCACCCGATACAAGGGCTGGATTGGCAGTTTCACCATGAAGGCCTTTGAGCGGGCCATCGCCGCCACCGGCCTCTCCCTGGACGCCGCATTGGCCGAGGGCTTCGACGCAGCGGCGGTGACCACCGCCCAGTCCGACCGGGCTCACTTCTTCCCCACCCAGGCGGTGATCCCGCTCCGGCTGGTATTCGACAAGAAGACCCGCCGTGTCCTGGGCTGCCAGGGTTTCGGCCCCATGGGCGACGCGGTGCTGGCCCGCATCGACGCGGCGGCCGCCATCATCGGCCAGGGCGGCACCATCGATGACATCAGCCAGCTGGAGATGGCCTACGCGCCGCCCTTCGCCACCGCCCTGGACGCCCTGAACGCCACGGCCAACGTGGCGGACAACCTGATGGCCGGCAGGCTGCGCTATGTCTCCATCCGGGATTTCCTTGCCTGGATGGAGAACTTCGCCTGCCAGCCCGACTGGGTGGCCCTGGACATTCGCCACCCCAACGAGACCAAGGTCTTTGTGGAGCGCTTCGGCGCGGAAAAGTGGATCTCAGTGCCCTACATCGAGATCCGCAATCGCCTGAACGAGCTGCCCAAGAACAAGACCATGCTGATCATCTGCGACGCGGGCACCCGCTCCTCGGAGATCCAGATCGTCCTCGACCACGCAGGACTCTCCAACAACCTGGTGCTGGGCGGCGGCTTCAACGTGATCCGCCGCATGGGTGTTGGCTGGTGGCCGAACTGACCTCCGGGAACAGGCTCGGTACAACATCCGAAAAAAGGGCGACCCAATGGGTTGCCCTTTTTTCATCAAAAACTCCTCACCAGCTCGCCTACCCCTTCCGCCGCACCACCCGCACCTTACGGGTTGCACCGCCACTGCCAGCAGGCGCCCCACCCGGCCGCGCCACCCGCCGCACCACCACCTTCTTGCGCGGCTGAGGCACTCCCTCCCCGGCCACCCCGGAGAGCGGCTGCGAATAGCCGCAACCCGCCTTGGGACAGTGCAGCACCGTGGCGCCGGCAAGGGTGCGTTTCTCCACCAGATAGGGCGAGCCGCACACCCGGCAGGGCGTCGGGTGCGGCCGTGACCAGCTCATGAACTCGCACTCCGCTTCGGGGCAGACATAGAACGGCTTGCCCGTCGGAGTCTGCTTGCTGACCACGTTGCCAATCTGGCACAGTGGGCAGACCATGGCGCCGCCCTCCCCGCCCTCCTTGCCATAGGATTCCGAGTGGCGGCACTCCGGGTGACCGGAACAGTACCAGAACTTGCCAAAACGGTCCTGCTTGAGCAGGAGGGGCCGCCCGCATTCAGGACACTCCCTGGCAGGAGCACCGGCCACCACCTTGGCCGCGTCCTCGGTTTCCTCGGTCGCCGCCTCCGGCTGCTCCGGCATCGACTTGAGAGTCTCGGTCGGGACGATATCCTCCGTGGCCTCGGCAAACATCCGGGCCACAGCCTCGCTCAATTCGGGCGGGCTTTCCTCTGGGGTCGCCATCTCGTCGGCGACCGTCTCCTCGCTGGCCAGGGCGAACTCCTCCTCAGCCCCAGGCGCCTCCGGGACCGCAGCCTCTTGCTCGCCAAGCGCCCCACCCTCCAAGGGCGGCGGCAGGGCCGCCTCCGTCGCGGCAGACTCGGCAGCCTCAACGGACGGCTCCGGCCCAGCCCCCATTCCCGGCGACGGCAACGACTCCTCGGCCTGGGGCGCAACAACCGCCTCGGGTTGCTGGCTGCCTGCCGTTTGCGGAACCGTGGGCTGGGCGACTGGGGCCTCGGGCGTCCTGATGATGCTGCGCGAGCTGATTCCCCGCTTGCGGACACTCACCGGCATGGCCACCTTCACCAGCACCTCGCCGCGCATCATCAGGGTCTGCTCGAACTGCTGCATGGCAACGTGCAGGGGCTTTCTGGCGTTGACCACCTCGTCGATGCACTGGGCCAGGTATGCGGAGAAGTTGATCCCCTTCATGGAGGGGAAGGCACGGCCCATCACCGCCAGCAACTTGGCGGAGTTCTCGGCGCAACGGAACGATCCATCCGGCATCATCTTCAGGTAGCCCTTGTCCAGCATCTGCTGCAACAAGGTCACCAAGGCGCCGTCAAACTCCATGGCAAGTTCGCCCAGATCGGCAGCAAGACTTGCGAACCCGTGGTACTCGGGTGGGTGGCCGGCGTGCTTCTCTGGGAGGATCTGCATGCAGCGCAGCTGCTCCCCTTGCCGCGTTTTGGCCAACGGCGAAGGCGCCAGCAACTCGCGCGCCGCGCACCCCTGATAGAGGGAGAGAAAACCGGGTGCCGTGGCTCTGCTGGCCGTGCCGACAAAACGGCACTTGCTGCCCGCCTCCACCGTGACCCGCACCGCCTCGCCCTCGGCATCCTTGAGCTGGCTGGCCAAGGCGCGCGACCATACCAACCGGTACACCGACTCTTCTGCTCCGGACACCTTGCCCCGCAAGGAATCAGGGGTGATCTCGGGCAGGATTGGAAGCAGCAATCCTGCCATGGCGGCCATCTCCTGGATGTCCCCCTGGCCGAGATTGCCGGGACCGCATACCGCCGCGGCCTGCTGCCTGACCCGGGCGAGCACCCCTCCCAAATCACCTCCCGGCACCGGGAAGAAGGCGGTGAGCAGGCCAGTGCGCCGGCCATTCACCTCAACTCCATAATAGAGGCTCCGCAAGGCCGCAAAGGCATCCAACGGCGCCAACCCAGCCAGGACCACTGCGTCGTGCAGCAGTTCGGCCAGGCCGTAGGGCAAGGGAGGTGGCATGGTGAAGGGCGTCAGCTCCACCTCGCGCACCACAAAATCCTCATGGTTGAACAGGGCGATGGCCCCCTTGACCTCGCGGTCGTTACGCAACAGGGCGTCGTCGGTGATGCCGTACGCCTCCTCCAAGGTGAGTACGGCCTCGCCGCCGGCGCTGGTCGCCACCCGCGCCTTAAGACGCCAGCAGGGGATGGGGCTGTAAAGACGGATCTCTGTTTCCCGCTCGGAAAGCAGCGCCAGGCTGGCCAGGGCAAGCGAGGTGATGGGCAGGTCGTTCGGTCCGGAACGGGTTCCCAGTAGCCGCTGCAGATGACGGCCCAGCGCCATCTCGAAGGTCAGGCGGACTTGAACCGCCCCCCCCTGTTCCGCCCGCACCGGCGTCACCAATCGGAAGGACTCCGCCAGCGTCTCGCCGGCAAGGCCAAGCAGATCCAGACGGTGGAATTGCCTCCCTCCCTGGCTCACCGATTCCCAGTAGCCATTGAGCAACCAGGCCCAGTACTCGCCGCGCCAGTCGCCATCAAGGGCCAGATAGATATCCTGCCCCTGGCGGGCGCGAAGCTGATCGAGAAACCCTTCCGTTCCCGTATCGGCGGCAAAAGTGAACCGGGCAGCTCCACGGCGCAACGGCTCCTTGGCCGGGATGAGGGTTGCCCGCGCCGGCGCGGTCTCGACCACCAGGGTTTCGACCTCGCCGTCAAACTGCGCCGCCAGAGTCATTGCCTTTTCCGGCGACTCCACAACCACAACTCGCTTGGACATCTTCCCCCTCCTCCTTCCTGCAAAATATCCCCCCGCAGGTTCGCCGTTTGCCTCACTCGTGCTATAGTATATAATCCACAACAATTTTACACAATTAATCCAGCAACAGTTTCCCTCTTCTGGTGCCCCATGCCGTCCTCTCTTCTCACCCTGCAGGCTGTCGACGAAGCCCTGGCCAATCTGAACCTCAAGGACGGCACCCTCAAGGCGGAACTGGTCAAGGCCATCCGCGCCCGCTTCCAGAATGACGCCTCGCTCCAAACCCTCATCGCAATTCCCACCGATGATTTGATTCTCAAATTATGGGGGGATGGATCGGCTGAGGATCTCAAGGCCCGAAGAAAAAACTTCAGCAGCCTCAAATCCGGACTCAACAAGTCCCTCAAGGATCTTGGTCGGGCGGGGAATAATCCGGCCGGCATCATCATCGGCCGCGACAACGTCTTCACCGTCTCCGAAGAACGCAAGGACGATCTGATTCGCCAGCTCGGCATCCCGGCGGACACGCCCAATATCTTTCAGGATATGCTCGAGGCGTTCCGACGTTTCTTCACCGAAACCGCCAAGGACAAAAGCATCGAAGAGATCCAGCGCATGCTGGCCAGCCTGGATCAGGCCGGCATGGAGATGCGGCAAATGGCCGGCATGCCCCTGGAATCCCCGCCACCTGTCCCGGAAACGCCGATCGCCCCCTTGGGCGAAGGAGACTCCGCCGAGACCATCGAGTTACAGGCTGGCGACGAGATCGAGGTGGTCGAGATTCCTGCCGAGCTGGAATCCCTTGCTGAAGAGGGCGAGGAACCTCCCCTGGCTGAGGAGGAAGAGATCGTCGAGATCGAGGAGTCCCTGCCTCCTCTGGAGGAGATCCCGGCTGAAGAGCTCGAATCCCTCGAACTCCCGGAGGGTGAGGAAATCCCCTTTGCCGAGGAGGAAGAGATCGTCGAGATCGAGGTGCCCCTGCCTCCTCTGGAGGAGATCCCGGCTGAAGAGCTCGAATCCCTTGAACTCCCGGAGGGTGAGGAAATCCCCCATGTCGAGGAGGAAGAGATCGTCGAGATCGAGGTGCCCCTGCCTCCTCTGGAGGAGATCCCGGCTGACGAGATCGAATCCCTTGAACTCCCAGAGGGTGAGGAAATCCCCTTTGCCGAGGAGGAAGAGATCGTCGAGGTCGAGGAGACCCTACCCCCTCTGGAGGAAATCCCGGCTGACGAGCTCGAATCCCTCGAACTCCCGGAGGGTGAGGAGATCCCCCATGCCGAGGAGGAGATCGTCGAGATCGAGGAGCCCCTGCCCCCCCTGGAGGAGATCCCGGCTGACGAGCTCGAAACAGTCGAACTCCCGGAGGAGGAAATTCCACTTGCCGGGGAGGAAGAGATCGTCGAGGTCGAGGAGACCCTGCCCCCTCTGGAGGAGATCCCGGCTGACGAGCTCGAAACAGTCGAACTCCCGGAGGGTGAGGAGATCCCCCATGCCGAGGAGGAAGAGATCGTCGAGGTCGAGGAGACCCTGCCCCCTCTGGAGGAGATCCCGGCTGACGAGCTCGAAACAGTCGAACTCCCGGAGGAGGAAATCCCTCTTGCCGGTGAAGAAGAGATCGTCGAGGTCGAGGAGCTTGCGGAATCGCCTCCTCTGTCTGCTGACACTGAAAGGAGCACGCCGCCCTCACCGCTTGAAATCCTCTCCAAATACATCGAGGCCAACGAGGCGCTTGCCGAGGAACGGGAGCTACTGCGGGAGACCCAGGAAGAGTTCATCAATCAGATCCTGGAACGTTTCATGCCCAAGTTCATCAAGATCCCGGCAGGTTCGTACCAGGTGGGGAGCCGGGTGCCGCATTCCTTGGAGCAACCGTTGCGCCAGGTTGCCCTCCCCGCTTTCTACCTGGGACAACTGCCGGTCACAAACGACCTCTTCGACTTTTTCGTTCGGGAAACCGGCTATGTCACCGAGGCGGAGGAAGCTGGGTACGGAGTGGTGTACGAAGGTCGCTGCACCAGGCGGATCGACCCAGCCACCGGCAGGGAGACCCTCAACCTGACCAGCGGTACTATGGCCCGCCATGTCAGCGGCGCCAACTGGCGCCATCCCAATGGGCCGGACTCCAGCCTGGAAGGACGCCACAACCATCCGGTGGTGCAGGTCAGCCATGCCGACGCCATGGCCTTTGCCGCCTGGGCAGGCAAGCGGCTGCCCGGCGAGGAGGAATGGGAGGCGGCGGCGCGGGGCCAGGATGGCCGCCTCTTCCCGTGGGGGAACCAGTGGCAGGCGGAACGCGGCAACTTCGAATCCGCCTGCCTGGGCGGCACCACGGCGGTGGACCACTTCGGCCGTCAGGGAATGGGGCCGTTCGGGATCATCGATATGCTCGGCAACGTGGCCGAGTGGACCGCCACCCTCTATCCCGGCAGCAGCGGCACCGACCCAGTCTACATCCTCAAGGGCGGCTCCTGGATCAACAGCGGGGTGGTGTCGGCCGCCTACCGCCAGATCGAACGGGGACGGCACTGGGCCAACACCATCGGATTCCGGTGCGCGGTTTCAGGATAACCCGCTGCGTGCCCCCAGAACCCGGTCCACCAAAGCCTCGTCCACATCGTCGGTGATCACCACCGCACCGATGGCGGTGGGCAGCACGAAGAAAGGCCGGCCAGCCACGGTCTTCTTGTCGGTCTTGAGGAACCCCTTGAGCCGCTCCGGCGCATACTCCGCGGGAATCTCCACCGGCAGGCCGTAAGCGGCGATAAGGCTACGCACCGCCTCGGCATCCCCCTGGCTCATTATGCCCTTGCCGACTGCCAGTTCACAAACCGCCACCATGCCCAGCCCCACGGCCAGACCATGGGGGAGGCGGTAGTCCGAGGCGGCTTCCACCGCATGGCCGATGGTGTGCCCAAAATTGAGGATCCGGCGCAGGTCGGCCTCACGCTCGTCCGCCGCCACCACCTCCGCTTTGATGGCGCAGCAGCGGGCGATGACCTCTTCGAGCACCCCAAGCTCCCTGGCCAGTATGGCCTGGCGCTGCGCCGACAAGAAATCGAAGAAGCTCCGATCGCGGATCACGCTGTATTTGATGACCTCGGCCAGACCGTTGAGCAGCTCCTCCGCGGGCAGCTCGCGCAACACGCTGCTGTCGATATAGACACGGCGTGGCTGATAGAAGGCGCCCACCAGATTCTTGCCCTCCGGGATATCCACCCCGGTCTTGCCTCCCACCGAGCTGTCCACCTGCGCCAGCAGGGTGGTAGGGATCTGAACAAAGGGGATGCCGCGCATATACACTGCGGCCAGAAACCCGGTAATATCGCCGGTAACCCCGCCACCTAGGGCGATCAGGCCATCCTTGCGGTCTATCCCGAGCCGAGCCAGTTGGCTGGCCAGTTCCGCCACCGTGCCAAGATGCTTGCTCGCCTCGCCATGGGGGAAGGTGATCAGCTCAGCCGCCACCCCGGCGCCGGCAAGCGATGCCAGAAGGCGCGCCGCGTAAAGCTCGGCAACCCTGGAATCCGCCACCACCACGAAGCGTTTGGCAATATTGAGTCCACGAAGATCAGGACCGACCCCGTCCAGCAGCCCGGCATTGATGAGAATGTCATAGGCCCGATCTCCGAGCCCAACCTGTATCGTATTCATCCTTTTCTCCATCTGGGCGGAGGGGCGGCCTCATCGCTGGCCCTTTTTCCAGCCGCCGCCCTCCAGCGCCATACCCTATAAAGATTTACGGGTCGATGCAACCTTTCTTGACATTCCTAGCTGGTTGCATACACTAAAATGAAACATGCTCCATTTCATCAGCAAGGCAGAGGAGGAAACCATGGCAAGCAAGAAGACCCAGGCTGCTGCGAAAACCCTGAACGAAACCACCATCAAGGTCGGAAAGGCCCTGGCCCGTTCCACCCACCAGATGGAGCAAACCGGACGCAAACTCAAAAAGGCTGCGGAGAAGTTGGTCAAGGAGGCTGGCCACCGGGTGGAGGAGACCGTTGAAGAGACAGTAGATGTCATCAAAAAAGAGGTCAAGTCCCTGACCAAGAAGAAGGAGAGCGCTCCAGCGAATCCGTTGCTGTTTCACCCTGGGCGCGGCATGACCGTGGAAGGCCAGATGGGGTTCCTGGCCGGCGACATCTATCACTACCTGTGCGATCACGGCACGGTGACGGTGGAGAAACTGCACAAGCAACTGGCCAAACGGCATCCCGCCGCGCTCATCTTCGCGGCGCTTGGTTGGCTCACCAGGGAGGCGAAGATCCGCTTCTCCGACGATGGCCAGACTGTTTCCCTGCTGGAAAACACCTGAGCATCCTGCCAATCCACACATAAAAAAAAGGCTGACCCGCAAAGGTCAGCCTTTTCAATATCTGGTGGTCGGCAGCAGGCGGCTTAGTTCTCCGCGGCAGCCTCCGCCTTGTCCTCGCGGTAGTTAACCAGCTCCAGGATAGCCATCTCAGCGGCATCGCCAAGGCGATTCCCAGTGCGGATGATACGGGTATAGCCACCAGCACGATCCATGTACTCATCCTTCAAGGTGTCGAACAGCTTGGCCACCACCTTCTTGTCCTGCATGAAGGCAAGGGCCTGACGCCGGGCATGGAGGTCACCGCGCTTGGCCAGAGTGATCATCTGGTCGGCTACCTTGCGGACTTCCTTTGCCTTCTGGGCAGTGGTAACAATCCGCTCGTGCTCAATGAGGGAAGTGACCATATTCCGAACCATGGCGATGCGATTCGGGGTGGTCCTGCCAAACCGTCTTCCTTCCTTTCTATGTCTCATAACAACCTTCTCCAGGATGGGGATTACTGATTATTGCTCTTCTTCAGACTGCCGGTCTTCGCGAGGCGGCGGCTCCCAGCCATCCACCTTCATGCCCAGCGCAAGATCCATCTCTCCAAGCAACTGCTTGATTTCATTCAGCGACTTGCGGCCGAAGTTCTTGGTCTTGAGCATCTCCGCCTCGGTCTTCTGCACCAGCTCGCCAATAAAACGGATATCGGCGTTGCGAAGACAGTTGGCCGAACGCACGGACAACTCCAGATCCTCGACGCTACGGTAGAGGTTTTCGTTCAGCGGGGTGCGCCGCTCTTCGCTGGAAGAGGAAACGTCCGGCTCGACCGAGGTCTCGTCGAAGTTGATAAAGACCTGCATCTGCTCCTTGAGGATCTTCGCAGAATAGGCCAAGGCGTCTTCTGGCCGCACGCTGCCGTCGGTGGTGATCTCCAGGGTCAACTTGTCGTAGTCGGTCTGCTGGCCCACGCGGGCCTGGCTCACCACCGACTTGACATTGACAATGGGAGTAAAGATCGCGTCGATGGGAATAACCCCGATCACCTGCTCCTCGGTCTTGTTCTTCTCGGCGGGCACATAGCCCTTGCCCCACTTCACCTCGAACTCGGCGCGGAAGGTGGCGTCACCGGTGATGGTGCAGATCTCCTTGTCGGGATTCATCACCTCCACCTTCCCGTCGGAGACGATATCCCCGGCGGTAACCACTCCCAGCTCGCTCTTCTCGATGCGCACCACCTGCGGACCAGGGGTGTTCAGCTTCAGCCGCACCTCCTTGAGGTTGAGGATGATCTGGGTCACATCCTCCTTGATCCCGGGAATGGTGGACAGCTCATGGAGCGCGCCGTCGATCTTGATGGAGGTAATGGCGGCTCCCTGAATGGAAGAGAGCAGAATACGGCGGAGCGAGTTGCCGATGGTGGTGGCAAATCCCCGCTCCAGCGGCTGGCAGACAAACTTGCCAAAGCGCTGGGTATGGGTTTCCTGATCCACCTCCAGTCGATCTGGGACGATGAGCGCATGCCAATTTCTGTAAAACGGATCGGAGTCAGTTGCCATATTTCCAGTTCTCCATGGTTGCGGACTACTTACTTGGAGTAGAGCTCCACAATCAACTGCTCCTGAATCGGCATGGTAATCTCCTGCCGATCCGGCAACGTCTTCACCGTACCCTTGTAGGCGGCCTTGTCCAACTCAAGCCAGTTGGGCACCCCGCGCCGCACCGCAGCCTCAAGGCTGTCGTTGATCATCTCCACGCCACGGCTCTTCTCCTTCACCGTGATCACGTCGCCCACCGAAACCAGGAAGGAGGGGATGTTCACCTTCTTGCCGTTGACCTGAATATGATTATGCCGCACCATCTGGCGGGCCTGATTGCGGGAGTTGGCAAAACCAAGGCGGAATACCACGTTGTCGAGACGGCTCTCCAGCAGCATCAGGAGATTCTCGCCGGTTACACCCTTGATGCGCTCGGCGATCTCGAAATACTTGCGGAACTGCCCCTCCAGCATGCCGTAAATACGGCGCACCTTCTGCTTCTCGCGCAGCTGAATGGCGTAGTCGGATACCTTGCGCATGCGGGCCTGACCATGCTGGCCAGGAGCGAATGCACGCCGCTCAAAGGCGCACTTGTCTGAATAGCAACGGTCGCCCTTCAAAAACAACTTCAACTTCTCACGCCGACACTGCCGGCACTCTGCGCCTCTATATCTGGCCAAGGTGAACCTCCACTCGAATGCTTCTTGAAATCAACGCCAAACCGCGTCGCCCGTTACACCCTTCTCCGCTTGGGCGGCTTGCAGCCGTTATGCGGAACCGGGGTAACGTCCCGAATCACGCTCACGTCCAGCCCGGCAACTTGCAGAGCGCGGATGGCGGATTCACGGCCAGGGCCAGGACCATTCACCCGCACCTCAACCTTGCGCAGCCCATGCTCCTGCGCCTTCTTGGCAGCGGCATCCACGGTGTTCTGGGCGGCGAACGGGGTGCTCTTGCGGGACCCCTTAAAGCCAAGACAACCGGCGCTGGACCAGGAGATGACATTCCCCTGCCGATCAGCGAAGGTGACGATGGTGTTGTTGAAGGTGGAATGGATGAAGCAGATCCCCTCGGGAACGTTCTTCTTTTCCTTACGCTTCTGGCGACTTACTTTCGGACTGGCCATTGCAGTTCAACTCCTCGGAATTATTCGGCTCTAGCGGCCGGATTACTTCTTGGTCTTGATCGCGGCGCGACGCGGGCCCTTCCGGGTCCGTGCGTTGGTCTTGGTGCGCTGCCCACGGCAAGGCAACCCCTTGCGGTGGCGCATGCCACGATAGCAGCCAAGATCCATCAGCCGCTTCACATCCATGGCCACTTCGCGTCGACGGTCGCCCTCGACAACGAAATTTTCATCCATGACCTTACGGATATTGGTGACGTCGTTCTCGGTCAGATCATCGCTGTTGGTCGTGTGCGCCAGCCCAACCATATCCAGAATCTTGGCGGCGGAAGTCCGGCCAATCCCGTGGATATAGGTCAACGCAATGACCATGTGCTTGTTTTTCGGTAAATCAACACCAGCTAAACGTGCCAAGGCATGCCTCCCTTGCTAGTCAAAATCAACGGTTGAATCAGCCCTGCCGCTGCTTATGCTTCTTGATCTTGCAGTCTACCCGCAAGACGCCCTTGCGCTTGAACACGCGACAGTCACTACAGATCTTCTTTACCGACGAGCGCACCTTCATATCAAAACCCTTTCATGCAAACTTCACTTGGTTTTTTTTGCCCTGAACGTCACCCGGCCCCGAGTGAGGTCATAGGGCGACAGCTCCACCGTCACGCGATCCCCGGGAAGGATCTTGATGAAATGCATCCGCATCTTCCCAGAGATATGCGCCAAAATCCTGTGACCGTTATCAAGCTCCACCCGGAACATGGCGTTGGGCAGCGGCTCGACAATGGTCCCTTCAACTTGTATGGCTTCTTCCTTGGACATCTCCCCTTCCCTTTCCGTGGAAGGCCGCTCACGCGGCCCCCGGGGCTCATGGCGCATCAAAAGCTGGGGATTTTACCCGAACAGCACAATATTTGCCGCAACTTTGTTGCCAACAACAAAAAAAATCATCCGGGCAGTGCGCTCAGCACGAGCGGGCCATCCTCGGTGATCGCTATGGAATGCTCAAAGTGGGCCGATGGTTTCCGGTCCCGGGTCACCACGGTCCAGCCGTCCCGGAGCACCTCGACCTCATGGCCACCCATGTTGACCATGGGCTCGATGGCCAGCACCATCCCAGGCAAGAGCTTGGGGGTGCGTTCCGCCTTGGCATAGTTGGGAATTTCTGGTGCCTCGTGCAGCTGGCTGCCTATCCCATGCCCAACAAACTGGCGAACCACCGAAAAGCCATTCCCCTCGACGTGCGCCTGCACAGCCTTGGAGATGTCATTGATGCGGTTCCCGACCCGCGCCGCCTCGATGCCTCGCAGCAGCGACTCCCTGGTCACCTCCAGCAGCTGCCTGCGGCGCTGGTCAACCTCGCCCACCGCCACGGTGACGGCGGCATCGCCGTAATAGCCACGGTAACGGACGCCAAAGTCGATGCTCACCACATCTCCGTTCCGCACCACGCACTTCTTGGACGGAATCCCATGCACCACCTGCTCGTTGATCGACACACACAGGCTGCCCGGAAATCCACGATACCCCTTGAACGCTGGCTCCGCACCGCTTTGACGGCAGTGCTTTTCAGCAAGGGTGTCCAGATGCAGCGTGGTGCACCCCGGTTCGATCCGTGCGGCGAGCATGGCCAAGGTCTGGGCCACAATCTGGTTTGCCTCCCGCAGGATGGCAATTTCCTCCGGAGACTTCAGTATGATCGCCATGCCCATGCGGATCAGGCGCCTAGCGCCGCCCCTTGCCGCCAGCCGACTTCATGAACCCGTCATAGTTGCGCATGACCGTGTGCGACTCGATCTGCGCAATGGTGTCGATGGCGACGCCAACGACGATCAAGAGGGCGGTGCCGCCAAAGTAAAAGGGCACATGCATCTTGTTGATCAGGATAGTCGGCATGACGCAGATTATGCTGATATACATGGCGCCGATCACTGTCAGGCGTACCATGATCCGGTCAAGGAAATCTGCAGTCTTCTGACCTGGGCGGATGCCAGGGACAAAACCGCCATGTTTTTTCAGGTTTTCCGCTACGTCCACCGGGTTGAAGCTTACCGCGGTGTAGAAGAAACAGAAAAAGACGATCAAGGCCACGAACAGCAAGGTGTGCGGCAACGATCCCCAGCCAAAGAGGGCGCTGACCTGCTGCACCCACTCAACTTGGACAAACTGTCCAATGGTGGCGGGGAACATCATAAGCGAGGATGCAAAGATCGGCGGAATCACGCCGGACATATTGATCTTCAGAGGCAGATGCGACTGCTGCCCTCCGTACATCTGGCGCCCCACCATACGCTTGGCGTATTGAATGGGAATCCGCCGTTGCGCGGTTTCAAAGAAGATAACAAAGCCCACCACCGCCGCGATCATCACCAGGATCACCGGCAACAGCACATATGCGATCTCGCCGGCGCTGGCCATCTTGAAGGTATTGACGATGGCGGCCGGCATGCGGGCGACGATGCCGGCAAAGATGATCAGGGAGATGCCGTTGCCGATGCCCCGCTCAGTCATCTGCTCACCGAGCCACATGATGAAGGCGGTACCCGAGGTCAGTGTCAGCACGGTGAGGAGCCGAAAACTCCACCCCGGCTCGATCACCACCATGGCTCCGGTGCCGGGCGCGGTCATGCTCTCCATGCCGATGGAGATGAACAACCCCTGGATCAGGCTGAGCACCACGGTGGCGTAACGGGTGTACTGGGTGATCTTCCGGCGTCCTGACTCGCCCTCCTTGGAGAGGGCCTCCAGTTGCGGCACCACCACGGTGAGCAGCTGGAAGATGATCGAGGCGCTGATGTAGGGCATGATCCCCAGGGCGAAGATGGAGAAATTCTCCAGGGCGCCGCCCGAAAACATGTTGAACATGTCAAAGAGCGTGCCCGCCTTCTGCTGGAAGAACTGCGCCAGCGCCTCACCATTGATGCCAGGGGTCGGGATCTGCACTCCCACCCGGTAAACGGCCAGCATGGTGAGAGCAAACAGAATCCGCCGGCGGAGTTCCGGTATGTTGGCGGCCTGCGGCACCCCAGTGTGCATCAATTACGCCTCGACAATGGTGCCGCCAGCAGCCTCGATCTTCTGGCGAGCAGAGGCGCTGAGCTTGTCAACGGCGACGGTCAGGGCGTTCTGCAGCTCGCCGTTGCCCAGGATCTTCACCAGCAGCTCGCTGGGAGCCACCAAGCCGGCCTCAACCAGGGCAAGGCGATCAACCTTGCTGCCAGCCGGAAAACGATCCAGATCCTCGACATTGACAACGGCGTAGACGGTCTTGAAGATGTTGGTGAAGCCGCGCTTGGGCAACCGGCGCTGCAAGGGCATCTGACCGCCCTCGAAGCCGACCTTGATTCCGCCGCCGGAACGGGCCTTATCACCTTTGTGACCGCGAGTCGCGGTCTTGCCGTGGCCGGAGCCGGAACCACGTCCGACCCGCTTGCGATCTTTCCGAGAACCTGGTTGCGGGGACAAATTACCGAGCGTCAACATGGTCTATTCCTCCACCTCAACCAGATGTTCCACCTTCCTGATCATCCCCCGGATCTCGGGAGTGTCCTTGCGCACTACTGTCTTATTGGTCTTGGTCAAACCCAAGCCGATCAGGGTAGCCCGAATCTTGTCGGTGCTGCCGATCTTGCTCTTCTTCAGGGTCACCTTGAGCTGATTCGCCATAGCAGTTCCCATTCCTTCTTCACGTTATATCCGCTCGCCGCAACCGGCGCATCGCCGATCACTGCGGAACCCGCCGGCTCCGCTCAGGCGGTGATCTCCTCGACAGCCTTGCCGCGCATGGCCGCTATCTGCATGGGGCTCCGCAGCCGCCGCAGACCGTCCATGGTCGCCTTCACCAAGTTATGGGGGTTGTGCGAACCAATACACTTGGTAAGGATGTTATGAACACCAGCCGCCTCCAGCACCGCACGCACCGCGCCACCGGCAATAACGCCGGTACCGGCCACGGCCGGCTTCAACATGACGCTGCCCGCGCCGAACTTGCCGTACACCTCGTGGGGGATGCTCACCTCGGTGATGGCGACGCGCTTCATATCCTTGCGCGCCTGCTCGATCCCCTTGCGGATTGCCTCGGGAACCTGATTGGCCTTGCCAAGGCCGCAACCGACCTTGCCCTTGCCATCCCCGACCACGACGATGGCGCTGAAGCTAAACCGGCGACCACCCTTAACCACCTTGGCGGTTCTGTTGATGTGGACGATCTTCTCGATAAACTGATCATCGCCACTGGCATTCTTATTGAACTCAGACAAGTTTCACCCCCGAATTTCTCTGGTGTTTTTTACAGGGATCTGGATGATTCCGCACGGGTATCAGAAGTCAAGCCCACCTTCACGGGCTCCCTCTGAAAGAGCCTTGACACGGCCATGATAGATGTACCCGCCGCGGTCGAAAACCACCTTTTCAATACCCTTGCTCTTCGCCATTTCAGCGATCTTCAGGCCTACCCGCCGAGCCATCTCGGTCTTGGGGGCCGCTTCGCCGCCGGCCATCTCCTTATTCATGGTCGACATGGCGGCCAGGGTATTGCCAGCGACATCGTCGATGATCTGACAGTAGATGTGCTTCGCGCTCTTGAAAACACGCAGACGCGGCCGTTCCGGAGTACCGGAGATGTTCTTTCTGATCCGCTTGACCCGCTTCGCACGCGCAGTTTCCTTGGTGTTGTTAGCCATTGTTTCGCCTTACTCTGTGGTTATCTCTTCATCCCGGCAGCCCAGCCGCCGCGCATGCGCGGCCGACGGCCTGCTTACTTCTTGGAGGAGGACTTGCCAGCCTTGCGGGCAATGTACTCGTCCGCGTACCGGATGCCCTTGCCCTTGTAAGGCTCGGGAGGACGGACGGCGCGAATCTTGGCCGCGGTCTCGCCCAGCAACTCCTTGTCGATGGCGTCGAGGGTCACGGTGTTTGTCTTGTCGACCTCAGCCGACACTCCCTTGGGCAACTGGAAAGCCACCGGATTGGAGTAGCCAACGTTGAGGGTGAGCACATCGCCCTTGACCTCGGCACGGTAACCAACGCCTTCAATGGACAGCTTCTTCTGAAAGCCTTTCTCAACCCCGGTGACCATGTTGCTGATCAGGGTCCGGGTAAGCCCGGAAAAGGCCTTGGTCCGGGTGCTGTTGTCCTTGCGCTCCACCAGCAGATTGCCGTCCTCTTCCTTGAGGCCGATCTCCGGACGGATTACCCGCTCCAAGGTGCCCTTGGGACCGGTCACCTTGACGTTGCTTCCCTGTATGTCAAGCTTCACCCCCTTGGGAACGGGGATGGGTCGATTGCCAATTCTGGACATGGCTCTTCTCCACTTATTTCAAGATGCTCGTCACCGAGCGGATACGATTACCAGACCTCGCACAGCAGCTCGCCGCCGATCTTCATGGCGCGGGCTTCCTTGTCGGTGATGATCCCCTTGGAGGTGGAGATGATCGCGATGCCGAGGCCGCTCATTACCTTGGGAATCTGGTCATGCTTCACATAGACCCTGCGACCAGGCTTGCTGATTCGCTTCAGTCCGGTGATGATGCCGGTCTGATGCTGGTCGTACTTCAGGGCGATGCGGAGGGTGCCCTGCACCCCAGAGGAATCCACCGCGAAGTCGCTGATAAACCCCTCACGCTTCAGGATGTTAGCAACACCCGCCTTGAGCTTGGAGAAGGGCATCTCAATGTTTTCAAATTTGACCACGCCCGCGTTGCGGATGCGGGTCAGCATGTCAGCCAAGGGGTCTGTCATGGACATAGTCCGTGCTCCCTAATGTAATTTTGATTCCTACAGCATTCGCCACCGCGCGAACAGCACCGGTTACCAGCTGGACTTGGTTACGCCGGTGATCTCACCGCGGTTGGCCAAGGTGCGAAAACAGATACGGCATACCCCAAACTTGCGCAGATAGGCGCGGGGCCTTCCGCACAACCCACAGCGATTGTATGCCCTGGTGCTGAACTTGGGCTTCCGCTGGCTCTTTGCTATCAAGGACTTCTTAGCCAACTCTTCCTCCTCACCCTTTACTTCCTGAAGGGCATTCCCATTGCTTTTAACAGAAAGCGACCTTCCTCGTCCGTATTGGCGGTGGTGGTGATCGCGATATTGAGTCCCTTGATCTTGTCGATCTTGTCGTAATCGATCTCCGGGAAGATGATATGCTCCTTGATGCCCATGGCGTAGTTACCGCGGCCATCAAACGCCTTGGTCGACACGCCGCGGAAGTCGCGAACCCGCGGCAGGGCGATGTGCACCAGCTTGGCGAGGAAATCGTACATCCGCTCGCCACGCAGGGTCACCCGACACCCAATGGGCACGCCTTGGCGCAGCTTGAAACCGGCGATGGACTTCTTCGCCTTGGTCACCACGGCCTTCTGCCCGGCGATCATGGTCAGCTCCTGTACGGCGCTGTCAATGATCTTGGGATTCTGCACAGCCTCGCCCAACCCCATATTCAGAACGATCTTGGTGATCTTCGGCACCTGCATGATGTTGGAGTAGCCGAACTCCTTCATCAGCTGCGGAACACACTCGTTCAGATAGGTTTCCTTAACCCCAGCCATTTCTGCCTCCCAAAAATCAGACCTGCTCAGGCCTTCGCCTCAACAGACTCATTACACTTCTTACAGGTGCGGATCTTGGATCCGTCTTCGAGGATGGTCCTGCCAATCCGCACGGATTTGGAACACTTCGGGCAGATCACCATCAGGTTGGAGGCTTGAATAGGCGCCTCCTTCTCGATGATGCCACCTTGCTGGTTCATGCGGTTGGGCTTCATGTGCCGCTTGATCATGTTGATCTTCTCGACGACGGCGGTACCCTCGTCGGCGTTGACCTTGATGACCTTGCCCACTCGGCCCTTGTCCTTGCCGGCGATCACCTCGACCTGATCGTTCATCTTCAGATGTGTTTTTGCACGCATGCTCTTCTGCCTCTCTTGCGCCATCCGGCCATCGCCGGCGGTGTAAAACTCGCTCGCCTGTTCCAGCCGTTCAGCGGCCGATCAGAGAACCTCGGGGGCGAGAGAAATGATCTTCATATACCCCTTGGGACGCAACTCCCTGGCCACCGGTCCGAAGATACGGGTGCCAATGGGCTCGCCGGAGTTGGCCAGCAGCACCGCGGAGTTGTCATCGAACCGCACGATGGTGTCATCCATGCGGCGAATCTCCTTCACGGTACGCACCACCACAGCGCGCAATACGTCGCCCTTCTTGACCTTGGCGTTGGGGATGGCCTCCTTGACGGTGACCACAATGATATCCCCAACCGATGCATACCGTTTCCGCGTGCCACCCAGCACCCGGATGCAGAGCACCTTCTTCGCGCCCGAATTATCCGCAACATTCAGTACGGTTTCTGTCTGTATCATGACTCCACCAAACGCCTAGAGCGTGTAATGCAACAGCCTACCCCTTGCGGGCGCCGTGCGATTTGCAACCGTCGATCAAACGGCCTTCTCGATGATCGAAAGAATCCGCCAGCGCTTATTGCGGCTCAAGGGACGACACTCCTCGATCAGCACCCGGTCACCGACACTGCATTGGTTTTCCGGATCATGGGCCATGTACTTCACATGCTGGCGCATGAACTTGCCGTACAGCTTGTGCGGCACCCGGCGTTCGGTTTGCACCACGGCGCTCTTGTCCATCTTGGTGCTCACCACGTAACCAACCTTCGTCTTCTTGTTCCTGTTCTCTGCTGCCATGAACGTATCCTGATAGGCTTTCATTAGTCGGCGACAACCGTGGCGTCCCGAACCTTGGATTAGTGCTTATTTCGCAGCCTGCTCGGCGAGCACCGTCTTCATCCGTGCGATCTCCTTGCGGAGCTGACGCAACTTCGCCGTGTTCTCCAAGGGACGGATGCCATGCTTGAACTTCAGCTTGAAATGCTCTTCCGAAAGCTCACGGACCTTGGCGACTATCGCATCCGGGCCGAGTTCACGAATCTCTTTCATGCTCATAACGTGTTCCCCACATAGATCACTTTGGTCGGGAAGGGAAGCTTGTTGGCTGCCAGCCGCAGCGCCTCGCGGGCCAGTTCATCGTCCACTCCGGCGAGCTCATAGAGAACCCGACCCGGATGGATCTGGGCAACCCACATCTCCGGGCTGCCCTTGCCTTTACCCATACGGGTTTCAGCGGGCTTCTTGGTGATGGGCTTGTCCGGGAAGATCCGGATCCACAGCTGGCCGGTACGCTTAATCTTCCTGTTGATGGCGATACGAGCCGCCTCGATCTGCTGGGCGGTCATCTTGCCGCAGCCAACCGCCTTGAGGGCATACTCCCCAAAGGAGATGGAGGAGCCCACATGGGCGGCGCCCGTCAAGCGACCCTTGAACATCTTTCTATGCTTAACCTTTTTTGGACTTAACATCGGTTTATCCCTTCGTAACGAAGTTGTTTAGCCTGAAACGACTGCTTATTCGGCAGCCTGGTCGGCATCGGTGAGGACCTCGCCCTTGAAGATCCATACCTTGACCCCGATCACGCCATAGGTGGTCCGCGCCTCGGCAACGCCGTAGTCCACATCGGCCCGTAACGTGTGCAGCGGCACCCGGCCCTCGCGATACCACTCCTGCCGGGACATCTCCGCTCCACCCAGCCGACCGGAACACGAGATCTTAACACCCTTTGCGCCAAACTTCAACGCCATATTCACCGACTTCTTCATGGCCCGGCGAAAGGCAACCCGGCGCTCCAACTGCAGGGCGATGCTCTCGGCCACCAGCTGGGCATCGGCCTCGGGACGACGCACCTCCTGGATATCGAGAAGGCACTCCCTGCCGGTGAGCTTGTCCAGCTCGGCTTTGAGGGATTCGATTTCTGCACCCTTCTTGCCAATGACAATGCCCGGACGCGCGGTGTGCAGCTTAACCCGCACCTTGCCGCCGGTCCTGGCGATCTGGATCTTGGAGACTCCCGCATGGTAGAGGCGCTGCTTGAGGAACTTGCGGATGCTCTGATCCTCGAGGAAATTCTTGGCGTATTCCTTGTCAGCGTACCAGATGGAATCCCAAGTACGGATGATATTGAGGCGCAAACCTATTGGATTAACTTTCTGGCCCAAAACCTTCCTCCATTGTCATATGGCTGAAATCGAGGCACAAGCGCGCAACGGTGCTTATCTGCCTATTGCTCGTCTAATACCACGGTAATGTGGCTCGTTCTCTTCAAAATCCTGGTGGCGCGACCCTGCGCCCTGGGGCTGATCCGCTTCAGCATCGGACCGCCATCGATATGGATGGTCTTGACGTAGAGGGTGTCCACATCAATGGCCTCGTTCTGGCTGGCATTGGCCACGGCGGACTCAATGACCTTCTTCAGCAGCATGGCGCCTTTCTTGGGCATGAAACGCAGGGTGTTCAGCGCATACTCCACGCTCTTACCACGTACGAGATCCGCGACAAGACGGGCCTTCTGCGGGGAAATCCTTATATAACGGGCAAGCGCTCTTGCTTCCATCGGTGACTCCTTCTCTCTGTCCAGCGGCCGGATCGGCTAGCAGGGGCAGGCTTCCTTATTTCTTCTTCGCTTTCTTGTCCACGCCATGACCATAGTAGGTGCGGGTCGGCGAGAACTCACCGAGCTTGTGTCCCACCATGTTCTCGGTCACGAAGACCGGGATGAACTTCTTGCCGTTGTGCACGGCCAAGGTCAAGCCCACCATGTCGGGAACAATATCGGAACGGCGGGACCAGGTCTGGATAACCTTCCGGGAGCCCTCGGCCTTGGCCTTGTTGACCTTCTCCATCAGATGGTCATCTACAAAGGGACCTTTCTTTACTGAACGCGCCACCTGTATACCTCACTATGCTCTTTTCTTGACGATGAACTTGTCGGAATCCTTCTTACCGCGGGTCTTGTAACCCTTGGAGGGGGTACCCCACGGCGAACAAGGATGACGACCACCGGAGCTCTTGCCCTCGCCACCGCCCATGGGATGGTCAAGCGGGTTCATGGCAACACCGCGCACCCGCGGACGGTTGCCCTTCCAGCGGTTACGACCCGCCTTGCCGAGCTTCTGGCTCTCGTGTTCGATGTTGCCGACCTGGCCGATGCAGGCACGGCACTGACGATGAAACTTACGGACCTCACCGGAGGGAAGCTTCACCAGCACGTAATCGCCTTCCTTGGCCATCAACTGCGCGGAAACACCGGCACTGCGAACCAGCTGAGCGCCCTTGCCGATCTTCATCTCCACATTGTGGATAATGCTACCAAGCGGCATGTTCCCCATGGGCAGACAGTTGCCTGGCTTGATGTCCACAGCGTCACCGGCCACCACCACATCGCCCACCTTGATGCCCAGCGGGGAGAGGATATAGCGCTTCTCGCCATCGACATAGTTCAGCAAGGCGATGTTGGCGGAACGGTTGGGGTCGTACTCGATGGAGGCGACCTTGGCGGGGATGTCCACCTTCTCCCGCTTGAAATCGATCAGACGGTACTTCCGCTTGTGACCACCACCGATATGCCGGGCGGTCACCCGTCCATAGTTGTTGCGGCCGCCGCTCTTGTTCAGGCTGGCAACCAGCGACTTCTGCGGCTTCTCCTTGGACAACTCGGGATTGACGACGGATACGAGTGTTCTTCTGCCCGCGGATGTAGGTTTATAGGTTTTTAATGCCATTTCAAACCCCGATGTATTGAATTACGAATCTCTGCTCGGCCCTGGCCGCCGCTTGAGCGGCCAGCCTCTTACAGCTCTTCGACAAAGTCGATCTTGCTGCCTTCCGCCAGGGTGACAATCGCCTTCTTCCAGTCGGACTGCTGGCCGGCGTTCTTGCCAACCCGCTTGAACTTGCCATGCATGTTGGCGGTCCGCACCTTGGTCACCTTGACATTGAAAAGCTTCTCAACGGCGTCCTTGATCTCGATCTTGTTGGCCTTGGGATCCACCTTGACCACAACCTGATTCAGTGTCTCCTGAAGGCCCAGGCCCTTCTCGGTCAGGCACGGCTTCTTGATGATATCGAACATGTTTTTCATGACAGCAACCTCTCTTCCAGCTGGCCGATGCAGGGCTGCAGCAGGACCAAGTGCTTGTGGAGCAGAATGTCGTAAACATTGAGGCCGGCGGTGGCAATCACCTTGAAGCCCGGAACGTTACGCGAAGAGCGCTCCAGCTTGTCGTCACGCTCCGGCACTACGATCAGCGCGTTCTCGAGGTTCAGGGCGCTCATTACACCCATGAACTTCTTGGTCTTGATCTCGTCCATGGTAAAACCATCCAGCACTACCATCAGCTTGTCGCTGAACCGGGAGCTGATGGCCATGCGCAGGCCAAGTTTGCGCACCTTCTTGGGAAGCTTGAAGGAATAATCCCGCGGCTTCGGGCCAAAGGCAACACCACCCCCACGCCAGAGCGGAGAGGTACGGCTGCCGGAGCGGGCCCGACCGGTACCCTTCTGGCGCCAAGGCTTCTTGCCGCCGCCACTCACCTCGACCCGCGTCTTGGTGCAGGCGGTGCCAGCCCGCCGTGCGGCGCGCTGCATCCGAACCACCTCATGGAGGAGGTGCGGATTGACGTCCACGGCGAAGAGGGCGTCGTTCAGCTCGATGTCGCCGACCTTCTTGTTCTCGATATTGTAAATTTCAGCTACTGCCATTTGCGGAACCCCCGAAACGGATCGTAATATCCGACTGGATGATCACTTTGTATAGAGTTGAAGCAAGCCCTGCTTGGCGCCGGGAACGGATCCCTTGACCAACAGCACGTTCTGCTCGGGGCGAATGTCCATGACGGTGACGTTCTTCTTGGTCACCACCGCATCACCCATATGGCCCGGAAGGCGCTTGCCCTTGATGACCCGGCTCGGCCAGGCGCTGCAGCCAATGGAGCCAGGAGCGCGGTGGAACATGGAGCCGTGAGTCATCCGACCGCCCTTGAAGCCGTAGCGCTTGACAACGCCCTGGAAACCGCGGCCCTTGGAGACGCCAGTGACATCGATAATGTCGCCGACCTTGAAAAGGTCACTGACCATGAGCTCCTGACCTACCTGATACTGCTCTGGGTCTTCAACCCGGAACTCCTTGACATGATAGAAACCACCCTTGGCGGCTGCCTTGGCGTGACCGAGCTCGGCCTTGTTCAGCCGGGACTCCTTCTTGGAGGAGAACCCGACCTGGATGGCGTCATAGCCTTCCTTGGCCACGGTCTTCTTCTGCAGCACAACGCAGGGTCCGGTTTCGATAACCGTCACCGCGATCGCCGCGCCTTCCTCGGAATAAATCCGGGTCATGCCGACCTTTTTTCCCAATAAACCCATTTTCTTAGGCATCGTTGTTACCCGTATTGTTGCTGGACGGTGCGCTCGTCGCCCGTTCCACGATTACAGCTTGATCTCCACATCGACGCCGGCGGAAAGCTCAAGCTTCATCAGCGCGTCGATGGTCTGCTGGGTGGGCTCCAGGATGTCCAGCAGCCGCCGATGGGTCCGCATCTCGAACTGCTCGCGGGACTTCTTATCCACGTGCGGAGAGCGCAGCACACAGTACTTGTTGATGCTTGTGGGCAGCGGAATCGGCCCGGCCACCGTGGCGCCGGTACGCTTGGCGGTATCGACGATCTCGGAGGTGGACTGGTCGATCAGCTTGTGATCGTAGCCCTTCAACCTGATGCGAATCTTCTGTGTCTGGATCATGGATGTGCCACCTTGCTCCCGAATTTACTCGATGATCTTATTGATAACGCCGGCGCCAACCGTGCGGCCGCCCTCGCGGATCGCGAAGCGCAGACCCTCTTCCATGGCGATCGGGGTGATCAGCTGACCGTCAATGGTCACGTTGTCGCCAGGCATAACCATCTCCACACCTTCCTGCAGGTTGACGATGCCGGTCACGTCGGTGGTCCGGAAGTAGAACTGCGGACGGTACCCGTTGAAGAACGGGGTATGACGACCGCCCTCGTCCTTGGTCAGAATGTACGCCTCGGCCTGGAACTTCACGTGCGGGGTGATGGAGCCCGGCTTGGCCAGAACCTGCCCACGCTCGATCTCCTCACGCTTGGTGCCACGCAGCAGCACGCCGACGTTGTCGCCAGCCAGACCCTCGTCCAGCAGCTTCCGGAACATCTCGACGCCGGTGACCGTGGTCTTCGCGGTCGGACGGATGCCGACGATCTCGATTTCCTCGCCTACCTTGATCTTGCCGCGCTCGATACGGCCGGTGGCCACGGTGCCGCGGCCAGAGATGGAGAAAACGTCCTCGACCGGCATCAGGAAGGTCTTGTCGATGTCGCGCTCAGGCTCGGGAATGAAGCTGTCACAAGCCTCCATCAGGTCCCAGATGCACTTGGCTGCCGCCTCGTCGGTGGGATTCTCCAGTGCCTTCAGCGCGCTGCCCTGCACGATCGGGGTGTCGTCGCCAGGGAAGTCATACTTGGCGAGCAGCTCACGGAGTTCCATGTCCACCAGCTCGATCAGCTCCGGATCGTCGACCATGTCGCACTTGTTCATGAAGACAACAATGGCCGGCACGCCTACCTGACGGGCGAGCAGGATGTGCTCACGGGTCTGCGGCATAGGGCCGTCGGTGGCGGCAACCACCAGGATGGCGCCGTCCATCTGCGCCGCGCCGGTGATCATATTCTTGATATAGTCGGCATGGCCAGGGCAATCAACGTGCGCGTAGTGACGCTTCTCGGACTCGTACTCCACATGGGCGGTGGCGATGGTGATACCACGCTCCTTCTCCTCCGGCGCCTTGTCGATCTCGTCAAAACCTGTTGCCTTGGCAAAACCCTTGGTCGCCAATACACGCGTGATCGCCGAGGTCAGCGTGGTCTTACCATGGTCGATGTGACCAATCGTGCCAATGTTCACATGCGGTTTCTTGCGCTCAAATTTTTCCTTAGCCATGTCCTTTCCTCGTTAGTTACTTGCGTTTCTGCCGGCCTAGAGGCCTCGAATCCGCTTGATAATTTTTTCGCTGATATGCTCCGGCACAATGTCATACGCCGCGAACTGCATGGTGAAACTCGCCCGGCCCTGGGTGGCGGAACGAAGATCCGTGGAGTAACCAAACATCTCCACCAGGGGAACCTGCGCCTCAACAACCTGCATGCCCGCTTCCCGGCTACCCATCCCGTGAATCCGCGCCCTCTTGGCGCTCAGATCAGAGATGACATCGCCCAGGTAACTTTCGGGCAGCACGATCTCCACATCCATCACCGGCTCAAGCAGCACCGGGGCCGCCTGGCTGACCGCGTTGCGAAAGGCCATGCCCGCCGCAACCCCGAAGGCCTGTTCCGTGGACTCCCCTTCACGGAAGGAGCCATCGACCAGGCTTACCTTCACGTCCGCCACCGGGAAACCGATGAGGGCACCCCCATCCAGGCTTGCCCGAACCGCCCGTTCCACTGCCGGCACAATGGTGGCCGGCAATACCGCTTCGTCCACTCGGCTTTCGAACTGACAGCCGCTTCCCCGTTCCATGGGCTCCAGCGCCAGCCACACATGGCCATACTGACTCTTGCCACCAGCGGCCGGATGGTCGAAGATCCCCTCGGCCTTGGCCGGGATGGTGATCGTCTCCTTGTAGGCCACCTGCGGCTTGCCTACATTGGCGCCCACCTTGAACTCACGCACCAGGCGATCGACGATGATCTCGAGGTGCAACTCGCCCATGCCAGAGATGATCGTCTGTCCTGAGTCCGGGTCCGTGGATACGGTAAAGGACGGATCCTCTAGGGCGATCTTGGCAAGACTGTCCTGGAGCTTTTCCTGATCAGCCTTACCCTTCGGTTCGATGGCCACGCTGATCACCGGCTCGGGGAACTCCATGGTGTCAAGGATGAAGGGCTCATCCTCGCCGCACAAAGTATCGCCGGTGGTTGAAAACCTCAGTCCCACCACGGCGCCGATATCGCCGGCCCGCAACTCCTCAACCTCTTCACGCTTGTTGGCGTGCATCTTGACGATGCGGTTGATTTTTTCCTTCTTCTTCTTGAGGGGGTTGTAAACCCGCTCGCCGGCCTTCAACACCCCGGAGTATATCCGCACATAGCCAAGCAGATCCACGAAGGGATCGGACATCAGCTTGAACACCAAGGCCGCCAGTTGCCCTTTCTCGCTGGCCTCCCTGGTCCCGACTCGACCATCGCCATCGACACCCTCCACTGCGGGAACATCCACAGGTGAAGGCAAAAAGGAAACCACCGCGTCCAGCAACGGCTGAACTCCCTTATTCTTGAAGGAGCTGCCGCACAGCACTGGTACCACGTCAAGCCTGAGTGTAGCCGCCCTTATGGCCCGATCGATTTCCTCGACCAGGACAGGTTGCTCATTGAGGAATTTCTCCATGACCCCATCATCGAAGTCGGCCAACTTCTCGACAAGGGCCATCCGTGCGGCCGTTGATTCATCGAAGTATTCGGCAGGGATCGGTTCCTCGCGAACCACTGAGCCCTGCGACTCTTCGTCAAAGAGGAGCATCTTCTCGCGGACGAGATCGATGATGCCCTGAAACTTATCTTCCGATCCGACCGGAAGCTGCAGCGGCAACGGGTTTGCCCCCAGCCGCTCCTGTATCATCTCGACGCAACGCTCGAAGTTTGCGCCGATGCGGTCCATCTTGTTGACATAGGCAATGCGCGGAATCCGGTAGTGATCCGCCTGTCGCCATACCGTCTCGGACTGTGGCTCTACGCCGCCCACCGCACAGAAGATGGCGATGGCCCCGTCCAGCACCCTGAGACACCGCTCCACCTCAACGGTGAAGTCAACATGGCCCGGGGTGTCTATTATATTGATGGTGTGATCCTGCCAGTGGCAGGTGGTGGCTGCGGAGGTGATGGTAATGCCCCGCTCCTGTTCCTGCTCCATCCAGTCCATGACCGCGTTGCCGTCATGAACCTCACCCATTCTGTGCGAGCGCCCCGTGTAGTAAAGGATGCGCTCCGTGGTCGTGGTCTTACCCGCGTCAATATGGGCCATTATGCCGATATTGCGCACACTGCTCAATCTATCCCTTGAAGCCACGACCACTCCCCGGCAACGTATTTCCAGGCAAAACGCCTGCCGACAAAGACGGGTGTATTTACACCCTCCTTACGGTTTTGTCAACCAGGGAAAAAGTTACTGCGAAATCCTACCAGCGGTAATGCGCAAAGGCCTTGTTGGCATCGGCCATGCGGTGGGTATCTTCCCGCTTCTTGACCGCCGCGCCACGGTTGTTGTAGGCGTCGATCAACTCGTTGGCCAACTTGTCGGCCATGGTCTTGCCAGGGCGCTTCTGGGCGAAACCCACCAGCCAGCGGATCGCCAGGGCGTTGCGCCGCTCCGGCCGAACCTCCACCGGCACCTGATAGGTAGCGCCACCAACCCGGCGGGACTTTACCTCCACCCGGGGACGAACCTTCTCCATGGCCTTCTCGAAGACCACCACCGGATCCGCGTCGCTTACCCGATTGGAAACCATATCCATGGCATCATAGAAGATCCCGCGAGCAATGGACTTCTTGCCGCGCTCCATGAGGCCGTTGATAAACTTGGACACCAACACACTGCTGTAGCGCGGATCAGGCTCGACCTCACGCCTTGCAACCAGTCTCTTCCGAGGCATCTGAACTCTCCTTTACTCGCCGAACGGCTCTTACTTGGGCCGCTTGGCGCCGTACTTGGACCGACCTTGCTTCCGGTTGGCCACACCCAGGGTATCAAGGGTACCGCGAATGATATGATAGCGTACACCGGGAAGGTCCTTCACCCTGCCGCCACGGATCAGCACCACCGAGTGCTCCTGAAGGTTGTGACCGATACCCGGAATGTACGAGGTGACCTCGATCCCGTTGGTCAAACGCACCCTGGCAACCTTCCGCAAAGCGGAGTTCGGCTTCTTGGGGGTGGTGGTGTATACACGGACACAGACGCCACGCTTCTGCGGAGAGCCCTTAAGGGCCGGCGTATTGGTCTTGCTCACCTTTCTTTGGCGACCGTGCCGCACCAGCTGGTTAATGGTTGGCATTGAATCAACTCCCGTTTCCTGTATTGTTTGGTTCAACTTCCCGCACGGACCAGTGCCCGGACCGGGAAAGCGGCATATTTACCCAAAGCCGCGATACTTGTCAAGGCAAAATTCCTTGTTTATGCCTCATCTGCGATCGCGTACTGCTCGAAACCCGTGCCGGCCGGCACCAGACGGCCCATGATGACATTCTCCTTGAGGCCGCTCAGGGTGTCGATCTTGCCAGCCATGGCTGCGTTGGTGAGCACCTTGGTGGTCTCCTGGAAGGAAGCCGCCGAGATGAAGCTGTCCGTGGAAAGCGACGCCTTGGTCACGCCGAGCAGCACCGGCTCGGCGGTGGCGGGACGGCCGCCCTCCTGAAGGAGGTTTTCGTTCTCCTCGTTGAAGCGCCACCACTCCACATGCTCACCCAGCATGAAGGTGGAATCGCCGACCCCGGTGATCTGGACCCGGCGCAGCATCTGGCGGACGATCACCTCGATGTGCTTGTCGTTGATCTTGACACCCTGGAGCCGGTAGACTTCCTGGATCTCGTTGACCAGGAACTTGGCCAACTCCTTGAGGCCCATGACCCGCAGGATGTCGTTGGGATCGGGAGAGCCGTCCATCAGGGCCTCGCCGGCCTTGACGTAGTCGCCCTCGTGGACACTGACGTGCTTGCCCTTGGGGATCAGGTACTCCTTGACCTCGCCCACCTCCGGGGTGATGATCACCCGCTTCTTGCCCTTGAGATCCTTGCCGAAGCTTACCTGGCCGTCGATCTCGGTGATCACCGCGTACTCCTTGGGCTTGCGCACCTCGAAGAGTTCGGCGATCCGGGGCAGACCGCCGGTGATGTCCTTGGTCTTGGTGGTCTCGCGCGGGATCTTGCCCAGCACCGTGCCCGGCTCGATGGTGTCTCCCTCGGAAACCGCGATGATCGCGCCCACTGGCAGGGAGTAGCGGGCGGGCGAGCCGGTCTTGGGGAGCTTCACCGTCTTGCCACCCTCGTCCTTCAGGGTGATGCGCGGGTTGTGCTGGCCGGCGCGGGACTGGATGATCACGTGACTCGACTTGCCGGTGACCGGGTCGACACGTTCCTGCATGGTAATACCTTCCAGGATGTCGCCGAACTTGACCACACCGCCGATCTCGGTGACGATGGGGATGGTGTAGGGATCCCAGTTGGCGATCAGGGTATCGGGCTCCACCTCAACCCCTTCCTTGACAAAAATCTGGGCGCCGTAGTTGACCTGGTAGCGCTCCCGCTCCCGGCCCTGCGGCCCGATGATGGACACCGCCGCGTTGCGGTTCATGACGACCATGTTGCCGGCGGAGTTCTCAACGGCATGCACGTTCTGATACTGCACCGTGCCACCGTGCTGACAGCGCACCTCGGCCTGCTCGACGCTCCGGCTCGCGGTACCGCCGATGTGGAAGGTCCGCATGGTGAGCTGGGTGCCGGGCTCGCCGATGGACTGGGCCGCGATGATACCCACCGCCTCGCCCATGTTGACCATGTGGCCACGCCCCAGGTCACGACCGTAGCAGAGGCTGCACACGCCACGGCGCGCCTGGCAGGTGAGCACCGAACGGATCATCACCCGGTCGATACCGGCCTCGTCGATGACCCTGACCTTCTCCTCGGTGATCTCCTCGTTGGCCTCCACCAGCACCTCCCCGCTGAAGGGATCGACCACGTCCTCCAGGGCAACGCGGCCCAGAATCCGGTCGCCCACCCGCTGGATCACCTCGCCGCCCTCGAGCAACGGCTCCATGAGGATGCCGTCCAGGGTGCCGCAGTCCTTCTCGACAATGGTGGAGTCCTGGGCCACGTCGACCAGGCGCCGGGTGAGATATCCGGAGTTGGCGGTCTTGAGCGCGGTATCGGCCAGACCCTTACGGGCGCCGTGGGTGGAGATGAAGTACTCCAGCACGTTCAGCCCCTCGCGGAAGTTCGCCTTGATCGGGGTCTCGATGATGGCGCCGGAGGGCTTGGCCATCAGGCCGCGCATGCCGGCCAGCTGGCGGATCTGGTCGCGGCTGCCGCGGGCGCCGGAGTCGGCCATGATGTAGATGGAGTTGAAGCTGGGGGATTCCACCAGCTTGTTCTCCTGGTCGCGCAGGAACTGGACGCTCATCTCCTTCATCATGGCGTTGGCCACATCGTCGGTGGCGCGGGACCAGATGTCCACCACCTTGTTGTACTTCTCGCCGTCGGTGATCAGACCGTCCTTATACTGCTGCTCGACCTCCATCACCGCGGTTTCGGCCTCGGCAAGGCGCTCGTCCTTGCTGACCGGAATCATCATGTCGTTGATGCAGATGGAGATGGATGCCCGGCAGGAGAACTCGTAGCCCATGTCCTTGAGCCGGTCGGCCAGGATGACCGTGGCCTTGGTGCCGGCATACCGGTAGGTGTAGTCGATGAGCTTGGCCAGTTGCTTCTTGCCCATCATCTGATTCACCAGTGCGAAGGGAACGGAGTCCGGCAACAGCTCGCCGAGCAGCACCCGGCCCACGGTGGTCTCCACGAACTCGCCACGGCGGCGCACCTTGATCTTGGCCTGCAGATGCACGGCGCCGTGGTCATAGGCCATGCGCACCTCGTCCGGCGAGCTGAACACCTTGCCTTCGCCCTGGGCGAAGAGGCGCTCGCGGCTCATGTAGTAGAGGCCGAGCACGATGTCCTGGGAGGGGATGATGACCGGCTCGCCGTGCGCCGGCGAGAGGATGTTGTTGGTGGACATCATCAACACCCGCGCCTCCATCTGCGCCTCCACGGTGAGGGGCACATGCACCGCCATCTGGTCGCCGTCGAAGTCGGCGTTGAAGGCGGCGCAGACCAGCGGATGAAGCTGGATGGCCTTGCCCTCCACCAGGATCGGTTCAAAGGCCTGCATGCCGAGGCGGTGCAGTGTTGGGGCGCGGTTGAGGACGACCGGGTACTCCTTGACCACGTCGTCCAGCACGTCCCACACCTCCTTGGTGCCCTTCTCCACCATCTTGCGGGCGCTCTTGATGGTGGTCACATAGCCGAGCATCTCCAGCTTGTTGTAGATGAAGGGCTTGAAGAGCTCGAGCGCCATCTTCTTGGGCAGACCGCACTGGTGCAGCCGCAGATGCGGACCCACCACGATGACGGTACGGCCGGAGTAGTCGACGCGCTTGCCGAGCAGGTTCTGACGGAAGCGGCCCTGCTTGCCCTTGAGCATGTCGGAGAGGGACTTGAGCGGCCGCTTGTTGGGGCCGGTGATCACCTTGCCGCGACGGCCGTTGTCGAAGAGCACGTCCACCGCTTCCTGCAGCATCCGCTTTTCGTTGCGGATGATGATCTCCGGCGCGTCGAGCTCCAAGAGCCGCTTCAAGCGGTTGTTGCGGTTGATCACCCTCCGATAGAGGTCGTTGAGGTCCGAGGTGGCGAAACGGCCGCCTTCCAGGGGCACCAGCGGCCGCAGGTCCGGGGGCAGCACCGGTATGACGTCGAGGATCATCCAGTCCGGCCGGTTACCGGAATCCTTGAACGCCTCCACCACGTTAAGCCTTTTCGCCAGCTTCTTGCGCTTGGCCTCGGAGCCGGTCTCCCGCATCTCCTGACGCAGGGTCTTGGAAAGGGTTTCCAGATCAAGCTTCTGCAGCATCTCCTTGATGGCGGCGGCGCCGATGCCCACCTGGAACTTGCCGGCAAACTCCTCCCGGGCCTGGCGGTACTGCTCCTCGGTGAGCAGGGCGCCCACGGCGAGGCTCGGCTCATCCGAGGCGGTGATCACGTAGGAGTCGAAGTAGAGAACCTTCTCCAATTCCTTCAGGGTCATATCCAGGATGTTGCCGATCTTGCTGGGCAGGCTCTTCAAAAACCAGATATGCGCCACCGGCGCGGCCAGCTCGATGTGACCGAGCCGCTCGCGCCGCACCTTGGACTGGATCACCTCGACGCCGCATTTCTCACAAACCACGCCGCGATGCTTCATCCGCTTGTACTTGCCGCAGTTGCACTCGTAATCCTTGACCGGGCCGAAGATCTTGGCGCAGAACAGGCCGTCCCGCTCCGGCTTGAAGGTGCGGTAGTTGATGGTCTCGGGCTTCTTCACCTCACCGAACGACCACTCCCGGATCTTCTCCGGGGAGGCGAGGGAGATACGGACGGCATTGAATTTCACCGGGCCTTTCGGGCTGTTAAAAAAGCTGAAAAGTTCTTCCACGGCAGCACCTTCTCTCTGAATTGAATGTTCAGGTCAGTTCGTCACGACAACGCGATGGGCTGGCCCATCGCCGGCAGGTTCCGGCCTCAGCTCTGCTTCGGCTTTTCGTCGAGCAGTTCCATGTCCAGACAGAGCCCCTGGAGCTCCTTAACCAGTACATGGAAGGACTCGGGAAGGCCGGCCTCCAGGAAGTTGTTGCCCTTGACGATCCGCTCGTACATCCTGGTCCGGCCACCCACGTCGTCGGACTTGACGGTGAGGAACTCCTGCAGGGTGTACGCGGCGCCATACGCCTCCATGGCCCACACCTCCATCTCGCCCAGACGCTGACCGCCGAACTGGGCCTTGCCGCCCAGGGGCTGCTGGGTAACCAGCGAGTAGGGTCCGGTGGAACGGGCATGAATCTTGTCATCGACCAGATGGTGGAGCTTCAGTATATACATGGCCCCCACGGTAACCGGATTTTCGAACTTCTCGCCGGTGAGGCCGTCGTAGAGGGTGGCCTGGCCGACCTCGTCCATGCCGGCGTCCACCAGCATCTTGCGGATCTCGCTCTCATGAGCGCCGTCGAAGACCGGGGTGGCCATGTGCAGACCGTTGCCCATGCGACGGGCCAAAGCCAGCAGTTCGCCATCGGAAAGCCCCTCGGTGAGGCTGCTGTACTCCTCTGGCGAGTAGATGGACTTGAGCTTGTCACGCACCGCCTTGATCTGATGCTGTTCGGCAAGCACCTGGACCTGCTCGCCCAGTTTCCTGGCGGCCAGTCCCAGATGCACCTCCAGCACCTGGCCCACGTTCATACGGGAGGGAACACCCAGCGGGTTCAGGACGATGTCCACCGCCCTGCCGTCCTCGAAGTACGGCATATCCTCCTCGGGCAGAATCCGGGAAACAACACCCTTGTTGCCATGGCGGCCGGCCATCTTGTCGCCCACCGCCAACTTGCGCTTGGTGGCCACATAGACCTTGACCATGCGGATCACGCCCGGCGGCAGATCGTCGCCCTTCTTGAGCCGCTGGATCCTTGCCTCGTAACGGTCGCGCACCAGCTTGACCTGGGATTCGTACCGCTCGAACAGGAGGTCCAGTTCGCCCTCAAGCTTGCTCTTCTCCGCGAAATCGATCTGACGGATGGTGGCAAAGGGCATCTTCTCCACTGCCTCGTGGGTGATTTTCTTGCCCTTGGCCAGGATGACCTCACCTTTCTTGTCCTTGATGGAATTCTTGATCGTCTTCCCTTCCAGAAGGTCGGCGAGGCTGTTCTTGATTCCCTTCTTCAGGCAGGAGATCTCGTCCTCCATGTCGCGCTCGAGGCTCTTGATCTCGAACTCGTCGATGGAAAGGGTCCGCTCGTCCTTCTCAACGCCCTTCCTGGAAAAGACCTTGGCGTCGATGACCACGCCCTCGGCGCCCGGCGGCACCCTGAGCGAGGTGTCCTTCACGTCGCCCGCCTTCTCGCCGAAGATAGCCCGCAAGAGCTTCTCCTCGGGAGAGAGCTGGGTCTCGCCCTTGGGGGTCACCTTGCCCACCAGAATATCGCCGGACTTGATCTCGGCACCGATGCGGATCACCCCGGAGTCATCAAGGTTGCGCAACGCCTCCTCGCTGACGTTGGGGATATCGCGGGTGATCTCCTCCTTGCCCAGCTTGGTGTCCCGGGCAACGGTTTCGAAGACCTCGATGTGCAGCGAGGTGTATGTATCCTTTTTGAGCAGCTTCTCGCTGACCAGGATGGAGTCCTCGAAGTTGTAGCCGCGCCACGGCATGAAGGCGATGGTGACGTTCTTGCCCAGGGCCAGTTCGCCCAGGTCGCAGGCGGGGCCGTCGGCGAGGATATCTCCCTTCTTAACCCGCAGCCCCGGATTGACCAGGGGACGCTGGGTGAAACAGGTGTTCTGGTTGGACTTCTTGTATTTTTCCAGCCGATAGATGCCGATGCCGGTGGTGAAGCCGTCGGTGCCGGGCTGGTCGTAGCGTACCACGATGCGGTTGGCATCCACCTCCTCCACCACGCCGTCGCCGCCCGCCAGCAGGCAGACTCCGGAGTCACGGGCCACCGTGCCCTCCAGGCCGGTGCCGACCAGGGGCGCCTCGGGCCGGAGCAGCGGCACGCCCTGGCGCTGCATGTTGGAGCCCATCAGCGCCCGGTTGGCGTCGTCGTTCTCCAGGAAGGGAATCATGGAGGCGGCCACACTCACCAGCTGATTGGGCGACACATCCATGTGGGTCACCGCCGCGGCATCGGTGAGCATAACCTCGCCGTCCTGCCTGGCGATCAGGGTATCCTGGGCGATTTTTCCGCTGGCTATCTCGGTCTTGGCCGGGGCGATCACGTGGCCCTGCTCGTCCAGGGCGGTCATGTACGAAATCGCATCGGTGGCCTTGCGCTTCTCAACGGTGCGGTAGGGCGTCTCGATGAAACCGAACTCGTTGACCCGGGCATAGGTGGCCAGGGAGACAATAAGTCCGATGTTCGGACCTTCCGGCGTCTCGACCGGACAGATACGGCCGTAGTGGGTGGGATGGACGTCGCGCACCTCGAATCCGGCTCGCTCCCTGGAAAGACCGCCCGGTCCCAGCGCGGAGAGCCGGCGCTTGTGGGTGACCTCCGAAAGGGGGTTGGTCTGGTCCATGAACTGCGACAGCTGGCTGGTCCCGAAGAACTCCTTGATCGCGGCGGTAATGGGCTTGGGGTTGATCAGGTCGTGGGGCATCAGGGTCTCCACTTCCTGCAGGCTCATGCGCTCACGGATGGCCCGCTCCATGCGGACCAGACCCATGCGGTACTGGTTCTCCACCAACTCCCCGACGGTGCGGACCCGGCGGTTGCCCAGGTGGTCGATGTCGTCGATGGGGCCCTGGCTGTCCTTCAGGCGAACCAGGAACCGCACCGCCAGCATGATGTCCTCCTTGGTGAGGGTCCGGTGGTCGATGCTGGTATTGAGACCCAGACGGGCGTTGATCTTGAAACGGCCCACCTCGGACAGGTCATAGGTGTCCGGGCTGAAGAACAGGTTGTCGAAGAAAGCGGTGGCGATCTCCGGGGTCGGCGGACTGCTGGGCCGCAGCCGGCGGTAGATTTCGAGCAGCGCCTCCTCAGGGGTGTTCACCCGGTCCAGGGCCAGGGTCTTGCGGAACGAATCGGAGACCTTGATGCCGTCGATGAAGAGCACTTCAAAGCCGGAGATCTTCGCCTCGACGATTTCGGTGAGCATGGACTCGGTCAACTCGGTGTTGCAGGGCAGAATCACCTCGCCGGTCTTGGAATCCACGACGTCGTGGGCCAGGTACTTGCCCACCAGGCTCTCGGGCTCGATATCGAAATGGGTGATCCCCGCCTCGATGATCTTCTTGGCCAGCGCCTTGCCGATCTTGCGACCGGTCTTGGCCAGCACCTCGCCGCTCTTCGGATCGATGATATCGTAGGACGCCTTCTGGCCGGCCATGAGGTCGATGGTCAGCTCCTTCTTGAACTTCTTCTTGCTGACCTGGATCTTCTCCGTGTCGTAGTAGAAGCGCAGGAGCTCGTCGCCGCTGTATCCCAGCGCCTTGAGCAGGGTGGACACCGGGAACTTGCGGCGGCGGTCGATCCGGACATAGAGGATGTCCTTGGCGTCGAACTCCAGATCAATCCACGAGCCGCGTACCGGAATGATGCGGGCCGAGTAGAGCAACTTGCCGCCGGAATGGGTCTTGCCGCCGTCGTGGCTGTAAAAGAGGCCTGGCGAGCGCTGCAACTGGCTGACAATGACCCGCTCGGTGCCGTTGACCACGAAGACGCCGGTCTTGGTCATCAAGGGTATGGAACCCAGGTAGACCGCCTGCTCCTTGATGTCCCGGATGGACTGGGCGCCGCTCTCTGCGTCGATGTCGTAGGAGACCAGCCTCACGGTGATCTTGACCGGCACCTCGTAGGTCATGCCCCGCTGGATGCACTCCTCCACCGAGTACTTGGGCTCGCCGAAATTGTAGCGCACGAACTCCAAGGAGCAGGCGCCGTTGAAATCCTTGATCGGGAAAACGCTCTTGAAGATGCCCTGCAGACCGCTGTCGTCTCGCTGGTCAGGGTCCACGTCAATTTGCAGAAACTTCTCGTAGGAGAGCCGCTGCATCTCGATGAGATGCGGAATGTCGACAACGCTTTTGGTCTTGGCGAAACTCTTCCGAACACGTTTGATCGTCTGCATGCGGCAACCCTCGTCTGATTAGCGGTGGCGGTTTGGAAAAGGGGGTTCACACTTCACCATGCACGGGGAGGAGGCGGGGCGCTTTTCCTTCCCATCCATGAACGCAAGAACGCTACGGAGGGTGATCCCTCCGTAGCGTCACTGCGTTTGCCCTTTGTCGATCCAGCCCACGGAAGGCTGAATCCACTGTGTTTTTGCCGCCGAAACCCGGTCGGCAAAAACGGCCCAAGGCATGTGGGCCGGATGCTTACTTGATCTCGACGGTGCCGCCAGCGGCCTCGATCTTGGCCTTGATGTCAGCGGCCTCGGCCTTGGAAACGCCTTCCTTGATGGTGTTGGGAGCACCCTCCACCAGATCCTTGGCTTCCTTCAGGCCCAGGTTGGTGATGGCGCGGATCTCCTTGATGACGCCGATCTTCTTGTCGCCACCATTGGTGAGGATGACGTCAAACTCGGTCTTCTCCTCCTCGGCCGGAGCGGCAGCGCCGCCAGCGGCAGGAGCAGCGGCAACAGCCACCGGCGCGGCTGCGGAAACACCGAACTTATCCTCCAGCTCCTTGATGAGCTCGGAGAGCTCGAGCACGGTCATATTGGAAATGAACTCAATTACATCGTCCTTGCTGACTGCCATGGGAATATCCTCCTGAAATAAAAGCTGTTGCTTGCCTTAGTTGGCGTTCTGTTCCTTCTGATCCTTGATTGCCTGGAGAGCGTACAGCGCCTTTTGCGGCACCGCGCTGAGCACCCGCACGAAGCTGGTGGGCACAGCGAGGAGTACGCCGAGCAACTGGGCGCGCAGCTCGTTCTTGCCAGGCAACTTGGACAATGCCGTCAAGTCGTCCGCCGATAGCAGCTTGCCATCCAGCACCGCCTTCTTGATCTCAAGCTTGGGGTTGGCCTTGATGAAATCGACCAACACCTTGGCAGGGGCGACCGGATCCTCGCTGGCCAGGGTTACCGCGGTGGTACCCTCCAGATAGGGATCCAGGGGCTCGAACGGTGTGCCCTTGATGGCGATGCGCATCAAGGTGTTCTTGGCCACCCGGATCTCGGCGTTCTGCTGCTTGAGTTCACGGCGGAGTTGCGAGATGACCGGCACGGTCAGACCGCGATAATCGGAGACAACAGCCAGCTTGGCATTTGCAAGCTTGCTGCTGAGCTCTTCAACCACCGCAACCTTTTCGTCACGATTCAAACCGTCTCCCTCCTTGTTCAATAAAGATTGTCACACGAAAAGCAGTCGAGGTCGACCGGAACAGACGAACAAGCCACAACAACCATAAACCTTCCTGATGGTCATTCGCTTGCCTGCATGGCTGTCGCCACACAATTATTTCGCCTCGGCGGGCCAGATTCCGTCACCTACCGGAATCGGATTAAACCTGCGCGGTGCCCACTGTCTTTGACGACTTCACTGCCCACACCACTATGTAAACGCCGCCCGATGGCAGCGGTAACACCAGAATCAGGCGTGCTTGCTCAGCACCCGGATCTCCATGGGATCAAGCTTGATGCCCGGGCCCATGGTCGTGGAGATATGCACGGCCTTCAGGTAGACGCCCTTGCTGGAGGAGGGCTTCAACTGGATGACCTTGTCAACGAAGGCGAGCACGTTGTCCCGCAGCTTCTCCACGCCAAAGGAGGACTTGCCCACCATGCAGTGCAGCACGCCAGCCTTGTCCACCTTGAAGTCCACCTTGCCGGACTTGATCTCCTTGACCACCCGGGCAACGTCGAAGGTGACGGTGCCAAGCTTGGCGTTGGGCATCAGGTTGCGGGGGCCGAGGATCTTGCCGATCTTGCCCACCGTGCCCATCATGTCCGGGGTGGCGATGGTCCGCTCGAACTCCAGCCAGCCGCCCTGGATCTTCTCCAGGAACTCCTCGCCCCCGGCATAGTCGGCGCCGGCATCCAGCGCCTCCTGCACCTTCTCGCCCTTGGCGAAGACCAATACCCGCTCGGTCTTGCCGGTGCCATGGGGGAGCACCACGCTGTTGCGCACCATCTGATCCGCATGCCGCGGATCAACGCCCAGGTTCAGGGCCACATCGACGGATTCGTCGAACTTGCCAAACTTTGCCTGCAACGCAAGGCCGAGCCCTTCTTCAAGGGTGTAGATCTTGCCGGCCTCAAGCTGGGCGATGCTGTTCTTGTACTGCTTACCTTTCTGTGCCATGACTTTCTCCAAACATTACGCCTTACATGCTCCGTGCGGCCCTGACGAACAGGGCTCCGCCATCAGTCAACCACCGTAATGCCACAGCTCTTGGCGGTGCCTTCGATGCTCCGCATGGCGGTTTCCACGTCGTAGGCATTGAGATCCGGCATCTTCTTCTCAGCGATTTCCCGCAACTTCTCGCGGGTGATCTTGGCGACGCGGTCCTTCTTGGGGTTGCTCGATCCCTTGCCCAGGTTGCACGCCTTGAACAACAGGACGGACGCGGGCGGGGTCTTGGTGACGAAGGTGAAGGAGCGGTCAGAGTAGACGGTGATAACCACAGGGATGATCGTATCGCCTTCGCCCTGGGTTTTCGCGTTGAACGCCTTGCAGAACTCCATGATGTTGACGCCTCGCTGACCGAGGGCCGGGCCTACCGGAGGAGACGGGTTCGCCTTGCCGGCGGGAATCTGCAACTTAATGTATGCCTCAATCTTCTTCGCCATCGCTGTAACTCCTACATGACGGAAGGCCTTGCGAGCTTTCTTCCGTTCTCATAAATAAGAGGCCATGCCGCTTGCGCGCCATGGTCTCAATGATCATCCCTTGCTCACCTGGATGTATTCAAGCTCCACCGGGGTCTCCCGTCCAAAGATGGAGACCATCACCCGTACCCGGCCCTTGTCCGGAAATACCTCGTCCACGATGCCCTGGAAGTTGGCAAACGGGCCATCGATAACCCGCACCGAATCCCCGCAATCGAAGGAGACCTTGGGCTTCGGCTTGAGCGCCCCGTCCTTGATCCGCCCAATGATCTTCATGGCATCCGCATCAGGCAGCGGATCGGGGTTCATGTCGTTGCCGACGAAGCCGGTCACCTTGGGGGTGCCGCGCACGGTGTGCCAGGTGGCGTCATTGAGATCCACGTTGACCAGGATATAGCCGGGGAAGAACTTGCGGGAGGAGGTCTTCTTAGAACCCTTGACCATCTCCACCACCTGCTCGGTGGGGACAAGGATCTCGCCAAACTGCTCCTCCTGGCCGGCGTTCTTCACCCGCTCCTGCATGGCAGTGCGCACCTGCTCCTCAAACCCGGAGTATGTGTGAACTATATACCAGTGTCGCGCCATTGATCTCTGTCTCTTCCAGCCTATGCCCTGTCCGCCGCTCAGCGGAGGACATAGCCGATGATCTTGCCAAGCAGCAGGTCCACTGCCCCCAGGTAGAAGGAAAGGAGCATCACCAGCAGCAGCACCACGCCAGTGGTCGCGACGGTTTGCTTCCGGGCCGGCCAGACAATCTTGCCGAACTCGCTCCTGACCTCGTTGCCGAATTCCTTGATCCGGTCAAGCCCAAATCCGCTTCTCGCCTCCGGCTCCTTGGCCACAGGCTTCTTGCCGCTCCGGGCTGAACGATCCTGCACGCTTGCCATATCCCCGCCGTATCTCTATGCGCTGCGCCATCCGAACCGACGCCCGCCGACAGCATGTGCAATCGCTGTCCAATAATTACTTCGCCCCGCATGTGCTGTGGGGCGAAGTAATCAGGATCCATACATGTCTCTGGCAGGCCAGGAGGGACTCGAACCCCCAGCCCTCGGATTTGGAGTCCGATGCTCTACCATTAGAGCTACTGGCCTAGATGCTACTTGGTTTCCTTATGCGGAGTGTGCGTCCTGCAAAAGGGGCAGTACTTCTTGAACTCCAGCTTGTTGGGCGTGGAGCGCTTGTTCTTGGTGGTGGTGTAGTTCCGGCGCTTGCAGGTCTGACACCCCAGGGTAATGATATCGCGCATTGTCCCGCCTATTACTCGATGATCTTATTGATAACGCCGGCGCCAACCGTGCGGCCGCCCTCGCGGATCGCGAAGCGCAGACCCTCTTCCATGGCGATCGGGGTGATCAGCTGACCGTCGATGGTCACGTTGTCGCCAGGCATAACCATCTCCACACCTTCCTGCAAGTTGACGATGCCGGTCACGTCGGTAGTCCGGAAGTAGAACTGCGGACGGTACCCGTTGAAGAACGGGGTATGACGACCGCCCTCGTCCTTGGTCAGGATGTACGCCTCGGCCTGGAACTTCACGTGCGGGGTGATGGAGCCCGGCTTGGCCAGAACCTGGCCGCGCTCGATCTCCTCACGCTTGGTGCCGCGCAGCAGCACGCCGACGTTGTCGCCAGCCAGTCCCTCGTCCAGCAGCTTCCGGAACATCTCGACGCCGGTGACCGTGGTCTTCGCGGTCGGACGGATGCCGACGATCTCGATTTCCTCGCCTACCTTGATCTTGCCGCGCTCGATACGGCCGGTGGCCACGGTGCCGCGGCCAGAGATGGAGAAAACGTCCTCGACCGGCATCAGGAAGGTCTTGTCGATGTCGCGCTCAGGCTCGGGAATGAAGCTGTCACAAGCCTCCATCAGGTCCCAGATGCACTTGGCTGCCGCCTCGTCGGTGGGATTCTCCAGTGCCTTCAGCGCGCTGCCCTGCACGATCGGGGTGTCGTCGCCAGGGAAGTCATACTTGGCGAGCAGCTCACGGAGTTCCATGTCCACCAGCTCGATCAGCTCCGGATCGTCGACCATGTCGCACTTGTTCATGAAGACAACAATGGCCGGCACGCCTACCTGACGGGCGAGCAGGATGTGCTCACGGGTCTGCGGCATAGGGCCGTCGGTGGCGGCAACCACCAGGATGGCGCCGTCCATCTGCGCCGCGCCGGTGATCATATTCTTGATGTAGTCGGCATGGCCAGGGCAATCAACGTGCGCGTAGTGACGCTTCTCGGACTCGTACTCCACATGGGCAGTGGCGATGGTGATACCACGCTCCTTCTCCTCCGGCGCCTTGTCGATCTCGTCAAAACCTGTTGCCTTGGCAAAACCCTTGGTCGCCAAAACACGAGTGATCGCCGAGGTCAGCGTGGTCTTGCCATGATCGATGTGACCAATCGTGCCAATGTTCACATGCGGTTTCTTGCGCTCAAATTTCTCCTTAGCCATGTCGCCTCTCCTCTGCCTGAATTGTTCTGGCTGCGCTTCCGCAACCACACCAAAGCACGCGGTGCAAGAAGGTTCAAAAAAAATGGAGCCCACGACCGGATTTGAACCGGTGACCTCTTCCTTACCAAGGAAGTGCTCTACCTACTGAGCTACGTGGGCGCAACCAACCAAATTTCAATCCGGCCGATCATCGACCGCCGGCGTCATTCCTACATTGGAGCGGGAAACGGGTCTCGAACCCGCAACCCTCAGCTTGGAAGGCTGATGCTCTACCAATTGAGCTATTCCCGCCCATCTCCCGCAGGACGTCCGAGGCAGGATTCTTCGCTGGGTCAGCGCAATCGGGCAAGCGTGGTGGAGGGGGGAGGATTCGAACCTCCGAAGGCATCCACCGACAGATTTACAGTCTGTTCCCTTTGGCCGCTCGGGAACCCCTCCGCTCTTCCGATCAACAACCCGGCAAGCATTGTCGCTCAGCCTGCTTGCCTGCATCGCCAAATGGAGCTGGCGATGGGACTCGAACCCGCAACCTGCTGATTACAAATCAGCTGCTCTACCAATTGAGCTACGCCAGCCTTCGAGACGCGCCATACTACTCGGTCCCCCTGAAAAGTTCAACCACTTTTTCAGCGGGCCAACCGGTCTCGATCAAAAAAATGGGGTGCCCCGGACTGACGCGGGGCACCCCAGCACAAACGAAAATTACTCGGCAGACTGCCGCACGAAGCTGCTCTCCCGATACTTCTCAAACGCCATGGCAAAGGTACGGTATACCATGTGGGCGAACTTGGAGTACGGCATGTACATGAAGAGCATCAGTACTGCCACCAGGTGCATGAAGTAGAAGAGGTATGCAAGCACCGGGATGCCGATCAGGCGGGTTACCTCGGCGGAGAGGCCGGTGATGCCCACGGTCATGATCTTCACGATCAGGAACCAATCGTAGAAGGTGGGGGAAGCATTGTTCTCCTCCTCCATGCGAGCCCGGTTCATCCACAGCGTGCCAACACCGACGATCAGGGCGATGGCGCTGATGTTGGCCACCAGCTTCATCGGATCGGTCATCGGGATCGGGCCATGCATGCCCGGCAGAAACATGCCGAGGATATCCTTGCGAACCATGCCGTAACCGGTGACGATGAAGAGACCGATGAAGGAGAGCAGCAACGGCAGATGACCAGTCACCCGGTTGAGGTTGGCACCGCACTCCTTGAAGCGCTTGTGGGCAAGGATCTCCTTAACCGAAGGCACCAGAAACTCAGTGACGAACTGACCGACCGAGGGCCGGAACTGGGGATTGACATCAAGCTTGGATGCCATGTCCTGCCACATATTCGAAACACCCTTGTAGGCGGCGAACACCGCGAAGGCGAAGGCCGGTACAAAGATGGCGTCGATGAGCAGCACGTTCAGGGTCAGCGGACCGACCATGGTGGGATGGTCCTTGTGTGAATCGAAGAACATCCCGAAATCGATGGCGTCGGCGGCGGGCAGGTTCATGCCGCCGGAAAGATACCATACCGCCAGGATGATCAGAGCCGGAATGGCAATGAGCAGCGGCAGATTGCTGCCCTTGCTCACCAGCTTAGCCAGCCCGGACGGGAAGCCATAGTGGGTGTAGGCATAGGCGCGGATGGCACCCAAAACGTCGCCGGGCTTGGCGCCACGCGGGCAGTAGGCGGTACAGTCACCGCACTGATGACAGAGCATGACATCCGGGTCGCCCACCAGCTTGTCCTTCAAGCCCCACTGGGCCCAAATCATCTCCTTGCGGGGGAACGGTTTCTTGTCGCCGGACAACGGACAGACAACCGAGCAGGTGGCGCACTGATAGCACTTCTTCAGGGTGTCACCGCCGGCACTCTTCAAATAGCGAATAAATTCCAAATCAGGTTGCACCTTCATTCCTTCAGCCATGGTCGCCTCCAGTTTTCTCCCTCAATATAACTGCTTGACCCGCCAGATTGGCGGGAGCCGTCCGGCCTTCCTTCCGGTATATTACAGAGCGGTCAGGGGCCGGTTGACCCCAGACCGCTCCTTGGTGCCATGTACTGCCAACAGGGGATCAGAAGCCCTTGAACGGATTCGGTCCGAGGTTGACGATCTCCTCGACGAACTCGTTGATGACCTCATCCACCTTGTGGTACTCGTTGATGGCGATCTGCTTGACACCGCAGCGCTCCGGCTCAAGGCCGAGGCTCTTCAGGGTCTCGCCGATGTTGATCATACGACGGTCGGCCAGCTCGCTGCCCTTGACAAAGTGACACTGGTAGTCGTCGCCGAACTTGCAACCAAGCAACAGCGCGCCGTCCATACCAGCGGAGAGGGCGTCGCGCACCCAGGCCATGTTGACCGAGCCAAGGCAGCGCACCGAAACCACCCGGATCAGGGCGTTCTGGCTGAGCTTGCGCATGGCGGCCATATCCAGGGCCGGGTAGGCGTCGTTTTCGCAGGCAAAGACGATAATGCGGAGCTTGTCCTCATCGTCGTCCGGAACCTCGATCGCCTTGATCATGGAGCCGACCTGATCGATGTTGTAGTTCTTGAAGCCGATGATACGCTCGGGGCAGGCGCCCATGCAGGTGCCGCAGCGACGGCAGCGGGTCGGGTTCGGCTTGGGCGTCCCCTTCTCGTCGTCGTCCAGAGCGCCGAAGGGGCACTCCTCGGTACAGCGCTTGCACTGGGTACAGCGCTGGAAGAAGAACTCAGGATAGGTGCCGTCACCGGAACGGGGATGCACCGCCACGCCGCGGTCGGCGGACTCGATGGCCTGGATGGCCTTCAGTGCCGCGCCGCACGCGTCATCGATGGTCTCCTCCATGTTCATCGCCTTGCGCACGCCGCCGCAGGTGTAAACACCGGTCCGACGGGTCTCGTACGGGAAGCAGATGAAGTGGGAGTCGGCATAGCCGTCGAACAGCTCCAGATCAAGGAAGGACGGGCCCTGACGGTAAGCGAGGTTGACGGTAGGCTTTTCGGCGGTGGTGGGTACCATGCCGGCGGCCAGAACCACCATGTCCACCTCAAGATTGAGGTTCTCCTGGAGCAGGGTGTCCTGCGCCTTGACCACCAGCTTGCTGCCCGCCTCTTCCACGGCGGTGACCGTTGCCTTGGTCAGGAAGACGCCCTCGTCGTTCTGGGCGCCCTTGTAGAACATCTCCATGTTGCCTGGAGTACGCATGTGCTGATAGAGCACATAGGCCTTGCCGTCGGCGTTGTCTTCCCGAACATAGCGAGCCTGCTTCAGGGCGACCATGCTGGTCACCGAGTTGCAGTAAGGGAAGTCCATGTCGTGCTCGGCGCCGCCGGGGCTCTGGATGAAGGCGACGTTGGCCGGAACCTTCCCGGTCTTGGCCAGCTTCTCGAACTCGGCGTTGGTCACCACGTTCTGGAGCTTGCCGTAGCCCAGGTGCTCGTACTCGGAAACATCGGCCGGGGTCCAGCCGGTGGCCAGCACCACGGCGCCGAAGGTCTCGGCGTTGGGGTCGGCCTCCATGTAGGCCTTCAGACCGGCGTTCGGGTCTTCCATCTCACCCTTGGCGATCTTGTCCTGCTCGTCAACGCCGACCTTCTTGGGTGCATCCCACTCGCTGGCGGTACCGGCAGCCTTGCAGGTTACCTTGTAGTCGCCGGGGCAGCCGCCAATACGGGCAACCTCGGTGGAGGTGCGCACGGTGATGTTGGCGTCGGAGGTGACCGCGCTCACCATGCCGCCCACCGTGGGCTCCTCAAGATCGGTCCAGGGAGCCTGGGTGGGGAACTGCTTGCGCCAGCCGTTTGCCTTGCCGCCCAGCTTATCCTGCGCCTCGATGATGGTCACGCTGTACCCGGCCTTGGAGGCCTCCATGGCAGCGGTCATACCGGCGATACCACCACCCATCACCAGGATGTTGCGGTTGATGGTCTCCATCTTGTAGGGGTCGGGAAGATCGCCCTTCTTGGCCTGCACACAGGCCATGCGGACATAGTCCTCCGCCTTCTCGACGGCGAACTCCTTGACCCTGTCGTCGGAGGTATCTCCGGCGGACCAGGCGACACCCTCGCGCAGGTTGGCGCGGGTGACGTACTTGTCATCGCCGAAGTTAAACTCGTCCTTCATGACGCGGGGGGAGCAGGCGCACACCACGATGGTGTTGACGCCGTCGTTGTCGATGTCAGCCTGGATCATGGCGCGGCCAGCCGCGCCACAGAGCGCCTCGCTGGTCTTGGCTTCCATGCCCTGGCCCTTGGCAGCCTTCTGCAGGGCTTCAACGTCCAGGGCATCGCCAATGCCGCACCCTGTACAGATATATGCACCGTATTTCTTTTCCATACTCTCTTACCTCCTGGAAGCTTGAATAGCTTTCATGGCTGCTGCCGTTGCACTCTGGGCACAGGTCACGACGTCGGCCGCCTTCTTGGCGCAGCCAGCCGAGCACATGCCACCCTTCGCATCGGCCAGGATGAAGCCGTTGTTGTCGACCGCCACGCCCAAAGCCGCGGCCTGGGCCTTGGCAGCGGGCTCCATGCCGGTGGCCAGGATGGCCAGATCAACCGTCTCCTGCACCTTCTCGCCAGTCACCGCGTTCTCAGCGACCAGGGTCACGCCACCATCCGCCTCGGCGACGATGTCGGCAACCTTCCCCTTCACCCACTGGATGTTGGCGTCTGCCATCAGCTTCTCGCGGAACTTCTCGTACTTGCCCGGGGTGCGCAGATCGATGTAGAAGACGGTGATCTTGGCATCGGGATACTGGGCGCGGATGTAATTGATCTGCTTCATGGAGGCCATGCAGCAGATGTAGGAGCAGTACTCCAGGTGGTTCTCGTCGCGGGAGCCAGCGCACTGCACAAAGGCAAAGCTCTTAGGCTCGGCGTTGTCGCCGGGACGGAGGATCTTGCCGTCGGTGGGACCGTTGGGGGCGGCCAGGCGCTCCATCATCATGTTGGTGATGATGTTGGGGCTCGAACCGAACTTGAGGTTGGTCATCTTGGTGGGATCGTAGGGATTCCAGCCAGTGGCCCATACAATGGCGCTGACGTCCAGGGTGAAGGTCTTGGGCTGCATGTCCAGATCCACCGCGTCATACTTGCAGGCATCCTTGATGGCAGCCAGGCCGGCGGCGGAACAGGCGTCCTTGTCCAGGACATAGCGCATGGGGAAGGACATGTCATGGGGCTTGTAGACTGCCTTGGACTTGTTCATCCCGAAGTTGAAGTCGTTGACCCGCTCATCGGAGCATGCCTCGGCGCAGGCGCCACAGGCGGTGCAGTTGCTGTTGATGTAGCGGGGCTTGGACTCCAGGGTCACCTGGTAAGCGCCAGCGGAACCGCTCACCGCCTTGATCTCGGTCATGGTGTAGACGCGAACCCGGCGATTGTTCTTGATGCGCTGGAAGTTGATCTCGAGTCCGCAGCTCGGCGGACACATCTTGGGGAAGTACTGGTTGAGCTGAGCAACCCTACCGCCCAAGTACGGGTTTTTCTCCACCAGAAAAACGTCCTTGCCGACCTCAGCGGCTTCCAAAGCGGCCGTAAGACCACTTATGCCACCGCCTACGACAAGTACAGCTCCCGCGGATGCGCTGGATTCGTCTGTCATGCCTCTCCTCCATTCATGGATGTTTGATGAGTGATGAAAACGCGTTTTCTTGGGTCAATCGACCGGCCCGCCAATCGCCTGAGCCAAGAAAACCCGCTGTTCCGAGCATAGAAAAATCTCCAGGCGCCTTCCGGCGCCTGGAGATTTCGTCTTACCGTAATCGCTGTACCAAAATCGCGATCTAGATTAGATCCACGGCTCGGTCTCAACGATGTTGATGCAGTTAACCTTCTCGCACTTCCACTCCTGGGTAGCAGGATCGAAGGTGGAGTTAACGAAGGCCTTCCAGTTCTGATCGTCACAGGTCGGGAAGTCGGAACGATAGTAGAAGCCCGGGTAACGGGACTCCTTCCGGAACTCGATGTGACGGATGTGGGTCTCAACACACCAGATGCGGTGGTAGTTCTCCCAAGCGCGCATCAACTCGTGCAGGTCGCCGGCAGCCATCAGCTCCGCATCCTCGCGCAGCATCTTGAGGAGGTCGAGGCAGATGTTGAGCAGCTTGCCAGAGGTCATGTAGTAGGTGGCAACGCCGCCGCCGTACTCGTCGGTGGCCTTCATCAGGCGCATCATCAGACCGGCCGGCTTGCAGTAGTTGGGGTTCACGTCGGCAGCGGTGGTCTTGCCAACATGCTCGAGGTAACGCTTCACCGGAGCGTAGACTTCGTCAGCGTACTCCTGTGCGGACTTCGGCAGCTCGGGCTTGAAGGAAGCGTTGTCGCGGCAGAACTTGACCATCTGCTTGGCAACGATACGACCCTCGGCGTGGGAACCGGAGGAGAACTTGTGACCGGAAGCGCCAACGCCGTCGCCAGCGGTGAACAGACCGTCAACCGTGGTCATACGGTTGTAGCCCCACTTGTACTGATGGCTACGCGGGCCGTCCACGGTCGGGACCCAGTCCTCAGCCGGACCGGAGGTCCAGATGCCGCAGCAGCCGGAGTGAGAACCGAGCATGTACGGTTCGGTCGGCATGATCTCGGAACCGATCTTCTCCGGCTCGATGTTCATACCAGCCCACAGGCCAGCCTGACCAACGGACATATCGAGGAAGTCTTCCCACGCCTCGGACTCGAGGTGCTTCCAGTACTTCTTCACGTCCTTGTCGTCCATGCCAGCGGCCTTCTTGGCGTCCAGGAAGGCGTTCAGGGCAACGTCGGTGGCCATGTAGATCGGGCCGCGGCCAGCCTTCAGCTCGTTCAGCATCAGGTGGTTACGCAGACAGGTCGGGGTGACCGGGGACTGACCGTAGGGCATGAACTTGGAGAGCTCGTCCTTGACGGCGTCGCTGTTGGCATAGAACTCGCCCAGACCGTTCTGCACCTTGGCCTTGAACAGGAGGAACCAAGCGCCTACCGGGCCGTAACCGTCCTTGAAACGGGCGGGGGTGAAGCGGTTCTCCATCATGGTCAGGGTGGCGCCAACCTGAGCACACATGGTGTAGGTGGAACCAGCGTTCCATACCGGGTACCAGGCGCGGCCCTTACCCTCACCGGTGGACCGGGGACGGAAGATGTTTACCGCACCGCCGCAGGCGCACAGAGCCGCCTTGCAACGGAACACATGAACCTTGTTCTCGCGGGTGGAGAAGCCAACGGCGCCAGCGATCTGGTTGGCCTTGTTCTTGTCCAGGATCAGCTTCACGATGAAGACGCGCTCCAGGATGTTCTCGGTGCCCAGCGCGGTCTTGGCCGGCTCGGCAACGATGCACTTGTAGGACTCGCCGTTGATCATGATCTGCCACTTACCGGTACGAACCGGCTTGCCGCCCTCGGTCAGCTTCGGAGCCGGCTGAGCGCCGTCCAGGTTGTTGCCATCGGCGTCGAGCTTCCAAACCGGCAGGCCCCACTCCTCGAAGAGGTGTACGGAGTCGTCAACGTGACGGCCGAGATCATAGATGAGGTCCTCGCGAACAACGCCCATGAGGTCGTTGCGGACCATCTTGACGTAGTTCTCGATCTTGTTGTCGCCGATGTAGGTGTTGATGGCGGACAGACCCTGGGCAACAGCGCCGGAACGCTCCATGGAGGCCTTGTCAACCAGCTTGATCTTCATGTCGGCCGGGGCCCACTTCTTGATCTCGAAAGCGGTGCCGCAAGCAGCCATACCGCCACCGATGATCAGAACGTCGACGTCATGCTCAACAACCTCAGGATTGGCAACGGCGGGCAGCTCGCCCAACGGCTTATTAGGTAACGCCATAATCATATTCTCCTTAAAGAATGTATTGGAATGGAATCAAACCCAAAAATTACTTCGCCACCATGGTCGGAGCGGGCAGGGACTTCTCGGTGGAGAGCAGCTCGTCGTCCAGGTTCGCACCCTTCAGGTCAACATAAGCGTTGGCAGCACCCTCGGCGGTGGTCCGCACGGGGAACTTGAAGCGCTTCATGTTGCCGTTACGGAACTTGACGGTCCACATGATGGAGTCGGCGCTGCGCATCGGGTGAACCATGCCGCCCATGGGCACGAAGTCGTTGTAGCCGCGAACGGCGATGGCGCCCTGCGGGCAGATCTTGACGCAGGAGTAGCACTCCCAGCATGCATCGGGCTCCTGGTTGTAGGCCCGCATCTCCTCCTTGTTGAGGACCATCAGGTCGTTGGGGCAGATGTACATGCAGGCGGTCTTGTCACCACCCTTGCAGCCGTCACACTTAGAAGGATCTACGTAACTTGGCATTCACTAACCTCCTCGATTGGATTGAATTTTCCGGCCTCCGTTATGGAGTCCGCATTTACCGTGTCAGTCCGTCATCCACCAGCCCGGGTTCCGGGTTCCGAAGCCCATGCCGGTAGACGGCTGCCTTGGCCCGCGCCTGAGGCGCGCATGGCCACACTGCCCTTCATCTCACAAAAAAGAGCGGCCCGGCTGGCGCGGCCTGGCCGCACGCAAAACTGAAGGACCACTCATTTTTCGAGACATTGGTCTGTATAATTTTTCACCTGTCAAAAGTCAAGAAAAAAACTTTTTCCTTATCCATAGCGGTTTCCCGGACAGGCCTCCCTCCATTCACTCCCATCCTTAATAAATTAGGCGCGCCGCCATCGCATGCCAGCCTAAGCTTCGCGCTCCCGCACCACCCCGGCCATAATTTGAATTTGACAGGCTCTCATCCCGTGATTAGTGTGTGCAGCACTTTTGAAAATATCTTCCGCGCCGCCCCCTATTTTCTGGCCCGGCTTCGGACTCACTGCCCAACCTTGCAAGGGAAACACCATGAGCAACCCCACCAAGAATGAACCGGTCTCCTTCAACAAATCGCTGTTCGGAGACGACAAGAACCCCACCCATATCATGCCGGCGAAGCTTACCGCCGACAGCGCCCTCAAGTTCCGTTGCCACCCTGGGGTTTCCTGCTTCACCGCCTGCTGCGGCCCGGTCAACATCATCCTGACCCCCTACGACATTCTGCGCATCCGTCGCGCCCTCAACCTTTCGGCGGACGAGTTTCTGCTGCGCTTCACCACCCCCACCTACCTGGAAAAGACCGACCTGCCAGGGGTGAAACTGCACATGGACGAAAACGGCCGCTGCCCCTTCGTGACCCCGGAAGGATGCACCATCTACCCGCACCGTCCCACCACCTGCCGCTACTACCCGGTGGGGATGTCGTACTTCCATGCCGCCGGCAGCGAAGGGAGTGGCGCGGAGGAGTTCTACTTCCTGGTGAAGGAGCCCCACTGCAAGGGGCATGAGGAGGAGCACACCCAGACCATCCGCGAGTGGCGAATCGATCAGGGCATCGATGAATCCGACGAGATGAACCGCGATTGGATGGAGATCGTCATGCGGCGCAAGTCCTTCGGCTTGCAGGCCACCCTGAGCGAACCGGCCAAGAAGATGTTCTTCATGGCGAGCACCGATCTGGACAAATTCCGCTCCTTTGTCTTCAGTACCTCGTTCCTCGACACCTACGAGGTGGGCGAGGAGACCCTTGCCAAGATCAAGGAGGACGACGTCGCCCTGATGCACTTCGCCAACAAGTACCTGGCATCCTCGCTCTTTGGCACCAACCAGATCAAGATCAAGGCGACGAAGATCCAGGAACGGGCGGAACAGATCAAGACGGAGCAGGCGGACGCCGAGAAGCGGGCAATGGAGACCTACGAGGAACTCAAGCGCGATCGGGACATGCTCCAGGAGAAGATCGCGCGCCAGAAGGAAGCTGAAGCCAAAAAGGATTGATCACTCGGCGGGGAGGGAGACAATGAAGATTGTCCCCTCCCCTTCCCTGCTCTCCACCGCCACGGTGCCGTGGTGGCTCTCGATGATGTTCTTGACTATGGCCAACCCCAGGCCGGTTCCCCGATTCTTGTCCGTGTAGAATGGCTTGAAGATCTGCGCCTGCTTCTCCCGGTCCATGCCAGGACCGCTGTCGGCAATGGCGATGGTTACCATGCCGCTGACCCGGTCGTGGGCAGTGGCCACCCGCAGGTGGCCACCGGTGGCCATGGCCTGCACCCCGTTAATCAGGATGTTGAGACAGGCGCGATGCAGCATGTCGCGGTCAAAGGGCACCAGGGGCAGGTCCTGGGCCAGGGTCGCCTCCAGGCTAATGGAGTTCTTCTCCAACTCCGGCTCCAGAAAATCGAGCAACTTGGCCAGCAGTTCATTCACCGATCCCGGTGCGAGCCGCGGCTCCTGGGGGCGCGCGAAATCCAGGAACTCGCGGACGATGCCATCCAGCCGGCTGGTTTCATCAACGATGATGTCGGCCAGATGCTCGTTGCCCGGCGCCACGGCCCGGAGGCGCTTGCCCAGGATATCGGCGGTGCTGCGCACGATGCCCAAGGGGTTCTTGATCTCATGGGAGACGGAGGCAACCATCTCTCCCAGCGTGGCAAGCCGCTGGCTCTGGTGGAGCTGCTGTTCGAGCTTGCGCCGCTCCTGGGCGCGCGCCTCGATGATCCTATCGGCCCTGGCCACGATAAAACCGAGCACGGTGAAGAGGGCGGACATGATCAGCACCGAGGTGACGATGATCGAGCCCTGCAACCTGGCAATGGCCTCCACATCCTCGGAGAGATCCTGCACCACCTCGATGACCCCCATCACCATGTCCGGATTGGTGCTGAAGGGCTGATACTGACGGAAGGGGATAAAGGTGCTCATCTGGGAGGAGAGCGGCTTGGTCCCAGGGAACAGGTTGAGCAGGTTCCCGCGGGAGCGCACCACCGAATTGTTTTCCCCTGCCAGCGCCCGCTGATACTCCTTGCCTCCCTCGCCTTTCCTGCCAATCCGCTCCGGCGTGGTGCTGTAGGAGACTATATTCTCCTTGGAATCGTAGATGGTGACCGACTGGATGCGCATGCCGTGGGTGGTATTTCGGACGATGGTGTCCAGACGTCCAAACTGCTGCTGGTTGCGCAAAGCGATCTTGCCGTAGCGGAGCACGGTGGGCAGCACGAACTGCTGGAAAACCTGGTGGCTCAGATTGCCTGCCACCACCAGGGCGTAGGCCTCGCTGCGCTCCAAGAGAACCTTCTTGGCATGGTTGGAGATCACCCAGGAGAGCACCAGGGTGAAGATGAGGAAGACCGCCAGGCCGCTGAAGGTGAAGAATTTCATCAACCGGAAGGGCTTGAGACTCGCAAGCCCTCTCTCTTCCGCCTTGCCGTTGCTCATCGATTCAGTCATGACACACCCCGCACCGCCTGCAGATCAGCGGCTCGCAAGCCGGGGTGGCTCTGCCGGTCAACGCCTTGCCGTACTCCGCCCAGAGGTAGTCGCGGCTGATGCCGTGATCGACCACCTCCCAGGGTAGCACCTCCTCGCGCCCCCGCTGCCGCATCGCATAGTGTTCCGGCTCCACCCCGGCCTCCCGCATCGCCTGCCGCCAGCCAGCGGCGTTTTCAGCCAGACGAAGCAGCGCCAGCCCCACCCGCCGGTCGCCCCGGGCGAGTACTGCCTGCAAAAAGGCGTTCCCCGGCGAATCAACCATGAGCCGGGTGTTGGGCAGACCAGCCACCCCTCTTTTTAAAAACTGGATCTTCTTCTTCAACGCTCCGAGCCCTGCCATGGCGTGAAACTGGAACGGCGTCCACGCCTTGGGCACGAAGCTGTTGACGCTGAGGGTGATGTTGCTCAGGCGCCCCCGCCCCCGGCCCACCGCAAGCAGCACCTGGCGCACCTTGTCCACCAGCCCCAGGAGTTCCTCCAGATCCTCCTCGGTTTCGGTGGGCAGGCCAATCATGAAATAGAGCTTGAGGTGCGTAAGCCCTGCCTGCGTCAGCGCCTCGGCGGCCTGCAGCACATCCGCCTCCGAGATTCCCTTGTTGATCACCCGCCGCAACCGCTCCGAGCCGCCATCTGGAGCAATGGCCGCGCTCTTGAGGTTGCTCGCCGCCAGCAGCCGGCACAGTTCCTCGCTGATGGCATCAGCCCGCAGCGAGGAAAACGAAAGGGCGCACCCTTCGGAGAGCAGCAGGTCGGCGATGCGGACCAAGTCCTCGTTTCTGGCCATCTCCATGCCGAGCAGCCCCACCCGCTTGGTGTCGCCGGGACGCTCGGCCAAGGCGGCCAGGATGCTTTCCACCGACCACAAGCGGGGCGGCCGGTAGACGAAGCCAGCGGCGCAGAAACGGCATCCACGGCTGCAGCCGCGGCCCAGTTCAGCAAGGAAGAGATCGCTGAACTCCATCTCCGGCGACAGCAGCCGGGAGTGGCCGGCCTTGGGTGGCTGATCCAGCAGCAACCGCCGTACTCGCTTCGGGATTCCTGGTTGCGGCTCGATGGCCGCCAGGGTACCGTCCGGCTGATACTGCATGTCGTACAAACGGGGAACGTAGCAGCCGGGCCAGGCTGTGGCCAACTCGAAAAGCAGTTCGCGCATGGGGGTGCGACCCGCTTCACTGGCCAGAAACTCCATGAGCTGGCCCAGCACCGGTTCCGCTTCCCCGATGAGAAAGCAGTCGATAAAGGGCGCAAGCGGCTCGGGGTTGATCATGGTGGCGACCCCGCCGCCCAGGATAAAGGGACGGCCGGCGGCGCTCGGAGCATGTCCGGGATTGCGCTCTTCGGCAAGCGGCTCAATGCCGCCCGCACGCAGCATGGCGATCAGGTTGGCAAAGTCCTGCTCAAAGCTGAGGGAGCAGAGCAGGATGGGAAAATCCCGCAACGGGCGGCTGGACTCAAGGGACAGAGACGGGGTGTTCTCCCCAAGAAAAAAGCGCTCACAGACCAGGCCAGGCAGGCGGTTGACCAGATCGTAGACCAGTTGGAATCCCAGGTTGGAGTTCCCCAGGCTGTAACGGTTTGGGAAAAGAAGTGCCACCGGCAGCAAGCCGGCCCAACGTTTGCGCCAAGCGCCACGCTCGCGGGCAAGCGGGTCTGGATGGCGGGATGGACGATGGCGCATGGGTCTCCTTGGGCGCCCCCCAGGGGAGTGGAGGCGCCATGCTGTACTGCCCCGCTCCGTCGGGCGGTCAGACCACCCGCTTCAGGGCGAGCGCCAGCACCCGCGCCTCCCTGCTCTCCGGCGAGATGGGGCCATCACTCTCGCCGGCTCGTTTTGCCGCCATGGTTTTCAACCAACCAAACATGATTGCCAAGCATCGCTCCAACATAGCCCTACCTCGCTCAGCGTAACCGAACAGACAAATCCCTTCCTCAGCTCTCGTTGCGCCGCAGGAAGGTGGGACGATCGTACTCCTGCTCGCTCAGCATGCCACCGGCAAAGCCCCGCCGGCTGCCGCCCGCGGCCACGGCCCGGCCAACATTGGCGTTGTCCGTCCGACTGAAACTCGGCTGGCGCCCAGGCTTCTTGGGCAGGATGTGAACCCGCTCCGGCAGGTCCTCCACCTCTTCCACCGCATCTCGGATACCGGTGGCGATGACCGTCACCTGCAGCTCCTCGCCCAGGTTGTCATCGAAGATCACGCCCAGGATGATGTTGGCCTCGTCGTGGACCTCCTCGTAAATCTTGGTGGTCGCCTCGGTAACCTCGGCCATGGTCAGGGTATCCTGGCGGGCGGAGATGTTGACCAGCACGCCACGGGCGCCGTCGATGCTGATGTCCTGGAGAAGCGGGCTGTTGATCGCCATGTTCACCGCCTCCACCGCCCGGTTCTCTCCCACCCCGACTCCGGCGCCCATGAGGGCCGGCCCCATCTCGTTCATGATGGTCTTGACGTCGGCGAAGTCGGGGTTGATGTAACCGGGCAGATTGATCAGGTCGGTGATACCCTTGACCGCCTGCACCAGCACGTCATCGGCCATCTTCATCCCGTCTATGAAGCGGGTTCCCTTCTGGCTCAGGGAGATAAGCCGGTCATTGGGAATGGTGATGATGGTGTCCACATGCTCCTTGAGTTCCTTCCAGCCAGCCTCGGCGTTCTTGACCCGGGCCCTGCCCTCGAAGGCAAAGGGCTTGGTGACCACGCCCACAGTGAGCGCCCCAAGCTCCTTGGCCACCCTGGCCACCACCGGCGCGCCGCCGGTGCCGGTGCCACCGCCCAGACCGGCGGTAACAAAAACCATATCCGAGTCCTTGAGCGCCTTGCGGATCTCGTCGATGGACTCCTCCGCCGCGTCGCGGCCCACCTCCGGCTTGGCGCCGGCGCCCAGCCCCTTGGCAAGATTCTTGCCGAACTGCAGCCGGATATCGGCCCTGGACTGTTCCAAGGCCTGGATATCGGTGTTGCCGGCAATGAACTCCACCCCAAGGATCTTGCTCTCCACCATGGTGTTGACCGCGTTGCCGCCGCCACCGCCGACGCCAAACACCTTGATCCTTGCCCTCGACTCGATTTCCGCCAGTTTGAACGACATAATCATGCTCCCCTGTTCAAGATCTCCGTCCGACTCCCCAATACAGCGCCAGCCTGCCGACCGAACCCCAATAGCCCGTTACACGATATTCTTGAACCAGTCCTTGACCCGACCGGTTACCTTGCCAATCACCCCGGCGCTGGGCTTCTTGAAATTCTCGCCCGCGCCATTCTTCATGCCGTAAATGACCAGTCCCACCCCGGTTGCCCACTGGGGGGTCTTGACCACGTCCACCACCCCGCCCACGTTCTCGGGATAACCGATCCGCACCGGCAGATCGAAGATCTGCTCGGCCAGCTCCTCCATGTTTTCAAGCAGACCGGTGCCGCCGGTGATGACGATGCCGGCGTTGACCATCTCCTTATAGTGCGACTCGACCAGTTCCTGATTGATCAGGGTGAGCATCTCCTCCACCCTGGGCTCCAGGATCTCGCCCATCACCCGCCGCGAGAGCTTGCGGTTTTTGCGGCCGCCCACGCTGGGTACCTCGATGACCTGATCCTTGTCGATCATGGAGGCCAGTGCGCAACCGAACTCCTCTTTGAGCCGCTCCGCCTCCTTCTGGGGGGTGCGCAGCCCGATGGAAAGATCGTTGGTGAGGTTCTGGCCACCCAGCCCCAGGACGAAGGTGTGCTTGATGGTGCCGTCGGCGAAGACCGCCAGATCGGCGGTGCCGCCGCCGATATCGAGCAGCCCCACCCCCAGTTCCATCTCCTCCCGGGTCAGCACCGCCCCGGCAGAGGCGAGCGGCTCCAGCACCACATCGCTCACCGTCAGCCCTGCCCGGTTGCAGCACTTGATGATGTTGTGCACGGCGGTGGCCGATCCGGTGACGATATGCACATCCGCCTCCAGGCGGACGCCGGTCATGCCGATGGGATCCTGGATGTCCGCCTGGCCGTCCACCATGAACTCCTGGGGGAGCACATGGATCACCTCCTGATCCGGCGGGATGGGCACCGCCCGCGCGGCGTCCACCACCCGGTCGATGTCATCCTGCTTGATCTCGCTGCCCTTGATGGCAATGAGGCCATGGCTGTTGAAGCTCTTGATGTGGCTCCCGGCGATACCCACGTAGACCGAGCCGATCTCGCAGCCCGCCATCCGCTCCGCCTCCTCGATGGCCTGGCGGATGGAATGGACCGTGCTCTCGATGTTGACCACCACACCGCGCCGCAGCCCCACCGAGGGATGACGACCGATGCCGATGATGTCCACCCGGTTATCCCGCGCCTCGCCCACCACCGCGCAGATCTTGGTGGTGCCGATATCCAGTCCGACGATCAGATCGCCCCGTTCCTCATGCGTCATCCGATTCACCTTTACAGCTATGCTTGCGGGCTGTTGCCTTTACACCGGCCCGTCAAAACCGACCAAGACTTTGTTCCGGCCATACTCCATGTCGATATAGGCGGTCTTGGCGAATTCCTTTCCCTTGTAAAGCCGGTACAGCACCTTGGCCAGCCAGTAATATTTGGTTGCCACCGCCCCCCGGCCCAGCCGGATGGGGAAGGGCCGGTCCACCAGGAAGAGCACCACCCCGTTTTCGTCCACCCGCAGCTCCGAGATATTCTGCTTGGGCAGGATGGAGTTGCCCTGCCCCGCCTGGCGGATGAACTGCAAGGCATCCTCCAGCACCGATCCGGACAGGGTCTGCGGCCAGGCCTCCCTGCTCAGTCCGGTGATCACCGGATAGTCCATATCCTCGGGCGGCAGCATCTGGGCAAAGGCCACGCCGCTCTGGTCCACATAGAACAGCCCCTCCTCCAGACTGGCCAGCGCCACCGGCACCCGCTCCTTGATGGTGATGTTCAGGCGGTTGGGCCATACCCGCTTGACCTCAGCAGAGTCCACCCACTCATGCGCCTCGATCTTTTCCCGCACCGCGCCGAGGTTCAGGGCCAGCAGGTTGCTGTGAACATCGACCCCGCTCACCTCCAGGATCAGGTTCTTGGTGGTGCGGCGGCAGCCCTGGATGTTGGTGGCGGTGATCTGGAAAAAGTCGGAACGGCTCAGCCCCTTGTAGATGAGGAAGAGCACTCCGGCCACGGCAAGCAGGAACAGCATGGAGCCGACCCCGAGAATGGCCAGCTTCTTCTGCATGCCAAAGTTGCGCCGCTTCTTGCTGCCGTAGCGCTGCTGTACCACCTTCCCCTTAGCCAAGTCGTCTACGCCCTCTCTTTCGCTGTTCCGATGATCCGCACCTCCGGTTCAAGCCACACCCCGAACCGCTCGCTTACCCGTTCCTGCACCAGCCGCATCAGGTCGAGAAAATCTTGGGCCGTCGCCCCGCCGGTGTTGACCAGAAAGTTGGCATGCACCGGCGACACCTGGGCGCCACCCACCTTGCTGCCCTTCAGCCCGCACTCCTCAATGAGCCGCCCGGCTGCCGGCAGCCCCGCTGGATTCTTGAAGAACGATCCAGCGCTGGCCACCCGTTGCGGCTGACGCTCCTTGCGGCGCCGCAGCAAGTCCCGGCAGGCGGCCTCGATCGCGCTCGGCGCCCCGGGCTTGAGGAGGAACTCGGCGGCGGCCACCATCCGGCCGGCCGTGGCCAGGTACCGGTAGCCAAACTCCAGCCGGTCTCGCGTCACCCACTCGACGCTCCCGTCCGTTCCCACGAAGCACACCGAGCCGATCCGCTCCGACATTTCACCACCCCAGGCCCCGGCGTTCATCACCACCGCGCCGCCCAGCGAACCTGGGATGCCGGCGGCAAACTCCAACCCCGTAAGCCCTTCGGACGAGCACCAGTTGACGAGCCGCATCAGCCCGCAACCCGCCTCGACCCTGACCGGCACCATGCCGTCGCCTCGCGCCGGCCGCCGCTCGATGGCGCCGAACCGCCGGTCCAGCACCACCAATACTCCCTCAAATCCCGCGTCGGCCACCAGCAGGTTGCTGCCCCGGCCGATCACCCGCCAGGGAATACCCAGCACGCCAAGCAGCGACGCCAGCTGGACCAGTTCCGCCAGTGTTGCCGGCAGGGCCACCGCCCTGGCCGGCCCGCCGACCCTGAGGGTGCAGCGTCTGGCCATGGGGGAATCCCATTCTATTGCGCCCGGCCACTCCCGCCGCAGTCGCTCCGGCCAATCCTCCCCGCCGGCCTGCCCCGTCGGTTCAGGCAGCGGCATGCCGCCGGGCCAGGTTTTCCAGCAACTCCTCGCCCGCCTGGTAGATGTTGCCGGCCCCCAGGGTCAGGACGATATCGCCGGGCTGCAGCATCGCCCGGGCCGTGCGGGCCAACGCCTCCACGTCCGCGACGAAATGGGCGTTCTTCTGGCCGTGCAGCCTGATCTTTTCCAGCAGCGCCATGCCGCTCACCCCCTCGATCGGAGCCTCGCTGGCGGCATAGATCTCGGTGAGCAGCAGTACGTCCGCCTCATGGAAGGCCGTGCAGAACTCCTTGAACAGCCCGGCGGTCCGCGAGTAACGGTGCGGCTGGAACATCACCACCAGGCGGCGCTTTGGCCAGGCGGTCCGGATGGCCGACAGGGTGGCGCGGATCTCGGTGGGGTGATGGCCGTAATCATCGATCACCGTAATGCCATCGCACTCCCCCTTGATCTGCAGCCTGCGCTGCACGCCGCTGAAGCCCTTCAAGGCATCCCGGATGGTGGCAAAGGGAATGGCCAGCTCAAGCCCGACGCCGATGGCGGCCAGCGCGTTGTATACATTGTGCCGCCCCGGCACGTTGAGGCAAACCTCCCCCAGCACCTCCCGGTCCCGGCACACCTCAAAACAGGTGGTCAGCCCCTTGGCGACCAGCCCGCGGGCATGGATGTCCGCCTGGCTGCTCAGGCCGTAGGTGATGGTCCGCTTGCGGATGCCGGGCAGCACCGCGGCCACGTTGGGGTCGTCCAGACAGACCACCGCGGCGCCATAGAAGGGGATCTTGTCGATGAAACCCAGGAAGGCCTCCTTGATCTCCTCGATGTCCTTGTAGTGATCCAGATGCTCCAGATCGATGTTGGTGACCACCTCCACCACCGGGGAGAGCTTCAGGAAGGAGCCGTCGGACTCGTCCGCCTCGGCCACCAGGAACTCGCCTTCGCCCAGCTTGGCGTTGGTGCCAAGGCTGTTGACCTTGCCGCCGATCACCACCGTTGGATCAAGGCCCGCCTCGGCCAACAGCCATCCCACCATGGAGGTGGTGGTGGTCTTGCCATGGCTTCCCGCCACGGCGACGCCGTACTTCTTGAGCCGCATCAGCTCCGCGAGCATCTCGGCCCTGGGGATCACCGGGATATGGGCGGCCCGGGCCGCCTGCACCTCGGGATTGTTCTCCTTGACCGCTGAGGAGATCACCACCACATCGGCGCCCGCCACCCACTTGCCCTGATGGCCGACATGCACCACGCCGCCGAGTCCGGTGAGCCGCCGGGTGATCTCCGTCTCCCGCAGATCGGAGCCGCTGACCTTGTAGCCCAAGTTCAGCAGCAATTCAGCGATGCCGCTCATGCCGATGCCGCCGATGCCGACGAAGTGGATGTGTTGGGTTTTGTTGTACATGGTATCGGTTCCCTTTGACTCTGTCAGGCGGCGAGCCCGAGCAAACGCGCGTTTTCCTCGACAATCGCCCCGGTGGCGTCGGGACGGGCGAAACACCGCATGCGATCGCCCATCTGCCGCAACCGCTCCGGCGCGGCAAGCAGCCCGAGAATCTCTTCCCGGAGCCGACCGGCATCAAGTTCCCTTTCCACCAGCATCTTTGCGCCGCCGCCCTCCACGAGGAAACGGGCGTTGGTGGTCTGGTGGTCGTCGGCCGCGTAAGGATACGGGACGAAGATCGCCGGCTTGGCCATTACCGTCAGCTCCGCCAGGGTGGTGGCCCCGGAGCGGGAAATCACCAGATCCGCCTGGCTGTATGCCTCGGCCATGTCGGTGATAAAGGCGGAGACCCGTGCGCTGATGCCCGCCTCGCCGTAAGCGCGCCGCACCATCTCCTCGTCGGCCTTGCCGGTCTGATGCACCACCGTCAGCCCCGCCGGCAATGGCCCCTTCCGCAATGCCTCCACCATCAGGGTATTGACCCGATGCGCTCCTTGGCTGCCGCCCAGCACCAGGAGGGTTGGCCCGCCCTCCCACCGGGACGGCGCAGCCTCCGCCGCGGCCACCAGTTCCCGGCGGACCGGGTTGCCGGTGAGCACCGTTTTTCCTGCCGGGAAAAACCGTTCGCTGCCGGGGATGGAAATATATATGCGGTCAACGATTTTTCCAAGCATCCTGTTGGCCATTCCGGGCACTGAATTCTGTTCGTGGATGCAGGTGGCGATCCCGAGGATTTTGGCGGCCAGCACCACCGGCCCTGTCACATACCCGCCCACGCCCATCACCAGCCTGGGGTTGAAACCCCTGATCAGCCGCATCGCCTGCCAGAGGCTGGCCGGCAGCCCGAGCAGGCCGGCAATCTTCCCTGCCCATCCCCTGCCCTTGAGGGGCTGGCAGGAGATGGCCGTCCTCGCGAAGGGCCGGTTGGCCAGGGCCTGGCCATCCATGGCCCGATCGGTGCTGACAAAGAGCACCTCGGCGCCCTCGACACGGGCGAGCATCCCCTCGGCCACGGCGATGCCGGGGAAGAGATGGCCTCCTGTCCCGCCTCCGGTGACGATCATGCGCATGGGCTCCTCACCAGGTGCCGTTTAATTGTGGACCATGCCATCCGGCTGGACCAGCCGGCTCTTGCGGCCCTGACGCAAAAACTGCGAGGCGAGCTGAAAGCAGGCAGGGCAGTAGCCATAGGAAACCTCGGCCTCCCGGCTGACCTCCGTCTCGCGCCAACCTTCCCTTCCCTCGACCCGCTTGCATGCGACGCACACCACCTGTACCATTTGCGTTCTCCTTATCCGTTTGCCCGGGCGCCAAGCCGATTTACCGCCTGCTGGAACACCTCGCCGCGATGGCTGTAACTGCGGAACATGTCAAAGCTGGCGCAGGCCGGCGACAGCAGCACCGCGTCCCCACGTTGCGCCATGGCGGCCGCCCGCGCCACCGCCTCCTCCATGTCGCTGGCCCGCTCGATATGGGTGCATCCCTTGCTGGCCTCGGCGATCTCCTCGCTGGCTTCGCCGATCAACACCATGGCCCGCACCTTCTTGCGCAACAGCCCCAGCAGCGGCTGATATCCGCCCCCCTTGCCCCGGCCGCCCGCGATGAGCACCACCGGCCGCTGCATGCCCAACAGAGCCGAACAGACCGCGCCGACATTGGTGGCCTTGGAGTCGTCGTAGTAGGCAACCCCGTTGATCTCCGCCACCAGGGCCAACCGGTGCGCCAGGGGAGCGAAACGGGTCAGACCCGTCTGGATCGCCTCGGCCGCACATCCCATCGCCTTGGCGGCGAGAATTGCGGCCAGGGCGTTCTCCGCGTTTGGGGATTCGGCAAGGGCGGTTCCGGCCAAACGATACTCCTCTCGCGCTTCCCCCTCCCGGCTCACCACGGCCGTGCCCGCTTCCAGCCAGGCGGAAAGCCCTTCCCGCCATGCGCCGCCATACACCTGGATCGTGCCGTTGCCCCGATGCTCCTCCTGCTCGAGCCACACCGTGATCAACGGATCGTCGCCATTGACCACCGCCACGTCGCCGGCCCGCTGATTGGCGAACAGCGAGAACTTCGAGGCGGCATAGGCGGCCAGGGATGAATACCGTTCCATGTGATCGGGGGTGATGTTGAGCAGCACCCCGACCTCTGGCCTGAACCCCCCGGCGCTGTCCAGTTGGAAGCTGCTTACCTCCAGCACCGCCACTTCGCTCTCCTGTGGCCCAGCCAGGTATTCGGCCAGCGGCACCCCAAGATTGCCTCCCACGAAGGCCTTTTTGCCTGCTGCCGCCAGCAGTTCCCCGATCAGGGTGGTGACCGTGCTCTTGCCGTTGGTGCCGGTCACCGCCACCACCGGGGTATGCAGGTATTCCGGGGCCAGGGCCAACTCGCCGATGACCGGGATCCCTTTGCGCCGCGCCGCCTCAAGGGCCGGCAGGTCGAGGGGCACCCCCGGACTTGCCAACACGCAGTCCGCGGTAATAAAAAGCTCAGAGGTGTGGCCGCCAGCCTCCACAAAAACTCCTTTCTCCGTAAGCCACCGAACCAAGTCTCCTTCAAGGTTCTCGCGGCGGCCACCCTCTGAAACCGAAATCTTCACCCCAAGGCCGAGAAGGAACGTGATCGCCGCCCTGCCCGACTTTCCCAGACCCGCCACCACGACATGGCTGCCTGGCTTCAGTATGTCGACAAATCCGCTCATCCGCCCTGTCTAACGCAGCTTCAAGGTTGCCAGGGCGGAGAGCCCCAGCACGATTGAGATGATCCAAAAGCGGACCACCACCTTGGGCTCCTGCCATCCTTTCTTTTCAAAATGATGATGGCAGGGCGCCATGAGAAAGATCCTCTTTCCGCCGGAGAACTTGAAATATCCCACCTGCAGGATCACCGACAACGCCTCCATCACGAAGACGCCCCCCACCATCACCAACAGGATCTCCTGCTTGATGATGATCGCCACCACCCCCAACGCTGCTCCCAGCGACAATGAACCCACATCGCCCATGAATACCTGGGCCGGGAAGGCGTTGAACCACAAGAATCCGAGACAGGCGCCCACCAAGGCGCCGCACAGCACCGCCACCTCGCCAGCCCCTGGCACGAAGGGAATTTGCAGGTAGGCAGCCAAGCCGGCATGACCGGCCAGGTAGGAAAAGAGCAGGTAGACGCTGCTGGTGACCACCGTAGGGCCGCTGGCCAATCCATCCAGTCCGTCGGTGAGGTTGACCGCGTTGGAGGCGCCCACCACCACCAGCACCGCGAAGGGGACATAGAGCATGCCCAGATCCGGCTGGAGGTGTTTGAAGAACGGCACGCTCAGGTGTCCGTCAAAATCCGGGCTCTGGTAGAGCACCGTTCCCACCGCCGCCGCTGCCGCTATCTGCCACAGCAGCTTGCCGCGGGCGGAAAGCCCCTTGCTGTTCTGCTTCTTGATCTTCCGGTAGTCGTCGTAGGCACCGATACCGCCATACCACAGGGTCGCCCCCAGGACCAGCCAGAGAAAACGGCTGGTCAGATCCACCCATAACAGGGCGGACACAGAGATGGCAAACAGGATCAGCAACCCGCCCATGGTGGGGACCCCCCGCTTGCTGTAATGGCTCTCCGGCCCGTCGTCGCGGACCACCTGCCCGATCTGATTCCGCTGCAGGGCGGCGATGAAGCGCGGCCCGCACCAGAGCAGGATCAGGAAGGCGGTCAAGGTCGCACCCATGGTCCGGAAGGTAATGTACCGGAAGACATTGAAGCCTCCGAACACCGTGTGCAGCGGGTAGAGAAGGTGGTAGAGCATGAACTTCCTTCCTATGCCTTGATGGCAGTTTGTTCCCGAACAGCTCCCAAGTCCTGCACAATGGTTTCCATCCGCATGCCGCGGGACCCTTTGAGCAACACCCAGTCTCCGGCGCCGATCCGGCCGGCCTGACTGGCCTGCCGCAGCCACCGGGCGATGGCGTTTTTGTTGTCGAAGTGGATGGCGCGATCCGTGGCCATACCCGCCTTTCGCGCAGCCTCGACCATCTCGCCCGCAAAATTCCCCACCGCCAGCAGGTAATCCATTCCCTGCCTGGCCGCGCCCTCGCCCACCTGACGATGGGCAGCTGCGCTCTTGACGCCCAGTTCCAGCATGTCGCCCAGGATGGCTATCTTGCGATGGGCCCGGTCCATCCGGCGCAGGGTTTCCAGGGCCGCCAGCATGGAAGTCGGATTGGCGTTGTAAGCGTCGTTGATCAGCCTGACCCCGCCCAACAGTTCCTGCACCTGCAAGCGCTTGTCCGTCGGCTTGAAGAGTGCCAGCCCGCTTACGATCTGCGGGAAGCCGATTCCCGCCGCATGCGCCATCGCTGCCGCCGCCAGCGCGTTGGTGACGTTATGGGCGCCAAGCCCTTGAATACGCACCCTGGCGCTGTGCTTGCCGATCACCAGAGTGAAGGCCATGCCGCGCTCGCCCAAGTTCCGCAACTGGATTCCCCGCACCTGCGCACGCGGGTCGCGGCCAAAGGTGATCTTCCGCTGCGGACAGCGGCGGGCCAGTGCCCGTACCCGGCTGTCATCCATGTTCACCGCCAGACAACCCCAGCTCTTGACCCCGGCGAACAACTCGCCCTTGGCCCGCGCCACCCCGCCAATATCGCCCAACCCCTCGAGATGCACCTCCCGAACGTTGGTGATGCAGGCGATATCAGGGTCGGCGATCTCGGTGAGCCTGGCGATCTCCCCTGGCTGGTTCATGCCCATCTCCAGCACCGCGTACTCGTGCCGGTCGTCGGCCGGCAGCAGGGAGAGGGGCAGGCCGATGAGGTTGTTGAGATTCCCCTTGGTCTTGAGCACCGAATACTCCTGCTCAAAAATTGCGGCGGTCATCTCCTTGACCGTTGTCTTGCCGCAGCTTCCGGTGATCCCTATTACCCGCAGATCCGTGAGCCGACAACGATGGTAGGCCGCAAGATCCCCCAAGCCGCGCAGGGTGTCCGACACCTGAACCACCGGCACGGCCAGCGGCTCAACCGGCCGTTCGGATACCAGCACTCCTGTCGCACCGCGCTGCACAGCCTGGGCCACAAAGGCATGGCCATCGAAGCGATCGCCAACCAGAGCCACAAAGAGATCGCCCGGTTCCACCGCCCGGCTGTCCGTGCTGATCCGCCGGAAATGCCCGACAGTATCCCCGGCGACAAACCGGCCTCCCGTGGCGAGCAGTACCTGGGACAGGGTCCAGCTCGCATCCTGGAACCCCGCCTGCCGCTGGCCGTCGCTCGCCTTCAGTTTGCCGCGCCCCGCGACTCCACTCCGTACCCGCCGTTCCCGTGCCACTTCCATCCTCTCCTCCCGCTGAGTTCGTGGATTGTCGCAAGGCCCGAAGGCCGGCGTCCCTACCAGCCGATGCTCGCCCCGCTCAGGGCGGCCTCCAACCGGTCGTCGAAAAAGGTTTTCCTGGTGCCGATGATCTGGTAGTCCTCGTGCCCCTTGCCGCAAATCGCCACCACGTCATGGCGGCCGCTGTTGCGCATGACCTCCCGGATCGCCTCCCGCCGGGATACAATCACATCGTAACCCCGCAGGCCAGGACGGTTGATGACCGCCTCCAGCCGCATCCTCGGCAGGCCGGCCTGTCGCACCCCCTCTTCAATCTGGGCCAAAATGGCGGCGGGCTCTTCACTCCTGGGATTGTCCGAGGTCAAGACCACCACATCGGCCAATTCGCCGGCAACCTTGCCCATCAGGGGCCGCTTGCCGCGGTCCCGGTCACCGCCGCAGCCGAAGATCACAATCAACCGGCCCCGGGTCAGTTGCCGCAGGGTAGTCAGCACGTTTTCCAATGCATCCGGGGTATGGGCATAATCGACAAACACGTCGGGAGATGCCGCGGTGGTCACCTTTTCCAGACGGCCCGGCGCAGCTGGCGCCTCGTTCAGTCCTTGCCCTATCGTCCCGGCATCGATTCCCAGGGCCAGCCCCACCCCCACCGCCCCCAAGAGGTTGCGGAGGTTAAAACCACCCACCAGTCTGGAATGCAGTGCGATCTCGCCAACCGGGGTACGCAGGGTCGCGCAGGTGCCGTCGATGCTTTCCGCGGACCGCTCCACCGCCACCTGCTCCTGCCCGCCCCCGCATGCTATCGCCCGACTGGCGACCTCTGGGGCCAGGCCGTCCAGCACCCTCCGCCCCCAGTCATTTCCGTCAGGATCGGCGGTGCAGATCGCGACCACCCGACCGGCGTCCTTCAGATGGTCGCGAAAGAGCCGCTGCTTGCTGGCGAAATACTCTTCCATGGTCCCATGAAAATCCAGATGATCGCGGCTCAGGTTGGTGAAAAGCGCCACATCGAACCGCACCCCGGCCAAACGCCTCTGTTCCAAGGCATGTGATGAGGTCTCCATGACCACATGGGTGACGCCACCCTCGGCCATTTCAGCGAGAATCCGGTGGAGGGTGACCGGATCCGGGGTGGTGAAGGGTGCGGCCTTCACCACCTGATTGTAGCGATAGTTCACCGTGCCGATCACCCCTGGGTTGCCCCCGGCCTTGCGGATCATTGCCTCCAGCAGGTAGGTGGTGGTGGTCTTGCCGTTGGTGCCGGTGATGCCAACCATGGTCATCCTTTCGGCGGGTCGGCCATAGAAGCCAGCGGCCAAACGCCCCAGTGCCTCTCGGGTATCCTCGGCCTCCAGGCAGGGGACCGTGACGTTCTTCCATCCCCGGCAGCGTCCTGCTCCAACCAGCACCGCCGCGCAACCCTGCTCCACCGCCGCCCGGACATAGGCATGCCCGTCCACGGTTTGCCCGGCGATGGCGACAAACAGGGCGCCCGGCCCTGCCTGCCGCGAGTCAGCGGTTATGGCCTCGATCCTGGTTTCCGGCACCGCCATACCCTCCCTGATCCCGATCTCCGCCATCAGCTCCCGCAGGGAAACCGTCGTGGCCCGTTCGCTCTCGACCCGTTGCATCGCCATTGCCCAGCTACCGCATCGAGGCGAGTTCAAGGACGCACTGATCAACGCCCTTGAGCGGCGTTCCCGGCGCCGGCACCTGCTTGGCCACCTGGCCGCTTCCGGTGACGCGCACCCGCAAGCCATGTTGCTGCAGCACCTGCAATCCCTTGCGCAGGCTCATCCCCCGCACATCCGGCATGACCTGGCCCTGGCCGTTCTGGGCGGAGGCGGGCATGAGCGCCGACTTTTCCAGATTTTTTTGCCATTTCTCGTAGAAGACCGCCTCACGCCGGGACAACTCTTCCAGAGATGGTCTCCCCTGCCGCTTCTGCATGGCAAGGCGCGCCTGAACGCATAGCTCCTCGGCAACCGGCCGAATCGGCGAACCCTCGTTCGGATTGAGCTTGGCCCCCTCCAGAACGATGATCACGGCCAGATCGGGATGCTGCAGAGACGTTGCCCCCAAAAGTACCGTGTTCACAAGCGGGTGCGCCGGCGGTTCGCTGGCGCCTTCGGTCGCCTCCGCCTTTTCGCCCGTTACCGCCGGCGCGGAGGACTCCGGAGAAGGCGCCGGGGTTGCCCCAACTTTCTCCGCCAGGGATTCGATGACGAAGATGTCCTGGCCCGCTGGCCGCCACTTTTTCATTCCCTCGAGCAAGGCGGCACTCACCTCCGGACGAACTCCCAACGCAACGCTGGACTGCTTGACCGGCATGTCCCACACCTGATCGCCATGCCAGACCGCGCCGAGCACATGGGGCATGATGGCGCGGCCGCCATTGATCAGTCGACAGAACGAGGCAAGCAGGGAAATCGGGGTAGCCGAGGTGATCGCCTCTCGCTCCTGCGGCGGGGGAAGGCTTTTGGCTGCCTCGCCGCCCTCGCCCACCTCCACCTCCATGGACCGGCCGGCTGCCGCCACCTCCGGCTCCTTCATGCCCATAAGAGTCTCGGGGAGATCCACCTCTCCTTTGCTGGCCAAGCCGACTCGCTCGGCAAAACGGACAAACTCGGCGCTGTCAACGCCGAACTGTCCCAGCCCGACCGCCTCCGGGGACACATACACCCCGTTCTGCACCCAGTTCCACGCCACCTGCTGGTGGTGCGCCGGAGGTGCGGACTGCGGTTGCGGGGCCGGGCTTGCCGTTCCCGGCTGTTCACCCGTCTGCACTCCTCCGCCGACGGGCTGAACCGCTTGCGACGTCGTCCAGCCTTCCAGGCTAGGAGCCAACCGCAGGTCCAGGGCAGCGGTTGCCCTGTACAACCGGTTCATCCCGGCCAGGTCGAAGCTGTCATCCACAAAACGGTTGCGCCGCTCCTCGGTGCCAAACTCCCAGAACCGGTTCAGGTCATAATTGGGCAGGTTGGCCAGCGCCAGGATTTCGCCGGTGTCCGGCACCATCAGCCCAGCCATCGCCGCCTTGGCGCCGGTGGCAACGACGAGGGCGCGCAGCTTCTGCTCAAGCAACTCCTGCACCCGGATATCCACGGTGAGCACCAGACTGGCGCCAACCTGCCCCTCCACCACCCGCCGGCTGGCGCCGGCCGCGGCCAACCGGGGCTCGTACCCTCCGCCGCCGCGCAGGATGCTGTCATAATAGAACTCCACCCCGGCCAGTCCTTGCTCATCCTTCAAAAAACCGACCACATGGGCGCCAAGCTGGTTGCCAGGGTAATAACGGTACACCTGATCGACCCGGTAGACTCCCTTGAGATTCTGCTCGGTGATCAGGTCCGCCCTGTTGGGGGGAATGTCCCGGCCGACCCAGGAAAAGCTCCGCTCCCCCTTCAGGGCGGGCAGCAGCTCTTTTTCCTCCACTCCCAGCACCTTTGCCACCTTGCCGGCGACCTCTTCCGGAGATTCCAGCTCCAGCGGACGCGCGTAGAGGGAACTGCGCCGGAACCCCACCGCCAGCTCAACGAAGTTGCGGTCGTAGATATTTTTGCGGCCGGTCGTCGCCCCAGCTTCTTGCTCCACCGGCGCAACCTCGCCCGGGGACTCCGCGCTGCCGGTGAACAGCTTATCCTTGAGCAACAGCACCAGGACCCCGACCAGAGCGACCAGCAAAAGGCCAGCCACCATGGCGGCGCTGCTGCCCTTTCTCTCAGTCATTGCCCGCTTCTTCATGCCGCTCCGTCAAGGCCTTCTGATCTGCTTTTCCGTAGGCGAATACAGCCCCAAGGCACCCGCGGCCAATTGCACCTTCTCCTGCTGCAACAATGCTTCCCGCTCTTCCGCCAGTCCCTTGTTGCTCTCGACCAAAGCCAACCGCTCCGCCCGGGCCTGATCAAGCCCGGCGAGTCCCTGCCGCAGGGCCATGCCAAACCAGAGGCTGCTGCCCACCGCCAAAATCAAAGCCGCCACGGCGACGGCGCCAATGATCTTGAAGACCAGCCGCCGGCCCTCTCCCCTTCTGGGAGAGCGCTTACTGCCAAGGCGCTGGCGGCCGGCGGTGCCATTGCCCGCGACCCGCTTGGAATAGTCCCGCATCAGTCATCCCTCCTGGTCGCCACCCGCAACTTGGCGCTGCGGGCCCTGGGATTGCGCAGGCATTCATCACGCCCCGGCAGCAAAGGCTTGCTTCCCAATGGGTCCAGGCGGCGGTCTTGGCGGAATACCCGTTTCACCAGCCGATCCTCAAGTGAATGAAAGGAGATGACACACACCCGGCCGCCAACCCGGAGCAAATCGGGCAGGTCGGCCAGCACGCGGGAGAGGCTTTCCAATTCGCCATTGACCGCGATGCGCAACGCCTGGAAAACCTTGGTGGCCACATGGATCCGGTCAGGATGGAAACGACGGGGAACAGCCTGCTCCACCAGACGAACGAGTTGGTCGGTGAACTCAATCCGTTCGGTTCGCCTCGCCTCGACGATCCAGGCGGCGATTCGCCGCGCCTGTCGCTCCTCGCCGTAGTAGAAGAAGATGTCCGCAAGTTCTTCCTGAGAGGCGGTGTTGACCAGCTCCGCCGCCGTGACCGGCTGGCGCTGGTCCATCCGCATGTCCAACGGCTCGCGGCCACGGAAGCTGAACCCCCGGCCGCTGGCATCCAACTGCAGGGAAGAAAGACCAAGATCGAGCAGCAGACCGTCTATCTGGTTCACGCCGAGCTCCATCAGGGCCTCCTTCATTGAGGCGAAGTTGCCATGCACGAAACGGGCTCGCCCGCCAAAACGGGCCAGCCGCTCCCTGGCCAGCGCCATTGCGCCGGCATCCAGGTCAAAACCGATGAGCTGCCCATCGGGCCCGCTCAACTCGAGGATGCGCTCGGCGTGCCCCCCCAGGCCGAGATTTCCGTCAACATAAAGCCGACCAGAGGCCGGCGCCAGACTGGCGATAACCTCTTCCAGCATGACCGGAACATGGGGATACTCCATGCCCGATCAGAAAACCCCTATACTGCCGAGCGCCAGGCCGGGATCACGGAGATCCTGCTCGGTCGCCCCGAACTCCGCCTCCCAGGCATCCTTGCCCCAAATCTCAAGGAAGGTGATCATGGCATTGACCACCACCTCCTTCTTGAGCCCACGCTCTTCCCGCAACTGCGCAGGAAGCAGGATACGGCCCTGCTTGTCCACCGCGCACTCCTCGGCGCCGCCGATGAAGTACCGCATGGCACGGATGGCGTCCGGAGTCGGGTTCGCCTTGACATGCGCCAGAATGTCCATCTCGGCCTTTTCCCACTCGGGGAGCGAATATGCGCGCAGGCACTTGGAGCCTGGCGCCACCGGGGTGACCATCAGCCGCTCATCGCCCTGCTTGCGCAGAGCCTCGCGGAACTTGGTCGCGATGTTCAGCCTGCCCTTGTCGTCCAGGGTATGCTCGGAGCGCCCCGAAAACCGACAAACCGGCCGTCTCTCCTGCCCTTCACTCACCCCGGAATCCTCCATTACCACTATGCCCCACTTTGCACCACCATAAGCTCCCTTATAGTGAAGAGGACGGATGAGTGTCAAGGGAAAAACACGATCTTACAATAAATTCCGGCAATTTTAGCCGCAAATTAAAAGCTCAGAAAATTAGCGGGTTGCAGAGGAGGCAATCCCGACATTTTTGACCAAAACCCCATGAATACTGAATATCGGCTCAGAAATTTTTTTAGTGGTGCAAGGTGGGGCAAAATTTTCTCGCAAGCAACCTACACCACTGCCCCTCCCCAGTTTTTCCCTTGCCAAGCGTCGCGATTTCATTTAAGGTGCCAATCTTTTTCCCCTTGCCAACACAAGAAAAATCATCGGAAAGACAACACGTTATGAATCAGAGCCTTATCAGAAACGTCGCCATCATCGCCCACGTCGACCACGGCAAAACCACGCTGGTCGATCAACTCTTCCGCCAGAGCGGCCTCTTCCGCGAAAACCAGGAGGTGGCCGAGCGGCTCATGGACTCCATGGACCTGGAGCGGGAGCGGGGCATTACCATCACCGCCAAGAACGGCTCCTACCGCTACGGCAAGCACTGGATCAACATCATCGATACGCCAGGCCATGCCGACTTCGGAGGCCAGGTGGAGCGCATCCTGCGCATGGCCGACGGCTGCCTCCTGCTGGTGGACGCCCAGGAAGGGCCGATGCCCCAGACCTACTTCGTGCTCAAGAAGGCGCTGGCCGCCGGACTCAAGATCATCGTGGTGATCAACAAGATCGACAAACCCGCGGCCCGTTGCGAGTGGGTGGTGGACCAGGTCTTCGACCTCTTCGTCAAGCTGGAGGCACCGGACCATCTCCTTGACTTTCCGGTAGTCTACGCCTCGGCCAAGCAGGGCTACGCCAGACACGCCCTGGAGGATGACAACACAGACATGACGCCGATCTCCGAGCTGATCGTCGAGCACGTCCCCCCGCCAACGGGCAGCCCGGACGCGCCCCTGCAGATGCAGGTCAGCTCGCTGGATTATTCGCCATACCTGGGCCGGCTGGGCATCGGCAAGGTGATGAACGGGACCTTGGCCACCAACCGGGCGGTGGTGGTGGCCAGACGCGACGGCTCGCTGGTGCCGGCCCGGATCAGCAAGCTCTTCCATTTCGAGTGCGACCAGAAGGTGCCGGCCGACTCGGCCGGGGTGGGCGAGATCGTGGCAGTGGCGGGACTGGAGGAGATCACCGTCGGGGTCACCTTCACCGACCCGGACAACCCCATGCCGCTGCCGATGATCGAGATCGACCCGCCTACCATCTCCATGAACTTCATGCCCAACGACTCGCCCTTTGCCGGCACAGAGGGCAAGTTCGTCACCTCCCGCCACATCGAGGAGCGGCTGCGGCGTGAGACCATCTCCGACGTGGCCCTCAGGGTCGAGCCCATGCAGGACGGGGTTGGCTATGTGGTTTCAGGGCGGGGCGAACTGCATCTCTCGATACTCATCGAGAAAATGCGGCGGGAGGGCTACGAACTCCAGGTGAGCCGGCCGCGGGTGATCATGCGCGAGGAGGGTGGCAAGCAGCTCGAACCCTACGAGGAGCTGACCGTGGACGTGGACGAACAGTACGCCGGCGCGGTGATCGAGCGACTGGGGCAGCTCAAGGGCCAGATGCGCGAGATGCACCAGCACAGCGGCATGACCCGCATGGTTTACCGCATTCCCACCCGGGGGCTTCTGGGGTACCGCTCCGAGTTCATGACCGCCACCAAGGGCCTCGGGGTGATGAACTACGTCTTTGCCGAGTACGGCCCGCATGCCGGCGAGATCGTCAACCGGATCAACGGGGTGCTGGTGGTGAAGGAGACCTGCGCCACCGTGGCCTACGCCCTCTTCAATCTCCAGGAGCGCGGCAAGCTCTTCCTGGGACCGGGCGAAAAGGTCTATGCCGGCCAGATCATCGGCGAGAACTGCCGCAACCAGGACATGGTGGTCAATCCGGCAAAAGGGAAGAAACTCACCAACATGCGCGCCTCCGGCTCCGACGAGAACGTCATCCTCACCCCGCCCATCCAGATGAGCCTGGAGGACTGCATCGCCTACATCAACGACGACGAACTGGTGGAGGTGACCCCCAAATCGATCCGGCTGCGCAAGCGATAGGCCGACAGGCCAGCGGAGACTCCCCCTCCCTGCCTCCCCCACGGAGATCACCAAGAAAATATCCCCCGCACTCTTGGTGATCTCCGCACGCTTCGTGGTGATCCGTACCCGGAATTGGTGTACAATGGCCTAAAGCGCACTGCTACGCCTCGCTCCGCCACTGCTCCGGGATACGGCGGCGCGCGGTTCCCATGCGAAACGGACAGCACGGATGACCACGGAATCCCTCGCTCCAGACCCCACTCCTGATGACGCCTACTGCGGAATCATCCTGGAGGACACCTCCTTCAGCGAGCCGCTTCGCGAACGGGTGGCCCGACGGATCGCCGCCTTCCACGCCTTCGAACAGGCGGAGGTGCCGGTGATGCCCTACATCTCCGCCTGGCGAGTGGATGAGAAGATCATCTGGTACGAGTTCGCCAGTTCCCGACTTACCCGCCTCCTGGGCTGCCGCCCCCCCGAGACCGCCGCCGCCTTTCGGGAGGCGGTCATCCAGCACCACCTCTACAAGTTTGTCGATTCCGCGCCCGCCATCAAGGAACAGATCCTGGACCGGGAACATATGAATGGCAGCGCCAAAAAGCTCCGGGATCTGCGCCGCAAGACCGGGGTTGCCGACGCAGTCTACAAACTGGTCCTGCCGGACGGGAAGACGGCCTGGCTCAAGGACCGCGCCACGGTGGAAACCCACGATCAGGACAGAATCTGCCTTTCCTTCGGATGCCTGGTGGATGTCACCAAGGAGATGACCCAAAAGGATCAGCTCAGCGAAGACAACGTGGTGATGTCCCGCGATACGGGGTTGCTGGTGGAGGCGGAACGCAACGAGGCCCTGGGCCAGATCTCGGCCCAGGTCTTCCATGAGATCAGAAATCCCATCGTCGCCATTGGCGGCTTGGCCAAGCGCATCCTCAACAAGGGGCAGGACGCCAGCCTGCGCATGTACTCGGAGGTGATCGCCAGGGAGGCTGGCCGGCTGGAACAGGTGCTGAACAACCTCTTTCAGTTCACCCGCGCCGAGAAACCCAAGCGGCGGCCGGTGGCGCCGGAACAGGTGGCAAAAAACGCCATGGTGCTACTCAGGGAGGAGCTCGAGAAAAACCGGATCAAACTGCTCTTTGCGCCGTCCGACGGACTGCCCTCCCTGCGCGTGGACATCCGCCTGATGGAGGAGGCGCTGGTGCACATCCTCAAAAACGCCATCGAGGCGCTGCCGGAAGAGGGGCGGATCGAGCTGACCCTCCGCCACGACGGGCATTCGGTCTTCTTCATCGTCAAGGACCAAGGCCTGGGCATCCGGGTCAACCACCAGAACCGGATCACCGAACCCTTTTTCACCACCAAGGTGAGCGGCACCGGCTTTGGCCTCTCCTTGGCCAAGAAGTACATCGAACTGCACCAGGGGACGCTCCAGATCATCAGTACTGTTGCGTCCGGCACCAAGGTGGTGGTAAAGATCCCGGTTGCCATGGACGACACGGCGCCGTCCGGCGACCGATCAGACAGAATAACCGACAGGAATCGCGGCGCGCTCGCCGCCAAGAAAACGCACGACAACAAGGAGAATCCCATGTCCGAGTTCAGCAACGTCACCGTGATCAAGAAGGCCAATGTTTACTTCGACGGCAAGGTCACCAGCCGCAGCGTCCTCTTTGCCGACGGCTCCAAGAAAACCCTGGGCATCATGCTGCCCGGCGAGTATGAGTTCGGCACTGCTGACCCGGAGGTGATGGAGATCATGGCCGGCGAGCTGGAGGTGCTGCTGCCCGGCGAGAGCGAGTGGCGGCAGGTCCGGGGGGGGGAATCCTTCAACGTGCCTGGCAACGCCAAGTTCGGCCTCAGGATCAAGACGTTGACCGACTACTGCTGCTCCTTCGTGAAGTAAGGGCGATATTTCACCGGCATTGCTGGTCGCAGGGCGGCCAGCAATGCACCGCATCCGCTCCCCCTTATTTCTCCCCCAGCGCTCCTGCCTTCCCGCCGCCTCGGGACTCGCCCTTGCCCTCCTCCCCCGCTTCCTGCCAGCCACCACCCAACGCCTTGTACAGGGCGACCCGACTGCTCGCCAGGCTACCGCTACCCTGCGCCAGAGCGTCCTCGGCGGCCAGCAGCGACCGCCGCGCATCGAGCACGGCCAGGAAATCCGCGACGCCTGCCTCGTAACGGGCCAGGGCAAGCTCGGCCGCCTTGGCCTGGGAGGCCACCGCCCCCGTGAGGGCCGCCTGGCGGTCCCGCTCCCGGGCTTCGGCCAGCAGGGCAGACTCCACCTCGGCCAGGGCGGCGAGCACGGTCTGGCGGTAGCCGAGCAGCGCCTCCTCCTCCTTGGCCTTGTGCAGCTCCAGGTTGGCCAGGTTGCGGCCGCTCTCGAAAAGCCGCCAACCCAGACCCGGTCCCAGGGACCACAGCCGGTTGGCCCATTCGCTGGCCGCCGCGGGCGTGGTTCCCCGCATGGCCAGGCTGGCGGAGAGGGTGATCCTGGGGAAGAGGTCGGCCGTGGCCACCCCGATGCGGGCGGTGGCCGCGTGGAGCAGCGCCTCGGCCTGGCGGATGTCCGGCCTGCGGCGCAGCAACTCGGCGGGCACCCCGGCATGCGCCACCAGCGCACCGGCTGGCACGGGAGCCGCCGGACTCAGCTCGGCAAGCAGCGCCCCGGGCTCCATGCCCAGCAGCAAAGCAATCCCGTGCATGGCCTGGCCAAGGGCGCTCTCCAGCCCCGGCACCAGCGCGGCGGTGCTGGCAGCCTGCGCCTCGGCCGAGGCAAGATCGAGGCGACTTGCCATGCCGGCTTCGTAACGCTGGCGGATGATGCGGGCGGTGTGCTCCTGGGCGTCACGGTTGCGACGGAGGACTGCCAGCCGCTCCTGCAGGGTCCGGAGATTGATATAGCTAGCCGCCACCTCGGCGGCAAGGCTGACCAGCACCCCGCGCCGGCCCTCCTCGGCGGCGAGCAGATCAGCGCCAGCCGCCTCGAAAGCGCGGCGGGTGCCGCCGAAGAGGTCGATCTCCCAGGCGGCGTCAAAGCCGGTCTGGTAGAGATCGCCCACCGCCGCCGGGGTGGTCGCGGTGGTGCTCAGCCTGCTGTTGCCGTGCTGCAGAGAGGCGGCGGCATCGAGGGCGGGTCCGAAGCCGGTCATGGCCATGGAGCGGGCCGCCCTTGCCTGCCGGACCCTGGCGGTGGCGCGTCCCAAATCCAGGTTTCCTGCGATGGCCCGCTCCACCAGGCTTGCCAGCAGCGGATCGCCAAAGCCCTGCCACCAACGGGCCAGCTCCTGGCCGGGAAGCGGCTTCCCTTCCCCTGGCGGCCGCCCTACCCATGCATCCGGCAGCTCCTGATGCGGCGGCTGATAGTCCGGCCCGACCGCGCAACCGACAAGCAGCGGCAGACAGGCGAGCGCCAGCGCCAGGCGGCGGCAACCACGAAACGCACCCGAATCTGGGGAGATGCCCCTCCGCCACCGCTGTTCGCTATTCCCCATCATCCGCTTCACTCCTGCTGGAATCACTCATACCGCAACGCCTCGATGGGGTCCAGCCGGGAAGCCTTCCAGGCCGGGTAGAAGCCAAAGACAATCCCCACCGAGGCGGAGACCGCCACGGCCGCCGCGATGGCCGCCGGCGAGGTGGCCACCGGCCAGCCCAGCAACAACCGCACCAGCTGCGAACCGCCGTGGCCGAGGACGATACCGAGAAACCCGCCCACCAGGCAGAGCACCACCGCCTCCACCAGGAACTGCTGGAGGATGTCCCGACCCTTGGCGCCCACCGCCATGCGCAGCCCGATCTCCCGGGTGCGCTCGGTCACCGAGACCAGCATGATGTTCATGATCCCTACCCCGCCCACCACCAACGAGATCATGGCCACCGCCAAGAGCAGGTTGGTCATCAGGGTGGTGGTGGTGGAGAGGGTGCGCGTCAGCTCGGTCATGTCGCGGATGTTGAAGTCGTCCGCCTCGCCGGCCCGAATACGGTGGCGTTCCCGCAAGAGCGCGGTGGCCTGATCGATGGCCTCGCCGATCTCGCCGGAACTCCTGGCCGCCGCCATGATCTGATCGATGTTGGCGAAGCGCACCGGCATGGGGTTGTTGGCGGCCTGGGCGGCGGAACGCTCCGGATAGAGGCTCTGCTTGCCGCCGGGGTAGATGGCGCTCAGGGTATTCACCGCCTGGGAGGTCGTGGCGGAAGTGGCGACGGTCTGGCCGGAGGAGTCTCCACCCGAGCTGCCCCCCGAGCTGCCGGTCGTACTGGTGGAGGCGCCGGTCACCCGGTATTTGATGGTGGTCCACGGCGCCAGGATGACGTCGTCCTGATCAAAGCCCATCATGTTGGCGCCCTTGGGGCTCAGCACCCCCACCACCCGGAAGGCCACGTTCTTGATGCGGATCTCCTTGCCCAAGGGCGACTCGCCCTCGAAGAGCTCCCGCACCAGGGTCTGCCCCAGCAGGCAGACCTTGGCGGCGTTCAGCACGTCCCGGTCGCTGAACGACTCCCCCTCGGCGAGATGCATCCAGTCCTGCACATCCAGATAGGCGGGGGTGGTGCCGTAGATGGCGTTGGGGATCCAGTTGCGGCTGCCGTACACCACCTGGGTCCGCGCCCGCACCATGGGGGCGGCGTTGCGGATGGCCGGGCACTCGCGCAGCAGGGCGGCGCTGTCCTCGGGGGTGAGGGTGGTGGCGGTGCCGGCCCCGAAGGCGACCCCGCCGCTGGACGCCGAACCGGGTCGGATCACCAGCACGTTGGCGCCCATGCTGGCGATGGTCTTGGCCAGCGCCGCCGAGGAGCCGGCGCCGATCTCCATCATGGCGATCACCGCGCCGATGCCGATGACAATGCCCAGGGTGGTGAGCATGGCCCGCATCGGGTTGCGCCTGAGGGCGAGCAGGGCGGTCCTGCCGGTGACAGAGGCGTTCATGGCCGCGCCCCATCAAAAAGCCCGTCAACGATCCTGCCGTCGCGCAGATGAATGGCCCGCTTGGCATGCCGCCCCACCCCGGGATCGTGGGTGACCATGATGATGGTGATCCCCTCCTGCTCATTGAGCTGCCGGAAGATCCCCAGCACCTCCTCGCTGGTGCGGGAGTCCAGGTTGCCGGTGGGCTCGTCGGCAAAGAGCAGGGACGGCCTGTTGATCAGCGCCCGGGCAATGGCCACCCGCTGCTGCTGGCCGCCCGAGAGCCGGGATGGCTCATGGTCCAGGCGATCGCCGAGCCCGAAACGGACCAGCACCTCCTCGGCCCGTTTCCTGGCCTCCTCCTCCGATACCGGCGCGGCGGCGTAGGTAAGCGGCATGGCGACATTATCCAGAGCGCTGGTGCGGGGCAGCAGGTTGAAGCTCTGGAAGACAAAACCGATCCGGCCATTGCGCACCTCGGCACGCTGGTCCGGGGAGAGCCGGGAGACGTCCCGCCCCTCCAGCCAGTACTCCCCGGAACTCGGTCGGTCCAGGCAGCCGAGGATGTTCATCAGCGTGGACTTGCCGGAGCCGGATGGCCCCATCAGCGCCACCAACTCCCCCGGCTCGACGCTGAGGGAGATGGAGTCCAGCACCGCAACCTCCTGGTCGCCCATGCTGTACACCTTGCGGATATCGCGCAGTTGGATAAGGGACATGGCAGAGGGCCGCCTCAGCGACTGTTGCCGGGGCGGGCCGATTTCCCGCCAAGTTGGGGGGTGAAGGGATTGCCGGTCGCCTGCTGCTTCTCCGCAGGCGCCGCCTCCCGGCCGGTGACCACCAGCATGCCCTCGCCAAGCCCATCGCCGCGCACCTCGGTGCGCATGCCGTCACTGGGGCCGACCTGCACGGGCAGGGGACGCAGCTTCTTGCCCTCCAGCACCCACACTGTCCCACTTCCTGGCTTCTTGTCCGCTGGCCCGGCCCCCACCCCCTTGCGGGCGCCGCCCTCGCGGCCTTGCCCGCCACCAGCCCGCTCCTCGGGCGGCGACCAGCGCAGGGCGGCGTTGGGGACCAGCAGCACCCCGGGCCGCCGCTCCAGCTCGAACTCCACGTTGGCGGTGAGATAGGGCAACAGGCGGCCGCTGCTGTTGTCGGTGATGATCTCCACCGTGTAGGTGACCACATTCTGGGTCATGGCCGCGTTCAAACGGATCTTGCCCACCTCGCCCCGGAAGATCTCGCCGGGAAAGGCATCCACCGTGAAGCGCACCGGCAGCCCCGAACGAATGCGGCCGATGTCCGCCTCGTTCACCGCCACCCACACCTGGATGCGCTTGAGATCCTTGGCGATCAGGAAGAGACTGGGCGCGTTGAGGCTGGCCACCACGGTCTGGCCGATGTTGACCCTGCGGTCGATGATCACCCCGCGCACCGGCGAGGTGATGGTGCAGTAGCCGAGATTGCGGCGGGCGCGGCGCAGAGCGGCATCGTTCTGCTTGACCGTGGCCTCGGCCTGGCTGACCGTCGCCTTGCCCACCGCCAGGTTGGCGCGCGCCGACTCCACCGCCGACTGGAAGGCGTCGTAGTTTGCCTGGGAAAGGGCCTCGGAGGGGCCAAGCCGGCTGGCCCGCTGCCAGTCGCGTTCCGCCAGACGCGCCTTGGCCTCGAACTGCTTGAGGTCCGCCCTGACCCGCTCCAGGTTGGCGCGGGCCGCCGCCAGTTGCGCCTCGGCCTGGGCCGCCTCGGCGGCATACAGCGAGTCGTCGATGCGGGCCAGCACCGTGCCCTCCTCCACCGGCGAGCCATAGTCCACCCCGCCGCCCCGCGCATCGGCGCCAAAGGCCACGATCCGGCCGGCAACCTGGGCGCCCACGTCGATGACCTCCTCCGGCTCCACCGTGCCGGTGGCGTTGATGGAAACCTGCAGATCGTCACGAACAACCGCGGCGGTGCGCCAGCTTCCCTCCCGGCCCGCGGAGCGCGACCACTTCCAGCCCAGGATTCCAGCGGCAATAAGCGCCACCGCCAGGACGACGACAAGTTTCACAGTCCGCCACTTCATCACCATTCCATCCCTCCCAAGCGGGCCGCGGAAGCGGCGAACGCACGATCATACCGAGGCGAATCGATGGCCCATCCTGCCGCGTTGCTCCAGGGGTGTCAAGGGATAAAACCAGCGGCACCGATGCGATTTCAACCCCAGCGCCCCGGCCGTCCGGGCTCCTTGCATGCATCGTCGAGCCGGGCCAGAAACTCCTCCCGGCCGATCTCCCTGGCGCCCAGCCGTTGCAGATGGCCGGTGGCCACCTGGCAATCGATCAAGGCGAAGCCCCAGGCGGCAAGCCGCTCCACCAGGGCAGCCAGGGCCACCTTGGAGCTGTCGGCAACCAGGCTGAACATCGACTCCCCAAAAAAGGCCCTGCCGATCGCCACCCCATAGAGTCCGCCCACCAGCTCCCCATCCAGCCAGGCCTCCACCGAGTGGGCATGGCCCAGCTCGTGAAGTTCGCAATAGGCCGCGAGCATGGCGGCGTCGATCCAGGTCGCCTCGCCCCGGCTGGCGCGACTCTGGCCGCACAGGGCCATGACCCGGGCAAAGGCCTTATCCATGGTGACCATGAAGCGGCCCTGCCGGATGGTGCGGGCAAGCCGGCGCGAGCAACGGAATTCGGAGGGAAACAATACCAAGCGGGGATCTGGCGACCACCACAGGATGGGGTCGCCCTCGCCATACCAGGGGAAGATCCCCTGCTGGTAGGCAAGCAGCAGACGGGGCGCGGCAAGGTCGCCCCCCACCGCCAGCAAGCCGTCAGGACGGGCCAGCGTCGGCGGTGGGAAGCAAAGGACCTCGCTCAGTTGGAATACCGGCATGTGGGAAGATCAGCGCCGCGCCTCGCCGGCAGGGAGGCCCAGCCGCAACTGCCGGGCCAGGCCACGGGCCACCAGGGGCGCCACCGAGTACACCTCCAGCAACTCGTCGCTCCGCACGCCGGGATAGGTGTCGGCTCCGATGATCCGGTCGATGCCGTGCTCGGCGCATTTGCGGCGGGCGTCACCAGCCATGACCAGATGGGTGGCCACCAGGACCACGCCGCTGGCCCCGGCCTCCCGGCAGCGCTCCGCCGTCTGGATGATCGAGCCGCCGGTGCGGATCATGTCGTCGCAGATCACCGCGGTCTTGCCCCGCACCACCCCGGCCACCTGGCCCACCATGGTCTGATCCATGGCGAACCGGTCCTTGTCCGTGGCGGTGTGCGGCACCCCCAGCAGGCCGGCCATGCGGGCCACCCACTTGCTGCGGCCATAGTCCGGCGAGACCAGCACGAAGTCGCCCAGGTCGAGCCGGCGCAATTTTTCCGCCAGCAACGCGTCGGTGCGCAGGTTGACGGTGTGGATATCCCCGCCGTGGGCATGGAGCACCGCCTCGGAATGCAGGTCGATGAAGGCAACAAAGCTCGGGCGGGCGCGGAAGATCTGGCGGGTGCGGGTGATGCCCTTGGCGATCTCGTTGCTGTCCGGCTTGGCCTGCTCCATGGTGGAGTAGCCGAGAAAGGGCACCACCACGCTCACCGAATGGGCCCGGCGCAGGTGGCCGCCGTCGATGAGGTCGATGAGCTCCTGATGGCTGGCGTCGTCCGGGGTGGCGCCGATGACGATGAGATCGCGGCCGGCGATGTTCTCCGGAAAGGCGTGGTAGATCTCGCCATCGCTGAACTGCTTGCGGATCATGGGGCGATGGGGGATGCCCAGCTCGGCCGCCACCTTGTGGGCAAACTCGATCGAGGCCTGGTTGGAGACGAGGAAGAGGTCGTTCTTGTGATCGGTTCGCATACCGGGGACCCCCTTCCTACTCCAACGAAACGATATGCCGGGCAAAGGCCTCGAGGTCATCCAGGGAACCTTGAAGCACCTCATGGACCAAGCGGTATTCTATCTTCCAATACAGGTGGACAAGCAGATTCCGGAATCGGGCCGCCTTCTGTAAATTTTCAGAGAGCTCGGCTGGGATGATCCCGGCCGCATCCAGCAGAGAAAAGCATTGGGCATACTCTTCCGGAACCTGACGCAGCTCCTTGGCGCAAACATGGTAACACAGCTGCAATGCCGCCTCGATGGCCACCTGCAGACGGTAACAGGCAATATCCAAGGTGTCCTGATCGGCAAGAAAACCAGACAGGGGCAGCGCCGCGATTGCCCGCAATCGAGCGACGGAACCGGTGATCTCCAAGGCGCGCGCACGGACCAAGTCCTGATTAAGCATCGCCAAAGGCCTCCTTGGTCGCCCGCAGGAGCAGCGGCTTGATGTCGAGGTACCTGCTGACGGTCCTTTCAAAAAAATCCCCGTACACTTCCGGATCACGCAAAAAAATCAATCTTCCCCGCAACACCTGGAAAGAAAACGATACCGGCGCCTCGTTCAAGACGCGGATATCCACGGGGCAACCGACCTCCCGGCTCAGCCGCGCGCCGAGTTCCACCGCGCAAAGCGCCATGTCCACCAGGGACGGGCCATCCAGAGAGACGCCGATATCGATGTCACGACAGGGAACATCTTCGAGAAACGAGCCGTAAAGATAGGCAAATCGCACCGTTTCCTCCGCGGCCAGCAGACGGACCAAGACAGCAACCAGGCGCTCTTTCGCCTCCCCGGAAAACCGGAAGATTCGTTCCTTCCGCATGGCTGGCAGCATCGCGCCCTGCACCTCTCGTGCGCCCGGAAATGCATCCTGGCTGTTCATATAATTCGCAGGCGGTCCTTGGCGGCGTCGCGCCAGAAGGAGGTGGGGTTGGCCTCCATGGCCTCGAACTCCGCCGGGGTATAGACCAGAAGGTCCACCGCGAACCCCAGATTGTACACGGCCTCGAAAAGCCGAGGGCGCTCAAGGAAGGGTAAATCGGTCTCGCAGACGACAATCAGGTCGATATCCGACCAGGCATGGCAGTCGCCCCGCGCCACCGAACCAATCATAAAGGCGGCATGCACAGGCTGAGCAGAAAGCGCCTCGCGAAGAGCGGCCAAAAGCGCCTCCCGATCAAGATCGCACACCGAGTGGCCGGGCCGACTCCGCGCCAGCACCGCCATTACGCCGGATCTCCGATCCCGGCGATCCGATCCGCCATGCGCCGATGGATCTCGCTGGCCGCGGCCAGGGCCTGCTCCGCCTGCGCGCGGCTGATGATCTCGAAGGGAGCTCCGGCGGGGAAGGCATCGGGATAACGTGCCGCGATAGAGTAAAGATCAAGGAGACGGGCGTGTTGTTCCAGCACGCCGTTTTCCGCCAGGGATTTGACGATTTGAAACAGGGAGTGGGTGCGGATGATATCGAACCCCTTAAAAAAACAGTACGCCTTGAGGGATTTCTCCCCAGCCTGCTGGGCGATGAAACAGGTCTGCGCGAAAAAACCTCCGGCCAGGGAATGATCTGCCCAGTCAAGATCGTTTTGCGCCTGCCGCAGCCAGTCGTCGTATCGGTCCATACACCTTATTAATAAGTGCATAAGTTAGAGAACATTTCGATCCCACGGATTATAGGATGCCGAAAAAAGGAGCTTACCTTTTCTGGTGACGCGGCAAGAGAACTCATGACGGTCATCACCCGCTCTTTCATGTCTTTCAAGGTGGTAAGCGCCTGTCGGCCGATTTTGTGATTTTTCAAGTAATTCCAGACCAATTCGTCTGGATTCAGGTCCGGAGAGTACGGCGGCAAATGAAACAGCTTCAGCATCCCCTCCGTGGAGGCGACAAACTCTCGGACCTTTTTCGACATATGCGCCGGATGCCGGTCAACGATCAGGTACACAGGATGGGCCACATTGTCGATCAAGCAACGGAGAAACTCGCAAAACACCTCGCTGGTGACGTTTTTCTCCGTAGCCATGAAGCGCAACGCCCCTTTGGCGCTGATCGCCGATATCAAGTTCACCTTGAATCTGGCTCCAGTGGTGGTCACCACCGGAGTCTTGCCCCGGGGCGCCCATGTGGTGCCGGAATGGTAGTCGGAACGCACCGACGACTCATCGCCAAAGTAAATAGTTGCCTGCTCCGCTTTGGCCATCTTCTTGATCGATGGGAAATCCTTGGCAATCCAGTCGATGACCAGTCTCTGGTCTTGCTGGTACGCTCGTCGCACCGGGCGTTGCGGACTCAATCCAAGTTTGCCAAGCAAGCGGCCAACGGAAACCTCGCTCAAGGAAACACCAAACTCCCGGTGGATGAGGTCGCGGATCATTCCCCGGGTCCACAAAGCGAATTCAAACTTCAACTGCTGAGGGTTGTTGTCAACCACCAACCGGTAAATCTGTTGCAGCTGCTTGCCGTCAAGCCTTGGTGGACGACCTGTTGCCGTTTTGCTTCGCAAGCCCTCAATTCCCTGTTCCCGGTATGTGGCAAGCCAGCCGTAAATTCTGGCACGGCTAAAGCCAAGGGTCTTTATGACCGCTTCAGGGCTTTCGCCAGCTTCCACACGCTTGACCGCTCGAATACGAAGCTCTTCAAGTGTCTTGTGATCCAGTTTGCGTCCATCGAATTCACTCATGGACACAGTATACCATGTGTTCTCTAAATTATGAACTAATTAATATATAGCAGTCGGGTCGAACCGTGTCAAACCTGGCGCCGCGCGGGGAACCGAATCACAGACGGGCATCAACTGCATGGGAAAATGGCGCCCATGAGAGAATTCTCTCATCCCCTGTCATGAGGGAGGCTCCATTTTCCATGGCGGTGGCGACAATCATCCGGTCAGCGGGATCACCATGGAAGGTGGGCAATTGGCCGGCTCGAATCGCTGTTGTTCCCAGCAAGGGAATTTCCAGCAAGCCGGCCCTCAGCAGTTCGGAGCGCCAGACTTCAATATCCGCCCCAATAATCAGCCGCTGTTTTTCGACCAGCATGGCAACCTCCCAAAAAGTGATGGCCGCCACGCCAAGCTCCCCGTTTGCCAGGGCCTCGTTTATCGCACCCAGGGCTTCCTTGCCCAGTCGACGACTCCCCTCATCCAGCCAGACCAGCACATGGGTGTCAAGAAGAAGCATCATTCCGCATCCCAGGCAACGTCCACCGGAGCGATCAGATCATCCATGCTGCGCACAGCGCCCTTATGCAACCCGAACAGGGTTGTCGGCGCTTTCCGGTATGGCCTGAGGATGGAAACAGGTTTGCCGTTCTTGGTGATGACAATTTCCTCGCCGGTCTGACTGACCTCATCCATGAGGCGCAGACACCTTGCCTTGAACTCGGATGCCTTGATGGTTTGCATGCCCTGCCTCCTGTTGGCTCTATGGGGATGCAATGACTATAGTCACCACCATGGTCACATGCAAGCCTCTTGCGCGGAAGCCACCAAATTACTGGCTTGTCTGCCGGCATGTGGGATTATCGAAGAAGACCGCCCCGGTTCACTATGGCAGTCACGGATTCATGATTTTTTAATTCGACCGATGCAAGGCCGCAGTTTCCCTGCAGCCCGGCTTGTCAAAAAAAACCTTGCCGGTTTGATCAATGCAGTACGGCATGGTTTTATCGTAGGAATTTTCCGGAATAGCGGAGAGTATCCCTGCGCGCAACAAGGCCTCCGTATTTTCCGGAGGGTGCCCGAACCGTACTTGGTATGCGGCAACAGCCTTTTCCACAACGAGCACACGTCGCAGGTCGTTGAGCCGCATCTCGAAGGCGTTTCTTTGCGTTTCGTTAAGCTCCTCTTGTAGAAGAGCGGTGAGATAGGCTATGCCGACCTCGGTTTTGCCAGATTTTTGCAGAAGTTTAGCGGAGAGAGTGGCCAGCGTGATACTCCCCTTGCCGCTAGGGCGCGAGTAAGCCTCTTGCAGGTAGTGGCTCGCCTGGAGATTATCATCCAGAAAAAAGAAGTAATCGAATCCGATAAAAAAAGGCAGTTCCCAGTCCCAATCGCGGGCATCCATGCCTTTTTTCAAAAAGGAGATCGCCTGCTGCGGCCGCTGTGCCGCCCATGTAAAGAATGGCTGAACAATGCGATAGTTGTCGCTGAAGTAAGGGTCAAGCTTCTGTGATATCTCCAGGAGTTCGTAGATGACATCCCATGCTTCTGGTGGAATGTCATGCATTTTGATGTCCTGCTGGAGCAGATAGTACCCTATGCCGCTGGATGCCTCAAGGGTCATGAAGTCGGCCATGAGCCCTTTGAATTCCCCAGCGGCCAGTCTGGCCAAGGCAGGCGGCATGATTGGCTTTATGTGTTGGATATGCGAGGAACGAGCCGCCTGCATCCGCACTCGCTCCAGACGGGCATAGCTAAACACATGAGCCGCAGCCACTAAAAGAAAACAGGCAAGCAAACCCACTCGGCGAATCAAGACAATTCCCTTCGGTTAAAGAAAAAAATCGTGCAGGAGAGCAGGAGGGTCGTATAGCACAGCCAATATATAAAGGTCATGGCAAGGGTGCCTTCCATGATCGGCAAGCCGTGCGCGGCAATGGTTTTGAGATCAAATGCGGCGAGGTTCGGGAACACCCATTTGACCCATTGCATCATGGATGCAGCCCCGGCCGGTGATTGCACCTGTTTGGTGGCAAGTGCCAATTGCACGGACTCAATACTTGTTCCGATCAGGTACGCGCTGCCGCTGAAAATCAGGGCAAGATAGAAAGATGAGCTGAAGCTCATGAAAAAGAAAACTATCGCGGTGATCAGGATCAGTTCCAGAAACAGAAACACCTGCGCGTAAGCAAGGGTTGTCCATGAAAATGCCAGCTTGATATTCGTATGCGGTACGGAGTTTACAATACCCAGCGCGGCATACAGGAGGCAGGAGAGGAAGAGAAAGGAGACCAGCAGCAACAGGCACACCCCGAGAAATTTACCCAGAACATAATGAGCCCGCGAGGTTGGCGTGGCCAGCACCATATAAATGGTTTTTTTATCCAAATCCTTTCCAAGAATGTTGATCGCCAGGAAAAAGATAATCAGCAGCCCGGAGGCGGACATGGTCGAAAGACCAACATCAATGGCGACCTTCCCCAGGTCATACGAGAACAGGGAGGGTATGAGCATGGTGGCCATTGCCATCATCAAGGCAAGCAAGCCGATGCCGTGAAGCATCCTGTGGCGTAAGCCCTCTCTGAGGGTAAGGATGGCAAGTGGGACTATGGTGTTCATTGGCAAGTACTGTCGTCCTGGGTTATCATGGAGACAAAAGCACTTTCCAGAGTCGTTGCGCCATTGCCAGTGCACACGGCCAGACTGTCGTGGAACAGCAGCCTGCCCTGATTCAGGATGGCGACAGAATCACAGAGCCGCTCAATGTCGTTGAGGATGTGTGAACTGAAAAATATGGTTTTCCCCTGTTGCTTCAACTCCATCAGCAGGGTGATGATCATGTGCCGGCCTATGGGATCAAGACCGCTCAACGGTTCGTCAAGGATGAGCAGGTCTGGGTCGTGGAGCAGAGCTGCGGCAAAGCCAGCCCGCTGCTGCATCCCCTTGGAATAGGACCGCAACAATTTGTCGGCGGCATCGACCAGCTGAAGCCGATCCAGCAAGGCATCGCCACGACTGCGGATGAGGCTGGCAGGGATTCCTGCCGCCTTGCCCAGAAAATCGAGCAGCTCTCTGGCAGTAAGATTGTCGTAATAATAGGGGTGTTCAGGAAGAAAGCCGACCCGCTTACGGGAAACAGACTCTCTGTGGCTCTGGCCAAAGATACGGATGTCCCCCTTATCCGGTCGGATAAAATCCATGACCATCTTGATGGTCGTACTTTTCCCCGCGCCATTGGGCCCCAAGAAACCCAACACTGTCTTTTCCGGAACGGTAAAACTCAGGTCATGAATTGCTGCTTTGCGGCTGGACAGTCCGGATGCAAAAGTTTTTGATATTGCTTGCAAACTCAACATGGCATCGCCGCCGCTAGAAGGAAAGGCTCTTTCCCGGAGAGGGAGTACAAAAAAAGGCACACAGCGGGGCGTTTTCCCCACTGTGTGCCAAAATTTCGATTATTACTTAACGCCCCAATTAGCACTCGGAGAACCGCCAGCAGCCACATTATTCAAATCATTGGTGCCAGGCGTGGACGCTGCGGGAACAGTTACCTCTAGTGCTGCCGTTGCTTGCGTCCAAGCGTCGTTAGTAACCGTATATACGGTATTCGGCGCGTCGGAATCCAGCCCCCATGCCGCGTTGCCGCGTTCGTGTTGCGCTATGATAAGATAGGAAGTGTGGTTAACACCAGCCTCATTCCCTGCTGTGATATACACATCAGCCCCCATGCCAAACCCCATCCCACCGATTCGGAGGTTAGCCGGGTCGGCGCTGTTGGTTGAGGTTATCATCATACCAGCAACTGTTGCTTGAGCAGGCGCAACCGAAGCCATGTTACCGACCAAGAGACGCGCGTCAACGAGCCCGCCGGCCACATCGCCAGGAGCGTTTTGCAGATCCACGCCTGTTGCAGGAACACCATACACCCCGATATCAGACTGCAACGTCTCCATGGAGTTCATACACTGATGTGCATCGCCAGCTGCGGAAGTGTTTCTGGCGCGAGTCTGGTATGCATTGAACTGAGGGATGGCTATGGCCGCGAGGATGCCGATGATCGCGACAACGATCATCAACTCAACGAGGGTAAAGCCTTTTTGGGTTTTCAGGGTTTTCATTTCGGGCCTCCTTGTGATGTTTTGGGTGAGCCAAATAGCGTGACACTACTCGTTACCATCTACGAGTCGGCACGAGCCGGGATGGGTTGTTTTTTTTGTATATCAAAATCCATGCCACCTTTCCACCCAATCCTCTTTTCGACGTTTTTCTAGCAAGTTGCCCCAAGCGTCTCCTTTCATCGAAAACCGCACACCACACTGCTGCCATCACAGCACTGGCATTTTTTGTCCACTTCGTCACCAATAAATGTCAGTCGTGCCCTTTCCCATGGGACACGACTTCATACCTTCACCGGCTATCCCGCACCGGGGTAAGCCGCGCACACCGCCAGCGGCTGGCATGATCTTTGCTTGTTTCAAACAATACGTATCCCTCTACATTACAATACCCTTCTTGAGGAGAAGTAGCCCTGTGCAGCCTCGCGACTCAAGTTCCCCATTGCGACCGACACTTGGTATCCTGCGGGAATATTGTAGCCTCTCTGTGCATTACCGAAGAAGAGAGATATCCCATGCCGAACCATAAGGGCAACAAAGACGAAACAATGCGCGGCTTCACCTTGGTGGAGCTAATGATCGTTGTTGCGATCATCAGCATCCTCTCCGCGATCGGCCTATTTTCCAGTAGGGATTGGCGTGCCACTCTACGGCTTAAAAGCGAAGCTCGGCAGGTCTACGGATGTTTTTACAAAGCCAGGGCCGAGGCTCTTGCGCGAGGAGTGGATGTGGTCGTCCTGTTTACTCCTGCAGCCGCTACCTATACCATGTTTGTCGACAACAATAGGAATGGGGCCTTGGACGGCGGAGAAGTTGTCCTGGCTCTCCCTCGCACTCTTCCCGACGGGGTGACATTCAATGTTGGCGTCGGTGGTGACGGGGTGACATTTTTCGGGAATGGGCTTGCCTTCTCTCCCAATGGCATGCCATATCAATTAGGGAACCCTGGGGTTTTGGGCGGTGGAACCATTGCCCTCCTATCGCGAACTTCCGACGGATCCGGCAGGCAGCATAGTGTTGTCGTCTCGACAAGTGGTCGAATTCGTATTCAGTAATACTTCTAGCAAAATAGGGGTTGGAATAATGTCACTTTCCCTCGCCCAAAACAGCACCGAGAAAACGACGGGAAATGATTACGGGTTCACCTTGGTAGAACTCGTGATCGTCATGCTCGTTGTTTGTATTATCATGGCCGGGGTGAGTGGCGTCTACCAAGCGCAAACGCGAGCTTCCGCGCAAAATGAAAACATTGCGGATATTCAGCAAAATCTGCGCGGAGCAGTTGCGGTGATGACTACCGAAATAAGACAAGCCGGATGTGACCCGACCAAAAACGCGGACGCCGGCATTGTCTCTGCCACCGCCACTCGTTTGCAATTTACCGCCGATCTGGCTGGGAATCCGGTGAATCCAAACGACGCGGATGGGATCATCTCGCAAGGAACAGTCATTCCTCCTGGCGTCAACGAAAATATCACATATGGCTTTGGCGCGGGCATCGATGTCAACAATAATGGCATTGTCGACAATGGCGGAGCAGACTGGAGCATGTCCGCGTCCCTTGGCAGGACCACGATCACTGGTGGGGCCATGCAACCTTTTGCTGACAACATTGAAGCAATAGAGTTTAATTATATTTTGATGGACGGCACTGTCACCAACGGTTCGGGCATTCCCTCTCCCGCGCAGACGAACACCTCAATATCGAACCCCAATGATATCCGGACGGTGCAAATTTCCATACTTGGAAGGAGCAATAACCCATCCCAAAACTATCGAAACACCGAAACATACACAACCGCATCTGGCTTGGTCTGGAACCCCCCGGACGATGCCTTCAGGCGCAGGCTGGTGATTGTCAATATTTATTGCCGCAATATGGGGTGGTGAGATGCAGACACTGCTAAAAAATCAGAGGGGCATGACCCTGGTTGAGGCAATGATCGCCGTAAGTATTTTCGCGGTGGGGATATTGGCGGTTGCGACCATGCAAACCCTGGCGATGCGCTCAAGCTCGACGGCCTTTGAACGCACCAGTGCCAACAGCGTGGCCCTTTCCGTTCTTGAAACCATAAAGCAATTACCCTTTGACAACCCAAATCTCACGGATACTGGTAGTCTTAACAATGACGCCAACACTCACAATTTTAGCGCGGCCACTCTTCCTGAATTAGCCCCGCTGCTCCAAGTGCCAAGCGGCGGGGCCGCTGGCACGATCATGGATCAATCCCGTATCGTCTATCAGCTTACGTGGGCCGTACAGGACACGATTCTCCCTTCGGGGGGAACACCATACAAGACCATTCGCCTTTTCATGACATGGCTCACCCCTACGGGGCAAAACAGGCTTGAGATGGTTACGGTCAAATACAACAACCTCATACTCCCCTGAACACCATGGCGCAAAGTAGAACTTGATTACCAAATCATTCTTGTATCTTTACCTTGGCAAGGGGCTTGGAGTTGCCCCTATGAAACCGGACACCTGGTTTCGTGAGAATAACGTCTGATGTACTCCCTTGGAGAGTGCATCTTCAAGCCCTTATGCGGATGATGCTCGTTATAATCCTCAAACCACTTTGGCA
>JBMONS010000043.1:0-3616 GCA_049323635.1 Thermodesulfobacteriota bacterium
TTTGGGCGAACAGGCATTGCCGGTGGCCCATCAGGTGCTGGCGGAACTGGTGTAAGGGGGAGTATGGCCAAGGAGAAAAAGAGATTCGTCTGCAGCGGTTGCGGGGCGACCAGTGGCAAATGGGCCGGCCAGTGCGGGGAGTGCGGCGCCTGGGACAGTTTGAGCGAGCAGGCCGCGCCCAAGGCTGCCCCGCGCTTTGCCGGCTACACCGGGGCGCTGGCCGCGGTGCAGCCCATGGCAAGCGTGGCCCTCGACCGCACCGAGAGGATCACCACCGGCATGCACGAACTCGACCGCGTCCTGGGCGGCGGCCTGGTGCCGGGTTCGGTGGTGCTCATCGGCGGCGACCCCGGCGTGGGCAAGAGCACGGCGCTCTTGCAGGTCTGCTGTACCCTGAGCCGCAATCAGAAGGTGCTCTACGTCACCGGCGAGGAGTCGCCCCAGCAGATCGCCATGCGCGCCCGGCGCCTCGATCTGCCCCAGGATGGCCTTTTACTCCTGGCCGAGACCTCGGTGGAGGGGATCTGCGCGGTGGCCGAAGAGGAGAAGCCCGCGGTGATGGTGATCGACTCCATCCAGACCATGCAGAGTGCCAACGTCCAGTCCGCGCCGGGCAGTGTTTCCCAGGTGCGGGAATCGGCGGCGCTCCTCACCCAGTTTGCCAAGCAGACCGGCACCGCCATCTTCCTGGTGGGCCATGTGACCAAGTCCGGCGACCTGGCCGGCCCCCGCGTGCTGGAGCACATCATCGACGTGGTCTGCTACTTCGAGGGCAACCTCGACAGCCGCTACCGCATCATGCGGGCGGTGAAGAACCGCTACGGCGCGGTGAACGAGCTGGGCGTCTTTGCCATGACCGACAAGGGGCTCAAGGAGGTGAAGAACCCCTCGGCCATCTTCCTCTCGCGCCTTGAGGAGCCCATGCCGGGCAGCGTGGTCATCGCGGTGTGGGAGGGGAGCAGGCCGCTCTTGGTGGAATTGCAGGCCCTGGTCGATGCCAGCCACGCCGAGATGCCGCGCCGGGTGGCGGTGGGGTTGGAGCAGAATCGCCTTGCCATGCTCCTTGCCGTGCTGCACCGCCACGGCCGGGTCGCCACCTACAACCAGGATGTCTTCCTGAACGTGGTGGGCGGGGTGCGGGTGGACGAGACCGCGGCGGACCTGGCCCTGCTCATGGCCATTGTCTCCAGTCTCAACAACCAGCCCCTGCCGCAGGATCTGGTGGTCTTCGGCGAGATCGGCCTTTCCGGCGAGATCCGGCCGGTGCCCAACGGCGAGGCGCGGCTTCGGGAGGCGGCCAAGCACGGCTTCAAGCGCGCCATCGTCCCGGCGGCCAACGTAACCAAGGAGGGCGTCAAAGGCATGACCGTCACCGGCGCCCGCAAACTCTCCGAGGCCCTGGCCCTGGTCAAGGGTGCGGAATGACCGCCACGGGCCACTGGCGGGGATAACGCGATTGACAGTCCCGGCCCGAGATGGTAGATAAGGTGGCACATTGGAGGAGGAGTGGCCGAGTGGTTTAAGGCGGCGGTCTTGAAAACCGTTGAACGAAAGTTCCGTGGGTTCGAATCCTACCTCCTCCGCCACACGAATCAGTTTTCGCCTTGCGCGGAGAGATGACCGAGTAGGCCGAAGGTGCTCGCCTGCTAAGCGAGTGTAGGACCAAAAGTCCTACCGAGGGTTCGAATCCCTCTCTCTCCGCCACTTTTCATAACCCCGGAACTTCCGGTGGTCTCAGTACAAAAGCCCGCATCCGGCAACGGATCGCGGGCTTTGTTGTGTGCGCCCGGCACGGGCGCACTCTTGTGGGTGGAAGTCCCACCGTAAGTTGATCACAGCGAACGAAGCGAAGCGCAACTGCATGAGGGTGACCGATTGTGGGGAGGAAGCGTGGAGCGAAACTGCGAGCCGATGGACAAGAACCGGATAGAAGGCGTTGCCGAGCAGGGCGAGCGGGCACAATTCCGCAAAGCTCTCGTGATCAAGGCTCAGGCGGCGTAAATCCGGCGGTTGTGCAGTGAAGGAGTGCGTTTTTACCCGGGGAGATCTCGCCTTATGGCTGAAAGGCCGACGTGGAGACATGGAGCGAGAAGTCAGCAGAGGCCGTAGTAGCTGCCTGCTTTGGGGTGAAGGGCCGAACGAGGAGAAGTGTTCGAGACCATGTCGATGTTGAACGCAATGCGTCAGAAGTCTGCGAAAGCAGAGCGGGCAGGCGTAGCACCGGGTGAAGCCGGGTGTGATCCTGTCAGCGACGAAGCAAACAGCCCGCGACAGGACACCGAGAGCACAGGGTCAGGATTGCTTCAGGCAGTGCTGACGAGAGAGAACCTGCGGCAAGCATGGAAACGGGTCAAAGCCAACAAAGGTGCGGCGGGCGTGGATGGTCTGGACATTGAGCAGACCGTACGCCACCTCGTCACGGCGTGGCCGATGATCCGAGAACAATTGCTGCGGGGGACGTACCGGCCCAGTCCGGTACGACGGGTGACGATCCCGAAACCGGACGGAGGCGAGCGCGAGCTTGGCATCCCGACGGTTACGGATCGGCTGATCCAGCAAGCGTTGCTGCAAGTGCTGCAACCGATACTGGACCCGAGCTTCAGCGATTACAGCCACGGCTTTCGACCGGGGCGACGTGCGCACGACGCAATTCTTGCGGCGCAAGCGTATGTCCAGTCCGGCCGGAAGATCGTGGTCGATGTCGATCTGGAGAAATTTTTTGATCGCGTCAATCACGACATTCTGATTGACCGCCTGAGGAAACGCATCGACGACGCTGTAGTCATCCGGCTGATTCGTGCATATCTGAACAGCGGAATCATGAACGATGGCGTGGTGCTGGAACGGTATCAGGGCACGCCGCAAGGGGGGCCGCTGAGTCCCTTATTGGCAAACGTGCTGCTCGATGAAGTGGATAAGGTATTGGAGAAGCACGGCCATTGTTTTGCTCGCTATGCCGACGACTGCAACGTTTATGTGCGCAGTCGGAAGGCAGGCGAGCGGGTGATGGCGCGGTTGCGCAAGTGCTACGGCAAACTGCGGCTCAAGGTCAATGAGACCAAGAGCGCGGTGGCAAACGTTTCAGGCAGGAAGTTTCTGGGCTACAGCTTCTGGTTTGCCAAGGAAGGGGTCAAGTGCAAGGTGGCCGTCAAAGCGCTGTCGATGTTCAAGCAACGGGTGAGGCAATTGACCCGGCGCTCGGGCGGGCGCAGCGTGGCGGAGGTCATCGATAAGCTCAAGGCTTACCTGTTGGGCTGGAAAGCCTACTTCGGGCTGGCGCAAACACCGGGCGTCTGGCGTACGCTGGACGAATGGCTACGCCATCGATTGCGGGCGATTCAACTCAGGCACTGGCGGCGGGGTAGCACGATTTACCGGGAACTGATCAAGCTGGGCGCGGCGGAGCATGTGGCAAAGCGTGTGGCGCAAAATGCGCGGTGCTGGTGGCGGAACAGTGCGGGAGAACTCAACCGAGTCCTGACCGTGGCCTATTTCGATACAATCGGCTTACCTCGACTCTCATGACCTCAACTTCTCGAACCGCCCGGTGCGGACCCGCATGCCGGGTGGTGTGGGAGGGGAGCGGTCAGGATTCCTGACCGTCCCCTATCCCGAT